>CBDBIZ010000011.1:0-1580924 GCA_965206195.1 Gammaproteobacteria bacterium
AGGTAATGTCAGCGCCGCCTTCCGCCCCGCTGGTGGCACTCAAGGCTGCACCAATGGTACCAGCGGCGTTGTCATTGTCAGTAATGGTGGCCGTAGCACTGGCCGTGTTGATCGTAACAGCCGGGTCAGAGGGATTAGTGATAGTGGCAATTAGGGTCTCATCGTTCTCAAAGTCAGTATCATCGGTCACACTCACACTAAAGCTGCCAGTGCTGGCCCCATTGGCCACAGTGATGACCCCAGTTGGGAAGGCCGCGTAGTCATCCCCAGCGGTGGCACTACCGCCACTACTACGGATACTAAAGCTAATGTCATCACCGGTGTTGTTGACCTCAGTTAAGGTCACGGTGTAGGTAATGTCAGCGCCGCCTTCCGCCCCGCTGGTGGCACTCAAGGCTGCACCAATGGTACCAGCGGCGTTGTCATTGTCAGTAATGGTGGCTGTAGCACTGGCCGTGTTGATCGTAACAGCCGGGTCAGAGGGATTAGTGATAGTGGCAATTAGGGTCTCATCGTTCTCAAAGTCAGTATCATCGGTCACACTCACACTAAAGCTGCCAGTGCTGGCCCCATTGGCCACAGTGATGACCCCAGTTGGGAAGGCCGCGTAGTCATCCCCAGCGGTGGCACTACCGCCACTACTACGGATACTAAAGCTAATGTCATCACCGGTGTTGTTGACCTCAGTTAAGGTCACGGTGTAGGTAATGTCAGCGCCGCCTTCCGCCCCGCTGGTGGCACTCAAGGCTGCACCAATGGTACCAGCGGCGTTGTCATTGTCAGTAATGGTGGCCGTAGCACTGGCCGTGTTGATCGTAACAGCCGGGTCAGAGGGATTAGTGATAGTGGCAATTAGGGTCTCATCGTTCTCAAAGTCAGTATCATCGGTCACACTCACACTAAAGCTGCCAGTGCTGGCCCCATTGGCCACAGTGATGACCCCAGTTGGGAAGGCCGCGTAGTCATCCCCAGCGGTGGCACTACCGCCACTACTACGGATACTAAAGCTAATGTCGTCACCGGTGTTGTTGACCTCAGTTAAGGTCACGGTGTAGGTAATGTCAGCGCCGCCTTCCGCCCCGCTGGTGGCACTCAAGGCTGCACCAATGGTACCAGCGGCGTTGTCATTGTCAGTAATGGTGGCCGTAGCACTGGCCGTGTTGATCGTAACAGCCGGGTCAGAGGGATTAGTGATAGTGGCAATTAGGGTCTCATCGTTCTCAAAGTCAGTATCATCGGTCACACTCACACTAAAGCTGCCAGTGCTGGCCCCATTGGCCACAGTGATGACCCCAGTTGGGAAGGCCGCGTAGTCATCCCCAGCGGTGGCACTACCGCCACTACTACGGATACTAAAGCTAATGTCATCACCGGTGTTGTTGACCTCAGTTAAGGTCACGGTGTAGGTAATGTCAGCGCCGCCTTCCGCCCCGCTGGTGGCACTCAAGGCTGCACCAATGGTACCAGCGGCGTTGTCATTGTCAGTAATGGTGGCTGTAGCACTGGCCGTGTTGATCGTAACAGCCGGGTCAGAGGGATTAGTGATAGTGGCAATTAGGGTCTCATCGTTCTCAAAGTCAGTATCATCGGTCACACTCACACTAAAGCTGCCAGTGCTGGCCCCATTGGCCACAGTGATGACCCCAGTTGGGAAGGCCGCGTAGTCATCCCCAGCGGTGGCACTACCGCCACTACTACGGATACTAAAGCTAATGTCATCACCGGTGTTGTTGACCTCAGTTAAGGTCACGGTGTAGGTAATGTCAGCGCCGCCTTCCGCCCCGCTGGTGGCACTCAAGGCTGCACCAATGGTACCAGCGGCGTTGTCATTGTCAGTAATGGTGGCCGTAGCACTGGCCGTGTTGATCGTAACAGCCGGGTCAGAGGGATTAGTGATAGTGGCAATTAGGGTCTCATCGTTCTCAAAGTCAGTATCATCGGTCACACTCACACTAAAGCTGCCAGTGCTGGCCCCATTGGCCACAGTGATGACCCCAGTTGGGAAGGCCGCGTAGTCATCCCCAGCGGTGGCACTACCGCCACTACTACGGATACTAAAGCTAATGTCGTCACCGGTGTTGTTGACCTCAGTTAAGGTCACGGTGTAGGTAATGTCAGCGCCGCCTTCCGCCCCGCTGGTGGCACTCAAGGCTGCACCAATGGTACCAGCGGCGTTGTCATTGTCAGTAATGGTGGCCGTAGCACTGGCCGTGTTGATCGTAACAGCCGGGTCAGAGGGATTAGTGATAGTGGCAATTAGGGTCTCATCGTTCTCAAAGTCAGTATCATCGGTCACACTCACACTAAAGCTGCCAGTGCTGGCCCCATTGGCCACAGTGATGACCCCAGTTGGGAAGGCCGCGTAGTCATCCCCAGCGGTGGCACTACCGCCACTACTACGGATACTAAAGCTAATGTCATCACCGGTGTTGTTGACCTCAGTTAAGGTCACGGTGTAGGTAATGTCAGCGCCGCCTTCCGCCCCGCTGGTGGCACTCAAGGCTGCACCAATGGTACCAGCGGCGTTGTCATTGTCAGTAATGGTGGCTGTAGCACTGGCCGTGTTGATCGTAACAGCCGGGTCAGAGGGATTAGTGATAGTGGCAATTAGGGTCTCATCGTTCTCAAAGTCAGTATCATCGGTCACACTCACACTAAAGCTGCCAGTGCTGGCCCCATTGGCCACAGTGATGACCCCAGTTGGGAAGGCCGCGTAGTCATCCCCAGCGGTGGCACTACCGCCACTACTACGGATACTAAAGCTAATGTCATCACCGGTGTTGTTGACCTCAGTTAAGGTCACGGTGTAGGTAATGTCAGCGCCGCCTTCCGCCCCGCTGGTGGCACTCAAGGCTGCACCAATGGTACCAGCGGCGTTGTCATTGTCAGTAATGGTGGCCGTAGCACTGGCCGTGTTGATCGTAACAGCCGGGTCAGAGGGATTAGTGATAGTGGCAATTAGGGTCTCATCGTTCTCAAAGTCAGTATCATCGGTCACACTCACACTAAAGCTGCCAGTGCTGGCCCCATTGGCCACAGTGATGACCCCAGTTGGGAAGGCCGCGTAGTCATCCCCAGCGGTGGCACTACCGCCACTACTACGGATACTAAAGCTAATGTCGTCACCGGTGTTGTTGACCTCAGTTAAGGTCACGGTGTAGGTAATGTCAGCGCCGCCTTCCGCCCCGCTGGTGGCACTCAAGGCTGCACCAATGGTACCAGCGGCGTTGTCATTGTCAGTAATGGTGGCCGTAGCACTGGCCGTGTTGATCGTAACAGCCGGGTCAGAGGGATTAGTGATAGTGGCAATTAGGGTCTCATCGTTCTCAAAGTCAGTATCATCGGTCACACTCACACTAAAGCTGCCAGTGCTGGCCCCATTGGCCACAGTGATGACCCCAGTTGGGAAGGCCGCGTAGTCATCCCCAGCGGTGGCACTACCGCCACTACTACGGATACTAAAGCTAATGTCATCACCGGTGTTGTTGACCTCAGTTAAGGTCACGGTGTAGGTAATGTCAGCGCCGCCTTCCGCCCCGCTGGTGGCACTCAAGGCTGCACCAATGGTACCAGCGGCGTTGTCATTGTCAGTAATGGTGGCTGTAGCACTGGCCGTGTTGATCGTAACAGCCGGGTCAGAGGGATTAGTGATAGTGGCAATTAGGGTCTCATCGTTCTCAAAGTCAGTATCATCGGTCACACTCACACTAAAGCTGCCAGTGCTGGCCCCATTGGCCACAGTGATGACCCCAGTTGGGAAGGCCGCGTAGTCATCCCCAGCGGTGGCACTACCGCCACTACTACGGATACTAAAGCTAATGTCATCACCGGTGTTGTTGACCTCAGTTAAGGTCACGGTGTAGGTAATGTCAGCGCCGCCTTCCGCCCCGCTGGTGGCACTCAAGGCTGCACCAATGGTACCAGCGGCGTTGTCATTGTCAGTAATGGTGGCCGTAGCACTGGCCGTGTTGATCGTAACAGCCGGGTCAGAGGGATTAGTGATAGTGGCAATTAGGGTCTCATCGTTCTCAAAGTCAGTATCATCGGTCACACTCACACTAAAGCTGCCAGTGCTGGCCCCATTGGCCACAGTGATGACCCCAGTTGGGAAGGCCGCGTAGTCATCCCCAGCGGTGGCACTACCGCCACTACTACGGATACTAAAGCTAATGTCATCACCGGTGTTGTTGACCTCAGTTAAGGTCACGGTGTAGGTAATGTCAGCGCCGCCTTCCGCCCCGCTGGTGGCACTCAAGGCTGCACCAATGGTACCAGCGGCGTTGTCATTGTCAGTAATGGTGGCCGTAGCACTGGCCGTGTTGATCGTGGCCGTAGCACTGGCCGTGTTGATCGTAACAGCCGGGTCAGAGGGATTAGTGATAGTGGCAATTAGGGTCTCATCGTTCTCAAAGTCAGTATCATCGGTCACACTCACACTAAAGCTGCCAGTGCTGGCCCCATTGGCCACAGTGATGACCCCAGTTGGGAAGGCCGCGTAGTCATCCCCAGCGGTGGCACTACCGCCACTACTACGGATACTAAAGCTAATGTCATCACCGGTGTTGTTGACCTCAGTTAAGGTCACGGTGTAGGTAATGTCAGCGCCGCCTTCCGCGGTGTAGGTAATGTCAGCGCCGCCTTCCGCCCCGCTGGTGGCACTCAAGGCTGCACCAATGGTACCAGCGGCGTTGTCATTGTCAGTAATGGTGGCTGTAGCACTGGCCGTGTTGATCGTAACAGCCGGGTCAGAGGGATTAGTGATAGTGGCAATTAGGGTCTCATCGTTCTCAAAGTCAGTATCATCGGTCACACTCACACTAAAGCTGCCAGTGCTGGCCCCATTGGCCACAGTGATGACCCCAGTTGGGAAGGCCGCGTAGTCATCCCCAGCGGTGGCACTACCGCCACTACTACGGATACTAAAGCTAATGTCATCACCGGTGTTGTTGACCTCAGTTAAGGTCACGGTGTAGGTAATGTCAGCGCCGCCTTCCGCCCCGCTGGTGGCACTCAAGGCTGCACCAATGGTACCAGCGGCGTTGTCATTGTCAGTAATGGTGGCCGTAGCACTGGCCGTGTTGATCGTAACAGCCGGGTCAGAGGGATTAGTGATAGTGGCAATTAGGGTCTCATCGTTCTCAAAGTCAGTATCATCGGTCACACTCACACTAAAGCTGCCAGTGCTGGCCCCATTGGCCACAGTGATGACCCCAGTTGGGAAGGCCGCGTAGTCATCCCCAGCGGTGGCACTACCGCCACTACTACGGATACTAAAGCTAATGTCGTCACCGGTGTTGTTGACCTCAGTTAAGGTCACGGTGTAGGTAATGTCAGCGCCGCCTTCCGCCCCGCTGGTGGCACTCAAGGCTGCACCAATGGTACCAGCGGCGTTGTCATTGTCAGTAATGGTGGCCGTAGCACTGGCCGTGTTGATCGTAACAGCCGGGTCAGAGGGATTAGTGATAGTGGCAATTAGGGTCTCATCGTTCTCAAAGTCAGTATCATCGGTCACACTCACACTAAAGCTGCCAGTGCTGGCCCCATTGGCCACAGTGATGACCCCAGTTGGGAAGGCCGCGTAGTCATCCCCAGCGGTGGCACTACCGCCACTACTACGGATACTAAAGCTAATGTCATCACCGGTGTTGTTGACCTCAGTTAAGGTCACGGTGTAGGTAATGTCAGCGCCGCCTTCCGCCCCGCTGGTGGCACTCAAGGCTGCACCAATGGTACCAGCGGCGTTGTCATTGTCAGTAATGGTGGCCGTAGCACTGGCCGTGTTGATCGTAACAGCCGGGTCAGAGGGATTAGTGATAGTGGCAATTAGGGTCTCATCGTTCTCAAAGTCAGTATCATCGGTCACACTCACACTAAAGCTGCCAGTGCTGGCCCCATTGGCCACAGTGATGACCCCAGTTGGGAAGGCCGCGTAGTCATCCCCAGCGGTGGCACTACCGCCACTACTACGGATACTAAAGCTAATGTCATCACCGGTGTTGTTGACCTCAGTTAAGGTCACGGTGTAGGTAATGTCAGCGCCGCCTTCCGCCCCGCTGGTGGCACTCAAGGCTGCACCAATGGTACCAGCGGCGTTGTCATTGTCAGTAATGGTGGCCGTAGCACTGGCCGTGTTGATCGTAACAGCCGGGTCAGAGGGATTAGTGATAGTGGCAATTAGGGTCTCATCGTTCTCAAAGTCAGTATCATCGGTCACACTCACACTAAAGCTGCCAGTGCTGGCCCCATTGGCCACAGTGATGACCCCAGTTGGGAAGGCCGCGTAGTCATCCCCAGCGGTGGCACTACCGCCACTACTACGGATACTAAAGCTAATGTCGTCACCGGTGTTGTTGACCTCAGTTAAGGTCACGGTGTAGGTAATGTCAGCGCCGCCTTCCGCCCCGCTGGTGGCACTCAAGGCTGCACCAATGGTACCAGCGGCGTTGTCATTGTCAGTAATGGTGGCCGTAGCACTGGCCGTGTTGATCGTAACAGCCGGGTCAGAGGGATTAGTGATAGTGGCAATTAGGGTCTCATCGTTCTCAAAGTCAGTATCATCGGTCACACTCACACTAAAGCTGCCAGTGCTGGCCCCATTGGCCACAGTGATGACCCCAGTTGGGAAGGCCGCGTAGTCATCCCCAGCGGTGGCACTACCGCCACTACTACGGATACTAAAGCTAATGTCGTCACCGGTGTTGTTGACCTCAGTTAAGGTCACGGTGTAGGTAATGTCAGCGCCGCCTTCCGCCCCGCTGGTGGCACTCAAGGCTGCACCAATGGTACCAGCGGCGTTGTCATTGTCAGTAATGGTGGCCGTAGCACTGGCCGTGTTGATCGTAACAGCCGGGTCAGAGGGATTAGTGATAGTGGCAATTAGGGTCTCATCGTTCTCAAAGTCAGTATCATCGGTCACACTCACACTAAAGCTGCCAGTGCTGGCCCCATTGGCCACAGTGATGACCCCAGTTGGGAAGGCCGCGTAGTCATCCCCAGCGGTGGCACTACCGCCACTACTACGGATACTAAAGCTAATGTCATCACCGGTGTTGTTGACCTCAGTTAAGGTCACGGTGTAGGTAATGTCAGCGCCGCCTTCCGCCCCGCTGGTGGCACTCAAGGCTGCACCAATGGTACCAGCGGCGTTGTCATTGTCAGTAATGGTGGCCGTAGCACTGGCCGTGTTGATCGTAACAGCCGGGTCAGAGGGATTAGTGATAGTGGCAATTAGGGTCTCATCGTTCTCAAAGTCAGTATCATCGGTCACACTCACACTAAAGCTGCCAGTGCTGGCCCCATTGGCCACAGTGATGACCCCAGTTGGGAAGGCCGCGTAGACCCCAGCGCGTAGTGGCACTACCGCCACTACTACGGATACTAAAGCTAATGTCATCACCGGTGTTGTTGACCTCAGTTAAGGTCACGGTGTAGGTAATGTCAGCGCCGCCTTCCGCCCGCCTTCCGCCCCGCTGGTGGCACTCAAGGCTGCACCAATGGTACCAGCGGCGTTGTCATTGTCAGTAATGGTGGCGTTGTCATTGTCAGTAATAGACCTTACGAAGCCAGCACCTATAATCACAGCCCATGCATAATTCTCAGCTGTTTCTGGCACGACAACTGCTGCGACTTCTTCAAGTGAGGCAGACTTGGAGACATCTGTTACAATAGCAGCCTCATCTTGTTCTCCATAAAAATAAACAATACTGCTACCTTCAGCTAGCAGTAATAGAGGCTTAATTTGCGATGAAATAATATGTAAGCCGTCGTCACCAGGCAAAGAGACTACACATTCAAAATCAACACATAAATTAAAGTAATTGTCAAAAGTAACGATAGTGTTATTTTTGAGTAATACTATTAAATTATCATCCGCCTTTTTGGCGATGAGATAAAAGGTATCTACTGGCTCCTGTCCAGATTCTTGCAAAAGAAGCTGATAATGTCGCCCCAGTCCAGTTTGAATCAGCTGGCTCTCCCCGCTACGTACTATAATTTCCTCTACCTCTAAAGATTGTATTTTTGCCTCTTCTTCGGCGAGTGTTTTTTGCTTTTTTAACTCCTCTTCGATTGGTTGTTTTTGTCCAAGTTGGGTGGCAGGAGCAAAAGAACTAGCAGACAAGTTAGCTGCACTGTGTTGCGTAGGCTTATCAGTAATTTCAACCTCTTCAACATTCGAACGGGTTAGCGTTGACAATTGATGCGTTGATCCATCAGAGAGGATAAAACTTAAATCATTGCCTAACGAAGTAAGCACACTACCATAAACAACGACAATTTCATTACCATCAGGGAATTTAAAATGAATATCAAAGCCATTGTCAGTTACTTCAGCCTGGGCAAAACTCTCCACATTTGGCAGTTCAATCACCTCATTAGGAGTGGAAAATATGTTAATTAAGCCATCAATAAAATCTTTTTTCATAACATTTGCAATAATTGCAACTTTTGAAGCTTAAGGTTTATGCTGTTTTTTCATAAAAGCAATACACTTCCAACCTTTAACCTTCCCTCTTTTGTCTGATCCTTAAATGTTTCTCTTCTTGACTCATTCGCTTAGAATCAAAAAAACTGAGGCGTGCTTTCTTGTTTTTACTGACTTCCATCATACCTAGTCTTTGCAATTCATTGAGAATGATTTTGGCGGCTAAATCTTTGTGAGTTTCTTTGACCAAGGTAACAAAGTCAATCTCTTTGTTTTTGGTAAGGTAATTAATCTCTTGTCCTAATCTCTTACTAACCATTTGTCGATCACTCGGTAAGGAATACTCATCCAGTTGTGTTATTTGTTTTGAGGTGTTTTTGAAAGCCTTAGTCACATAAGGTCTTTGTAGGCCACTCATAAGACTAACAACCGCCATGGTTGGTTTACTATTGTTTTCAGCCAGAATGCTTTTAGCCTGATTAATAAAGGTTTGCCTAAGGATAAGGTCTGCTTTTTCATTAGGACAGCATTTTAACAAAGAAATGCCGATGCAAGTGTATTTTTTACTTTTTTAATTATCAAAGGCGCAGAGATGAAACAAAACTACTATGTAGGTGCAAATACAAGCTCACATCATTAAAAAGTTCCTACCGAGTGCTATTTTGTCCGCATTTGCTTATACAGAGGTGAAAAATAACAAGGTTAAAATAACTGTACTTGAAGTAATTGTACGATTTTTATTCATAATTTTTGTGGTAAAAAAGCCAGTAGGAAAACATGGAAAAAGTAAATAAATATTGCACCAAAAATTGCACCCACTCAGGCTTAGAATACCAGCCAAATAGTACATGTAATGGTATGCCGAGTACGCCGTCTTTATGGCTAAAAACAGTACTTGATAGATTAAACAATTTGTCAAAAACAAAATGATTGGCATCAATCATGCCGTAACCTTTTAAAGCCGAAAAACCCTCATGTAAAGAATAGCCAAGTAAAAATCCAGCTTGTAAAATTAGATAGCCTAAGGTTACCTTAAACAAAAACGACAAATTAACCTTAAACAGCGAATAAAAAACCAATATTGCCAATATCAAGGAAGTTACAACGCCAAAAATAATAATATCAAAAGGGTATTTTCCTGCAAATGAAAAAATGGCAATCTCAGTGCCTTCTCGTGCAATGATGATAAGTGATACCCAAAATAGCGCATTAGCAGAAATGTTGGCACCTAATTCATCAGCAATGTGTTGAGAGATATTATTGCCGTGGCGAATCATCCACACAATAAAAAACGACACCAATAACAATGCCAGAAAACTCGCCACACTCTCCCAAAGTTTGGTCAAACTGGAAACACCGCCTAAATAATCAGCAAATAGGCTCAGTAACAAACCTAGTACGATAGATATTCCTAACCCTGCTAAAGCGCCTTGCATGACTTTGTCTTTGAGATGTGATTTGCCAATTTTGCTAATGTATTTCAATACAATCGCAATTAACAAAAATGCCTCTAGCCCCTCTCTAAATCCAACAATAAAACTGGGAATCTGAATCATGTTATTTTCCTAATAAGTGGTTTGTTAAAATGCGAATAATACCTATTATCATTTGCATTGTCAATCTTTAGAATTTCATGCGCCAATTGCACGCTAACAACCTTAACATCGCCAGTATTATCAGTTCTGTCCTTAGTTTTGTATTCGGCCGCTAAATTAGTGCCCTGCCCCAATCCATAAGTAATAACAAAGGTGTTAACATTACCAATATTGTTATGAGCCGCAGCAAAACTCCAATCGTCTAGTGCATAACTTATTTCATACTGAGTTGATTTTGCCTCATTCACACCATCAATCTGAGCCAATAAATACGCTCAACAATGAAAGTAGCACTATCAAAAGTGGCTTGCGCGTATACTGCTAAAGTGCTTTGACTACTGGTCGCTACTAAATCATCAATCCAATCAATACCAAAAGCAAAAGTTTATGCTTCATAATTAAATGAAATATCTGAATTATCGCCCACTGTATTGGGTGCCCTCCAAATACTGGTAGAAAACCTTTAGCAACATTAACATTTAACAACAATGCTTCGTCATTGCTCTCGCCCAAATCTAAAGCTACTGGATTAAAGATGACATGGGTTTCATACCCGCTAAATGGTAGATACATACGACCAACAGAAAAACCCTACTTTCCATCATTGGTGTATCCATTTAACGCGACTATATCAAGCGCAATATTGTCATTATTTTCACCTTGCTCGAATAATAACGCCAAAACTGCTAAAATTAATCGTCTTGTAACTTGTAACTTTATCTCAATGGATTCAATAATACGCACCCGCGCTAGTCAAAAAATTACCATCATCGGTGCTGTAGGTGATTTTTTATTAGCAAGTTCTAAAATTATCGCTGGTGTCATAGGTCATTCTGGCGCACTAATTGCTGATGGCATTCACTCATTTTCTGATTTAGTATCTGATGGTGTGGTGTGGTATGCTGCCAAATACTCAAGCGAAGTGCCTGATGAGGAGCATCCGTATGGCCATGAGCGGTTCGAGACGCTCGCTACATTAGGTCTGAGCATCGTCTTAGCGATTATCGGTACAGGAATTATTCTGGATGCCTTTGATAGATTATCCAATCCTATTTCACTGACACACAATATGCTGCTTTTAAGTGTTGCTGGGGTGTCAATCTTATCCAAAGAAGCCTTGTATTGGTATACACTCAAGGTTGCCAAAACTTATAAATCCTCCATGCTAAGTGCCAATGCTTGGCATCATCGCTCAGATGCGCTTTCATCAATTGTGGTGTTTGTTGGTATTGTGGGCAGTTTAAATGGCTATTTATATTTAGATAGTATTGCTGCAATTATTGTTGGGTTAATGGTAATTTATATCGCTTGGGGGCTTGGACTCAGTGCCACCAAAGAATTGGTAGATACCTCAATTGATAGCGAACAAGTTCAACAATTAAAATATGTAATTGGGCAAATTAGCGGGGTGAACAACGTGCATTCACTACGCACTAGAAAAATTGGACATCTAATTTCTTGTGATGTGCATGTACAAGTAGATCCTTTTTTAAGCGTTAGCGAAGGGCATATGATTAGTGTTAGTGTTGAGCGCGTGGCGAAACAATGCCTAGAAAACCTACAAGACGTAACCGTACATATTGACCCAGAAGATGATGAAATAAATGCGCCTTATGAAAATTTACCAGAACGTGCAGTAGCACTTGGACTTCTAAATAAAGCCCTATTTAATAACCAATGTGATGGAGAAATTCAGCGCATTCAACTGCATTACTTAGAGGGAAAAATTCATGCAGACTTCTTTTTGCCACTCAGTTGCCTATCTACAGGTAACGATGCTAATAAAATCTTGAAAAAACTCAAAGCGGTGGTCGCAACACTACCTAACTTTGGCGATATTAAACTGTACTTTGGTTAAAAGGTGCCTAAAGACAATGATAAGCATGGCAAACTGCCCCTGCTAACGCATCTGCAGCATCAGATTGGGGTGCTTTACTGAGTTTTAAGGATTCTTGTATCATGTAAGACACTTGGTCTTTAGTAGCGTGTCCCTTACCAACCACGGCTTTTTTAATTTGATTAGGACTGTATTCTACGATCTGAATTTGATTCACGCCTGCTGCACAGATAACCGCCCCACGCGCATGCCCCAGTTTGATTGCGGCATCTGGATTAGGACGATCAGGACGCATAAAAGCACGCTCAATCACCAGCACATCAGGCTGATATTGCTTAACAAGCTCATCGATTTCAATAAAAATAGTGGTAATGCGCTCGCTCAACTCACCTTTGGTACGAATGCAGCCACTGGCAATGTAGGTAAATTTTAGTTTATTAACATCAATCAAGCCAAAACCAGTAATTCTTGAACCTGGGTCTATTCCTAATATTTGCATGGGAAAATTTTAGCATCGAATTAATTTTTACAATGTATATCATGATTATATGATATACTTCCACTTTTTTAGAATTTAAAGGAGTATATGTCATGGCAGTATTAGAACTCACAAAAGACAATTTTGATGCAACAATCAAAGACAACGATATTGTTATTTTAGATTTTTGGGCACCTTGGTGTGGGCCTTGCAAGCAGTTTGCCCCTACTTATGATGAAATTTCCAACAAATTTGAACGCGAGGTGGTATTTGCCAAAATCAACACTGAAGATGAGCAAGAATTAGGCGCTCAATTCCAAATTCGCTCCATTCCAACCCTGATGATTTTTAGGCAGCAAATCGCTATCTTCTCACAACCTGGCGCAATGTCGGGCACTGACTTGGAAAATGTAATCAATAAAGCCAAAAGTCTGGATATGGAGCTGGTGCGCAAAGAAATAGCACAACAGGAAGCCAAAAACTAGACCAAATCTGCATACAATTTTTCACTAAACCCAACTCTCACATGAGTGTCTATGACTAACACTGGGCGTTTAATAAGAGTTGGGTTTTTTAATGTCAGCACTATATCAATATTGTGTTTTTGCTCATCGCTCAAATTTCGATAAGTGGTTGAGCGTTTGTTAATTAACGCCTCCCAGCCTATCGCGTCAACAAAACTTTGCAATGTTGCCTCATTAATGGGATTATTTTGAAAATCAATAAACTCATAAGCAAGCCCATGAGTGCTTAAAAAATTTTGTGCTTTTTTAATGGTGTCGCAATTTTTAATGCCATACATTTTTATCATTGCTATCACTGCCTATCTATTAAATGGTGGTTTATTTGCCTTTGCGCGTAACCAGTTAAGCATTTTAAAAGTTGGATTGTGATGAATCAGTTTTAACTCCCATTTATACTTGTTAGGAAATTCCACCAAAAATAAACCCAATAAAATACTAATCAAACCTTGACCTGGTGTTATCAGCATAATCACACCAACAACCAATAAAATAAATCCTAATAAACTTTTAATAATCACAATCAATAAATGAGTAAAATTTTTAACTTTCAGCTGGTGCTTACCCAGCCCAACAAAATAATTTTCATCAATCAGCCCCAGTAAATATGGCATCAATGCAAGACTAACAACAAATACAACGGTTGAGACAATCCCCATCCAAATAAAATAATCTTGGTAATCTATGACGAGCTGATTGATAAAATCTAGCATGAAAGAAAGAAAGTAACAGGTCCATCATTAGTGAGCGATACTTGCATATCAGCACCAAACACCCCACTGGCGACTGGTGCGTGAATTTTCTTAATTTGGCTTAAAAAATAATCATATAATTCTTTCGCCAATGCGGGTGATTTTGCGCTTGAAAATCCAGCGCGTGTGCCTGTTTTAGTATCAGCTACTAAAGTAAATTGAGAAACTACAAGCACGCCAGCATTAATATCAGCGAGTGATAAATTCATTTTATTTTGCTCATCACAAAATACGCGGTAGGTTAATATTTTTTTAATCATTTTATCCGCCTGAGGTTTCTCATCTAGTTTTTCAATGCCTAAAAAAATCAAAACCCCTTGATTAATTTTGCCAACTAGTGTTGTATTTACCTCAACTTTAGCACTACTCACACGTTGAATTAAAGCCTTCATTTGGACAGGTAAGTAATGTCAGCAACACGCAAAAACAAGTTTCTGATTTCACTCATTAGTTTTAATCTTTGATTTCTAATGTTTGGATTTTCATCATTGACCATGACATTGTCAAAAAACTCATCAATCACAGGTTTGAGTTGTAAAAATTCTTTTAAAACCACCATGTAATCGTTGTTATTTTTCACAATTTTAGCAATTTTGACAATGGCGTCAAAAAGATTTTTATCATACTGAGTAGTAAAATTTTCATCCACTTCTGCTGGACTACTACCTTTTAGTATATTTTTAATACGCTTATTGGCTTGTATTAAACTCTTAGAGTTTTCATCCTGCATAAAAACATTCAACGCTTGAATGCGTAAATGCCAATCGTAAACAGAATTATGCTTGAGCTCGCTATTTTTTCTAACCGACAATACTGCTTTTACAACTGCTTTATCAATACCTCTGTCTTGATAGTAAGCATCTAATCGTTCCAATATAAAATGATAAATTTCAATCGCAATATCGTTATCAAATTTGTATAACCCAGCTGATTTAACAATCAACCCTAACAAATCCAATTGTAATTTTGATTCAATAACCATTCGTAATAAGCCCAGTCCTGCACGTTTTAAGGCATATAGGTCTTTTGAGCCAGTCGGTTTTTGTCCAATGCCATAAATGCCAACAATGCTATCAACCTTATCAGCAATGGCAACTACTAACCCTTCTTGGGTTGATGGCAGGTCATCGCCTGAAAATCTGGGGTGATAATGTTCACTAATAGCCGTTGCTACGGCAATATTTTCACCATCATTTAGTGCATAATAGCCGCCCATAACCCCTTGTAAATCAGCAAACTCACCCACCATATCAGTAACTAAATCCGTTTTAGCAAGTAAGCCTGCGCGTGCACTGTGCTCAACATTTGCACCAATCAAATTGGCAATGTAGGTTGATAATGACTCAATACGCCTGGCTTTATCAGACATTGAACCTAACCCATCCATGAATAAAACGCTGTCTAATTTTGCCAAACGTGACTCAAGCGTGGCAAATTTATCTTGCTCCCAAAAAAATTCCGCATCGCTCAGGCGTGGTGCAATAACTCTCTCGTTGCCTTTAATAATCACTGATAAATCACTGGACTTAATGTTAGCTACAGAAATAAAAGTGGGTAATAATTCTCCATTATCATCTACCATGTGGAAATATTTTTGATGTGATTTCATGACGGAAATAAGCACTTCTTCAGGCATGGCTAAAAAATTTGCATCAAAACTTCCAAAAAATGCATAAGGATACTCAACCAAAGCACACACCTCACTAAGCAAAGCTTCGTCAATCACGGCGTTTGACTTTTGCTTAGCTGCCACTTGTGTGATTTGTTGACGAATTAGCGCCCTACGTACGGTAAAATCCACTTCAATTTGTGCGTTAGCAAATACAGTTTGTCGATAATCACTCGCATTAGTAATGCAAAATTGTGTCTTGCCAGTAAAGCGCAAGCCGCGAGTGATATTGCCACTTTCAAGCCCCATTACCGAAGCATTAACCACTTCATTACCCAGTAACATTACCAACCAACGACTCGGACGTACAAAATTAAAATCCAAATCACCCCAGCGCATTGGGCGCTTAATCGGTATTTTTTTAATCGCTGTAACAACAATCTCTGGCAGTAAATTAATGGTTTTTAAGCTGGGTTGTTGTTGGCTAAAATAATAATAATTGGTCTTACCAAAAATCTTTTGTGTCAAATCCGCTTTCGTCACACCGCAAGATTTAGCAAAACCTACAATTGCCTGCTCTGGTGCACTCATACTGGGGCCTCTACGCTCAATCACTTGACTGTCTTGTTGTAATTGCAAATCACGTACCAATACCGCCAAACGACGTGGCGTAGCAAAAGATTCAACCTTGTTATAAGCCAAATTAAGTACACTCAACTGGGTACTTAAATTATCGCTCAGGGCTTTGGAGAGTTGTGGTAATAATTTAGGTGGCAACTCTTCTGTACCTAATTCTAGCAAAAAATCATTTGTATTCATAAAATTCTCACACTATCTGAAAATTTAGTCTATCCTCGACCAGACTAATTACCACTGGGCGCGCATAAAGTTTGGGGTCTGTTTTGTCAAATCGCCTATAAACACCAGCAATACAAGCCAATTGTGCATTAAATGATTGAATAAAAATAATGGCTTGCTTATCGCCAGAAATACCAGCAAAAATCTTACCAGCAACTTCTTTATAGGCAAAAATACTTCCATCTGCCATCACTTCTGCGCCTGCTTTAACCGTATTTAACAAAACCAAATCGCGCTCTTTAGTTACTATTTGTGCTGATGCCCGTACTTTATTATTGATAATATGCGGCGGCTGATAGGCTTGTTCAAGACAAGGCTTAAAAGATTGATTTTTTCCTTCTTTACAACTAGCTTCTTTAGTTTTATCAAATGTCAATGCCTCGCCGAATACTGCCAAACCTGAAAACTTAGCAAAATCAATCAACTCTTGCTTGTGGGTACGTACACCCACTGTAACAACATTGTGTTGAGTGAGTATTTCTACCAATATCGCTAATTCATTGGCTTGGATATTTTTATCTTCAATGGCTAAAATCACTGGCGCATGTTGAAGTTGTTGGTTATCGCTCAATAACTCAGTAATTTGTGTTGATAAATTATCAATATCATCACTCAATACCTGCAGGGTGTAAATCACCTCAGTTTGGGTTTTTATTTGGATAGTACTAGGCTTTTTCATCAATTATGATTAATCTATCCAACTTTGGGTGCAGTCTAAAAAATGCCAAACACGCCTCATTCCAGTATCACCACTGAGCATTAGTGCCAACGGCGCTTTGTGTTTAAACTTTTTAACAGGTCGTTTCAACCAAATTGAGGCGTATTCTCGATTGGTTGGGTAAGTTGTATTGAGTGCTGCATAAATACCTAAAATCATCTCACTGCGAGCCATTGAATACTGATCAAAATCAAATGACTTATCGCCTCTTCTGTACAAATATAGATGTCTGGCTTTAAAAGATTGAGCCAAGCCGAGTAAGGCAACTTGCTCTTGGTCTGACAACTTCCAGGCTTCCATTATGTGCGTCAACTGAAGAGTTAACTGGTTTTTTTGCTGCTGACTCATTGTGTTTAAATCTATCATTAAGACACTTGTCAATTCACTTTGAAGTGGAATACAATTTCACTATCAAACACGCTTTTATCCGGTGCTACTGGCAATGGCGAGGCCTTATACACAGCTCGCTCAATAGAATTTTTAAAAGATTTTTCTCGAAGAGTATTATCAATATTACAAGACTCAATATCGACACTTTGAACATTGCCGTCTGAATCTTGCAAAATATGCACCTTACAACCCCAACTGTCTTCTGCGCCCTGATAACGCCACTGGCTCTTGACTCTTGAGCCGATTTGATTAATGTAATTAATTTTAAGCTCATTCAAAATATCTTCTTGAGCAATTTCCCTGTCTTGGTCTTGCTCTGCTTGTATTTCTTTGGTTAAAGTGCGTTTATTTTGTTCTTTTTTAAACTGATTAGATTCGAGCTTTCTTTGTTGTTCAATGGCTTGCTTTTTGACTTGTGCTGCTTTGGCTTTGGCTTCAGCCAGCTTTTTCTGTTGCTCTGCTGCTTTGGCTTTGGCTTCAGCCAGCTTTTTCTGTTGCTCTGCTGCTTTGGCTTTGGCTTCAGCCAGCTTTTTCTGTTGCTCTGCTGCTTTGGCTTTTTTCTCAGCTAATTTTCTTTTCTTTTCAGCTAAGGCTTTAGCTTTTTTCTCTTGTTCGGTTTTTTCCTTAAGCCGATTAATTCTCTTTTGTTTTTTGTAGCGTTCATCTTCTAATTTTCTCAAATGCTGCTCTTCACGCTTAACTTTAAGGTCTTTTTTGTTTTGAATATCAGCCAAACGTTGTTTTTCTTGTTGAATTTCTTTAAGGTCAATGGTAATGGCTTTAGGGGTGATAAACTTAGGCTTGGGTTTTTTGGCCTCTTGCTGCTGAATTTCCCACTGCTGAATACTAGAAAAAACCAATCCTGTTAACAACATAAGGTGTAATACTACTGCCAACCAAAAAGCAATTGGGTGGTTCTTGGCAATCTTAGGTAATTTTATTCTCATGACATTATAAATATTACTTAGTATCGGGTGATTCAGTCACAATACCTACCTTATCAACGCCATTTTTTTGTAAAAAGGCCATCAGTTCAATCACCGAGCCATAAGCCACTTGCCTATCGCCTCTAACAAACACTTTCATTTGTGGAAAGACTTGCATTCTAGCCTGTACACGCGCTGCAATTCTGCCTAAAGGTAGTTGCTCACCCGAACTTAACTCAGCACTTTCATCAGCCAGTGAATTGATAAAATACTCACCAACTTGATTAATGGTAATAACGGTTGGTTGTTGTTCGGTAAAATCAACAATGTTTGCATCAGCAAAGGGTAAATCAACTTCAATGCCTTGTTCGATAATCGGTGTGGTCATCATGAAAATCACCAATAAAACTAACATTACATCAATATAGGGCACAATGTTGATTTGTGCATCCACATCAGGTCTAGTGTGTTTAGGTAATTGAATCATAACTTGTTAATGTTGCTTTTGAAACATAACAAACAACTCTTCAATAAAGGCTGTGTATTTATTATTAATTCGACCTACTTGGGAGATGAGGCGATTATAAGCAATGGTTGCTGGAATGGCAGCAAACAAACCAAAGGCAGTTGCAATCAGAGCCTCTGCAATACCTGGAGCCACAATTGCAATGGTCGCCTGCTTCACCGATGCCAAGCCAATGAATGAATGCATAATGCCCCAAACTGTACCAAATAAACCAATATAGGGACTTGATGAGGCAATCATCGCTAAGACACTTAAACCGTTATCTAAGTCATCAATCTCATTATTAAGCGTGGTATTCATCGAGCGATAAGCGCGCTCGGCATTAACCATTGCTTGTTCACTGGTACTTGATTCAAAATGGATGAACTCTTGATAACCTGCGATAAAAATACGCTGCATCGGTGTGCTATTAGCATCTGTAGCGAGTATCTTGCTATGGCTTTTTTTCAGGCTAGAATTATCGTGAAATTCACGATTAAAGGCTTTGATGTCGCTACTCACATCTAACAATGTTTTCTTTTTTGACAAAATCAACGTCCAAGAATAAACACTCATCAACACCAAAATAAGCATCACCACCTGCACCACAACGCCTGCACTGATAATTAAATTAAAGATTGACAAACTGTCCATTTATTTTCTCCGAAAATATTTGCAAAATATTGCAATGATTTGCGACCCAAATAATACCTTATTTGCTCACTCGTTAAACAAATCTTTGACCTTAGAAGGGTTACTTAATCCCAAATGTTGGTATGCCAAATCAGTAGCACTACGACCACGCGGTGTGCGCATAATAAAGCCTTGCTGAATCAAATACGGCTCAACCATATCTTCTAGCGTGCCACGTTCTTCGCCAATTGCAGTCGATAAGGTATCAAGCCCAACTGGACCACCTGAGAATTTATTCATCATAATTGATAAATAATCTCTATCCAATTGCTCTAAACCTAACTCATCAACCTTAAGCTCAATCAAGGCCTTTTGTGCAAGTTTTTGATGCACCACACCGTTAGTTTTGACATCAGCAAAATCACGCACTCTGCGTAATAGGCGATTGGCAATTCTAGGGGTACCGCGTGAGCGTTGGGCAATTTCTAAGGCACCATTTAATTCAATCTCAATGCCTAAAATGCCAGCAGAACGCGCAACAATTTTTTGTAAATCTTGCACTTCATAAAACTGCAAGCGTTGCACAATGCCAAATCTGTCACGCAAAGGCGAGGTTAACATGCCAGCACGCGTGGTCGCACCAATTAAAGTAAAAGGCGGCAATTCAAGCTGTAGCGAATGTGCCGCCACGCCCTCACCAACCATAATATCCAATTTAAAATCCTCTAACGCGGGATACAAAATCTCCTCCACCACAGGATTCAAGCGATGAATTTCATCAATAAATAAAATATCATACGGCTCAAGTTTGGTGAGAATTGCTGCCAAATCACCAGAACGCTCTAATACTGGACCAGAAGTTTGTTTAAAGCCCACACTCATTTGATTGGCAATAACATGCGCCAAAGTAGTTTTCCCCAAGCCGGGCGGGCCATAAATTAAACAATGGTCAAGTGCTTCACCACGTTTTTTGGCCGCTTCAACAAACAACAACAGCTGCGATTTTACGTCCGTTTGCCCAATGTAGTCAGACAACGAACCGGGGCGTACTGAAGTCATGACAATGTTTTCATTGTCTTGTTCTTGTCCGCCGACTAATGAGTCTTGTTCTATCATAAGATGGTTATTTTAGTCTAAATATCGTCCTATCAATGATTAACACCGACATCTTTAAGCGATATTTTGATGGTAATGTTTTGAATCCGATGCGTTATACGAACAATTTTAGGCAGGTGATTAGGGTGGCGAGAAAGTATTTTAAATTGCCAATTAGAATTAGTAAAACCTTGATTAAAAACGATTTCTCCTAACTCATATACTGGAAAATGCCAGCCCAATTCTTGCCTCATCCACTGCTCAATAGTGAGTGACACTGTTACGTTATTAACGTTTAAGCCTTGTGCGTTTGACACAATCACAAGTTGCCCCAGTCCTAATGCACCAGTTAGAGTGAATTGATAGTTTTGCTGAGTAAAGTCAACCTTAAAACCTGCATTTTGACGTTCACCATTAAATAGCGCGCTTAATCTACCACTGGCATACCAACTACTGGGTACTTTATCAAATATTTGGGCATCAACCTTACGCGTATTAAGACTATCACAGGCTTGCAATAAACATAAGGTTGATAATATTAACGCCCATTTCATATAAACGCACATTGTAGTATAATTACGGGTTTGTTGTTATCTTTTCTGATGTCACAATGTCACAAACACCACATATTGCAATTCTAAGTGTTAATCATCAGCTTGCAAGTGTTGCAATGCGAGAAAAAGTGGCTTTTGCGCCCAGCCAACTAACTGATGCGCTAAAAAAACTCAATGTCGCCGATGGTATTGAGGCTTGTGTGATTTTATCTACGTGTAATCGTTCTGAAATTTATGTGGTGTCAAACAGCAACAATACCCAAGAGGTACTTAGCAACTATCTAGCACAAACGCATCAAATTGACCGTCAAACACTTGACCCATACCTGGTATATTTTGAGGCTAATGCCGCCTTAGAGCATATTTGTCATGTTGCCACTGGGCTGGATTCTTTGGTATTTGGCGAAGTACAAATCCTAGGTCAACTAAAAGACGCTTATCACACTGCTAAAGGAGCAAACACATTAAATAAACATTTAGAAAAATTGTTCCAACACGCATTTTCAACCGCTAAAAAAGTTAGAACTGATACCGAAATCAGCTCTTCGCCTGTCTCTGTGGCCTATTGTGCGGTTAAATTAAGTGAGAAAATTTTTGCTGATTTAACACAGCAAACAGTGTTATTAATTGGTGCTGGCGAGATGGTTGAACTGTGTGCACAGCACTTCAATCAACAAGGCGTAAAAAACATGATTGTGGCTAATAGAACCATCGAAAATGCCACCAAAATTGCCACACTTTACAACGCCAAAGCAGTGAGTCTGAAGCAGTTTTCAAGCCTAATTCACCAGGCTGATATTATTATTTCTTCCACCGCAGCATCTATACCTATTATTGGTAAAGGTCTGATTGAAACAGCCCTTAAGTTACGCAAACACAAACCAATATTCATGCTTGATATTGCTATCCCTAGAGATATTGAGCCTGAGGTGGCACAACTTGATGATGTATTTTTATACACGCTTGATGACTTGCAACAAGTGGTAGATGACAATTTAGATAATCGACAAAAAGAAAAAACATTGGCACAGGAAATTATTATCGCTCAAAACAAAAAATTTAACACTTGGCTTAGTGTACTTCCAAACGAAGTAGTCATACAAAATTACCGAGAGCATAGTTATCAGATTAAAGAAGTGGCTGTAGAGGCGGCATTAAAACAACTCAAAAATGGTGCCAATAGCGAAGCAGTCATCACTCAATTGGCTGACCAACTAACCAATAAACTTTTGCACACGCCGTTTGCTAATATCAAGCAAGCCTCCAGCGAACAACTCAAACAATGCCAAGGTTGCATCCCTAAAAAACCAGACAAAAGACCATGAATACTGCTATACTCGCTAAACTTGAACAATTATCAATGCGCCTAGAAGAAATCGAGGTGCTACTATCTAATCCTGATATTGCTGCCAACCAAGACAAATTTCGTCAACTCTCGATTGAACATGCACAATTGATACCAATTAGTGCACAATTTAGCCAATATTTAAGCGTGCAAGCTGATATTAAAGCAGCTGAAATAATGCTCGAAGATGATGAGATTCGCACTATGGCAAAAGAAGAAATTACTCAAGGTAAGCAAACATTAGAACAACTTGATTTGGCGTTGAAAAAAGCACTACTACCGAAAGACCCAAACGATGCTCGCAACGTCATTATTGAAATTAGAGCGGGCACTGGTGGCGATGAGGCTAGTATTTTCTCTGGTGATTTATTTAGAATGTATTCACGCTATGTTGAAAAACAAAAATGGCAAATTGAGGTAATGAGCACCAATTTAGGAGAGCACGGCGGTTTTAAAGAAGTGATTGCGCGCATTAGTGGCAATGATGTGTATGCTAAACTCAAATTTGAATCAGGTGCACATCGCGTGCAACGCGTCCCAGCAACAGAATCTCAAGGGCGGGTACATACCTCGGCTTGCACTGTAGCAATTATGCCTGAGGTGGAAAATATCGAAGAAATGGATATCAATATGAATGATGTGCGTGTTGATACGTTTAAAGCCAGTGGTGCTGGCGGTCAACATGTGAATAAAACCGATTCTGCTGTGCGGCTAACGCATGTCCCCACAGGCATAGTGGTCGAATGTCAAGACGGGCGCTCACAGCACAAAAACAAAGCACAAGCCTTATCAGTGCTGGCTTCACGCATCTTGGACGAACAACAAAGGGCACAACAACAGCAACAAGCCTCAACACGCAAAGCCTTAGTGGGTAGCGGTGATCGCTCACAACGTATTCGTACTTACAATTACCCTCAGGGGCGTATTACTGAGCACCGTATTAACTTAACCTTATACAAACTGGCTGAAGTGATGAGTGGTGATTTAGACTCAATTATTGAGCCGCTGATTGTCGAGCAACAAACTAACCAACTCACCGAGTTAAATGATTCTTTTTCGTAAACAACTGGGACAATACAAACAAAATACCCAACACAATCACAATCATCGGCCCAGTTGCTACATCATACATCATTGAGTACCCCAAACCAATTAACACTGCTGACACCGATGCAAAAATGGAGCGCAACAACATTTGTATCGGACTATGAGCAAACACCTTGGCAATTGCTGGCGGAATAATCAACAACGAAGTAATCAGCAATACCCCGACAATTTGCACTGAGACTGAGACACTTAGGGCAATCATAAACATAAATAATAGTTGATAAAAAGTGTGTTTTACGCCCTCTGCTTTTGCCAATCCTTCATTCAAAGTTAATAACAATAAACGCTGCCAAAAGAAAGATAATAACCCAACAATAATTACCAATACCAAATATATCCATACAATATCAGTATTCGTCACATACAAAATATCACCAAACAATAAGGCAAAATAATCTATATTCGCACCGCCCACTAAAGTTAATACAACAATTCCTAATGACAAAGCAATATGCGAAAAAATACCCAATATTGCATCATTAGACAAAAAATTACGTTGTTGTAAAATCACAATCAATACAGCAAAAATCAGCCCAACCAATACCAGTCCAATATGGGTGCCAAGTCCACTAACAAGTCCCAAAGCAACACCCAGTAGCGCACTGTGAGAAATGGATTCGGAGAAATAACTCATCCGCTTCCAAATAACAAAACAGCCGAGTGAACCAGCAATAATAGCAATACCAAGTGCTGCTAATATCGCTCTAATAATAAATATTTCCATTTGAATTTATTGGCAATCTTTACACAAACCATACAAATACAGGCAATGATCAGTTAGCTGATAACCATGATTTTTTGCCACATCGTGCTGATGCTGTTCAATAACACTGTCTTGAAACTCGTCAATTTTTCCGCATTTAACGCAAACTAAATGATCATGATGTTCAACATTAGAAAGCTCAAACACTGATTGACCATTGTCAAAATTCAGTTTGTTAATCATGCCAGATTGTTCAAATTGCGTCAACACCCGATAAACCGTTGCCACGCCCACCTCTTCGCCTTGCATAATCAAAGCACGATAAATGTCTTCTGCACTCATGTGACGATTTTCATTGGTTTCTAAAATTTCTAAAATTTTAAGCCTTGGCAAGGTCACTTTAAGTCCCGCAGTTTTTAAATCTTGAGCGTCCATATTTAATATCCATGAGGTAAAATCCAGTTATTATTTTAATCGCTAAACCAGTCATGAAAAAAATAACTTTAACTGCATCTTCGTTACTATTATCTGCCTGTTCGCCTTCTATGCCAGAATTACCAGATGTATCAGAAATAATTACCGATTTAACCAAGTCAATGTTGTACAAAGATGATGTTAATCAAGGTTCTGTACTGGATCGCTTTAGCATTAATCAACTCAAAGTAGGTATGTCAAAAGACCAAGTTAGAAATTTAATCGGCTCTCCAAGTGTGGTTGACCCTTTTCACAACAATCAATGGGACTACATCAATCACTCTACTTTGTACAATAAAAAAAATATCCGCTATCGACTGACATTAACATTTAAAGGTGATTTGTTAGACGACATCAATCAAAGTGGCATCACTTCATTACCGGCTTTAAATGATAAAGAACAAGCATTAGAAACTCAGCGCATTGCCAAAGAAAAAGCAGAATCTGAGGCGCTTGGTAAACTAGCAATTGAGCGTGATGCACGCAAAAAAGCTATCGCTGAAGAAATGGCAATAGTCGAGGCAATGGTCAAGGCTAAGGCCGAGCGCATTGCACAAGAAAAAGCTGCTGTAGACAAAATTACCAAAGAAAAAACTGTCACAGAAAACCCACCAACCGATAAACCCTAATCACACCCAATTATTTAGTATTGTGTCATCACTTAATGTCGAGTATTTAAGTTGTCAAAGAGGTTATAACCAGTTGTTTGAAAACTTATCTTTTCAGCTAAATTCGGGAGAATTACTGCGTATCACTGGTACTAATGGCAGTGGAAAAACCTCTCTTTTAAAAATCTTAGCAGGGCTTAGTGAGGCAGAACAAGGAAGGGTTACACTTGGAAAATACCGAGTTAAATCACAACAATATCAACAAGCAGTGCTTTATTTAGGTCATTTACCCGCGCTTAGTGGCGAGTTGAGTTGTATTGAAAACTTAGAATTTCTAACTGGATTAAACCAACCGGTTGAACGCTCAAAACTAACCAAAGTGCTCGGTCAAATTGGCCTCGATGGTTATGAAAACGAATATTGCGAAAAACTCTCAGCAGGACAAAAACGTCGCGTTATCCTAACGAGTTTATTTGTCTCCAACGCTAAAATCTGGCTACTAGACGAACCTTTTACTGCGCTTGACTTGCAAGGAGTTGCAATGATAGAAAAATGCATCAGCCAACATTGCAAACAAGGGGGCATTTGCCTGTTTACCACCCATCAAAAGTGCACCTTACCCAATCAAAAAATCTTAGCATTATGAGTATCTATCTACAAGCTCTAAAGCGTGATTTACGTGTTGCTGCTCGTAATCCTTCTAGTGTGCTGAACCCATTACTGTTTGTTGTGATTTCAGTGTCATTATTTCCGCTAGCCATCAGTCCAGAAGCTGACATATTATCACAAATTGCTGCAGGGATTATTTGGGTCGTCGGTATGCTGGCAGTATTGTTATCGCTCAACGCGTTGTTTCATCATGATTTTGAAAACGGTGTGTTGGAACAAATGGTGATTTCGCACCACTCATTGCCACTGCTCATCTTGGCGAAAATTACTGCACATTGGGTTCTAACAGGCATCCCTATTATTTTATTATCACCGCTTTTGGGTTTGTTTTTGTTTTTAGACGCCGAAGGTGTTAAAGTATTGATGGTTACTTTGTTATTAGCCACACCAAGCCTGAGCCTGGTGGGTAGCATTGGCGCATCACTCATTGTCGGTGTTAAAAATTCTGGTATGTTGCTGTCGCTACTAACTTTACCACTCTACATTCCTATTCTTATTTTTGCCTCCAGTACCGTATCACAAGCCCAGTTTGGTTTAGAAATAGCTGGTCAGTTGTATTTTTTAGCCACTATTTTGCTACTTAGTTTAATGAGTGCCCCTTTTGTCAGTAGCATCGCCTTAAAAATAAGTCTCGAATAATTGTCAACTTCTGTTATAATTTCTAACAGCGCTGATTTGTCCCGATTGCTGGCGTTACTACTCAAAAGTGTCTCAAAGTAGTTAAATTAAGCTAAAGCAGGTTTTTTTCTATTAAAAATACCGCTTTTTTGGGTTTTTTTTATTATTAGGGGAAAAACATGATTTTTACTTCCGAATCCGTGTCCGCTGGTCATCCTGATAAAGTTTGTGACCAAATTTCTGATGCTATTTTAGACGCTGCACTTACTACTGATGCCGACTCTCGCATTGCTGTTGAAACTTTAGTTAAAGATAACCACGTGGTATTAGCCGGTGAAATTACCACCAACACAAAGATTGAGTATGAAAAAATCGTTCGCAACACCATTAATAACATTGGTTACAATGATGATGCACTGGGCTTTAATGGCTCAACTTGTAGCGTTATCAATCTACTTGGCGAACAATCTCAAGACATCGCCCAAGGGGTAGATGAATTTGCAAACCATGAACAAGGTGCGGGCGACCAAGGTTTGATGTTTGGTTATGCTTGCAACGAGACTGATGAGCTGATGCCAGCACCGATTATGCTGGCACACAAACTGGTTGCCAAGCAAGCTGAACTGATGAAAAATAACAAACTAAGCTGGCTGCGTCCCGATGCCAAAAGCCAAGTCTCCTGTATTTATGAGGGACACAAAATTATCGGTATTGATGCAGTTGTACTATCAACACAACATGACGAGTCCATTACTCAGGCTGATTTGCAACAAGCCATTATGGAAGAAGTGATTAAACCCGTCCTGCCTAGCGAATGGCTGACTAACAATACCCAATATCATATCAACCCAACTGGTAAGTTTGTCATTGGTGGTCCGGTGGGTGATGCAGGGCTTACAGGTCGCAAAATTATTGTGGATACCTATGGTGGCATGGCGCGTCATGGCGGCGGCGCATTCTCAGGCAAAGACCCATCAAAAGTTGACAGAAGTGCCGCCTATGCTACCCGCTATGTTGCCAAAAATATTGTTGCCAAAGGCTTGGCAGATAAGTGCGAAATTCAAGTGTCTTATGCTATCGGCGTGGCTGAACCAACCAGTATTAGCATTCAAACCTTTGGCACTGAAACAATAGCTATTAGCAAAATTAACGCTTTTGTTAAAGATAATTTTGACCTGCGTCCTAAAGGCTTAATTGCGATGCTGGACCTCAAACGCCCTATTTACCAGCAAACCGCTAGTTTAGGGCATTTTGGACGTACTGAAAGCAATATTAGCTGGGAAAAGCTAATTTAACAAAGCAGGTTTGCACAGTTTAATTTACTCTTAAAGAATGTGAGTTCAGGTTTAATAATCGCAAAAGAGCCACTTAAGTTGTCATAATCCAACATTTTTAACCCTAAACTTGATAATACTTACCCTATTTAGCACGCTGGTTGTCGCTGGCAGTAGCTACACTGCAAAAAAACTTAATCAAATGATTGCTATTGGCAAATACCCGATTTTGGGGGGAACTATCAACACCCAAAACAAATCAATAAAATTTTCTGACTGTAAGCCTTTGGCAAATAAAATCATAACTGAGTTTAGCCAAAGCTATCCTACTAAAACTGTGGTAGATACTCGCTTAATTTACATGGTAGAAGCATGGAAAAATGACGCAATTATCATCATCACTTGCTCAGAAGCAAACAAGACTATGGAATTGGCTGAATTTGCATACCAATAAAATCAGCTGTTGCACGCTCGCCCAAACTCGTGCTTGAGGTAGCAGTGTGCTTTGGTAGTGCTGTGTTTTAATCTTGCCATTTTGTTAGGATGCAGAAAAAATGTTATTTCAGCATAAAATAACACTCTGAAGTTCCCCCAAAAAACTGGACACTAAATTATAACAATTTAGGAGTCCAAAATGACCATAAAGAAACAAAAATTCACCAAAACCTTTAAACTAGAAGCCCTGCATTTAGCAAACCAGCCTAATACCTCTGTAGCGCAACTTGCAAGAGATTTAGGTATTCGCCGTAATATGATCTATAAATGGAGGGAGCAGTTGAATAAAAAACAAGACAAAGCCTTTAAAAGAACCGCTGATAACACCAATACACCCCATCACAAAGCAACACATGCTGAATTACTAAAACAAAATAAACAACTAGAAAAAGACCTAAAGCTTGCACAAATGGAGGTAGAAATCCTAAAAAAGGCCAAGGTCTACTTCAAAAGCCAAAACACTTAAGGTTTAAGTTTATTGCCACTGAGGCAACAAACTATCCAATCACTGTTTTGTGTGGGTGTATGCAAGTATCCAAAAGTGGATACTACTATTGGAAAAATACACCACAAAGCCCAAGAAGTAGGCAAAACGATAAGATTTTACTAAAGATAATCCAAGCCTTTAAACATAGTAGAAAAACCTATGGATCACCTAGGATTTACGCAGAACTAAAAGCACAAGGCGTCAAAGCGAGCTTAAATAGAATTGCAAGACTCATGCATAAAAATGGCATTCACGCCCATTTTAGCATTCGTCATAAGAGAGTTAAAACACCTAGAAACAATGTCAATTTTGCCCATAACATTTTAAACAGAGAATTTGCTGCAACAACACCTAATACCAAGTGGGTTAGTGACACCACTTTTGTCTGGACAAGTCAAGGCTGGTTATATTTAGCAACAATCGTTGATTTATATTCTCGTAAGGTTGTTGGTTGGGCAATAAGTGCTAGTAATGACACCCAACTGGTTATTAACGCACTGTCAATGGCAATCAATAACAAATCAAGACAACAAGCCGTGTTACTACATTCTGACCAAGGATCAACTTATAGAGCCTATGAATACATCACACTATTCAAAGCAAATAATATTACCCAAAGCATGAGTAGAAAGGGTGAATGCCATGATAATGCAGTTGCTGAGAGCTTTTTTAACACCCTGAAAACAGAGTTAATTAATCAACAAACCTATCAAACTAGGCGAGAAGCAAGCAGTGCTATCTTTGAATACATTGAAGTGTTTTATAACAAAATCAGACGACATTCAACGATTGGTTATTACTCACCTAGTGATTATGAAAAGAGGTTTTATTGCAATAACACTCCCTAATTTAATATTAAGCCTTTAAGACTTAAATTAGGGCTTGGAACAAGTTCCAAGTTGGGGCTTTGCCCCAAACCTAGAGAAAACCATTCAATTAAAAAAACAATGGGAATTTAATAAAAAAATAGGCTTATAATTTATTGGGACGGTGTCCAGTCAAGTGGGGGAAGCGCACTCTGACCCTAATTATTCGATGTTAAAATCCTCAGTAAACATAACCGCATTCAAATGAGCGTGCACACTGGTGTGTTGCCCCAGTTCAAATTCAACCTTATCTAGGCGCCCAACCACACTTTGCCAATCCATCCCCTGACTAGCACGACTCGCCACTTCCAAGCCTTTTTCAGTCAGCTTTTGAATGGTTTTAACAATATCTTTAGGTTGAAAGTTTGGGGTCATTTTGTGTATCATATCAGCTTAAAAAAAATAAGTCATTTTATGTCAATTTTGCTTAAAATTTAACAATGAATAAAACATTTTTAACCTTAAACTTGATAATACTTACCCTATTTAGCACGCTGGTTGTCGCTGGCAGTAGCTACACTGCAAAAAAACTTAATCAAATGATTGCTATTGGCAAATACCCGATTTTGGGGGGAACTATCAACACCCAAAACAAATCAATAAAATTTTCTGACTGTAAGCCTTTGGCAAATAAAATCATAACTGAGTTTAGCCAAAGCTATCCTACTAAAACTGTGGTAGATACTCGCTTAATTTACATGGTAGAAGCATGGAAAAATGACGCAATTATCATCCCAATAGGTTTAAGAGTGTTGCAAAAAGTGATGGTAGAAGCATGGAAAAATGACGCAATTATCATCATCACTTGCTCAGAAGCAAACAAGACTATGGAATTAGCTGAATTTGCATACCAATAAAATCAACTACTACTCGCCCAAACTCGTGCTTGAGGTAGCAGTGTGCTTTGGTAGTGCTGTGTTTTATAGAATAATTAATGTTTGTGTCCCCTTATCTTCGTGTGTCCCCTTATCTTAATACAAGTAAACTGCGCCAGCATCATCAGTCTCTTCATTAGTCTGGTCGCCATCAACCCCGCTAGCATTGCTATCCTCATCTGCAGCACCCACTGCTAAGGTGTCTCCATCATCACTTAGGCTAACAGCAGTGCCAAATCGATCAAGTCTCTGAGTATTACTGGCTTTAACATATGCCTGTTGTCTCCAAGTGCCACTATCAAGCGTAAATACATACACTGCACCAGCAGAATCAGCGGTGTTATCAGTCTCACCACCACCAATGCCCGCAGCATTGCTATCCCCATCTGTAGCACCGACTGCTAAGGTGTCTCCATCATCATTTAGGCTAACAGCAGTGCCAAATCGATCATTTGCGTCTGTGTTGCTGGCTTTAATATATGCCTGTTGTGTCCAATTATTATTGCTATCACGAGTAAATACATACACTGCACCAGCATCATTAATAGCGTTATTACCCTCACCACTATTAATGACCCTAGAACTGCTCCTCTCACTTACAGCACCCACTGCTAAGGTGTCTCCATCCTCATCTAGGCTAATAGCACCGCCAAATCGATCATTTGCGCCCGTATTGCTGGCTTTAACATACGCCTGTTGTCTCCAAGTGCTACCATCATGAGTAAATACATACACTGCACCGGAGAAAGTAGCAGCATTATTATCCTCACCAGTATTAATGCCGCTAGCATTGCTATCCTCACTTGAAGCACCGACTGCTAAAGTGGTACCATTGGCACTTAGGCTAATAGTAGTACCAAATCGATCATTTGCGTCTGTGTTGCTGGCTTTAATATATGCCTGTTGTGTCCAACTGCCACTACCAAGCGTAAATACATACGCCGCACCGGAGAAAGTAGCAGCATTATTATCCTCACCAGTATTAATGCCGTTAGCATTGCTAGCCTCATCTGCAGCACCCACTGCTAAGGTGTCTCCATTGGCACTTAAGCTAACAGCAGTGCCAAATCGATCACCTGCGTCTGTGTTGCTAGCTTTAACATACGCCGTTTGTGTCCAATTATTATTGCTATCACGAGTAAAGACATACACTGCACCAGCACCACTAGCAGCATTATTATCCTCACCAGTATTAATACCCGTAGCATTGCTATCCTCATCTGCAGCACCCACTGCTAAGGTGTCTCCATCATCACTTAGGCTAATAGCTCTGCCAAATTGATCACCTGCGTCTGTATTGCTGGCTTTAACATATGCCGTTTGTGTCCAATTATTATTGCTATCACGAGTAAATACATACACTGCACCAGCAGCACTAGCATCATTATTATCCTCACCAGTATTAATGCCGCTAGCATCACTATCCTCACTTGAAGTACCCACAGCTAGGGTGGTACCATTGGCACTTAGGCTCACAGCTCTGCCAAATTGATCACCTGCGTCTGTGTTGCTGGCTTTAATATAACCAATACTGTCCACCAGAGTGTCGGTGACGCTCAAGTCAGTGGTTTCACTACACTGCTGATTGCTAGCATGACTTGCGGGAGTGGGGCAACTGGCAAGCCTATAGCGGGCACTGACTCTTTGGTAAAGTGGCACAATTAAGGTGTGGTTGTTACTTCCTGCAGCAATATCAGCACCTACTTGGCTAAAGCCACTATTGCCATCTGGGTTTTCAAGTAGTTCATAATGATCGACCTCAGCCTGTGAGTCATCTTGCCAAGTAAAGCTAAAACCCTTAATTGGGGTAAATTCAAGGTTAAAATTCATTACTGCTGGTAATGGCTCTACTGTAATGCTAATGGTCGCCATAATAGTGTTATTATCATTGGCAGTGGCAGTAATGATTGCTGTGCCAGCAATAACACCGGTCACCACCCCAGTGTTGACATCCACCCTGGCAATAGCAGGGTTACTGGAACTATATGCAACTGAGGGATCTAGCGCATTAGCAGGCGTGGCTTCAGCTTGTACAGTAGTGGTGCTACCGATGGCAACACTGCTGCTAGGGGTGGCAGTCAGGGTAATTGAGCTAATTATAACAGTACTGCTGTTATTAGTCCTGATTGTGGTAGTGGCAGTGGCATCAATCACACTAGCAACTACTGAGGCGGTGTTGGTGTTAGCCTCTAGGTTGGTTAATGCAGTGGCTATCAAGCCTTGAATAGCAGCAGTATTCGTGCCAGCTAAAAAGTCAATTACTGCGGCAGTATCGGTGCTGCTGCTAACGCTGGCAGTGTCTGAACCGATTTGTGAGATGACTGCCAGGGCAATGGCGTATCGGTCATTGGGGTCGTTAGGGTCAATAACCGCATTCGGAGCTTCTAGGTCAGTGGGAATCAGGGTGGTAACATCAGCAGTGGCAGTGCCAGTGCCTGCTAAACCAAATTGTCTGCCAACTTGACCATTACGAAGCAGTGCATCGGTGGCAATCGTGGCGGTGATGGTGGCTGTGTTGCTGCCGCCAGCACGTTGGAAGGCCAGCTGAGTGAGTGGGGTAACCGCCAGCATGATATTATTACTGGCTGTTGCAACCACTGCGGTTAGGGTGCTGGTCAGGGTGGCTGGCAAGCCACTGGCCTCATCAGTATAGGTGCCACCAGCGCATTGAATAACCGCATTGCCAACCAGATTGCTACTAAAGGTGGCAACACCATCGGGGTTTGATTGAGCTGTGAGTTGGGTATTGGGGTTATCCATGGCAAAAGCCACGCAGTTTGATGTTGCTACTTTGGCAGCATGAACGGTTACCCCAAAGCCTGCAGCAGCTGAACTTGAAGAGCCTGAGTTTGAAGAGCCACACGCCGTTAAAACCACGGCAATGGTGCACAGTAATAATAATTGGGTGAGCTGAGTTAACGCACTAGAAAACGCCCCCCCCCCGCGATATTGACTATTAGCAGCAGACGTGCGTGATTGGACTGGTGGTTGGACTGGTGATTGGGTTGATGGTTGAGTGTTCATGATGTTGCCTTGTTAAAAGTTAAAAAAAGTTATTAGAGCTGATATTGAAAAGTTATTGGAGATTATATTGTAATTAAATGACTTGTGGGGATTATATGGTGGATTATATTGTGGATTATATTGCAATTGAGCAGTTGGTGTCAATTAAATATTAAAAGATAAAAAAATAAAGAAAAAGATAAAGACAGATAAAGAGACATAAGGCAAGGGACATAAACATTAATGATGCTTATTGACTACCTTTAGGCTTGGAGTTGGTTGCTTTTTTAGTTTGGACAATTAACTTGTTTTTAAGGCAACTGTTGTCATCAATATAAGTATCATTCATTTGGTAGGAATATGATTTTTTTAAAAAAAATGTTGTTATATAGTGTCTGCTTGATGATGAGCTTATTAATTTCATGCGCTAACAATAGTGAGCAATATCTAAAACCAACCAATAGTCCTGCTTTCACTCCCGATAATGATACAGAATTTACCAGCTATATTAGCAACAGCCAACAAAATATTGAAAATATTTTAAATACAGTGCGTCCCAATCTTAATCAAACATTATATTTAGCAAAATATACTAATCGTGAAGTCGCATTAATGCGCTCTCCATTTCAAATGCAATTAGCGGATAGGGGTAAATGTAATGCCCTAGATAATGGAAAAAAAAAGGGATTTTTGCTGATACATGGTTTAACAGATTCACCGTATATGATGAGAAGTATTGGCAAATCACTCATTAATAGATACCCCTGTTCTTTAGTTAGAGCCGTGCTACTCACTGGTCATGGAACGGTTGTTGGCGACTCATTAAATATGAAAAAGCAAGACTGGAAAAGGATTGTTAAGTATGGAGTCCATAGTTTTAAAAAGGAAAATAGAATAACAGAGTTGTATCTTGTTGGATTTTCAACTGGGACAACTTTAGCCATTGATTATGTGCAACAAAATCCAGCTGACAGCCAAAATCGAGCGGATAAAGTCAAGGGACTAGTGCTAATGTCAACCGCGATAAAAGCTAAATCGAAATTTGCATCTTTAACGCCGTTTTTAAGTAATTTTAAGCATTGGTTAAGTGTTTTTTTTGAAAGAGATGCCGCACGCTATGAATCATTTTCATTTAATGCTGCAGCCCAATTTTATGACTTAACACAAGACATATTATTGGCAAACAGGACCATAAAAATACCAGTATTAATGGCACTAAGCGCTGATGATGCTACTATTGATCCAATAGCAGCTAGAGAGTTTTTTTGTGGATTGAAAGAAGTGAATAAAAAAACACTAATATGGTATCAATCAATTGATCAAAAATATAATAATGATATAAAAAGTAACCCTAACTTGATGTGTGGAAATATTATTGAAGTTGAGCTTGATAATTTTGACCCAAAATACAAAACAATTAATTTAGCCCATATAGCGACAGCTATTAGTCCAAATGATGCTCATTATGGATTGAATGGCAACTATCATAATTGTAAAAAATATGATTCAAACATAACGCCTACAGAAGATTTTAAAAAATGCCAAAGCAATGATGCTGATTTTATTTATGGTGAAAATAATGTGCAAGCATTAAATGGTCGTTATTTACGCCGAGGTAGTTTTAATCCTGATTATAAAAATTTAGAGGCAAAAATACTTTGCTTTGTAGATGATAATTGTTCAAACTAGCAAAAATCAAGATAAATATGGATTGAGAGTGGGAAAATAGCGTATTTTGTATGGGTGGGTAAAAAAAATTACTAACTATATTTGTAAGTGAAGGTGCATGGAAAATCTGCTGATAAATGATAGTCGTTAATTGTTTGGTTTTTTTAAGGCTTAATTTGAAGAAAAATATGAATAAAATAATCTTTGCAGTCAGTTTGATAGTTATATCCAATTTCGTTATTGCAAAGGAGACAAGATATCCTGAGATAGGTAACGGCAGAGTTGAACAACAATTAGTTTCTGCAACAGAATATATGGTATCTAGCGCAAGTCCATACGCTAGTGAAGTAGGGTTGAAAATTTTAGCAAAAGGTGGCACAGCTATCGACGCTGCTGTTGCTATTCAAATGGTTCTTAATTTAGTTGAGCCTGAGTCAAGTGGAATTGGTGGTGGTGCTTTTAGCTTATATTGGGATAACCATAAGAAAAAACTATCAAGTTATGATGGCAGAGAAAAGGCACCAATGTTAGCTGATGAAAAGTTATTTCAGCAAAATGGTAAAAATATGAATTGGTGGAAAGCATTAGCAGGTGGAAGAGCTGTTGGTGTGCCTGGTGTTGTGAGTATGTTAGAGCAAATACATCAAGAGCATGGCAGGCTTCGATGGTCTAGTCTTTTTACTGATGCGATTAAATTAGCCGAAAGAGGCTTTGAAGTATCGCCAAAACTTGCCCACTCTATTGCCAATAAAACTAATCGCGCATTAGGTCGTTATAGTGAAGCACAAAATTACTTTTTTCCAAATAAAAAGGCACTAAAATCAGGAGTCATTAAAAAAAACCCAAAATTAGCTAATACTTTAAAACAAATATCCATTTTTGGCTCTAAAGCATTCTATCAAGGAAAGATTGCTAATAATATAGTTAATGCAGTTCGATTTGCTAATGATAATCCTGGGCTATTAACTTTAAAAGACCTAAGCGATTACCAGTCTATCAAACGCTCACCAATTTGTGCTAATTACAAAGCATATGAAGTCTGTAGCATGGGGCCGCCAACTTCAGGAGGTATTAGCGTCATTCAGATTTTAAAGTTATTAGAAGATAAAAATTTATCACAATACGGGCCAACTTCACTTGAAAGTGTGCATTTATTTAGCCAAGCTGCTAAGTTGGCTTACGCAGACCGAGATAAATATATTGCTGATGCTGATTTTATCAATGTACCTATTGAGGGGCTGATTGATGAGACTTATTTAAAAAATAGAGCGAAATTAATAACCTCAAAAGATATGGGCAAAGCTAAAGCAGGAAACCCTGCAAATAGTAATAACAACTGGCTTCCTGCAAAATCCCCTGAACAACCTAGTACCACACATTTTAGTGTTATTGACAAATATGGGAATGGGTTGTCAATGACTTCAAGTATAGAGATGGCTTTTGGTTCAACTGTTATGGTAGATGGCTTTTTATTAAATAATCAGTTAACGGATTTTTCATTCTCTGACATGCAAAACGGCAAATTAATTGCAAACCGTGTACAAGCTGGTAAAAGACCACGTAGCTCTATGTCGCCATTTATGATTTTTGATAAAAATAAAAAATTGGTTATGCTAATAGGCTCACCGGGAGGGAGTCGTATCATTAACTATGTCGCTAAAACAATTTTTGGCGTACTGGAGTGGAATTTAAATATCCAAGATGCTATTAATTTACCACATTACACCAATCTCAATGGAGCAACTGATTTAGAAAAAAATACCGAAATTATTAATTTAAAAGACAGGTTAGAAAAAAAAGGGCATATAGTTAATATCCGTGATTTAAATTCTGGATTACACGGTATTGTAATCTCTACTAATGGATTATTTGGCGGCGCAGACCCAAGAAGATTGGGAAAGGTGATGGGTTATTGATATAAAAAGATCAAAGGTGGTATTAAAAAGACAAGCCGCTGTTGGAATACTTAATTTTATGCTTTAACTCAAAGCGTCTCTAAACTTAAAACCCTGACTTTGAAAAGTGGATAGTGGATGATAGATAGTAAAACCCCCTAAAAACCCCTTACATACAAATCTTGTTGCTGACTGATTCGCCGTTTACGTCGGATGGTCCCCCAAAAATCCCTTGCATAAAATCTCATCCAAATTTTACACATGCAACAAATCCCCTGCAATGTAGATTGTATTACCTAGTGAAGTGAGTGGTGGGGATGAGTGAATTGAATGTGGCGGAGAGAGAGGGATTTATTAAATTCTTATAAAATATTGATAATAAAGTAATTTAAAAAAAATTAAAATATATATTCCTAAATTATTCCTAACTGTTTTGTGTGGACACCCTTTACATGGCGCACTCAAAAAAACGCCGGCGTTAGTAGCTAGCGTCTGGCTAAGGCACGAAAACCTTAGTGTGGTATAAGTAATATTATAAAGTAAAATTAACAAAAAAGCTCAATCTCTCTATACGCCCTAATAATCGACCCTGATGATATCTAACGTCTGCCAGCTTGGAGGTGATTATAAGGTGTTGTTCACTGCAAGGTCAAAAAAAAACTACATTTTTAACGATGAGCTTTGTTTTGATATTTGATTTTTAAAAAATTCTGGTTTCTCATCATTGTCTTTATTTGAAAAATAACTGATCATCTCATGGACGACCTGCTCTTTTCTGCCCTCACTTCTTATTTCCATCTTTTGATCAATAGACAACGGCGAATAACGTAATATAGAATTAGCGTAGCCGTGTAAAAAAGTTTGTCTAATAACGGAATCGTCACCAAGCTCATAAAAAACTAGTAAACCTTTTAAATACTCAGACTTATCTATATCTATCATAGATATTGGTGTCATACCTGCATTAAGCAAAGGCTTGTTACATAGTAGACGGCTTGTTCTTTTATTTCCATCAAAAAAGAATTGCGCGTAAGGAAGCCTAGAAAACAAATAAAACGACTGCTCAATAGGATTCATTTTACCTATAACAGTTGGAACATTATTTAAAACTTCGTCTAACAAGATTTTATCAGTTGACGGAATATAGGTGGAATGATAAATTTCTAACTCCCCATGCCCCCTAAGAATGCCTCCACGGTCTTCTGGGTCTATATTTTTTAATAATAATCTGTTAATCTCAACAATATTTTTTAACCAGCTTTCAGACGAGAAAAAATTGTTATTATTGAATAAATACTTAATTGAACTTTTATGATTAAGTATCATTAGCGTGTCTTCTTCTGATGCTCCTTTTAGGGGTTGTCCATATTCAATTAAAGCCTTAGAGTCAAGCAAAGAATATGAATTTCCTTCTAATTCAGAAGATTTCCACGACAAGTCAATTAAAAAACAATTCAACAAACCTATATCAGAGTTTCTATCGTTTTTTGCAAGGCTCATGACATTGTCTAGATTCAACATATTAAGATCTAAATTGCACATTAAATCTTTATCAAATAACGCAAGAGCCCTGTCTTGAGAGTCTTGCTCTAGATATTCTTCATATTTTTTATCCATAAACTGAACAACTATTTTGAATAGAGTGCCCTAATTACTGAAGGAGGCGTTCTAAAATGCTTCTTTTTTGTGCCTAAATAGAATCTAGCCATTGCATTGTCATTCTGTTGTTTTTCTTGCGCTTGTGTATTTTTCATAATAATCTACCTTTTCTGTTGTTTACCCCAATTTCTTATAATACCTTATTGCAACACATCCGCTCTAAGGTTGATTTTTAATTTCTTTAGTTTCAGCAATAAAGCTAAATACTTCGACACCCCCTATTTTCTTTCTTAGGAAAGCATCCCCGTTGGGACCCACTAGATATACAAAGAGATTTGGAAAAAATGAAAGCTACCGCTAAAACAACAACACATTAAAAACAATACGAAGGCTATCTTATTGCATCACGCTTCACTTAATGCGTTTTTGCAAGAAAATTCCAGCAAAACAGACATTCTATTTTGGGTTGCACAACGGCTCTATTCGATGTTAATAAAACTAGTAAATACCACAAGATTAATCATTCCCTACTGCAAGTTTATCTATCCAATTAGCCCATTCTTGCATCATTTTTATCCTATATTCTAGCTTTTCTGCCTTATTATAAACACCTCTAATGCCCTGTACTTTATGTGCAAGTTGAAGCTCGATTGCATCTGCATCATAACCTTGCTCGTTTAACTGTGTGGACGCCAGATGCCTAAAGCCATGTGCTGTTTGTTTACCTTTATACCCCATTCTTTTAAGTGCTATTATTAAAGCATTATCACTTATAGGTCTACCTTTAGAGTAAGAAGAAAATATATACTCCTTGTCATAATTCAACACCCTTAATTCCTCAAATAATTCCTTAACTTGAGAAGATAGTGGAACCAAATGCTCTCTTTTTAATTTTGTTCTTTCTGCTGGTAGGCGCCAAATGTCGCTTTCAATCTCATTCCATTTGGCAAACCTTAACTCGCCTGGCCTTACAAAAGTATAAGCCGCTATTTTTAATGCCGACTGAACTTCGAGCATTCCTTGATAATTGTTAATATCAAACATCAAGCACTTAATGTCTTCAACTTTTTTAACAAAGGAAAAGTTCTTACTTTTTCTTGTTTTTAAAATACGAGATAGACCAGTTGTCGGGTTTATATTTGTTAAATTGAGAATGTTTGCATATTCATACACTCTTGATATGATCGACTTAATTCTTTTGGCGGTTTCAATATGCCCTCTATTTTCAATCTTTTGTAAAAAAACTAATATTTGGACTGAATCTATCTCAGATATAGGAATGTGTCCAAACTCATCAACACATCTGTTTAAGCGCTGTGTCGTTGTTGTTATTGTTCTATTTGACAAATAATCTTGTGTTTGCAACCAATCCGAGGCGATATCTTTAAACAACCTAGAGTTACTTAGTCTATGTTTTGGGTTTTTACCATTCTCAATCATTAATAGATAATCATCTCGCTTCTTTCTTGCACCAATTAGAGACGTTGAAGGGTATTTGCCTATTTTAATTTCAAGGCGTTTGCCATGCCACGCATATCTGAAATAAAAAGACTTTGTGCCTTTGGGTGATATGAGCAGATGTAGCCCATCAGTGTCGTAAACTTTATATTGTTTGTCTTTTGATTTTGCTTTATCTACAATCGTTTTACTTAACATTTAGGAATAGTTTTTAACAAAAATTACTAACAGATATGGCGGAGAGAGAGGGATTCGAACCCTCGGTACGTTGCCGTACACCCGCTTTCCAAGCGAGCAAATTAAACCACTCTGACATCTCTCCCAAGAAAAACAATATTTTATAGGGAAATAGATTAATATAATGACAAGTATTGTTTGTTAAGCTAACAAAGTAGAATAAAAAAAGAGTAAATAATTAGCTAATTTTCATCCCCGGCTGAGCGCCTGAATCGGGCGCTAAAATATGTAGTGATTTGCCATCACTCGCAGTAAGTACCATAGCTTCAGAGAACCCAAATTTCATTTGTCTTGGCACTAAATTTGCCACCACCACGGTCAAACGCCCTTCTAACTCTTGCGGATTATAATGCGCTTTAATGCCAGCAAAAACATTACGCGGGCTTGCTTCACCAATATCAAGTGTGAGTTGTAACAACTTATCCGCACCTTCAACGACTTGCGCTTTTACAATTTTGGCAATGCGTAGATCAATCTTAATAAAGTCATCAATTTTAATCATATCATTTTCCTGTGTATGTTCTTTATTAGTTTGTTGAATGTCTTGTTTCGAGGCATTAATTACTTGCTCAATTTGTGTATCTTCAATACGCGACATGAGTGGCTTAAAAGCATTAATTTGATGCTTGGTAAGCGGATGTTTGATCGTCTTCCAACTCAACTCATCAATATTCAAAAAAATCTCTACTTGCTTTGCCATTTCTGGCAATACAGGCTTGAGATAAGTTATCAGCACTCTAAAAAGGTTAAGCGCCAATGAACTAACATCGTGCACTTGTGCTTGTTTGTTGGAGTCTTTAATCAACTGCCACGGCTTGTGCTCGTCAATATATTGATTGGCCCTATCAGCCAATTTCATAATCTCACGCATCGCTTGATTGTAATTACGCGCTTCATACAACTTAGCAATCTTATCGCCTTTAGCAATAAACTCATTATACAAATCCCCTTCAATAGCGTAGGCTGATAAAGTTTGGTTAAATTTCTTAACAATAAAACCAGCACTACGAGCAGCAATATTAACCACCTTGCCAACCAAGTCTGAATTAACACGTTGTTTAAAATCTTGCAAATTGAGGTCAATATCGTCAATCTTAGCGGATAACTTATACGCATAATAATAGCGTAAATACTCTGGGTTAAGGCTTTTTAAGTAAGTGCGTGCTTGGATAAACGTGCCACGAGATTTGCTCATTTTTTGCCCATTAACGGTTAAAAAACCATGTACAAAAATAGCATTTGGGGTGCGATATTTAGCACCCATTAACATCGCTGGCCAAAATAGCGCGTGAAAATATACAATATCTTTACCAATAAAATGATAAAGCTCAGCACTTGAATGCTGATTAAAATATTCATCAAAGTCTAGGTTTTGTTCATTACATAACTTTTTAAAACTCGCCATATAGCCAATAGGTGCATCTAGCCACACATAAAAATATTTATCTTTAATGCCTGGAATTTGAAAACCAAAATACGGCGCGTCGCGTGAAATATCCCATTCACGTAAACCTTGTTCAAACCACTCAGATAATTTATTACTCATCTCATCTTGCAAATGTCCTGCGCTAGTCCAGGTTTTAAGTTGCACTTCAAACTGCGGCAGGTCAAAGAAGTAATGCTCAGAATCTTTAGTAATCGGTGCTGTGCTTGAAACCACTGATTTGGCATTTTTCAACTCAGTGGGTAAATAAGTCGCGCCACAGGCTTCACAATTATCACCGTATTGCCCAGGTGAGCCACATTTTGGACAATCGCCTTTGATAAAACGATCGGGTAAAAACATTTGCTTTTCAGTATCGAAGGCTTGAGAGATTGTGCGTGTTTTAATAAAACCAGCGGCATTTAATTTGTTGTAAATATCCGCTGAAATAACTTTATTTTCTTTGCTATGTGTTGAGTGATACTGGCTAAAACCAATGGAAAAATCCTTAAAATCAGCCTGATGTCGTTCACTAACGCTGGCAATTAAAGCCTCTGGTGTTATACCTAATTCCTGCGCTTTAATCATAATTGGTGTGCCGTGTGCGTCATCAGCGCAAACATAATGACACTCATTACCCATCATTTTTTGAAAACGCACCCAAATATCAGTTTGGATATATTCCAACAAATGCCCCAAATGAATCTCACCATTGGCATACGGTAGTGCTGAGGTAACGAGGATTTTTCTGTGCGGCATAAAGGATTTTAAAAATAGGTTTGCTAATATTAAGGTTTGTTTATAAATGAGTACTATAAAATAACACTATTTTACTTAAGTGGATGTAACAATAATGGCAGATTTAACCCAAACTCAAATAGAAAAAGTTCTTGAAAGTGTGATTGATATCTACACCCAGCAAGATATTGTTAGCTCGCATGAGGTTGATAATATTAACATTGATGGCGATAAAGTTACGCTTGACATTGTCTTAGGTTATCCTGCAAGTAGCTATCATCAAGTTTTATCTAATGCCATTAGCGAAGCATTATCAGCAGCCGGTATCAATAATACTACAATCAATATCAGCAGTAAAATTGTCGCTTATTCTACTCAAAAAGGGGTGGATATACTGCCCGAAGTTAAAAATATTATTGCCATTGCCTCAGGCAAAGGTGGCGTAGGCAAATCAACCACTGCGGTTAATCTAGCACTTGCCTTGCAAGCTGAAGGTGCAAAAGTAGCAATTTTAGATGCCGATATTTACGGCCCATCACAGCCTAGAATGCTAGGCGTTTCCAAACTCAAACCAGAAACCAGTGGCGAAGGCAAATTGTTACCGATTTTAGGTCACGGCATGCAATCTATGTCAATTGGCTATTTGGTAGAAGAAGAAAATCCGATGGTTTGGCGTGGTCCGATGGTAACTCAAGCCCTAGAGCAAATGCTGCGCGACACTTTGTGGCGTGGTGTTGATTACATGGTGATTGACCTACCACCTGGCACTGGTGATACACAACTTACCCTATCACAAAAAATCCCTGTAAGCGGCTCTGTGATTATAACCACACCACAAGATATTGCACTGATTGATGCTAAGAAAGGTTTAAAAATGTTTGAAAAAGTCAACATTCCAATTTTGGGCATTATTGAAAATATGTCATTACACATTTGTTCCAACTGTGGCCATAAAGAGGCCATTTTTGGCACTGGTGGTGGCGAAGCGATGGCTAGTGAAGCAGGTGCTAACTTTTTAGGTGCATTGCCGCTTGAGATAGACATTCGCACCGATGTTGATGAAGGTACACCAACAGTTGCTAAAGACCCTGATAGCAAAGTAGCACAAATTTACAAAGAAATTGCACGAAAAGTTGCCGCTAAATTAACCCAGCAAGACAAAGCATTAAGTGCATTTCCAAGTATTACAATTGAGTAGTTTTTTGTTCCTCTTTATCTTATTTAAAGAAAGCCAAATCCACTCAATTTAAACAGGAATTATCTAAAAAAGTTTCAATCTCGTTTTATTGGTATTGTTTAAGTGAGATGATTACCGCGCTAAAAACGATATAGCTGCCGTAGCGTTGACCAATAGATTGGAGCCAGAGCTAAGGATATTTAGTAAATAAGTCTTGCAAGTAAAGCGATTCGTTAATGATGATGATAATTTCAAAACCTAATGTTTGTAGCGTATTGAAGGTATTCAATACAGTCAAGAAAAATGGTTTTCATTGAAATATCTCTTCATTTTTGGTTTTTTTATTGCTCATTTTAGGTAATATAACACAGTTGGCTAAATTTCATTAAAACGAAATCTTTTTTAATCTTCTTTTGACTTTTGATCGGTAAACACGTTGTGAAAACGCAGCAATAGGCACAACACTTAAATCTTGCCACGAGCCAAAGTCTATTAATTTTATGGTAGAATTTGTCGGGCTTATTTTTTGCACGAGTAAGTTGTCAGGCGATAATGAGTGAAATTGTTGCTTTGATAACAGCAGTGATGTTTTAAATTCATTAAAACTGTTAATGAGCATTTTTTGATTGACTGTCGTCAAATAATTATTCAAACCTTGACTGATATTACCGTTGTAATCTTTTATTAACTCCCAGGCAACAAGTAAGGTGCCATCAGCTAATTGCACACTGCCGATATAATTCGGCATAAATTTGAAAATATCACAGTTTTTAGAATTGTGATATTTTTCGACCTCCATGTGGTTTTCAGTAAAAGCATTATTAAAGCTCTTGGGATATATGGATTTTAAAAATTTAAATTTATAATCACGCACTTTGCGTATATGGTCTTGTAGGTCTAGTTTAATCACCACATCGTTTGATAGTTGAAACACTTTTCTATGCGCACCTGAACCAATAACAGCAAGTCGTTCATCAAGAAACACATTGACCTGTGTATAATTCATAGATGTGGTTATCGCTTTAAATTCTTGAAAGTCCATATTTAAATGCGTCACAATAGTAAGTATTTATTTTTGTATCGCCGATCTGCTGGTTTGAAGTAATTTTACATTTAATAATTTTAATTATGTTTTCATTTCAACAAAACACATGACTCAGGTTCAGCTCGTGAATGATGATTACCAACCTTTGGTTGTAGATATAGAAAAGTACTTTGGTCAAAGCCAAGTTGTGCTACAAGATGCAAGAAACTTAATTAAAGAAATTGAATTTAACGCACAAAGACTGGTTGTTAAATCCTTCAAAGTGCCGCATTTACTCAATCGTTTTAGCTATAGCTATTTAAAAAAATCCAAAGCCAGACGCTCGTATGAATTTGCTTTGAAAATCAAACAATTCACGCCTAAACCCATTGCTTATATTGAACACCGTATGAATGCACTGTTAACGAAAAGCTATTTTATTTGTGAGCAATTTGAACATGATTTTAATATGCAAGCACCTTTGTTTAATAATCATCCTGACAAACAAACTATTTTTAAGCAATTTGCACAGTTTGTTTATGCTTTGCACGAGCAAAACATTATGCACCGAGACTTATCACCAGGTAACATTTTAATTAAAGCAAACAAACACAAGTATCAATTTAAGATTGTCGACATCAACCGCATGGTTTTTAAGACGCTCAACATTAAAGAGCGGGCAAAAAACTTCAACAAACTTTGGGCGAGTGACAAAGATTTATCAATGATTTTGCAAACCTATGCAACCTTGGCTGGATTAGATCAGCGGTTTATTAACTTAGGCATGAGTTATAATCAAGCCAACAAAAAAGCAAAAACTCGCAAACGCAAATTAAAGAAATTCATCGGCTTGTGTTAACTCAAATATCAGTGGTGATTATTGTAAAAAATGGTGCCACCATGCTACCAAAAACACTGGATTCTGTTAAGGCGTTTTCTGAAGTTGTGGTGTATGATAACGGTTCTACGGATGACACGATTGCCATTGCTAAAAGCTACCCAAACGTAAACCTCATTCAAGGCGATTTTTTAGGTTTTGGGCAGACCAAAAACTTGGCGGCTACCTATGCAAAACATGATTGGATTTTATCGTTGGATGCAGATGAAGTATTAACAGCTAAGCTGGTTTCTTACTTAACGCAGTTGACACCGAGTGAGCGCAGTGTGTATCAAGTTTTAAGGAGAAATTTCTATCAGAAAAAACATATTCGTCATTGCTGGGGTAATGACAATATTGTGCGCCTATACCATAGAAAAAACACCGCTTTTAATAACAAAAAAGTCCATGAAAAAATTCAAACAAAAGGCATGACTGTCCAAGTTCTAGAAGGGTTTATTGATCATTATCCCTATCAAAATATTTCAGATTTTATTATCAAAGCAGATATTTACTCGACCGAATTTGCCAAAGATAACGTTGGGAAAAAGCCCTCATCTCCTATCAAAGCAGTACTAAATGGTGGTTTTTCCTTTTTTAAGACTTATCTATTAAAACGTGGTTTTTTAGATGGTTACGCAGGTTTGGTGATTGCTTTTTCACACATGATAACCAATTTTTACAAATATATAAAGTTGTACGAACTGAATAAAAAACGGTGAATATCCTTATTACCCGCCATGACAAAATTGGCGATTTTATCACCACTTTGCCATTGTTTTACGTGGTCAAACGACACTATCCGAGTGCAAGTATTTTTGCTTTGGTGTCAAAGGTAAATTTTGATTTAGCAAAACAAGCAGCATTTATTGATGAGGTGATTTTGCATGATAAAGACAATTTATCATCTACGTTAAAACGCATCAAAAAAGCCAAGATTGATATTAGCATCAGTGCATTTATTGACACCCAGCTTGGGCTTTTATTGTGGCGCAGCGGCATTCCAAGGCGTGTTGCACCCGCTACAAAACTGGCACAACTGTTTTTTAACAAAACCTTAAAACAACGCCGAAGTCGCGTGGAAAAAACAGAATTTGAATACAATCTTGACTTGGCAAAAGTGTTGGATAGAGATATTAATTTAAATTTTGAAAGACCACTGATCAAACTAGAAAATAACCAATTTTTTAGAAACAAGCACGCTTTAAAAGATAAAAAAATCGTACTTTTTCACCCTGGTTATGGCGGCAGTAGTGCAGGCAATTTAGATTTGCAAGATTATATTAAACTGGCTGACGCTACTAGTCAGATAGATAACGTGCAAGTGGTATGGACTTTTGGTCCTGATGACCTAGTGGCAAAAAGCAAAATACAGCAGTTGGCAGATACCTCTCATATTGTTTATCAGCCCGATACATTACTTGAATTTTGTTATTTGATTAACGACAGCGAACTGATCGTCAGCACCTCAACAGGTCCGATGCACTTAGCAGGCGCACTTAATAAAAAAACCATCAGCTTTTTTAGCGATAATTTATTTGCCTCTCCAAAACGCTGGGCAACAGTCAGTGAAACTAATAAGCAAAATAATTTTCTAGTTAATGAAAAGTTGAAACGAAACATTATTAAAAATAAAATGGTTGAATTGTGTTAAGGTTTTTATCAAATTTATACCGCGCATTATTTGAAAAGACCCTGTTTTAGTAGAATGTTATACACTCATCTTTTGTAGTTTACAACAGACTTCAAGTATAGAAATTTCATATTTTTTGCTTTGCCTTCGTGGGTAATAAAATCACGAATTTCTTGAGAGCACTTGTGCAATGATTTATATTTATTAAGTCTAAAAGGGTAGTCAACTATAATATCAATTGTATGTGTGTTGCAAAACCTATTAATCAGTTTTTCAGTCATATCCGGCACAAAACAATCGTGACTTTCTATCAATAAATCAACATATTTCAAGTTTGGTACTTTTTGAGGGCATAGTAATGAATCTTCAAATCCTTCAATATCAGAAAACACTAAAGTATTGGGCTTGCTTTTATCATTCAGTTCTTCGTGAGTGCACTCTTCTAAAACTTTTACATTGTCCAGGTTATTGAGTTGGCAATTATCCTGCGTGTTTTTTCTTGATGATTGATCAATATCATAAGCATACACCTTGGTGTTGGGTTTTTTAAATGCAAAACCTGCAGCATAATAACCATCTGCACAGCCAATATCTAAAATAAATTGATAATCTTTATTGATAATTTCGACAATCCATTTGTGAATAGGCTCTTCATAAGAGCCTAACATTTCTGCCAATACCGCACCATGCGAGGATTTATTTGTGCGTCGCATTCCTTTGAAAGGACCGTAATGCACTATATTATTAGATTTTTTAGTATTACGTGCATACATAGAAGTTGTATGATAGTAATCAGAGAGTTTTTTTAAAGTATTGATTCTTTTTTAGTCTAGTTTTAATTGATTTCATTTTTAACGCCAATGCTCCCTTACAAATGGTGCTTTTTTCCAGAAAAGATAAGATTTGTTGACAACATCTTCAGGGTCTGGCTTGCCATGAAAGTCGATAATTTTAGCTTCTTTTGGCGGCTTTGCCTCACCAAAGGCAAACCATAAGCCCAACCATTTTCCTAATTTTCCGAACAATTTTATTCCTTTCGCATTGCAGTGATATTTATAGGATACAATCCAATGATGTGGAAAAAATACAACATCTTGCTCACGAATACTTTCACTAATCCAATCTTGATCTCCATCTAACCTTTTGACAATATTCTGATAGTCTTGCATAAATTTATCATAAACATAAGTGCAAGAATTTACATCTAGAGAAAAAATGGCGCTTTGCAGATAATTATGATTCCAACCTTTAATTGTGGCAAAAGAAGTTTTTTGGTTACAAAGCGTATCTATGTTGTTAATAATAACCATATCTAAATCAATAAATAAAATACGTCCTTTAAAGCCATAAGCATTTTTTTGAAATAGTGTTACTTTAAACCACCATCCTTCTAAATCGATTTCAGGCAATGGTTTTATTTTAATATCTTGATTAATTCCTGTAATGTCTTCTGTAAGACAATAAAACTCAAAAGGTATAGTTAAATTTCTTTTCACCATTGAATGAAGCCGATTTACGTACTCAGCGTTATATTTATTGCCCCATTTAAGGCAAACTACATTAATTTTATTTTGCATTAAAGTTGTCAATACCTAATTTTTTAAATAATTCTTGAGCTTGATAATCACCTGAGAAGTTGGTAGAGTTTATGAACCTAACATCAGAATATGATAGTGCTTTTGCCAACATAATAGAAGTAGAAAAACCTCCGATTATCACAGTTTCTTTTTTGATAAAAGGCAGTAAAAATTCAAATGCTATAGTCGGCAAAAAAGAAACACCGCTCAAATTACGAATTAAACTATAGTCGGAGGAATCACGTGGGTGTGCTTTAACACCAATATTTAAATTTTTTTTGCTCAATTTTTGACACAGATTTATCAAGTTTTCTTGATATGCTAGGCGTAGTTTTGATTCTTTACGTCCGTGATAATCTAACAATAATATGCAATTTAAGTTTGCTAATGTTTTGTTGGATATTTTTAGAGATGTTAATAAAGTTAAAATAAATTCATTTTGCTGTAAAAAATATTGAATTTGCAACTTATGTACTGGCATATTGGGATGATAAAGCGAATGTTCAGGGTGAGTTAAGTACAATTCGCTAGTATTAGGGTTATTCCCGACCCCTAAATTAGGCAACCATTCTTTAAAATATATCCGTTTATATAACCTATTATGTAATGGCGACCTAATATGTCTGCCCCACCAAGAGTGTTGTTTATTGCTTTGTAAATAATTAAACATGCCATCTTCTAAATATGTGTTTTTACCACTACTGTTTAAATGTAGAGCGTACTGGTGTAATAAAGGTCCGTCATTGGAAGTGATAACCTCATTAATTGAATATTGTAAAAAGAGTTTTTTAATGCGATGAAGCGAATATTTTCGATACTTGAATTTACAGTAAAAGTTACCCTTTATTTGATGATATTTTTCAGAGAGAATGATAATGGCTTTAAAGGGGCTGTTATCTAAATCTTTTAGAATGTTGAGATAGACATCAAGCAAGTGAAAATTATCAGTGATTGCCAAGACGCCTTTTGCATTATTTCCCTCTAACCAATTGATATAATAAGGCAAGCACCTTGGTGCGTTTAGTAAGAATAATTTCATTTTTGCATTATACTGTCTTTGTTATAACGCTAAATAAAATAATGAATAACAAGCAGTATCCTCGAAAAGGCATACATCAATATGTCGCTGAATATATCAGATTGTTGCCAAATTTAACTGGAAAAACCATACTTGATATTCCTTGTGGAGACGGCAGAGCCAGTTATGAATTCAAGAAAAAAGGCGCTAGCGTTGTTGCGCTTGATTTGTTTCCAGAATTTATGAGCGTAGATGGCATAGAAGCAAAATATGCCGATTTATCAGAGAAACTACCTATTGATGATGCATCGATTGATTATGTTATTTGTCAAGAAGGTATTGAGCACATGCCAAATCAACTCAATGTTTTGCAAGAATTTAATCGCATACTCAAAAAAGACGGCATCATGCTAATAACTACGCCAAATTACTCACACGCAAGAGCAAGAGTGTCACACCTTTTATTTGAAACGGATTTTTACAAACGTATGCCACCAACAGAAATTGACAGTATTTGGTTTGCAAATGACCAGCAAGCTAAACTGTATTTTGGACATTTGTTTTTACTTGGTGTGCAACATTTACAAACCCTAATGACGGTTTCTGGCTTTAAAATAAATGATCGTATTACGACAAATATTAGCACTACTTCGCTCATAATAGGTGTTGTGTTATATCCAATATTCTTATCATCCAGCTTACTTACTTATTGGATTTATAGGAATAAAAATCAACACATCAGTCAGCGTGCTAGGCAAAATATATTACGAGATAGAGTAAAACTCAATATTTCACTTAAAACGTTATTTTGTAAACATGTATTTTGGATTGCAAAAAAACAAAACAACCTCGATGTGGTAACTGATAAATTAAAAGCGATGCAAAGGGGTTGACTTAACGCATGTGACACAGCTTTGTTTGACACCAGCAAAAGGTGGCTTGGAAGTATATACAACAAAGTTAACTAATTTTTTATCAACACAAATCAGCGTTAGTATTGTAGTAGCTAATAACACACAATTGTTGCCTTATATTGCCGATTCTGGTTATGTTGTTTATCAATACACAAGACATGTTTTAAACGCTATCAGTATTGCCGAGTATCAGGCACTTCATCTGATAATAATTGTTCTATCTCAGCAGATAATGCAACCTCTTGGATTAAGGGAATATAATTAGAATAAGCAAAAGCATTGCTATCATCCAAATTGCTAATCTTTGATTGTATTTCAACTTCATGCACTTTATTATACCTGCTTGGTCAGTTTTCTGCGTAGATAATCAATTTCTAAGCCAGCCGTGTGGTGGTGAAAAAACGCCGCGCTTATTTTAAAAGTTTTAAAGTGGAAGACTCTAAAGTGACTATTCTAACATCGTTTACTTTTAACAAGGGACAATGGCTAGGGCAAACTATACACCCCGTGTTGCCAGGTACTGGAGAAACTATTAGACAAGGTGGTGTGGATAATTATATCAAGCGCTTTAAAAAAAGGCTGTCAAGTAGAGTCGGTTGATAAAATCTTGAATGAAGTGCAACGCCAATAGGATAGCGTTGCCTGCTTTTTCTCTCGGTCTCATCGTACAACCCTATTTGCGCGGATCAAAGCATTAGTTTTATTATATTACTTTAGTGCATATATTGTATCTATTCTGTGAAATTTATATTGTGCATTATCTCACTATGAAGAAAAACAAACGCGTCATTGGCGCACATTCAATCACTTTAGGCGACAGTAAAAGACCTCTCGTGTGACTATTACTCGGGTTGGCACATTTAAAGACCCTCGGTACGGCGAGTTTAGCATCACATTTGATATGCTCAATCAAATGGTGAGTAATTTTAAGGCTAACACTTACGGACAAGATATCGCAATTGACGTGGCGTACAATCCCAGCAATGGTGCGGCTGGCAAAATTACTGCGCTAAGTGTTGAAGGACAAAGACTGCGACGACAAGCCTTTGGCTGATAGTGAAATTTTAACAGCAGTAAAACTCGATCCGCAAATTAGCTTAGCCATTATTAGCACTTATAATGAATCAATCGTAAAAAAGAACCTGCGGCAAATTTAGTACAAATTGCTGAATTTGCCTTTTTTAGCGACAACAAGGCACTAACTGAAGATGCTGATTTTTTTAAAATCTCAGGCATTAGCCCAGAAAAAATCAGCATTTTGCCTGAGAATATCAAGCCGTTAAATTTATTTATTGCCTGCCAAACTTGTTGGCGTTATAACTTTAATGGCAAAGTACTAGGATTGGACTACACACAGGTAAGTGTGGTAATAGATAAGTTGGAGTTTAAAGACGAAGTTTTTAAACAATTGCAAATAATGGAGCTGGCAATCATTCATCACCAAAAATAGCTTGCGAGATTTTATAGCCAACAACAAAGGCGGCAGCTAGAACGACAATAATAAATAACCAAAACATAAGGTAATTATACACAATGGCGGCCAAAGGCGTACAAATTAAATTAGAGCTAAAAGACGGCGGCTTTGTTGGCAAAACCAATGCTGATGCCAAGGCGCTTAAAAAGTTTGGCTTACAAGCTCAAAAAACCAGCAAAAAAGTAGGGTTTTTGGGCTCACAAGTTGGAAAACTACACGGTTATCTGGGTTCTTTAGTTGATCTTAGTATTATCAAGTCAGGGTTATCAGCGATTACTAATGCGTTTAAAGTCCAGGAGCAAGCCGTGGCAAAACTTAACGCTTCAATTGCATCAATGAATCGCACCACGCCGAATCTGTCCAAAAACCTACAAAGCTTGGCAAGTCAAATACAACAAAATGGCGTTATCGGCGATGAAGCCCTGATTGAGGGCGCATCGTTCCTAACCACTTATTCGCAAATTACCGATGATATGCTACCGCGCACCATTAGCATAATGGCGGATTTTGCCGCGAAAATGGGTGGCAATACAGTGCAAGCGGCCTTTTTAAGCCATCTGTGTGGTGGTGAATGGTTTCACCACGTATTGTTGTATGGCGAATGAGGTTCGTAACTTGAAAAAAGACAAGCCTGGAGCATTGCTGGTATCCAGCCTCCCTCATAAACTTTTATTTTTTTAAATTAGACCATTTTGAATGGTTTAGAAATAAAAAAACCGCGTCTGACGGGAGCGGATATCCGCTTCTTTGAGGTTACGAGCCTCTTAATTGCAAAATATACGCCAAATCTATACTTGTGTCAAACTTTTATGGTTTTTTATTTAAAATAAGTAAAAGTTTGACACACAACACAATCTACTTATAATAACAGTTAAACTTAATTTAATATTTAACGCAATTTTAAAAGGAGTAGTGTATGCCATTTGATTCCAGTATAGAAAATGAAAGCGCAGACCATATTGGAAATATTATTGGTAGTGATATCGCGCGCTTTCAAGCCAGAAACCAAGCCAAGCGTGAGGTGTAAGAACAAAAGCAAGCAGACCTAGCGCGCTTTCAGCTGCAGAGTAACTTAAATATTTTAGAAAATAATGTAGTTAATGCTAATAGAGGCCGGGGTATGGCTATGGCGACCACTCAATCTGCCATTGAGATTATTATGAATATCCATAATGTGAGTTTTGAAGTGGCTAAAGATTTAATTCTCAAAAATCCCAATTATCAACAGTACAAAGACAAACTGATATCTGCATCAATCGACAACAACCCTATTATCTATGATAAAGGAATGGTGTCTGGTGCAAAAACAATTATAGATAGATAGTTATTATTCACTGTCTTTGTTTTGCTCATCTTTCTGCTTTGCAGGACCCCCTATGGTATTCTCCCCTGGTTGAGCACCCGGTGCTTTCATCCCGCCAACAGCCTTGTCATAAGCGGCAAAAAACCTACGTCTAACATCTTGTTCATCCTGATGCTTGCCCAGCTGCTCACCGCTATGTCCAATCCAACGCACCACGCGGTCTGGTAATTCCCAAATTAAATTAAAACTACATCTAACAATCGACAAGCCAACTAACGCCATAATCACAATACTGGTAATCCAACCAACCAAGCCTACAACATTCTCGCCGTGCGCCGTTGCCATAAATGGCACTGAGATATTACCAGCAAAGTTAAGTAATACCTTAGAGAGTAAAATACCACCCCAAAGACCCCGCAATCATCAACACTGGACGCACTGACAAAGACAATAACAACATATAGCCCTGTTTAGCATGTTGCCCAGCAACGCCAGCACCCTATAACATGAAAGATGATAAATTTATCACAACTAACGCAGATCATTCAGTCACTATTAAACTTGAGTATCCGATCAAGTTTGAGGGTGAAGAAATTTCCGAAATTACCTTGTCTCGTCCAAAGGTCGCTGACCAATTGATAGCTGATAAATCTGGCGACTCTAACGCTGAAAAAGAATTGGCGTTATTTGCCACTTTGGCGAAAAGCCCACAAGCGCTTATTGAACAGCTGGATTTAAAAGATTTTGGCAAGTTGCAAAAGGCGTATAAAGGTTTTTTAGGTTAACGCCTGAGGATATCAGGCTGATATGTATAGCGATATCCAGCACAACTGGTTTTGGACTAAACGAATTATTGGCACTTAGTGCTGAGGATTTGTCTTTTTGGGCAGAAGGTATTTCAGAATTTGTAGCACTAAAGAAAAAAGCGGCACAACAATAAATAATGTTGGCAATAAGACAAACGACAAAATCAATGCTAAAAACAACACTTCAAACGCGCCACCAAATTGCAAAGCGATTAAATAGCAACTTGCAAAGTAGGCTATTGTGAATGGTAATTTAGCGTTAGGTATTGTCATTGGTGCATCGGTTAGTAGTAGTTATAAGTCGGTTTTTCAATCAACGGACAAAAATATTGTCAAGCTTGGCGACAGTATAGCAAAAACCAACGCAAAGTTCAAATCTTTGTATGCGTCCATAACATATTGCACTTTTTCCTATATTTTCTTTCATTCATTTTAATGTATTCAATCGGTGATATCTGCCCAAGTGCATAATGTGGTCGTTTAGCGTTATACCAAAACAGATAATCACTCATTTTCTCATTAAACTTATGCGTGTCTTCTAAATCATAAAAGTTGTAATCAACCAATTCATCTTGCAGTGTGTGATTAAACCTTTCACAGTAGGCATTCATCTTTGGTGTGCGTGGATAAGTATGCCAATAATTGTCTACTTGCTGGTCAAACTCCTTTTTAAACTCTGAGCCATTATCTGTTAGTACATTTTTCATCTCAAAAGGGAATAATGCCTTAATGTTGGTTAAAAATCTTCCAGCCTCAGCTGCAGTGTGCTTATCTGTAGCATAGGCAAAAGCAAATCTGGTGTAGAGATCAACAAAAGTCAGAAGGTAGCGTTTAGAGCCATTTAAACGCTTCTCAATAGTATCAAGTGCCACACAATGACCTGGATAGGTAGCATTAAAGTCTTTTGGCTTTCTAACCACCTTGTTATGATTGATTTTAACTCGCTGACCAAAGTGATTAATCTTAAGTGGAAACGCCCGCATTTTGTCCTTGTCATCACTGATAATTCTGCCAATACTTGATACTGATGGGTAAGGTGTATTATGCTTGGAACAAAAGTCTTTAAGCAGTGGATAAAATTTATCTTTGCCAAGATTTGGATAGGTTTGTCTAAGATAACATATCTCATCAACAACATCACTACCCCATGGTCTTTTACGTTTGGTTTTGGGTGTTTTGCTGATATCATTTAAAGCCAATCTGCCACCTGTTTTGAGTTTTGTTCTCCAATAGTAAAGTGTTCGTTTTTTAATACCAAAAGCGTCTATGGTTGCTTGCAATCCATGTTTATTCCAAAAACATAAAATCTTATACTTCTCGTTTGCTGATTTACTCATATTGTCCAATCCATAAGCTAAATTAGCTATTTTAATTAGACCTTTAACATGCCAGTTAATTCTTTGATTTTGTATTTTCTCCTTTTCTTAACAACAGGAAAAAGAGGATTGGTTTTTTTAATTCTTGAGTTTTGTTTTGTCAAATCTAGCCCAAACAACAGGGCCAGATTGCTTCACTGCGTTACGCCTAAAGTGACAAAACAAAACTCAAGAATTAGAGGTTATTTCAGTCTTTTTTCCAGTGAGAGAAAAGTGCAATATGTTTCTGAACTTATACATATAGTCGCAATATCTGCTATCCATGCTCCACACTTGGAGAATAAAATTCACCGCTTTAGTGATTACATGCACGACTTAACGCCAATGATTTTGGTGACAGAAGACTTCTATCTAAATAATAAGATTACTGGTAATTATGTTCAAGCCAAACGAAAAGCATTTGAGGACTTTTGTGGGAGTTTTTTAAAGAAATAATCCTATACACTCAGAAATTAGCCAATTAAATAACACTCAATCTACCAGCCAAAAACAGGTATGCCAGTGATATAAGATAGAGCAGACACGCCTGACACGAGCCAAACCGAAACTGGGATTAAAGCAAAAATCAACATAATTAAACGTGCCGATTTAAACTTTGAGAAAAACACTAAAGGCACGTAGGCTATAAGTGTAAGCACATACACGGTTACAACATCTACTTCATACCACTTAATAATTCTTGGCAAAGAGTAATCTGGCGCTGTAAACAAAGACCAAATGTAGTGTGTGATTAAAACACACAACCCTATGCCAACTAAAAATTTATAATTATCAATTTTAAATAGTGTATTCACGATTATAAATTATACGCTTAACGTTGCTATACAGATAATAATCGCCGCCTCTATCATAAATTTCTCGCCACTGCTTAAAGTCGCTATTGGTCAAATGACACCCAGAAATATTGAATTTATCAACCTGCATATTAACTACGTCCCAAGTGCCTAACCCTAACCAATTAGCACGATCAAATTCAAAGTCATCTTTAATATATAAACCGATGTGATTAATGATAACACGATAGCCATTGTCTGTTGTTGGCTCTACAACCCCGTAAGGTATAGCATAAATTGCAAACTCACCGAGTGACGCCACCAAGTCGCTTAAATTGTCTATTTTAACTAAAAATTAATTTTAATGAAGTTAATTCTAGGCAATGGCAAAACTGCCCAATCCATTGCTAACTTCCTGCACAAACAAGACATAGGTTTTGAGTTGATTGCTGATACTAGGCTGATTAAAAGTTTTGATATTTTACAAAATGTTGATGAAATTTTTATCAGTTCTGGGATTCCTCAAACACAAGACATTGTTAACATCCCTATTACCAGCGATATTGAGTTGTTTTCAAGATACGCCAAAGCACCTATTATTGGCATTACTGGCTCAAATGGCAAATCAACCACGGTGCAATTACTCGGCGAAATGATTGAGAATGATGGCAAAAAAGTCGCCATTGGTGGCAATATCGGCACGCCTGCACTGGATACTTTAGATGATGCAGTTGATTTTTATGTGCTGGAGCTTTCAAGCTATCAGCTAGATTATACCCAAGAGTTGAATTTACTCACAGGCATTGTGCTTAATATTACCCCCGACCATTTAAATAGATACGATAATTTTGAGCATTACAAACGTTCCAAACTGAGTTTATATTCATATTGCCAAAATCCAGTGTTTAATTTAGACGAACCGCACACACCTAATGGCACGGGTTTTAGTTTAAACATTCCCAAACAACCTGATGAATTTGGCACAGTCACTTGCCATGGCAGTTGTTATTTTTTACATAGCGATGATGTGCTGATGGATACCAACGAGGCACAACTGATTGATGAACATAATAAATCGAATATATTGGCGGCTTTTGCATTAGGCTGTCAAATCGGGCTTGGTGTTGAAGCAATGGTACAAACCGTTAAAAAATTTACGAGTTTGCCTCAGCCACCATCGTGGCCATTAATGCCATTGCCAGCAAGCATCAAAATATTACCCTAATTATGGGTGGCATCGCTAAAAAAGAAAACTACGCAGCCTTGTTCAAATTGATTGATAAGAAAGTCTCCAGCGTGGCACTCATCGGGCAAAGTGCTCAAGATTTCGCCAAAAATATCAACCTTGACACCCAATTCGCCCCAGATATGCAAACCGCCATCAAACTCTCCAAAAACACTAATCCACAAGCAATTCTACTATCACCCGCCTGCGCCAGTTTTGATTTATTTGATGATTTTGAGCATCGTGGTAGGATGTTTAAAGATTGTGTTACAGTAATCGTTTAGGTGTTAAAAAGCCCCCGCAAGGAGGGCTTTGGTCGCTTTGGAAAGCGTAGCCTACGAAAAATACATTTCATTGGTATGAAAAGCAAAATCTAAGCGATAGTCGGTTACAATCAAGTTTTATTATAACAATAAGAAGCATAAAATTGTACTTATTTCAAAAAAAATGCCAAACAAAATCGTTTGGCATTCTTAGTAATTGTACATTTTTTCGACTATTGCTTATGCAAATCACAACTACTACAAAGGTATAGTTAATATCCAACTGTATCCATGTAGTGAGTTCATTATATCTAAAATACCTTGTAGTAAGAAAGTATTTTAGATATAATTGGTTTGTGAATTTAAAAGACTTGCTGCAATTTATTGTTAGAGACCACTGCATTAGCACAATTTAATTAATTTGAAAGGAGAAAAAATAATGGATAAAAAAGTATTGGGTTTAGATCTAGGTAGCAACTCTATTGGCTGGGCGCTGATGAATGAGACAGAGGGCATGGTTAATCAAACCATTGATTTGGGTGCGCGTATTTTTAATAAAGCGGTGGAAGAAAAAGTACCCACACCAAAAAACCAAAAACGCCGCAATATGCGCCTTGGGCGCAGGGTGTTGCAACGTCGAGCCAGACGTAAGCAAAAAATGACCAATTATCTTATTTCACTTGATTTATTACCCAGCGTGTTAAGCAGTCGTTTTGCGCAGGAAAAGCAGCTAAATGAACTAGGTAATCCTTATGAGTTGCGCACCAAGGGATTAAACGAACAATTAACGCCATACCAATTTGGCAGGGTGCTTTTACATTTTGTGGTAAGGCGCGGTTTTTTATCCAGCAAAAAACAAATTGCTGGTGATTTAGTGGATGACCCTGATACATTAACTTATTTGGCAGAAATCCAACAACAAGAAGACGAAAAACGCCAAGCCAAAGAGGCAAAACTTATCGCCCAAGGTAAAAGTGTCAAAACCAAAGCAGACGACCAAAGCGAGGGGGCGTTTAAAACTGATATTGCCAATGTGTATCAAATGATAAAAGATGCCAAAGTTAGAACTTTGGGCGAGTATTTGTTTAACCTTGGGGCGGGCAAAGTGAAACGCAATCGCAGTCACGATGGCGGGCACTTGCGTACTGACAGAGCAATGTATAAAACTGAACTTGCCAAGATTTGGCAAATGCAACAATCGTATTTTGATTATTTGCCGAATGACTTTATCACCCAAGTGGAAAAAATTATTTTTTACCAGCGCCCCTTAAAACTCAAAAAAGACAGGGTAGGCAAGTGTTCGTTTGAGCCTAAGCATTATCGTGCGAATATGGCAAGGTTGGAGGTGCAAAGGTTTAGATATTTGCAAGTAATAAATAATCTTAAATATTTGGATGTTTATCAGGAAAAATATGTGGGTTTAAATGACGAACAAAAACAAAAATTAAAAATCCTGTTTGAACAAAATCTCAAAATAACCATTGCCAGAATAAAAAAAGAATTGGGTTTTGAGCGAAAATTAAACTTTGATGGTGACGAAACTAATTTTAAAGGCAATATTACTGCGTGCGAGATTCGCAGTGTTATTAGCAAAATTTGGGATGATTATTCTAAAGAGCAACAATCACAATTATTTGAAGATTTATTCACCATTAAGAAAAAGTCCGCTCTTAAAGTAAGGTTAATCACTCATTGGGATTTTGACAAACAAACTGCGGTCGAACTTTGCTTATTGGAATTTGAACCATCGCATTCCAATCATTCTTTAAAAGCCATTAAATGTTTGCTACCTCATTTAGAAAAAGGGTTGACTTATGACAAAGCAAGAGTGGAATGTGGCTATGACTACGAAGTTAAAGAAAGTGAAAATTTAAACAAACTCCCCGCTCCGCCCGAGACTTCAAACCCGATTGTTAATAAAGGTTTGCATGAATTACGCCGTGTAGTAAATGCCATCATTCAAGCGCATGGTAAGCCTGATATTGTGCGTATTGAAATGGCGCGTGATTTAGAAATGAACACCAGACGTTATAAAGAAAATGAAGCGCGCCAAAGAAAAAACCAAAAAGCTAACGAAGAAGCAACTGAGGCATTTAGACAAGAAACTGGAAAAAAATACCCTTCTCACGATGAGAAAATCCGTTATCGCTTATGGCAAGACCAAGACCAAAGATGTGCTTATAGCGGCGTAACTATTGCACGTGGGCAGGTGTTTTCAGCGCAGTGCGAAATTGACCATATTTTGCCATTTAAAAAATCATTGGATGACAGTTATATGAATAAAGTTTTGTGCTTTGAAAAGGAAAATCGCAATAAGGGGGACAGAACGCCGATTGACGCCTGGGGCAACGATGAGGAAAAATGGAATCAAATTACCCAGGCAATTAGTCGCTGGCAGTATTTGGATTCAAAAGTAAAACGTTTTTACACCAAAGAAGAAGACTTGCAAAAGCGTGATTTTATTTCATCTCAACTTAATGACACGCGCTATATTTCTCGTTTAGCGCAAGATTATTTGCGTCAAATAGGTTGTGAAGTTAGTGTTACTAAGGGTGCAGTGGTGGCAAAGATTCGCCATCAATGGGGCTTTAATACTTTGATTGGTGAAACCGATAAAAAAGAGCGTACTGATCACAGGCATCACGCAATTGATGCAGTTGTTATTGCCAGTACTTCAAGGAGTATGTATCAAAATGCAAGTAGGCAAATCAAGCAAGATAACAGGTTAAATATTGCAAAACCTTATAAAGATATTTTGCAAGAATTAAGCGAAAAACTCAAGCATTTGATTGTCTCGCACGCACCACAACGCAAGCTCTCAGGCGGACTGCATGAAGAAACAGGAGCGGGTTATTTAGCTTTAAAAGATAAAACCACAGGTGAAATTAAAGAAGGATTGGTCTATCGCAAAACACTAGGTCAAGACTTTAGTATTAAAAATGCTATGGATATTGTTGATAAGCAAGTGAGAGACCAAGTGCTAGAGCACATTGAAAACCATAAGGATTCAAAAACCGCCTTTAATGCAGAAAACTTGGTGCAATTAAAGCTCGGTAAAAACCCGATTAAACGCGTTAGAGTGTGGCAATCTAGCATTAAAACCACTAAGAAGAAAACCGCAGCAGATATATTAGCAAAAAGTAAATTTGCTGTTAGGGATAAATCAGGGAAAATTTTCAAATACATGTCGTATGGCAATACCCATCATGTAGAAATTATCCAACATCGAGAAACTGGCAAAGTTAAGGGTGAATTTGTTACCATGATGAAAGCCGCAAATAGAGTAAGAGGCAAGCAGCCCATGATTCAAACTCATCATGGAGAAGATTGGCAGTTTTTAATGGCACTGCATATCAATGATACGGTGAGTATTGAAAATGACGACGGTGAGCGGATTTTTTACCGTGTACAAAAAATAGGAGGGGGTTATGATGTAACTCTTAGATTGAATACTGCATCCACCATCAAGAATAAAGAAGAGGAGCTGCCTTTAATGGTAAAAGGTATTGTTGAAAATAACTTAATTAAACATAAAATCAACGCCATCGGCAGTTTGATTGATGATTAAACGTATTGTTGAGGTGTCTAATCCAAGCTACTTGCACCTTAAAAACAAACAATTACTGATTGAACAAAATCATCAGCAAGTAGCAAAAATACCCATTGAAGACATTGGCGTGCTGATTTTAGAAAACAATGCGATTAGCCTCACACAGCCACTGATTATTGAGTGTCAGAAAAACAACACCGCCATTATTTTCTGTGATGAAAAGCACCTGCCTTATTCCACCATTTTGCCACTGGCTGAAGGTAATAACCTACATCAAAAAATCCTCAAACAACAAATCAATATTACCGAACCAGTGCGTAAAAGATTGTGGAAGCAAATCATTCAACAAAAAATACAAAACCAAGCCAACACACTTAAGCGCTTTGATAAACCATCAGCGCGTTTAGAAAAGCTCGCCAGTCAAGTTAAATCAGGCGACACTACCAATTTAGAAGGCTTAGCAGCCCAATACTATTGGAAGAGTCTGTTTGGTCAGCACTTTATTCGAGATCAAAATGCCGATGGTATTAACGCCATACTTAATTATGGCTATGCCATTATTCGAGCGATTATTGCTAGGAATATTGTTGCTAGCGGATTACACCCAGCTATTGGTCTGTTTCACCACAATCAGTACAACGGCCTGTGTTTGGCAGATGACCTTATGGAGCCATTACGTCCCTGGGTAGATGCAATTACGTACCAGCTTTATCAGACCAATGCCAATGTAGCCATCAATCAACAAACCAAAACTAAATTTTTAACCCTATCCAGTATTGAGGTTACTTTTAATCACCAGAAAATGCCATTGATGATTGCTATACACTATCTCATGGCAGAGCTAAAACGCAACTTCACCAAAGACAGCAAAAAATTCACCTATCCCAAGCGGTAATGTTTGGCGGATTGCAAACCATGTGGGTCATTGTTTTATTTGATTTACCAACCGAAGACGAAGTAGAAAAGCGAGATTATCGTTATTTTCGTAAAATGTTACTTGAAGATGGCTTTACCATGATGCAATACTCTGTCTATATGCGTCATTCTAGCAGTGAAGAAAACGCCCAAGTGCATATCAACCGAGTAAAAATGCACCTACCAGCCAATGGTGAAGTGCGTATTGTTAAAATTACCGACAAACAATTTGGACGCATTGAAGTTTTTTACGGAAAAAAACGCAAACCCATTGAAAAAGCACCAGAGCAACTCTCATTTTTTTGACTAGAAAAAATGAAAGTTACCTTGGTATATAAGCATTTTAAGCAATTGATTGTAACCAACTATCGCCTAAATGCAAATCACAACTAGATGGGTCTCTAGATATACCGCAAGCATATTGTAACCAACTATCGCCTAAATGCAAATCACAACACCTCATTATTTATAAATAAAACAACCATTATTGTAACCAACTATCGCCTAAATGCAAATCACAACGGTGGAATACTTACTAAGCCCTTATACAAATTGTAACCAACTATCGCCTAAATGCAAATCACAACAACAGCGCAAAAAGCCCGCTTTTACCTCTAATTGTAACCAACTATCGCCTAAATGCAAATCACAACTGCAAGTTAATGACGAGGTTGCGAAACGTCATTGTAACCAACTATCGCCTAAATGCAAATCACAACAAGCAATCGAATTGGCGTGCCGCCAGGAGAATTGTAACCAACTATCGCCTAAATGCAAATCACAACCTTATTAATAACCTTTAGCTAAATAATCAATTGTAACCAACTATCGCCTAAATGCAAATCACAACGTGGTCTGAGTTCTGCCACTTCAATGCGATATTGTAACCAACTATCGCCTAAATGCAAATCACAACTACCTCATTTATAAATAAAACAACCATTGCATTGTAACCAACTATCGCCTAAATGCAAATCACAACTGAGGTCTTTTTTAGGTGTTTTAAATCCCTATTGTAACCAACTATCGCCTAAATGCAAATCACAACAACCTACCCATCAAGGTGTTTAAATATCGCATTGTAACCAACTATCGCCTAAATGCAAATCACAACAGCAATCAAAGAAATTAGGTGAAACGACAAATTGTAACCAACTATCGCCTAAATGCAAATCACAACTCGAGGAGAATCCTCCGTTTGATCGAGTAAATTGTAACCAACTATCGCCTAAATGCAAATCACAACGGATTACTTTTAACGATCGTTTTGGTACATTGTAACCAACTATCGCCTAAATGCAAATCACAACTCATTTAATAGGTATGCTGACTTGGCTAATATTGTAACCAACTATCGCCTAAATGCAAATCACAACCCTACTTGATGTAACTGTACTGACTGACAATTGTAACCAACTATCGCCTAAATGCAAATCACAACACCATACTCCCCACAGTGGTAAAAGCGAATATTGTAACCAACTATCGCCTAAATGCAAATCACAACAAGAAATGGAGAGAGTGAAATACGAACGTAATTGTAACCAACTATCGCCTAAATGCAAATCACAACAATGCTACAGCACAGGATAACGAAGTCTTTATTGTAACCAACTATCGCCTAAATGCAAATCACAACTAATGGCTATTAGTTCTGCAATTTCTGGCGATTGTAACCAACTATCGCCTAAATGCAAATCACAACTGTTGAGGCTTAAAACCTTTAGACTTATAGATTGTAACCAACTATCGCCTAAATGCAAATCACAACGTTACCCCTATCAACATTCTGTTACTCTTTATTGTAACCAACTATCGCCTAAATGCAAATCACAACTATCCCCCATCCCTTCTCCACAACAAATTCATTGTAATCGACTATCGCCTAAATGCAAATCACAACTAAATAAATGGAGAAATAAAATGTTAAAGAATTGTAACCGACTATCGCCTAAATGCAAATCACAACCGTTGTCAATACCAAAAAAAACTTAAGCCAATTGTAACCGACTATCGCCTAAATGCAAATCACAACCGTTATAAGCCTCTTACATTTATGAAGTATATTAAACTCCATACATTTATTAAATGTCCACAACCCTGCCCGACCACTGGCCAAACCATATTCTAAACCTTGATTTGTCAATCGATAGATTACTAAGGTCTGAGCTTGGATTTTGCTTTTTTTAGCAATCTAGCCTGTTCTTGTTCATACTGGTTTACTTCTTTGGAAAAATATTGATGAATATCTTCAATATTTACACTTCCTTTTATAATGGATAACCCGGGATCGTTAGCATCAATTGGCACATTTCCAATCAGCACCTCTTTGATTGGGTTTGCCCCCTCTAAAGGAGCGTCTATTTTCTCAATATTGTTGAAAATATCTTTGATATCATAATTATGATTTTGCAAAAGATACATTAAGTCATAAAGGTCTCGTGATTTAGCTCTATCCCTTAAGACAACGCACTTTGATTCAAAAACTTCATTAATCCCAAATATTTTAAAGGCTGCACCTATGTCTTTTTTAGGCACATTTTTAAAATATTCTTTTCTTGCTTTTCCACCTTTATCAAAAGTAAAAAAACTAACTCTAACGCCGTTAATATTGTAATCTTGCACATAATCCAACAAATTAAACCCATTGATTCTAGCTTGTGATATTTGACCTTGAGGTATTAAAAGGTTTGCTGTTAGCCCTTGTTCTGAAAGCTTTGACAACAAATTATTAATATTTTGAACAGGCAGAGTATCTGCAAAAAAAGCAAAATCAAGATCTTCACTAAGTCTATGCCCTATTTGAATTGAAAGTGCAGTTCCTCCAATTAAAACGGCTTCTCTTAAATTTTTGTCATCAAACAATAGCTCAAATAAACTTTTTGTTTTATTAGGCATCCACTCTTTATTTATCATCTAATCCTTGTATTGCGTTATTAAGCATTCTACTAACAATCTTGTACTCAATAGATGCGTCATCCCAAGAAGCGTTATCAAAAATTTTCATCACAGAATTAGGTCCGTAATACATAATTATCATAACTATATCATGATAAACAGCATGTTCTAACACGCTAAGGATTAAGGCTTTATCGCTTATTTTTTGATTACTCCAGTCATAAGGAAAAGACAGGTTTATTTTTGTTAAAGCGCTCATGTTATTAGTGTGTTAATATTTTCAAAACTTTTTAGAATTATAGCAAATTTATATTATGAATGAGTATTGGTTTAGAGTAATACAATTTCAAGCCATACCAATGTTAAAGTTTAAGAGGTTTAATAAACTTCTTATATTTATGAAGTATATTAAATTTAGTAAGTTTATTAAACTTCATACATTTATTATATTTCCACAACCCGACCCAAATCATATTCTAAACTTTGGATTAAACTCAAGGTTTGCGCATCAGGTTGTCGGTGAATCGCTCTAACCTCATCAAGCAGCTGCTGATAGGCTTTGATGTCGGCAGCATTTCTTTGTAGATGCTCCACCCTGGTAATCTCTAGGGGTAGTAATGATCCTAACTCATTAAGTCTGGTTTTAAATTCTCTATAAGTCTTATTCTTCTTGTTACACATTGCAAGTCTCCTGTTGATTCTCTGTTATGTTTTTAATTAGTGTTTCTAGTTGTGTGGATTTTTTATAGATTTGGTTCGTAGGTTGTTGGGCTAAAGCCCATACCTCGTATTTTTTCAGCCCGTAGAGCCGCATAATAAGCTCGCAACTGCTTAGTATTCATCCCAGCAGTAGGCTCACCTGCGTCTGCACGTTCTTTACCACTTTTTGGCATCTCTAAACCTAGCACTTCAGCCGCTATTTTGTGTTGGTTTTGAATATCCGACTTTCCAAGTTGTGCACTTCGACCAGTATCAAAATCAAAATGCGTGTAGATGATATGAGCATGATAATTTGGTTTAAATTCTAGCTCGCCAGCTTTAACTTCTTTTGTTCGTTCCTGATCAAGAAAAAATTTATCTTTATCTTTTCCTCGGCCTTCAAAAATATTTATGCCGGGGTAAAAGTCGACACCGTTTTTATCAATAAAATGTCCCTCGTCTCGATGTACGTCAATACGCAGAGGTGTGATATGATCGCCACAGCTGTTTTTCTTCTTGTCAAGCTTGCGATTAATTTCATCAACAACTAGTAAAACATCTTGAGATGTGTGATACCCTTCGAGATTTATAACAGCCTCTCGAAAAAAAGCTACTGCTTGCTTTTTTTGCATAGATCGACCTGTTTTATCTTTGGCGGCCACAGCTGCCAATTCAATAATTTCGGTGCGCGATTTTTTCGTCAAAATATCAAACCGATCATTAGCCCAAAATTCATTATCTTTTGTTAATGATCTAACCACATTGTGTGCCTTATCATTTTCAGTTTGAAGATTGTGATCAACGGAATGCGCCGTCATTCCATTTGGCGCCATGTTCCAATTTCCAGTGCGCACCATGTCTCGCACCCTATATCTGCCTTGTGCATTGATTCTGCGAATGGTGGGTGCAGGTAAAGTGTAACTACCTGTTCGGCGTAGTTGTGGTAGTATCTCTCCAGTCACCCAAGCTCTGAACTTAACCGCTTGTTTTTTGCGTGAGGCGAATATTAGCTCATATAGTCCTTGTTCGTTGATTGTTATCAGAGTTTGTTTGCCACCAGCGGTTTTTAAAAGGGTGTCGTTTGAAACGACCCCCTTTACATCTGCTGCTTTTAATTTAGAGCTAAAGATTAAACGGTACAAATCTGGCTCTGGAATTAAGCTTAATTTACCACCACCCTGTTTCGGGGTAGTGGTTGAATACTTGCAGTGACGGGCTATTGCGTTCTCTGGCTTTTTATATCCAAGAGCATTTGCTACATCTATTGCGACAAACAACGGATTATTATTCTCATCAAGCAGAGTTCTAACCTGATGATTATCAAAATCGAACACCTGTGGCACGTTGCTTTGGTTGTTTTGCTTACTCACAGCACACCGCCTTGTAGCATTAATGCCACTAATACCACTATCGCTGAGAATATTATTGTTAAGTTGTCATAGGTGTTTTTTTGTTTAAGTTCTGCTATTGTGTTGAGTTTGCTAATATTTGACAATAGTGATAAACAGGTTTAAAATGCAACTATATAACAAAATAAGTAAGGATAAGGAGTAATTTATGTATGACAGATCAGCTGCGGATAGAATCAATGCAGAAATAGCCGCAGAAGCCAATGCTAGGGTTATTAACAATCAAATAGAGGCGCACAACAGAATTGCTGCCAACAACCGAGAAGCGCAAATCAGGCAGCATTATGAGCTTGAGATTAAACGCCTGCAAAATAACTATCGGATTCAAAAAAATAATGTTGAGAATGTTAAATGGACGGCTAGCAATAGTATCGCTCAAACACAAACTGCAATCAATATCATTATGAAACTTACTGGTCAGTCGTTTGAAGAGGTAAAAGATTTAATTTATCAACAAACATCTGAATCTGAATACAATAAAATGAATAAATGGTTAAAAACTTTACCAAAATTTGAAGGTGGTTTAATTAATGATGCCCGTTTAATTTTACAAAAATAACAACACTAAACGCCTTAAGTATTTACAAGATTTAAAATAATATCATACAAGATTTAAAATAATATCACTTTCCACCTGGTGGTTCGTTCTTATCCTCTTTTGTTTCTTTCTCAGCATTCGCCACCCCAGCCAACTACTCAGGTTTATCAGGTTTTCCTGGCGTACCTTTGAATCTACCCGCTAGTCCGATAAATCTGTGTCTTAAATCATCTTCCTCACCCCTTTCACCCAATTGCTCACCACTATGCCCAATCCAACGAACCACACGATCAGCCAACTCAAAGCTGAGATTAAAGCACCGGCGAATAATACTCAACACCAAACTACCCATAATAAACACGCCTGCAGCCCAGCCAATAACACCAACCACACTATCGCCATGAACTTGGGTAAAGTAAGGCGTTGCCAACTCGCCAACAAAATTAACCAAGATACCTGACAGCACAATGCCACCAATAAGTCCGACTACCATCAAAGAGGGGCGCACCACGAGCGCAAGCATTAGCATATAGCCTTGTTTTGCATGTTGCCCTGCTACGCCATGCCCTTCTGGCATTGCGTGTGCGCCTGCCCAAAATATAGAGCCGATGAACGCCTCAAACAAAAACAATATATAGCCAATCACTGCTGCTACCCAAGTGATCAGCGGGATAAGTGGTAGGTAATACGCCAGTAAAATACCCACAGCAAATATGAATACAATAATCGTTTGGAAAAACGTGATAATCATATCAACATCTAAGAGAAAGAAGGTAAACAACCTACCAATACTAAACCCTGCTGCTTTAGTATCTGCTGTTGCCTTCTTTTTAGCTGCTATTGAAGCAACTGCTATATAAGCGCCCGTTGCGCCTACAAGCATATTATGTCCCGTGTTTTGTATTTCACTAATTGGGTTTTGTGATTCTATCATTGCCCTGGTCATGATATTACCACCTTTTGTATCATAATCATTTCCTGGAATAAGGTTTCCAACAACGGAGTCTATCGCTTTATTTAGGAAATTTTTATCATTATCAGGGGCACCAACACCTTGATCTAAATCTGCAACAACTTCAAGCCAATCTTGCTTTTCAAAACGCTCTTTTTCAATAACCCTTAAAATATCCTGGTTAAAAAACTCAATGGACAAGTATAACTTTTTAAGCGCATCTGCAGGATAGCCATTAGCAATATGCAGGTAGTCTCCCCAGGGGGAAGTACAATTAACACCCCAATTTAAAATCTCAAGTATCGAGCAATTATTACTGATGTTTTTATCTAAATCCTTAACCTTTCTAAGCCACCTGTGTGGTGGTGAACATTGCAATTCTTTATAAAATATATTTCATTACCACGCCAATAGCAAGAACCAAGCCAGTGGCTAATGCCATTGGATACCAAAAGGTTTCTTTATTGAGCTTGGCAGTCTCTGCTCCAAGTTTACGAGTATTTGCTAGTATTTCGGCAATTTCTGCGTCTATTTTTTTTGCTTGTGTGTCTGTCATTTTTACTCCTTTATTTTATTAATTTCCATTATTTAATTCCGATTTTTTTTTATAATGATCTAACGCACTGGCTTTGGCTAACGCTTTACTTTTTGCTTTAGCATTTTCTAAGCCACCTGTGTGGTGGTGAACCTTGCCCCGGGGTTTACCCCTTTGGCTTGATTTTTCTAAGCCACCTGTGTGGTGGTGAACATTATACATTATTGCACAATCTGAAATATAAGCTTTCTAAGTCACCTGTGTGGTGGTGAACATATTAAATTAGCGGCAATCGGCGTTGGTGCATGGTGGATTTATAAGGAGTTTATTTAATGGCTTTCCCTCAAAGTTTGGCAATCCAAGGCGGCGGTGCTCAGAGTGGCGGTCGCTTTGGCGCAGTTAGTCCGGCTTTTGGCAATTTTAGAGTGGGGGGTGGGTCAGATTATGAGGATTTAATAAAAGTTGGCGTGGTTGCATTGGCTAGTTGGCTTGCTTATGTACATTTTATTAAACCCAAGCGTAAGAGAAAAAGAAAATCAAAGCGATGACAAAGGCAGAAAAACGTACTATTTTTTTAGCGTGATTGCTACAGTGGTCGGTGGACTCACTCTCGATTATTTTCGTAGAAAACTGACCAAACAGGTATAATAAGATGCATGAAACTAACACACAATCAAAAAGTATTCATTTGGTGGCTAGCAACAGTCCTGCTAATCATTTTAATTTAATCCAAGAGGTTGCACTATCAACTAAGATAGAGCAATTATTATCAGATGAAGTGCCAGATACTTGGCAATCTATTAAACAATCCATCCTAAATGGTGACTATAAATTATTCAAAACCGATAGCGCTTATACCGTTGTTGCTTTTAGTCACGATGATGAGTTAAAAAGTATTGAAGTCATCACCGGTGTTTGCTTCGCTAGCATTGAGCAAAATATTCTAACCTTTAAACGACTAGCTCGGTCTTTGAAGTATGACGTACTACATTTCTAAGCCACCTGTGTGGTGGTGAACTATAACAACGATGACAGTAATAATAATTTAATTTTTCTAAGCCACCTGTGTGGTGGTGAACATTGCCATTGCCGGTAGTGGTGGCGAGGCAACTTTCTAAGCCACCTGTGTGGTGGTGAACGAGCGGATATTACGTGCTGATTGAATGCGATCTTTCTAAGCCACCTGTGTGGTGGTGAACCTATATTCCGTTTGGATTTTGCCCTGCTCTCAGGCTGTTAACGTCTCGGGTAAATCGATTGTCATATCGATTGAGTGCGTAACTTGAGCCAATTGTCACTACAAAGACAAAAGCCGCTAACGCCAAAGTCCCTTGGTTGAATCCAATTTTGCTCGGCACTTTTAATGCGTTTTTTACATTTGTCATTGCTTTTGCCATTTTCATTGCTTCCATTTAAAAAAAATCAAGGTCATTATCACAAGTGTTTTTTTAAACTGTCAAATCAAAATATAGTTTTTTTAGTGTTTTTTTTACGCCTCTACAGATACCATTACGAAAGCATTTTTTTTGAATTTATAGTTTTTTTAGTGTTTTTTATTTTTGGCAGGCGAAAAAAAACCGCCATTTTGGCGGTTTTTTATAGTTTTTTTGTATTTTTAGTGTGCGTGATTATCTTTTTTTACTTCTTTATCACCAACAATAAACGGGATACTGTATACCATTAACAATAAACCCAATACAACCAGTCCTTGTATAAGTGTCTGCTCTGTCATTTTTCACCCTCCTTTAAAACCTGATATGCCAAAAACTCACTTAACCCATAAAGCACACCAAAAAATATAATCGCCCCAACATCCTCTTTTAGTATTGACGGATATCCAAAAGTGGCAAATTGCGCCATGCCGATTACCCTTAAACTATTTGCAATGTGCTTACTTTGGTTTTTGTTTCTATTTTTCACGGTCTCATTATATCATTTTTTTCCAACCGATTATAGGGCTGTTATTTTTGTAAAAAATCTTGCCGTGTTTACGCGCCCATTGGTTGCGTATGTCGTAATGAATAAATTCCATAGGATTAGTGGGGGTGTCTTGTCCTGTCATTTTTCTAATCTCGTCAATGTCTTTGGGGCGCACGTGTTGAAAAACCATAAACTGCGCCATATTGCCAATAATGGTTTTATCAATTTCTTGTATTCTTTGCGTTACTGCATAAGTGCTAATACCGTATTTTCTACCACGTCTAAGCAAAACACCCCAACTTTCTGGGGCTTTTTGCGGCGTAGTAACGTCTGCCAGTTCCTCAACGATTACCGTTAGCTTTCTAAGCCACCTGTGTGGTGGTGAACGATTGCTCACGCCACGTGCACCTTTTCATTATTTTCTAAGCCACCTGTGTGGTGGTGAACTTCTAATGCCTTTAGAATTATTTACAATGCTTTTTCTAAGCCACCTGTGTGGTGGTGAACATGCTTGCGCTGAATTACAGCAATTTGCTATTTTTCTAAGCCACCTGTGTGGTGGTGAACCTATCACTTTACGCCACAGTGGTATTTTTTTTCTAAGCCACCTGTGTGGTGGTGAACTTAGAGGGTGAAGACAATAAACGCTTAAATATTTTCTAAGCCACCTGTGTGGTGGTGAACGCAAATAAACAATGGCAGCGGGTAGCTTAGTTTTTCTAAGCCACCTGTGTGGTGGTGAACAAATGGCAAGCAGCACAGCAGGTACGACTTTTTTTCTAAGCCACCTGTGTGGTGGTGAACTGTATTGCGTAAATGTGATCAAACATATGTTTTTTCTAAGCCACCTGTGTGGTGGTGAACTTTCTGATGGAGGCGGGGTTTTCGAGAGACTATTTCTAAGCCACCTGTGTGGTGGTGAACCATCGGTTGGTGTGTTGCGCCAAACAAGATTCTTTCTAAGCCACCTGTGTGGTGGTGAACATTACATCAGGAGACATTGCCAAAACAGTTTTTTTCTAAGCCACCTGTGTGGTGGTGAACAAGTATTAAGTGAGTTGTCAACTGCAAACAGCTTTCTAAGCCACCTGTGTGGTGGTGAACTATGTTGTTTGCAGATAAGTTATAAAAAGGCATTTCTAAGCCACCTGTGTGGTGGTGAACTTATCATCTTCCGCGATAAAGTAAAAATCAATTTTTCTAAGCCACCTGTGTGGTGGTGAACTATTAGCTAGAAGGTGCGACTTAATATTGATTTTTCTAAGCCACCTGTGTGGTGGTGAACTTTTACCTGCTTGTTTAACTGTGCATTAAACTTTTCTAAGCCACCTGTGTGGTGGTGAACCCCTTCATTATAAGCAGGGGCATCAGTATCTTTTTCTAAGCCACCTGTGTGGTGGTGAACGGTAAATTGGGTTATGTTGGGATTATTAAGATTTTCTAAGCCACCTGTGTGGTGGTGAACGGTAAATTGGGTTATGTTGGGATTATTAAGATTTTCTAAGCCACCTGTGTGGTGGTGAACAAAGACAAGATGGAAAAATAGTATTATCAGCATTTCTAAGCCACCTGTGTGGTGGTGAACCTGACAAAGAACTCTTTAAAAATTCTAATAAATTTCTAAGCCACCTGTGTGGTGGTGAACAATATGGCGAGGTTGAGGAGGGGTATAAGGATTTTCTAAGCCACCTGTGTGGTGGTGAACGTTGAGAGCAAACTGTTTGAAAGTATAAAAAATTTCTAAGCCACCTGTGTGGTGGTGAACATGTGTTAGTTTCACAAGCCATTTCGGCACTTTTTCTAAGCCACCTGTGTGGTGGTGAACTGAACAATACATCACAAGATAACGAAGTCTTTTTTCTAAGCCACCTGTGTGGTGGTGAACTTTAAAACACCTTATAAAAATGTTAATCAACATTTCTAAGCCACCTGTGTGGTGGTGAACACGTTAATGTGATTCTCGCAAATCATTATAATTTTCTAAGCCACCTGTGTGGTGGTGAACTTACTTATAATGATGAAAATTTACCTGCTGATTTTCTAAGCCACCTGTGTGGTGGTGAACTCGTAAAGGTTTCGGGCATAATCCAGCGAATTTTTCTAAGCCACCTGTGTGGTGGTGAACAAGTGCAATCTGAAACGGGTACTCCATTAACATTTCTAAGCCACCTGTGTGGTGGTGAACTTTTGGGTATGTTGGAATGCAAAACGATGACTTTTCTAAGCCACCTGTGTGGTGGTGAACGAGGACTGATTAGCACGGTCGGTAATGCGTACTTTCTAAGCCACCTGTGTGGTGGTGAACGTTGACGATGATATCCAAGTCGCACACAGTGATTTCTAAGCCACCTGTGTGGTGGTGAACGAGCGCAAGCGGTCATGCTGTTATATTCGATTTTTCTAAGCCACCTGTGTGGTGGTGAACACAAGGCACATCGCTATGTGCTCGAGGGCTTTTTTCTAAGCCACCTGTGTGGTGGTGAACTAGGTGCGTACTCATCAGAGTATCTAGCTTTATTTCTAAGCCACCTGTGTGGTGGTGAACGAATAGGTGTGCAAGCCGAATCGCTAAGCGGTTTTCTAAGCCACCTGTGTGGTGGTGAACAGTAATTTTAAACAAAAAAAATAAGTTACAGCAACGATTTAACAGAAAAATTAGCCTTTTGACCAATGATTTTTATCATTGCTATAACTTATTGATTTAAAACAAATTTTTAAAGAGCACCAAATTAATGGTTAAAAAATAGGGATTGTTGCGGTTTTACTTAATCCAAAACGATTGAATTCCCCAGAAATTGCTACTTGTTGCACACTACCAAACTTAAGATACAACCGATATTTGTTGCCTGTTGAAGTGCTTTGTAACTCCAAATATGGATTGGTCAAACCCGTTTTAAACATTTTAGCTTTGTATTGTTTTTCATAAGCCGTAATATCATCAGCTGTTTTTAAATAACCTTTGAGTTTTTGATAGGCTATCTTTTTTTGCAATTTGGCAATGCTCATATTTTGGCGAATGCGTGGGATGGTTTGGTGTCCTTTTACTGTATCAGGCACAGGCAAAATCTCACTAAGTTGGCAATAGCCTGATAAGCCACCTAACCAATTAAGCCTTTGTAATGTTTGTAGCCTACCTTGGTTTGAGTGGATGCGAATTACTGCTCCTAGTTTATTTTTTGCTTGTGGAAAACCAACCCCAATATCGGTGGCTTTGAGGTCATGGATTGCTTTGTGGAGCTTGGTGTAAATTTTGTTACGTAAAAATGGCAAGTCAAATTCTTTATCTGGTTGTACTTGTATATCTTGATAATGGCTCATTTTATACCTCCCGTGCTAATAGTTTCAATATAAGCCAAGCCTTTTTTACCTAGGTAAAAACTAGACACACCTGCGTTGTCTATCATAGTCTTTATTTCTTTGGATTTGTCTTTTGATATATCCAAAATAATATCAAGTGTTCCACTGGCTTTGGTCATTAAGTTTTTGGTTTTGCCTTTTATAAAGGTTTCATGGATATATGGATTGCCCCATATTTTTTTCTTGTCTCCTGTTGTAAATTTATCCATAAAATCTTTTTTAGTAAACCCTCGCTTTGAAATACCAGTAATACAACCTTGTTTAGTTTTTGCGCTTGTCATATCGTATTTACTAGACAATCTTTCTAACTGTAAATACAAAGCAGAAGCATACAAGCTAATAATCACAACTTCGTATTTTTTATTAAGATAATTGATGTCGTTAAATTGCTTGCTAAAAATATCAAGAATCTTTTCCAATCTTTCATTTTTAGCAAGTGGTTTTTCTTTGTTTAATAGCTCCAGTTTATTAATAATAGAAATAGGGTCAAGATTCATTTCTTTTACAGATAAGTTATTATCAATAATGAAATCAAACAACTCATCAATATTTAACGATAAAACATTCCAAAATTCTTTTGAGTAATCAGAGTTAAACATAATATCATTATATTTAATCGCCCCTGTAAAAGAATTTTGGTCAGTGCTACCTGATACATTTCTAAGGTAAGTCATTTCTTGAGTTAATTGTGTTTTGTCATTAAAGCTGACTCTGTCTTCAATTTCGGCAAAATAATAATTGCTATCTAATCTTGACTGATAAAGTTTTTTTTGGTCACCAATAAGCCTGTTTAACACACCCATCACCGTATCTTTGCTAACTTTTTGTTTAATAAAGTTTTTATCATTTTTAAGCTTAGTAATTGAGGCAATATATTTTCTACCTTTTTTTGGAATGGCTTCATTGTTGCTGCCATCTAAAAACGAATTTCGCCACGAGGAGTCATAACTGATGGTTATTTTCATAATACCTCCTTACTTGTCTTTAGTATAAAAATAAACAGCAAAATCTTCTTCTTTTTTAGGGTTAGGGCTTTCTGCTTTTTTGTTTTTAAAACGCATCATTTTATTGCTGTTGTTATAATCAACTTCCATTTCATCAACATACATATAGCCCTTTGCCTGACGAATTGATAAGTTTTTGAGCATATCCAAAGTTTCATTAACCAATATTTGCATTGCATCTTGGTTTAACAATATCCCTTGCTCACCCTCTTCAAAAATTGTGCCACCACGCACATAATTTGGGTGAAAAACCGCTTCTGGATTTAAAGCTGGATTAAGAGACTTTATAAAATTTTGCACTTGTTGTGCCACTTCTTCACCTTGCCCTTGTTTGATAATCATGGCAGCACGGTCAAATTTATTATCCAATGAGATAAATTGTAATTGCTCTAAACTAATTGAGCCATAAGATGTATACTTAGTATCACCAAAAGTGGTTTTTGAAAAGAAAGAAGAGCTATCTCTTTCTCCTGCTTGACCAAACTGTTCAAAATTACCATTGCCCAATTCATCAACAAAATCTTCAAGCAATAATGCAGAGGTTCTTTTGCATTGAGATGATGGCACAACAAAACCACGAACAAGCCCAGTGATAGAGGCAATAACAGGTGTTAAGTCCTTCTCTTTTGCAAAATGTAGGTCAAATGCTTGATTTCTAAACAAGTGATGACGAATGCAATTCTGACTGATATACAAAGGTGTAGCCTTAAAATCAATATCAGTTGCTTCTTTAATATCAGTTGCTTCTTTTTTGTATTTATAGCCTGTTTCTTCTTTTATTTTGCCAGTAAGATTGGTATAGCCTCTTAATTTTGGTAAAGTATGGTTATCTACTGTCTTACCTTTGTTACTAAGATTGGTTGGGCCATTCCAATTAACTACGCCATGACCTAATGCTGTAATTTTAAAATCAACGCTTTTTATACCTGTAATTTTATTCATAATATTTTTTCCTATAAAGTTAAAAAAATGTGTTGCCAAATGAACACAATTATTATTTTAAACCATTAAAATTGCCTAAAATTATCTTAACACCATTACAAAGATGGCTTCAAAAATTAAAATTAATTTTGTTATTTACCGCCACATAGGCGGCGTTTTATCATTCATCATCTTGTAGTTTTGAAATAGACATAATGCCAATTGCTTGATTGATGCCTTGTAGATAATAAATGGCTTCACTATCTGCAACTAATCCAGGTATGTCTGACAAATCATTAGGTGTATAACTGACATAAATTGGCGTTTCAGGGTCTCTTGAATTTTTTAAATAAAGTCTTGTTTTAAACTTCGTTGTTTTTGTTACCCCGTATTTTTTATTCTCATCTTTTTTAATATTATGGTGTTTTTTACCCATAAACTCTAAAGCATTTTCATCATCACCATAATTAGTAATTTCATTTATACCCAAAGTAATAGGCTCTTTTAAATATTCGTCTAGCACTTTTTCTTCGCTGACAGCATACATTGCCATTTGCACAAACCGACTATTACCCCTTAGTGAATGCTTTTTAAGTTTTATAGCACTATCTCGAGAGAGTTTGATGCGCTTTGGTTCAAAAATATTCTCGTTAATTGATTTAACGCCATCCCCAAGTAAACCAATAAAATCTTGCTTTATCATCTTTAAACAAGCATCACTTTTATAAAACTCCTGATACCATTCATACAACTCAGATATAAATATATTGGCTTTGTCCGTTAGCTTGTCGTTCAAGAACTCAAACCAAACTTTGCTACTTTGCAATTGATGATTTCTGCCTAAAAATTTTGCAGCCTTACCCACTTGTTTCCCGTTTTTAATGCTTTCTGTTATCGCTATTCTTAAATTAGCCGTTTTATATTCAGCAAAACGATTTAGGCGCCCTAATCTTTGTAAGATGTTTTCAGCAATATCCATTTCACTAATCATAGCCTGGGCGCTGATATTAAGTGCCGCTTGGATAACGGGACCACTTCTAATAATATCAAAATCATGTTTACCATATTGAGAAAAACTATCAAATACTTGATTAAATATTTTTTTTCTGTCTTTTGGCGTAAATTTAGAATGCGTTAAAAGACTATTTTCTTGTGTTTGATTTTGGATAAAACTTTTTTGCGCGGTAATAGCGGTATTACTAATAACGAAAGTGTTTTGATTAACTGCTTGATATAGTGGATTATTTTTATCGTTTGTATTTTCATCATAATCAACAAAATCAATTTCATAAACTTTATCATTAAAACTAGTCATGCTTTGAATGCTTTCACTTTCAATATTTAAAAAATTTTCTACAAAATAATAATTAGGCGTTGCTGATACTAGTAGTGTATTTGGTAGCATTTCTTCATTTTGTTGTAATTTTTTGCATTCAATCAACTCGGCAAACAAAATATTAAAACCTTTCATTGGAATATATTCGTGAAACTCATCAAAAACCACAGTGGCATTCATAAATTTGGTTAAAGTGCTAATATGTCTATGGGTGGTAATTGAGTTAATAATTTGATCAATTGTGGTTAAAACAACATCACCTATAAAATAATCTTTTGCTTCTAATTCAGATTTTTTACTGGTGTATTTAAACTCCCCTGTATGGATTTCTATATTGGCGTTTGGCAAATATTTACCGCTAGTTAAATCAGCAAATAGACTCTGGCAAATTGCCACTCTTGGGCACACCCAAAATATTTGTTTAGCCGATACATTCAATGCCCATTCTAAAGCAGTTTTAGTTTTTCCACAGCCTGCAGGACCATTTAAAACAGCAATATCTATTTCTTCATCTACTAACGCCTCTGCTGCCTGTTGTTGTGCTTGATTTCTAGAACTGTTGGGGTCTTTTTTCTCAAAACCATTAAGACAAGTTTTGATATGCTGGTTTAATCCTCTATCAACAATTAACTGCCTTTTAGCAAAATCTTCTAATGTTTTGTTGTCGATATAGTTTTTTAATTCATTACTACTTAAAGACGAGACTAATCTATCAGCTGATATAACCGCTGTGCGAATTAAATTTTCTCTAGCATTAACTCTAATTTGTTTTTGGTACCTTTCTAGGTTTTCTGTGGTTTCATAAGTTTTGTATGCTGGTAGTTTGACACTATTTATCTCGTCTTCATAATCTGACACCTGTTTTATATTTACATTCTTTTCGTTAAAGTAATTATCGCTCGCAATATTTACCCACTGTATTACCTCTTTACTTTGAGAGAGCAAAACCTCTAATTTATTGCCCTCTAACTTTTCTAAAACTTGATGAAGGCTTGATATTTCACTTTTACGAATTGGTTTAGCATGATGCCAAAAAATAGCATGTTTTATTGCTTGTTGTTCTTGTTTTCCAAAGTCGCTATCGTCTGCTAACAACTCATAAATTAAAGTTGATACTTCGTTGTGGGTTGGGTATTTCTCCCATGAAAATTTGCCTGTTTCAATATGAACACCATTTTCTGGTAGATCTAAAATCAAATTTTTCTTTTTTAATTCTTTATTTAGCCAATTTTGAAATTGTGTTTCTAATTTACCAATATCATGCCAACAACCAGCTATAAAGGCCGCTTTTTGCATTTGTCTGTCACTACAAAAAGTTTTCATAATCTCTTTAGCCACTACTCCAACTGCAAACAGATGTTGGTCTAATGGTTGCTTTTTGGTATTTGCGTATATTTCACTCATATCTATTTCTCCTATAAATTTATCCTGTTCAGTGTAGTTCACTGCCACAATACCCTCATTATTAAACCTATCCCGATTACCCACAATCCAAAGTAATTCACTCCTAACACGCGATTTTAGCTGATGACAACTGACTGCGGTGTTCTTGCTGGCAGTTTGTCGAAGTAATTTTTTCACCACATCTAACCCCTCTTGGGTGATGGAGGTTTGCCAAGTGTTGTTACCGATACGATTGGCAAAAGCGTCTAACACACGATGGGTGCGGTTTAGGGATTTTTTTTCACATTCGCTGATAAAGGTTACGAGCATTTTTCACCCTGTGGTGAGTTGGACTGGGTTGAAATTTGTGCTTGCTTACAAATGTCTTTAATAGTGGCAAACATGAAGTCTAGAGCCTTGTATTTGGTGAAGTTTTGCAGGCAAAGTTGCCTAAATTCTTGCTCGCTAATTTTCTCCTTGGCACCAATGAATGCCCAAGGCAAAATTAAAGCATCTTTAATTAAATCAGCCACATCAAACACCAAAGCACCGCGGCGGGTTTTACCGTGCATTAGGGCGAAACCATGGGGAATGCCTAGCACCCAAAGTGTGGCAGCTGCTAAACCATAAGCCAAATAGTTGCCATGGTTGAGAAAATCATTCGCTAAATCGATTGAGTTGTGTTGGCGGGTAAAATTTTTGGTTTTAGTGGTGGTTGTCGCTTGCCTATACAGTGCCTTGGTGAGTTGCATCTCATCGGTTAATAGCTTATTGGTACTGGCGGCTTGGTTGATTTTTTGTTTGAAGTCAGTGAGTAATTTTGTGTTAGCTGCAAAGCCCTCAATTTGCAAATCTTTATCTTTATTCCATATCTTTTCTAAAAAATCAATGCGCCTGCTTTGTAAAAATTTAGCAAAAGTTAGACGCTTGTTGTCCTCAAACCAAAAACTCATCCATGCTTGAATGTACTCAGTAGGACGATACTCGCTTTGTGGACTGAGCCATTCAATTTCTGTTGCCATTAAAAGTGGTGTGCCACCAGAGCCACTAAAGCCCACCAAAACCCCAGCTTGGGCAAGCATACGCATTGCAGCTTGGGTGATTGAAGTACCGCCGCCGAGTAAAATGCAGGTGGTATTGGCGATGGGAATATTCCAGTATTGCTTATTGTCTTGTTCTTCGGTGAGGTATAAAACGCGCCCGTCTTTTTGCATCACTCGACACTTTTCTAAAACATAAATGTTCGCACGCTTGGAGTGCAGTATTGCCTTTAGGTCAGTGAGTTGTTGCATTGTTATTACCAATTAGTCAAAAAAACTAACGCCTAATGCCACTAACGCAAGGCTGGTCAAACTAAAACATGGTTTTTGTTCCTGCTTCCATTGTTCAAACTCTTGCCGAAGTTGATGACACTCTTGTACTTCAATCTCTAACATCTGTTCATCTTGATTTTTTGAATTGTGATTATTTTTCATTTTTCTATCTATAAAGTGATTAAACAACAATATATTTGTTTTGTAAATATAGCGTTATTTTAATTTGATTATATTGCTCGCTATAGAGTTTTAAAACGCTGATTTTAGTGATTATATTCACACCTGCTATTAGTAATTTTGACAAACATTGATTGTTATGTCTTGGCACAAAGCCTAATTTATAATCTTGATAATAAATCTCAATCGCATTATTATCATATTTATTATCTGGTTGGGGCTTTAAAACCACATCATCGCCAATTTTAAGTTCATCCAGAACCCAGGGTAATTGGTAATATTTTGCACCAGCAATATAAAAATCATCTAAATATTCTATGTTCATATCTGCACCTTTAAAATAATAATGCATCTATTAAAACATAGTAAAGGTTCAAAATATGAACTATACCCTAAAATAAATTTAAGCGTTATTTTCCAGTAATGTTTTTGCCTGCTGTATTAGAGATTCACGCAGTGATTTGGGTGAGATAATTTTGACATGGGCGGCATAACGCAAAATATCAGCAAGCAGTTCTCGTTCCTTATTGTAAGGAATTTTTAGTTCTAAGACATCATTTTTGAGCCATTTTATTTGTTGTTTTGGGTGCCATTTTTCTTTGGCTATCCAAAAACAAACAGGTGGATAAAAGTTAAGAATTGCAATTTTTTTAGCATTGCCTGAAAAAATACCGTAACTGCTTTGAACAACAATATCAATTTGCTCTGTTGGGATGATTTTTGCTGATTCGTCTAGAATTTTAGCTTGACTAATACCATCAATTGTAAAGACTCTAAGGCTGTTTCTTAAATGACAAAATGCATCTAAGTACCAATTATTTTTGTAATGAGCAACGCGTTGTGGTGATATAGTTCTAGTGGATTTTTTATTATCTTTTGCGCAATAATCAATGGTAATTTTTGCCTCATTAAACACTGCTTTGGCGATAGTTTGAAAAACATTCTTACTGTATGTGCGGTGAAAAATGCTAATAAAACGCAGTTTATCGGTTATTTTTCCGTTTGTTTTTAATTTACTGGCTAGCAAACGGTTAATTTTTTCTTTAGCAACCAACAATTGCTCAGTAACCAAGCCTTCATTCATGTTTTCTAACAGCTGTTCTAATATCAAAAAAGCATACAATTCATTATCACTAAAAAACAGCCCAGGTAATGTATAGCTTTTATCACTACGCCAACCATGATTTTGTCTGTCATAGTTAAGTGGAACAAAAAATTTATCCCGCAGATTATTAATCGTGCGTTTAAGCGTTGATTCAGAGCAATGATCAAGTTGTTCCAATAAGTAAGATTTTTGCACCAACATACCATGACTACTGGCAAAAATCTGTTGTAATTTTAATTCTTTATCGGTCATTAATACACCTTTTAAACACATCTCCGCGCTGTTCAAAATTATCAAACATATCAAAACTAGCACAAGCTGGGGATAATAATACTGCTTGGCAATTTGGATTGCTAGCAATATCAACAGCTGCTTGCATTGAGTTGGCGTGGGTAGTTTGGACTTTGAGATTGTTTTTAAACGCTTGGGTGCTTTGCCCGATAAGGACAACGCTGGAGATGTGTTTGTTAATTAAAGTAAATAGTTCGCTGTAATCTTCCTCTTTTTGGATACCGCCGAGGATTAGACTGATAGTTTTATGCTTGTTAATTAAGGCTTGAATAGCTTTGATGGTAGAAATGGCATTGGTGGCTTTAGAGTCATTATAATAATCAATACCACGCTTTTTTACGACCCATTCAAGACGATGTTCTAAGCCTTTGAAATGTTTAACACTTTCAATCATTGATTTCAACTTTAAGCCAATTTGTTCACCAAGGGCAAATGCACATAAGATATTAGTAATATTGTGCTCACCGACGAGTTGTGCCTCGTCAATATCCATTAGCACATTATCGCCTTTGAGTAAAAAACAGCTATCATGACAAGTAACTGCGCCAAAATCATTGGCTTGCTTAGGCAAGTTAATACTAAAACGCTTGGCAGCTTGTTGGCTGGGAATTAATGGCTCGTCTAGGTTGATAACTAAGTTTTCACAATATTGATACAAACTGAGTTTTGAATCAGCGTAGGCTGCAAAGTTTGTATATCTATTAAGGTGGTCTGGAGTGATGTTCAGCACCACGCCAGTAATTAAATTTAACTTTTGCGTGTAATCAAGTTGATAACTAGATAATTCTAATACATAATAATCAATCTCATCATCCAGGCAATCAAGTGCTGGCGTGCCGATGTTACCCCCTACTGCGACTTTTTTACCCTCATCTTTAACCATTTCGCCTAATAATGTGGTGACGGTTGATTTGCCGTTTGAGCCAGTGATGCCGACTATGGGTGCTTTGGCGTAGCGCGAAAATAATTCAATATCGCTAACCACAGGAATATTTTTTTTTCTTGCTAAAATAACAATATCATCAGTTTGCATAATGCCAGGACTGATGAAAATTTCATCAATACCTTGCAAAATAAATGCATCTCTTACTTTTCTAGTATCGGCAACTAATTTAAAATCAAACCTTTGTTTACGCAAAAAACTTGCAATCGATTTAGCGGTTTTACCGTTTCCTAGAATTAATTTCATTAAGAGCACACCCTCTAGGGTTATTTTTTAGATAAAATATTAATTTTACACAAACGAAGGTGAATGATGAACACTACAACTCAAACTAGAAATATTGGACTTAATCGTGTTTTAGTTAACACTTATCAACTACTCTCTGCCACATTGCTGTTTTCGGGGTTAATGGCCTATGTTTCAATAGCACTCAAATTGCCACATTTTGGCTTGTTAATCACGTTAGGTGGTTATTTTGGCTTACTTTATCTAACCCATAAATTACGCAATTCAAGCACTGGTATTTTGGCAGTATTCGCACTCACTGGCTTTATGGGGCTGACATTAGGTCCAATTATTGGTGCGTACACAGCTGGATTTTCCAATGGTAGTGAATTGGTGGCTATGGCAATGACTGGCACAGGTATTATCTTTTTATCCTTGTCTTTTTACGCCATTGCTTCAGGCAAAGATTTCAGTTTTATGAGCGGCTTCTTAATGGTGGGTATTATTGTTGCATTCTTAGCTGGTATTGCTACTTATTTCTTTACCATGCCTGCATTATCATTAGCGGTATCAGCAGCCTTTATTTTATTAATGAGTGGTTTGATTTTATTTGAAACTTCAAGCATTATTCACGGAGGAGAAACCAATTACATCATGGCAACTATTACCTTATTTGTTGCTATTTACAACTTATTTCTAAGTTTGCTACAGTTATTAGATGTATTTTCTGGCGAAGATTAACAAAAAAAATGATAGATGCACAAGGCTATCGCGCCAATGTTGGCATTGTTATTACCAATGATAAGCAACAAATACTCTTAGCCAAGCGCTATCAACAGGATGCTTGGCAATTACCCCAAGGCGGTATTGATAGCAATGAAACTGAGCTTGAGGCACTGTTTCGTGAGTTAAATGAAGAGGTTGGCTTATTGCCAGAGCATGTTAAACTAATTGCCAAAACCCCAAAGTGGTTGCGCTATGACTTGCCTGATCACCATATCAGACGCACACAAAAGCCTATTTGTATCGGACAAAAACAGGTTTGGTTTTTACTACAACTGACTGGCGATGACAATGATGTTAAATTAAACACGCATGGTGATATTGAGTTTGATGATTGGGTTTGGGTTGACTATTGGCATCCGATTGAAGAAGTGATTGATTTTAAAAAACCCGTCTATGAAGATATGCTAAAAGCTCTAGCACCAGTATTATTTAACAATCAACATAAAGTCCCATTGCAATATTCACGCCCACTTAAATGTATGGCGATTACGCTACTCTGATTGGTATAATTGCTGATTTTTCTAAGAATTTTATCATGAATATTGGAATTTTAGGCTTAGGCACTGTCGGCGGCGGCGTGGTCAATGTGTTATCCAAAAATCAAGCGATTATTTTTAAGCGTACTGGACAATCAATTAATATTGTTCACGCCGCAGTTAAGAATATTAACGAACCAAGAATTTGCTCAGATGAGGGTTTCAACATCACCGAAGATGCACTTGCTGTAGTTAATAATCCCACAGTCGAAGTGGTACTCGAACTGATTGGCGGCACAACTTTTGCCAAAGATTTGGTTGAACAAGCGATTAACAATGGCAAACATGTGATTACCGCCAACAAGGCACTTATCGCCGCTCATGGCAACGAATTATTAACTTTGGCTAAAAACCAAGATGTGCACCTTTTGTTTGAAGCGGCTGTAGCTGGCGGTATACCTATTTTAAAGTCCTTAGAACAAGGATTAAGTGCCAATCAAATAGAAATGGTAGTTGGTATCATTAACGGCACGGGTAACTTTATTCTGACTGAGATGCGTAATAAAGGCAGAGATTTTGCGAATGTTTTGCAAGAAGCACAAACACTAGGCTATGCTGAAGCCGACCCAACTTTTGATGTGGAAGGCATTGATGCAGCTCATAAACTAGCAATTCTGGGTTCTATTGCCTTTGGTTGCGAGCTTAACTTTGAGGCAGTTACCACTGAAGGTATTAGTAAAATCACATCTAAGGACGTTAATTTTGCAACCGAACTTGGCTACAATATCAAGCATTTGGGTATTGCTAAGAAAATTGACAAACAAATACAAATGCGTGTTCATCCAACATTGATTCCTAAAACCCAATTACTTGCCAATGTTGATGGGGTCATGAACGCCGTACTGGTCAAAGGCAATGCAGTTGGTGATACACTTTATTATGGCGCAGGTGCGGGTGATGAAGCCACTGCCAGTGCAGTTATTGCCGATTTGGTGGACCTTATCAAAAAAACTGTCAGTTCTGATGTGCTAGGCTGGAAGAACTTTGAAAGCTACTCAATTTGCAACCCAAGTGAGATTCAAAGTGCCTTTTATTTGCGTTTGTTGGTTGTGGATAAAGCAGGCGTGTTAGCAAACATTAGCAAAATATTGGCAAGCCATAATATCAGCGTAGAGAAGGTTTTACAAAAACAAATAAGTGAAAATAACACATATATCGCTATGACTACCAATATCGTTAAAACTGCCGAATTAAACGCCGCGGTAGTAGAAATTGAAAACAATGATTTTATCCAACAGCCAATAAAAATTATTCATCTAGAAACACTTAATTAAGGAAAAAACCATGAGATATACTGGGCTAATTGAACACTATCGAGATAGACTAATTGTTAATCAAAGTGCACAAATCATTAGTCTAGGAGAAGGTAACACGCCACTAATTCATCTAAAAAATATCCCTGCCCTATTAGGAAAAGATGCAGCTATTTATGTCAAATACGAAGGGCTTAACCCAACAGGGTCTTTCAAAGATCGTGGCATGACTATGGCGGTTACTAAGGCTGTTGAAGCAGGCTCAAAAGCAATTATTTGTGCTTCTACTGGTAATACTTCAGCCTCAGCTGCCGCATATGCAGCGCGCGCTGGCATTAAAGCCTTTGTACTAATCCCTGAAGGGAAAATTGCCCTAGGGAAATTAGCCCAAGCAATGATTCATGGCGCGATAATTATCCAAATCAAGGGCAGCTTTGACGATGGTATGCGTCTAGTTAAAGAAGTGGCAGATCATGCACCAGTATCGATTGTTAACTCAATCAATCCATTTCGCTTGCAAGGACAAAAAACCGCCGCCTTTGAGATTATCGAAGAGCTAGGCGATGCGCCTGATTATCACTGTTTGCCTGTGGGCAACGCAGGTAATATTTCCGCTCATTGGATGGGATACAAAGAATATCATGCAGATGGAAAATCTGCTAACACGCCAAGAATGCTTGGTTATCAAGCAGCAGGTGCCGCGCCTTTTGTTAAAGGTGCAATGATTGATAATCCAGAAACTGTTGCCACAGCGATTCGCATTGGCCATCCACAAAGTTGGGATTTAGCACACACCGTTGAGCAAGAATCTGGCGGCTGGTTTGATGCTTATTCTGATGAACAGATTTTAAATGCACAAAAATTGCTCACTGAACAAGAAGGAATTTTTTGCGAACCTGCCTCAGCTACCTCACTAGCTGGTGCGATAGCTGATGTCAAAAATGGGAAAATTCCTGAAGGCTCTAAAATCGTATGTACATTAACGGGTCATGGACTCAAAGACCCAGATACCGCAATAACGCAGTGTTGTGATATAATGATTAACATCAACCCAGTCATGAGTGAGGTACGTGATGCGATTCTTAATAATATGTAGTATTGTTTTACTTTCTAGTTGTACAACGCTTACACCTACAAAAAGCAACTACATTGTTGAATTAGCACCGCGCGGCTTGTCCTCTAATCATAATAATGGCAATCACGTGCTAGAAGTGCGTTTATGTGATGGTGATTATTGTTTATTTGTCGAACCGAGAGAATTAAGACTATTAGGCATTGATTTAGGCGAAACTACCGATGAGATATTTACCACTGTAAGCAATATGGATGATTTTGATAGAACTTGGCTTTTTAAAGATTTAGAGCACATCTATTTAATAGGTCTATGACAACATACCAAACTATTGAAGCCAGTATTGGCAATACTCCTTTGGTGAAATTGCAAAGACTCAATCCCAACCCTACTAATACCATTTTACTCAAACTTGAGGGTAATAACCCCGCTGGCTCGGTGAAAGACCGTGCTGCTTTTAATATGATTGCCCAAGCCGAACTACGTGATGAAATCAGCCCAGGAGATACGCTTATTGAAGCTACCAGTGGCAATACTGGCATCGCTTTGGCAATGGTAGCGGCAATCAAAGGTTATAAAATGATACTTATCATGCCAGATAATCTCTCACAAGAGCGCCGTGATGCCATGAGCGCGTATGGTGCTAAGTTGATTTTAGTAAGCGAAAATGATGGCATGGAAGGTGCACGAGATTTGGCTGATAAAATGCAAAAAGATGGTAAAGGTAAGCAACTTGACCAATTTTCTAACCCTGATAATTCGAACGTACACATCAACACAACTGCTAAGGAAATCTGGCAAGATACCAATGGCAAGATTACACACTTTGTATCCGCTATGGGCACCACAGGCACTATTATGGGTGTATCCAGTGTACTTAAAGCTAAAAATACCAACATTCAAATTATCGGTGTGCAACCTGAAGACGGCGCAAAAATCGCAGGCATTCGACGTTGGCCAAAGGCTTATTTACCTAAAATTTTTGATGCCAGTAAAGTTGATATAACCCTTGATATTTCGCAAGCTGCTGCTGAACAAATGACACGTGATTTGGCAACCGAAGAAGGTATTTTTGCTGGCGTATCAAGTGGTGGTGCAGTAAGTATAGCAATTAAGTTGTCCAAACAAATTAACAATGCCACCATTGTTACCATTGTGTGTGACCGCGGCGATCGCTACTTATCAACCGGATTGTTTAATACCGAGTCATAAGTGCGCAGGTATCTCGCTTATCAGTTTCCACATAAAATAACGACCTACCTATCATTACTATTTGGTAGCTTGATGAGTGTGATTATTATCACCTTATTTTTGCAAACCAGTGATTATGCGCAGCATCTGTTTAAATATTGGGTTACTGATACACCTTATTTAAGTTTTTTAATCACGCCCATTACTTTTGTTACGATTATTTACAGTGTTAAATATTATTGTCATTTTGTACAAGGTAGTGGGATTCCGCAATTGATTGCCGCAACCGATTCACGTAACAAAAACATTCGTGAACAATTGCTTTCGTTTCGCATTGCACTGGGTAAAATTGGCTTGATATTCTTAGCTATGCTCGGTGGTGCGCCAATTGGCGTTGAAGGCCCAAGCATTCATATTGGTGGCTCTATTTTTTATGGGTTTAACCGCTTTCTAAAACTCAAACGCAAGTTTTTAATTCACAGTCTGATTGCCATTGGCGGTAGCGCAGGACTGATTGTTGCCTTTAATGCACCGATTGCAGGCGTGTTGTTTGCCTATGAAGAAATTGGACGCAAGCTGAAAAAACAAGCCTTAATTTTAATTGCTATTGTTAGTGTCATCACTTATATGTTTGCAATACTTTATCGGGGTAATACACCTTATTTTTTAGATTTATCTACACATTCAATCAATTTAGCGCTCATTTGGCAACTGCTACCTTTAGCAGTTCTAGCAGGTATTTTTGGTGGTATCTTTGCTAAATTAACGCTTTATTTTATCAATAAACTTGTTGTCAATACTAAAATTAAAGTCATTGTTGTGGCACTAATATTAGGCTCAATTGTGGCAATATTTAACTACTTATCACAAGGTCAAATTGCCGGCTCAGGACGCCAAGAAGTGCTACAAATACTTGCTAATGATAAACTAGGGTTAGATTTTGTGGTGATGAAATACTTTGCCGTGCTTGCCTCATTTGTCTCTAGTATTCCAGGCGGTGCGTTCATGCCAAGTATTTCAATCGGTGCAGGAATTGGCTCAGAGATGGCAGAGTTGATGACAGCTATAGACTCACAAATTGATACACAAGTCATCATTATCATGGCAATGATTGCTTATTTAAGTGCAGTAATCAGAGCGCCACTTACTGCTACATTTGTAATTTTAGAAATGACTCTTGCTTTGAATTTACTCATTCCAGGACTGCTCCTTGCTGTGATTGCTAACTTTATTTCCAAACAAATTCAACAACAGCCAATTTATGAGGCATTAGCGGATATTTTTTTGACACTTAAACCATCTAAAAAGAGCTAGGATATAACTCTGGTAATAGATCTTTAGTTTTTTTCAACCTGGTACTTTTAATAGTACTTGCCAACACTTGATAGAATTTAGCACCATCCCACGGCTGGTTCGATTGGTATAAATTTTGTTGCAAAATCAACATTTCATCGGCAAAATCAGCACCTAATTGTTTGGCAAAAATGTTGGTATTTAACAACCCATAACACTCAAAAACCCAAGCATCTAATGCTCGTTTTGTTGCTCTTGCGTCATTTTTTTTGGCATATTTTTTAATCATTTTCAACTGGTCAATGTCAGTCATTTTTTGAATTTTTTCAACTTTTTTAGGCTTTGATGGTCGATAAAACCAACACAACATTAAAGTCAATAACCATAAAGCAATACTAAAAAGCGCAATTGACTTCCAATAAGTAGGCTTGCTTAATATTGGCTTTATTTTGGTTGTGTTAACACTAATATCTCGGTCTTCTAACTTGGGTAGAACCAACGTTTTTGGCTTATCAGATGGTGGCTCAACCTGAATTTTTACCTCGGCAAGACGCGCTATTTTAGTCTTGTTCTCATTGGTATCAAACCAAGTAAGTTTGATTTCTGGTAGTATTTGTTCACCAAAACGATTGGGGATAATTAAAATATCTTGTGCAACCATGCTGATGATATTGTTAGTCTTTAATCGCTCAGTACTTGAATTACTGTCTGCATATTGTTCAAATAAAGAATTGTTGCTAAATTTTAAGGGCGGCACTTGAATAGCACTTTGAGCACTAACTTTAATCATAATTTGACGAACAAATGGCTCGCCAGCAATAATTTTTTGACTTTTATCAAGCGGTTTTTCACTCAGCTCAACTTGCATTGCTGGTAGCCAATATTCGCCCAATGGATAATTTTCATCCGCAGCTAGCACTGTCAAATTGCTAGACTCAGCAAATAACAAAACTTGATTAGAACTGCCAACAGAAACCGTTTGCCTAATGCCCGGAATACTAAACTTGCCAATTTTTTGTGGATAAATGGCAAAATTAAAATCTTTTTTCCATAATGGCTGATTTTTAAAATTGACTTGGGTATTGGCTTGTGCTATTTTTTTGACTTTGACATTGGCTATCTGCGGGGTAAAATCTAATTGTGTATGTTGAATTTTGGAGTGTGAATACAAACTCACAGTATAAATTACTTGCTCCTGCACCATCGGATTGAGGTTACTAAGACTGGTTTTAATAAAAATAATGTTTTTCTCAAAACTTGCCTCATCCACAGCGTCAACCTTTATCTTAATTGGTTTAGATGTCTGTCCACCCACCTCAAACGTAGGAATTATCAGCTCACCTATGCGTTTTGGCTGTAACGTTAAGCGTAAATTAATAGCACTAGAAACTTTGCCATTAATGGATTGACGCGAACTAGATTGCGCTCGATTAACAATATTAAAATCTTGTGTTAAGGCACTAATATCAAGTGTTTGATTACCAGATACATTGTCAACATCAATTAAAACTGTCAGATTGTCAACGCTACTAATTTGAGTTTTATTAACTCTAACTTGGATAGTTGCAAAAGCATTATTTATCAAAAACAATAAAAGCAGTGTAATTCTTACCATGATATTTGACCTTGAGTGTTGCTAAACTTACTGCCTTGCTGCTGGCGCAGATATTGTTCAATTAAAAATTTTTGTCTTAATAGCTCAATTGGCGGTGCCTTTACTTGTTTAAAAATTTGCTCTAGACGTTGTTTATTAATTTGCTGTTGAATACCTTGTTGTTTTATTTGTGTAGTCTCTTGTTTCTCAGATGGTTTTTGTGCTTTTCTTTGACCAGCTTGCTGTTGTTTGTCTTGAGATTCTTTTGACTTATCAGATTTGTCAGAAGATTCTTGTTTATTTTGTTGCTCAGAATGCTTGTCTTTTGCTTGTTGTTGGTTTTGCTGAGATTTTTCTTGATTGTTTTGATTGTCTTGTGACTGTTGTTGTTGGTTTTGCTGAGATTTTTCTTGATTGTTTTGATTGTCTTGTGACTGTTGTTGTTGGTTTTGCTGAGATTTTTCTTGATTGTTTTGATTGTCTTGTGACTGTTGTTGTTGTTGTGCTAAGAGCTGCTTTACAAGTGCTAGATTATGTTGCATATCGGGGTAATTTTCACTGTTTTTAGCAACATTTTTATAAGCCTTAATCGCCTCAGTATATTTTTTTTGTTGTACCAAAGCGTTAGCATAATTATAATGCTGTGCTAAATTTTTAAAATGCTCAGCAGCAAGCTCGAACTTGCCTGCTTTATATAGGGCATTAGCCTGCCAAGATTCATCTTCAAACAATTGGGCTGATGCTTGGTATTCGTGCGCATCATATTTTTCCTTGGCAATTTGGTCTGACGTTTGCCATGCCGTATCAAGCCAATTTAATTCTTGAGCAAATACGCTTTGAAAAATTAATAATAGCAATATAAATAATTTCATTGTCTCAATTTTTGATGAAAAAATAATAAAAATAGTGGCAGTAAAATCAATACAAAATAAATCCCGCTATCAATAGCAATACTCACCTGTTGATTTTGCTGTTTGACTTTATTGTTGAATGGATCAAAAACGTTAAAACGCACAAAGTTATCAATATTTCCAATGTTTAACTCTTGATATAGTCCGCCTGTTGACTCCGCTAAGCGTCTCAGTAGGCGTTTGTTAGTGGTGGTATTTTGGGTTTTTCCTGCGTGTTCAAATTCAACCGTTTGAGCTTTACTAATGGCAATGACTGAGATTTTTTGCCCCAATTTCTTTGCTGATTTGAGTGCCTCAGAGGCAACATTTTGTGCATCACTCAGTAATAAAATATTGGCTTTGATGTTTTTCTTAGTGAGTAATTCATCTGCATATTGAAACGCTAAATCCAGTCTTGAGCCTGGGCTTGGCAAGCTGTTCACAGTTAAGCCTTGAAGTAAATTTAGCATGGGTTTATCATCAGTACTAGCAGGTGAAATTAAATACGGCTCAGCTGCAAAAACCATTAACATAACTTGATTAACATCCTGTATTAAAAATTGCTTAATCAATAAAATAGCGCGTTTTAGCCTTGATGGAGCGACATCTTTAGCACGCATTGAAGGCGAGGCATCGAGTATGATTAAGGTGGTTTTTTGTTGCTGATAAACTGGAGTATTTTGCTTGAAAAAACTAACTCCACTCAAAGCAATAAGCGTTAAAACCAGTAGTATTGGTAGTAAAAAATTAGCAAGATTTTGTCTGGCTAAATGTTGCTGGCTAAGTCTTGGTAAAAGGTTTTTATCAATAACACTTTGCCAATTACTAACGTGCGTATTTTTATAAGAAAAAAACCACCAAATCAACAGCGTGGGAATAATAGCGAGTAACCACAGTGGACGAATCAATTCAATAGTCTCAATCATCACTCACGCCTCAACATCAATAGTATAAGTAACAGCAAAAACACAAACAAAGGGTAGAAAAATAAATCTTTATAAATTTGGTAGGTTAGTTTTTCTTCTGAATCTTTTTCCAAGGCATCTACCTTGGCATAAATTTGTGCTAAGGCATCGGTATTTTGCGCCAGAAAATACAAACCGCCTGTTTGCTTGGCAATATCTCTAAGTGCTGCCTCATCAATACCAGTGGCAAAAATACTACGTCTTGCATCCAATCCAATGGTATAGATTTTGATATTTTGCTCCCTAGCAATTGCTGTTGCTTGCTCAACGCTGATATGGCCTGCAGTATTTTGTCCATCTGTTAACAGGATTAACGCTCTAGGTTTGCTCGCCTGCTGATTGTCTTGAAAATGTTCAGTAGCAACAATAATACTATCACCAATGGCGGTATCCTGACCGGCCATGTTAATTTGTAGCTGATGCAAATAAGATTTAATAATATTTTTATCAAAAGTGAGTGGCGAATATAGAAACGCTTTAGAGCCAAATACTACCAAACCGATACGATCACCTTTACGCTGATTAACAAAATCAAGTGCAGTTTTCTTGACCCCACTGAGTCTATTCACCCACCTGCCATCAATCACAAAATCGCGCTCAGACATCGAATTCGATAAATCAATACTCAAGATAATATCCCTGCCTTTAGTTGGCAACTCTACCAATTCATCAATCCAAATCGGCTTGGCAATCGCTAGTAATAAAAATACCCATGCCAGCCAAAGTAGCGCTTGTCTAATATTTAAACGCTGACGGTTATTAGAAAAATCCTCGAATGCATTCAGACTCGAAAACAGTGGCAGACGAATACCAAATCCAGTAGCACTTTGCGTACTTTTAAGCCAATATAACACAACTGGCAAAGGCAGCAAAAATAACAAATATAGCCATTCAAATCTAAACACCATCAACCCACTTTTGACAATAATTAAGTAGCATTTGCTTATCAATACTTGGCTGGGATTGATACATGGTTTGTGAAAATAGTAAACGCAACTGCGTATTAATCGCTAATTTTTCATGTAAAAAATCTTGCCATTGTTTCTCATTTAGGGTTTTGATATTACTATTAGGATAAAGAAAATCAGCGTACGAGCGCAAAATCAACAAGCATTCAATCGCAGGATTGTTATTATCCATAGCATCTTTTAGTAATTGTTTAACTCGAATTTTTAATTGCTGTTGTTGTTTAAACTTAATCAAATAAAAAATCAAAATCAATAGTACAATGATTACCAAAAAAATCACAAGCCACCAACCCCAAGCCAGCTGCCAGCCAATCTCACTTCGAGTGTGGATGTCTTTTAACTGCAATAATAAGTCTGAATGATTATTCATAGCCTATCATAAATCTAGTGCGATGGTTTTCAAATCAATAGTGGTCGGAATTTGTTGCAATTGAATTTTATTATTACGTGAAAACTGAGTTAAAAACGTCCGCTTTTTGGCAAAAAAATCACGATAAACGCTACGATTATGTTTACTATTTAAGTGCATTATTTGTGTCTTGCCATTATTATTCACCCAATAATTATCTGCTTTTGGCGGCGTGTGTTCTAAAGGGTCATAAATAAAGCTCAGTAATACTTGGTTGCGCTTGGATAAACGCCTAACCCAGGCTTGTGCCTTATCATTAAAGGTAAAAAAATCACTAATAATAATTGCTAAAGAGCCTGATTTTGCCGCACGACTAAGGCGTGATAGGGAAAATTCAAGCGTATTAGGTTGCGATTTTGAATGATTAATATCAATATCACGTAGCGCCTTTTCATGCAAGTCAACCAAGGCACAAATCAGCAAATTAATGACTGTCTTGGGGGTTTTTGGCCTAATTTCAAGATGATGATTTTCGCTATAAATAATAGCACCAATTTTGTCATCAAACTTCATGGCTAAAAATGCAAATAAAGTCGCAAGCCTAGCAGCAATCACTGATTTAAACGCTTTTTTACTGGCAAAAAGCATACTACTACTGATGTCAATCAGTAAAAAAATCGGCCTTTGGCGCTCTTCTTTGTAAGTTTTTATGTAGGTTTTTTGCAGTCTAGCACTGCTTTTCCAATCAATTGAACGAATATCATCACCAAATTGATATTGACGGATTTGATCAAAATTCATGCCTTGGCCTAATATTTTGCTGCGTCGTAAACCGCTATTATTACTCTTTACAAGTCGATTACTATTAATGATAGGGTTTAATAATTGCCCAACCTTAATTAATTCGTCTCTGGTTAAATCAACGCCGATGGTCATACAAATATCAACTTATACCGAACCAACACAAGATAATAGTAAGGCAATAGCGTCATTTTTGCTAATGCCGCGTGTTTGTGCATCAAAAGTAAGAATAACTCGATGGCGCAACACATCAAATGCCATGACACGAACATCATCTGGGCTAACAAAATCGCGATTTTGTAAATACGCATAAGCTCGAGCCGTTTTGTCTAGCGCAATACTGGCACGGGTGGAAGCGCCGTATTCAAATAGGCTTGAGAGTTTTGTGTTGTATTTCTCACCAAATCGAGTGGCTTGTATGATATTGAGTAAATACAACTCAACTTGTTCGTCCATATGCACGTTAGCTGCCTCTTGTCTTGCCGCAAATAGATCATCGGCTTTTAGCTTTTGTGGAATCTGTGGAATGGTATCGCATTCTGTGCGCAACAATTTTAAAACCTTGCTCTCGGTTTCGATACTTGGATAATCCACCTCAGTATGCAGTAAAAATCTATCTAATTGGGCTTCTGATAATTCGTAAGTGCCTTCTTGTTCAATCGGGTTTTGCGTTGCCATCACTAAAAATAATTCTGCTAATTGATGGGTTTGCCCAGAGACAGTAATTTGACGCTCAGCCATTGCCTCTAATAATGCTGATTGTACTTTAGCAGGTGAACGATTAATCTCATCTGCCAAAATAAAATGATTAAAGAGCGGGCCTTTGATAAACTCAAATGCTGAGCTTTGTGCTTTGTAGATTTGTGCGCCAGTAAGGTCAGAAGGTAGTAAATCAGGGGTAAATTGCACGCGCCCAAGACTTGCTTCAATACCATCGCTGAGTGCTTTAATGGCTCTGGTTTTGGCAACACCTGGTGGACCTTCTACCAGTAAATGCCCATCACACAACAGAGCAATGAGCATAGTATCGATGAGTTTTTCTTGTCCTAGAACCTCGCTATTGAGATAATTAGATAAATTTTTTATGGCTTGCATAAATATAAAACAGATAAAAAATAAAAAAATTTATTCAATGAAGCCAGTATTAAAACGGCTTAACCACCACCAAAATAATAATAATAACCAATATCAATATTGGAAATTCATTCAACCAACGGTAAAAAATGTGTGTATGGTTATTTTTATCAGCCTTAAAAATACCCACTAAGTGCCCACAATAAAAATGATAAACAATCAGTAATAACACTAGCAGCAATTTACTATGCAGCCAATATTGCCCTGCATAGGCTTGCCATGCATAATCAAGTAATAACCACAAACCCAAAACACTGGCAACCACAAAACTCGGCATCATAATGCCGTAGTAGAGCTTTCGCTCCATTACTTTAAAACGCTGAATGCTGATTTTATCATCACTCATAGCGTGATAAACGAATAAACGCGGTAGGTAAAACAGCGCTGCAAACCAAGTAATCACGCTAATAATATGAAACGCTTTAACCCACAACATTAAACCACTCCGAATACAAACCTAACTCCAAGCTATTATAATAAAATAAATTTGACTTAACCGCTTTATTTTTTAGTAGTGTAAATTCTTTGCTGTAAACCCAACCACCATATTAAAAAAACGATTGAGATGCTGTAAATTTCCCAGTTATTGTAAAACAATCTGTTTATCTACTATGCTTATCACTAATAACAAGAGTGAAACCCGTATAATGGTTATTTTTTCTTATTTTTTTGTGTGCTCAATTCAATTAATTATCCCCAAGACATTAAACAACTTGAGTTGAAACAGTTGCAATCTTTAGCGGATGAAATACGCGCTTTTCTAATTAAGAATATTCAAAAAACAGGCGGTCATCTAGCACCCAATTTAGGTACAGTTGAGCTAACTCTTGCCATGCACTACGTGTTTGATACACCCAATGATAGCTTTGTGTTTGACGTTGGGCATCAGGCCTATACACACAAAATCCTCACAGGTCGCAAAGACAAAATACACACGTTGCGTAAAAAAGACGGGCTGAGTGGTTTTACCAAGCGTAGCGAAAACAAGCATGACGCTTTTGGTGCAGGACATTCATCCACCTCTATCAGTGCTGCACTGGGTATTGCAATCGGCAATCGAATCAACAAAATTGAGTATCAATCCGTTGCTGTGATTGGTGATGGTGCGCTCACGGGCGGCATGTCATTTGAAGCACTTAATCATGCAGGTGATTCTGATGCAAATTTGCTGATTATTCTTAATGACAACGACATGAGTATTTCAAAAAATGTCGGCGCGATGAGTAAATACTTAACCAAATTAATTTCTGGTAAAGTGTATTCGACTATGAAAAGTAAATCTCTGGGTTTTTTGGAAAAATTACCAAAAATTCATGAATTTGCTAAGCGCTCAGAAGAGCATCTCAAGGGCATGGTGTTGCCAAGCACTTTGTTTGAAGAATTAAATATTGATTATTTTGGACCAATTGATGGACATGACTTGCCACTACTTGTCAAAACTTTGCAAAATCTCAAACAACTAAAAATGCCGCGCTTGTTGCATATTATTACCAAAAAAGGCTATGGATTAGAAAGCGCTGAAAACGACCCTTGCAAATTCCACGGCGTCGCCCCCGCCTCAACAAATAATTCTACATTGCCTAGTTATAGCCAAGTTTTTGGCAAGTGGCTGCTTAATACCGCCAAGAATGACTCAAAACTGATAGCCATTACTCCAGCAATGGGTACAGGCTCTGGCATGAGTGAATTTGAAGTTAATTTTCCCCAGCAATATTTTGATGTAGGCATTGCTGAGCAACATGCCATCACTTTTGCTGGCGGACTTGCAACAAAGGGTTTCAAGCCGATAGTTGCTATTTATTCAACTTTCTTACAACGCGGTTATGACCAGCTAATTCATGACATTGCCTTGCAAAATCTAAGCGTGGTTTTTGCTATTGACCGTGCTGGGCTGGTGGGTAGCGATGGAGCGACCCATGCAGGATGTTTTGATTTGAGCTTTCTTCGCTGCATTCCTAATTTGGTAATTATGGCACCCAGTAATGCTGCGCAAATGTATCAAATGCTAAACACTGCTTATCAATTAAACAGTCCTGTTTGTGTACGCTATCCACGAGGTTTGGCAACTAACGAGCATTACACCTCAGATACAGCTTTAGAAATTGGCAAAGGAGAAGTGGTTAAAACTGGGCACAAAATTGCCATTTTTGCCTTTGGTACTATGCTCGAACAAGCACTTGCTGCGGGATTAGAACTTGAGGCAACGGTAGTTGATATGCGCTTCGTTAAGCCGTTGGATATAACGATAATTACCAAACTAGCACAATCACATAATCAACTCATTTCCATTGAAGACAATGCAATAATAGGTGGAGCAGGTAGTGCAATTGGTGAGTACTTACACCAACAAAATATTAACACCTCTTTGGTCGTACTAGGACTGCCAGATGAGTTTACCGAACAAGGAACACAACATGAGCTATATGCCTTATATGGACTGGATAAACATGGCATTATTGATGCTGCCAATTCAGCAAAGACCAAATAATGAAAAAACTCCTAAAATATTATAGTCCAAACCCAGAGACACTAAAAAATCATAAATACTTGAGTTGGTTAGGTAATCATTTACATGCGCCAAGTCTATGGAATTTCAACAGAAAATCTATTTCCAAAGCTTTTGCTATTGGTTTATTTTGTGCTTTTATGCCGGTTCCATTTCAAATGCTACTGGCAGCACCCGGTGCTGTTATTTTTTCTGCCAACCTACCCATCTCAGTTGCATTGGTATGGATTAGCAATCCTATTACCATAACACCTATTTTTTATGGTTGCTATAAACTCGGTGCTTGGCTACTGGACACAAACATAGAGCAAGATTTTGTCATGTCTTTGGAATATGTTTGGGCAGTGTTTGGTGTCATTTGGCAGCCTTTTTTATTGGGTTGTTTCGTGGTTGCCAGCATCAGTGCTTTTATTGGATACTGGACAATTCAACTACTCTATCAACTGAAGGCTTATAGACGAATACGCCAGCGTTAGATTTGCTCTAGCATCAGACCTGAGTTCTTTAGTTGTTGACGTACTTGCATTTCAAGTTCGTCAACTAACGCTACATTATCCACTTTAGAATGCGTTTTCCCATTAACATAAAGCAAATTTGGACTACCGCCAATCAAGCCCACAGACACTTCTTTGGCTTCACCCGGTCCATTCACCACACAACCAATTACTGCCACATCAATCGGGTCAACAACATCTTCAAGACGAGATTCAAGCTCGTTTACTACTGAAATTACATCAAATTTTTGTCGTGAGCAAGATGGGCAAGCAATCAAATTAACCCCTTTTTTGCGTAAATGCAATGACTTTAAAATATCAAAACCGACCTTAACCTCGTCCACTGGATCGGATGCTAACGACACACGAATACTATCGCCAATTCCTTCTGAGAGCAACAAGCCTAATCCAATAGATGATTTAACCGCGCCTGCTCTAAATGAGCCAGCCTCGGTAATACCTAAATGTAGTGGATTGTCAATTTGCGCAGCAAGTTGCTTGTAAGCAAATACCGTCATAAAAATCTCAGAAGCCTTGAGTGAAACCTTAAAATTATCAAAATTTAGCCGATCTAAAATATCAATATGCCTAAACGCCGATTCCACCATCGCCTCAGGCGTGGGTTCGGTGTATTTTTTTTGCAAATCTTTTTCTAGCGAGCCGGCATTCACGCCGACACGAATAGGAATGTTATTCGTTTTTGCCGAAGCAACTACTTCGCGCACCCGATCCTCTCGACCAATATTGCCAGGGTTAATGCGTAGGCAGTCTGCGCCATATTCTGCCACTTTAAGTGCAATTTTATAATCAAAATGAATATCGGTAATCAGCGGAATATTAACTTGTTTTTTAATGGCTTTAAAGGCTTCAGCCGCTGCCATGGTTGGTATAGAAACACGCGCTAAATCAGCCCCAGCAGCTTGAATGGCGTTAATCTGTTTAACCGTTGCTTGAATATCACAAGTCTCAGTATTGGTCATGCTTTGCACTGAAATCGGTGCATCACCACCAATAGCTACATCACCTACAAAAATTTGTCTGGATTTTCTTCTACTAATGGTATGTACGGACTTCATTAAGGTTTGTGAATGAGTAATAATTCGTCTAAATTTTCTAAAATTTCAGGTGCTTTTTTCTTAATTTTCACGGGTTTTATGGGCTCAACAACCTCAACTTGTGGTTTGCTAATAATGATGCGCACTGGATTAGCCTTCTGTGGGTTGTTCTTAGAATCAAAATACCAAATAACAACACCCAAAATAAGCAACAATAAAATCCAATGCTTAGGCTTGATTTTATTTTTTCTCTTCTGAGGGTAATAATCAATGCTGTCTCTCATAATTTGTTCTTTTGGTTTTATCCATCACTTGCCCAGCTAATTGGCCACAAGCCGCATCGACATCTTGCCCACGACTTCGCCGAGTCATAGTGCGAATGCCATGTTTAAATAAAATATCTTGAAAACTTTTAATTGTAGTCTCTTTTGAAGTAGTGTAGAGACTTTTAGGAAATGGATTAAAGGGAATTAAATTGACTTTAGCGCTCATGTTTTTTAACAATTGCGCCAATTGCTCTGCCTGCCGAACACTATCATTCACCCCTGCCAACATCACGTATTCAAACAAAATATGCCTGTCTTGTGTACCTGCAATTAGGTAGTTTTGACATGCTGCCATGAGTGTTTTGATTGGGTATTTTTGGTTAATTGGTACCAATTCATCACGCAATTTATCGTCAGCTGCATGTAGTGAAATCGCCAAACTCACGGGCGTTGTGTCTGCCATACGTAGTAGTGCTGGCACAACTCCTGAGGTAGAAATCGTCACTCTGCGTCTAGATAATCCAAATGCCAAGTCATCCAACAACAAATCACAAGCATCGTACACAGGTTTCTCATTTAGCAAAGGCTCACCCATGCCCATAAATACCACATTAGAAATACGCTTATCTTTAGCACGTAAATATTGCCCAGCAATCACCACTTGAGCAATAATCTCAGCCGTTGAGAGGTTACGATTAAAACCTTGTGCACCCGTTGAGCAAAAACTACAAGCTAGCGCACATCCCACTTGCGAGGAAATACATAATGTACCACGCTCTTTTTCAGGAATATAAACGGTTTCAATATGATTATTTTGACCCAAATCAATTACCCATTTAATCACCCCATCAAGTGCGTGATTTTGTTTGGAAATCTTGGGTAATGCTAATGTTGCCACCTCATTCAAGCGTATTCTCAAAGGTTTGCTCAAATTTAGCATCTTATTAAAATCAAACTCATGCTGATGATAAACCCACTGCATCAATTGCTTGGCACGATAAGGTTTTTCACCTAATTCAGCAAAAAAAACATTTAACTGATCTTGGGTCAGTCCAAATAAATTTTTTTTACTCATGGATAATTATTCGCACTAAAAAGTTTATCTAGTTCTGGGGCAAACACCACCTTTACCAAAAAAATATTCAATTTCAATCGCGGCGTTTTCTAACGAGTCAGAACCGTGCACAGCATTTTCGTCTAGCGACTTTGCAAAATCTGCACGAATCGTACCTGCATCAGCCTCTTTTGGATCAGTTGCGCCCATAATTTCGCGGTGCTTAGCCACGGCATTTTCTCCTTCTAATACTTGCACCATAACTGGGCCTGAAGTCATAAACTCAACCAACTCATTGTAAAAAGGACGAGCCTTGTGCACTGCATAAAAACCACCAGCCAAATCAGCGTCTAAGTGCAACATTTTTGCTGCCACAATTTTAAAGCCAGCTGCCTCAAAACGAGAATAAATTTGACCGATTATGTTTTTTGCGACGGCATCTGGCTTAATAATTGATAAAGTACGTTGTGTAAGTTTATGCTTCATTTATGCTTCATTTGATAACTAAAAAATTGGAGGCTATTTTACTGAAATTATAATCAATAACAGTCAATATAAGCGAATTTTGCTAAAATACTGCATAAAAAAACACCCTAAGGTGTTTTTTTAAAAAATAAATGAAAGAGTTTAACCAGTTAGAACCCTTAAATATAAATCAATATACGATAATACACAATTAATTTACCGCATCTTTAAGTGCTTTTCCTGCCTTAAAAGCAGCCACTTTGGAGGCAGCAATCTGAATGCTTGCACCTGTTTGTGGATTACGACCTGTGCGCGCTGCACGATCTCTAACAACAAAACTGCCAAAACCGGTTAATTGTACACTATTGCCACTTGCCATAGCAGAGGCGATTGCATCCGTAGTTGCATTTAATGCACGAGATGCATCTGCTTTCGAAAGATTTGTCGCTGATGCAATTGCATCAATTAATTCTGATTTATTCATTTTTTCCCCTTTGTAAGTGTTGTATAAAAATACTAAATGTTTAGTAACGTAAAAAAGCGAAAAAAATGAAAAAACTACACCGTATTAATTATGAGGCTTAATCATTTGTTGCTAGCCTTCAACACTTAGTACGCTTTATTATAAAGAAATATTGAACCTGTATCAACAAATTACAAAAAATATCTGTGCCTTTGATATTCATCTATTATGCTCTTTTAGTGCTCTTTGCTTATCTCTTTGCCAATCCTTAGTTTTGATGTCTTGACGCTTATCAAAAGCCCGCTTACCTTTAGCGATGCCAATTTCCAATTTAACCCTACCTCGAAGCCAATACAATTTAAGTGGTACAACTGTAGCACCTTTTTGGTTGATTTTGTCTTTAATGCGGTTAATTTCCAAACGATTAAGCAGCAATTTTCGCATGCGGGTTGGATCTGCAACTATATGTGTGGACGCGTATTTGAGTGGGGACACGTGAGCACCAAATAAAAACAATTCATCATTTTTCAAAATCACATAACTTTCCTTAATTTGTACTTTATTATCACGCAAACTTTTTACTTCCCAGCCCTCTAAACTTAAGCCAGCTTCTAGGGATTGTTCGATAAAATAGTCGTGCCTGGCCTTTTTATTAAGGGCAATTGTATTTGAATTTGTTGCTTTAGATTTTTTACCCATTTTTTTAAAAGGCTTGTTATGCCCAGACCTCTACATCATATCTCTAAAAGTGCAATTGTGCCTTATTCAGCTGAACAAATGTATCGGCTGGTAAATCAAATTAACGACTATCCAACATTTTTGCACTGGTGCTCAAACGCCACTATTTTAAATCAAACTGAATGCCAAATGACAGCCTCAGTCAAAATCAGTAAAGGTATTTTCAATCAAAATTTTACCACCATTAACACCTTGACACCCAATCAACGTATCGACATAACCTTAAAAGATGGGCCTTTTGAACGACTCAATGGTGCTTGGATTTTTACCCGATTAAACGATAAGACTTGCAAAATAGAGTTACAGTTAGCGTTTAATTTCTCATCAAAATTAATGGATATTTCCATTGCACCAATTTTTACTAATATCGCCAATTCACAACTAGATAACTTTATCAATCAAGCCAAAGTCGTCTATGGGTAGTCTATATCTATTTAATCAATCCTATGGCATATTATGCCAATTTAGTGCTAAGGATAGCAATCTATCCAATTATATTGACATCAAAAACATCTATCCAGCAGGGTGTTTAGATAAAAACTTAAAAGACTTAACTAAGCCCACTAAAACAAAAATTATCTTCTCGCCTCAATGGCTTTGGACACGCAACCTGTCGATTCGAATTAGAGAAAATACCCCCATTTCATGGATTGAGCTTAAGCATCAGCGAGGACAAAAACCGTCAATTCAAGCGCATGAGTCTATGTTGGCTTTTCAATACTCAGGCTTATTAGAACCCAAATTGGCGATTAGCGATTACCAACACTTAAATTAGGTTGTTATGAAAGTCTTTGAAGCCGCATACCAAGCATTAATGAGTACCAAAATTGATGAAAAAATCACACTCACCAATACCATTCATCGACTAAAAAATACACATCAACTTGACTACCAAGCACAATACTCAGTCAAATCCATTGCCAACCCAGGACGCCCAAACAAGCCTAACTTAATACGATTTCAATCTATACCCAAGCGTGACAAGTCAGATATGGGTATGATTAAAACCATTCATGCTGTTTGCCATATTGAGTTTAATGCCATCAATTTAGCATTGGATGCGTTGTATCGCTTTCACAATATGCCTGATGAATTTTATCAAAATTGGATTCAAGTTGCCTTTGAAGAGGCTAAACACTTTAGTTTACTGAATGATTATTTAATTGAGTTGGGCTATCAATATGGTGATTTTGATGCGCACAACGGTCTATGGAAAATGACAGTTGATACCGATTATGATGTTCTAGCAAGAATGGCTTTGGTGCCAAGAGTGCTTGAAGCCAGAGGCTTAGATGTTACACCAAAAATTAAAAAACGCTTTCAGCACTCAAAATTTAGCAAAATGGCAGAAATTCTAGAGACAATTTTTAACGATGAAATCACTCATGTAAAAATTGGCAATCATTGGTTTCATTATCTGTGTAAACAAAGAAAGTTAAATCCATTAATGACTTTTGATACCTTGATTAAAAAACATATTGGCAATCAACTGCGTGGCCCGTTTAACCTTGAAGCTAGAAAATTGGCTGCATTTTCAGCAGCAGAATTGGATTATTTACAGTCATTTTGACTACTACCTCTTGCAAACAATCTTGCCAACTAATAACTATTTTACAATAGTGCTACTTAGCCAAGTATCAATTTGATTCACCAGTTGTTGTGCAGTGCCTTCTTTTTGGTAATAATGACCTGCATTTTTCACCACCATTTGTGTGCTTTTTTTATTAAGTCTGGACTTTCTAATTTTTGCCAAACGCAACACACCAGCAAAGTCATTCTGCGCAAAAATATCCAACATAGGTACTTTGATTTTTTCTAGCGGATAAGGTTTGATGAGTTTTTGCTGATAATCGGTTGCACCCATGCCAACACCTACAAAGCCACTAATCTGACTATCGCCAAATTTATCCAAATAACTCATTGCCATATGCGCACCACAACCATGTGTAATTAACACAATATTATTAACACCTTGTTCCTTATAAAACCTAATTGCTGCATCAATACGCTCATGTGCATAAGGAAAAATAGGCACATAATCATAATACTTGGCTTGCTTATTTAATACTGGCATTTGTACCGACAAAGTGTGCCAACCTTTTGTATTTAACCCTATTCTAAGCGGCTTAGTAACATCGTTCCAATTGGCATGTTGCCCACGATTATGCAAAACAATCACCCCTCCCTTAGGTTTATCAGCCTCACTTTCCATATAAATACTAAAAACCTCTTTGCCATTTGCTAAAGATAAATATTCTACATCGCCATCTAGTACTGCATCCTCTATTTCACTAATCACACGCCGCTCTCTAGCAAAATCAGGCTCAACACCAACAAATTGATTAAACTCAGCACGTAATTTATTCGGATTAAATTCACCAAACATCGGCAAATCTGGCAATGGCGGTACAGGAAATATCGCATACACCGTTTGTGCAAATATTAAACTCATTATCATTAATACTTTATTTATCATACTTCTGTCGTAACTCGTCTAATGCCGCTTGTGCGCCAGGATGTTTGTTGTCTAGTGCCTTGTTGAACCAATCATACGCTTGTTGAATATGATTTTGTTCTAAAAGTAAAGATGCCAAATTAAATTGCGCATATTCATCATTTTGCCTAGCAGCCAAAGACCACCAGTATTGCGCCCTTTGCAATTGATGTTGTTGATAATATAACATTGCTAACTCACTTTGTGCATAGCTCAGACCTTGTTTAGCTGATTTTTCAAACCAATCAAAAGCCTTTGCTAAATCTTTCTCCACGCCCAAACCATGTAAATAACTAAGGCCAATATTATTTTGCGCCGCCGCATGCCCCGCCTCTGCTACTCTTAACATCCAACGAAAAGCAGTAGCATTTTGAGATTTCTGCGAATACTCATAGCCAATGCTATAGAATCGATTAGCTGCATCATCTGCAAATATTGTTGTGTTCAAGGCAAACAATACCGCAAAAAAAAGGAGTGTTATAAACACTCCCTTTCTTAAAACAACCAGCATTGACTTATTTGCTGACTGTACTCAGACCAAACTGATGCCAAGCGTTCATACCACCACGGTAGTATTTAAGTTTACTGTCAGGATAGCCTAGTTTCAATAATGCTCTAATACCTGCAGGAGACTGTCCACACCATGCGCCGTTACAGAACATGTACAAGGTTTTTGCATTGCTGAAATCAAGGAAACCATCCGCCTCTATCACGTTGAAGTTTTTAACCAAAATATCAATTACTGCTGTTGGGTCTTTAGCAACTGCTTTGTCATTGATGGTGTTAAACGGAATATTAACCGAGTGTTTGATTGTGCCACCCTTGGCAGCTGTTGTCCAAACTGGGGTACGATTATCCATTAACAACTTGGTTTTGTCGCCATTTGCTATGTCACGTGCAGCGTGCAACATGTCTAGCTCAGTAATGGTTTCAACCGCAGCAGGCCAAAATGGATGGGTTGGCTGAATACAAAACGGCGGACAAGGGCGTGAAGTCTTGGCAAATGCAGGATGGATGGTTGCTTTAGTGTTTTGATTACGTGAAACACCCGCAATATTATGTACACCTTTGATAATTGCAACTTTTCCACTTGGAGCACTAGATGAACTATCATTCCAGTTGTGTGAACTACCAAAAAACCCTGCTTGAGAACTCAACGCAACAACTGAAGCAATCGCTAATATCGATAATTTAATTTTCATATTAATCTCCTAATAATATAGAAATAAGGTAGCTTTTTAGCTACCTTAAAATCATTACTTGCTAACAGTGCTTAAACCAAACTGATGCCAAGCGTTCATACCACCACGGTAGTACTTAAGTTTGTGCTCAGGATAGCCTAGTTTCAATAATGCTCTAATACCTGCAGGAGACTGTCCACACCATGCGCCGTTACAGAACATGTACAAGGTTTTTGCATTGCTGAAATCAAGGAAACCATCCGCCTCTATCACGTTGAAGTTTTTAACCAAAATATCAATTACTGCTGTTGGGTCTTTAGCAACTGCTTTGTCATTGATGGTGTTAAACGGAATATTAACCGAGTGTTTGATTGTGCCACCCTTGGCAGCTGTTGTCCAAACTGGGGTACGATTATCCATTAACAACTTGGTTTTGTCGCCATTTGCTATGTCACGTGCAGCGTGCAACATGTCTAGCTCAGTAATGGTTTCAACCGCAGCAGGCGCAAACGGACTGGTTGGCTGAATACAAAATGGCGGACAAGGGCGTGAAGTCTTGGCAAATGCAGGATGAATGTTTGCCTTGTTATCTTGATTACGCGAAATACCCGCAATTCCCATAACGCCTTTAACGATACCAACAGGCTTGGCTGTAACAGCTGTTGATGCTAAAAATGCTACTGATGCAGCAGTTACTACTAATGTTTGAAGTTTCATGTTTCTCTCCTCTTTATTATAAAAAATAACTCATTATTGAGCTCTTATTAATAACTCTATTTTAAAAAAATAGGGTTAAAAATTCTTAAATAAATCCTTAAATTCAGTCACAGCTTGGCTCTTCTTCAAGATTGTGTTGTGCATAATAATTAACCACACAAACTTCGCGCTGGTTTTCATCATCTATTTCACTACAAAAATCTCTAGCACCATTGCGTACCGCCTGTATTTGTTCCTCAGTAGGGTTTTCGCCTAATACAGCAACACCATCTGTTTCACTTGAAAACACATTAAAACTCAAAACAAATAATAACCCAAACAATGCCACTAACTTTTTCATTCCTTCTCCTTGCTGTTATTTGTGCTTTTGCACTACTGAGGATACCTTTATACCATCACCAATATTGATTACAAGTTTTTTTTCATGTATCTAAATATTATAATATACTAATAATTAAAAAATTACGACTCATTTACCTAACGCATCCATCGCCTGATTGGCTAATTTATCCGCTATGTCGTTACCCTTATTACCACTATGTCCTTTAACCCAATGCCACTTTACTATGTGTTGCTGGTTAAGCATATCAAGACGCTTCCAGAGCATAACATTCTTAACAGGTTTTTTACCAACAGTCTGCCAGCCTTTGATTTTCCAGTCTTTAATCCATTCATTAATACCAGTCATAACATATTTAGAGTCGGTATATAAATCAATCGCAATATTGCTAGATTTAACCGCTTCTAGTGCTCTAATGGCAGCTGTTAATTCCATTTGATTATTGGTAGTATTACGCTCACTGCCTTTGAGTTTTTTATCAAGTTTACCATATTTAAGCCACACCCCCCAGCCACCAATGCCAGGATTTCCTCTACAACCGCCATCGGTGTAAATAATTATTTTACCCATCCACATTCACCTGTAAATTGCGCTGCTATCGACGTTAATTTGGAGCCAGTATTCTAATAATGCCAAATGCCAAAGCCTCGAACCGTTTAACGCTGTCATATACCGCCGCGGCTGATTAATAACTTTTTGCACAAAATCTTGATTATAAACCCCTCGATTAATACATTGACTAGATTTTAAAATATCTGTCATAAATTCTAAAAACTCACCGCGTACATATTTAAGTGCTGGCATCGGAAAATAACCTTTCTTTCTATCAATGACACTATCTGGCAATAAACCACGAGCAAGATGTTTGAGGGGATATTTACCCTGTTGTGCTATTTTTAAACTTGGTGGCATACTCAAAGCATGCTCCACCAATTGATAATCCATAAACGGTACGCGCGCTTCCAACCCCCAGGCCATGGTCATATTATCTACCCGTTTAACAGGGTCATCAACAATCAAACGAGTGATGTCAGTACGAAAAACTTTGTCCATAAATTCATCAGCATTGACTTTGGCAAATTCCTTGTTAAGCCATTGTTGTGTGTGATTGCCTGTGTGATATTGTGCGCTCACAGTTTGTAGATATTCTTCATGAGGCCTATCTATATAATGCTTAGAAAAACGCTGGTATTCTGAGCCAGTTTCTGCCTGCATGCGTGAATACCAAAAATACCCAGCAAAAGCCTCATCTGCCCCCTGCCCTGAGAGTACCACTTTAATATGTTTTGATACTTGTTCAGACAGCAAATAAAACGCCACTGCATCTTGTCCCACCATTGGCTCAGACATATTATCCACCGCTTCGCTTAGGCGTGGTAATACCTGAGAATTAGACACCATAATTTTTTCATGTTGGGTGTTAAAACGCCTCACAATTTGGTCTGAGTATTCAAATTCAGAGCCTGCTTCATCATCAATATCTTCAAAACCAATAGAAAATGTGCGAATGTCTTTATATTCTGCTTTGTCTAATAAACCTACCAGTAATGATGAATCCAACCCACCAGAAAGCAATACCCCGATAGGCACATCAGTAGCATCCATTCTTTTATTCAGTGCCAAGGTTAATAGTTTGCGGGTTTTTTCTAAGTATTCATTATCTGTTAATCCAATCCTTTGCGCATTAGGCTGCCAATAAGTCTTTTCAATTATTTTGCCTTGGCAATCAATAGTAAGTGTGGTGGCTGGTTTGATTTTTTTTACCCCGTTTAAAATAGTATTGGGTGCAGGCACAACACCGTGCAGTGAGAGTTGTTGTTGTAATGCCACTGAATTAATACTTTTATCCATCCCCAAGGTTAAAAGTGCTTGAGTGTTAGAGGCAAAACTAAACGCCTGGTCTGTAAAGCTAAAATACAACGGCTTAATACCCAATCTATCGCGCACAACAAACAAGCATTGGGTTTTTTCATTCCAAATACAAAATGCAAACATGCCATCTAAGTGTTTAACGCAATCCTCACCCCAGCGGTGATAGGCTTTGAGAATAACTTCCGTATCGGAATGCGAAAAAAAATCATAACCTTGCTTGATTAAATCCGCGCGCAACGATTGATAATTATAAATCGTACCATTAAAAACCAACGACAAATCAAGATTTTTATCCACCATCGGTTGATGTGCGTGGCCGGACAAATCAATCACACTCAGACGCTGATGTCCAAATCCAATATTTGCACGAAGCCAAGTGCCACTATCATCAGGACCTCGGCGCGCAATTTTTTGCATCATAACGCTCAAATCCTCAGACTTAACTGGTGCACTATCAAATCTCAACTGACCGCAAATACCACACATAAATTTAGTAGAAATGTAAAATAGGTTATTTTATCTATTTCTGCTTGACAATGGCAAAAACACTTTACGACAAACTCTTTAATGCGCATTCGGTTAAAAACGATAACGGCAATCATCTGCTCTATATTGACCGACAACTAATTCACGAAGTAACCTCACCGCAAGCCTTTGAGGGTTTAGCATTAACAGGTCGCAGCCCCTGGCGGCTGAGTGCCAATCTTGCTGTACCCGACCATAATGTTCCTACTACTGAGCGCTCATCTGGGGTTAGCGGCATTAGTGATCCAATTTCAAAATTACAAATCCAAACATTAAATAAAAACTGTGAAACTTACGGCATTGATGAAATTAAAATGAATGACGTTCGCCAAGGCATTGTTCATGTAATTGGTCCTGAACAAGGGGCTACTCTGCCTGGTATGAGTATTGTTTGTGGCGATTCCCATACTTCAACCCATGGTGCACTCGGTGCTTTGGCATTTGGTATTGGCACCAGTGAGATAGAGCATGTATTGGCAACAGGCTGCCTATGGCAAGCCAAATCTAGTAATCTAAAAATTGAAGTGAATGGCGCGCTGAATGAAAACGTCAGTGCTAAAGATGTGGCTTTATATATTATTGGCAAAATCGGCACTGCTGGTGGCACAGGATATGCCATTGAATTTACTGGTAGCACGATTGAGGCTTTATCCATTGAAGGCAGAATGACACTGTGCAATATGGCAATTGAAGCAGGTGCACGAGTCGGCATGGTAGCGGTAGATAACAAAACCATCGACTATGTTAAAGACCGTCCACTCGCCCCAACAGGTGAGGCATGGGACAAAGCAACTACTTATTGGCAAACCTTGCATTCAGATGCTGATGCAGCGTTTGACAAAATCATTCATTTTAATGCACAAACTATCAAACCTCAAGTGACTTGGGGCACTTCACCTGAAATGGTGGTGGCAATTGACGAGTATGTACCTAACCCAAATAATGCCAAAGATGCAGTAGAAAAAACCAGCTGGGAAAATGCCCTTGATTACACCCATCTGCAAGCCAATACCAAAATATCACAGATTAAAATAGACAAAGTTTTTATTGGCTCGTGCACCAATTCCCGCATTGAAGACCTGCGCGCAGCCGCCGCCGTTGCTAAAGGCAAACACATTGCTGATAATATCAAACTCGCCTTAGTTGTACCTGGTTCAGGGCTGATTAAACAACAAGCCGAAGTCGAAGGATTGGACAAAATTTTTATCGATGCAGGCTTTGAGTGGCGTGAGGCAGGCTGCTCGATGTGCCTTGCTATGAATGCAGACAAACTTGAAGTGGGTGAGCGCTGCGCTTCGACCTCCAATCGCAACTTTGAAGGTCGCCAAGGACAAGGCTCATTTACCCATCTTGTCAGTCCTTATACCGCTGCTAAAAGTGCGATTTGCGGATATTTTTGTTGATTGAAAATCAAAAAAATGGAAAAAATTATTCAACTACAAAGGAAAATAGTCCAAACTAACCGTTTATTTGACTGGTTTGAGAACTATTCTTGGCTCGATGGTTTTATTGGAAATATCAACTCACCTATTTGGTTTATTGGCGAAAACCCAAGTTTAACAGGCATTAAGAACATAGATAACCGTTTTTTAGAAAAATCCTCTAATTTGCAATGGAATGCAAGCGCTGGAGATACATTGCTTAGAGAATCGTTAACTGAAGCAGGATTAAAAAATGGCGATTCTAATTTAAATGAAGGGTGGCATTGTTACATTACCAATGCAATCAAAGAACCTGAAATCGTTAGCAAATGGAAAGATAAAAAACGCGATTCTCAATTCTTAAAAGAAAAAGCAAAACAATGGTTGTCAGTGTTACAACTGCAAATTGACATGGGAAAACCAAAAGTTTTAGTAGCTCTTAGTGGGCAGTCAGAAAAAATATTAAACTATATGATAAAAATAGGATTGAAGATGCCAAATTTAGAAAAAATACTTCATTATTCGTCTATTATGTTTCGCCCAGAAGTAGCTATACGAAAAGGTTTTCAACATCTGGAAAGAATCAAAGCATTTAAAAGTAGCATTAAAACAATAGCAAAAGAATATAACATTTGGGACAGTTTCTTTTTATCGGATGCACGGACTGATGAAGGTTTTTTAACTAAACGTGCCGAACAATAAGACTAAAAAAACACTTAAACATTATGCAAAAATTTACCACCTTTACTTCCATCGCTGTACCGCTTGACCGTGCAAATGTTGATACCGATGCGATTATTCCTAAGCAGTTTTTAAAATCAATTAAACGCTCGGGCTTTGGGGTGAATTTGTTTGATGAATGGCGCTACCTAGACCACGGCGAACTGGGTATGGACAATAGCAAGCGCCCACTAAATAGGAATTTTGTGCTAAATAAACCCAAGTACAAAGGTGCAAAAATTTTGCTCGCACGTGAGAATTTTGGCTGTGGTTCAAGCCGAGAACATGCACCTTGGGCGTTGCAAGACTACGGTTTTATGGTGATTATTGCACCGAGTTTTGCAGATATTTTTTACAACAATTGTTTTAAAAATGGCGTATTACCCATTGTTCAAAACAATCAAGTAATGGATGAGTTATTTGCTACTAATGGTGAAATAACCATTAATCTTGAAACGCAAAGTATTAATACAAATGACAAAACTTATGGCTTTGAAGTGGACGCAGAACGCAAAAAACGCTTGCTCAATGGGCTTGATGATATTGGGCTAACGCTACAATATGCAAATGATATTAAAAACTTTGAAACAGACTACTTTAACACGTATCCTTGGCTGTAACATAACACCATGATTGGTAAACTCACTGGCACAATCCTAGAAAAGAATCCCCCTGAAATCTTACTAGAGGTCGGTGCCATTGGTTATGAAATTCTATGTCCAATGTCGAGTTTTTATGCCCTAAACAATGAGGTTAATATCTCGCTCTACACGCATTTACAAGTCAAAGAAGATGCACACACCTTGTACGGCTTTGTCTCAAAAGATGAAAAAACCTTATTTAGAGAACTTATTCGAGTCAATGGTGTAGGCCCCAAGGTAGCACTCGCTATTCTCTCACATCTGAATATCACCTCGCTAATGAACGCTGTTACAAGTGAGAATGATGCTCTGTTAGCAAAAACCCCAGGTATTGGCAAAAAAACCGCACAAAAACTCATTGTTGAGCTCAAAGACCGCTTAGCAAAATTAACACTCAATAATAATCAAATGCTTAGCACTACGACTAATAATCCTAACGCAACAAAAGCTTCTCAAGCCCTGCAAGCACTTGGTTTTAAAGCCAAAGAAGCAGAAAAAATGCTAGCAGATATTAATGACGATTCGCTAAATACTGAGGCCTTAATTCGCGCTGCATTAAGAAACAAATAATCAAAAAACCTATTAAAATGCACTTAAAAACTATACCAAGCAATGATTAAAATAATTATCGGTGCTATAATTGCTACCAAATAGCGCCATAATTGATAAGCAATACCGCCAATACCTAGCGATGAGGTAATATCTGATTTTCTTGCCAACACCCAGCCAGCAAATAAGCTAATACCCAGACCGCCTAAGGGTAACAAAATATTGGCAGTCAAATAATCTAAACTATCAAAAATATTTCTATCGCCAATTAGGCGTAGCTGCGACCAATCATTAAAAGACAACAAAACACTGATACCAATTAACCAAATCATCCCCCCCATAATCACAGCAGACATACGGCGAGTTAATCGCGTTTTTTGTTCAACATAACGTACCACAGGCTCTAAAATTGAAATCGCTGAAGACAGGGCTGCAATCAGTAACAAAAAGAAAAAAGCGATACCCCAAAACTGTCCAAAAGGCAATGCCAACAAAGCATTTGGCAAAGCAATAAATAGTAACGACGGGCCACTACTAGGCTCAAGCCCGTGGGTAAAAATCAATGGAAAAATTGCCAAACCTGCCAGTAATGCCACTAAAGTATCAACTACAGCAATGCTCAGCGACATTGGCACAACAGGAGTGTTCTCATCTAAATACGAACCATACACCATCATTGCCCCCATTCCTAAAGACAACGTAAAAAACGCATGTCCCAATGCCGTTAGTGCTGCCTCAGTGTTGATTAGTGAAAAATCAGGCGCAAACAAGTACGTCAATGTCTTACCAAAGCCAGATTGTTGCGTAGCGTAAATTACTAGAATAATTAAAATCAAAAATAGGACTGGCATGGTCCATGAAATTATTTTTTCAATCCCATGATTCACCCCTTTGGCAACAATCAACACTGTTAATGATATAAACACGCTGTGCCATAATAACAATTGAGACGAATTGGCAAGTAAATCACCAAAATATTGCTCAATCGCTTTAGCATCGTTGCCAAATAAGTCATTTTGCAAAAAAACCGATAAATACTCCAACGACCAGCCAGCCACCACCGAATAAAACGACAAAATTAAAAAGCCAGCAGTAATTCCTGTATAGCCAAACAATACCCAAAGACGATTTGCGCTAAATTGCCGCGCAAGATTTGCAAAGGCAGAAACTGGGTTGGCTTGCGCACTTTTACCTAACAAAATCTCTGCAATTAACACTGGCACACCCACTAAAGCGATACACAATAAATATACCAAAACAAAAGCACCGCCGCCATTTTCACCCACAATATAAGGGAATTTCCAAATATTTCCCAACCCAACCGCTGAGCCAATAGCGGCTAATAAAAATACATAACGACTTGACCAGTGTGGTTTGTTTGACATAGTTTTTTGTTTAAAAATAATGCTAGTTAATATACCGTTATTTGTAGCCAAGACAAGCCAAAAAAATCTTGATGAAAGCTGATATAATTATGTTCACGCTGAGGAGCGTTGCATTGAAAACTCTAATTAGGAAAACCTCAATCAGGCTCAGCAATCAAAACGACGCTCATTTTTTTTAAATGCTTCAAGGAGAAAAAAATGAGTAATCCTACCATTAACGATCATGACTATAAAATAGCTGATATAACTTTGGCAGAATTTGGTCGTAGGGAAATAGAATTGGCAGAGGCAGAAATGCCAGCATTGATGAGTCTTCGTACCAAATACTATGATACTCAACCACTAAAAGGGGCACGCATTTTAGGCTGCATCCACATGACCATTCAAACCGCAGTGCTAATGGAAACTTTGGTTGATTTAGGCGCAAAAGTACGTTGGTCAAGCTGTAATATATTCTCAACTCAAGATCACGCTGCTGCTGCCATGGTGGTAGCCAACATTCCTACTTTTGCTTGGAAAGGTGAAAGCGAAGAAGAATTTTTATGGTGCATTGAACAAACTATTTTGTCCAATGGCAAGCCTTGGGGTGCCAATATGGTACTTGACGATGGCGGCGACCTAACCCAAATGCTACATGAAAAATACCCTACAATGCTTGATAATATTCATGGCATTTCTGAAGAAACCACCACTGGCGTGCATCGCTTATTAGCAATGATGGAGCAAGGCTTGCTTAAAGTGCCGGCAATTAATGTTAACGATTCAGTCACCAAAAGCAAAAATGACAATAAATACGGTTGCCGGCACTCGCTCAACGATGCCATCAAACGCGGCACTGATATGCTCATGTCTGGTAAAAAAGCCCTGGTAATTGGCTATGGTGATGTTGGTAAAGGCTCAGCACAAAGCCTGCGTCAAGAGGGTATGATTGTCAAAATTTCTGAAATTGACCCAATTTGTGCCATGCAAGCCTGCATGGATGGCTTTGAAGTCGTGTCTCCTTATATTAATGGCATTAACACCGGTACAATTGACAATATCAATCAAAATTTACTGAGCTCAACTGATTTAATCGTCACCGCTACCGGTAACATCAACGTCTGCGATAGCAGTATGCTACAAACACTTAAAGCAGGCTCAGTGGTATGCAACATTGGGCATTTTGATAATGAAATAGACACTCAATACATGCGTGATAACTGGCGCTGGGATGAAGTGAAACCACAAGTACATCGTATTTTTAGAAGTGAGAATAAAAACGATTATCTGCTTTTGCTCTCTGAGGGTCGTTTGGTTAATTTGGGCAATGCCACAGGGCATCCTTCACGCATTATGGACGGCTCATTTGCCAACCAAGTGCTGGCACAAATGCACCTATTTAATGCTAGATTTGCTGATAAGGGTGGCAATATTAGCGTTGAAGTTTTACCAAAAAAACTTGATGAAGAGGTTGCTAGTGCTATGGTGAGTGGCTTTGGCGGCACACTCACACAAATGAGCAACACCCAAGCCAGCTACATTAACACCCCAAAAAATGGACCTTTCAAACCTGATAGTTATAAATATTAAGCATATCTTTTAAACAAGGCTATTGGGTGTAAATAGAACTAAAATAGACAACATTTTCGGTAAAATTGTGTCATTTTTTGATTGATTAAATATGTCAATTTCAGACTTAGACACTAGTGCTTCTTTTCAAAATTTAATCCTTAAATTACAGTCGTTTTGGGCAGTAAAAGGCTGCACATTGTTGCAACCTTTTGACATGGAAATGGGTGCTGGCACATTTCACCCAGCCACTTTTTTACGCTCAATTGGTCCTGAGCCTTGGCAAGCGGCTTACGTTCAGCCGTCTCGTCGCCCAACCGACGGACGTTACGGGGAAAATCCAAACCGCCTGCAACATTATTATCAATTTCAAGTATTACTCAAACCCTCACCCAAAAATATTCAGGATTTGTATTTAGAATCGCTTACAGAAATTGGACTTGATTTAACCAAGCACGATGTACGCTTTGTGGAAGACAATTGGGAAAGCCCAACGCTTGGAGCTTGGGGCTTAGGTTGGGAAGTTTGGCTAAACGGCATGGAAGTCAGCCAATTTACCTATTTTCAACAAGTTGGTGGCTTGCCCTGCAAACCAGTATCGGGTGAGTTAACTTATGGCTTAGAACGTCTAGCCATGTATTTACAGGGAGTAAATTCTGTATTTGATTTGATTTGGGTTGATGGTGTTAATCCAGTAACATATGGTGATGTATTGCACCAAAATGAAGTCGAGCAATCTAGGTACAACTTTGAAATTGCCGATACCAATGTACTTTTCAAACAGTTTGATGAAGCACAAGCCATGAGTGACAAGTTAATTAAACAAGCCTTGCCCTACCCTGCTTATGAGCAAATTATAAAAGCGTCACACTTATTTAATTTGCTCGATGCACGCCACAGTATTAGTGTTACTGACCGCGCTCGGTTTATTCGCCGCGTACGTAGTATGAGCCAAAAAGTGGCTCAAGCGTATTACAATTCGCGCAAGGCACTCAATTTTCCTATGCTTAAAGAATAAAACCTTGAATGAAAATTTTTTCAACATTTTACAACTTGGTATTAAGCTGGGCAAAAAGCCAATACAGTATTTATTACTTGTGCTTTTTGAGTTTTGTTGAAAGTTTTGTTTTGCCTTATCCTCCACCAGACGTCCTACTAGCACCGATGGGATTAAAACAGCCAAACAAAGCGTACCGATTTGCATTTTTTTGCACAGTGTTTTCGGTATTAGGCGGGGTTATTGGCTATCTAATTGGGTATTTTTTTATCGATTTAATCCTGCCTTTTTTAGAAAAAATGCGCTATTTAGACAAACTCAATTTAGTCGAAACCTGGTTTGATGAATACGGTATTTTAATCATTACCATTGCTGGATTCTCTCCCATACCATATAAAATATTTACCATTGGCGCAGGTATTGCTTCTATGGCATTTCTACCCTTTGCGCTGATGTCATTTTTAGCACGAGGGACGCGGTTTTTTTTGGTGATGTTTTTGGTCAGAAAATTTGGTTCAAGTTGTGATACTTGGCTGAAAAAATATATTGACCGACTGGGTTACACCCTAATTGTCATTATTGTTATAGGGGCATGGTATGCAAGCTAAAGGATTGGTATTAATTGTTATTGTCATATTGCTAAATGGTTGTTATTCGTCCACATCAGAAATCATTGTGGTGGATAAATCCATTAACCAAAATGTTGAAAAAGTGAGCACTAAACTGGCAAAAAACACGCCCAAAACAACCTACAAAAACACCAAAGATACCACGCTGGTTAAAAATAAAGCTCCTCACAATTGGCTTTTTCCAGTAACGAACAAGGTTATCAAAACTTTTTCAAAACAGCACCCAGGTATTAGCTTTGACACCAATTTTTCCCAAATTGTCAGAGCAAGTGCTGCTGGTATAGTGATTTACAGCGATAACAAGACAGAAAAATATGGCAAAATGGTAATTATTAAACATCCATTAGGTTTTTATAGTCTGTATGCAAAAAACCACAGCCTTGAAGTTAAGCCAGGCGATAAAGTAACACAAGGGAAAATAATTGCACTCACTGGAGAGGACGATTTTTATTTTGAAATGAGGAAATTTAAAACATCAATTAACCCACTTGAATACTTACAACAATCCACTAATGACAGACCTTTACATAAATATGAATAATCACCAAAACATCATTTTTTACCCCTCAAGAGGGTGCAAAAAAAAGCCTCAACTTGAACCCTTTTTAGAAATACCTTCAGCTCTGCTAGGAATGGATTTAACAAATCTCCAACTTAATAAAATTTGTCATTTTGTTAAGCATCCTTAATTTATGCAAAAGCCGCAATGAATGAATTTTTAAACAATATAACCCCCTACCAAGTTACTGGCATTTTGTTTGTTGTAACTTTGATAATGCACGTAGCGTTAAAATTTATACTGCTAAAAATTAGCAATCACGCCGACAAAACCAAAAATCAATGGGACAATCATCTCATTAAGGCTATTTCTCCAGCGCTTAAAATTCTAATTTGGTTTGGCTGGATTTACTTTTCTATCAGGGCCTTTAAGCAAGATATAACCCCACTAGGAAAAATAATTGAATACCTTGACATTGTACCAATTTTTATCATCACTTGGGGCATTGTTAGAATAGTTTCTGGGCTTGAAGCGTATATGCTGGAGCGCGGCACTAAAGTTGATTACGACTCCATCAAGTTGATTGCACGCCTAAGTAAAATTTTAATTGTGATGATGATTGTGCTTGGCATTGCACAATATTTAGGCTTTTCAATCTCCAGCTTATTAACCTTTGGTGGTGTTGGCGGTATTGTGATTGGCTTTGCCGCCAAAGACATGCTATCTAATATCTTTGGCGGACTAATGATCCAAATGGATAAACCTTTTTCAACTGGCGATTGGATTCGTTCAACTAAGTTTGAAGGTGTGGTAGAAAAAATCGGCTGGCGGATGACTCGCATTCGCACGTTTAATAAAAACCCTGTGTATATTCCCAACTCTATTTTTTCTACCTTGCCGATTGAAACCCCGTCACGAATGACTAACCGTCGCATTAAAGAAATTATCGGTATTCGCTATGATGATATTGAGCAACTGCCCGGCATTATCGAAGAAATTGAGCTATTACTAAAATCGCATCAAGATGTTGACCACACGCAACCATTACGTGTTTATTTCAATCATTTTAACGCTTCTTCGCTTGACTTTACTATTGACACCTTCACCACCAGTACTGATAAAAACACCTATCAAAAGATTAAAGCACAAATTTTGCTTGATATTGCTAAAATTATCGATAAACACAATGCACAAATTGCCTACCCAACACAAACGCTGCATATTCAACGCTAACATCAATGACTAATATGACTAAATTACACATTCGCACTTTCGGGTGTCAAATGAATGAATACGACTCTGATAAAATGGCTGATGTACTCAAGCATTCACACAATTTAACGCTAACAAGTGATGTATTAGCAGCAGATGTACTGCTGATCAATACTTGCTCTATTCGCGAAAAAGCCCAAGAAAAACTATTCCACCAACTAGGACGTTGGCGCAAACTCAAAGACAAAAACTCTAATTTAGTGATTGGTGTTGGCGGTTGTGTTGCTTCACAAGAAGGAGAATTAATCCTAAAACGCGCACCCTATGTAGATATTATTTTTGGTCCACAAACCTTGCATCGCCTACCAAACATGCTCAACGACGTGCTAAATGACAAACAAACCAGCATTGATATTTCTTTTCCAGCAATTGAGAAATTTGATTTTCTGCCCAAGCCTAACGCCAGTAGCGTTAGTGCTTTTGTTTCCATTATGGAAGGCTGTTCTAAATATTGCACTTTTTGTGTTGTGCCTTACACACGCGGCGAAGAGGTCTCACGTCCATTTAACGACATCATCCAAGAGGTGACAATTCTCGCTGACCAGGGTGTGAAAGAAGTCAATTTGTTAGGGCAAAATGTCAATGCTTACCAAGGCTTAATGGATGATGGGCAAAATGCTGATTTGGCATTATTGATTAGCATTGTGGCACAAATCCAAGGTATTCAACGCATTCGCTACACTACCTCTCATCCTGTCGAATTTAGCGATAGCTTGATTAAAACTTACGCCGAAGTGCCAGAACTGGTATCACATCTACACCTACCTATTCAAAGTGGCTCTGATAAAATTTTAACCTTAATGAAGCGTGGACACACTGTACTTGAATACAAATCAAAAATCAGACAATTACGCAAAATCCGCCCTAATATTTCTATCTCTAGTGATTTTATTATTGGTTTTCCGAACGAAAACGAGAATGACTTTAGCGATACCATGAACATCATCAAACAGGTTAATTTTGACAAATCCTTTAGCTTTATTTACTCGAAGCGCCCAGGCACTCTAGCTGCCGCCTACCCTGATAATACACCAATGACAGTTAAAAAACAGCGTCTGGCTTTGGTGCAAAAAACCATTGACGAAAACACACAAACCATCTCTCAGGGAATGATTGGCAGTGTGCAAAAAATCTTAGTTGAAAACAAAGCCAAAAAAGGTGATAACCTGTTTGGTCGCACCGAAAATATGCGCAATACTCATTTTCAAGGCGATGAATCGCTAATTGGACAAATGGTTAATATTAAAATAACTGGCGCGCGTACTAACTCATTAATGGGTGAATTGTGCAACTAACCCTTGATGTTACCCATCCAAAACAGCTGGCTAACATTTGTGGCTCGTTAAACAAAAATCTTGAACTAATCGCCAAAAATCTTAATGTTAATATAAATAATAAGGCGGCTGATTTTTCCATTACTGGTAACAATGCGCAATTAGCTATCAAAGTATTACAAGATTTATTGTACTTATCTAACCACCAGCCCATAGATATTGATGAGGTGGAAATGTGCATCAAAACACGCACGCACAATGATTTGCCAAGCCAGAGTATTAACATCAAAACCCGATGTAAGATAATTCACGTGCGCAGCAGCAATCAACAACAATATGTCAAATCTATCACTGATAAAGATTGCACTTTTGGTATTGGCCCTGCTGGCACGGGCAAAACTTACCTGGCAGTAGCGCGCGCGGTTGAGGCACTTGAAAGGTCTGAAGTGCGCCGTATCGTATTAGTACGCCCCGCAGTAGAAGCGGGTGAAAAGTTGGGATTTTTGCCCGGCGATTTAAACGAAAAAATCGACCCTTACCTACGCCCTATTTATGATGCTTTGTATGAGATGTTAGGGTTTGACAAGGTGACTAAGTTACTTGATAAAAATATCATTGAGGTTGCGCCACTGGCTTTTATGCGTGGCAGAACACTAAATGAAGCCTTTATTATTTTAGATGAAGCGCAAAACACTACCATTGAGCAGATGAAAATGTTTTTAACACGCATGGGTTTTGGCTCAAGCATGGTAATCACTGGCGATATTACCCAAATTGACTTAACCAAGTCCAATCAATCTGGACTTGTTCATGCGATAGAAGTATTGGCAGATGAAAAACAAATAGCATTTTGTCATTTTGAATCAAAAGATGTGGTTCGACACAAGTTAGTACAACGCATTGTCTTGGCGTATGAAAACTTCAAATGAGTACTTCAAATAAAAACCAAAAAATCATCATTGGACTTTCAGGGGGGGTTGATTCCTCAGTTGCCGCATTATTATTATTAGCACAAGGTTATGAAGTTGAAGCCTTATTCATGAAAAACTGGGAAGAAGATGATACCGATACAAACTGCAACACAAAACAAGATTTATCTGATGCACAAAAAGTTGCTGATAAATTAGCCATTAAACTCCACACAGTTAATTTTTCTGCTGATTATTGGGATGATGTGTTTGATCATTTTTTACAAGAACACAAAAAAGGCCGCACTCCTAACCCTGATGTGCTTTGCAATCAAAAAATAAAATTCAAAGTCTTTTTGCAACACGCGCTGGTACTCGGTGCAGATAAAATTGCCACAGGACACTATGCTAATATCAGCGAAAACAACGGTATATTTGCATTAAGAGCTGGCGTAGATGAGCACAAAGACCAAAGCTATTTTTTACACTTACTAAACCAAGCGCAATTGAGTAAAAGTCTGTTTCCATTAGGCAATATTAACAAAACCAGCGTGCGAGAAATTGCTAAAAAACACAATTTAATCACTGCCCAAAAGAAAGATTCAACTGGCATTTGTTTTATTGGCGAACGTAATTTTTCACAATTTTTACAAACCTATTTACCCAAGCAACAAGGTGATATTATTGATGCAAATGCTCAATTCATTAAACATCACCAAGGCTTGGCTTTTTACACCATTGGTCAGCGCAAAGGTCTGGAGATTGGTGGTGGTTTTGGTACGTCTGGCGAACCTTGGTTTGTGGCAGACAAACGCACGAGCAGCAACGAATTGGTGGTGGTTCAAGGCGATCATCCACTGCTGTACCACAATACCCTCACAGCCTCTACCATGCACTGGATTGGCAAGGCAAAAACATTGCCTTATACGTGCACAGCAAAAATTCGCTACCGACAACAATCACAAAAATGCACGCTCAGTAGTAATGGTAAAATGTTACACGTGATGTTTGATAAGTCACAACGTGCAATTACACCAGGGCAATCCATTGTTTTTTACGATAAAGATATATGTTTGGGTGGTGCAATCATAGAAGACAGAAAATGAATCAATTTAAAAATCAAACCTTGGCACTAGCCAGCATATTGCAAAGTACAACTTTGGTTAATCAGTTGGCATTAACTGGCACTTGCGACCCCAAGAACAGCAACGCCAGCCTAAAAAGTCTCATTACCAATAGTACCCGTATTGATGAAGTTTTTGCCAATAAACAAGACCTATCTACAGGTATTGTATCTTTAAAAACAACGCTTGGTCAAAAAACCAAACGCATACAAAACATTATTCTGTACACATTGGCATTGATTAACTTAGAAAAAAAATTAATGAAAAATCAACATTTGTTAAATAAAATCAGCGCAGAGTTAGAGGCTATTAAAGCACAACAATTCTTTGATATTTCTCATTCAAATTCTATTGCGCGTTTGGCAGAGCTTTACAAATCAACCCTAGGCGACCTTAATCCCAAAATTATTGTCCATGGCGAACAACTGTATTTGTCTAATCAGCATACGGCTAATCATATTAGAGCGTTACTACTTTCAGGCATTAGAGCGGTATCTTTATGGAAATCTCAGGGCGGCAGAATTTGGCACTTGCTTTTGAATAAAAAGAAGATATTGAATTTTGTTAATTCTTTGTAATCAGCAGGTATTTTTCCTGCTGAATAAGAAACTATGCAGCAAGTTTGTTGCGTTTTCTGCTAAGCAAGTAATAACCGCCGAGCAAGCCAAGTAATAATAAGGGCAAATCAAATCTTGCGTTTGCATTGGGATTATAAACACAGCCACCACCACTACTGCCACTGCCACTGCCACTGCCACCAGGTGTTGCAATAGCTAGCGGATCTTCGATCATGCCGTTTGCCATACCATCATCATCATTCGCGCCACCATCTAATAACGTTAAGCGCAAACAGTTATGATTCTCTGTCAAGTTATTATCACCAGCATTAAGCGCTATCCAACCCATGTCATTATCACAAATGACATCTTCTTTTGACTCAATACCATTGTTATTCATGGTATCAAAATCCGACCAAGTGTTATTAACCGTTGAATACTTACGTAGAGTCGCATCCGCTGGTATTGGGTTTTCTAGTTCAATAATCACGGTAGTGGTACCAGCAATGGCAACACCTTCAATCACATAATCATAAATCTCGGTAGTATTACGCCCACCATCTGCTGATCCACCATTTGCCGATATTTGTGCAATGGTAATTGCAGTGCTGGTGCTACCAGTGCTGATACTACCTGCACGCAAGGTGGTGCCAGCAGGGCTAGTGATGAATCTGTCGGTACCTGTTTCACTGACACTAGCTAACAATCCATTAGTCAATTCGTCATCACCTTGAATGCCATCAGCATCAACATCAGCCATAGCAGTACTGTCCACTACCCCCAAGTTAAGCGTGCTGGTGGCGGTAAGAGTGCCATCACTGACTGCTAAACTTATCACTACCGCTGTCCCAGTAGTTAAAGACTGTGGATCAAAAGTTGTTGCAGTCCCAGTATTATTACCAAGGCTAACATCAGTACTTGACCAAGCATAAGTAAGATTGTCACCATTAGCATCAGAGGCACTAGCGGTAATACTAACCGTACCATCAGTAGTAGTAATCAAGCCAGTTTCAGCATTATTTTGAGTTATGGTAAAGTTATTAATTCTTGGGGCTATGTTAGTATTTACAACTGTAATCTCATGTTGTGGCGTTTGCCCTTGAACTGCACCTGTTACAGTGCCCATAGTCAGTGTTACGGTAGCAGTCGCAGTGGTCAAGTTAGCACCAGAGATAGTAATACTCTTTGTTCCCATATTGCCACTGTTGGCAGCGATAGTGATAATATTATTTCCACCATCTGCCGTAGCAGTAACCGTGCCCTCGGTAGTAAGGGTAAATTGAATCTGCACAGGATAGTTTGGCGCATCACCACTTAAAAACGCAGCCACTATTGGTGATTGTCCAGCAGAGCTAAATTGAGCAGGCGCAAAATTAACTGTGGGTATGACAGCAACTGCTTGTGTTTTAGTAGCCTCATTACCAGCACTATCGCTTGCTTGCCAAATGAGGGTATGAGTGCCTGAGGTTAGTGTAATAGAGCCATCAGCTGTGAGGGTTGGCGTTTTGTTATCAACCAAGGCAACTGTGGCAGTTACGGTGTCTTTGTCATCATCAACTGTTACCCCAAAGTCAGTTAAGGCAAATGCGCTCACTCTGCCCGTTGCAGTTAGTGTTACTGGCGTTGTCAAAAGAACTGGTACTTCATCAACATCAATAACATTAACGATAATCGTTTGAGTGACGCTTCCAATACTATTCATTGCTGTGACCGTTATTGAATAAGAGGATTGTGTTTCAAAATCAGGTGCGGTGTTAAATGTTAAAACACCCGCACTTGTTAGACTAAATGCGCCAGCGTCTGTACCAGTTAGTGTTATTGCATCTGCATTTGTTACTGTTAGAGTTGCCACCTGCGTTTGATTTTCATTGACAGTAAAGGTATTTGTTGAAGTAATCACTGGGGGTATAATAGTTCGTGCGCTAGTGGAAAAAGCAGTCCCTGGTGTGCTGGCAGTACAGGTGATTTTTGAAGCATCTTGCGTACAATCAACGGCAGAATTTCCATTCACTAAAGGTTGTAATTCATCTACAATGGTCTGGGTTGAGTCTCCATCAGAGGTTATATAGTCATAATCAGTACCATTGATGGTTATGCGATAAAGAGTATTCGCCACTCCTGAGGTAACTGGGGTGAATTCTACCACTTGTGCCACAGCAACTGTGCCTGTCACGAAGTTTTCAAAAGATACTTGTGTACTATTATTACCAAAACCACCAACAATAGCTGTAGTAATAGTTGTATTAGACATTTCATCACCCTGTGTGGTAAACCTTAGTTGCCTATTGCGCTCTTCATCACCAACACTCTCAATGCTTAATGGCCCACGGTTGATGGAGTCACCGTTATTGTTAGTGTCATTTCGTAGATTTTGAAGACTCTCAAAATCTGCAATTAGAGTCGAAGAATCTGCTCCCCTAAAACGGGCTCTCTCATCATCACAATCATTGTCAACCATTCTAGTTGCACCATCATAGTTAAGAACAATCCTACAATCACCAATTGTTAGAGTGCCAGAAGCAATGGTTGCAACATTGGAAAATCTTAACACTACAGAGGCTTTTACTTGCTCTACATTATCTGTGGTTACTGTGGCGGTAAAAGTGTTGGTTGCTAACACCGGGCTTAGGATTGCTAATAGAAAAATAGTGGCTAAAGTTTTGATGATATTAGACATGATGCCTTTACTCCTGAAAATAAAATTTAGCAAAATTGTACTATAATTTATTGTCTATTATGTAATAAATTCACATAATAATATAGGGGTTTTTATTTTAACACCATTTTAACAATAAAAGCAATAAAACCGCTTTTTAATGGGGTAAGCCCAGACTATAATAACAACCTAAAAAAGCCACTTCCATCTTGACAAGTATATGAAGAGACCTTTGCGTAAATATGAATAATCATCAAAACACCATCTTTCACCCACTTGGCAATTTTATTAAAACCTGCCATAGCCCTGCTAGGACTGGTTTTAATAAAATCACCAATTCGGCAAAATTTGTCATTTTGCTAATCATCCCTATTTATGCAAAGGTCTCATGAAATCTAATATTATTTGGCATCACGCCACTATAACAAAAGTAAGCCGTAATCAGCAAAACAATCACCCATCTGCTGTGTTGTGGTTTACTGGGCTGTCTGGTGCTGGTAAATCAACGCTAGCACATGCGCTAGAAGCACAATTACACGGCCTAGATTGCCGAACCATTGTATTAGATGGCGATAATGTGCGTCATGGACTGTGTGCTGATTTGGGCTTTAGTGACAAAGATCGCAAGGAAAATATTCGCCGTATTGCCGAGGTAAATAAATTGTTTGTTGAAGCAGGTATGATTGTGCTTGATGCTTTTATCTCCCCGATTGCTGCTGATAGAAAAAGTGCAAAACAAATTATAAATTGTGATAATTTTATTGAAATTTATTGTCATTGTGATATTAAAGTATGTGAGATGCGCGATGTGAAGGGCCTGTATAAAGAAGCCAGATTAGGAAAAATTAAAAATTTTACTGGTGTTGGTGCAAGTTACGAGGTGCCTAAAAAACCAGACCTAATATTACCAACAGACACGCGCTCGTTGAATGATTGTGTTAATCAAATAATGGCAAAATTATCAGCTATGGGCGTGATAAAGACTAGAGATATCCTGGAAAAAAACCAAGACAAGGTTGATGTTTAATACAATTAATAAACTCAATCACCTATCAGGTAATTTGATTAATTTTAGTACGTTCAGTGGCATCATACAAATCAGTGCTTACTTGATTTCTTTTGCGCTTAGTGTTGTTTTAGTTAGAGGCTTAGGGGTATCAAGTTATGGTATTTATGTTTATGCCATGGCACTCATATCACTACTGAGTCTTTTTAATCAATTAGGCATACCAACCTTTATTGTAAGAGAGGCATCCATTAGCCAAACACAAAAAAATTGGCATTATTTATATGCCATACTTATGCGCTCTTTACAGGTGGTTGCGTTGGTATCAGTACTACTATTGTGTTTGTCTTTTTTGATATTATGGCTTTTTTCAAAGCAATTATCAATTCAGCAAATGCAAGTGTTTGGTTGGCTATTATGGTTATTGCCTTTAATGGCATTTTTTCAAATAATGCTATCAGTACTCAGAGGCTTAGGTCATGTCATTATTGCACAAGTGATAAAAAAGGTCATCTCACCCGCTTTATTATTGATAGTATTGATATTTTTGTTTGTATTGTCTCCTGAGATGCGCATACCAAAAGTGGTGGTTTTTGTGCAATTTTGTATTGGTTTGATTATGTTATTTATGGTGTGTTTTGTGCTATGGCAACGGCTACCAAAAATATTTTTCCAAAGCACTGTGATAACTTATCGTTATAAATCTTGGCTACAAAAAACTACGCCTTTTATTTTACTTTCGGGCGCTGGGCTATTAAATACTCAGATTGATGTATTAATGCTAGGGGCCTTACAATCTTCAGAACAAGTGGGCATTTATCGTATTGCTGCACAGGTTTGTGTTTTTATTTTATTAGGTTTGCGAACTGTCAATTTTATTATTGCACCTAAAGTGGCAGAATTACACAGTAATAAAAACCATTATAAATTACAACAACTCATCAGTATTAGCACTAGAATAAGTGCTACAATCGCTATTAGTATGGCTTGTGTTTTGTTTATTTTTGGGCAAGAGTTAATTATTTTAATTTTTGGCCAGGCATTCTCAAGTGCCTATATACCCTTATCAATATTATTGATTGGCACATTGGTTAGTGCTGTAATGGGTCCGGTTGGGTTATTAGCAAATATGACAGGACATGAACGATATGCTCTGCGTTACTTGCTGCTCACTGCTTTATTAAATGTGGTATTAAATATAGTATTTATCCCCATATGGGGCATGATAGGCGCTGCTATTGCCACCGCAAGTAGTATTGCGATGCGTAATATATTATTGCATCAAATGTTAAAATCAAAAATAGTTATTAATTCAAGTGTTTTTCAACGGATTGGCTAAGGGGCAGCTCTAAGATAATATGTTTATTAGTGATGAATTAATTTATATACAAATGCAAAAAACCGCTGGTAGCCATATTGCTAAGTTATTGAGGCAGCTTTTTGATGGTGAAATGATTGGCAAACATAATCCTGCAACGCTTGAGCAAATTAAATCTGGTGCTTATTTTGTGGGTTCAATTCGCAATCCGTGGGAGTGGTATTTATCGCTTTGGACCTTTGGTGTTGGTGGTTTTGGTACGGTGATGCGCAACCTAACTAAACGCAATATATTGCCTGCAATGAAAATATTGTTTAAAAACCCAAAAACAGGCTATCAGCATTGTCTTGATGCCATAACTAAGGATGTTAAAACATGGCGTGGCGTTTATACTCATAGCGATGATATTACTGCATTTCGTCGTTGGCTTGTGTTATTACATGATAGTAATCAAGCCAATCACATCACAAAACACTACCATAGCAACATCGCCCAACAGTTTGGCTGGATGACTTATACTTATTTGTGCCTATATTGTCACGCAGACAAACCTTTAAGCATGATGGATTTTAGCCAGTTTGCACAGTTATGCCAATTTGAACAAGACACTTGTTATATTGATGATTTCATTAGACAAGAAGCATTAGAGCAAAGCCTATGCAATATTATTGAAAAAATTAGACCCTTGAATGCAATAGAAAAATCACTGATTATGGATGCCAAAACAACCAACACTTCACATAGAGCATTAGCTATTAGCGATTATTATGACCAAGCCTGTATTGAGTTAATTCAAAACCGAGATAAATTGATTATTGAAAAGTTTGGCTATTTACCACCAGAGTAGCGAACCCGCAACATAAGGCTTGGGAATGTGTCGTTGGCTAAAACGTGGTAAATACCTCAATGTAGTTTGATTGTATTTAATATCAACTTTATCTGCGTTTGTTTGCACGGCCAGCAGCTGGCTAAATCAATAGCCCAATTCTAACGTAAAATTCTCAGTTAAACAAGACTTAACTGCTTACCAATAATCTCCAAGCAAAATCAAAGCTATCAATTATACAAGCACTGATGTTAGCAACACTTAACTCAGCGCCAATAACAATCCTGGCGCTTGAGCATTAAAAATCCATTAATAAGGTTTAGGGTTTAGCACTAGCAAACTTAGTTAAGATTCTTTTTCTAAACAAACCTAATAACGCCATGCTTAGTAATAGATATAACATTGGGTCAATGTGTTTATCAATTTGACTAGGATTACTGTTCAGACTACACCCACCGTCACTGCCACTACCAGTAGCAGCTGCTGCTTCGCCAATAGTAAAACCAGATAGTGAGTCAACCTCAAAACTAATCCGACCATTGACCAAATCAATGTTATCATCACCGATACGAATTATGTCTAAAAAACGACCTGCTTCTAAATCAGCCGCTGTATTGGCATGATAAACTACATAACTACCTGTTAGCCAATCATCTCGGCTGATAAGCTCGGTGTCATACGCCATGCTGATGCCGATTTCATTGTTGGCATCAAATGCCTTATTAACACTCACTATTGTGCCATCCGCAAGCTGTGCAGTCACATCTAAACGGAAGAAGGTATTGTCAGATCCAGTTGCTCTGCTATCTGCCTGATTTGTTAATGCGACTGGGGTTAGGGCAACAAAGGTTGCACTGATAGGCTGATTATTGATAGACTGATCATTCATATCCAGTGCACTATTGCTGGTATCAATGCTGAGGAAATTCACCGGACTGGTAGTGGTTGTTTGGGTAAATTCAGCTGTGAAGCCATTATTACCCACTTGGCGAGAGCCACTGATGGCGTCATCTGTTATTGCAGCATCACTGCTAGCAATAAATCTGTAAGTAAACACAGTCTCACCACCTGTTGCAAAAGACAAAATGACATCCTCATCAGGGTTTATGCCACCAGCACCTGTGGTTGCTCCTGCTTCCAATATAGGGATAGTAATATTAGCATCCCCATTTACATCATCAGTAATAGTTACTGTTGGTGATGTATTAGCAGTCACTATGTAGGTTGATACATTAATAACATCACCTGTGTTATTCACGGCACTAAATGTTAAACTACCGGTACTACGAGATACTTGATAGCGATTATTAGCGGTAGCTGGCACTTGGGTAAAACTCAGCGTGATGCTGGTGGCAGTGGCAGTTGCACTAGACAAACCAATATCGCGTTCAAGTGCTAGTAAGTATCCAGCGGGCTGTGCCGAGGCACTATAACCATCTTGTGCCACTAAGGTAAAGTCAGCTGATGTAGTAGCAATTTGCTGAGCAACCACCAAACCGTTTGCATTACTAATGGTAATGGTTGCTGTGGTGGCACTTGGCAAACCGCTGAGGTTTACTGTTAGGGTGTTAGTGGCTTGGATTTGACGGAAGTCAAATGTTTCTGCAACCCCAGCATTATTCGCATAGGTGCTAAGAGCTAGTGCGCGGGAAATACTGCTACTATTGCCCTGTCTTGCCAAATCAATCTGGTTGCCCGAAGCTCGATCGCCGGTGGCTAACAATAAGGTAAAGATGCCATTAGAGCCTGTCGTGGTTGTTACGTTGCCACTGGTAACCAAAACGTCTGACAAAGGAGCATCGGCATTACTGCTATCAATCACAGTTGCACTATACTCAATCACTGGCAAAACATTCGCTGTGGTTGTGGCAGTTAAACTCGCCCCTGCTACTCGGTATTGTGCGCTAATGCTGACTGGGGTGATGGTCTCAACCATTGTACTTGTGCTTATGCTTGAGAATGTTGCTGTGGCAAAGTTGTTATTAAGCGCCATTGCACTTGAATCAATGCTTGCCGCCAGACTATTGTCCCCACTTAGGCTAAGTGAAACTGAAGCGGCTGGGCTTAAACCACTAATAGTTAGGACGGCACTATTATCACTAGCAGATGGATTGGATAATCCCCTTTCAAAGATACCTGCTTTATCAAGGCGGATAACTGGTGGGACATGCACATCAAAGCTATCAATGACGTTGTCATTGGCATCGCTAACGGTAATGGTATAAACTCCAGCAAAGGCATTCGTGTTTGGCGGGATGAAAGTATAACTTCCATCAACGTTAGAAGAGAGTCGTTCACCGCGATCACCATTAACAGTAAAGGTTACACTTTGAACGGCTCTAAAAGATAAGCTATTATCGCTGCTTAGTATGGTGGCATCACCTCTTAGACTCTGATTGGTGTCTGTATCGGTAATAAGCAGGCTGATTATCTCAATGGTTAAGGTTGAAGTACCAGTATGAAAGCCATCATCAGCACTAATGATATAGTCAGTTGCTGATTGGCTCTCAACCCCAAATGGGCTGCCAGAAAGTGCACAAGTAACAACACCCATAGCATCAGTATCAACCTCGATGCTCAGCCCGCTTGGCAATTCTGGAGAGGACGTGCATGAAGTCGGTGCATCGCCTGAATTTGGTAAAAATAATGTCGCAGTTTCAGTAGCTGGAACATCATTACTAAAGACTCTTGAGGCATCGGCTAAGGTTGGCGGCAAATTAGCTATATTAACTGCAATCGTTTGAGTGACGGTTAAATCACCATCCGTTGCTGCTACTATTGTTAAGTAAGAGGATTGTGCTTCAAAATTAGGTACATCGTTAAATGTTAGCACACCATTAGTTGTGATACTAAATGCAGCTGTGTCTGTGCCAGTTGGTCTTGTTGAGAATGAGAATGCTACTGTATCACCAGAATCTTCATCTGTTGCCATTACAGTTGCCACTGCTGTTAGGCCTTCACGAACCCTAAATGTATTTGTTGAAGTGATTACTGGAGGCTCATTAATATCATTCACTGTAATGGTAATCATTTGAGTGTCGGTTAGAGCGTTATCTGTCGCTGTTGCTGTTATTGAATAAGAGGATTGCATTTCAAAATTAAATGCAGTCCTAAATGTTAAAACGCCCGCACTTGTTAGATTAAATAGATCCGCATGTGTGCCAGTTAGTGTTGTTGAGAATACTGGTGCATCGCTAGGGTCTTCATCTGCTACTGTTAAAGTTGCCACTTGCGTTTGGTTTTCATCAACATTATAGCTGGCTGTTGCGCCACCGCTGATTACTGGAGCTTCATTAACATCATTCACTGTAATTGCAATCGTTTGAGTGACGGTTAAATCACCATCCGTTGCTGCTACTATTGTTAAGTAAGAGGATTGTGTTTCAAAGTCAGGTGCAGCATTAAATGTTAGCACACCATTAGTTGTTATACTAAATGCAGCTGTGTCTGTGCCAGTTGGTCTTGTTGAGAATGAGAATGCTACTGTATCACCAGAATCTTCATCTGCTGCTGTTAGAATTGTCACTGCCCTTTGGTTTTCATTGACAGTAAATGTATTTGCTGAAGTAATTACTGGCGCCTCATTAACATCATTCACTGTAATGGTAATCATCTGAGTGTCGGTTAGAGTGCCATCAGTTGCTGTTACTATTATTGAATAAGAGGATTGTGTTTCAAAATCAGGTGCGGTGTTAAATGTTAAAACACCTGCACTTGTTAGACTAAATGCAGCTGCATTTGCCCCAGCTAGAGTTGTTGAGAATGTTTGTCCTTGTCCAGCATCAGAATCTGTTGATGTTAGAGTTGCCACTGCTGTTTGGTTTTCATCAACATTATAGCTGGCTGTTGCGCCACCGCTGATTACTGGAGCTTCATCAACATTAGTCACGGTAATGGCAATCATTTGAGTATCAAGCAAATCGCCATCGGTTGCTGTTACTATTATTGAATAAGAGGATTGTGTTTCAAAATCAGGTGCGGTGTTAAATGTTAAAACACCTGCATTTGTTAGATTAAATAAAGCTGCGTCTGTGCCAGTTAGAGTTGTTGAAAATTCTGGTGTATCACCAGAATCTTCATCTGCTACTGTTAGAGTTGTCACTTGCGTTTGGTTTTCACCAACATTGTAGCTGGCTGTTGCGCCACCAGTGATTACTGGCGCTTCATTAATATCATTCACTGTAATGGTAATCATCTGAGTGTCGGTTAGAGCGCCATCGGTTGCTGTTACTATTATTGAATAAGAGGATTGTGTTTCAAAATCAGGTGCGGTGTTAAATGTTAGTACACCATCTGTTGTAAGATTGAATGCGCCAGCGTCTGCCCCACCTAGATTTTGTGCAAATGTTTGTCCTTGTCCAGCATCAGAATCTGTTGATGTTAGAGTTGCCACTTGCGTTTGGTTTTCATCGGCACTAAAGGTATTTGTTGAAGTAATTACTGGCGCCTCATTAACATTAGTCACGGTAATGGCAATCATTTGAGTATCAAGCAAATCGCCATCGGTTGCTGTTACTATTATTGAATAAGAGGATTGTGTTTCAAAATCAGGTGCGGTGTTAAATGTTAAAACACCTGCATTTGTTAGATTAAATAAAGCTGCGTCTGTGCCAGTTAGAGTTATTGAAAATTCTGGTGTATCACCAGCATCAACATCTGCTACTGTTAGAGTTGTCACTTGCGTTTGGTTTTCACCAACATTGTAGCTGGCTGTTGCGCCACCAGTGATTACTGGCGCTTCATTAATATCAGTCACTGCAATAGTAATCATTTGAGTATCAAGCAAATCGCCATCTGTTGCTGTTACTATTATTGAATAAGAGGATTGTGTTTCAAAATCAGGTGCAGTGTTAAATGTTAGTACACCATCTGTTGTAAGACTAAATGCAGTTGCATCTGCCCCATCTAGATTTTGTGCAAATGTTTGTCCTTGTCCAGCATCAACATCTGTTGATGTCAAAGTTGCCACTTGCGTTTGGTTTTCATCGGCACTAAAGGTATTTGTTGAAGTAATTACTGGCGCCTCATTAACATTAGTCACGGTAATGGCAATTGTTTGAGTGTCGATTAGAGCGCCATCGGTTGCTGTTACTATTATTGAATATGTAGTAGCATCTGTTTCAAAATCAGGTGCGGTGTTAAATGTTAAAACACCTGCATTTGTTAGATTAAACGAGGCTGTGTCTGTGCCAGTTAGAGTTGTTGAAAATTCTGGTGTATCACCAGCATCAACATCTGCTACTGTTAGAGTTGTCACTTGCGTTTGGTTTTCACCAACATTGTAGCTGGCTGTTGCGCCACCAGTGATTACTGGCGCTTCATTAACATCAGTCACTGTAATGGTAATCATCTGAGTGTCGGTTAGAGCGCCATCGGTTGCTGTTACTATTATTGAATATGTAGTAGCATCTGTTTCAAAATCAGGTGCGGTGTTAAATCTCAGCACACCATCACTTGAAATACTAAGTGCATCTGCATCATCCCCACCTAGAGTTTGTGAAAATGTTTGTCCTTGTCCAGCATCAACATCTGTTGATGTCAAAATTGCCACTTGCGTTTGGTTTTCACCAACAATGTAGCTGGCTGATGCGCCACCGCTGATTACTGGCGCTTCATTAACATCAATAACATTAACGGTAATCGCTTGAGTGGCACTTAGAGCGCCATCGGTTGCTGTGACCGTTATTGAATAAGAGGATTGTGTTTCAAAATTAGGTGCAGTCCTAAATGTTAGTACACCATTTGTTGTAAGATTAAACGCGCCAGCATCTGTGCCAGTTAGTGTTGTTGAAAATTCTGGTGTATCACCAGAATCTTCATCTGCTACTGTTAGAGTTGTCACTGCTGTTTGGTTTTCATCGGCACTAAAGGTATTTGTTGAAGTAATTACTGGGGCTTCATTAATATCACTAACATTAATGGTAATCATTGCAGTGTCAAATAAAGAAGGCGTTCCGCCATCATTTGCTTGAATGGTTAGGTTATAAGACGGAGTTGTTTCAAAGTCTAATGCTGCTGAATTTGCTACTGTTATTTGCGCTGTATTTGTACCAATGGTAAAAGCATTATTAGTATTACCTGATGTTATTGAGTAACGTAATGTATTATTTGGTACTGTGGTATCTGGGTCTGTTGCTACTTGTGCGCCAACTGATGTGCCATTGGCTGAGTTTTCATTGACTGAAAATGTTGCATCGTTTATGGTTGGGGCTCGATTATTATTAATATTTAATGGATTTGCGGAAGATAAAAAGGAAATATTTGTTGCTAAATCCTCAGCTTTAACACAAATATAATTACCATTATTGCCCTCTAAGCTAATTGTAAAAGGCGTCCCAGAAGTAAATGGGTTGCCAAAAGTATCACTAGCATTACAAGTTGCATCAGCTGAAAATCCATATTCATAACTTGTAGTGTTTGCATTAGTATCAGCTACTGTAATTTCGATAGTATCATCAAAAACAGGCCCTGCTTCCACATTATCTGTAAAAGTAACAACTGGTGAGGTTGTATCTACAATAACATTTGTATCTGGTGCGACAGGAGAGTTAAATCCTGTTATGGCATTATCATATTGGTCTAAGAATGTTAATCCTGTAAAAGAGAACGTTCCGTTATGTCCTGCTGGAACTTCGTAATTAACTTGATGTGTGTTTCGATTCATAGTAGTGCCAACGGTATTAGTTACTTCAATATCATCCGTTACGCCTATTGAAAACACAATATTATTATCAGCCTTAGCTGTATCAGCATCTTGCAGAAATACTTGTATGATTACATTTTGCCCTTCTCTTATATGTGTCAAAAAACCAGTACTACCAACGGCTCCAACCCCCATGCCTGAAAATACAGGGGCTGTTGCATCAGTTATTACCGAACTTGTAGCAGTAAAGTCAACACCTGCGGTATTAGACACGCAAGTTATTTTTGTGTCATCTTCTGTACAATTTACAGCAGCATTTGCATCCATTAAAGGTTGTAATGCTTCTACAATCGTTTGCACAGAGTCTGCATCAACTGTTGTATATTCATAATTAGTGCTATTAATTGTCGCTGTGTATGTAGTATTGGCAGCCGTTGATGCGGCTGGGGTGAAGTCTACAACTCGGGCAACAGCAGTAACTGGAATGACCCCTGCTCTTGAATTTACTGAAACCACATTCCCAACTGTGTTATCAACAAAATTAATCGGTGTTGCGGATATTTCAGTATTAGTCGTTGTAAAAACAACATTACTAGATGATGCAGAAACTGATAATGCCCCATGATCTGGATCCGAAACATTGGTAAAAGCAGCTAAAACTGCTTCAATTTGTGGCCCAGTTCTTGGAAAGCTTACATTTGAAGAGATTGTCGCTGCATTATCACTACAATTGGTTTCATCAACATCACCAATTTGAAATGTAACTACACAAGATCCGATAGTGAAAGACTCTGCAGTCAATATAGTTCTGGTTGGAATATTTAAGCTTCTTGAGGCTTTAACCTCGGAAACCGCCGTTGCATTTGCTTGAGTTTGGGTTGTGGTAAATGTATCAAGTGCGAAGACTGAATATCCAGCAAGTCCAATAAACACTAAAATTGATAACGATAATGTTTTGTAAATAACTTGCATAAGAAACTCCATTTGATCGATTTAAGGCGTGATTATACCTAGCATTTTAATCAAGTAAATTTCTCTTTTAAGATTTTCTGCATTAAACTCAAAAAAAATCACACCAAACCTAACAATATTTATGTTAAAAATACTAGCGTTATTAATTAGTGATAAAGAAGTGTTTAGGTTGAATTTATATTTTAGTAAAAACCTAAAGCCTGTTATTAATGAGAAGTGTTTATCAAAATGGCTCATTATTTTTTATCAATCTGGCTAAATTAAGCCCATCAGCGGGTATTCTATTGTATCCAACTTGCCGATGATTATTGATTCCACCGTCTGCAAAGACTATTTCCAAGCCCAGTTGCATACAGATTTTTAGCGTTTCAATGGTCCAGTCATGTGGCCTGCCAAACGGGATAGCAAAAATGGGTTGGTAAGATGCCAGTTTGGATAAAATATCTAAGTCTTTTAAAATATTTTCTTGTTGCCATTTGGCATCCATCATTGCAAATCTTTGATGCTCAAAGCCATGTGAAGCAACATTGAACAAGGTAGTATCTATATTTTTTAATACCGATAAAATGGTGAACATATTGAATTCATCTTGAATATGGATAAATAAATTTTCTATTTTTTTGCTGTATTGATTATAAAGCTGACAATCGTTGGTTTGCCTTAGAATAGACGCTTTTTCTTTGATGTCTTGGGTTATTAGGTGGTTATGTTGAGTACTATTTTGAAGATAGCGATAAACATTAATCCAACACGCCGCCTGATTGTCTAAATAACCACTATTGATAAAAAAAGTGGCTGCTACACTGTGTTTTTCCAATAGCTGGATAATATTGATGATGGATTTGTCCCCATCATCAAAAGTGATACAGGCATAATTGTTGTCTATGGCATTTTGGTTAGCCATTTCGATTGCCGTGTGCAAAGGAATGATCTGATAATGTTGCTTTAGCCAGATTATTTGTTTTTCAAAGAAATGGATATCAGTATATGTCCACCGATTATGGTATTTATTGTCAAAAACACTGGCTATTTGGTGGTAATTAAATATGACCACACTATTGCAAGTTATGCTTCTAGCTAACTTGATTTTAATGTCTATATTATATAAGTGATACTTTAAAAACATAAAAACCCTACCACCCAAAATCTTTATCAAGCAGTTGATATAACGCTTCATTGTGGGGTGCAAAATAATCATCTAAATAGGTAATGACATCTTGGCTCACTTGTTTTTTATTGATGCCAACATTATGCGGGGTTAAGTCCTGAATTTTATAACCACTATCGACACCAATAAATTTAAATATTGTTGCCATCATTTGTTCAGTATTGTTAAAAAACTCTTCGCTACTGAGTATTAAAATTTGATGCTTAGGAAAATAACGATAAAATCTAGCGATTTGTTGATGATAGATACTGCGTTGTTTGTAGGCTTGGGGGATGATTACTTGACTGGCATTTAGCCTAGTTTCTTCAGCGCGTAAGGCATCCATAAGGGTTAAATTTTCACGCCCAAGATAAGTAGTATGGAAATAATGAGAAAGCGTTCTTTGTGTTGGATTTCTCAGCAAAATAATCAATTTTACTTTAGGCATTAGGTTAAAAATTCTTTTGGCTGCTAGCGGGTTAAATAAATTACGCGGGGTTGACTCAAAAATTTTAGTCGGTACTTTTCTTTGGCGCTTTAGAGGAAAAAATGCACGATAACAAGCCATATTTTTGTTAAGATCATCAATATCAAGGTGTGGTTTTTTGTCAAAAAAATGAATCTCCTTTTGATAAGAAGGTAGCAATTGTGGATGTTGGGTTAAATAAGTATGCAAACTTGAAGTACCTGCTTTCATAGCGCCAATCACCATAAAATCGGGCAAACACCTAAAACGCCAAGTCATTCTTCTAACTTGCCAAATCGTTTTTTTTATGAAGCGTTTTACCCAGTTAGGTATATATTTTTTAGCGTAGTGAATTAACATATCTGTACAAAGGTTGCTATTTAGGGGTCAGATAGTCGTGTAATTTAAAATAGTCAAATACCTGGCGTAATTGATAATCGTTTTTATGTATATTATTTTGCCATAATGTTTGTGCTTGAGAATTTTTGATATTAATATTGGGAAAATCAATACTTTTATCTTTAACCATAACAACTTTGGTGTGGTTTAATAAACTCATTGCTTTAAACCAAATATCATCAGCGAAGGGGCAAAGTTGCATAAAAACTCGATCGGTCACTTTTTCATTTAAGGTATTTGGCGGATATAATGCACCTGCTCCTGCAGTTGGGAAAAGTGTGTCAGAAGGTATTTTATTAGTTTGATTAGGATTGCCCCATTGCACATAAGGCATCAATTGCTGAGTGTCTTGTTGATTACTTTGCCACTTCATTACCCAACCCCTATAAGCAGAAATACAATCAGGGTGCTGCTGATAAGAGCGATACAAATCTCGTAAAAACCATGTCGGATATATAAAATCATCATCACAGGTAACAATCAAGCAATGGCTAAATTCTGCTAGCGTATAGATGAGTTTTTTGTAAGATTTAATATTTTCTTTGATTATTCTAATCTCTAAACCCCTGGCTTTAAGTTTGGTTAGACTCAGTGGCAAGGGTTTTTGTGCGACTTCTTCCTGCGCCAACCATAATATGATTTTGTCAGGACGCAGATTTTGATTAAGTAAAGATTCAATAGTGAGAAAAACACTGTCAAATCTTGGTGGGTAACTGGTTAAGCTGACAATCAATGGTGGTCGTCTGCGACATTGATTAAGCCCCGATTGCCTGCTAAATAGGTTATAGATTTGGTATTTAATGACCCATATTCTATCTTTGAAGTTGGTTAAAATTTTCATGCTTTAGTTTAAATTGCGACCATAATTTGATACGAGCAGTATAAATATTAATGATTGGAAGTAGCAAGTAATGGATATATTTTTGCATTTTATAACGATAAGGACTGTTAAAAATAACCCGAATAATCATAAAAAAAGCCATAAAATAATGCCAATAATATTGGCATCTACTTTTCTTTTGAATTTTTAGCTCCAAACAAACTGTGCGCATTTTATGATAGCGGATACTAGCATTATCAAGTAAATCCTGCCATGATGTTAAAAATATTCTTTGCGCTTTTATCAATTGTGGATAAGTATTAGAGATTCTACTACCATCAATCCGATAATAGACATGATGTGCTGGATTGATATAAGCACTTAGACCCGTGCTTTGTAATATCTTGAGCCACAAGTCCCAATCTTGTAGGGCATCCAAATGTTCGTTGATACGATGATTAGCAAGGGAAGCTTGCTTTATTAAGCAGAAGGAAAAACCCATTAAACTATTTTCATAATACAAATCCTCAATATTGATAATTGGTGAGCGTATTGCTCTGGGGTATTTGTGTTGCTCATTTTGAGCATAAACATAAACAAAATTTGAGCTGATAATAGCGTATTTATCCTGCTTTAGTAGCGTTAATTGGCTTTGTAGTTTGTCTCTATGCCAGCTGTCATCATCATCTAAAAACGCAATATATTCACCCTGAGCATAATCAAGCCCAATATTACGCGCTTTTGCACCACCGAGTATCTGGTCAAATACAAGGTAGATAATGGTTTGATTGTATTGCTGCCTAAATTGGTTGATAGTCTCATCAGTGTTGTCATTACAACCATTGGCAATAACGATAATTTCAACGTTGGAATAACTTTGATTGGCAATGCTTGCCAGCGCCTTGGTTAAATATCCGGCTCTATTATGCGTTGGCACAATAATACTAACTAAGTCTTTAAACATTGGCATCTTACTTGAGCCAACTGTCTAAATTGCGATTGGTAATCTTGCTTAATAGTTTTATATCATCACGAAAATAGTGAATCAGCGTTTGGCGCATTTGTGGTGATAGTGGTATTCGTTGCTGTGTTTTGATATTTTTAAGACGAATAAACTCTAATAAGCCAAAACTATGCTTAATACCTAATTTTATTTTAATGCTACCCAACCAAGATAATACATCCGGCAAAGCATCTTTCAAAAAATGCACGCGGTGGATTTTAGCGGGATTGTAGATAGTAAAATCTTGCCTAGCGTCATCAGGTAGGTTTAAAAACTTGAGTGTATCCAGATAAGTTTTTTGAGGATTTTGTGCCAAATCATCAAAAAAAATTAGATGAACTCGCTCAGTAGACACTTGTGTATAGAGTCTTTGCAATTGTTCGCCCAGACTACATACTTCGCCATAATATAACATCTTGCTCTCGCCACATCTTGGCGGTATTTGCTCACCTTGTCTGCGCTTATTTTGCAATCGCCATGCACTTTCAAAGTCTGGGATGTCTTCTGTGCTACTCAAATAAACTTGATTGTGCCAAGAATATACCATATCAACTGGGTTTCTAAGCATGACAATAAATTTTGCATCAGGCTCGTAGTTAAGAATATTAGCAACTGCATCTACAGAATATAAATAACGCACTGAGGCTTCTCCAATAGCTAAATGGGTATTATTTGCTAAAGTAAATAGGGCCTGATAGTCGGTCAAATTTTTTATCTTGCGGTTTTTATGGTCAGTGTTGAAATAATGTGGTTCTTTTTTTGCCATATAAATTGATGGATGTGACGCCAGATAGGCATTCATTGAAGTGGTACCACATTTTGGTGCACCTAGGATAAAGAAATTAGGTTTTTTCATGGATGGATGTATTTTTTTTACTTGTTATATAGTATTATGATATGCTTTTTCCACATTATGCGAAAGTTATTATACCTATGGCAAAAGCATTAAGACCTGTCAAGTCTGTTTCTATTTATGCCTTAGTCACCCTATTATTGGGTTTATTTTTAGTAGGCGGCTTACCTCAACCTGGGGTTAATTACTCTGATCTTTATAGAGAAGCTATTGCAGAAATTGGTTTAGTAGGTTTGTTATTTTATTGGTTTTATAATAATCGTTATGTCCAAAAAATAACGCTGACATTTAGTGCTACTAGATTATGGTTTTTGGGATTATTTTTGTTGGCAACAATCTCAGTATTTTGGGCTGTTAATATTGAGTTTTTTATCAGTAAATACCTACTTTGGCTCAGTGTAGCAGCTATTTTTTGGCTAACACTAACCTTACCATCAAACACAAAAATACCTATTATCATAGCTAGAGTTTTGCTATTATCAGCACTTTATATTGCAATAATTGGGTTATTGCAAGCGTTATTATCAATGGAGATATTTTCTCAAGCTAAACCCCCAGCTGCTAATTTTGTTAATAAAAATATGGCTACGCAAGTGCTGGTATTGATTTTTCCATTGGGCGTTTTTTTACTTTTTGCTGATAAACATAAATACTTATCAAGGGTCTATCCTTTTGTATTAGCTTTAATAGTTGCTTATGTTTTTCATACGCATACTCGAACTGCTTGGTTGAGCATTATTTTGGAGATTTCTTTAATTATTTTAGGGTTAATTTTGTATAGAAAGGCATTAAAAAAAGCCCTACAAGCACAAACCATTATTTGGAATAAAAAACAAACCTTAAATGTTGTATTGGCAGTTTTTTTGCTGTTATTGCTGGTTAATATTTCTGCCCAAGGCTGGTCACCTTTTTGGGATTCATTTGCCACGCAAACAAGCAGTATCATTAAAGATGTTCAAAGCCATGGGCAAGCAGCAGAAGGTGTTCGTTATCGTATTTGGGATGCAGCACTAACAATGATGATACAAAGCCCATTGATTGGCACAGGAATGGGTAGTTTTTTTCATAACTTAGTGACAGACTCTCAAAATTATCTAACCTATAAAGCATTACGAGTACACAACGATTTATTAGAGTTAGGTGTTGAGCTTGGTGTTATAGGTTTAATCCTGTTGTTAGGGGCAGTGATAAGTTTGTTATTAAATTTGTCTAAACTAATAACCCGTGGCGACATACAACAAAAATTATTTTATTGGCTTATAGCAGTGGCGTTGATTGGTAGTGCCCTTAATATGCAATTTAGTTTTCCTTATCAAATGCCTGCTCCTTTAGTTATCTTTGGACTTTATGCAGCTCTTATTATTAAGTCATCAGATGTTTATGGTTTAAATATTAAAACCATTGATATGACGTTAAAACTTAGACATTGGTATATCGCACTCGCGGGTATTGGTGTGGTTTTTATTGTTGTGATAATAATGAATTTTATTTGGTTAAATGCTATGCTTAAGATTGATAATAATATTAAATACTCACGATGGCAAAACCCTATTGAAAATAGCTTGGTATGCCATAAAACCATCACTAAATCATTATATGACTTTTCTATATTGTATACTAAGTTGCAAAAATATAATTTAGGCTTAAAATCCATTGAATCGTTTGCACAATGTATGCCTAATACTTGGTTATACGAGAATGCAAAAGGTTTAAATCTGATTAAATTACATAAATATAATGAGGCAATAAACCTATTAGAAAAAGCCAAACAACATGCGCCTAAAGGCATATATAAAAACCATGTCAACCAATTTATAGCCTATATGAATGCCAATAAAGTCCAAGCCGCCTTTAAGGTTTATCAACAATTAGCCACAAAACCGCAATCATTATTGGCAAAGCGACCAAAGACTTTAAAAAACTTAACACTTATGGCATTAAAATTTAAAGACATAAAGCAGGCAAAGAAATTTTATAACCTGTATAGCAAGCATTATGAAAATGTTAAATTTAAAGCGCAAGTAGGCAAACTTATTGATAATTTTACAAAAGAGCCACTTAACTAGTTAACAGAGATCTCTAAAACCCATAAAAAATTTAGCAAAGCTTAAGCAGCTAAGCGATATTATTGCCAGTAATAGCTTAACCGATGATATTAGCGATGTGGTAGGAAAAGTTTATACGCGTGATTTGTTTGGTAATGATTAAAAAAGGTATCTATAAGTGAAACGCATTTTTGATATAACAATAAGTATAGTTCTGGTAATTATGCTATTGATACCCATACTACTTATTGTTTTGGCTATTAAATTGACTTCAAAAGGACCTGTTATTTATTGGTCAGAGAGAGTGGGTCAGCATGGTGCTTTATTTAAAATGCCCAAGTTTCGCTCTATGCATGTAGATACACCTATTATTAGCAGTCATTTAGTAATAGAGCCAGAGGCTTATCTGAGTCCAATCGGTCAGTTTATTCGCGCTAGTAGTATCGATGAATTACCACAATTGTGGTCCGTTTTAAGGGGTGATATGAGTTTGGTTGGTCCGCGTCCTGTAATTGCTGATACTCATGATTTAATTAAACTACGCACGGCTTATGGAGTGGATTGTTTGCTACCTGGAATCACAGGTTGGGCTCAAATCAAAGGCAGAGATCAATTAACCAACCCAGAAAAAGCAACGCTAGATTTTGAGTATCTACAAAAACAATCGTTTTGGTTTGATTTTAAGATTTTATGTGTTACCTTGATTAAGGTTTTTAGCCAAGACGGGATTTCCCACTAAATTAATATTAGTACAGACCTTTGCAACAATATGAATAATCATCAAAACACCACCTTCCACCGCCTTGATAATTTTTCAAACAATGCCTTAGCCCTGCTAGGACAGGGTTTGAAAAAGTATCACGTCAGCAAAATTTGTCATTCTGCCAATCATCCCTATTGTTGCAAAGGTCTGTGATATTATGTCTGTACAACTGTTAATTTCAACCACTGATGGTCGTTTTTTCAATAGAAACTATATCCCCCCTTTTAAACATTTTTTGATTATCAATCAAATTGAGTCTCAAACAGACGCGATTAAACGCGACCATGTACTTAACTATCAGCAAAAAGGCTTATCAAAAAGTAGAAACCAAGCCTTAACTAAAGCAGTAGCAGATATTTGCCTGATTTCAGATGATGATATTGTTTTTTTACCCCAGGCGGAGCAAAACATATTACAAGCATTTAAAGACAACCCATTAGCAGACATTATCACTTTTCAGGCACAAACACCAGAAGGTGGGTTTTTTAAGTCTTATCCAATGAATAAAAAGTGGCATACTGGGCGCTCTTTAATGCGCGTAACTTCTTTTGAAATAGCCTTTAGGCGACCAGTAGTATTATCAGCTGGCTTGGTATTTGATGAGCGCTTTGGTTTAGGGGCTAAGTTTGCCACAGGAGAGGAAAATATATTTCTGCTAGATGCACTTAATCAAGGCTTAAAGATATTATATATGCCAATTCCTATTGTCATCCATCCTAAGCAAAGTTCAGGTGCTGATTTTGACAGTGCTGAGCTCATCGCTGCTAAAGGGGCAATGTTTTATCGAATGTTTGCGACTTGGGCCTATCTGATTGCCCCATTATTTGCACTTAAAAAATATGCCTTATCATCTCGTTTTGGCTTGTGGAAGTTTTATCGACTTATGTTAGCAGGCATCCATCGCTACAAAGCACCATGAATGATTTGGTCTCAATTATTACCCCTTGCTATAATTGTGCATCCTTTATTGCTCAAGCTATTGACTCAGTGTTAGCACAAAGTTATCAGCAATGGGAGATGATTATTGTGAATGACGGCTCAACCGATACATCCAGTGAGATTATTGCCCCTTACGCGGCTAAAGACAGTAGAATTAAGTTGATACCATTGGGTGAAAATCAAGGCGTTGCTAAGGCAAGAAATGTAGCCATTAAAACTGCTACAGGGCGCTATATTGCCTTTTTAGATGCTGATGACTTATGGTTAAGTAATAAACTTAAACAGCAGTTATCATTTATGCAAGTGAATAATTTGGCCTTTACTTATGCATCTTACCAACTCATTAATGAATATAATGAACGCTTGGGTGAGTTTATTACCAAAGCGTCTATGACTTATTACGACTTATTAAAAACTTGTAGTATTGGTTGCTTGACTGCTATATATGACACACAAAAACTGGGTAAAATGTATGTGCCTGATACGCTTATCAGAGGAGATTATGCCCTATGGTTAAAAATTTTAAAAAATATCCATACTGCACAAGGTATTATTCAACCATTGGCAATTTATCGTATCAACACAAATTCTCTATCTGCTAATAAACTAAAAGCTGGTGTGTATCAATGGCGTGTTTATCGACAAAATGAGCAATTAAGTTGGTTTAAAAGCGCCTATTACTTTTTGCATTATATGTATTATGGTTTGGTTAAATATAAATAGTCCAACCTGAATAACTATAATAAAATTACGCAAGCGCAAAAAGTTATTAGCCACAAGGCAAGTTTTGAAATTACTAGCCATCGTTAATAATGAAAAACTTTAACACCGTGGATGATGACTTTTTGCCTTGCCCAAAGGGACTTAGACAACTTGGTATTTTCGCTGTTATTTTATTTAAGATATGAATAACTATCTTTTCATAAAATGCCTTGAAAATAACAAAGTTGTCGTTGTCGTAAGTTATCATAATTATTCAGGTTGGACTAAATAAGGGCTACTACCCTTATTCAAAAAAAATGCTACAAACCAATAATAAGATAAAAAATGAATATGGGCGATCAACTAAATTAACCCCTATATCCCTTGTGTATCAAGTTATAAGTAGAATATTAGTAAAAGGAGCATCGACCATACCTTACATGCCTTCTATAGGACGATACGACATTACACTATGCCATCAACATAAATTTATTTGGTTTAGAGTTGCTAAAGCTGCAAGTAGAACGATACTTGATGCGTTCAAAGAGGCTGACATAATCCTAGATGCACAACACCCATATTCTTGTCATTATCCAGTCAATCTGTATCAAGGATATTTTAAGTTCGCATTTGTACGCAATCCGTGGAGTAGACTGGTTTCTTGTTGGTTAGATAAGGTAGTTGCTCGTAATTTTTTTAAATTTTCTACTGATGAATTATTAAAAATGCAAAAGTTTGAAAATTTTATTGACTTTGTTGCCCATCAAAATCTTAATACTGGTAATGAACATATACGCCTACAGTCAAAGTTAATTGATATAAATAATATTGACTATATTGGTAAGATTGAAAATTTTGACACAGATTTAACAAAAATTCTTGAGCACATAGGAATTAACCTTGATTTGGCAACAATAGAGCATAAACATGCTTCAAAATCGCGACTGCATTATAGTAATTATTATGATGAAAAACTCAAACAAAAAGTTGCTAAAATTTATGCTAAAGATATCAATATTTTTTCCTATCATTATTGAACGACAAATTCAACCCATAAGCCGCCAAAACCTAGGTTTAAGAAAACTAACAAGTTGGTGAAAAGTGGATCTCTGATGATTATTCGTACTTTATGAGGCGCAAGTACCAAGGGCTCAAAAAGAAGATTTTTAATTTCTTTATCAATTTCCTCTGGACTTTTAGTGCTAAAGACTTTATAATCACACCTTGTTATTTAATTTAAACTTCTTAATACTTTACTTTAATACTCATGGCCAACTCAGCAGGTTCTAAAAAACGCGCAAGACAGGCAGTTAAGCGCAATAAGCACAATTCTCAAATTCGTGCCAAAGTACGCACTTTTACTAAAAAAGTCGCCTATGCTCTAAGAGATGGTGATAAGCAATTGGCTCAAACCGGTTTTGCCACTATGCAAAAAATGATTGACCAAGCAGTTAATAAAGGACTGATGCGCAAAAATCAAGCAGCTAGAAAAAAATCTCGCTTAAACACACAAATTAAAGCAATGTCTTAAAGACAAGAAATTGTTATAAAATAAAAGCCCTATTCAGTAGGGCTTTTTTATGCGTGTTGCAAGATATGATTAACGAAGAAGATAAAAATCTATTTAGGTCAGCCGTTGCAAACATCCTGCCAAAAGACAAAGATGGCAAATATCAAACCCACAGCATCAAAAAACAAGCTGCCTTTACAGCTTACAGCAAGATTACCGAAGCCAATTTATCTGGCTCGGATGTGATTAATTATGCCAAATACAACGTATCGCCAAAAATACTCAAAAAAATGAAGAGTGGCAATATTGATAGCGTACCAGTACTAGATTTACATGGTCAAAATGTGATTGAGGCTTGTGAATCGATGTCGCAATTTATATACTATCATCAGAACCAGCAATTTGTCCAAATTATCCACGGCAAAGGCTATCACTCGCAGCGAGGTATGAGCCTTCTAAAAACCCAAGTGGTGCATTTTCTTAAACAGCATCCCGGTGTAGTAGCATTTAACTCCTGCCCAAGCAAAGACGGTGGCACGGGTGCAGTATTTGCACTGTTAAAACAAAACTAAGTCATGTTTGAGATTGATGAGGTTTACACGGTTTCAACCTTTTTAAAACTCTGTAACAAAATCATTGAAAATCAAATACCTACTTGCTGGCTACAAGGGGAAATTTCCAACTTATCTTGTCCCGCCTCTGGACATTGGTATTTTTCCCTAAAAGACGATAAAGGGCAAATTCGTTGTGCGCTATTTCGACTCAATCAACGCAATATCAAATTTAATCCAGAAGACGGCATGCAAGTTTTGCTGCACGCTGGAGTCACTTTATACGAAGCGCGTGGCGATTTTCAGCTGATTGTAAAACATATTGAGCCCCTCGGCGTTGGGCAGTTACAGCGAGCATTTGAACAACTTAAAAATACACTCAGAAATGAAGGGCTATTTGATGTTGTCCATAAAAAACCATTGCCTTTAGCACCCAATACTATTGGTGTTATTTCCTCATCAAACGGCGCGGTAATTAGAGACATTATCAAGGTACTGAATCAGCGCTACCCGTATGCTAAAATTTTATTATTTGACTCAGTTGTGCAAGGCGAGGGCTCAGCAGAAAAATTAACCCAAGCGCTCAAAATAGCTGATGAATCAAACCGTTGTGATGTGTTAATTCTAGCGCGAGGCGGTGGCTCGCTAGAGGATTTATGGGCGTTTAATGAAGAGCTTTTGGTACGCGCTATTTTTGCTACTAAAACACCACTTATCAGTGCTATTGGGCACGAAACCGACACCACGATTGCTGATTTTGTAAGTGATGTGCGCGCCCCCACGCCCAGTTCTGCTGCCACGCTTGCTACGCCTGATCGCTTAGAGTTGTTGTCAAACCTTAACAAATTGCGTCAAAATCTGTCTCAATTAAGCCAACAAATACTCAATAATTACCAATACCAACTTAAACAACTAAGCCTAAGCACGTCTAATTTAGAACGCCAATTAAACCTATTAGCCCAAAGATTAGATGGGCTAAATACGCATCTTAACCATCAAATACAAACCAAAATCAACCTTAATCGAGGTAAACTTGCCACTTTGTTTGAACAGCTTAAACAACACTCTCCAAGTGTTAGCATCCAGCACAAGCAGCAATTAAGCACATTATTTAAAATACAATTAAAACAAAATGTCCGTCGTCTAATCACACAACAATACGCCCGACTAACACGTCTTGATAGCCAACTAAAAAACATTATTCACAGTAGCATTCAACAACAACAAAATAAACTAGCAAACCATGTGCTAGGGCTAGAGCATTTGTCGCCACTCAGTACATTATCACGTGGCTATAGTATTACAACATTGGATAATAATCAAGTGTTGCAATCAATTGATGCGGTTAAAATAGGCACATCAATCACCACGATAATGACTGATGGAAAAATTTATTCCAATGTTAAAGAAGTTAAAAAAACTTAGTCTGTTGCCCTTTTTGCTATTATTGCCTAGTGTCCTACTCGCCAGTATTTTGGTTAACAACACACCTATAGCTGGCGGTATTGCGGTAATTGATTTTGAAACCAATCATGCTAATCCTAAGGCGTTTTACAACAAAACTCCACTGTACTTACAACGCCTTAAGCAGCAGCATTGGCAAGTGCTAATTGGCATTCCGTTATATGAAAAACCCGGCAAAAAAACCATTGCTATCAAAGACTTTTCTACCCGAGAAATTGACTTTGAAGTTACAACGTCAGGCAAAGTTTATGCTGAACAACATATCACTTTAAAAGGTAAAAAAAAGCAATACGTCAACCCAAATTTAGCACATATGACTCGCATCAATCAAGAACGACCGATACTGTCTGATGCTAGAAAAATATTCTCTGACAAAATTTTATCAAATGACTTGTTTACACGCCCTGTTAATGGCACAACGACCAGCACCTTTGGACTGAAGCGTTTTTATAATGGCAAGCCGCGCCGTCCGCATACAGGTATTGATTATGCAGGTGCTACTGGCACCCCAATTCTAGCACCCGCTGATGGCAAAATCTTACTGACAGGCGATTTTTTCTTTAATGGTAATACCGCATTTATTGACCACGGACAAGGACTTATTAGCGTCTATATTCATATGAATGATATAGCCGTTAAATCAGGTGAGATGGTTAAACAAGGTCAAAAAATTGGCACTATCGGGCAAACTGGACGTGCCACAGGCCCGCACCTGCATTGGGGTGTTTATCTGAATCAAACTAATATCAATCCAAGTCTGTTGTTAAGTGCACCTAAACTCTAAGCCTTTATTGAACGCCTCATCTAGTGTTTCTTTATTGCGACGCTTAAGCGCAATTACCTATGATATATTTTTAGTATTTTCTTTGGCGTTTTTTATCATTGGCGTGGTGCTGATTTTATACTTTGACAAACAAGCACAAAACCACCCTATTATTTTTGTGTTGATTATTGCCACTGTTTATTTTTATTTTTCTTGGTCATGGGTTAAAGGTAGACAAACTTTAGGCATGAAAGCCTGGAAAATTGAAATTATACAATTTAATGGCGATAATATAACCCATAAACAGGCTTTTATGCGCTTTATAGTCGCTATATTTTCTTTTACATTCATGGGACTTGGTTTTATTTATCAATTATTTAACAAAGATAACCTGAGTTTACACGACAAAGCCTCCAACACCTATTTGCAAAAAGTTAAAAACATTAATGGCAATTAAAAAAATCTATCAACTATTTAATTTGTTCTACAAATACTGGCTAAGTGCGGTGCTTTTAGTGGTATTAATAACCTTAATTCGTCAAAATTTTATCATCAATCAATTTCCAATCTCGCTAACCGATAAACGCGCGGCTATCAATCAAAGTATGCGCAAAAACCAAGCCTTAGATGCACAAAACAAAATTAACGCGCTTAAACTCAAAGCACAAACTGCCAGCGACCAAGAAGTATTAGAATCTGAAGCGCGCTACCGCTTTGGCTTGATTAAAAAAGGAGAGATTTATTATCAAATTAACGACGCCGAGCGCTAATCATTTAGTGAGCGCTTGAATGTCAATTGAAAAACATTTTCTCATTATTCCTGCTAGCGGTATCGGCACGCGTATGCAAAGCCAAATACCGAAGCAATACCTGAAGCTAAAAAATGGACTTAGTGTGCTTGACCAAAGCCTTAAAACCTTGCTTAATCTCAAACAAATAGCTGGCTGTGTTATCGCTTTGGCGCAAAATGACAGCCAATTCAAACACTCTCGATTTAACAATCATGAAAAAATATTAGCAACTGCAATAGGCGGAGAGGAACGTTGTTATTCTGTTATCGCTGCACTAAAGGCACTAAAATCTTTTGCTAATGATAATGATTGGGTATTGATACATGATGCTGCTCGACCTTGTATTAAAAGTGGTGATGTGCTAAATTTAATCACCCAACTTAACAATCACCCAACTGGCGGGCTACTGGCAACACCTGTAGTAGATACCATCAAACAAACCAACCATAATAACAATACAACAAAAACCACACTAGATAGAACCCGACTCTGGCAGGCACAAACTCCGCAAATGTATCGTTTTGGGGTATTATCAAAAGCCTTAGAAAATGCTGTAGAAAATAATTTAAACATTACTGATGAGTCCAGTGCTATTGAATATTTAGGGCTTGAATCAATGTTGGTCACTGGCACTAAGAGCAATATTAAAATTACCACGCCAAAGGATTTAGCTTTGGCAAACTTTTATTTAAAGGTCTTAACATGAATATTAAAACTGGATTGGGGCAAGATTCACACAGGTTCGAAGGTAAAACTGGCAAAGCCTTGATACTCGGTGGCGTCAAGTTTGACCATCCTCAAGGTTTAAAAGCCAATAGCGATGGCGATGTGATTTTGCACGCTCTTACCAATTGCGTATCTTCTATCACTGGCAATAATATCTTAGGTGCCAAGGCTGATGAATTATGCAAACTTGGTATTACTGATAGTTATGAATACCTCAAACTGGCATTGGATGGTTTGCACGATTGGCGCATTCAACATGTGGCGATTGCGATTGAGTGTTTGTTGCCTAAAATTTCGCCCCAACTAGACATGCTTAAAATCAACATTGCCAAACTAATGCACACCAGTGTTGATAATATCGGCATCACTGCAACCACTGGTGAAGGTTTAAGTGCCTTTGGTAGGGGTGAAGGCATTCAGGTATTTAGTATTATTACGGTTGCAAAATATGCATAATCTGCACGCTATTGGCAATACCAGAATCCGCAAATTACACTTTATCGGTATTGCTGGCTCAGGTATGAGTGGTATTGCTGAAGTGCTACACAATCTTGGCTATCAAGTCTCTGGCTCAGATATTAACAACAATCAAGTAACTCAAAGACTAGTTGAGCTTGGCTGCATCATCAGCCATCAACATCATCAGCATAATGTGACTGATGCACAAGCAGTAATTGTTTCCAGTGCTATTGATAAAAACAATCCAGAGCTAATTAAAGCCCATGAGTTAGGCATTCCTATCGTTCCTAGAGCTGAAATGTTGGCTGAAATTATGCGTTTTCGATTTGGTATTGCGGTGGCAGGCACACATGGAAAAACCACCACCACCAGCCTAATTACCCACATACTAAACATTGCCAAACTTGACCCAACTTATATTATTGGCGGCATTTTAAACTCCAGCGGCATCAATGCAAAACTCGGTATTGGTGATTATTTGATTGCTGAGGCTGATGAATCTGACGGCTCTTTTTTGCATTTACAACCGATGCTTAGCGTGATTACCAACATCGACCAAGACCACATGGGCACTTATGATAATGACTATCAAAAATTGACCAATGCTTTTGTTAAATTTACCTCAAACCTGCCTTTTTATGGTGCTTGTGTTGTTTGTACAGATGACCAAGGAGTGAATGATATTATCAATAACATTCATCGCCCTTTGATTACTTATGGTTTTGCTGATGGGGCTGACGTACAAGCAATTAACATCAGCCAAACCAATCGACAAATGCATTTTAAAGTGGTGGCTAATAAGTTTGATAAACCGTTTCCAATCACGCTTAATCTAATTGGCAAGCACAATGTTCTTAATACCTTAGCAGCCATAAGTGTGGCGCGTGAATTGGACATTCAAGTCGATACCATTCAACGCGCATTAAAGAGTTTTTCTGGGGTGGCGCGCCGTCTTGATTATCACCAGACATTAAGTATTAACGGTAAACAAGTATTATTTTTTGACGATTATGCTCATCATCCAAATGAAATTAATGCAGTATTTGAGAGTTTGAAAAATACCTATCCAAATAAGCGTTTATTGGTGATTTTCCAGCCACATCGTTATAGTCGCACACGGGATTTATTTGATGATTTTTCACAAGCGTTATCAACAATAGGGGCTTTAATTCTGTTAGAGATTTACCCTGCAAATGAAAAGCCTATTGCTCGAATAAATGCCGCCACTTTGGCAAAAAGTATTCGCCAACGCTGCGCGCTAGACCCCATCGTGGTAAAACACACGCACCAGGTTGTACAAGTTCTGCCAAATATTGTGCAAAATGGTGATGTGGTATTAACGCTCGGTGCGGGTGATGTACACACCTTAGTTAATTTACTCATACATAGATATGCTGACTCATAACGAACCAATGAGTAAACACTGCTCGTTTAGAGCTGGCGGTTTAGCACAAGATTTTTTTACCCCAAATACCCTTGATGAGCTTAGTGATTTTTTAAAAAACAACCACAAGCCAATTTTAATGCTAGGCTTGGGTAGCAATTTATTAGTGCGCGACCGAGGTTTTGATGGGGTTGTTATCAAACTCAAAGCCTTCAATCAATTGGTTGTCAATAATGGCTTAATTCATGCTGATGCAGGTGTATCATTGGCAAAATTATCAAGATTTTGCGAAGCTAAAAATCTTAATGGCGGTGAATTTTTATCAGCTATTCCAGGTAGTATTGGTGGCGCTTTGGCAATGAATGCTGGCGCATTTGGTACTGAGATTTGGTCTTTAGTTGAATCAGTGACCACCATCCATCCATCAGGGGTGATACGTAATAGAGCTCCAGCGGATTTTGATATTGCTTATCGCCATGTGGTTAATAAAAATTTTGATGAATATTTTATCCGAGCAAAGTTTAAATTTAACCAAACGCAAAAACTCAATAATATCAAAGCACTGCTAGAAAAACGCCGCCAATCACAACCAATTGGTGAGGCAAATTGTGGCTCGGTATTTAAAAATCCCAGACCGCAATTTGCCGCTACACTAATTGAGAAAAGTAATTTAAAAGGGGTTTGCATTGGTGGTGCTTGTGTCTCAAACAAACATGCAAACTTCATTATTAACCGAGACCAAGCCAGTGCTAGCGATATTGAAAAGTTGATTGCACATATTCAACAAACCGTCAAATCTAAGTTTGGTATTGCGCTAGAAACCGAAGTGAAAATTATATGAGTGAAAATTATATAATTGCAGTGTTAATGGGAGGTAATTCTGCTGAAAGACAAATTTCCCTAGACGGTGGTGAGGCGGTCTACCGAGCACTAAAAAATCAAGCCATTGACTGCTTTAAATTTGATTGGCAGGGTGATAATTTAAGCGAGCTTTGGTCACAAAATTTTAACAAGGCTTTTATTATGCTACATGGGCGTGGCGGTGAAGATGGCACTATTCAGCAACAACTACAAAAACGTCATATTGCCTACACAGGCTCTGATTCAACTGCTTCTAAAAAATGCCTGAATAAAGCCACCAGTAAAGCTATTTGGCGTGATTATAATTTGCCATTAGCACCTTGGGTGCTGGCAAATATTGGCGAGTCACTACCTAATATTAATTTTCCTCTACCTTGGGCGGTGAAGCCTATTTTAGAAGGTTCTAGCATCGGCATTAGCAAAGTCGAACACCTTCAATCACTCAACCAAGCACTTGATTTAGCTTGGCAATATGACCAGCAAGCATTGATTGAAAAATGGGTTACAGGTGATGAATATACTGTCAGCATTCTAAATGACCAAGCCTTACCAGTCATTAAAATTGTTGCTGATAAAGGATTTTATGATTATGATTCAAAATATCATTCTAATACAACCCAATATCTATGCCCTTGTGGCTTATCAGTTGCCCAAGCCCAACAATTACAACAAATTGCCTTAGAGGCCTTTAATGCACTGGGTGCAAAAACTTGGGGACGTGTTGATTTTATCCTTGATAAGCAACAAACACCCTACTTATTAGAAATCAATACCGTGCCCGGCATGACCTCACATTCACTACTGCCAATGGCGGCTAAGGCATCTGGCTTGACCTTTGAACAACTGGTTTTAGCAGTTTTAAATGCCTAGCAATTATACTCGTCGGGGCAATACTCGCAAACCACCCATCACGCGACTGCTAAAACCTGCTATCAAGATAATGGCTATAATACTTGTGCTTGGATTTATGACTTGGTTGTTAGCAAAATACCATCCAATCAAATTTTTAGAGGCTAATATACGCTGGGATATTGACAATACCTCGGTTGTTGAAAAAAGCGTTTTAGCGGATAACATTCAGGCATTTATTAATAATAAATACCTGCTAGATTTACAAACAATCAAACACATCTTAGAGCTTGAGCCTTGGGTGGAAAATGTGCATATCAAGCGCCTATTTTGGAACTCGATTCAAATCCAAGTAAAAACTCATGATATTGCCATGCGTTGGCAAAATATTGATTGTAATCACAAAAACAACAATCACAGCAATTGTAGGGGCTACATATCAACCAAAGGCGTGCTGTTTATCCCTAAAAAATTAATTACCTCAAATGCGCCTTTAGCAATGACAAACAGCAATACAAGCGTAGTAACAAAATTACACCAAGACTACCAAAAATATCAAAAACTGTCTAACTCGATGACAATCAAATCCTTTTCTAAAACCAATATAGACCAGTTGGAATTTATATCTGGCGTTAAGGTAGTATTGGGTTATCAGCAACAAAATCAACGGCTTAAAAAATTCATCCAAGCCTATCGCAAACTCAAAAATAACAACTCAAAAATAAATCAAGCAACCTTTGATATGCGCTATCCCAAAGGCTTTGCCGTTAGTTACTAATTATCAGTTATTATTGATTTTTAAATCGCTGTGAATAATCTGGTAGCACAACGCTAATGTGACCAGCGTCCAGTAAAACAAAATAACCTTAACCAGCCAGACAAATGTCAACCCCAAGCCAATCGCATCAAATAATGTACCAAACAATAAGGTGACTAAGGCTGGCAAGAGTGCTTGCAAGAAAAATAAATTGGCTTGTGTTACAAATGATAAATTCCAGCGGTATTTTGAAGGCTGGCCCAGTGCAATATTAATAAAATTAAGGGTGATAGGCACAATTAAAAAATACGCCACCAATTGCAAAACCGCTATGCCAGTCATCATCACTGGAACGCTTGTTGCCAAGCCTATTAACAATGTTAATCCAGTAAATCGGACAATTTTATTAAACTCTAAAATTGGCACAAAACCGCGGATTGCCTCATCACCCAGTAACACCAGTCGATACATGTTAATTGACAAATTTAGATAACCATAGAAAAACAAAATAAGATAGATCATTATATTATTAGGCAATACCAGCTTGGCTAACTCACTGCCACTAAAAACTTGCGTCATTATCTCTAATAACGCTGGCGCAATAGACAAAAACGGCACAGCAAGAAAAAGTGGCAATATAGAGATTTGCAATATTTTGCGCCAATGCGTTAACGCAAAGGCAAAGCCTGCTAAGAAAATTTTATTAATGGGCAGTTGATTCATTTTTTGCTTCATTTTTTTTACTTGGCAATGGACTTAACAATTTTTAATTTTGTGCCAATTTTAAGTGGCTGACTTTTACGCAGTTTATTGCTGGCGATAATGTCGTTAACGCTAATACCAAATTTACGCGCAATAGTGGATAAATTATCCCCACCTTTGACTTTGTAAAATACCACTCTACTGACATTAACACCAAGCTTAGTCAGCCCTTTTAACGCGTCTGCTTTGGTTTTTTCTAGCTGCCAAATAACCAGTTTTTGCCCTATTTGCAAGCCTTTAGTCGCGTTGGTTAGATGATTCCATTTGACAATATTATCAACATAAGTGCCGTATTTATTGGCAATCAGCCACAGGCTCTCACCTTTAGCAACTTGGTGAATAATTTTTACCCCGTGTTTTTTGCTACTAAGTCTTTGTGCTGCGCGCTGATTTTGTGACAAGGTGTAGTAATTATCTGGCTTTTTGGGAATAGGAATGATAATTTTTTGCCCAATCTTGATAGTTGAGTCGTTTAAATTATTAATACTTTTGATATAAGCAAGCGATGAATTAAATCGCTTGGCTAGCTTGTGTAAACTGTCTCCAGACTTAACTTGATAATGCTTATAGCTAAGTTGGTTTTGCTTTGGATGTGCGGCGCGTGCTTTTTTAAAAGCAGCGACTTTATCAATTGGCAATAACAATTCATAACGCGAAGTGTCTGGCGTTGCCCAACGATTAAGATCAGGATTCAGGGTGTAAATCTCATCCAAACTCAGCCCACTCCACTTTGCAATTAGCGATAAATCTAGTTGTGAATACAAATAAACAGATTGCAACTGAGGTTTATTTTCAACTGGAGTGATGATTTGACTATATTGCCTTGGGTTTTTAATCAACTCAGCCACTGCCAACAATCTAGGCACATAACCTCTGGTCTCCTGTGGCAGAGCAATGTGCCAAAAATCTGCTTTTTTACCTGCGGCTTTATTTTTATTAATGGCTTTTTGCACCCGACCCGGTCCTGAATTATAAGCCGCAATTGCTAATAACCAATCACCTCGAAACAAGGTATGGAGATTTTTTAAATACGCCACTGCTGCGCGGGTTGATAACACCACACTGCGCCTTTGATCGACCCAATAGTTTTGCTTGAGTCCATATAATTTTCCAGTAGCAGGAATAAATTGCCACAGACCTGATGCTGTGCCATGAGAAAAAGAAAACGGATAATACGCCGACTCAACAATTGGCAACAATGCCAACTCAATTGGCAAACCAGCTTTTTCAACTTCTTTGACCACCAAATGCAAATATGGACTCGCACGCTTAGTTACCCGTGTTAAATAATCAGGATGTTTCTTAAACCAATCAATATGCCAAAATAAATCCTTTTGACTTCTGGCTTTAAGGCTGTTTCGCTGTGAAATATAATCCCACAAATTATCTTCAACAACGCTTGGTGTTGAGTTTGCAAATTGAGTCTGCTGAGTTTGAGTTTGAGCTTGTTTGACAGATTTGACAGTCGTAGCATCAACACTTTTATCAACCACAACAACTGATTTTTCATCAACAAACCCTAACATGGCGCAACTGTTTAATAATGACGCCAACAAGGCGTAAGACAATACTTTTAAGATTTTTCACCCCCTGTGCATTTGGGGGAGTCTGGTGCTGCGTTTTTCTTTGACCATTCATCTGGCGTGTAGGTATGAATTGCCAAAGCGTGGATAAATTTAAGTTCTTCGGCAAATAATTTATTAATAAAACGATGACGCTCAATCAATTTTAAATCAACAAAATAGCCGCTCACTACCACCAGCTTAAAATGTGATTGTGTATTGGCTCCAGCGTGATTGGCTGATTCGTTAATCACTTGCAAATAGCTAGGACTAAGCGCTGCTGTAAGTTGCTGGATTAAGTGTTGTTCCATATTGTCTATCTTGTTCATCACTGTTTTTGGGCCTGATTAGTAAAAGCAAACAAAAATGCGTCGGAGAAAAAATTATCTTTAATCATACCCTGCTTAACAAAGGTATTGGCAGCAGCTTTTACCATCACTGGGGGACCGCAGGCATACACTTCATAACCAGTTAAATCCTCAAAATCTTGCAAAACACTCTCATGCACAAAACCCACCCTGCCTTGCCAAGTGTCATTCGGCTCGGATAATACCGGGATAAAATCAATGTTGTGGTATTTTTTCGCCCATTTTTGCGGCAAGTCCATATACAAATCCACCTCGTCTCGCACCCCCCAATACAGATAAATTTTCCTGTCTAATTTAATAGTGATAGCGTGTTCGATAATGGCTTTAACTGGACCAAAACCCGTGCCGCCAGCCACTAAAATTACTGGCTTTTTACTGTCCTCTCTCAAGAAAAAATCACCTTTAGGTCCCTGTAATCTAAGCAGTGATTTTTCTTCTAACTTATTAAAAACAAAATCAGTAAACTTACCCCCCTCCACCCAGCGCACATGTAATTCTATCAAATCAGAATTAATAGGTGGATTGGCAATTGAAAACGACCTCGGCTCAAAATTTGGATGAATTAAATCAACATATTGTCCTGCCAAATACTGCAGTGATTCAGCATCAGGGATTTTTAACAACACCTTGACCACATCGTGATTCAGGTGCTGAATACTATCAACCTTACAAGGCAGTGTTCGCACTTCAATATCTGCCACACTATCAAGCTCTGCTACCACCAAAGAAACATCTGATTTTGCCCGACATTGGCACAATAGTGCCATGCCATCAGCCACCTCCTCTGGGCTAATGCCATCAGGTATATCACCCTCATAGCCGACCTCACCCTCAATAATGGTGGCCTTGCATTTGCCACAAAATCCTTTCTGACAACCATACGGAAAATTAAGCCCATGTATTAAAGCATCATCCAAAATAGCATCCTTGCCATCGGTTCTAAAAACCTTGCCACTGAACTGATTTTCAATTATAAACATATCATTTGCATCAAATAAATTTGAGTAGCGATATTATAAGCCAAGTTGTTTGTCTAAACGTAACTTATGGCGTGCGTATATAATGTTATTTAGCTTTTTTTCCTATCTATAATAATGGATAAAACCGTGGTATTTTTAATGGGGCCTAGTGCCTCAGGCAAAACCGATTTGGCAATCCAACTCGCCCAAGTGCTTAAAGCTCGACTAATTAGTGTTGATTCTGCACTAATTTACCAAGGCATGGACATTGGCACAGCCAAGCCCAGCGCACAAACCCTCGCACAATATCCACATTATTTAATTGATATTTGCACCCCAGAACAAAGTTACTCGGCGTATGATTTCATCCAAGCTGCCAAAGCGCAAATACAACTGGCGTTTGATAACCAACAAGTGCCTATCTTAGTTGGTGGCACAGCATTTTATTTTCATGCCTTAGAGTTTGGTCTGTCTAATCTGCCCGCATCCACAGTTAAATCAAAGGCTAAATTCAATCAACTGCTCGCTGACCAAGGCACTACTGGATTGTACCAATATTTAAAAATAATCGATATCGAAGCAGCTAATCGCATTCATCCAAATGATTCGCAACGAATTATGCGCGCACTTGAAGTTTTTGAACTTAGCGGGCAAACTCTCAGCACACTACAAGGCAATAAAAGCCCAGGACTTAAATACCCAATCAAAAAAATCATCCTGATACCGAATAGGGCTGAGTTGCACCAAAGAATTGAAGCACGATTTTTAACCATGATGAATAATGGCTTTTTAGCAGAAGTCTCTCGCCTTCAGAAAAACCCAAACCTACATAAGGACCTACCCTCAATGCGCTGTGTGGGTTATCGCCAAGCCTGGCAATACCTAGCAGGAGAAATTGATAAAAACACCCTAATTGAAAAAGCCATCATTGCCACTAGGCAGTTGTGCAGACGCCAAAGCACTTGGTTTAAGAGGCAAAATAACGCGCTGATATTAACACAAAATATGCAAAACGTGCAAAAATCACTGGATTTTATGCAAAACATTTAGCCTTTAGGGCAAGTCAAATAATCACCCTAATCATTTAATCACACTAACCCTAATTATTACTCTGAAGTTCCCCCAAAAAACTGGACACTAAATTATAACAATTTAGGAGTCCAAAATGACCATAAAGAAACAAAAATTCACCAAAACCTTTAAACTAGAAGCCCTGCATTTAGCAAACCAGCCTAATACCTCTGTAGCGCAACTTGCAAGAGATTTAGGTATTCGCCGTAATATGATCTATAAATGGAGGGAGCAGTTGAATAAAAAACAAGACAAAGCCTTTAAAAGAACCGCTGATAACACCAATACACCCCATCACAAAGCAACACATGCTGAATTACTAAAACAAAATAAACAACTAGAAAAAGACCTAAAGCTTGCACAAATGGAGGTAGAAATCCTAAAAAAGGCCAAGGTCTACTTCAAAAGCCAAAACACTTAAGGTTTAAGTTTATTGCCACTGAGGCAACAAACTATCCAATCACTGTTTTGTGTGGGTGTATGCAAGTATCCAAAAGTGGATACTACTATTGGAAAAATACACCACAAAGCCCAAGAAGTAGGCAAAACGATAAGATTTTACTAAAGATAATCCAAGCCTTTAAACATAGTAGAAAAACCTATGGATCACCTAGGATTTACGCAGAACTAAAAGCACAAGGCGTCAAAGCGAGCTTAAATAGAATTGCAAGACTCATGCATAAAAATGGCATTCACGCCCATTTTAGCATTCGTCATAAGAGAGTTAAAACACCTAGAAACAATGTCAATTTTGCCCATAACATTTTAAACAGAGAATTTGCTGCAACAACACCTAATACCAAGTGGGTTAGTGACACCACTTTTGTCTGGACAAGTCAAGGCTGGTTATATTTAGCAACAATCGTTGATTTATATTCTCGTAAGGTTGTTGGTTGGGCAATAAGTGCTAGTAATGACACCCAACTGGTTATTAACGCACTGTCAATGGCAATCAATAACAAATCAAGACAACAAGCCGTGTTACTACATTCTGACCAAGGATCAACTTATAGAGCCTATGAATACATCACACTATTCAAAGCAAATAATATTACCCAAAGCATGAGTAGAAAGGGTGAATGCCATGATAATGCAGTTGCTGAGAGCTTTTTTAACACCCTGAAAACAGAGTTAATTAATCAACAAACCTATCAAACTAGGCGAGAAGCAAGCAGTGCTATCTTTGAATACATTGAAGTGTTTTATAACAAAATCAGACGACATTCAACGATTGGTTATTACTCACCTAGTGATTATGAAAAGAGGTTTTATTGCAATAACACTCCCTAATTTAATATTAAGCCTTTAAGACTTAAATTAGGGCTTGGAACAAGTTCCAAGTTGGGGCTTTGCCCCAAACCTAGAGAAAACCATTCAATTAAAAAAACAATGGGAATTTAATAAAAAAATAGGCTTATAATTTATTGGGACGGTGTCCAGTCAAGTGGGGGAAGCGCACTCTGACCCTAATTATTGCTAATTATTGAGAATATGATTGGTCGGCGTGGCGTTCTTTGGGTGTTTATGTCTTTTGGGTAAGAATGAATTGTTAGGTATTTTATTTTACTATAGACATTGCTATATTTGGACTTTCAGGGTTTACTGTTAACATTTGTTTTGCTGGTGATATTAAAACATCCATATCTTCCATTGGCACCGCTCCTAATAACACCTCATCCCCCATAACTAATGCACCAGTGAAACAGGCTCTATTTTCAAATTTAACTATTAAAGGCCCCATGTACGGTACCAAATGTTTTCTACCATCAGCCGTTACAACTTCTCGCTTGTATAACTCTTCTAGCTCAAGTTGAATTGCTACATGTTCTGGAACACACAAATGCAAGGCGCCTGTATCAACGAGGGAATTGACCAGCATTGGCTTGTTTTCCACTATTTTTGGATTTGAAAGCCCTATTTCGGCATATACTAAACCCATATTTACTCCATTATAATTAAAGATTATTATTCTCTTTTAAATTTATATTTACCAAAGCCTTGTTTTTATGGATTTTAATTTTTTTAGTGCACGTGGTTGTCTTGTTTGGTTTGTTTATCGCCAATAATAAAGAAAATATTATACACCATTAAAATAATACCTAGCGCAAAAGCACCTTGAATAATGGTTTGTTCTGTCTGTTTTATTATCTCATTTTTTTAAAACTTGATACGCCGTAAGCTCACTAATGCCATAAATAACAGTAAAAACCAATTGCAGAAAAAATATTACCTCTTTGTCACACTCGTTCCCAAGGCTTTGTTTGGGAACGAGAATTTTGCTCACAGTGATTAGAATTGTTCAACCAATTGACGAACCATACCAGAGCGTGAAGTATGTTGATTATCAGCTAATGTATCCAACTTGGTTAAAATATTTGTCGGTATGGTGATATTCACCCGTTGCAACTTAGTTGAAATTTTATCCGTATTAATTTCAAACCACATCCAAACACCTTGATGGTCAAAATCTGACAATTCTTGTGCCTCACTAAGTGTCAACGGTATTGGTAAATCAAACTCTTCATCATCAAAATGTAGTTCAACTGCCTCTTGTAGGGTAACATTTAAATCCTGCTCATTGTCTACTGCACTAAAACACCCAGAAAAATCAGGCAATACAACACTAGTTGCATATGTGGCGTCCCCTGCTTCAACATAAGCTAAATATCTCATCACTGCCTCCATCGTGCTGGTTTAAAAATACTATCTAATGTAGCAGGTCGCAAATCTTTACGCAGATATGGCACAATTACATGACCTTGCTTAGTTGGATGCTTAAATTTTTCATACCCACCTTTATCGCCAACTTTAATCCATCCATCTTTTTTAAGCCTTTTTAATAACTTCTTTGCTTGTTACAGTGTGTAATTGTAGTACACACCAATTAACAGCTAGTTTTTAAATTTTTTGTTTTTGTTATCTTAACTTTTAACAGGCGAAAAAAAACCCAGACTAAAAAAGTCTGGGTTTTTTGAATTTTTTAAACGCAGTTTAATCCATCAAACCACGTTTAAACTTGGTACAAACTTAGAACTTAACAGAAATCTTGGCACCTGCTGTAGTAACATCTTCGTACTCACCAATTGAGAATCTGATGTCAGAGCCTTTGCCTAAAGGACGAGTTACAATGACATCCCAGAAAGTACCATCAGGATCATCAGCAAAATCATCAATGTCTACTTCTAAATTACCAACAACACCCTGAACGCCCATGCCTGCTACTTTTATATCAGCACGCACACCGTAAGCAGTATCTTTAGAACCAGCGTTACCAAAGTTACCAATCGCAGTAGCACCGTTACCACCTGGGGCAGTACCTAGCAAAGACGCACCAAATAGGGCAAACTTATTACCACTACCAGTGATACCAGCAACCCCTTCTTCACTTTGAGCCCAAGCAACATGCCAAGTGACATCAGCTAACTTGGTCCACAGGTGAACCACTGCTGCGTCAGCATCATCAGTCACATTAGCATCATCACGCGTATCGTTGTTACCTGCAAAGTATTCAGCGGCAACACCAACTGAACCAACCTTACCTTTAATAGCAACATCAAAGTAATCACCTTCTGCTACAGCACCTAAACCACTAGGGCCATCAGCTACGACAAAGTTACCAGTTCCGTCGATAGAAAAACTATTAGCTATGCGGGGGGTACCATCAAGACTTACCGCTGAGTTGTACTCAAAATCAACGGCAAAATCACCAACCTTACCTTTAGCAGAAAATACACTAGAAGAGCTATCAGAACCCGTCTCGAAGGCTAATTTCCAGCCCTGGACTTTGGTACTAAACTCAATTCTATCGGCATCAGCCTTACCCTTACGAGCCACCCCTAAACCTGTGGTATCCCACCAGTCGCCTGCTTTAATGTCTAAGGCACCGATTTTAGTGGTTAGGTATAAATAGTCGGTATTAAATTGTGCGCTTTTATTATCACCAGAAATACCTGTATCTGAACCAGCAGCACCAGCATCGAATGAGTCTTCAGATGCACGATTACCACCAGATACACGAGTTCTACCATCATTACGCAAGCCTAGCTTGATTGTGGTGTCACCTGCTTTACCAGTCACGTGCAAGCGTACACGTTGTTGTGATATATTATTGCTACTGCTAGGTACATTACCATCAGTTAGACCTCTAAACAAACCGTTGTTAGAATCTGCATCAATATTTGCATATTGATACCAGGCATCACCTTTGATTGAAATATCAGCCACTGCCGTTGTAACGGCTACTGACATTGTTGCTGCGACTGCAGCAATTAATAGTTGTTTTTTCATTTTTTTTGTCTCCAAAAATTTAAAAAGCTTTAAAAGTTAAATCAAACATTATCACTATCAATAATGTTTGACTCTCATGCTTCGCGTTGTACATATTAGTTGTATATATTAAACGACAAACTAATGATACTTGGCAAAGATGTCACAAATTATACAGCGTTGTTTTAAAGTGTCAACACTTTTTTGTAAAAAAAATACAAAAAGTAGTATTTTTGCAAAAACGCCATCAATATTTAACTAAATAAGTAGTTTATACTTTGCTAAGTGTGGTATTTAACAGGCTAAAAGTATAAGCAAAAGCCGCTGCACCGGCTATATATAAGCCTGTTGTTAAATACTTTAACTGCCAAATATGGTTATGCTCTGAAATTACCTGTGCTGCTTTTCTAGCTTTTTGTTCGTCTGCACCTGCAGAAATCAATACATCGTAGACTTCAATTATCATTGTTCATGTTATTTTGTTTTAACTAATAACAATTGCTGCCAAGCCTAAAAACGCCACAAAACCCACCACATCGGTAATGGTGGTTAAAATCACCCCGCCTGCCAGTGCAGGGTCGATTTTGAGTTTAATTAACAAGGTTGGCAAAAATGCACCTGAAAACGCTGCAAAAATCAAATTCACCACCACTGCTAATGCAATAATAGCGCTAAGTGTCAAATCTGCAAACCAAAAGTAGGTCGCCACACCAATCACCAACGCCCAAACAATGCCATTTAAAAAGCCAATTGCTACTTCTTTAGTCATTAAAACTTTAAGATTAGAGTGGGTAATTCTGCCAGTAGCAATGCTGCGAGTCACCAAAATTAGCGTTTGCATGCCAGCAATACCCCCCATAGAGGCGACCACTGGCATGAGAATAGCCAGGGCGATCTTTTGTTGCAAAGTGGCTTCAAATAATCCAATAAAAAACACCGCAATAAAAGCAGTAATCAGATTCACCCCAAGCCAAATGCTACGGCGCTTGGTGCTTTCAATCACTGGTGCAAAAACGTCATCTGCTTCGTCCAAACCTGCCATTGACATGATCAAATGCTCCGCTTCATCACGAATTACATCAACCACATCATCAATGGTAATGCGCCCAATCAACTGATTATTTTCATCCACCACAGGTGCGGAAACCAGATTACGTTGTTCAAACAAACTGGCAACTTCACGCGCAGAAGCATTGGCTTTAATCGCCTTTGAGTTGTTGTTCATCAGCGTCTGGATTTGCTGGTCTGGCTCATGGGTTAATAGTGCGGAAATATACACCGAGCCTAGATATTTAAATGCCCTATCCACCACAAACACTTGGTCGGTATCGGTTGGCATGGCTTTGAGCAGGCGCAAATAGCGCACCACAATACGTACGCTGACATCAGCACGAACGGTAATAGTATCAATATTCATCAGCCCGCCCGCGCTGTCTTGTGGATAAGACAGTGCTTGCTTGAGATAATTTCGATGCCGATAATCAAGCGTGTGCAACAAATTGTGCACGGCTGATTCTGGCAAGCTGGGGACAATATCTGCCAAATCATCGGTATCCATGCCCTCAGTTGCTTGCACAATAGCACTTATATCCATTTCGCCAAGCAACTGAGATTGCACATCTTCACTCAAATCTTTAAGAATATTGCCCTGGGTTTGAGCATCAATATTGAGCCAAAGCTGGACTCTATGTTTGGGTGGAATAGCCTCTAATAGGCGAGCGATTTCAGCTGAGTGCAGTGCACCAAGCTGGCTAGTGGCCTGTTCGTACAAAGATTGCTCCAAATTGTTTATCAATCTTTGCAGGTGATCTTCAAAAGAAGTTTGTGCAACTTCTGACATGGGTGTTCCTTTAAAAAAACAACCTATAGCTTGATGGCTCCTAAGCGCTAATTTTTTCTATGGTCGTTTAATTTTTCTTTGTGTTTTCTAATTTGTGCATCCAACTTATTAACCAGTTGGTCAATTGAAGCATACATATCTTTACTTTGCGCTTTGGCAAATAAATCTGCCCCACTAACATGTATTCGCGCTTCGGCTTTTTGCACATTTTTTTCAACTGCTAAAATCATGTTGATGTTAATCAAATGATCGAAGTGGTGTTTAATTTTAGATAGTTTTTCAAATGAATGTTGCTTGATTGCCTCAGTGATGTCGAGATGGTGACCAGAAATATTTAATTGCATAAACGCTCCTTATAAGTTAAAAAAAATAATACCACTCTATTGTGGCACAAACCCATTTAAAATGTAGAGTATTTATTATAATTTAAGCAAAATAATAATTCTATCAACCTTATTTTATGGTTATAATTAACCTTTTATAGAATTGTTATATATTTAGGAGATTAACAAATGGATGCAGTTAGCCAAGAAAATAACGAATTAAGCATAAAAAAAATTGCACTACAAAAGGCTTTTAATGAATACAATGAAACCAATGGTTTTTCGTATGAAGAATGGGTTAATCCACCTGCAGGTCATTTTTACGAGGGCTATAAAAGAGAGTTAGACGAAATTAACGCCCAAATAGCGCCACCGCTACAATATCAATAATAGTCAATACCTATTTTCGGCAACAAAGGCTCCGTTTTGGGGCTTTTTGCTTTTTTAGGGAAAAATTTATGTCTTATTTAGAAAGATCTTTGCATAAATATGAATAATTACCAAAACACCATCTTCCATCAACTTGAAAATTTTTTAAAAACACCCTTAGCCCTGCTAGGAATGAATTTAAAAAATCCCCAACTTAATAAAATCTGTCATTTTGTTAATCATCCCTATTTATGCAAAGGTCTTATTTAATGTCAAATTACGCACCGCTTGAAGTTGCTTTTGTTAAAGGCGAAGGCTGCTACCTGACAGACACTAAAGGTGAGCAGTACTTGGATGCGCTCTCAGGCGTGGGTGTGGTGGGACTGGGGCATTGCCATCCAGACATTACCTTAGCGATACAACAACAAGCCCAAAAACTATTACACACCAGTAATTGGTATCATATTCAGCACCAAGAATCCTTAGCTGAAAAAATTTGCCAATTAGCCAATATGGATAAGGCTTGTTTTGCTAATTCTGGTGCTGAAGCCAATGAAGCAGCAATTAAAATCACGCGCCTATATGCACACAATAATAACATTGATAATCCGATTATTCTAACTGCCAAGCAAAGTTTTCATGGACGCACTATGGCTACGCTATCTGCCACAGGTAGTGCCAAAGTGCAATCGGGTTTTGCGCCTTTGGTAAATCAATTCATTCACGTTGATTTTGATGATGTTGAGGCGATTAAAGCACACAGCAATAATCGCAATGTGGTGGCAGTCATGCTCGAGCCTATTCAAGGCGAAAGTGGGGTGATTATCCCAGCTGATGATTATCTCAATCAAGTGCAAAGCATTTGCCAAGCCAATAATTGGCTGCTGATTTTAGATGAAGTACAAACTGGCATTGGTCGCACTGGAAAATGGTTTGCTCATCACTATAATAACATTACCCCCGACATCCTGACTTTGGCAAAAGGCTTGGGCAATGGCGTAGCAATCAGTGCTTGTCTGGCAAAGGGCAAAGCTGCAAACTTATTTCAAGCAGGCTCACACGGCTCAACCTTTGGTGGCAATCCATTGGCGTGTAAAACTGCACTTACGGTGATTGAGGTGATTGAAAAAGACCAAATTCTCAATCATGCTACAAAAATGAGCAAATACCTAGCATCAGGGTTTAAATTAAAACTCTCAAATTCACATAAAGTAGTAGCAATACGCGTCAAAGGGCTAATGGTTGCCATTGAACTTAATCAAGATTGTACAAGCCTACTGAATGCAGCACTGGATAAAAAATTACTAATTAACATTACTGGACAATCAATTCGCCTATTACCACCACTCATTATTAACCAAACGCAGGCTGATATGATAATTGATACAGTTTGCCTGCTGATAGCTAAATTACCAATATGACCATACCACACTTTATCAATTTAGATGACTTACCTTGCAATGATTTACAACAAATTATTGACCAGGCGATTGTGCTAAAAAAACAACACAAAGCTGGGGTAATTAACAACACTCTTGAAAACAAAACTTTGGCAATGATTTTTGATAAGTCCTCCACTCGCACTCGAGTTTCATTTGAGGCAGGTATGACACAGCTTGGTGGTCATGCCTTGTTTTTATCCAGCCGTGATATTCAGCTGGGTCGTGGCGAGCCAATTACCGATAGTGCGATTGTGATTAGCTCAATGGTGGATTGTGTCATGTTGCGCATTTCTTCGCATGAAGCTATTAATACCTTTGCACAACACGCCTGTGTGCCTGTTATTAACGCCTTATCAGATGAATCACACCCTTGTCAGTTGCTTGCCGATATGATGACCTACCAAGAATATAATGGCTCAATCAAAGGCAAAACTGTGGTTTGGGTTGGTGATGGCAATAATATGTGCCATACTTATATGCAAGCCGCCAAAGTTTTTGGTTTTACGCTTAATATTGCCACGCCAAAAGGCTATGAACCAGCGCAAGAGTTTGTCAATCGTTATACTAAACACATTACTTTATACGCTGATGCACAAAATGCCTGTCAAGATGCGGATTTAGTCGTCACTGATGTTTGGGCAAGCATGGGCCAAGAAACCGAACAGAAGCCGCGTGAATTGGCATTTAAAGACTTTCAAGTAACCACTAAACTCATGCAACGCGCCAGCCCAAATGCGGTATTTATGCACTGTTTGCCAGTTCACCGTGGTGAAGAAGTTAGTGCCAAGGTAATTGATGGCAAGCAAAGTTTGGTATGGGATGAGGCAGAAAATCGCCTGCACGCACAAAAAGCCTTGTTATTGTTTTTACTGGACAAAATTTAAGTGATTGAAGATGTGGTGATTATGCGTTTGTTGTTCATAGTGCGTATAATGCACAATGTCAACTTGTACAAACGCTAACCACAGGTCGTAAGTTGCCACTTGCTTTTTAGTGGTGAACGGGCGCGGATTTAATAGGATAGATGCGAATTTACAGCAAAGAAGTTTACTTAATCTATCTACCTTGTTAAATTGCTTTTTTGTGTGTTTCTTGGTGTTGTATTACTCATGTTTTTGCTCCTTATTTAAAGATTATAAAATATGAGGGTTTGCCTAGCCTGCTTTACAGGATTTAACAACCTTTTTCAAAAAAAACCCTTACCTAAAAAAATATAGCGGTTCTAGCAAGGCAAGCTAAGATTAGCGTCAAACTCATCTGACTCGTAAACAGTCAAGTGGAATGTTGGGTTAAGGCTTTACGTATGTATAGCCCATTTGTTGCAAGCGTGACAATTCGGCAACACCACTTGGGATAATATCAGCTTTACTTACATCGTAAAGGTCGTCTTCATAGCTAATCTTTTTACCTCGTAGCGTATTGGAACACACTTGAAAACTTACGCCTTGTTCTTTTAGTCTGGTAATCTTTGCCTGTATAGCAGAAGTGGCATTACCGTATTTTAGCTTTGTACCTTCGACTGCTTCAGGTTCAAGTAATAGCGAAAGCCCATTACCATGCATAACAATTTTAAAATCTAGGTTTTCCTTGCCAACTGCGTTAATGTGGTTTTGTACATTACGCAAAGCACCTGCCTGAAGTTTTGGATTGTCGTAGTTAATATGATAAACAACCTTTTGCTTACCATATCTTTCATTGGCTATTGCATTTCCAGTAAGTAGTATTGTAATACCTAAAAATATCGCTATCAGATCTTGTATTTTATGTTGTTTCATTTTCTCTCCTTAAATTCCTCAGTAGGTCTTTATTTAGTTAGAGTTACTGAGGGTTGAACCCTAACTAAAATATAAACAATAATTGAGCAGAGATTCTGTTATCAATCCCATCAAGAATCCTATTTACATTGTGTGCGCTGGCAAAACCTGGTGCTTCTGCTTCACGGAACTCATAGTTAAGTGTTAAACGGCTTTTTTTATTAAAAAAGTACTGTGCACCTAAAGTGGTGGTGGTAAATTCTCGCTCACCAGTATTACTATCAGTCAACCTATTAAGTACATCATGGCGAATGTCTAATTCCAAATTGGGTTTAAGTGCATAACCAAAATGTAGATAATAGCCATCAGCTTCACCATCTGGTGCTATATTAAAACTAGCGATATTACCATTAGCAGCAACCGCACCCGGCAGAGCAGCTCCATCAGTGCCATTAAAAATCATCCCATCTGCTTGCATAAACTCAGCACCAGCACGATACTTATCTTTTTTATAAGTTACACCAATACCGCTTCTATCTCTATCATAGTCGCCTGGCGCATCTTTAGTTAAGGTGCGCTTACCATTATGGGTCCATGCAAATAATTTAAGATGGTCTCTTCTTGCACCTTTGCCACCATAAACTTGCTCGGCTGACAGATATAAATAAGTATCCTTATCATCATTATTATCACCTCTAGCGATACCATTACCATTGCCTACCATGGCGGCATAACTGTATTCCCAGCCATTTTCTTGTTTAAAGGTATCAAACACTTGCAAGCCAATATCTCTAAACGCACCAACCGCACCATTTTGCACATTAGCCGTATTGGTCGCCGCACCTGTGCCATCAAAAAAACGCTCTAATAACATCTGATTAGTAAAATTACTAAAATGATTATAGTTTGCTACGTGAATGGCTCGTAGGGCTTCTTCTGCGCCAGGAAATTTAAATTGTCCGAGTCTAACTCTAGCACCCTCAAGATGATTTAAAGTAACACTCATATCGGTAATTTTTGCACTACCGCCACCATTACTAGTAATACCATTATTACCAAATTCTACTAACATAAAGTAATTCACATTTGGATCTAATAGAAAACCAACACCCCGTACACCAATACGAGCACGGCGCACATTAAATTCAGCTGTGCTTTCATCAGGGGCATTACGATTAAAACTTGCCGTTTGCCCTGCCCAAGGACCTGCTGCAATTTTGGTATCATTGGTTCGCACGTATTCTGGTTGTACAAAACCCCAAATTTTAGCCCGCTCCGCCGAGGCTTCTGGCTCTGTGCCTTGTAACATCAGCCAATTCGCCGCACTTGTTGGCAATGCGATTGTCACCAATAGTGTTAATAATAGTTTTTTAGTTAAAAACACACGCTTATTAGCATCATTCATCGTTTTTCTCCTTTATGGTTTAATTAGTTGATAGTCATTGGTAGTCAAATCGATAATTCTAATTACCCCTGCTGAGACTTTAATAGCATTTGGATTTAAGGCGATAGGATGCCCTAATGCCTTGCTAAAATTTTTAATTGTATTAGAACACGCACTGAAACGCACGCCTGAATCAACCAAAGATTGAATCCTGCCAGTATTGGCGTTTCCTTCTTGTAATAAACGCAAACCAGGCCCGAATGCAACAATCTCAACTTTAACACTATCCTGCCCATAATGTCTAATGAGATTATTAGCAACATTCAAAACCAAAGTTTGTTTTTTTGGATTAAAATCGCTAATTTGTAGCACCACCTTTTTTTCAACAAAATCATCATTATCACTCGCAGCATAAACTGTGTGCGTTAACAACAAACCAAATACTAACATCAGTCCTATTATTTTTTTCATTTTCAACTCATATATTTATTTTTGAAATAACAGTATCTAATAAAATCAAAAATAAAAAAGACAGGAATACAATAAACCTCATTATGGTTATCCCTGATATAACTAATGGAAACTAATTAGCCATCCTAAAATCCATCTTGATGGAATGAGAATATAGAAGCAATAAGTTGGTACCAAACAACGAAATAAAAAACCCAAACATAAAGGCATTTTTTACTTTTATGCAGCGGATTAATTGGTAAATAAATCTAATAATACTGCCATCTTAACCAACTCAGATAGGTTATTTGCTGACATTTTTTTCATCACCTTGGCACGATGAGCCTCTACGGTTGATTGGCTAATGGATAAGTCAAAAGCAATAATTTTATTGAGTTTACCAGTAATAACTGCTGCAAATATTTGCTGTTCTCTTTTGGTAAGCGTTTGATAATGTGCATTCGCAGCTTTCATATGTAAAAAATCGCGGTGTGCCACCTTATCCAATTCAATAGCTTGATGCACAGTGTCTATCATTTGCTGGTTATTAAAAGGTTTTTCAACAAAATCCAATGCCCCTAATCGCACAGCTCTAACTGCTGTGGTAATATCTGCATGACCGCTAATAATAATAATTGGCGGATGATGTTTAATTTTCTTATCAATAAAATATTGTTGTAAATCAAGTCCACTCATATTTGGCATACGCACATCAATAATCAAACAGCCTGTCTGCATTTCATCAAACACTTTAAGGTAGTCTTGTACATCATTAAAACTAACAACGTTTAGATGGACAGATTCCATCAATAATTTGATTGCTTGGCAAACTTGCGGATCATCGTCAATGACAAAAACACTTGCTTGATTATTGTCTGCTTTATTCATGATGAAAAATTGGTAAAGTTAGTTCAAATTCACTGCCTTCATGACTTGAGAATTTAAGATATAGGCGACCATTATGAGTACTAATAATCTCTTTACTAATTGACAATCCTAAACCAATACCTTGTGGCTTACTACTAACAAAAGGATTAAACAAAGTATTAATAATTTTTGCACTCACACCTCCTCGCGCATTATCTTTAATGTTGATGACAATGATGTCTTCAGCCATCTTGGTGGTAATTGTTAATTGACGTTTGCTAATCGGTGTAGCTTCAAGTGCCTCAATGGCATTTTTACACAAATTTAAAATGACTTGATCTATTTGAATAGGCTCTACTGATATCTTGGGTAAATTTTCTGCAAAACAATAGTTAATCTTGATAGATAGTTTGTCCGCTTCAATTTGAATAATTTTCAGCACATCTTCAATCAGATGGTTAATATTAACTAAGAGTTTTTTAGGCGACTCTTTTTTAATTAATCGCCTTAATTGTTTAATGATTTCACCAGAGCGTTCAGCCTGAGTACTAACAAGACGGATGGTTTCTAATAATTTTTTACGATCGATTTTTTCAGTATTTAACAGTTGTGTAGCGACAAAAGCACTAGTATTAATTATCGTTAAAGGCTGGTTAAGTTCATGCGCAATACCCGACACCATTTCCCCCAAAGTATTGATACGAGTCATATGAAATAAATCTGATTGATACTTTTGTAACATTCGTTGTGTTCTGTGTTTTTCGCTCATATCCCTAAAAACAACAACACTGCCGGTAATACGGCTATATTCATCTTTAATAGCTGTACAAGTGTATTCAACCGCAAAAGGTTTGCCATTCTTTTTCCAAAATATATCGTTCTCGATAAAACGATTTTTTCCATCTGAAATAGTGTGGTAAACAGGACATTCATCGATAGTATAATGAGCCCCATCAAGATGACTATGGTGCAAAATATTATGTTGCTGCCGACCAATCATATCATTCGCCTGCCACCCTGTTATATTAGTCATTGCTTTGTTAATAAAGGTGCATTTACCCGATAAATCAACGCCGTAAATACCATCATAAACTGAATTAAGCATCAAGTCATGGTGTTTTTGCAATGAATATTGTGATTTCTTTAAGCCACGATTAAGTTTTAGTATCCAAATACCAGCAACCATTAACACCAATAACAATATAATGACTAACACCACTTGTAAAATATTTTGCTTGGTGTATTGCATAAAACTCACTTGGTCATAATGACGATATGCACCAATTTTTAGCTTTTTCATTAAATGGTGTATTGGTTGATAATCAATCGGTGTGATCCATTCCCAATAACCTCGTGCTTGAGCTGCAAAACTATTTTCTGGCATTGATAACAAAATAGAGGCCACTTGTTTGGCTAATTTATTACTCACCTGTTTGGTCTTAGCAAACGCCCATTCAGGGTAAAGTTTGCTACTTAAATAATAAGGGAATCCTGGCTGTGTTTGTGGGTGAATAATGCGAATCTGTTTAGCAATTCGTGCATCATTACCAATCATCCTTTCCAGTACGCCTGTACGCACAATACCTGCATCAACTTCTTTTGATAAGACGGCTTTAACAATATTATCTTGGACACCTAAAAACTTAACTTGTTTGGCGTCTTGATGTAAATCAAACCCTGCCTCTAAAAATTCATTATAGGCAATCAGCCAACCCCCTAATCCTTTAGGTGTTGCACCTGCTATGGTGTGATTTTTTACATCTTTTAGCGTGTGAATAGGATTGTCTAAATGGGTAAAGATGACCGAGCCAAATTGAGCATATTTTGACTTATCGACTAGTGTTAAAATACTAATAGCTCCGTACAAAATCTCTAAATCAACATAAGAAATAGGTTGAGTAATAACAAAATCTATTTGATGATTAGCGACTAAGGCTTCCAAAGTCCTAACATTACTTGGCTCAATACTAATTAATTTAAATGTATGTTCAGGGATTCGTTGTTGCAAGTAATCAATCGTTGGCTGCCATGACTTCTGAGCATAAGCCTCACCTGAAAAAGCCAGTGCTGCAACCACAATTTCATCAGCAGAGGTATTAATAGAGAATAGCAATAAAAAATAAATGGTTATTCTTTTAAAAAAACGCCAAATAGATAAAAGACAATTGCTAAATACCATAATCAACTTATACTAAATCTTTGAATCTATATCAGGTCTTTGCATAATCCATAATTCTGTATCTTAATTTAAGTTTTTTAGTTTTTTCTTAATTTATAGCGCTTTATATATTTAGCTACACATCATCAATTAAACTCTTACTTAAGTCAATCTCCTACTAAAAACTCCTCATAATCATACTCCATCCTATCTCATGTATGCACTTTAACGTTCCCTTTATTTAAGTTAAAAACAAACTCATCAACATAACGCTTAATATGGTTGTCTGAAAAATAATGAAAAGTGCTGTAATAACCTCTTGTTTACTACGTTTAGTGATAATTCTATATGATTAACAACTAGGGTATTACACCGTTAACCTAGAGTTTTTATTCAATAAATTTTTTAGCTGCTATGTGATCAAGGCATGCTGCTAATAGTTAGAATGTCAATATGGCGTCTTTGCCATGTGATAGAGTTTTTTGTTGTAATATTATGGATATTTCACTGTTTTTTGTGTGATTAACTCTATAAGTCCATAAAACTTTACCCCACGCTCGACTTTATCACGCCCTTTTGAGGCGCGCCAACGATTGGTATCTCTTAGTGAATATACACAACCGCAATATTCTTGTTGGTAAAAATTTTCACGTTTAGACAACTCTAACATACGCGATGAGCCACCTTGCTTACGCCAGTTAAAATCCCAATAATCAACACCTGAAAACGGCGCAACTGCTCGCTTACCACAGTCGTTGATTTGGCTCATATTTTTCCAACGAGAAATACCCAAAGTAGATGAGATTAAATCAAAACCATGGTCTTTGGCATACTTGGCAGTAACCTCAAAGCGCATCTCAAAGCAGGTGGTGCAACGCGCACCCCGCTCTGGCTCATTTTCTTGACCTTGGGTGCGTTCAAACCAATGATCTTTATTATAATCTGCATCAATAAAATCCATGCCAAGTTTTTGCGCAAAGCGCATGTTTTCGGCTTTGCGCAACTCGTACTCTTCAAACGGATGAATATTTGGATTATAAAAAAACAATGTGGTGTCAATCTCTGACGCTACCAAAGCCTCCATAATCTCAGCTGCACAAGGTGCACAACAAGAATGCAGTAGTAGTTTGGTTTCACCACTGGGCGTTTTCAACTGCGGGCGCTGATAATTTATTAAGGAATAATCTACTTTAGACATGCCTTCATCCTCTTTAACACTTCCCAAGCCTCACGTTTGAGCACTTGATTAATTAAAATTTCACTTGGATGATGAGTGGCAAAATGCGTATCTAACACCGGCGTTAAACCTTTGCTCATCAGTAATACTGTCCTTGCATTGTATTGTGAAAGAGTGTGAGTTAGGTCGTCAATATCAATACTAACACACTTAATATCGTCATTTTTAATATCAATGGCTGCTAACATTTTAAATAAAAAATCTTGAGTTTTTCCAGGCTGACAAAATGAGCGATTGTTTTGCGTTTCTATCACTAAACATTGGGTATGGATTTTTTTATCTTGAGGGTTGCCAACATTATTGGCATTAGGCTGGATATATAAAAACTCAGGCACGCCCAGGGCATCCAAATACTGAGCTCTTAGCATAACATTATTCATACTTGTGGATGCGCCTTATTATTCGGCACTAATACTTTATTAAGTGCGTTAATATACGCCTTGGCACTGGCAGTAATAATGTCAGTGTCCGCCCCCTGTCCATTGATAATGCGCCCATTATGTTCGAGGCGTACATTGACGCTACCTAAACTATCGGTGCCTTGGGTCACATTTGAGACTGAATATAATTGCAAATTTAACTCAAGTTTGACTAACGTATTAATCGCACTAAAAGTTGCATCTACTGCACCAGCAGTATTGGTAGTTGCGGTGCACTCTTTGCCGTTTATTGACAATACTATAGTTGCACTGTTTTGCTCACCAGTTTTAGTGCAAACTTTTAGTGATACCAACTTAATTGATTCGCTAATCTCGCCTTGAGTCTCAGATATAAGTGCTTGCAAATCTTCATCAAATATCTCATGTTTTTTATCCGCCAAATCTTTAAAATGCCTAAAAGCATCGTTGAAACTTTGTTCATTATCAAACTCAACACCCAGCTCAGATAGTCTAACTTTAAAAGCATTCCGCCCTGAATGCTTGCCCAGTACCAAGCTATTAGCACCCCAACCTACGTCTTCTGCACGCATGATTTCGTAAGTCTCACGATGTTTTAGTACGCCGTCTTGATGAATGCCAGCTTCATGAGCAAACGCATTGGCACCAACAACTGCTTTATTCGGCTGCACTAAAAAACCAGTAACGCTAGAAACTAGACGCGAAGTAGCAAGGATTTGCGTGGTATCAATCTGACTATCACAAGCAAATACATCTTGGCGCGTACGCACTGCCATTACTATTTCTTCTAACGAAGTATTACCTGCGCGCTCGCCCAAACCATTTATTGTGCATTCAACTTGACGTGCACCATTTAGCACCGCTGAGAGTGAATTAGACACCGCTAAGCCGAGGTCGTTATGGCAATGAGCAGAAAAAATTGCCTTATCAGAATTTGCCACACGCTCAATCAAGGATTTGATGGTTGCACCGAATTGATGCGGAATGTTATAACCCACAGTATCAGGAATATTGATTGTGGTAGCGCCCGCATTAATAGTTGCTTCAATAATACGGCATAGAAAATCCTCGTCTGAGCGTCCTGCATCTTCAGGTGAAAACTCCACATTATCGGTATATTGACGTGCACGCTTAACTGCGCGTATTGCTTGCGCTACAACCTCATCAGCGGTCATATTGAGCTTCATTTTCATGTGAATATCTGAAGTCGCAATAAAGGTATGAATACGCGCCGAATTAGCCTTTTTTAACGCCTCTCCCGCACGGTCAATATCCGCAACCAGTGCCCTAGCAAGTGAACAAACAGTGGAGTCATTAACGGCATTTGCTACCGCTTTGATGGATTCAAAATCACCTGGTGAAGCAATGGCGAAGCCTGCTTCAATTACATCAACATGCATTTTTTCCAGTGCTTTGGCAATACGGACTTTTTCATCCCTGGTCATTGAAGCACCAGGTGATTGCTCCCCGTCACGCAGTGTAGTGTCAAAAATAATTAGTTTGTCAGACATTTTCAGTCTCCTGTTTTTTTTATGTTGTTGTATCAGTTTTTAGAGGTGAGGCCTTTTTCAGCCAGTGCGATATAAATAATTGCCTATGGCAATAATCGTAATGAGGCCAGGAGAATGCCTCGATTGATTTGAAAATATCTATATTGACAGGTCATGGAAATTCATTATAAATTAAATGCTTAACTTTTTAGCACTTTTTTTAACTTTCGTTTTTTACGCACATCAATAATAGTCATAATTAAACCAGATAATGCATAGGCAAAAAAGAAAATAAACAAAATTGCACTGGGCAACAATATAATTATAATAATAATTAGGGTTGTCAATAGTAACAATTTAAACGAAGACCTACCTTTAAGATTGATTCCCTTGAAACTGTAATAACGAATATTGCTGACCATCAATATGCCTGCACCAACCATAATAATCCAACTGACAAAACTAAGATATTGATCGTAGGATGTTGCTCCTATGATTTCTTTAGTCCATACCATGCCTGCAATTAGTGCAGCAGCAGCAGGTGAAGGCAAGCCTTGAAAATAGCGCTTATCTTCAATCCCAATTTGGGTATTAAACCGAGCAAGACGCAACGCGCTCGCCGTAGTATAAACAAAAGCGCCAATCCAACCAATCTTGCCCAAATCAGCAAATTGCCAAAAATACATCAACAATGCTGGAGCTATGCCAAATGACACCATATCGGCCATTGAATCATATTGTGCGCCAAATTCGCTTTGAGTATTGGTAAGTCGTGCCACTCGACCGTCCAATCCATCCCACAACATAGCTACAAAAATAGCTATCGCAGCTTCAGCGTACTGACCCTTGATGGCAAGAATAATAGCAAAAAAACCAGCGAATAAACCAAATGTGGTTAAAACATTAGGCAATAAATAAACCCCTCTTTTTGCTTTTTTCTCTGCCATGTTGGAAATTATAACGTCTTATTAATACAAACGCCCAACTAAGTTGGGCGCTAAAAGTTTAAGAAAGTTTTTTAAGTGATTAGTTTCAAGAAAAACTTTTCAACTTATGATATTTTATGGATTGAAAATTTAACGTAAAAAACAATGCTTTAAAAGATTTTTCTAGTTTTTGCTTTGATCAACAATCTTGTTAATCCAAGGCATCATTAGACGCAGATTTTCACCTACTTGTTCAATTTGATGCTGGCGTTGAATCTCACGACGCGCTGGTAAATCACCTACATTCTCAACAAACTCTTTAGCAAACGAACCGTTTTGAATTTCGTCTAAAATCTTTTTCATTTCTAGCTTTGTTTTATCGGTAACAATACGTGGGCCGCGCGTCACATCACCATATTCTGCAGTGTTTGAGATTGAATAGCGCATATTTGCAATACCGCCTTCATACATCAAATCCACAATCAATTTAAGTTCGTGCAAACACTCAAAATATGCCATTTCTGGCTCGTAACCTGCTTCAACTAAGGTTTCAAAACCGGCTTGTACTAAAGCAGTTGTGCCGCCACATAATACCACTTGTTCGCCAAATAAATCGGTTTCAGTTTCGTCTTTAAAAGTCGTTTCTAAAATACCAGTACGGCCACCACCAATCGCTGATGCGTAAGATAACGCAGTGGCTTTAGCGTTGCCAGAAGCATCTTGTGCAACGGCAATTAAATCAGGAATGCCTGCACCTTTTTCAAATTCACTGCGTACCGTATGACCAGGGGCTTTAGGCGCAATCATAATCACGTCTAAATCAGCACGTGGGGCAATTCTATCGTAATGAATGTTAAAGCCATGTGCAAAAGCCAGTATTGCGCTATTTTTTAGATTTGGCTCAATACTATCAGTATAAATTTGCGCCTGAAATTCATCTGGGGCTAAAATCATCACCAAATCTGCCCAAGCAGTTGCTTCTTCAATGGATTTTACCACCAAGCCAGCAGCGCTGGCTTTTTGCATACTGGCGGAGCCTGCACGAAGCCCAACTACTACCGCTACACCAGAATCTTGCAAGTTGTTAGCATGTGCATGGCCTTGCGAGCCATAACCAATAATGGCAACTTTTAAACCTTTAACAATATTTAAATCGCAATCTTTATCGTAATATCTGTTCATTTTTTGTCCTCTGTTTAAATTTAATTTTATCGTTTTTGACAAACGCCTGTCACCCCTGTTCTTGAAACTTCTAATATTTTACTGCTATCCAAGACTTGCAAAAAGTCATTGATTTTTTGACTTTTCCCAGCCAACTCAATTAAGTAAGTATCCTGCGAAACATTAATAATCTTCGCTGCAAAATCATCAATTTTTTTATCAATATCAGCTTGTGTGTTTTGATCAACATCAATTTTAAGCAGCAATAATTCACGCTCAATATGCTCCGTAGCAGTCAAATCAACTACTTTAACCACATCAATTAGCTTGTTTAGTTGCTTGACAATTTGCTCAATAATATCATCATCACCGATACTAACAATAGTCATGCGTGAAAGGCTTATATCATTGGTAGTAGCAACTGTTAAAGATTCAATATTAAACCCACGCGCTGAAAATAACCCTGCCACTCTGGACAAAGCACCTGATTCGTTTTCTAACAACACCGAAATAATGTGCCTCATACTAAATTCAAGCCTTTATCATCGGTTGATGCCATTTCGTCTCTGCCTGCCAATAACATTTCATGATGCCCAGCACCAGAGGCAATCATGGGAAATACATTCTCTGTAGGGTCGGTGATAATATCTAAAAACACAGTGCGATTTTTTTGCTTAAAGGCTTCAATCAATGCAGGCTTCAAGTCAGCTTCTTTTTTTACTTTTATGCCGATATGCCCATAACTTTCTGCGAGTTTAACAAAATCAGGCAAGGCATCCATATAGGACATTGCATAACGTTTTGCATAAAAAAATTCTTGCCATTGGCGTACCATGCCTAAATAACCATTATTGAGACTAACAATCTTAACTGGTGTGTTGTATTGCAACATGGTTGAGAGCTCTTGCAACATCATTTGAATACTGCCCTCGCCTGTTACGCAAGCCACATCTCGACTCGGCGATGCTAACTTAGCACCCATAGCTGCTGGTAAGCCAAAGCCCATAGTGCCTAATCCGCCTGAGTTAATCCAACGACGTGGCTCGTCAAATATATAGTATTGTGCTGCCCACATTTGGTGTTGACCCACATCAGAAGTTACAATCGCCTCACCTTTGGTAACTTGATACAAAGTCTCGATGACTGTTTGTGGCTTAATCACGCCAGGTTTGGTTTGATAGGCTAATGAATCCTTGCCACGCCACTTGTCAATTTGCGACCACCAAGCGGAAATATCAGCCATATTATGATTTGTTAAAGCCTGTGTTAAAGCACTCAATGCTGCTTTGACTTGCCCTACAATCGCCACATCGGTCCCGACTGTTTTACCAATAGAAGAAGGGTCAATATCAATATGTATAATCTTAGCATACGGGCAAAATTTATCAAGATTACCAGTAATACGATCGTCAAATCGCGCACCCACAGCCACAATACAATCAGACTCGTGCATTGCCATATTCGCCTCATAAGTGCCATGCATACCTAGCATACCCAAGGATTGCTTATCAGTACCTGGATAGGCACCTAAACCCATCAAAGTCTGAGTAATGGGAAAGTTAAACCCACGCACAAAAGTACGAAGCTGCTCACTAGCATTGCCAATCACACTGCCGCCACCTGAATAAATAATCGGACGTTTGGCTTTAGTCATTAAATCGACTGCCTTACTAATCTGCACATTGTCAATCTTTGCCTCGGGCTGGTAAGAACGCATCTCAATTGAGGTTGGATACTTGCTGGTTTGGGTTTGTGCAATGGTAATATCTTTGGTAATGTCAATCAATACTGGACCTGGGCGACCTGTTTTAGCAATGTAAAAGGCTTTTTTAACGGTTTGTGCTAAATTGTTGATGTTATTCACCAAGAAATTATGTTTAACACAAGATCGAGTGATACCAACTGCATCAACCTCTTGAAAAGCATCGTTGCCAATTACTGCAGAAGAAACCTGCCCTGAAACCACCACCATTGGAATGGAATCCATATGAGCCGTGGCAATGCCTGTAACTGCATTAGTAAGTCCAGGTCCAGAGGTAACTAGCGCAACGCCCACCTCGCCACTGACTCTAGCGTAGCCATCTGCAGCATGAACTGCGCCTTGCTCATGACGAACCAAAACATGCCTAATATCATCTTGTGCGTCAAGCGCATCATAAATATGCAATACCGCACCACCTGGATAGCCAAAAATGTACTCTACACCTTCGTGTTTTAGACTTTGAACCAGTATTTGAGCACCGTTTAACTTCATGACCTTCTTAAAGCAATAAAAACTTAAAAATTATACCTTGAGAATAGTCTAAATATAATGCCTGTTTACAAGGAATTTTGCCAATCTTCAGAATAAAATCGAATCGGTGAATTTTCCGCTTCAAAAGTTTCAATAGACCAAGTTTCTGGTTGTTCAAGAATCGCTGACAATAACTGGTTGTTCAGCAAGTGTCCAGTTTTATAACCCTCATAATGACCAATCAAATTGCTACCTAACAAGTATAAATCGCCCACAATATCGAGTATTTTGTGTTTAACAAATTCATTATGGTAGCGCATGCCATCTTCATTTAGCACATCATCATCACTCAGGGCAATCGCATTATCCATGCTTGCGCCAAGTGCTAAATTTTTTCTTTGCATCATCTCTACATCTTTCATATAGCCAAAAGTTCGTGCGCGTGATATCTCTTTTAAATAAGATTGTTGGGCAAAATCAATACTCAATTTTTGCCCACTTTCTTTAACTTTTTTATGATTAAAATCAATTTCAAGCGTGACTTTAAAGCCTTCATAAGGGGAAACTTGCGCCCAACAGTCACCATTTTCTACCCGAATGGTTTCATGAATCACAAAAAACTTTTTATGCGCTTCTTGTTCTTGAATCCCAGCTGATTGTACTAAAAAAATAAACGGGGCAGAGGAACCATCCATAATTGGCACTTCAAATGAGTCCAGTTCAACTAATAGATTGTCAATACCTAGAGCCTGAAAAGCACTCATTAAATGTTCAACAGTAGATACTTTAACACCCTGATTTGCTAAACTGGTGGACAATACCACTTCATTCACAAAAGCATTATGTGCTCTAACCAACTTGCCGCCAACATCCATACGCCTAAACATCACGCCGTGGTCTACCTCAGCAGGAATGAGTGTCATATTCACCATATATCCACTGTGAATACCGACACCACGAGCTTTCACGGATTTCTTAATAGTACGTTGCTTAATCATAAAGTCTTAGTCAAAACTTAAATTGTCGTTTAATTTTACCAAAAAGTTTTCCATCATCGCCTGACTGTACACTTTGAAAAACAGCATCACAAGGCTCAAACAGTAATAATCCTAATGCACAAGCATAAACAGGGTCTAAAATTTTCTGCTCGGCACTAATTCTATCGGTATTCACGCGCCCTAATTTCACGCGCATTCTAAAGTAGCTTAATAATAATTCATCACAGCCTGCAATTTTAGTTGCACCCCCTGTTAAAACAAAACCTGATTTTAACCCTCGATATAATTTTTGCTCCTTTAAATCTCGCCTGATAGCAGAAAATATAGTCAAATAAGCCTCTTCAACCACCTCTAATAAAGATTGGAGTGATAAATAATGATAAGCATCCCTCGCGTCACTGACTTGTTGAAATTCAATAAGTTGATCCTCAACGATAGATTTAGATTGTGCATGTCCATAGTCCAATTTTAAACGTTCTGCTTCTGCAGATGTTACACCAAAAGCATCCGCAATTTGTTGAGTAACATAATTACCGCCCAATTGAATAACACAACTATGACGAATACCGCCCTGAGTAAAAACCGATACATCGCTTACGCCTGCGCCAATATCAATCAAACAAACACCGTTATCTTTTTCATCCTGAGTAATATGTGCCTCGGCACTAGCGATTGAATTTAGCACAATATTCGACAAACCCAAGTTGCTTTGACGAATGCTTTGTTCAACCACATCAACAGATTGGCTTGGTACTGTTACAATGTGCATGTTGGCCTCTAAAATTCTGGCTTTTTGACCCATTGGCTGATTGGTTATCATCCCTTGTTGAGTGGCTGGGTCTTTGTCAAGAATATAACTATTCACCACACCTAAAATGATTTGTTTATTAACAGCTATTGGTACCAAACAAGCTGTTTTAATTGCTGCATCAACGTCATTTTGTGTTATTTTATCGCTGGATATTGGCGTATGTCCTGATTGATTAATAGCACTCAAATCTGACTCGGTAATATTCACACTAACATTATGAAAATGCGTATTACAACTTAAATAGGCTTCGCGTGCCACACGCTTAATTGAGTTGGCAACAAGCTCACCATTGACAATAATGCCTTGTTTAACGCCAATAGATTCACCCACTCCATGACCAAATACCGCCAGTCTGCCGTGCACCTCTTCAGCAAGCAAAATAGCGATTTTGCTACTACCAATATCAACACTAACGATAAAATTATTATCTGCCATTTGCCTTTTCCGCTAACCCTAACCATTGATACAAGTGCCTAAACTCCACTGTTTTGCCACTGAGTAGTTGGCGAAAATATTTGGCATTTGGCTGGGCATGATACAGCCCTAAAATATGTCTTGTCATCGAGCGAATCGGCACACCTTGGCGATGTTGTATCTGCATATATTCCATAAAATCTAACAACAATTGTTCGCGACTGGGTGCCTGAGTGCCTTGAGCGTAAATTTGAACGTTAATCTTAGCCAATAAATACGGCTGATGATACACTATCCTGCCGAGCATTACACTGTCGACATGATTCAAATGTATGAGTGCATCTTCAAGATTCACAATACCGCCGTTAATGCCAATATTTAAATTCGGAAAATCGCGCTTGATTTGATACACCCATTCATAATTAAGCGGCGGCACAGTACGGTTTTGTCTAGGACTCAAACCCTTTAGCCAAGCTTTTCTAGCGTGAATCACAAAACTATCACAACCTGCTGCCTCAACAATGTTAATAAAATCAGTTAGTTGTTCATAACTCTGCATCTCATCCACGCCAATACGAGTTTTAACACTCACAGGAATTTCAACCACTTGTTTCATCGCATCAACACAACCTGCTACTACTTCAGGCGTATTCATCAAACAAGCACCAAAACTGCCCGATTGCACTCGATTTGATGGGCAACCTACATTGATGTTTACCTCGTCATAACCCCACTTTTGTGCAATCTTAGCACAACGTGCCATCTCCAGCGGCTCGCTACCACCCAACTGTAATACCAGCGGATGTTCAGCAACATTAAAATCCAACAAACGATTTTTATCACCATGCAAAATCGCTTTGGTGGTTATCATTTCAGTATAAAGTTGGACGCGACTTGACAACAAACGATGAAAATACCGACAATGTCTATCAGTCCAATCCATCATTGGGGCTACGCAGAATTTGTGCATTACTGTTTATTTATCTTTGGGTTTTAATTAGTCAAACGACTCTTTTCTAAAGTTTCCAAGCAATATTTTATACAAATTTTGCTTGCTATTATTGAATCTAAATTCGCACTCTATGAAGTGATATTCAGACATCTCTTTGTCCATTGCTGTTAAATTTCACCAGTCTGTTTTTAGCGTAACTCCAAAACGATTCTACGCTGTTAATATGTGCAGAAAATCAAGCACTAACTGATAACTGTTCTACCAATTTATTAATCGCAAACTCAACACTTTGTTTGACCACACCTTCTCGTCCAGCATCAAAATGTTGCGTGGTGGTATGATACTCACCTAACATACAAAAACCAAAACAAACTGTGCCTACGGGTTTATTTTTACTAGCACCTTTTGGTCCAGCAATACCAGTAATAGTCACAGCAATATCAGCAGATGAATGTTTGATAACACCACGTACCATTTCCAAGGCAGTTTGCTGACTGACGGCACCAAATTTATCAAGTGTGGTTTTCTCGACGCCTAACATATCGATTTTTGCTTGGTTGGAATAAGTAATAAAACCTCTATCAAAATAGCTAGATGCACCACTTTGACTAGTGAGCTGCGCGGATAAATGACCGCCTGTACAAGATTCTGCCACAGCAATGGTTAGCTTTTTTTGCTTTAATAAGGCTATTAATTGTTTCATTTTAGTGCAGCTTTAACAATCTCAAAAATATCATTTGACAGATTTTTGCTTGCCAAAATTGCTTCTAATTGCTGTTTTTGTAAGGCTTTTAATTCAGGTGTAAAGCGCCGCCAATGATTGTAGATACTCACCAGTCTTGCACCAATTTGGGGATTAGAGTTGTTGAGCTTGAAAATCACTTCGGTTAATAATTGATAACCTTGGCGGTTGTGAAAATTAACAAAATTTTGCGTGAAACTACCCACCACACTACGCAAGCGGTTTGGATTATTAAATGAAAACAAGCTATGTGCCATCAATTGCTTAATATCATCAACTCCACTACTATGCGCTAATGCTTGGGCACTAAACCATTTGTCCATCACTTGCACATCGTTTTGGTAGTCATCAAATAGGGTTTGAATCGCTACTGGTTGATATTCGTTGTCAACAGACAGTAACGCATGAAAAGCAGCCAGATAATCACTCATGCAGTTTGCAGTACAAAATTGCACGTATGCCAATTCAAATTCACCGCCTTTGGTTAAATAATACAAACACATATTTTTAAGCGTACGCTTGCCTATGGATTTAGCACTTAATTGGTATATCTCAGCAGTATTACGTTGTGTGTATAGCGTGAATAATAACGGCTGAAAACGCTGAATAATTTTATCCACAAATGCTTCTCGCTGTGCTCGAATTTCCAACACATTAATCTGGTTAACTTGTTGGTGTAATAAACGTTCTGACGGCAAACTAAGCATAGCACTCAGCAGTGCATCATCGACCCCAGATTGCAAAATTCTATCCAGTGCATCAAACAAAGCACTTTCATCATCTGCATTAGGATTTAAAATCAACGACAACCATAACCCCTGTATGCTGTCCCAGCGATTAAAGCTATCTGTGTCATGCTCGCACAATAATATCTTTTGCTGAGTGCTTAACTCAACATCAAGTTGAATTGGTGCGGAAAAATCTCGTAACCAAGAAAATGTACAATTTTGCGGCAAATGCGAGAAATCAAAGTTTTGTTGCTTTTCCGCTATGACTAAAACCCCACTTTCAATCTCGCTACCGTGATTATCTAAAACACCATATTTAATTGGCATTAAACGCGAGTCTTGCTGAGTGATGGTCAGTTGATTATCGATATTTTTAATGCTTATTTTTGGCGTGCCAAGCTGCGAATACCAAAGCATAAATTTAGAAAAATTAAATTCGTTGGCATCGCTCATTGCACTCATAAAATCATCAATGGTAACCGCTTGAGCGTCATGGCGCTGAAAATAAAGTTTAATGCCTTTTTGAAAGCCTGCCTCGCCTAAGAGGGTGTGCATCATCCGAATGACTTCTGCCCCCTTTTCATACACGGTTGCGGTGTAGAAATTATTCATCTCAATATAAGATTCTGGCCGCACAGGATGCGCACTAGGTCCAACGTCTTCAGCAAATTGAGTACTACGTAGTCTATTCACATCCTCAATGCGTTTAATGCTACGTGAATGTAAATCTGAGGTAAATTCTTGGTCTCTAAATACCGTTAATCCCTCTTTAAGACTGAGTTGAAACCAATCTTGACAAGTAACGCGATTGCCCGTCCAATTGTGAAAATATTCATGCCCAATCACCGCTTCTACGTTAATAAAATCAGCGTCTGTTGCGGTTTTTGGATTTGCCAAAACATAAGTTGAATTAAAAATATTTAAGCCCTTATTTTCCATCGCGCCCATATTAAAATCGTCCACTGCAACAATCATATAAATGTCTAAATCATACTCAAGCCCAAAACGCTGCTCATCCCAAATAAAAGCACGCTTGAGTGAGTCCATTGCAAACTGTGTTTTGTTGATATTATGTGCTTCAACATAAATTTTTAACGCCACATCTGTGCCAGATTGTGTGGTATAAACATCTTCTAAAACAGCAAAATTACCCGCCACCAAAGCAAACAAATAACATGGCTTAGGGTGTGGGTCGCTCCAAGTTACCTCCCCGGGTTCGACATGTGTTAAATTTCCGTTACTAAGTAACACAGGGTAGTGCTTAGCATCAGCTTTGATATGCGTGGTAAAAATACTCAAAACATCAGGCCTGTCTAAATAATAAGTAATTTGACGAAAGCCATGTGCTTCACATTGACTACAAAAATTGCCACTGGACTTATACAAGCCATTGAGACTGGTGTTATTTTCAGGGTGAATTCGAGTGGTGATTTCTAAATAAAATTCATCTGCAAGCTCGCTAAGTTGCAAACCCTCATCAAGCAACTGATACTCAGGCTCAATATCATCAATTGTAATTGACAACAATTCTAAATTAACACCATTTAACAATAAACTATTAGATTTGTTATTAAGTTTTGGATTTTGATAATAATACACTTTGGATGATACCAAGGTTTGATCATCAAACAGTTCAAAACTCAATTCAGTTGTGTGTATTAAATAAGCACTGGGTTGGTAATCTTGACGATAAATAACTTGTGGTTGGGGCATTTTAGACGTATATTAGGATTGTTTTTTGGTCAAAATTCTGCCAAAAAGTTGCAAAAAATAACTCGCCCACTCCATACCTATTTGATTGATACGATTAAGCAGTGGCGTATATAAACCAAAAGCCAAGCTCAACAGTGCAATACTACTGCCGCCCACCAAAACATCACTCAGCCAATGCGCACCGCTAACCAATCTGGGCAATGAAAAAATTACCACCAGCAACAACGCCATCCAGCTCCAACGATTACGCATAAAAAATAAGCAATATCCAAGCCAGGTCATTAAAACTGTGGCATGATCGCCAGGAAAGCTCTCAACAGAAGCATCTTTCAAATTAAACTCAGGATAAAGTTCAGACAGGCGCACCACAAAGTCTAATTGCAACGATGGACTAATACGACTTAAATGATTGTATTCAACATAAAAATCCAGCCCTTCGCGCACAATAAACATCAACACCAGTAACACAATAAAACCAATAAAACCCGCTAAGCGTTGGTCTTTTTTAAACAATACATCGTCAAAATAAAAAAATCCAAGCATAAAAATCAAAGGCAAAACATCGGCAACACGGATACTTAAGACTACCCATAACTGGTTCCACAAACTAGGGGTTTGACTCAGCCAGCCATTTAAAAAATCAAGTGCCTGATAATCAAGCTCGTCCCAGTACAATCGAGTGGAGTCATGCGCCCAACTGAAAAAAATCAACCCAGCTAAAACGTTTAACAAGAAAAAAGGTAGCGGTTTAAAGGTTAATATTTTCATAAAGGCTCTTATAAACTTAACAGCAGTATACCTAATAATACTCGATAAACAACAAATGGCATCAACCCAACTAAATTTAATAGTTTAATAAAAAACACAATGGTGAAATAAGCACTGAGTCCAGCGGTGATAAAACCCAAAAAAAGCAAGGTGATATTAACAGTTTGTGGCTGATGGTACAAATCCACTAAAATTGACCCTGAAGCCAATACAATCACAGGAATAGACAATAAAAATGCAAACTGAATGGATAAGCCTCTAGATAAGCCCATCAACAAACCTGTAGTAATTACAATACCTGAGCGAGACACGCCTGGAATCAATGCCAAGACCTGCATCATGCCAATAACAAACACATCAAACCAATCAATCGAGGCTCTAAGTTTGATTTTTTTGGTATTTATCCAACTGGCAAAACCTAATAATATGCCAAACAACAAGGTGGCATAGGCAATAACTTCTAACGAGCGTAAATTTACTGCATAAAAATCTTTTAATAACAAGCCGACTAAACCAACTGGAATAGCGCCTAATAATATCCCCCAGGCAAGTTTTGACTCGCCAACATTTTGTCTTTGAACAATCGATGCGTAAAAATCAGATAACAAGGTTTTTAACTTATCTCGATAATAATAAGTGACTGCCATTAAGGTGCCAAAATGCACCACCACATCAAATGCTAGGCCTTGATCAGGCCAATCACTAATCTTAGGCACCAAAATCAAATGTGCTGAAGATGAAATAGGCAAAAATTCACTAAAACCTTGAACAAGTGCCAGTACCAAGGTTTGAACAATATCCATATTAGTTGTCTACTTGTAAATATAGCCCAAGCTTATTTGCCACAGTTTTAATTTTATTGTCAAGCGTTGCCAATGGTAATTTTTCGCGCTGAGCAATCTCAAGATAAGTGCTATCGTAGCTGCTTATTTGATATTTTTGTATCAGATTGGCAAAATCAACGTTACCAATATTTATTGCCGTTTTATCTGTTCTGATATTAAGCTGATTTAGTTTTTCCAAAATTATCGGTATTTGCGTTTTTTTAATTCGTTTTCTTTGTTGCGCGATTTGTAATATATTCATCACTTCCAGATGCCACAACGCAGGTACAACCGCCTGCTCTTTAACAAGTAAATTCAGCACTTTATCAGCATACTCGCTATACTCATCAGATAAACACCAAGCTATTGACACCGAGCAATCTAGCACAAACATTATAAGCCCTTTGTGTGATTATGTAGGGTTTGGCCACCTTTTGTCTGCAGCTCTATATTCGTTAATTTCATCTATACTCAAGTTTAAAAACTTCACAGATTTCATTTCCGTTACTGCTTGTTTGGCGTTAATTTTTTGATTAACATCTGAAAATGGTACTAATTTTGCCACCACTTTTTTATGCTTAGTAATCAAAAAGTCTTGCCCTTTCTCTACTTGTCTCAAAACACTAGAAAAATGCGTTTTAACTTCGTTTGATTGTATGCTTAACATAAATTCTTTTTTTTTATGATTTCTTATTTTTTTAGACTAGTATAGACTGGTTTTATAATTTGTGCAACAAACTCCGCTCTTTAAAACCTCGTAATTTTACTTGGGTATTTTTTGTCAATGCTAATACTTTAAAACTCTCTCCCATCGCACTCGGTAAAACCAATTGTTTGATTTGTTGAGCCAAAGCAACACGTTGGTTGTCATCTTTTGCTTCAAGTAAATATTTGTCAATCCCTAATGAAATTAAAAACATTGCTTGCGTTGCATAACCATTAATAGCAAAACCAGACGCCTTAGCTTGATTGGCAATGTCAGAAAAATTAACCGAGGTAGTGATGTCCTGCTCGCCAATATGCACAAAAGGAGACTCATTAGCTTGATGCCGATAATAACACCTGAGCGTACCTTCAAAACGCTGAGGGTGAAAATATTCATCCCTACCCATACCATAATCAATTAACAAAACCAAGCCTTGCTTTATCACGCCGCTCAAAGTATCCACCCAAGCTATTGCACTTTCATTAACTTCAGTGATATAGTCTTGGCATACCTCACTTGGCAATAACAATTTGTCATTAACATACGCTTGGTCAAAAACATGCCATAATAATTTATCACTTTGATAATTTACGCCCAGTTCAACAAAATTATCTGCTTTCTTAATGAGACGTTTTGCTGGCATCGCATCTAGCACTTCATTTGCAATCACCACCCCAGAAAAGTCTGAAGGTAAAGTATCAAACCAAACCACACGATTCATTAGTTCAGGCAAAACATTGCTTAACGTTTGCTGTTGCCGATGTTTCAGCTCGGCACTGAGTTCTAAAATACAATAAACTCTAGGGAGTTTATCTAAACGCCCCAGTTCAAACAAAATCTGTGTTGCTAACACCCCGCTACCTGCACCAAATTCTAAAATATCATTTTTTCCATCTAGTATTTGTGCACACTGACGTGCTATGCAAAATCCAAATAAGTCTGAGGTTTCTGGTGCGGTAATAAAATCCCCTTTCTCGCCAAATTTTTGTGCGCCAGCACGATAATAACCCTTTGTCGGATGGTACAAGGCCAAATCCATAAATTCATCAAACCCAAGCGGCTTGGCTTTTTGTATAATGGTGTCTTTAATTATTTGCTCTAAATGCATAATCAACATTTTATATGAAAACAGCACTAATCACTGGTGGCGCACAACGCATCGGTGCGCAAATCACCCAAACTCTACACGCACATAATTACAATGTTATTATTCATTATCGACATTCTAAACAAGCAGCTTGGGCACTGGCAGAAATACTCAATAACAAGCGTGCCAATTCAGCCACAACAATTCGCACTGAATTAGCTGATACTAATGCCGTACAAGCACTTGGTGCATCAATTGATAATTTGGATGTTTTGGTTAATAATGCCTCGACTTTTTATCCAACCGTTATTGATGAAATTAGCCAAAAAGCGTGGAATCACATAATACAAACCAATTTAATGGCGCCGTTTTTTCTATCACAAGCCTTAGTGCCAACATTGTCAAAAACATTTGGTTGTATTATTAATATTGTTGATATTCACGCCGAACGCCCATTAAAAAACCATGCAATTTACAGCATTTCTAAAGCAGGACTGGCTATGGTAACCAAAACTTTGGCTAAAGAATTAGCCCCCGACATTCGGGTTTGTGGCGTATCTCCTGGCTCTATTCTTTGGCCAAAGAATGAGGCTGAGTTAACTCATGAACAAAAAAATAAAATGTTAAATAAAATCCCCTTAGGCAAACAAGGAAATGCGCTTGATATTGCCAATAGTGTTTTGTTTTTAGCCAATTCAAACTACATCACTGGGCAAATCATCAATGTAGATGGCGGCAAAACGCTCAATCAATAAACACAAAAATACTGTATTTTTGTGCTATAATAAGAAAGTCTGAATGTTAGAAATTAAATTACCATCGCAATCAGTCAAAAGAATTTTTTAAAGCGTTTTTGTGTTCAAAATAGAAAAAAACATCACAAAAACTTCGTAAATATTTTGGGCTTTTTTTTGCCACATTATAGAGTAAACAATTATTTATTATCCATTGTTGATAATAACAAAAAGGGGTAAAAAAACCCTTTAAGGATTAGGTTTTTGAATCATTTATGAATCAAATAAATCACAATTTAATGCCAATTCAACACATCCGTGTTGGGGCTCTATACGTGGCAGAAAGTCTATTCACAGGACTAAACCATGAACCATATTTTAATCAATGCAACGCACAAAGAAGAGATTCGAGTTGCCATTGTCAAGAACAAAAAACTTACTAATCTCAACATAGAAACCAGCCTTAACAAGAAAACCAAAGGCAATATTTATAAAGGCAAAATCTCCCGGGTTGAGCCGTCTTTAGAAGCTGCTTTTATCGATTACGGCAAAGAAAAGCAAGGTTTTCTACCTTTCAAAGAGGTTGCACAAAGTGTGTATGACGACACACAGCCTAAGGATGATAAATTAACTATTGCCGATGTCCTTAAAGAAGGGCAAGAAATCATTATTCAAGTTGAAAAAGAAGAACGCGGTAACAAAGGTGCGGCGTTAAGCACTTATATCAACTTGGCAGGCGCATATATGATCCTAACGCCAAATAATGCCAAGAGTCATGGTATTTCTAAGCAGATTACCTCTGCAGATAGGCAATCGTTAAAAAAAATCCTTAACGAAATCACTATGCCTAATAATTCTGGCTTAATTATCCGCACTGCTGGTGCTGGAAAAACGCTTGAAGAGCTGCAATGGGAGGTAGATTATTTATCCAAATTATGGAACTCAATTAATACCGCCGCTACCGCACGAGGCGCACCTTTCTTAATTTATCAAGAAAGCGATATTGTTATCCGCACTTTGCGAGACTATTTACGCGAAGACATCGACAGTGTAATTATTGATGACTTAGAAACCTTTCAAAATGCCAAAGAATTTGTTAGTTTTGTTTTGCCACACTACCTAGACCGTATCAAGTTGTTTGATGTCTCAGAGCATTCGTTATTCAACCATATCGGTGTTGAAACTCAAGTAAAAAGTATCTTTAACCGTGAAGTCTCGCTGCGTAGTGGCGCAACCATCGTATTTGACCCAACTGAAGCACTCACTGCAGTTGATATTAACTCTGCTCGTGCCACCAAAGGCTCCGACATTGAAGAGACGGCTTATAACACCAATTTAGAAGCTGCCAAAGAAATTGCCATTCAATTACAACTTCGGGATATTGGCGGTCTAGTAGTAATCGATTTTATCGATATGTCGTCTGAAGAACATCGCAGATTGATTGAAAAAGCCATGGAAAAAGCCACTCAATCAGATCGCGCACGCATCCAAGTAGGTAATGTCTCACAATTTGGCTTGCTAGAAATGTCAAGGCAAAGACTGATGAGTTCGGTGACTGAGTCGGTAGAAAAAGAATGCCCTCAATGCCATGGTCGCGGCACAACACCAACGGTTCCAAGTTTGGCTTTAACTATTCTTAGGCAACTAGAAGATGGCTGTAATGCCTCTAACCAAACGCAGCGCCTAACCATCCAATCCAGTGTTGATGTGGCAACTTACTTACTGAATGAAAAACGCGATGAGGTTACTCAGTTAGAAAACAAACACGGAATTAAAATTACTCTGCTGCCTAATCCTTATATGCAATTCCCAAACTTCAGCATCAATAAACAAAAAGGTGAAAAAAAATCACAACATAAAAGTTATCAAGGCGCCTCCAAGCCACCTTACAATTTGGCTGAAAATGGCTTGTCCAACCCAGTTGAAGAGCCAATGATTAACGTTAATCGTCCTGATACTCGTGTACCTAAGAAAAAACGCTCATTAATTGAAAAAATCAAACAGACTTTCTTGTCTAACAAAAAAAAGCAAGCAAGCAACAAATACTCTAAGCAAAATAATCGCAACCAAAATCGCAACCAAAATCGCAACCGTAATAGAAATCGCAACCAAAACAATTCTCAAGGCAACAAACCTCGAAACCCAAAGCCTAGGAACAGAGCGCAAAACAAGGCACAAGTAAAGCCCGAAACCAAGGCAAAAACCAATAACCAAGCTGATAAAAAGTAATCATTATGAATCGTTACGCTGTATTTGGCAATCCAATCAAGCACAGTCTATCGCCTATTATTCACACCCAATTTGCCGAGCAAACTGGATTGGATATGACTTATGAAAAAATCTTAGTACCGATTGACGAGTTTGCCTCCAGTGCAAAAAAATTTATTGACCAAGGCATCAAAGGCTTTAATATTACTGTGCCTTTTAAAATTAATGCTTTTAATCTTGCTACTGAGCTAACTAACAATGCACAAAGTGCAGGCGCTGTTAATACTATCAAAGTTGACAAAAGCAATCTAATTGGTGAAAATACTGACGGTATCGGACTAGTAAACGATTTAACTAAAAACCTAAACCTCAATTTAACAGACAAAACAATCCTTGTTTTGGGGGCAGGTGGCGCGGCCCAGGGTATTTTATTGCCATTATTCAAGCAACAACCAAAACGCCTAATGATCGCTAATCGGACCGCTGTCAAAGCCAAGCAATTGGCACAACATTTCTCTGACTTTGGAATAACTTGTGGCTTTGGTTTAGAGCGTGTTAAAAACCAGCCAGTTGATATTATTATCAATGCCACTAGCGCTTCATTAGACGGAAAAATGCCAAAAATTGCCAACGGATGTGCCAAAGGCGCAATTTGTTATGATTTAATGTACGGCACACAAACCCCATTTATGCGCTGGGCAAAAGCAAACAATGCAAACATAATTGTTGATGGATTAGGGATGTTGGTTGAGCAAGCCGCCGCCGCTTTTAAATTTTGGACGGGCAAAGTGCCTGATACTCAAATAGTATTAAAACAATTAATGACGCAATCTCACCTCCATGAATAATAGCGCTTAGTAAAACAAGCATCATCATCCAGTTGTCGTGTAAGTTGAATTGAAACTCTACATTATGGCTTTAATTAGTGCTTGCCAAAAAAAAACAGAGATGCGAGATTAAGACGAACAACTGACTTCCAAGCCTTGTGCCCAAGCAGGCGCTTGATGAGTATAAGAATCGAAATTTGGATGCCTATCAAAAGGTTTGGCGAGTAAATTAAATAGTGTTTCTATTTCGCTATAATCTTGCTTTTGTGCTTTACGAATTGCCACCTCAGCCAGATAATTACGCAAAATAAATTTGGCATTATTACTATTCATTGTCGCTAATCTGTCATGGTTTTTTTGTTGCGCAATACGTTTTTGATACAACGCCAGCCAATTGTCAAAATCACTGTCTTCGGATAATTTATCAATATCAGACAATTGTCTTAGACTATTAGTATAGTCTTTTTTATGCTGATGCAATATTTCAAAAAAATCACCAATCAGCACATTGTCTTGATCATCTTTTTCAAGCAAACCAAACTTTTTGCGCATGAGGGTAGAATAAGTGCTCACTAAATGTGTTTGATACTCATCCAGTGCGGATTTTGCTTGTTTTCCATCAATCAAACTCGATAAGCTATCCACTAAACGAGCAAGATTCCACAATGCAACACTAGGCTGGCGTTCAAAACTATAACGCCCCTCATAATCAGAATGATTGCAGATAAATTTTGAATTGTAAGTTTCTAAAAATCCAAATGGCCCATAATCAAGCGTTAGTCCAAGAATTGACATATTATCAGTATTCATCACCCCGTGCGCAAAGCCTTGCGCTTGCCAGTTAGCAATCATAATCGCGGTTCGCCTTACCACTTCAGATAAAAAATCTAGATAACGACTCTCACCTCGGCAATGTGGATAGTGATGTTCAATGACAAAATCAGCTAATTTTTTCACTTGAGATTTTTGTGCGCGTGAAGCAAATAATTCAAAATGCCCAAAACGAACATGGCTGGGGGCAGTGCGCATCACAATCGCCCCAGTTTCGATATTTTCTCGATACACTTCGCTCTCACTACCCACTAAAGTTAATGCCTGTGTGGTAGCAATATTAAGCCCGTGCATGGCAATTGAGCACAAATATTCACGAATTGAGGAGCGTAATACGCAACGACCATCTGCCCCGCGAGAATACGGCGTTTGCCCTGCACCTTTTAAGGATAACTCGCAGTCATTAACCTGCCCGATAAGGCAGGAACGTCCATCACCCAACTGAGGAACAAAATGCCCAAATTGATGCCCTGCATAAATACTGGCAATGGGTTGGGTGTCTTCAAATTTTTGCTGACCTGAGGCAATATTTAATAATGCTTGTTCATCTATATTCAAACCCAACTTGTCATATAACGCTTGGTTTTTATGAATTAAAAAAGCATTGTCTAGTGTTTGGGTTTCAATTTTTGAAAAAAAATCTTCACCTAAATTGGAAAAATCAAGCATTAGAGACCTTGGCATTAACTTAGTTTAGCTCTTAACAACTCGTTCAATACTTTAGGATTGGCTTTGCCATCAGTAGCTTTCATCGCCTGACCGACAAAAAAACCAAGAATTTTTTGATTGCCAGATTTAAACTGTGCCACTTGCTCGGCATTCTTGGTAATAATTTCATCAATCACCAAATCAATCTCAGCTGTATTGCTCATTTGTTTAAGGCCTTTAGAATCGATAATTTCATCAGCATTGCCTTGCCTATCCCACATGGCTTTGAATACCTCTTTAGCGATTTTTCCTGAAATGGTATCATCTGCAATACGTGTTATCAACAATGACAAATCGCTGGCTGTGACTGGAGAATTTTGAATTTCAATTTGGGTTTTATTCAGCGACGCTGACAACTCACCCATCACCCAATTGGCACAAAGTTTGGCATTAGCGGCGTTTTTTTCTAATAGCGTTTCAAAATAATCCGCCATTGGTTTTTGCGAAGTAAGGACATCAGCGTCATATTCACTCAGATCAAATTCGGCAATAAATCGCGCTTTCTTTGCTTGTGGTAACTCAGGTAATTGGCTTTTTATTTGCGCTATTAATTCATCAGCAATCTCAACCGGCAATAAATCTGGATCTGGAAAATAACGATAATCATTCGCTTCTTCTTTGCTGCGCATGGAACGAGTTTCATGCTTAAGCGCATTGTACAAACGCGTTTCTTGCACAACACTGCCGCCCTGTTCTAAAATGTCTCGCTGGCGTTCAACTTCCAAATTAATGGCGCGTTCTAAAAATTTAAACGAATTGATATTTTTCAGCTCTGCACGGGTGCCGAGTGTTTCCTGACCCATTGGGCGAATAGAAACGTTCGCATCACAACGAAACGACCCCTCCTGCATATTGCCATCACTAATATCCAAATACTGTACCAAAGCGTGGATTTTTTTGGCATACGCAACAGCTTCTTTAGCACTACGCATATCAGGCTCAGAGACGATTTCTAATAGTGGTGTGCCTGCGCGATTCAAATCAACTGCGGTATAATCATCGTACAAATCGTGAATAGATTTACCTGCATCTTCTTCTAAATGTGCACGCGTTATACCAATGGTTTTGCTATTTTCACCTGTATTAATATCGATTTCACCTTCGCCAACAATCGGCCAATCCAGTTGCGAGATTTGATAACCCTTTGGCAAATCAGGATAAAAATAGTTTTTCCTATCAAATACATTGTGCTGGTTAATGTGTGCACCCACTGCCAAACCAAACTTAATCGCCTTATTGACAACCTCTTTATTTAAAACTGGCAAAACGCCTGGCAAGCCTAGATCAACCGCACAGGCTTGTGAATTAGCCTCAGCACCAAACGCAGTAGCAGCACCTGAAAATATTTTAGACTCAGTATTAAGTTGAGTATGAATTTCCAAGCCAATGACAGTTTCCCATTTCATATTATGTACCTAATTAATGATTAATGTATTGTTCTAGGGATTTCCCCACCAAGGCATTTAAAGACATATTGTTTTTCAATTTTTTTGTTGTAATTTTATTTTAGATGATTTTTACTGATTTTTCTTCATGTAAAAATCTTTACTAATAGCTTTTTCCTTATCGCTAACATCAAAAAGGCTATCATCTCTTTCAGAATAATTAACGAACATTTGATTTTTATCAAACAGGCTAATTAAAATCTTTTGTTGTTGTTCAAAAGGCAAGTCCAAAAAGTCTTTAAATTCTTGATTGTCTTTATCTTGTAAAAACTCTAAATTAATTCGATAATCAATAAAAGTATAGTCTTTGATACTGTCTTTAATGGCTAGTAACTCAACAGTATTTTTAGCATTGGTAATTTTATCTATCAATTCAGCAGTATTTTGTTTTAACTCACAATAGATAAACTCACCGCCCCCTTGCCAATTAACATTTTTACTAATACCGCCATTATCAAAATCCACGCTTGCTAATAATTCACCGTCTTTTTTAACCTTTTCACCAATCACTTTTTGCATTCTTTTAACGGCAATATCCTCAATATAATCCATTTGCTCAATGCCGATATATTGCCTGCCCATTTTGTGTGCCACCGCAAAAGTTGTGCCACTGCCTAAGTGATAATCTAAAACTAAGTCGCCTTTTTTGGTGGTCATATCAATAATTCTTTGCAATAACTTTTCTGGTTTTTTTGCATTGCTAAAATTAACACCGCCCTCACCACCTATAGTATCCCAAGACAAATCTTTCCAAAAATTATCTATAGTTTGTTTTTTAACAATTTTATTTTTATCTATGTAGGCAATCCCCTTTAATTTCTGTACAATTCTACCTTTATAAAAAAAAACTGAAATCAATTTATCTTTATTTTTGCCTCTAATAGGTTTATATTCTGCTTCAAAATAACCATCTTTTCCAACCTCTTTTATTATTTTTTTAGCTAAACTGCTTTGTGGGTTATATGTAACAAAATGATTGTCAAAATTTTTGATATATTGTTCCATTTTTCTATTCCCTGATCTTAGAGTCTTAACCTCAGTATTTACCTTATACAAATTAACTGTATTACCTTTTGCATCTTGAATTTCTTTTATTTTCTTTCTCACCTGACTTCCTGTAAGATATAAAGAGTAATTATTCATTTGTTTTTGGTCAAACTCTACATCAATATAATATTTATCAAAGTTAATGAAATTGTTGTTTTTAATATAAATTAAATTGTATTCTGTAACATCTAAAATAAAAGCATCTTGCCCAACTCCAGCACTTTGTTTCTTCTTAATTGATACCGTCCTTAAATAACTGCCTATCCCAAAAACTTCATCCATTAAAACTTTTAAATAAGCCTGTTCGTTGTCATCACACTGGACAAAAATAACCCCGTCATCTCTCAATAAATCCCTCGCCACTTCAAGGCGATTTTTCATAAAAGTAAGCCAAGTTGAGTGATTAAAATTATCATTGTAATTAAAACTATCATTGCCTGTGTTGTAGGGTGGATCAATATAGATGAGTTTTACCTTACCTGCAAAGTTGCTTTTAAGGGTGTGTAAGGCTAGTAGATTATTGCCTTTGATAATTGAGTGCCCTAGTGGGTAGTTATGGGCAAAGGTGTGTAAGGCTAGTAGATTATTGCCTTTGATAATCAGATTATCTTTAACAGTGCCGTTTTCATCACGATTAAAACCTACCTCATCACTTACGCCATCTTGTGTATATCGTTTAGCATTGGTTAACACCTTTGGGCTAAGTAGTTTGTCTATCTCATCAACGGCTAGGGTTTCATTAAAAAATAGTTCATTTTGCTTTTTATCATCGAAGGTTTGCCCGCCCTCTAATACACAGTCTTTAAATGGAAAATTTAACACCACCTCTGCATTTTGCTTGAAAAAGCGGTTGCCTACTGCTAAACCAATCTTATTTGAAAACTTAGTATAACTATTAGCCAAAAAGTTTTTATTACTAATAAAATCAAGGAATTTATCACGGTTATAAACCAAAACATTATTTTGTTTGGCAAAAAATAGCTGCTTTATGCTTTCATCGCTCATTAATAAACTGATTAATTCATTACTGGCATTAAAGCCGTCTTTTTGAATTTTAGGGATATTAAGGTTGTTATCTTCAGTGGTAAATTCTTTAACTGATAGTAATAACTTTTTTAATGTATCGTAAGCATTGCTTTTCATGATAAATCCTGTGTTGATGGATTGAGTTTGCCTGTGAGTGTTTGTGTTAGTTTGTTGGTGTTATGCTGGTCATAAAAAGGCAAACCAACAATTTTATATTTGTTTTCAAAGCCTACTAATTTAATTGTATCAGGGCTAGATATTTGGCATAATTTTTCTAAAAAGGCTTCTTTCCATTCATCGTGTTTGGCAATATGTTCGCCTTTTGGTTCTACAAAAAGTTGATAACTAATATCTTGATTATTTTTCTTGAGAAATAAAATAAAATCAGGCTCAAAACCTTTGCCATCATCAAAGTTATGCAGTTTTATCTCACCATAATTTCTAATCATGTACACATCTTGATAGGTTGTTTTGTTGCTGTCTTCGTTAAAAAAAGTATTCAACTCTGTGATAACATCTTTTTCATAGCTACTATCACCATAAAAACTATCTTGCACAAAATAGTTGATATTCTCAGTATTTTCTATTACTGTGTTATCTTTGATATTTTTATCTACTGATTTTTTAAGATTTTTGAATACATGATGGATGTTACTTGCAGTAAAGTTTTTCGTGCCTTTGTACCTTTTTTGGCTAACATCCATTTTTGTTTTAATCAATTCCAACAGTTGAATAAGCCCTGTCAAAATATCACAAGTGGTAATTTCTATACCTTTTTTATAATGAAAAGTGATACTGCTTTTGGCGAAAACCGTTTGTAAATCTAACACCGTTTTTATTTCTTTTTTGATGTATTTACTGATATTTTCAAAACTAAAAAAATCATCTTTAGCAATTGCTTTATAAAAAATATGTGGGCTTATTTCATTGATATTTAAAGCTTTATAGTTTTTAAATTCTTCTTGTAATTGCTCTTCAATGGAATGTTCTTTAATGGTTTTGGTTAAATCTATAATGATGTTTTCACTAGGTATTTGATAATCATCATCACCCCATAAGTTAGTTTGCTGATTAAGTTTTAGCTCGCTAAATTTTGGCTCTATGGTTTGCCTTAAGTTACTAAATACTAAACCCTTTTTATAAACATCGGTTTGTTTAAAATCCTCTTTAATGCTTATTTTTACTTCTTTTTGCACTGGGTCAATTAACCCCTCTATCTCTAGTTGATTATTTAATTCTTTAATAAAATCCACTTCTTGCAAAGAGTGATAATGTAGGCTTTCTAATACTTTTAATCGACTTTCTTCACCTATTGCATTGTCATATTTTCTAATGTATTTGGTATCAAGCATATGCTCATTACCGGGCAACAAGAAAGGGTAATATCTAGCACCTCTACCAATTAATTGCACTTCGCTTATCGCAGTTTTTTTGATATTTTTTACTTCGTAGAGTTTAACAATATCATAAAGATTAAGCACATCCCAACCCTCATTAAGTTTGTTAACTGCAAAAATAGCTCTGATTTGATTGTCTGAATTTTCTAAAGTATTTAGTAATAACTGATTAGCTGCGTTGGCTTTTTCATTATTGACATTCACCACTCTTTCTTGATGAAAGGCGATAGGGATACTTTGTAATAAAAAATCTTGATGCTTTTGTATAAATTGCATTATATCTTGCAAAAATGAATTATCTTTCTCTGCTCTTAGGCTAGCAACTAAATCAGTTAAATCATCGCTGTTTAAATTAGTTATTACTTGATTGAGAATATGTGCGTTTTTTTCACTTTCGTTAATTGTTAAACTTCTAAATAAAACAACAGGTTTTATTTGCAGGCGATATTCACCTGCCACAAACTTTTTATATTCGCTAATAACTAAAGCTAACAATATTCTTTTTTGAATATCTGTTTTTGTATCAACTACTCGAATATTTTTACTAAAGCCACCTTTTCTAAACTGCCTTAAATCATAGTTAAAAATAAGCTTTTCTTGGTATTTTTCGGCAATCTCTGGTAGTTTTAAATCTGCTGTTGCAGTGAGTTCAATGAGATAGTTTTCATTATTTTTATTAAAACTTTTTTGTATGGTGTTTTCCCAACTAGAAAAAAGCTCTAATTGTTTTTGTCTAGTTTGCGTGCTATTGTGATGTGCTTCATCAGCTAAAAACACTATTTTATGATTAACAAAATCCTCATAAGTTACAGCGTTTTCTTTTTCATTGTTTAGTGTGCTATGCAAGCCGTGAATAGTAGTAAACCATATGTTTATGTTGTGTTCATCGGCTTCATCAAAATTATTGATTTGTCTAACTGATATATTTTTGCCGTCTATTTGTATGTTATCTGCAAAAAGATATTTACTGCTTGCGCTATTAACAAAGTTTTGCTTGGTTTTTTCTATAATATTGGTTGAATTAACAAAAAACAAAAATTTACGATAGCCTTTTTTGTACAAAAATAATATCAAAAATGCCATAAGCAGGGTTTTTCCTGTGCCTGTTGCCATCTGAAACAAAATATGATTTTCCGATAAGCGTTTTTTGTCTTTGGTTTTCCAATAGATAAAATTTTGTAGGGCTTGTTGCTGATACTCTCTTAATTCATGCTTGATGTTTTCTTTAATAAACTCAGGCACAAATACCCCTAACTCTTCATAGTCATCTTGTTTACTCTTATATCTTTCATAAAGCATAACAATTACGGCGTTTTTTGATGCCAGTCGGTTTGCATTTGAAATTGATGCGCAATATTGAGTAACTTAGATTCTGACCAGTAGTTACCGATAAGCTGCAAGCCAACGGGCATTTTTTGTGCAAAACCTGCAGGAATACTCATCGCTGGCAAGCCTGCCAAATTAGCACTCAATGTATAAACGTCAGCCAAGTACATACTCACAGGGTCTTTAATAGCACCCAAATCCCAAGCTGTGGTTGGCGATACGGGGCCCATAATGACATCAACATCTTTGAAGGCGGTTTTAAAATCATTACTAATCAAATGGCGCACTTTTTGTGCTTTGAGATAATACGCATCATAATAACCTGCAGATAGTGCATAAGTGCCAATCATAATTCGGCGTTTGACTTCCTTGCCAAAACCCTCTGAGCGTGAACGAAAATATAAATCCTCTAAATCTTTAGGGTTTTGACTTTGATGTCCAAAACGCACGCCGTCCATACGCGATAAGTTAGACGAACATTCACATGGGGCAACAATATAATAAGTAGGAATTGCATACGCAGAATTTAGCAAGGAAATCTCTTTCACACTCACGCCCATAGCTTCAAATTCTTTTACCGCTGCCATCACTTGGATGGCCACTTGATTGTCCAAACCCTCAGAAAAAAATTCTTTCGGCAAGCCGATGGTTAAGCCTTTAATAGAATTATTTAGTGACTGGGTGTAATCTTCAACATTACGCTGTGCGCTGGTAGAATCTTTTGCATCAAAACCCGCCATCACGTTTAATATCAACGCTGCATCCTCAGCACTTTGAGTCATTGGCCCTGCTTGATCAAGACTGGAGGCATAAGCAATCATACCGTAACGCGACACGCGCCCATAAGTGGGTTTAAGCCCAGTGATACCGCACAAACTCGCAGGCTGACGAATCGAACCGCCCGTATCTGTGCCAGTAGCAAAAGCACCTAGTCCAGCTGCAACGCTAGCAGATGAACCACCTGATGATCCGCCTGGGGTTTTATTCTCATCCCAAGGATTGCTCGTTTTCCCGTAATAAGAGCTTTCAGTACTTGAGCCCATGGCAAACTCATCCATATTGGTTTTGCCCAACATCACCAAATCTGCTTGATTGAGTTTGTGACTGACAGTAGCATCATACGGCGAGATAAAATTATCCAACATTTTAGAACCGGCAGAAGTCTTAACGCCGTTGGTGCAAAAAATATCCTTATGGGCATAAGGAATACCTGTCAAAACACCTGATGTGCCATTGGCGATTTTTGCATCAGCGGCTTGTGCTTGGTTAATTGCCAATTCATCAGTAATGGTGATAAAAGCATTTAGCTCTGAGGTCTGAATGCGCTCAAGATAGTCTTGCGTCAATTCAAGTGAAGAAAATTCACCTGCCTTAAGCCCTTTTGACAAAGCTGCAACAGTTTTCATATTATGAAACCACTGCATTAGCCCAGTGCAATTTAGCGAATGCAGAAAATAGTGCATTTTTTAACCAGAAATGAAAGTAATAGCTGGCTATTTGCCGAATTTCTGGTTGAAAAAGATGTTGTTTTATGGGTTTCATTTGTGGATTGAGCTAATGTAGTGGTCTCATTATACAAAAAGTCTCATTCAATAACCGTTGGCACTAAATAATGCCGCTTACCTACTCTAGGGGCGATTGATTGAAAAGTCTGCGAATTGTCCGACTCAGTAATTGTATCTGTTCGTAAGCGTTGAGTCATATTAAGTGGGTGCGCCATAGGTGAAATATCATCAGTATTAATGTCATCTAACTGTTGTACCAAAGCCAAAATATTATTTAAATCTTGCACGGTTTTATCAAACGTATCGTCATTAATACCAAGTTTTGCTAAGTTGGCAATTTGTTTGAGTTGGGTATTATCAATCATTAGGCGACTTTTTAATCAATTTGAGACCTTTGCAATAATAGAGACGATTAACAAAATGACAGATCTTATTAAGTTGGGATTTTTTAAATCCACTCCTAGCAGGGCTAAGGGTGTTTTTAAAAAGTTTTCAAGTTGATGAAAGGTGGTGTTTTGGTGATTATTCATATTTGTTGCAAAAGTCTCAATTTAATACCTTATAAAAATGGTACCTAATTAAAAACACGCATAGGTTTAACAAAAGAAGCTCTGATTGAGGAAATATCTCGCTGCATCCATAGTGTTGATTTTTCCATACCAATCATACTATTATTCATTTGCTGCATATTGGAAAGCATTGGTTTTAAGGTAGTCATTTTTCGATTAATTTTAGTCATATTGTCCGAAATATTGTCTAAATTGTCCAGCTTGCCAGCCACTACAATCATATTTTGATTAACACTTTGAAAATCTTGCTGCATCTTGGATACAGTAAGGTTCATTTGTGCCACATTGGTAGATAAATTATCAATGCTAACCACTATTGATGACATATTTTCACCCATTTTTGGATCCATTGCCTGAGCTAACTTATTCATATCTATGGTGATTGAGTAAATAATCCAAAAACCTGCAAATGCCAATAATCCAAAACGGCTAAAGAAGGGGCGAAAAAACGCTCAAACTTAGAATCAGTGCATTTATCTGCATGCTCCTCAACACTTTCCAACATTTTTTCCAAGTCAGAAATGCTGTAAGTAATCATCACCTCATGGTCTTCAACTGCTTGGTTTTTTTGGTCTTGTTCGCTCATAAGAATTTTGTAATAATGTCGTCCAAATTTTGACACTGGTAGTCACGATTGATAAAAGCTTGCCCAATTTTTTTTAACAAGATTAAGCGAATAGCACCATCTAATGCTTTTTTATCCACGCTCATTGAACGCATAAAATCAACTGAGGTAATTTTACTGTTAATCGTTATCGGTAAATTAGATTTTTTAATCAATGTTTTAACCTCTGCCACGTCATCAACACTTAAATAGCCCTCTAATTGCGACAACTCAGCCGCCATTAACATACCCACAGCAACTGCTTCGCCATGCAAGTAAACCCCATAACCAAGGGTATTTTCAATCGCATGTGCAAAAGTATGACCAAAATTAAGCAAGGCGCGCTTGCCTATCTCTAACTCATCTTGTGCAACAATATTGGCTTTATCTGTGCAAGATTGGTGTACCGCTGCAATAATTAACCCTTTATCCCGAGCCATTAAATTGTCGATATTGGCTTGTAGATAACGGAAAAAATCATAATTACCCAATAACCCATATTTAATCACCTCAGCCATACCCGCTGAGTACTGCCTATCATCCAAAGTATCCAAGGTGTCAACATCAATCACCACACATTTAGGCTGATAAAACGCGCCAATCATATTTTTTCCTAGCACATGATTTACCCCAGTTTTACCACCAACGCTTGAATCTACCTGAGATAAAAGTGTGGTTGGAATTTGAATAAAGGCCACTCCACGCTGATAGCTGGCAGCAGTAAAACCAGTCATATCGCCCACCACACCACCGCCAAGGGCAATGAGCGTACAAGTTCGGTCAAATTTTTCCTCTAATAAAGCGGTAAAAATAGTATTAACCATATCCAAGGTTTTGTATTGTTCACCATCAGGCAAAATTATCTCGGCTAGCGTTAAACCATCAAGTAATGATTTAACGTGGTCTAAATAAAGCGGCGCAACTGTAGCATTGGTAACAATCATCACTTGTTTACCAGTGATATATTTTGTCAATAATTTGGGGTTTGATAATAAATCTTGTCCAATGTAGATTGGGTAAGATTTTTCACCTAAATTAAGATTGAGTTGCCTCATGCAAATGCTCGCGCCTCGCCATCGCCAATAACATTTTCAACACAACGTGCGCATAATTGTGGATGCTCATTATGACTGCCAATATCCTGTCTATGATGCCAGCAACGCACACATTTATCATATTCAGATTTATCAACCCTAACAAACACACCTGCTCCAGCTGCAACACAATCAACTGTTTTTTTATCAAGTGCATGGATTCTAGCAGCAGATGTAATAAAGACAAATCTAAGCTCATCACCTAATTGTTCCAAAGCATTATAAACCTCCTCAGTGCAATAAATATCCACTTCGGCTTCCAACGAAGAGCCGATAACTTTCTCACTGCGCATAGTTTCCATTTGTTTGAGAATAGCTGGGTTAATACTGCGTGCTACCTCAATAGCATTATTTTCATAACCAATAGTAAGATTCTCATACCAAGACTCAAAGAAAATACTGGTCGACTTTTTGCTCGGCAGATGTTGCCAAATTTCCTCAGTCGTAAATGATAATATTGGTGCCAACCAGCGCACCATAGCTTCCAAAATATGGTTTAACGCAGTTTGTGCACTACGTCTAGCTTGTGAATTTTCTTGTGTGGTGTACTGTCTATCTTTAATCACATCTAAATAAAAGCCACCTAAATCTTGGGTAGCAAAATTTAAAATTAATTGAGTAACATGATGGAAGTTATACACGTCATACGCCTTGATAATTTGCATTTGTAAATCAGCTGTTTTAGCCAAAATCCATTTGTCTAAAGCAAGCAGATTTTCATTCTCAAGTTGGTGAACAACTGGGTTAAAACCCACCGTATTTGCCAGCATAAAACGCATGGTATTACGTACTCGACGATAACCATCAGCGGTGCGTTTTAAAATTTCATCAGATACGGTCATTTCATTAGTGTAATCGGTGCTGGCAATCCACAAACGCAGAATATCTGCACCGAGATTATTAACTACTTTTTGCGGACTCATCGCATTGTTTAGTGATTTTGACATTTTTTTACCATCTTTATCGACTGTAAATCCGTGGGTTAATACCTGCTTATAAGGCGCTTTTTCATTAATAGCAATCGATGAAATGAGTGAGGATTGAAACCAGCCACGATGCTGGTCAGAGCCTTCTAAATACAAATCTGCCACGTCTGATAAGCCCTCTCTAACCTTTAAAACTGCATAATGACTGACCCCTGAATCAAACCAAACATCAAGCGTGTCAGTAGTTTTATCGTAATCTTTAGCATCGGCACCTAACAAATCTTGGATGTCTGTTTCAAACCAGGCTTCAACACCTTGCTCTTCAATCAAATTGGCAACTGTGGCAAATAATTCTTGCGTGTTTGGGTGTAGCTCGCCCGTTTGTTTGTGTGTAAATAACGTAATTGGCACGCCCCAAAAACGCTGGCGAGAAATGCACCAATCAGGGCGATTACCCACCATTAGTTCGATACGTTTTTGCCCCCAATCAGGTATCCAATCAACCTTAGGAATGACTTGATTTGCCATATCTCTAAGTCCATTTTTCTGCATGGCGATAAACCATTGTGGTGTGGCTCTAAAAATAACAGGGGTTTTGTGCCGCCAACAGTGTGGATAAGAATGGGTTAATGGCTCGTGCTCGACCAAGGCGTTGGCATTTTTTAAAATCTCAATAACGCTGGCATTGGCTTTAAAAATAAATTGCCCGCCGAATAATTTGGTATCTTCAAAAAATACCCCGCGACCATCAACTGGGCACTCAACTGGTAAATGATATTTAAGCCCAACAACGTAATCCTCCTGCCCGTGCGCAGGTGCTGTGTGCACCGCGCCTGTGCCAGCATCAAGCATCACATGCTTGCCCAAAACCACAGGCACTTGCTTATCATAAAAAGGATGTTGTGCTTTGAGACCTTCCAATTCACTGCCAGCAAAGACTTTTTCACCAATAATGCCGTCTTTGATAGCGTAACGACTCAGTGCACTCTGGGCTAATGCTTGAGCTAATAAATAGTATTCATCACCCACATCAACCAATACATAATCTATTTCTGGATGTAGTGCCACCCCCTCATTTGCAGGGAGTGTCCAAGGTGTGGTAGTCCAAATCACTACTGCAACTGGCTTATCAATATTAAATATTGAATCGTCAATTATTTGAAATTTGACGTCAATCGCATCAGATTGCTTGTCTTGATATTCTACCTCTGCTTCTGCTAAAGCTGAGCCGCATTCGCTACACCAATGCACGGGCTTGTAACCTTTGGAAACATGGTTGTTTTTTACAATTTCACCTAAGGCGCGAACAATATCTGCTTCGTATTTAAAATCTTTAGTTAAATAAGGATTATCCCAATCCGCCAAAATTCCCAAACGCTGAAAGTTTTGCTTTTGCTTATTGACTTGTGTATCGGCATATTTTCTACACTCCGCCCTAAAAGCATTGGCATCAATCTTATGCCCAACCTTGCCTTTTTTTTTCTCAACATTGTGCTCAATCGGCAAGCCGTGACAATCCCAACCTGGCACATACGGCGCATCAAAACCTGATAGAGATTTTGACTTGATAATAATATCTTTGAGGATTTTATTAACCGCATGACCAATATGAATATCACCATTTGCATACGGTGGACCATCGTGCAAAATAAACTTAGGTTTGCCTTGATTGTTTTTTCTAATTTGTGCATACAAGTCATCACTTTGCCAGCGGCTCAAAAGTTGTGGCTCGCGATTAGCTAAATTAGCTTTCATTGCAAACTTTGTTGTAGGTAAATTTAAAGTGGACTTGTAATCAAACATTAACGCTTTGGCAAAGTAATATTTAAAAGCGTAATTATATATACTTGAGAGGCTACTATTCAAAAATGATGTGCAACAGAATCAAGTAATAATTTAATCTGCCTTGGTTTAAGATATTGATACTGGTTAGCCCTAAGATTATCTGGCAGGCGAATTTCACCAAAACGAATGCGAATAAGGCGTGACACTTTAAAACCTAACGCCTCCCACAAACGCCTAACTTCACGTTTTTTACCCTCTTTTAATACCACTTTGTACCAACGATTAGCGCCCGTGCCACCGCCAATGCTAACGCGATTAAACTTGGCAAGCCCATCTTCAAGTTCAATGCCTTGGGTTAATTTTGCAATATCCTCAGGTGTTACTTGCCCCAGCACTCTTACCGCATATTCGCGGTCAATTTCTGAAGACGGGTGCATGAGTCTATTGGCTAAATCCCCATTATTGGTAAATAATAATAATCCCGAAGTGTTTAAATCTAGGCGGCCTACCATCACCCAGCGAGATTCCTTAGGTAATAACTCATAAACACTTTTTCGCCCCTTTTCATCTTTATTAGAACAAACCACCTCGGCTTGTTTGTTCAAAATAATCACCTTGGTGTCTTCCTCACTATAACGCGCTAAATCAATGGGGCGAGAATCAATCTTTACCTTGTCAGTAATTCTCGCCTTGTCGCCAATACCAGCCGTTTTGTTGTTCACCTTAACACGTCCTTGCTCAATCAGCCTCTCTGCCCAACGGCGAGAGCCATAACCTGCATTTGCAATGAGTTTTTGTAAACGTTCAGCCATTTAAAATATCAATGAATTTTTTAAACTCTGTATGTAAATTTAAATTGTTGTTTTGCTTGCTAAGTCGAATGATAAAGGGTTTGGATTGGTTATAAATAGCAACAATCATTGATTTTTGAGATTTTTTTAATCAGTTCAATATCATCAAATATCACTATTGACTGCAACAGCAATATTTTCACAAAGACCTTTGCACAATCAATAAACGATTCCCATTGCTTCTCTAACTTCAACCATAGTTTCTTTGGCAACATTGCGAGCTTTTGCGCTGCCTTCATAAATAATTTGCTTAATCAGATCAGGGTCAGACTGGTATTTAGCAATATTATCCTGCATGGGTGCTAATTCAGCTTGTATGGCTTCAATCACCGGTCCTTTGCATTCAATACAGCCCATTTTCGCTTTGGTGCAACCTTCTACCACCCAGTCGCAAATCAATTGATCTGAGTATATTTTATGTAGCTGCCATACTGGACATTTTTCAGGATTGCCAGGGTCTGTTAATTTGACTCTGGCTGGGTCAGTCGGCATACGTTTGATTTTAACTTCAATTTGTTCAGCATTATCGCGCAGGGAAATGGTGTTGTTGTAAGATTTGCTCATTTTTTGCCCATCTAAGCCCGACATTTTTGATGCTTTGGCTAACAAAGACTCTGGCTCTAGTAGGATAATTTTGCCTACCCCTTCAATATAACCCAGTAGTCTTTCCCGATCACCTAGAGTGATGTTTTGCTGTTCTTTTAGCAAGGCTTGTGCCTTAATCAAGGCATGGGCATCACCCGTTTCTTGGTAAGCCTTGCGCAATATTTGATAAGATTTTGCTGGTTTTTTGCCCATTTTACTAATCGCTGTCTCGGCTTTTTGCTCAAAATCCACCTCACGTCCATAAATATGGTTAAATCTTCTGGCGACTTCACGCGTTAGTTCAATATGTGCGACTTGATCTTCGCCAATGGGCACCAAACTTGCTTTATAAATCAAAATATCGGCACTTTGCAATAATGGATAACCCAAAAAACCATAAGTGGCTAAATCTTTGGTTTTGAGTTTAAGTTGTTGGTCTTTATATGATGGCACACGCTCCAACCACGTAAGAGGTGTTGACATTGACAACAATAAATGTAGCTCTGCATGTTCGGGCACTTTTGATTGTACAAAAATAGTTGAAGTGTTGGGATTAATCCCAGCAGCAAGCCAATCAACCACCATTTCCATAACGTTAGTTTCAAGGTTAATTTTGTCAGAATAATGCGTGGTAAAAGCGTGCCAATCAGCCACAAAAAAATATGAATCATATTCATTTTGTAAATCTAGCCAATTCTTCAAAACTCCATGATAATGACCTAAATGTAGCCGACCTGTTGGTCGCATACCTGATAAAACGCGATTGTGTTGCATGGTCTAAATTTCTTAATTAAGTTGAGTAAATTATACCCTGTACTAATATTTGTACTGTTGATGTTTAACGTAGTGGAACAAACCATCTAACACTAAATTTTGATGGTAATTCATCGAATAATTAAGCACTAATACAAGTGCCTCGCCATTACCGCCCGTGAGCACAATATTCAAATTAGCAAATTTTGCTAAATAACGCTTAATTTGAATATTAATACCATCAATAAACATCTGCCCTGTGCCAAACTCCCAAGCCTGTTTAGTGCTATCAGCTAGTGGTTGCGATGTGAGTTGTTGTGAATCCGTACAAAATTGATTAAAACTATTACGTAATTTGCTCAATCCAGGCATAATCAATCCGCCCTGATGTTGTCCGCTGGATAACACCAAATCAAAAGTAAGTGCAGTGCCTGCATCAATTACCAATAAATTTTGATTAGGATAATGATTAAGTGCTGCAATCATTGCCAAAAAACGATCAACACCTAAATCGATTGGATTTTGATAACCTGATTGAAAACTTCCAAATTCAGATTGCGATTCAACAAACATCACATTATCCAAGGCTGCTAATAAATCTCTATCGCCAACGCAACTCACAAAGGTTTGTTCGGCATTAGGTAATAATGCTAGATTAAACTCATCGATTAATACTTGGTGGTATTTGCCATTAAATAACCATTTGATGATGGTATTGCCAATATCAATTAATAAAATTACACGACTAAATGGCAACATCGAATAAATGCTGGTTCATCCATAAGTGAGCCAAAATACTTGCTGCGTAACCCAAAGCAATTGCTGGTAGCCATTTTAGGTGTGAGACAAACGTATATAGGCCTTTTGATTGCCCCATTAGCGCCACACCTGCAGCTGAGCCGATTGACAGCAAACTACCACCAACGCCTGTGGTGAGTGTTATTAACAACCATTGACCTAATGACATATCAGGCTCCATAGTGAGCACCGCAAACATCACTGGAATATTATCAAGAATGGCTGAAAGTATGCCCACCAAAACATTAGTGTAAGTGGCACCAAGAGAGGTGTACATTGCCTCTGACACGAGTGCTAAATATCCCATAAATCCAATCCCACCGACACTAACAATCACGCCAAAAAAGAATAGCAAGGTGTCCCACTCCGCACGGCTAACTTTGTTAAACACATCAAAACTACCATCTTTGGTTTTTTTTGCTTTACGACGAATAAAATAAGAAACAATCATCAGATAGCTCAAGCCAGTCATCATCCCTATGGCTGGCGGCAGGCGTAAGAAATTATGAAAACTTACTGCAGTAATAATAGTCAGGATAAATAATGCCACAATCAATACACCACCATCTTTAATCGAAACCGTTTCATTAATCACATCAGCGGTTTCATTTTTAATAGCAAAGTGCATGATTGCCGCAGGAATGATAAAGTTAATTAGTGAAGGAATAAACAATACAAAGAATTGGGTAAAATCAACCAAATCTTTTTGCCAAACCATTAGCGTTGTAATATCGCCAAACGGACTAAACGCGCCACCAGCATTTGATGCTACCACAATGTTAATAAAAGCCAACGAGACAAACCTGATGTTAGACCCTCCAACAGTCAACACAACAGCACCCATAATCAATGCTGTGGTTAAATTATCTGCAATTGGAGACATAAAAAAGGCTAAAAATCCAGTTATCCAAAACAGTTGTCTAAAGCTAAAACCTTTATTGATCAGCCAGACTTTAAGTACCTCAAACAAATTACGTTCACGCATAGTTTCAATATAAGTCATAGCAACAAGCAAGAACAAAAACAACTCGGCATATTCTAAAATATTGTGTCTGACCGCCACCTCAGTGGCGTGTGGCATATCATTTGCTACATAAACCCAACCAATCAAAGCCCAAATTATGCCTGCGACTAAAATAACAGGCTTGGATTTTCTAAAGTGGGTGAATTCTTCCACCATTACCAAAATATAAGCGATGGTAAACAACACCAACGCAAGATAACCCGCCCAATGATTAGTTAAATCCAGTGCTCCTGCGCTACTGGCAAGTGCAAAAGAGGGTAAAAACGCAAACAATACTAAAAAAGCAATTAATTTCATAGTGAATTATTTTAAATAAGTAGCAAGCCCAATTAATTTGATTGGTTTTTCGTTAATGAAGATAGACGAATTTTCTTCAGCGACCTTAAGTGTTGCAAAAAGGTTTGATTTTACCTGATTAACCACAACTCCAACCGCCCTTAGCGATTGTTTGGTAGTTAATGCGTCAAGTGGATTGACTTTAAAGTCGCATTCAAATTGATACAATCGACGCTTGGGCTTTCCTAAATAATGCACTCGAGCCACCACCTCTTGCCCTGGGTAACAACCTTTGGAAAAGTTAACGCCAACCTCATCAATATCTAAATTTAAATCTTGCGGAATAAACTTCTCACTACTGGCAAAACATACTTGTGGGTATCTTTCCAGCCCACAAATTTTACTTGCTGATGTTAAATCAAAAGGCAAATCATCAGGCAAAGTTTTCGAATTGGCAATATCAACATCAGCATTTAGTACAAACATCTTTAAACGGTTTTGTACTATATCTTGCAAATCAAGCGGCACAGATAAATAAAAAATATCTTGATGTTTGATTGCCCATAATAGTGCAATAATCCTACCCTGATGCTGACAATAGGCATTCAATTGCCAATCACTGTGTTGAGTTTTATCAATATCATTTGACAATTGCCCTTGCAAAAAGCTTTGTGCATCATTACCACTAACTTTTAACAAACCACAAGCAACTGTGGTTTTGGCTATTTTTTTATTAAGATTAGAAATAGTCATCTGTTTTAACGATAAAAAAACCGAGAACAATCTCGGTTTATATTTACCAATAAATACTATTGCTCTGCCAATTTAGTGCCAAGCAATCATAGTCAATAACATCGGAATTGAAAGTATGACATTAATACTTGATGCCAAGGCTGCATTTTTCTTGGCAGTTGCAATTTCACTAGCTGAGGCTTCTTTCATGCCCAAAATTTTCTGCTGGTTTGGCCAAATAATAAACCAAACATTAAATGCCATAATCGTGCCCATCCACGTGCCGATACCAATCATAGTATAGCCGCTAGCAAAAGTAAATGCACCAATAATGCCGTCCATACCACGATGTTGCAAAGCAAGTAATACAACGCCTAATATCCAAGTCGTAGCTGCTGCCATGCGAAACCAAAGCAGTGCACGTGGGGCAATGTATTTACCAATCGCCGCTGGACCTGGGCCGTCAGTATCTGCTAAAGCCTGACCCATGCCTGGGACTTGTACAAAGTTAAAATAATATAACAAACCAATCCAAACAATACCGGCTAAAACATGCAGCCAAACCATTAGTCCATAATGGTTTTGCATTTTGGTGGCAATCACAACGATTGCGGCTAAAATAAACCCAATTAAGATTTTTCCCTTAACAGAATTAACAAATTCCATTTCCCTCTCCTTTATAGTAAAGTTGGTAATTATAATGGGTTATTGCGTTAATTTAAATTAATTTTATGCCAGAATTACCTGAAGTTGAAACTTGCAAGCGTGGTCTTGCAACGTTAATTGTCAATCAAACCATACAAGCTGTGCACTTGTATAGAGACAACTTACGCTGGCAGATACCCAAACACCTGGTTACTACATTGCATAAACGCAAAGTTAGTGCTATTGATAGGCGCGGTAAATATCTACTGATACGCTTTGAAATTGGTACTTTAATTATCCACCTAGGTATGAGTGGCTCAATTAGGGTGGTTGATAGTAATACGTCACTTAAAAAGCACGACCATTTTGAATTGGAATTTACCCATAGCAAAAGCATGCGTTTAAACGACCCTAGACGTTTTGGTTGCGTGCTATTTTCTGATGATGGCGTACATCCTTTGTTGAATAATTTGGGCATTGAGCCGTTGGATATACTATTTGACAGCGCGTATTTATATACCAAATCCAGACGCAAGAGACAAAATATCAAAGGCTTTATCATGGATGGTAAAATAGTGGTCGGTGTGGGCAATATCTATGCTTGTGAGAGCTTGTTTAAAGCTGGCATAGACCCTCGATGCCAAGCCAATAGTGTATCAAAAAAACGCTATCAATTACTCACGCAAAATATTAAAAATATACTAACGCAAGCCATTAACGCAGGTGGCACAACTCTGCAAGATTTTTCAAAAGTAGATGGCACACCGGGCTATTTCGCACAAATTTTATCGGTGTATGGGCGTGAAAACCAGCCATGTAATGTTTGCAATGGTAAAATTAAGCGTATTATACAAAACCAACGCTCAACTTTTTATTGTAAAAAATGCCAGACTTAGACACCCCACAAGAAATTTTTGAAACCAGTTGTTCGACTAATTCCGAGCCATTTGCCCTGCAAAATCTTGGCGATTATATGGAGCCAGAATTTAGCGAGAATTGTGTCGTTATCATTGACCCTGGTATGCAAGTACACAATAGAGCCTACGCCATTATTAGATATGAAAATGAGTTATATTTTCGCCAATATTTAGAACGTGGCAAACAAAAATTCATGGTCTGTTTAAACACTCAACATAATGATATTGAACTAAAAAATGCGTTTGAAGTAGTAGGCTGTGTCATACAACAAAAGCAACGCAAGCAAACGCCACTGCACTATTATCATCTTAATAAAGACACCAAGGCATTAGACTTTAGCCTCAGTGGCAAACCTAAAAGCAAAAACCAATAAAGAAATAATTATGGAAAAGAAAGTGCACTTAATTTTTAGTATCGTTATGTCGCTGTTTATGACTAGCATTATGTCATTTGTGGTTACTTATCTCAACATCGGCTGGAGTGCTCAAACCATTGAAAAATGGCTGTCTAGTTTTGTTATTGCTTGGATTGTTGGCTTTCCGCTACTTTACTTTTTTGCCCCGATTTTCAAGCGCGGTATTATAAAATCACTAAACAAATAGTTATTCAAAAACTTATACGTCTAACTATTTGTCTTTTCTTTTAAACCACTGAATTAAAACTTCATTTTCAGACCCAATTCACCCACCAGTGCATTACTATCAACAACATTATTCAAGCTGCTACTAGCAGTCACTATTGCAAATAACTCAACATCATTTGAGGTATGAGAGACGCCAGCTCCGATTTCTGCTGACCACTCATCGGGTTGTACCACTGACATTAACGCGAGTTTCGCCATCAAATTCATGAATAATATTCGCCAATAAGTAGGCCTTGGTGTTATCTTTTGAATGTTTGTGCCCCTTATCTTTTTATCTTTCAATCCCCCAAGTAAGAGCTTGAGGGCTAAATACTCGCTTGATTTACATGGTAGAAGCATGGAAAAATGACGCAATTATCATCGGTGGACGACTAACTACTGGCTCTGCTGGTATGGTAGAAGCATGGAAAAATGACGCAATTATCATCATCACTTGCTCAGAAGCAAACAAGACTATGGAATTGGCTGAATTTGCATACCAATAAAATCAGCTGTTGCACGCTCGCCCAAACTCGTGCTTGAGGTAGCAGTGTGCTTTGGTAGTGCTGTGTTTTATAGAATAATTAATGTTTGTGTCCCCTTATCTTTTAAAAATAACACTCTGACTCTAATTATTTCGTGCTTGAGGTAGCAGTGTGCTTTGGTAGTGCTGTGTTTTATAGAATAATTAATGTTTGTGTCCCCTTATCTTTGGCAGTGTGCTTTGGTAGTGCTGTGTTTTATAGAATAATTAATGTTTGTGTCCCCTTATCTTAATACAAGTAAACTGCGCCAGCAGCACCAGCCCCGTTGTTAGTCTGGTCACCATCAACCCCACTAGCATTGCTATCCTCATTTGTAGTACCCACAGCTAAGGTGTCTCCATCATCACTTAGGTTAACAGTTCTGCCAAATTGATCGTCTCCATTCGTATTACTGGCTTTAATATATGCCTGTTGTGTCCAAGTGCCACTATCAAGCGTAAATACATACACTGCACCAGCAGCACTAGCCTCGTTGTTAGTCTGGTCACCATCAACCCCCCTAGCATTGCTATCCTCATCTATAGCACCCACTGCTAAGGTGTCTCCATCATCACTTAGGCTAACAGCAGTGCCAAATCGATCAAATTCCTGAGTATTACTGGCTTTAACATATGCCGTTTGTGTCCAATCACTACCGTCATAAGTAAATACATACGCCGCACCGGAGAAAATAGCATCGTTATTATCATTACCACCAATCCCCCTAGCATTGCTAGCCTCATCTATAGCACCGACTGCTAAGGTAGTGCCATTGGCACTTAGGCTAACAGCAGCGCCAAATTGATCATTTGCGTCTGTGTTGCTGGCTTTAACATACGCTTGTTGTGTCCAATTATTATTGCTATCACGAGTAAATATATACGCCGCACCAGCAGAATCAGCGGTGTTATCAGTCTGATCACCACCAATGCCCACAGCATTGCTAGCCTCACTTTCAGCACCCACTGCCAAGGTGTCTCCATCTTCATCTAGGCTAACAGTAGTGCCAAATTGATCACCTGCGTCTGTGTTGCTAGCTTTAACATACGCCTGTTGTGTCCAAGTGGTATTAGTACGGGTAAATACATACACTGCACCAGCATTAGTAGCAGCGTTATTAGTCTGATTGCCATTAATACCGCTAGCATTGCTATCCTCGCCTAAAGCACCCACTGCTAGGGTGTTGCCATTGGCACTGAGGCTAACAGCAGCGCCAAATTGATCAAGTGAGCTCGTATTACTGGCTTTAACATATGCCTGTTGTGTCCAATCACTACCATCATAAGTAAATACATACGCCGCACCAGCAAAAAAAGCAGCGTTATTATCCTCACCAGTATTAATGCCGTTAGCATTGCTACTCTCACCTATCGCACCCACTGCCAAGGTGTCTCCATTGGCACTTAGGCTAACAGCAGTGCCAAATCGATCGTCTTCATTCGTATTACTGGCTTTAATATACGCTGTTTGTGTCCAATTGCCACTATCAAGCGTAAATACATACACTGCACCAGCAGCACTAGCATCATTATTATCCTCACCAGTATTAATGCCGCTAGCATCACTATCCTCACTTGAAGCACCCACAGCTAGGGTGGTGCCATCATTACTGAGGCTAACAGCTCTGCCAAATTGATCACCTGCGTCTGTGTTGCTGGCTTTAATATAACCAATACTGTCCACCAGAGTGTCGGTGACGCTCAAATCAGTGGTTTCACTACACTGCTGATTGCTAGCATGACTTGCGGGAGTGGGGCAACTGGCAAGCCTATAGCGGGCACTGACTCTTTGGTAAAGTGGCACAATTAAGGTGTGGTTGTTACTTCCTGCAGCAATATCAGCACCTACTTGGCTAAAGCCACTATTGCCATCTGGGTTTTCAAGTAGTTCATAATGATCGACCTCAGCCTGTGAGTCATCTTGCCAAGTAAAGCTAAAACCCTTAATTGGGGTAAATTCAAGGTTAAAATTCATTACTGCTGGTAATGGCTCTACTGTAATGCTAATGGTCGCCATAATAGTGTTATTATCATTGGCAGTGGCAGTAATGATTGCTGTGCCAGCAATAACACCGGTCACCACCCCAGTGTTGACATCCACCCTGGCAATAGCAGGGTTACTGGAACTATATGCAACTGAGGGATCTAGCGCATTAGCAGGCGTGGCTTCAGCTTGTACAGTAGTGGTGCTACCGATGGCAATACTGCTGCTAGGGGCGGCAGTCAGGGTAATTGAGCTAATTATAACAGTACTGCTGTTATTAGTCCTGATTGTGGTAGTGGCAGTGGCATCAATCACACTAGCAACTACTGAGGCGGTGTTGGTGTTAGCCTCTAGGTTGGTTAATGCAGTGGCTATCAAGCCTTGAATAGCAGCAGTATTCGTGCCAGCTAAAAAGTCAATTACTGCGGCAGTATCGGTGCTGCTGCTAACGCTGGCAGTGTCTGAACCGATTTGTGAGATGACTGCCAGGGCAATGGCGTATCGGTCATTGGGGTCGTTAGGGTCAATAACCGCATTCGGAGCTTCTAGGTCAGTGGGAATCAGGGTGGTAACATCAGCAGTGGCAGTGCCAGTGCCTGCTAAACCAAATTGTCTGCCAACTTGACCATTACGAAGCAGTGCATCGGTGGCAATCGTGGCGGTGATGGTGGCTGTGTTGCTGCCGCCAGCACGTTGGAAGGCCAGCTGAGTGAGTGGGGTAACGGCAAGCATGATATTATTACTGGCTGTTGCAACCACTGCGGTTAGGGTACTGGTCAGGGTGGCTGGCAAGCCACTGGCCTCATCAGTATAGGTGCCACCAGTGCATTGAATAACCGCATTGCCAACCAGATTGCTACTAAAGGTGGCAACACCATCGGGGTTTGATTGAGCTGTGAGTTGGGTATTGGGGTTATCCATGGCAAAAGCCACGCAGTTTGATGTTGCTACTTTGGCAGCATGAACGGTTACCCCAAAGCCTGCAGCAGCTGAACTTGAAGAGCCTGAGTTTGAAGAGCCACACGCCGTTAAAACCACGGCAATGGTGCACAGTAATAATAATTGGGTGAGCTGAGTTAACGCACTAGAAAACGCCCCCCCCCCCCGCGATATTGACTATTAGCAGCAGACGTGCGTGATTGGACTGGTGGTTGGACTGGTGATTGGGTTGATGGTTGAGTGTTCATGATGTTGCCTTGTTAAAAGTTAAAAAAAGTTATTAGAGCTGATATTGAAAAGTTATTGGAGATTATATTGTAATTAAATGACTTGTGGGGATTATATGGTGGATTATATTGTGGATTATATTGCAATTGAGCAGTTGGTGTCAATTAAATATTAAAAGATAAAAAAATAAAGAAAAAGATAAAGACAGATAAAGAGACATAAGGCAAGGGACATAAACATTAATGATGCTTATTGACTACCTTTAGGCTTGGAGTTGGTTGCTTTTTAATAATACCACTCAAAGCTATGCAATTGTTGTTAAGTGGAATGCAACAATATCACTCAAGACCAGTTGACCTACCATGCTATTTTAACCATGGATCATGACAACTTAAATTTAAACCGCACCCATTCAAGCGATTGATAAATTAGCACAACGTTATAGCAAAGCAGGAAAAACTCTACCCCTAATTCATTTAAATGCAGAGTGTAAATTACTGCTTAAAACAGTTAAAAGCCTAATCAAAGTAACTGTGCTAGAAAATCTTTTCTATCATGTGGTCGATGATAAATTAGTTTGACAAAAAGGTTGAAAAATAATTTAACGACTCATATAATAAATTACAAATGTTTACTTTTCAGGAGACAAACTATGAATAAATCAATCTTAATGACAATGCTTTTAGCATCAACCTTTGCAACTGCAAATCACCAATTTCATTACAATAGACCTGGTTATTTTGGTAATTTTTGGCATGATTTTGATCGACAACTGCAAAATTTTGACAGAAGAATGGATAATTTAAGGCAATATCAGCTCAGCTCACAAAGTAAACAATACTTTGATAAAGACAATAACAATTACGTGATTGATATTGAAATCACAAACTTTAATAAACAAGACCTAACCATTGAATATAAAAATCATGCGTTAATCATTTATGGAAATAAAGATAAGCAGGATAAATCGCCGCATCATACTGCTCATTCATTTAACAGATTCTATAACGCTTTCTCTTTGCCAGATGATGCCAATGTTGAAGCCATCGAAGCAGAATTTAAAAACAACCACTTAACCATCAACATTCCAAAACTTGATCAACCAAAACCTAGCATGCAAACAATAGAAATCAAATAAGCAAGTATGCTTTTATACACAGACCTTGTCTGTATGGAGCTATCTGCCTCTTTCATCGCCCCAAAGCAATTTGTGGAGTTGCACTTGCAGGCGTACATTAAGTTGCTTATTGAGTATCCAATCTCCTAGCTGGGTTGGGCTGATGGCGTCAAACACAGGGGAGAATAAAACCCCCGCCTGAGTTGAATATTGTTGTATTTTTTTCACACTCCAAGCAAAATCCGCTTTTGAACCAATCACAAATTTAAGTTGATCTTTATGTTGCAATAGGGCAATGTTTTGGTATAAATTTTTATCCGCCTCGTTCGATGATGGAGTTTTAATATCCATCACAATTGACACTTTTGGATTAACACCCTCAATATCAATACTGCCACTGGTTTCAAGTGAGACTTGATAATTATCCTTAACCAAAGCATCCAGCAAAACATGGCAATTAATCTGCGCCAACGGCTCGCCACCCGTTATGCAAACATAGCGGGTATTGTATTGTTTAACCTGATTTAAAATCTCATCAATGGTTAATAAATTATTGCCTTTAAAGGCATATTCGGTATCACAATACGTACATCTTAGTGGACAACCTGTTAGGCGGATAAACACCGTGGGCAAGCCAACTTCGCGTGCCTCGCCCTGAAGTGAATAAAAAATTTCGTTAATGTTTAAATTGACCATCTTTAAGTCGTTTGATTTGATTACGAACATCAGCGGCTTGTTCAAATTTTAACTGCTCTGCAAATTGATACATTTGCTTTTCAAGTTGTTTGATTTCTTTTGCTAATTGCACGGGCGATAATTTGATAATGCTTACGCTATCATACTCGTGCTCGATATCTTGTGCACTAATATTAGTATCCAAAATATTGACAATCGGTTTTGATACACCTTTTGGTATGATGCTGTTTTTTTGATTATAAATTTCTTGTTTGTTACGACGACGACTGGTCTCATCCATTGCCCGTTGCATCGAACCAGTAATCCTATCAGCATACAAAATGACCATGCCATTAATATTGCGCGCTGCCCTACCCATGGTTTGAATCAGACTACGCTCTGAGCGCAGAAAACCCTCTTTATCCGCATCCAAAATCGCCACCAAAGAGACCTCAGGAATGTCTAAGCCTTCTCGAAGTAGATTAATACCAACCAATACATCAAATAAACCTAAACGCAAATCACGGATGATTTCTACTCGCTCTACAGTATCAATATCAGAATGCAAATAACGTACTTTAACCCCATGTTCGTTAAAATAATCACTCAGTTGTTCGCTCATTTTTTTGGTGAGTGTGGTCACCAGCACTCGCTCGCTAAGTGCAACACGTTTGTGAATTTCGCTAAGTAAATCATCCACCTGAGTATCGACTGGGCGCACGTCAATTTTTGGGTCTAATAAACCAGTAGGTCTTATCACTTGCTCGGCAATCACACCAGAAACATCCAGCTCATACTGCGCTGGAGTGGCAGAGACCAAAATACATTGGTTGATTCTTTCTCCAAATTCGCTAAATTTTAACGGGCGATTGTCCAGTGCCGAAGGCAGGCGAAAACCAAACTCTACCAAGGTAGTTTTACGCGCCCTATCGCCACTATACATGCCACCAATTTGGCTAACGGTAACGTGCGATTCGTCCAAAATAACCAAAGCATTATCTGGCAAATAATCCATTAATGTTGGCGGCGGTTCGCCTGGGTTTCTACCAGATAAATAGCGTGAATAATTTTCAATACCATTACAATAGCCTAACTCGCGCATCATTTCGATGTCCATTTGCACACGCTGGGTTAGACGTTGCTCTTCAACCAATTTATTGAGTGATAACAACTCTTTTCTGCGAGATTTCAACTCAATTTGAATATCATCCAACATGTCTAAAATCTTGGATTTTGGGGTCACGTAATGCGTTTGTGGATAGATAGTAACGCGCTGCAAGTGTTGTAATTTTTCACCCGTCAATGGGTCAAACCAATACAGTGCCTCAATTTCATCATCAAACATCTCAATACGCAGTGCTTGCTGTTCTGAGTCTGCTGGAAAGACGTCAATCACTTCGCCTTTAACCCTAAAATACCCACGAATCAAGGTTAAATCATTCCGCGTATATTGCATTTGTGAGAGTCGTGACAAAATTTCGCGCTGCTTGCTAAGCTCGCCAACACTCAAATGTAATAACATTTTCATATAACTTGCTGGGTCTCCCAAGCCATAAATAGCTGATACACTGGCAATAATAATAACGTCATCACGCTCAAGTAAAGCCTTGGTAGCACTTAGGCGCATTTGTTCAATTTGCTCATTAATAGAGGAATCTTTTTCAATATAAGTATCGCTCGCTGGCACGTAAGCCTCAGGCTGATAATAATCATAATAAGAGACAAAATATTCCACTGCATTGTGCGGAAAAAAACCCTTAATTTCGCTATAAAGTTGGGCAGCAAGTGTCTTATTAGGCGCCATAATCAGACTGGCGCGCTTGGTTTGTTTAATGATATTCGCCAAGGTGAAGGTCTTACCAGACCCTGTTACGCCAAGCAAGGTTTGAAATTTTTCACCTGTATTCACCCCAGTGACTAAAGTTTGAATAGCTTTTGGCTGGTCTCCAGTTGGGGAAAACTGTGATTCTAATTGAAATTTTTTACCCACAACAAAGGTTTTTGATTAACATATTATTTGCAACATGTAACAGACAATTAATTTTAACCACTTTAAAGGATAATGACAATACTTTCAAATCGAATCAGCAAAGTTAAGCCTTCTGCCACTCTTGCAATAACTGCGAAAGCCAACGAGCTCAAAACTCAAGGTATTCAAATTGTATCAATGGGTTCAGGTGAGCCAGATTTTGACACGCCCGTACATGTACAACAAGCGGGCATTGATGCGATTAAAAATGGACAAACTAGATACACTGCAATTGATGGCACGCCTGATTTAAAAAACGCCATTATTGAAAAATTTAAACGCGATAATAATTTTGAGTACTCACCTAGTGAAATTTTGGTCTCATCAGGCGGCAAGCAAGTATTTTACAATCTTTGCCAAGCACTATTAAATGACGGTGATGAGGTGATTATTCCTGCTCCTTATTGGGTGAGTTATCCCGATATGGCAATTTTAGCAGGCGCACTGCCGATGATTGTAGAAACTGGATTGGAGCAAGATTTTAAAATTACACCCCAACAACTAGAAGCCAATATTGGTGCTAAAACCAAATTATTTGTTATCAACAGTCCCTCTAATCCAACTGGCGCAGTTTATACCAAAGCTGAATTACAAGCCTTGAGTGCAGTGTTAAAACGCCACCCACAGGTACTGATTATTAGTGATGACATTTACGAACACATTCGTTGGAACGATGATGATTTTGCTAATATCTTAATGGCAGATTCTACACTTAAAAATCGCACCATTGTTTTAAATGGTGTTTCTAAAGCCTACGCGATGACTGGCTGGCGTATTGGCTACGGTGCAGGTCCAGAAGATATTATTAAGGCCATGAAAAAAGTGCAAGGGCAATCTACCTCAAATCCTTGTTCTATTGCTCAAGCCGCAGCATTAGAGGCACTAAACGGCGATCAAAGTATTATTGATACCATGGTTTTAGCCTTTAAACAAAGACATACTTTTATCGTCGATGCGCTTAACAATATTGACGGTGTGGAATGCTCAAAATCATACGGTGCTTTTTATTCATTCCCTAGAGTAACAGGGTTGGTTAAACGCTTGGGCTTGAAAGACGATGTAGAACTATCAACTTACTGCTTGGAAAAACTTAATATCGCATTGGTGCCAGGCTCCGCCTTTGGGGCACCTGGATACGTGCGCCTATCATTCGCTACTGGCATGGATAATATCAAATTGGCAACAGAAAAACTCGCCAGCCTTTAACGCATTTAACCAGCATAAAAAAACCTATCATCAAGATAGGTTTTTTAAATATTTGGCTCCCCGAGCTGGGCTCGAACCAGCGACAAACGGATTAAAAGTCCACTTTGCCTTACTTAATAATTTGTTTAAAACATAAACTTCATTCTCATTACAGCAATTATAATTAATATTCCATCAGTTTTCAACTATATTTTCAAAATAATCTTGTTGTCCTACTATAAACGCCCTGTTGTGTTTTTATCATACACAAAAAAAGGAGTGATACATGGAGTTATTTGATTTAGTAGAATTACATATAGAAAAAAACGCTTTATCGCAGGCAAGTACCAAAAAATACCATTCGGTTATTGAGCAGTTTGTCAAAAACACAAAGATTAGATGCGTTAAAGATATTGATTATCAGACTGTAATATCTTGGAGAGAAGCAATCTTAGCAAGATCCACGCCTGGCAACTGGAATAATTACCATCGACATATGCGCGCCGTTTTACAAACAGCCGTGGAATTTGGCTACATTGAAGACAACTTATTTAAAACAGTTAAATCGATCGTGCATTATCCTGAAAAGCAGCACACTCTGTCTAAGATGCAAATAAAACATTTACTTAATTTGTGCGAAGATATCGATGTTGGCTGGTTTTGGCAATCGGTTATTCAAACACTGAGATATACCGGGATTCGACGCAGACAACTGGTGGGGCTTAACTGGTCTGATTTTTATTTGGAAAACAAATCATTAAGAATGCGAGCAAGTAGCAGCAAAACTAAGAGAGCCTACACAATACCTATCAATCAAGAAGTGATTGATAGTATTTTGTTAATCAAGCAACAAAGCAAAACAACATGTTCGGCTGATGAACAGATATTTAATATAACGAAGATTAAGCCAAGATATAAGGCAAATAGAATGAATGAAGAACATCTTGCTAGATTTTTTGTAAAAGTCTCTAAAATAGCAAATTTCGCAGTCTCAGCACATCGTTTTCGTCATACGTTTGCAACAACACTTGCAAACAACGGCACAACAAACATTAAAACTGTGCAAAACTTACTAGGACACAGTAGCGTACATACTACCCTTGGTTATGTTCATCCGAGTATGAATAACATGAGGGATGCTGTGAACTTGCTTTAGTGTAAAAAAAAGACCCGCTCGCGCGGGTCTTTTAGTTTTAAAAGGTTAGAATCTAACCAGTGTAACCATTAATATCGCTATACTGATAAACCCAGCACCCATGGCGTATAAGAGTTTGTTTTCAGACTTAATGATTTCCCCACGAACTTCTTGGATTTCCCCACGAACTTCTTGGATTTCCCCACGAACTTCTTGGATTTTTTCATTAAACTCATCGCGACAAATCAACAACTCGCTTTTTAACACGTCCTGTGTTACTACAGCACCCCTAAAAGCATCTGTCAGTGCATCAGCAGAAGTTTCAGCCTGTTCCTCGCTAAAACCGCCTTGACGCATATGCCGTACATACGCATGTGTATCAAACATAATTGTTGGTTGCTGCACTACTTTAGCCATATTTGGATTTGACTCCATATTTTTACTCCTTTTTAATTAAGGAGCACCCGTTAAGGATAACTCCTTAACGGATTACAAACATCAAACTTACGTTTAACGACTTATTACAACCGTAATAAGATTTTCGATTACATAGCCCTATCATCTATTAACTGATCGAATCAGTAAAGCTAAACAATCTAAATACGCTAATCATTCATCACAATCAGCCACATTTCTGTGCTATTTCAAGTAAAGCTTACGGCTCTTACATCGCATCAGTTAAGCTGATAAGACTATTATTTATAAAGAATTATAACACAATATCGAGCGGGGTACGTATCGTATCTAGTTACTAATTTGGCTTATCTTGTAACTCCTGTACGATATAGTCTAGGCTTTCTTGGTGATTATTTAATGCTGTTTTCATATTTTATCCTTAGCAGTTATCCTGGTGATTTGCTGGTAATTGTACTAATATCAATATCTGTCATTTGACTAAGTTGGTTTGCCATCATTTGCGATGAGTAAATAAGTGGCAAATGTTTGATGCTGCCTTGTTACAGAGGCCAATTAAGGTAATGTTTAAATTGTGTAACCAATCTAAATGATTATTCTTAACACCCTGGTCCCACAAGGTGTTTTTATATGCAACAATCAAACGCTTGCTAAGGGGCATTAACATGTCACGTTTCGTGACATCAGCCCTATATTCCTCTAGGCAATCTATTTTTATAAAATCGAATACCCAATATTATCAAGCACTTCTTTTACACTAGTGTTTTTTGCCACTTCATAATTCTCAATAAACATACTTTGAGTAGCCATTTCTATATTGGTTGTGCAAACTTTAAAATTAGGGGCAATACCCTTCATTATCTTAATCCTCTCCTCTATGCTTAAATTAGACTCTGTGGACTTCGCCATGTCAATTTGGCTATGGCAATTGATCAAAACATTTTGCACCGCATTTAAAACAACTTCTATATGATGTGGTATTTGAACATTAGCAGATTCTGACGGCTGATTAGATTCTTTTTTGCTTTCTAACGCCTCCACTCTTTTTACTTTTTCTAGTGCATCTAAAACATAGCTAAGACTTAAATATCGTACCGTGCCGTTCGGACTAGTGATTCTAATAGAGTCTTCAGTTTGTTGAATGGCACTGTTATCACGCAAGTCAATCACAAACAAATCTTTTGCATTGGCAAATATCGCTGTTGCGTTATCCTTTAAGACTTTGTGCAATACCAATAAATTATCGTTATCTAAGCCTTTATAAGAGCCAACGTTAAAATAACGATGGATAAAGTCATGTGCTTGTTTTAATCCTCGCCTGCTATCAATATGTTGTCCTTTGGGCGCATGCTTAATGCCATAGTTTTTGACAAAATCATTAACAATCTCTAAAGCTTGATTGGCTTGTGATCTATCAAGCTGCTTGGGTTGTTCATAAGTGTAAGAATTAGTTTGAAGTAAATTATCAAAAGTTCGTATAACCGTTAAATTAAATTTTGGACTAATCCACATAGCATAGGAATAAACCAGTTCTTTGCAAGCATAAGTGCCACCAAATCTGCCTTTTTTAATACTTATTGGCTTTATGCCCACATCTGGGCATTTAATCATTTCTGCTATTAAGGACTTTGTTTGATTAATCCTAATAAATTTATTAGGCTGATGTTTTTGTAAACCACCACTCGCCTTATGCAAATCGTTTAATGAGTAAAGACTGTCTTGAGTGTGGATTTTTTGATCCAAAATTGTGATGTTATTATTTTGACTTTTATTTTTCATACTATCTCCTGTTTAAAATGGTGCTGGGTGTTCGAATAACTCGAATAACTGGTAAAAACGTTAAATGAGGATTTAGCATTTTCATTGAACCTCATTCACTGCAGCTGCTAATATTCGTAAACATTAGCATCACCAGTCTGGTCGTCATTACTGATAGACCCACCCAACATAAAAGTCATTATCTCTTAATTTAAAAAAATAGTATTGATTTTGCACACCAAATGTTGGTGTGGTGTTTTGATGCCAAGAATTAAACAATAGTGTAAAAATGCGACATTATTTTGCATCATAACAAAATAAAGCTACTTTATTATTGTATTAGTAGGCTTTACCGGCGATTTTAACAAGCCAGTAAAACAAGACCCAGAAAGTCTTGCTTTGTTTTTGCATTTCATTATAATAGGCACCGCACAAAAAGAACAAAACGTACATCAATCAGATTTGCTTAATTAGTAATTTGTTGGTATAATTGGAAACATGATGAACACAACACAAGAACAAATAGTAAACCAAGCAAGCGACTTTGTCATTGATGAAATCAAAGACAGCTTGATTAAAAGAGCGGCAAAGTACACTTGGAAACTCACTAAAAACTTAAGTAAACTGGTTTGGAATATTGTTAAGATTATTGTGCCGCCAGTGTACGATTTCTTGTGGTCTGCTATTGGATCTGCTGCGAATGAGCCTAAAAAGAAAAGTGAAAAAACTTTTGCAGACAGATACACAGAGCCAAGTATTGTTGGCGATATGGTAAGACAAGATTTTAGAAACTCTAACCCTTAAAACCACCTAGTCATTTTTTAATTGCACCTATTTAAAAAACCTGCTACTAAGGTTTGAAAACACTCTTTCCTTTGCTAATTGCGCTATCTGACACATTCAAGTCATTCATCATTTTACTTCCTTCATCCATGCCTTTTACTCCAGCATAATAAAGTAGCTTAACCCACAAACTAATCGCAGTGGCGTATAGCGCCAACATCATAAAATCTATCAAAAAATACTCAAAATTTGAGCTACCATAGCGCTCGGCAGCAGTGAGCATGGCGTTGTCTTTACCCCTACTTGCAGCAGTACCCAGGTTGCTATTTAAGGTTGTTATTTGCAATACAAACTCATGCAAATAGCTCACAATAATTATGATTACTTGGGTGAATGCCACTGAGAAGTAAAGCATAGCGTAGAAGATTAAAAAATCAATTCGAAACGCCGCAATTATCATGACAATGGGTAAAAATATAATCATCAATGCTTGGGTCATGGCAATGGTGATGGGTATGATTAGTTTGGTAATGTAAATACTTAGGTCTTTAATCAGTCCAGCAATTAGACTGCCAACAAAAGCAAAAGTTTGTCCGATGATAGCTATAAGAACTGCGTATTGTATCTAGTCACCCAATAAAAAGCCTGGGCAAATGTCCAGGCTTTTTATTGGGGCTTCACTCGAATAAACTTGGAACCCAACCACTGAAAGATATTGGCTCTAAGGAAAACTTAAACAAACTTTTAAACCATAGCAGGGAAGAGAAGGTAATTACAACCCAAGTTTTCTAGTTGGTTTTTTGTATGCATAATGACTTTCAAGCCATCTAATATGCTCTTGTAAATATGCAAATGTTTTAGGTGCTTTATTTTTTAAATCAGCTAACCCTGTGCCCAGTCCATCTACAGGCATAACCAAATTTTTATTTAAATCGATACGATCAAATGCTTGATAAATTGCTTCCATATTCGCATTATATTCGTTGTCTGTAAAATAGGCACTTTCGTTTGTTTTAGGTGCTTTTTTAGTAGGGATCCCAATAGCATTAGGAGCGTCTCTAATAACCGCTTGACCTGCTTTACCCCATTTTTGCAAATTATCGCCAAACAAATACTGTGTGTCAGGGTTATTAATAGTGTCCTGCAAGGTTATGACTTTTTGTTTCGTTAATTTCATCTTTTACATCCTGTGTTTTTACTGCTATCAAGCATTGCATACACTCTATAGTGATTTTTATCTGTATCCATATTTTCCAAAAGTTCATTTATTAGTTTTTTTCCAAATTCTCTTTCAAATGATTTTGGTGTTTTATTTGTATTTGACATAATTGTCTCCTTTTTTATAAATGGCATAATTGCCGAAAAACGAAGACAGACCACTCCCCATACGGAGAATAAATCTGGCTCCGCATGGGAAATGACACACAATCAAAAGAGCGTAATGCTCCATTGACAATATGCCAAACATCAGATAATTTTCATTATCTAAATTCTTGAATAAGAGGATTAAAGAATAACGCACTAAGCGATCAAACAATAATCCTATCTTGAAAGTTGGAAGGGTTGACAACCAACTTTTGAGGCTGCTGAATAAATCATCAATTCAAACTCATCGTTCAAATCAATCGTTAGAGACGGGTTAACCGGCTGCCTTTCGATCTAACTTTTACCCCACCTGAAGTGAGGGTTTTAAGGTTGCAACGTAAGTGTTGCGGCCTCTAAAACTAAAATCTAATTTGATTATACTCTTACTATTTTTAAAATATGCGTGTTTTTATTATACTCTTACTATTTTTAAAATATGCGTGTTTTTATTATACTCTTACTATTTTTAAAATATGCGTGTTTTTATTATAATTATACTCTTACTATTTTTAAAATATGCGTGTTTTTAAGGTATGTAAATTATTTTCACAATTCTAACTCCACTTAATCAGTACAATTACAATCCATAGTCCAACTTTCACTCTCACACGATGCTAATAAATTAGCTGTAATTTCAGCATCTTCATCTTTTAACTCATTGGCCCATGTTTGATAAACATAGTCCTTGCTTGCTCCGAAAAACCCAATGTTTGTATAATTATTCTCTTTTCTTTTAATAACTTTTCTTGAATACTTTTTCTCAATTGATGCCCACCACTCTAGCGAGCTTGGTGTTAATTGGTCTATATTATCAAGCGCAATAACTCGTTTAGCGATTAGTTGATTTTTAGATTTGCCTTTTAACATGCAATGGACACAATTACTTAACAGACCATCAAAAGGCAGGTCTAAGTCATACTTGGATCTTGCTGGATCTTTCCAAAACGCTATAACTTTATCTTTGTCGATTTTTGCCTTAATCATTGGCATTTCTGCAATCTCAAAAGAGGGTTGTGTTTTGATAGAGCCACCCTTTTTATGTTTGCGTTTCAGATTAAGCTTTGCTTGCTTGATACGCTCTCTAATTCTGTCTGATCGATGTTTTTCGTCAAATCGAATGCCTATGTAGTTGTGGTATTTAACTGCATCGTTGCCAAAAAGAGAAGCCTTCCCATTAATAGATTTTGATTGTAAATAACTGTTATTACGTTTCCCATTAGCGATTATGTAATCTTTAAAATACTGTTTTGGCCTGAAAGTTGGACAAGACCTAACAAAAGTTTTCTTGTCTATAATCGCCTTATCACTCAATTCACCCCGATACATTCGATGTTTTTTAACAATATCAGCATCGCTAATATAGGATGTATCTGAAACATCACCCAATTGCTCAATATAACCCTTATTAGAAAACCAATCCATCAGGAAATTATTAGTTGTTTGAATTTTCATATTGATTGTACAGTTTCTTTGAAAACTACTGGGAAGAACCCCTGTATAACTAATCGATTCTTCAAATACTTCACCCCTGTGTTTGTAGCCATTAGAATTGTTAACTTTACAGTATGGCAAATCATTGATCATCTTATAACTTGCCCGTCTAACATACCCCCTATTTGTCTGTGTTTCATAAGTACAAAACTCAATCATAAAGAATGGAATGTTGTATTTTTCCTCGGTTATTTTTTTAATTCTTGACACAAAAGCATAAGTTGCGCTATGTTCAGCTGAAGTATTATTAAACACAACACAATCACCACGCCAATGTTGCAATTTTCCCTCTTCTAACAATTGCAACAACATCATGGCACTGGTCCTACCACCGCTAAAGCTAACGACTCTCGGCACAAGCATTTTTTCTTTAAATTCTTCTTCTAGTTGTTCTTTGCTCATAGCTTCAATTTTTTCAAAATCTTACTCTTTGTTTAATTAACAACAGGCTTCCCGGCTTTATCTTGGGTAATAAACTCACATTTTGGTGTATCAAAATATCCTTTGCATGACCAAAACCAACCTTTCTTACCTTTAATCCTCCTTAGTTTTTTTCCGCACTTAGGGCAATCTGGCATATCTGCTTCAAATACAGCCTTTCCGCCGTTGTTCTGAGCCACGCTTTTGCATTCTGGGTAACCACTACACCCCCAAAATTGACCGTTTTTGCCTTTACGCAAAAACATATCTTTGCCACATTCAGGACACTCAATGGTTTTAATATTTGATTCAATGTTCATAGTTTGAGATTTAATTGATTCAATTAATTTCCCTAACCAATCTACTTGCCAATCCATAAACGCATCAAGTGTTAATTCACCTGACTCAATCTTTGACAAAGAGCTTTCCATTATTGCTGTCATTCCAGGGTCTTTAACTGCACTTGGTACGACTGATATCAAGGCTTTACCAGTATCGCTTGATACAATCTGTTTTTTCTTGACTGTTAAAAAATTACGTTTTTTTAACAAATCAATAATATTGGCTCTAGTTGCTTCAGTACCTATTCCTTCATTGCCTTTTAGCACCTTTTTAAGGTTTGGATCAGTCACAAACAAATGTGCTTTTTCCATGGCGGCAATTAGTGTCCCTTCATTGTATCTTGCAGGTGGTTTTGTTTGCTTAACTTCAACGTCTATTGCATCAATTTTTAACGCTTGCCCTTGCTTAATTTTTGGGACAGTGTTTTGTTTTAATTCTGTTTGAGATGTTGTGACAATTTTCCAACCCAAGGCTACATCGACACTAATACCTGATATAAAAATATTGGGATTTATTTGGTCACCCGCACTAATTTCAATATCAGATTTATCATATTCATAATTAGGATAGAATTGAGCAACATAGCTTCTACAAATTAAATCATAGAGCTTGCACTCATCTGTGGTCATATTAGACAAATCTACTGTTGTATTTGCAGTTGGAATAATAGCGTGGTGAGCACCGAGCTTTTTATCGTTCCAAACTTTTGATTGAATCGCTAAATCCGTGTTTGCAATTATTTTGCCCATATCGCTATCAATACTGCTTATTGCAGTCATAACACCTTTAACTTCAGATAATTGCGATATGGGCAAATATTGGCAGTCTGAACGAGGATAAGTAGTCGCTTTGTGTTTTTCATAAAGCGATTGCGCTAAATCAAGCACTTGTTTTGCACCAAATCCAAACTTTTTGCTTGCAGCTTGTTGCAATGCAGAAAGCGAATAAAGCAAAGGCGGGGAAACTTTCTTTCTCTGCGTTTCAAGTTTAATAACCTTTACTACGTCATAACTCAAACATGTTTTTGCAATATTCTCACTGGCATACTCTTGGTCGATACAACGAAACTCGTTATCAAAAATAACTCTACCGTCAAACGTAAACTCTTGCGAGTAGTTATGTTTTGGACTCCACTTTGTTTTAATTCCACTAAAAACACCTATAACATCATAATAGTCTTTTGGCTCAAAATTCTCAATCTCAATATCACGATTAACCACAATCGCCAATGTTGGTGTTTGTACACGTCCAACCGATAAAACACCTCGACTCCCTTGTTGCTGTGCTTTGATGCTTAACGCCCTAGTCGCACTCATACCAACCAACCAATCGGATCTTTGGCGTGCAAGACCAGCATGGTACAAAGATTCTGTTTCCGATCCTTTTCTAAGATTGTTTAGCGCTTTTTGAATGCTAGCATCATCAAGTGCTGTCAACCAAAGCCTATCAACTTTGCCGGACCAATTAAAAAAATCCAACAACTCACGCCCAATCACCTCACCCTCGCGATCGCCATCGGTAGCAATCACAACATGCTCAGCGCGTTTTAACAATCCTCTAACAATATTCAACTGTTTTTTAGTTTTTGCGTTTGGTTTCATCTTCCAAACATCCGGCACAATTGGTAAGTGTTGCATTTCCCATTTGCCGTACTTTGCATCAATCTCATCAGGTTCTAATTGTTGAACCAAATGCCCTACCGCCCAGGTAACAGCAACTGAATTATTGCCAATAAATCCGTCACCCTTGCCGCTCAGTCCTAAATTTTTTGCCAAATCTCTTCCTTGGCTGGGTTTTTCACAAATATATAGTTTCATTTCAATTTTTCCTTTCTGGCACACAGTAGATAGTTGTCTCAGTATTAAATTTAATTTCTGCTATCCAGTCATCTATTTGTTTAATATCCCCTGCTAAATCGTGCTTTTTTGAAAAATAATCGCCTGCATACGCTCCCCAATTACTTACCATATCCTTACACTCTGCTAAAATTTCTAAAACCATCTCTGATTCTTTTTCAGTCATTTTTTATCTCCTTTATTATAAAAAATTCTCACACTGTACTTCTTATGTTGTTTTCCCACTCGTTCAATGATTGGACTAATTGCTCCAGCTTTAAAACCTTATAAGCTGAAATACCAATTTGATAATTCAGCCTTATTCTGCCAAACTCAAATTCTGACAATCTTTGTTTGTCTCTTTGATCCATTTTGCTAATCAACGCCCAAAAATCATCGGTTTTTGGGCGTAAATTTATATTCCCCTTGTCTCTACTTGAATAACGCCAAAAAAGAGGTGTGTGGGACTTGTCTGGGTTCCTTGATAAAAATATAGGGCAAATCAATGCAGAATATTCATTCTTAAAGTCATTGCGCAGTTGATCACACTCATGGCGCAATGACTCATACTGCTGTTTTTCATTGTCCAACTCATTTCTTAATTCTTTTAAATCTAATTGCATCATATTTTTTATCTTGCCAATTCCCTGATTAATTCACATTCCATTTTGTTACACTTTTTTCTTAATAAATATTCTATCCCAAAATCTCTTTAATAAAGGGAGGGGGAAACCACCCCCTCCCTTACCCTTAAAAGCCCTTTAAAGGGAGAGCATACTCATTACGACTTTTCTAGCATACTCATTACGACTTTTCTAGCATACTCATTACGACTTTTCTAGCATACTCACGCAGCACCATTTTTCATAAAAACTTGATACTCTTTCCAGATAGATGCCATTGAGTAATGTTTGATTTTTGCAAAATTCATAACATCTAAAGCGTTGATTTCTTTATTTTCAAATACAAACATTGAAAAAAATTCATCAGCTGCTTTTTGCGAAACTTTATTGTTATATTTTAGTTCGTAATTTGACACTTTAAACTCTTGGCGCAACTCTGTGTGCTTTCGATTTGTATGCGTTTTAAAGAAAAATTTAATCATCTCAAAAGGTGCGCCAGCAATAATAAATTCTTTCAACAAAGCATCATCTTTGTTTTTGTTGGTATTGTTTATCAGCACCTGTTTAATAATTGATGGATCAACATACGTCTGTATAGTTAATGCTTGCTCAAATGCTAATACGACCAATCTAATATTTACATTTTCCATTTTAATGAGACACTCGATTGCTGCATCATCCAACCCCATTTGATGTAATGCGTGAGTATTGCCTGCCGCTAAAAAATCATAAGCCATCACAGCGTAATTACAACTAATTGCTTGCTTTGTTGGATTGATTAAATTTAGGCTCATTGCTAATTACTCACTCCAAAGCTCACCTGAAGCAATTCTCATAATTTGATAACAAATTGCCTCAAGCTCAGTAAGGTCTTGCCACATATGTGGCACTAGTCTGTCCTTAACCGCCTGCAAATTAGGCGAACGATACTCATAAAGTTCTGCTAAAGTGTTAATCCTTACAAAACTCTTATCAACACCTTCAGCGTCACCAAGACTAGCACTGCCATAAAGCTCTGTTATTTCGTTATGAATCTCAACATCAACTAATCCTGCTGCATTCAAATCAATAATCGGATTTAATAAATCAGCTGCATGTGAATAACCCAGCAACAACCACCACACACCCCAGTTTTCAAAATTATTTTTTGAATTTGGGTGAATAACATCGACCAATAAAAAACCACAGCCTAAGTGCGTGTGGTGCACCACATAATTTATGTTTAATTTATTGGTGATTTTATTCACCAGGTTGATTGCTTGTTTGCGATAAAAATCTAAGTGTGCAGCACTACCATTATTAGATGGTTCGTCACCTAAGTTGTTAGTAGTACTACTAGAAGAGTCGGCGGTGGTAAGCGGGCTTACAGCCTCCGCCATTTCTTTCCCATCTTTATCGTTTGCCTCAATTCCCAACTCTTTAATATTGCCGTCTGTAGCATCCTTGCTATCCGCTTTATCTTTTTCTTTGGCATTGGCTTTAACCTTTTTAGAAGGTTTAGCGCTTAACAATGCGACTTTTAAAGCATCTTTATCGTCTGCAAACACATTGAACGGATATTGTCCAGACAATTGTAAAACCAAAACATCAAGTAGCCTTTCAAAATCAAACGACTTTTTAGTTTTGTTGTATTTTTTAATAACAATTGAAAAATCATCATTCAATGCGTCAATACCATAATCATCGTATTCACCTTCTTTAACGATGCGTTTAAGATTGTTATACACACTGCGAATCTTGATAATTTGCGGCGACCCAAGTCCTTGATCTAAAAAATTATCTAAATTACCAACAAGTCTTTGAACTGTAAAACGAAACAATCCAAGTTGTTTTTCGCTAACCGAATATCCGTTCTCTTTAAGAAAATCAACAAACTCTTGGGTTGTGATATTTTTTATATTAGGTTTTTCTAATTTAGTCTGACCACTAGTCAGACTTTTAATTCCATAATCTTTATATTCTTGCTCCAACTGAATCAACGCCTTGGCTTTATCGACCAGTATTAACTCACCGCGTGCTTCATTTTCAACCAAATGCGCAATCACTGCTTGAGTTTTATTCAGTTCACCATCCCATGGCTCAACCACACATTCAATTTTTTCAAATTTAGGATCGCCTGTTTCTTTCCATAACATCTTAAAAGCTTTAAGTCTGGTGTTGCCACCCTTGCACAACATATAGCGCTGTGTTTCAGGGTTTCTAGTGACTGAGAAGCGTTGTTGCAATCCCACCTCCTCAATAGACTGCTTAATATCTAAAAAATGATCATTTTCAGCTTGGCGCGGATTAAACGAATATTCATCAATCTCATAAATTAGGATTTCTTGAATAACTGGATTAATGTTATCGCCATGTTGATTAAACTCTGGCGTTGCATTAAGTTTTAAGTCTGACTTAAAAGCGTCTGGATTAGCTAGTTTGCCTATGTCATCCATATTAATCATGCCTTTGTTTGGCTTACTTTTTGTTTTTGTTGTCATTTTTTACCTCTTTTATTTTTTATAGTGGGTTTGATCTGTTCAATGTTTGTGTTATTTATCATCAACCACAAAGTGTATTCTGGAAACTTGTTGCAGAGTTTTGGCAGTATTCGGTATGACCCTCTACTGCTTTGCTCGTAATTCTGCATACTTGAATACCCAATTTTTAATAGTTCTGAAAATTCCTTTTGCGTATAACCTTTAGCACTACGCAATAATTTAATTTTTTCTGCTACCTCCATAAGATAATTAGATAATTCTTGACAACTTCAAATGAAGTGCTTTATAATTAACAACGCCTTTTGCCAACCTGTCGGCAAACAGTGGAGTCGCCCTCCACGCTCTGACAAAAGGCCCCTTAAAGCCCAATCCATAGTAAAGTGCACTTTACTATGGATTGGCATATTCTTTATTTTTATACCTTCTACCAAAGCCAACAAGTTGGCAAAAGACGCATTGTTGTTTAATCTTTGTTGCATAACTCTTTATAAAATAGAATGTCCAATACTATCAAGCACTTCTCACTGTGTAGCACTTATTTTTCTTGCCAGAGCTGTCTTTAAATTCACTCACCCCAAAATTGAGGTGAGTGAATTCTTGACTACATTCAGCACTCTCAATTTTTCGAATAATATGGTCATGTCGCTTACCAAACACCTCGGCAATCTGCAACGAAGTGGGGGTTACGCCTTGATCGTTGCAAATCAAGTGAATATTGGGCTGTGTTGTTGTTTTTACGGTTTTATCGCTCATTGTTACCTCTTATTGTTAATACTTTATTTTTTGTGTTAATAACATCAATATCATTGGTTATTAACCACAATGCATATTCTGGAAAAAGAGTGCAGATTTTTTCAATTTTGGCAGATCCAACCTCGTGATTGCCGTTCTCAATAATCCTTACGCCGCTGTCATGCTTTACCCCAATTAATTTGGCAAATTCAGCTTGTGTAATCCCTTCCGTTGTGCGAATTAATTTAATTTTTTGATTTATAGTCATAAAATACTCAACAGATAATATTTTGTCTGTGTATAATTAATAGTGCTCTTTGCCAACCTGTCGACAAATAGTGGATTAATTACCCACAATCTGGCAACTAGCCCCTTAAGTCCGATCATTAACGCAGTGCACTGCGTTAATGGCGGCATTATTTTTGCTTCTCTTGCCAAAGCCAACAGGTTGGCAAAAGGCACTATCATGTTATTTTTCAATCTTAGTTTCATATATTTCTACTTGTTTTTTTGATTTTGCCAACGACTTGCGAATAATCGTGTCTGCTTTGTTGTGGTTTAATTTTTGTCTCATAAATCCACTTGTTATATTTATTAACAGAATCTATATTTAAAGCTTGTTTTATTATCTTGTTTGTTTGCTTATTCCCTTCAGAATAAGTCGCTTGTTCATCTTCACTGAGCTGCAGATAAAACTCATTCCATAAGTCATTTTTTTTGACAATGCTTAAATTTTCTTTAAACATTAGCACTAATTCTAAATGTGATAATTTGTTGTCTTTTGATATTCCAATGTTGTAAAAAAAGCAGGACTCCATTGATTTTTTAAATCCTTTGATTTGAGATTTTTTGGTGGCTTTAATTGCTTGAATTAAAACGTTTGGTGATAACTTGAGTAACGATTTGAGTTTTTCTTGCTTAAAGCCCAAATCAACCAGTTGGGTCTTTAAATCGTTTTCTTTGTGATTGATTACATCAAGAGGATGTGTATCAGTACTGCTGATGATAAATTTGATGTGAGTTATTTTTCTACTTGTTTTGATTGGCTCAAACTCAACTTCAAGATTTGTTTTTTGGTTGATTTGAGTAATGCAAGCCTTGAGTTCTCTTATTAAGTCTGATGTAATTTTCTTTTTTTTGATACCAATAAACTTTTTAAATGTTGGTATGTCGATTGTTCTAGTTCCAACTTTAATATATTGAGCACAAAGCTCATAAATTCTGATTTGTTGATAAGACCTAAGCTGTGCTGTGTCATTGAGCAGATATCTAGTAAATTCTGATTTAGGATTGAACAAGTGTCTAATTTCTTCATTAAATCTTATAATAAGAGTTTCATAGTTGTTATAAGTCATATCCATTATGAAGGGTGCTTTTTTCCAATTACCATCATCTTTTTGATAAATTTTGACTGTGTTATTATTTCCAATTGCATCGGTCGCCTTGTCAATTCTTTGGTGTATAAAACTTTTAGCATTTTTAAGGCTGGGGAATAACGCCTGTATATCTTTTGTTTTAAGGGAGATGATTAGTGCGTTCTTATCATCAGGTTTTTGGAGTAGATTCATGCAAACAGCACTCATCCCCATTAGGGTAAGCCGATATCCATCAACACTTGGTATGTTGTAACTTGCCTCAATTAATAAATTAGATTTTTGTATTTCGTGTTTTGTTTTCATGGTTCTTTAATATTATTTAAAGTTCTTTAAGTATCTTTCGGTTGTTATTTATTATTTAAAAACAATGACTTATAAAAACAACTATGTGGTTTCTATTTCGAATTATGTGGTTTCTATTTTTAACTATGTGGTTTCTATTTTTTGTCTGCGTTAGCCTATACAAGGCTTGATTAGCAAGGGTTTTGGAGTGGCTAACTATGTGGTTTCTATTTTTTGTCTGCGTTAGCCTATACAAGGCTTGATTAGCAAGGGTTTTGGAGTGGCTAACTATGTGGTTTCTATTTTTAACTATGTGGTTTCTATTTTTTGTCTGCGTTAGCCTATACAAGGCTTGATTAGCAAGGGTTTTGGAGTGGCTAACTATGTGGTTTCTATTTTTAACTATGTGGTTTCTATTTTTTGTCTGCGTTAGCCTATACAAGGCTTGATTAGCAAGGGTTTTGGAGTGGCTAACTATGTGGTTTCTATTTTTAACTATGTGGTTTCTATTTTTTGTCTGCGTTAAGCCATACAGGCTTAATGCTTCCCTTGGATTTGTATATCCCAACACTTCAGCAATATCATTGGCGACATTGAAGTTAGCAGGGTATTTTTTTCTATGGCTGTATCTTAGTTTCATAAATCCAACGGTTGTATTTGTTGTTAAAATCGTTATCTAAAATTGCTCTACAACACAGTTGTAAACCACAAGTCCTTACCGTTTTTAGGGCAGTAAAGTATTTGAAATTTTCCATCATATTTTTTCTATCTCCTTAACCAAAGACTTAATTGGCGCTATGCTTTTTTGTGCTTTCAATTGTTGTTTTTTATTAAAATTTTCAAATTCAGTGACAGGTATTCTTTGACTGGTTGCTTCTTTAAACGCGACAGACTGAGGTATCTGAGTGTTAAACATTGTGTAGGGTTTGTTTTTAGAAGAATCAATTAGATATTTAGTGAATGATTTGGCATCATTTGTTTTATCAATCTTATAAATAACGCCAAATAAACTGGGCACATTGATGCCTATATCTTTATAGCTTTGAAGTTCTGATAGCATGGACAGCGTTCCGCGCTCAAGTTCTTTAACAGTTGCCATCTCGGGTAGGATTGGCGATATTAAAATATCTGCCGCTAAAACTGCAGCATCTTGTAAGTTACCTTTAGCACCCTGGGTGTCAATTAGAATGTAATCATATTGCTGAGACAGTTTATCAATGGCAAATTTTAAACGGAAGCGCCCATCACCTTTACTAACTAACCAAGATTGCAGTTGATTATCATGGTCGTTTGAATAAACCAAATCTATGTTAAAGCTTTGATGCTGTATTTTGCTAATGCAACTATCTGCATTTTCTGGGTGCGTCAAAAATTCAGTCAGTCCGTTTTGCGAATGATCTGAAATTTGATAATATGAAGATAGGCTCGGCTGAGGATCAGCATCTATCATTAAGACTTTTTTGCCAATACTGGCAAGGTAGCCAGCCAAGTTAGCTGTCAATGTTGTTTTACCAACACCGCCTTTGGTTGATACTATTGATATTATTTTTGTATTCATAAACAACCCTATTCTTTTTTAAGAAAGAATACTGTTTATGTTTTAAAAATAATATCAAATTAATATGGTGGGGCGTGAACGATTTGAACGCTCGACCAGCGGATTAAAAGTCCGATGCTCTACCAACTGAGCTAACGCCCCATAGGGAGTAGAATTATACAGTAAAAATCAATCTAGATTACGTCTGAAATTACTTATTTGATGTGATTAACCAACTCCCTAAGCGGCTTGCCTGGTTTAAAAAATGGCACAAATTTTGCACTAACTTGGGTTTTTTCACTGGTCTTAGGGTTAACGCCGATACGCGCCTGGCGGTATTTTTTATAAAACACACCAAAACCTCTAACTTCAACCCCTTCGCCTGAAACAATCGCTTTGGTTAATGCGTCTAAAACAATATCAACACAGACTTTAGAGTCTACCTTGGAAAGCTCAGAAGTTTGAGACAACTCAAAAATAAGATCGATTTTTTTCATATAAAAAATAACCAGTTACACAATATTATGTATCTGGTTGTTACATTATTTTTTTGCTTGTTTTAGTAAATCGCCCAAAGTAGAGCCAGTAACTTCGTTGCTAGATTGCTTGTAATCTGCCATTGCTGCCTGTTCTTGTGCAGAATCTTTGGCTTTAATACTAACGGCAATATTGCGAGATTTTTTGTCTATTTTAGTGATAATCACCTCTATTTTTTCACCTGCTTTGAGTACCGTAGTGGCATCATCCACACGATCTTGCGAAATTTCACCTGCTCTTAGGTAGCCAGTAATGTCATCCGCTAGGCTAATTACCGCACCATGTGCATCAACTTCGGCAATTGTACCCTCAACAATAGCACCTTTTTTATAGGCAGAAGTATATAACATGAAGCCATCTTTAGCCAATTGTTTGACACCTAAAGAAATACGTTCTTTTTCAGCGTCAATATTCAAAATCACCACTTCAAGCTCTTGACCTTTAGAGTAATTAGAGACTAACTGTTCGCCAGATTGCTTTTCCCATGAAATATCTGCCAAATGAATTAGACCATCAATACCACCTGAAAGTCCGACAAATAAACCAAAATCGGTAATTGATTTAACACTAACGTTAATTTTATCACCTTTATTATGTGTGGCTTCAAACGCCTCCCAAGGATTTTCTTGAGCCTGTTTTATTGACAATGAAATGCGATGCTTAGACTCTTGAACATCCAATACAACCACATCAACTTCCTGGCCTAATTTAACAATTTTAGATGGACGTGCATTGGCATTTGTCCAGTCCATTTCACTAACGTGAACCAAGCCTTCAACACCTTCTTCAATACGTACAAACGCACCATAATCAGTTAAATTAGACACGGTTCCAGTCACTTTTTTACCAATTGGTAAGCGCTCAGAAATACTCTCCCAAGGACTTGTGCTCAACTGTTTAAGACCTAAAGATACACGCATTTTTTCTTTGTCATAACTTAAAATTTTAACCATAATCTTATCACCAATTGTCAATTTTTCAGACGGGTGATTAACGCGCTGCCAGGATATATCGGTAATGTGTAGCAAACCGTCAACACCACCAAGGTCAACAAACGCACCATAATCAGCCAAATTCTTAACAATACCTTCCACCTCTCTACCCTCTTCGAGAGACTCAAGTAGTGCTTCTCTATCAGCAGAATTAGCCTCTTGCAGAACTGCTTTTCTAGAAATAACAATATTATTTCTTACCTCATCCATTTTAATAACAATGGCTTCAATTTCCTGATCAATTAAATAAGAAAAGTCTTTAACTGGACGTACATCTACTAATGAGCCTGGCAAAAATGCTTTAACCACGCCAATATCAACCGTCATACCGCCTTTAACACAGCCTGTTACTATTCCTGTTACCACCTCTTTAGTGTTCATCGCCAACTCAAGAGATTGCCATAATTTAATGCGTTTGGCTTTTTCACGAGATAATAAAGTATGTCCTAACCCATCATCAATAGACTCTAGCGCGACTTCGACCACATCACCTTCTTTAATTTCTAATTCGCCTTGTGGATTTTTAAATTGCTCTAAGGCGATAAAGCCTTCGGATTTAAGCCCAACATTAATAATCGCTTTTTCACGATTCATACTAATTACAGTGCCCATTAATAAAGCACCTACTTTTACATTTTGTTGTTCTACGCTATTTTCAAATAGCTCCTGAAATGATTCTGACATATTATTTTTTTGAGTTTGACCGGTAATTCTTAAGCTATTTACGGCTAAGTGCTTAATACATATCGGGTTAATTATTTTAAGAAGCTTAACCGCTTAAGCCTCGACCAGTGCCATTACTTGAGTAATGACCTCATCAACTGACAACATTGTGGTATCAATGATAAGTGCATCTTTTGCAGGCTTTAATGGAGAGTGCCAACGCGAAGCGTCGCGCCTATCTCTAGCCACCACCTCTGCTAAGATTTGCGACATTATACCAACGTGACCCTGTGCTTGCAATTGTTTTAAACGCCGATTAGCTCGTTCTTGTGCACTGGCAGTTAGAAACACCTTAAACGCAGCATTTACAAACACTATTGTACCCATATCACGTCCATCTGCTACCAAACCAGGTGCTTGTGCAAAATTCTGCTGGCGCTCCAGGAGTGCACCACGCACCGCGGCAATCGTTGCAATTTTGGATGCCATCTCACCAGTTTGTTCAGTGCGTAATACTTGAGAAACTTCTTTGCCATCAAGATAGACACTAACAAGTTCACTATTGCCCTGCATTTTAAATACTAAATCAAGATTTTTTGCCAGCTCGGCTAAAGCATTCTCATTAGTAATATCAATATTTCGAGCATCAACAGCCAGCGCAAAAGCACGATAAATTGCCCCAGAATCTAGCAAATTCCAACCTTTATTTTGTGCAACAATACGAGCTACCGTCCCTTTGCCGACGCCACTTGGTCCATCAATTGTTAAAATATTATTCATTTTTTAACTTATTTATCCACACCTCTAAACTCTGAAACCCGAACTTTGCCATTGACTATTTTTGATTGACGGTGATTGATTTTTTCCATCTTCTGCCAAAATACACTGTTTAAATCAAAATTAGCACTAATGGCTGTCCCTATTAGTAAAATCAATAAATCAGCGACTTCTTCTGCTAAATCGGCTTGAGATTTGCCTTTGGTCACGCAGGCTGATATTTCACCCAACTCTTCTGCCATGAGCGCCACCCGATAAGCCAAATCCTCGCCACCATTGTTTTTAAAGTCGTGTTTGTCGTGAAAGCTTTGCACTTTTGCCAACATAGCTTGATAAGAATCTTGATTCACCAATAAGCCTCCTTTCCATGAGTGATTCTGATAATGGTAATCAACAGAATATTATTTTCTTTCAAATAAACAATATTATAACTGCTACAGTGTTTTTTGAATTTACCCTTATGTTTGTCCTAAATAAAAATAAATACGATATTTTTTACTTAGGTACGCAAAGGGGCGCTGAATTTACTAAAGTGTATCATGTCTTAATTTCAGGGCGCATATGCGGAAACAATAATACATCACGAATAGATGGTGAATCGGTAAACAACATCACCAAACGGTCAATACCAATACCTTCACCAGCAGTTGGTGGCATACCGTATTCTAATGCACGGATATAATCAGCATCATAAAACATCGCCTCATCATCACCAGCTTCTTTTTCTGCCACTTGTGCTTGGAAACGCTGTACTTGATCCTCGGCATCATTTAGTTCAGAAAACCCATTGGCAATTTCTCGCCCACCAATGAATAGTTCAAATCTATCGGTGATAAATGGGTTGTCATCATTGCGCCTTGCTAGTGGGGATACTTCAGTTGGATATTGGGTGATAAAAGTTGGTTGTATGAGTTTTGCTTCTACAGTTGCCTCAAAAATTTCAATTTGAATTTTGCCTAGACCCCAATTATCTTTGACTTGAATACTTAATTTTTCTGCTGTTTGTTTGGCGTTACTTTCACTCAAATCCTGCGCATTTAAATCAGGGTTGTGCCGCAAAATTGAATCAAACACACTAAGTCGCTTAAACGGCTTAGAAAAATCAAATTCATCACCTTGATAATCAATAGTAGCACTACCGCAAACATCTAGCGCAATGCCACAAAACAATTGCTCGGTGAGGTTCATTAAATCATGATACGTGGCATAGGCTTGATAGAATTCAATCATGGTAAATTCAGGATTATGGCGCGTAGAAAGTCCTTCATTGCGAAAATTACGGTTGATTTCAAACACTCTATCCATCCCGCCTACAACCAAACGCTTAAGATAAAGTTCAGGGGCAATACGCAAGTACATCGGCATATCAAGTGCGTTGTGATGGGTGGCAAACGCTTTGGCAATTGCCCCACCTGGCAAAGTTTGTAACATCGGGGTTTCTACCTCAGTGAACGCATGATTATCAAAAAACTGACGAATATAACTGACAATCTTAGAACGCCGTTTGAATGTATCACGTGATGCTTGATTCATAATTAAATCAACATAACGCTGACGATAGCGCACTTCAGTGTCGCTCAAACCATAAAACTTTTCAGGCAAAGGGCGCAAAGATTTGGTGAGTAATTTAATCTCACTAATACGCACCGAAAGCTCGCCAACATTGGTTTTAAATAAGATGCCGATAGTACCGATAATATCACCAACATCCCATTTTTTAAACTGTTCATTATAAAAGCCTGCAGGCAACTCATCACGGGTAACAAATACTTGAATTTGCCCGCTAGCATCTTGAATATGGGCAAAACTCGCCTTGCCCATCACTCGCTTGAGCATCATTCGCCCTGCAATTGAGACTTTGATATTTTTCTCTTCCAATTGCACTTTAGAAAAACCATCAAACTCATTAATAATATTTTGCGCTAAATGATCAGGCTTAAAATCATTAACAAATGGATTGCGCTCTTCTCTTAAAATGGCTAATTTTGCTTTTCTTGCTATAACAAGTTTGTTATCATCTTGGTTGTTCATTTTTTTCTAAATCCAGTTGCGCCAAAGACTTTGCCAAGGCAAAATCCGCCTCTGATTGTTTCATTTCACCCATGTATTTTAGCAAAGTAGCACGATTATAATAAGCCTGATAAAAATTTGCATCTAATTGAATGACCCGATTGAAATCTTTGAGCGCCAAAGTGTTCTTACTAATTTTCATGTAGGCGTTACCACGGTTATAAATTGCAGCAATATAGTCGGCATCAATAGCAATGGCGTATGTATAATTCTCAATTGCTTGAGTGATTTTATTAAGCCTGTCATAGCAATTACCTAAATTGTTAAACGCGCCACAATCTTTAGTGTTGAGTGCTAAGGATTTTTCAAAATAGGTGGTTGCCTGTTTGAAATCTTGTTTCTGTTGTGCCATAGTTGCCAAGCAAAAATACGCCTCTGCGCTATCGGGGTTGGCATTAATCGCATTGGATATACTTTCAAACGCCAAATCATCATTACTTTCTAATTGATGCAAATGAGCTAAATTAAGGTAGGCGTGGGCACTCAGTGTTTGATCTATTTCTGGATGATTGAGTAAGCTGTTCCATGCCTGAATTGCCAAAGAATGTTCGCTATTTTTTTGGTGTGCATAAGCAACCACCATCAAATCACCAAGTTTGGTTTCACTATTCATGACAAAGTAATAATGAGTTTACGATTATTTTTTCCAGCACGATGCTCATATAAAAACAAGCCTTGAAATTTACCCAGCAATAATTGACTATCTGCTATGGGTATGGTTTTGCTTTCACCAGTTAAAATACTACGAATATGCCCTGACATATCAAAATCACCCTGAATTTTGTGTCGATACGTAGCGTCACCATCTACTACATATTTTTGCAGGTAATCCTCAATATCTAGTAGCACGTTTGAATCTTCATTCGCAGTAATCATCAACGACGCTGAACTATGGGCAACAAAAATATGACAAAGTTGAGCTTGACTATTGGCAACGACAGCATTGATTAGTTGCGTGATTTCAATCGCGCCACGATTTTTGGTAGTAATCAACAACTCATGCTGACTCACTTTAATAACTCCTTGGCTTTCGTGGTATCTATTTTTTGCGCTACTGTATCACTTTTTCTTGATAGCGTGCGAATAAACAAAAATAAACCCAGTATTAAAAATGCAAACGGAGCAAACCACAATAAATAAGTGGCTTTATTGACAGGTGGTTTAAACACCACAAAGTCGCCATAACGAGCAACCATAAATTTAACGATTTCGCTATCATCACTGCCTTTAACAATCATATTTTGCACTTGCTGGCGCAAATCCTTAGCTAAGCCGGCGTTTGAGCCACCAATACTTTGACCTTGACATACAGGACAACGAATCTCATTAATCAGCCTTTGGTAGCGTTGCTGTTGTTGGTTGTTGTTAAAAGTCGTGGCATCAATGCTCTGCGCATGGGCTAAATTCATTGAACCAAGCAATAATAAAAATTGAATACCAACGATATTAGCACAAGTAAAATAACGCATAGAAAAAACCCAATGCAAAATATAAAATAATCCTAAGATTTTAACCCATGCCACTTATCACACTGGATAATATTTCACTTAGCTTTTCAGATAAGCCTGTTCTAAATGGTGTTAGTGCCACCATTCAAAAAAACGACAAAATTGCACTAATTGGGCGCAATGGCGAAGGCAAGTCAACTCTGATGCGCGTACTGGCCAGTACTATTGGTGCTGATGACGGTCAATTAAAAATTAAAAATGGCACCAAAATTAGCTACCTAGAACAAACCCCGCCTAAAAATAATGACAAAAATCTATTCACTATCGTTGCCGAAGGCTTGGGTGATGTGGGTTTGGTTTTAATCAATTATCAATATTATATCAACAATGCACAGTTGGACAAAGCAGATGATTTACAACAACAGCTTGACCAATTGAATGCTTGGCAATATTTACATAAGATTGAGGCGATTCTCAATCGTTTTACTCTTGACCCTGAGGCTATTTTATCCACGCTTTCTGGCGGTTGGCGACGACGCGCTATGCTAGCGCGTGCGCTGATTGCACAGCCTGATGTTTTGCTACTTGACGAACCGACCAATCACATGGATATTACTGCCATTTTGGATTTGGAAAAAATGCTCAAAGATTTTCATGGTACTTTGGTTTTAATTAGCCATGACCGCGCCTTTATGGCAAATATTGTCAACAAGGTATTTGACCTAGATCGAGGCAATTTGTCAGTCTTTGATTGTGGCTATCAAGATTATATACAACGCAAAGACAACCAACTAAACGCCGAACAGTTGAGTAATACCCGTTTTAATAAAAAACTCGCCCAAGAAGAAGCGTGGATTCGCCAAGGCATCAAAGCGCGGCGCACCCGCAATGAGGGGCGAGTGCGTGCATTAAAAACCATGCGAGAATCATTTATCAACCGTCGTAAAAAACAAGGCAATATCAAAATTCACGCATTGCAAGAAGATGAAAAACGCAACTCTAAATTGGTATTTGAAGTCAAAAAAATTAATTATCAAATTGCTGGTTTACAACTGGTAAAAGATTTTTCAATGCTGGTGCTTAAAGGTGAAAAAATTGGCGTAATTGGCGCTAATGGCTCAGGGAAATCAACCCTCATCAAACTTTTACTGGATGAACTGCAACCTAATAGTGGCAGCATTCGTCGCGCAAAAACTATCAAGTTAGCGTATTTTGACCAGATGCGTAAGAGCCTTAATCCGAATATGAAAGCAATGGATTTTGTCTCAGGCGGACGTGAACGTATTGACATCGGCGGCAAAAGCAAACACATTATAGGTTATCTGCATCAATTTTTATTTACCAGTAAACAAGCCATGTCACCAATTAAAATGTTTTCTGGGGGTGAAAAAAATCGCCTAATGCTGGCTAAAATTCTCTCCCAACCTGCCAATTTATTGATATTGGATGAGCCGACCAATGATTTAGACATCGAAACTTTAGAATTGCTAGAAGAAATGCTAATAAACTATACGGGAACGCTGATTTTAATCTCACACGACCGCAACTTTCTCAATCATGTAGTTGGTTCAACTATTGTCATGGACGGAAATGGCATCATCAACCAATATGCTGGTGGTTATGACGATTATTTATTGCAAAAACAAAGTAACTTAGAGCAACAACAAAAATCCAAAACCCAAACCCAAACGCCTTTAAAGCCAAAAACTACCAATAAAAAACTTAGCTATAAACAGCAGCAAGTATTGAAAACACTGCCTGATAAAATTGAAAAAATAGAAATGGAAATTGGCGAAATTCAATTACAACTCGCAAATCCTGAGTTTTTCCAACAGGCTCAGTCTCAAAACACACTGATTAAATTAGCAAAATTAGAGGCGGATTTAACAAGATACTTTGAACAATGGGGCGAGTTGGAATGATACCTCTAGTCGTTGATTTAGACCATACACTCATCAATACTGATTTATTGTATGAGTCCTTGATTGGATTGTTAAAAAAACAACCTTGGTTGATTTTCATCTATCCAATTTGGTTTGCCAAAGGCAAAGGTTATTTAAAAGAGCAATTGACAAAACGCCTGAGTATTGATGTTACGACTCTACCCTATATTCAAAGCACCATTGATTACATTCTTGAGCGTAAAAAAGCAGGTGATAAAATCATTCTTGCCACCGCATCGCACAAAAACTACGCTTTTGCTGTCGCCAAACACATCAAATTGTTTGACGATGTAATGGCAAGCAATGCACACTTTAATCTGTCATCTCATAACAAAGCCTCAAAATTAATCGAGCGCTTTGGCAACAAAGGCTTTGATTATATAGGTGACCATAAGCGTGATTTACCTGTGTGGGAGGCATCAAATTTAGCAATATTGGCGAATGTTTCAAACAAGGTCATCAAAAAAACCAAACATCTAAACACCCTAATTATTCTTGTAAAACGCTAAACACCCTCAATCAAATACGACAAAATAGCGAGCAATACATAAATTAAACCAACTACCACCAAAGTAATGGCAATAACTCTTGCTAATATCAAGTTTTTGTTAAAAATACGATTGCTGACAAACCACACAACGTAGCTAATAATAAAAACCGCCATTAAAATTCTGATTAAAAACATAGCTCTCCCATTAGGTGGTGTTTCTAAATCTATCAACTATTTTAGTCGCCAAATCAATACTAATACCATCAACTTTAATAATTTCATCAATAGAGGCTTTTTGAATTTCTTGCAAACCGCCAAAATAATTCAACAGTGCACTGCGGCGTAATTTACCTATCCCTTTAATCGCTTCAAGCGGTGAGGTTTGGCGCTTTTTATCACGTTTTTTTCGATGATTTTTAATCGCAAAACGATGTGATTCATCGCGAATATGGTTAATTAGCATCAGCGCTTGATCGTGTGGCGGCAGGTTGATTTTTTGAGTTTTGTCGTCTTTTATCATAATTAAAGTCTCCAGCCCCGCCTTTCTACCCTCACCTTTTGCCACACCGACCAATTGCACGGACTCAATGCCAATCGAATTCATTACCATAATGGCTTGATTAAGCTGCCCCAGCCCACCATCAATAAATATTACATCAGGCAAAGGTTTATGGTCTTTTAGCAAACGCGAATAACGCCTAAAAACAGCCTGATTGATTGCCGCGTAATCATCACCTGGGGTGATACCTTTGATATTAAATTGGCGGTATTTACTCACCTTAGGCAAACCTTTTTCAAACACCACACACGAGGCAACACTCGCCTCGCCCATGGTATGGCTAATATCAAAACATTCCATATAGTTAGGCAAAGAGCTGAGATTTAGAGTTGTTTGTAGTTGTACAAGTTGGGTGTGCTTGGTGAATTTTGAAATTAAGTGTTGTTTAAGGTTTTCTTGTTGAGTCAATGTAGCAATCTTTAAAAAATGACGTTTGTCCTTTTGTGGGGTATCAATAATACGGGTTGATAGTGCTGAGGCAATGAGTTCTTTATCGACTAATTTTTCACTCAACAACAATTGTTTGGGGCTGTTTTTGCCGAGATAATACAACGGTAAAAAAGCAGACAAAACCGCCTGAGATGATTTGCCTTTGGTGTTTTTTGGGAAAATACTGTCTTGCCCAATTTGCTTGCCTGAGCGTACAAATATTATACCAATACTATGGATGCCGTCTTGTTTAACGATACTAATAACATCCATGTCATTCATACTTTGTGAGCTGTGTTGTTCTTGGATGGTGCGCAAACCAATTAACTGGTCGCGATAATGCGCAGCCAATTCAAAATCCAAATCTTTTGCTGCTTGTTGCATTTTTTCCGATATTTTATCTAGCGTTTGCTTACCTTTACCACTTAAAAATAACGCCATCATCGCCACATCTTGGGTGTAATTTTCGTCGCTTATTTTACCAACACAAGGTGCGCTACAAAGCCCAATTTGATATTCTAAACAAGGTCTTGAACGGGCTCGGTATGTCACATTAGTGCATTGGCGCACTTTGAATATTTTTTTTAATAAGGCTAGGGAATCGCGTACTACGTGAGCAGAGGCATACGGACCAAAAAATTGATCGGTTTTATTTTTATCGCCACGGTAGAAACCTACTCTGGGGTGTGGGTCGTTGCTAATACAAATGTAGGGATAACTTTTTGCATCTTTAAGCAAAATATTGTATCGCGGCATATGTTGTTTTATCAGCTCATTTTCCAATAGCAAAGCCTGAGTTTCAGTCGCGGTAATCAACACCTTAAAATCTTTAATATTAGCGACTAAGGCTTTGGTTTTATCGTCTGCGTGACTTTTATTAAAATAGCTTGATACCCGCTTCTTAAGGTTTTTTGCCTTGCCGACATAAATTACCTGCGCGTTTTTATCCAACATTTGATAAACGCCTGGATAATGACTCAGATTTTTCAGTTTAGCAAGGTAAAATAATGACATTTGATTTCGATGGAAAAATAACAATGAAAAAAATCACAATTATATTGGCTATTTTTTATCTAGACATTGCTTTTACAATAAGTCATGCAATGCTCATACCAAACACCTCAAGTCCAATAAAAATGGTTAGTGACTCAACCATGGATATCATTGACCCGCCTGATGTTGCAGCAATACACTTCATAGAAAAAGCCCTATCCTCACTTAAAGAGTTAAAAAAACAAAACCAAGCTTCTGTTGAAAATATTGCAACCCTAATGAAAGTTAAAATCTTACCTAATGTTGCACTGGATGTTGCAACTGAACTGGCACTTAAAAAACATTGGATTAAACTCAACAATCAGCAAAAATTAATCTTTCAAAAATACATTCAACAATCTTTAATCAAAGACTATGCAGGTATTTTAAACACTTATGACAGGCCTGGTGACATTAACATTAAAGCCGACCCTCAAATAAAACGCAAAGACAACAAAGCGATTGTGAAACTATTGATCAATTTACACGATAATTCAAGTCCCATTATGGTTTCTTTAAAAATGATTTGGTCTTATCAATGGCGTATTTATGATGTTGTGTTCTCAGGCGTAAGTTTAATGAAAAACTACCAGGCACAGTTTGATTCACACATCAAACGCAAAGGGATCGAAAGTTTGATTACCAAAATTGTTAAAAAAACTAAATAACTTTTTTATTATATAATGTACAAACTGATTATTCAAGGAGGAAATATCTTAACAGGAGAAGTTAAAGCGGCTGGCTCTAAAAACTCGTCTTTACCTATTTTATTTGCCTCTATTCTAGCAGATGATCCAATCACATTAACCAATACGCCCCACCTTAGCGACATATCTACTACACTAAGGTTATTAATGGATATGGGCTCTGAATTTATTTTAGAATCTAATGGTGCTTTGTTTATTGACTCATCAAAACTCACCAATCTAACTGCTGATTACAGCTTAGTTAAAACCATGCGCGCTTCAATCTTGGCATTGGGTCCAATGCTGACAAAATATGGACAAGCCAAGATTTCACTACCAGGCGGTTGTGCAATTGGTAGTCGCCCTGTTGACTTACACCTAAAAGCATTAAAAGAATTGGGCGCTACTATTGAAGTTAAAAATGGCTATATTTATGCAAGCGCTAAAGAATTGATAGGTAGTGAAATATATTTTAATCAAGTTAGCGTTACCGCAACTGAAAATGTCATAATGGCAGCCATCTTGGCAAAAGGCAAGACCATTATTAATAATGCTGCACAAGAGCCTGAAGTTTGTGATTTGTGCTTGTGCTTAAATAAAATGGGTGCAAAAATTTCAGGCATTGGCACTTCAGTATTAACCATTGAGGGGGTAAAAAATCTAAATGGTGTTGATTATGCAGTTTGTCCAGACCGAATTGAAGCCGCCACCTATTTGATTGCTGCTAGCATCACTGGTGGCTCGATTACTGTTAAAAATATTCGCCATCAATCAATGAGTGCAATACTAGAAAAATTGACTGAAGCTGGTGCTAATATTAAAACTCAAAACGACTCAATCACGCTCAATATGCAAGGTAGGCGCCCTAAAGCGGTTAATATTCAAACCAATACTTACCCAAGTTTTCCAACTGATATGCAAGCTCAATTTACTGCGCTTAATGCGATTGCCGATGGTCATAGCTTAATTACTGAAAATATTTTTGAAAACCGCTTTATGCACATACCCGAACTCTCACGTATGGGTGCAGACCTTACTTTAAAGGGCAATACAGTGCTTTGTAAAGGGGTAGAATCACTCACTGGTGCGCATCTAATGGCAACTGATCTTCGAGCTTCTGCATCATTGGTATTAGCTGGATTGGCTGCTAAAGGTGCCACCACAATCAATCGTGTTTATCACCTAGATCGTGGTTATGAAACTATTGAAGAAAAATTAAAACTATTAGGCGCGCAAATCAAGCGCGTACAAGATTAAACTATGCTAACAATTGCACTGTCTAAGGGTAGAATTCTTAAACAAACATTACCTTTGCTTAAAAAAGCAGGTTTAGAAATTACCGATAAAGAGCTAAATTCAAGAAAACTAATACTTGATACCAACCTTGTTAATATCAAGGTTATTGTTATTCGCGCCACTGATGTGCCGGTATTTGTACAGCATGGCTGTGCCGATATGGGTATTGTTGGTAAAGATATATTGCTAGAACACGGCGCACAAAATTTATTTGAGATATTGGATTTAAAAATTGCCCAATGCAAACTCATGGTCGCTGCTAGCAGTGCTGAAAATCTCAAGCAAAACACCTTAAAAGTTGCTACTAAATATATCAATTCTGCCAAACAATATTTTCAGCAACAAGGACAATCTTGTGAAATTATCAAGCTCTATGGTGCAATGGAACTTGCGCCTGTCGTTGGTTTGGCACATTGTATTGTTGATTTGGTAGATACTGGCAACACGCTCAAAGCCAATGGGCTGATGCCACTTGAGCACATTGCAAATATCTCTTCTCGATTAGTGGTAAATGCCGCGGCATTTAAAACCAAAAATACTCAAATTAAACCTTGGGTAGCCAATATTGAAAAAAATCTATGATTACTCAATTATATTCACAACAGACTGATTTTCAAAAGAAATTATCAAAACTATTAGCCTGGGAATCAGTTTCTAATACCACTACTAACAAAACGGTTAATGACATCATTACCAAGGTTCGTGCCAAAGGTGATTTGGCATTGATTGAATATTCACGCCAATTTGACAATGTTGATGTTACCGACATGTCTGAGCTAAGTATTCCACTCTCAACACTTAAAAAAGCTTTTGATACATTGTCTGAGAAAAAAAAATCAGCACTGCAAATTTCTGCGCAGCGTGTGCACGATTATCATCAAAAACAAAAGCAACAGACCTGGACTTATACTGAAACAGATGGTACTGTACTTGGGCAAAAAATTACCCCGCTTGAGCGTGTTGGTCTGTATGTACCTGGTGGCAAGGCCGCCTATCCTTCATCAGTATTGATGAATGCCATTCCCGCCAAAGTCGCTGGCGTGGAAGAAATAATTATGGTTGTGCCAACACCAAATGGCATTACCAACCCATTGGTATTGGCAGCAGCGTATATTGCGGGGGTGGATCAAGTTTTCACCGTGGGTGGCACACAAGCAATTGCCGCACTAGCCTATGGCACGCAAACCGTGCCTAAAGTGGACAAAATTGTCGGTCCAGGTAATATTTACGTTGCTACGGCAAAACGCCACGTGTTTGGTCAAGTAGGCATTGATATGATTGCTGGCCCAAGTGAAATTTTAATTATTTGTGATGGTAAAACCAACCCTGATTGGATTGCTATGGATTTATTCTCGCAAGCAGAGCACGATGAAGATGCACAATCCATTTTACTTTGTCCTGATAAAGATTTTATTGCACAAGTAAAAAGTAGCATTGCCAAACTATTGCCCAGCATGAACAGAAAAGCCATTATCAAGACTGCACTCAAAAACCGCGGTGCTTTAATTCATACTAAAAATATTGATGAAGCCATTCAACTCTCAAACCAAATCGCCCCCGAGCATTTGGAGCTTTCTGTCGAAAACCCAGAAATCTTGCTTAAAAATATCAAACACGCAGGGGCAATATTCATGGGTAGAAACACATCTGAAGCCTTAGGTGACTATTGTGCTGGGCCTAATCATGTGCTTCCAACCTCAGGCACAGCACGTTTTTCTTCACCACTCGGAGTGTATGATTTTCAAAAAAAATCCAGCCTGATTATGGTGTCTGACAAAGGCACTACTACGCTTGGAGAAATTGCTGCTACCTTAGCAGACAGCGAAGGTTTACAGGCTCACGCACAATCTGCGCGTTATCGCATCAACCAGACCTTGAACAAGCCACTGCATTAGCCAATCCACAAATGAAATCCATAAAACCACACCTTTGTCACCCAAAAATTCGGCAAATAACTAGCTATTGTTCTTATTTTTTGGCTACAAAATGCACTATTTTCTGTATTCCTGAAATCGCACAAAACTAATGCAGTGGCCTCTTTAAATGAGCCTTAAACGCCTAATCGTCATTGCCTTGTTGGTGCCCTTATCAAATTGCACCAATGATAAAATCGACAACAGAATAAAAATCAGAATTGATAATCTTCCTCTATATGGGCAACCAAGTGTTGTTCGTTCTGAATCCTTACAACAAGCAGACCAAAACTTCATTGACAAAGTCGTTGAAAAATTTGGCGATAGCAAAAAAGCCAGTATTTTGTGGTGGAAACAAGGCGAGCAATTCATGCGCACTGGCAATGTTGACTACGCCATGAGAAAATATAATCAATCATGGCTATTAAACCCCAATAACTACCAACCTTATTGGGGTTTTAGTAGAGTGATGATAAAAGGCGGCAACATCGATCAAGCAATTGAATATTTAGAAAAATCACGACAACTGATTGATGATGATTTTCAAAAACCCGCACTCTTGTCTGACTTAGCCACTGCTTATAGCATCAAGGGTAAAAACCATGCAAACTACTTTGAAAAAGCCAATCAAACATTTTCTCAAAGCGTAGCACTAGACCCTAATTACGGTGCGCCTTGGCGACGCTGGGCTTATTCACTATATACGCAAGGCTTGTATGCTGAGTCGCTTAAAAAAGTAAACCAAGCCAAAACTTTAAATGCCAAGCCTTTTTCACAAAAATTTATACTAGATTTGCAAGAAAAGTTAAATAAACAGCTTGAGTACTAATTTTTAATATTGCAAAATAATAGGAAAAATAACCAATACTAATATTCTGATTATGTTATCATGCGCAGCCATCACATTATCGCATTAAAAAAAGCAAAATCATGAAAAAACTAACCATTATATTCACTCTAATATTAGCATTGTTATCAAGCAATGTGCTTGCCAAACTCACAGTGGATACTCTGCTAGATACCAAAACATCTTGGGATGGTGGTGATTTTTCCTACGGACAGGGTAGTGCCAAAATCATTATTCAAAAAATTACTGCCGATACCTACAAGGACTTTAAATCTTTTCATTGCCACACCACACCCCTAGCTGCCTATGTTGTTAAAGGCAAAGTTGAAGTGGTTAAAAAATCAGGCGAATCACGTATATTTAAAGCAGGCGATGCTCTTGTCGAGGTAATGAATCAGTGGCATGCAGGTAAATTTAACAAAGATACAGAACTCATTGTTTTTTATGCCAATAGCGACCAACACCCACTTAATGTTTATGCTAATGACCCGCAAGCCTATTTGTGTCAATAATGCCAAATTCAATTGCCCTTTAAAAACACTGTCAATACTGTGCCAATTTATACCAAAGCCTCTATCTATATAGCGCCTTTTTAAAACAAAAACTTATTGCTGCCATCCACTTTTTTGGTTATTTTAGCTGTGTATTGCTATATGGGGCTAAATAACGGTTTTTTCTTTGACCGCCATCTGCAAATTCATACTCAGCACTTTAAAAATCAATAGTCAAAACCTATTTGCAAACAAGCGTCCATATAGCCCTTGCATCATCAGCGGTTTTAATCACATCAGCAATATCAAAATTTCTAAAGTGGCTTATATCAATATTCATTATTTACTCTTTATATTTTTGTAACAATTTTTTAACCAGTTTTATATCTTTACTTTGTGTATTGAGCTAATCTAGTAATCTCAATATATAAACTACGAAAACAATGGCGCTTTTTGTAAAGCATACAAACAAAAAACGCTTTAATAAAGTTGTGCTGGAATGACGATAATTCGTTAAAATTAGTTGCTTATCTTGTTTGTCATTTTACCTACCAATAATCATGTCTAAAAAAATCCAAGCCATTCGCGGCATGAATGATTTACTGCCTAAAGATTCGGCACTTTGGCTTAGCGTCGAGCAAATAATCACCGAACTTTTGATTACTCATGGGTATCAAAATATTCGTACGCCTGTGGTAGAAAAAACCGATACTTTTTGCCGTGCGATTGGCGAGGCAACCGATATTGTCGAAAAGGAAATGTACTCTTGGCAAGAAAATAGTGGCGAGTCACTAAGTTTAAGACCAGAAGGTACTGCAGGCTGTGTGCGGGCAATGATTGAGCACAATCTTCCCAGAGAAGGGATTCAAAAGGTATTTTACCAAGGTGCAATGTTTCGCCACGAGCGCCCACAAAAGGGACGTTATCGTCAGTTTCACCAAATAGGTGCTGAAGTATTTGGTGCTAATAATGCCAAAACAGAAGCAGAACTAATCGCCATTACTCATGCGCTGTGGAATAAATTGGGTTTAAAAAACTTAATACTAGAAATTAATACACTAGGCTCGACAGACGCTAGAGCAAATTATAAAACGCTGTTGATAGATTATTTTACCGAACACAAATCTAGGCTTGATGAAGACAGCCTAAAACGATTACCTAACAATCCATTACGAATTTTAGACAGTAAAAATAACAATATGCGCGCCTTAATAGCCTCTGCGCCAAAACTCATAAATTATCTTGATACAGATTCTGCCGAGCATTTTGATGCGTTTAAGGCTTATTTAAAATACTTAGGCATTAACTATAAAATCAATACTCAATTGGTTAGAGGTTTGGATTATTACAACCGCACTGTATTTGAATGGACAACAACTGAGCTTGGCGCACAGGGCACTATTTGTGCAGGTGGTCGCTACGATGGTTTGGTAGAAAAAATGGGCGGTAGTCCGACCCCTGCAGTTGGCTTTGCAATTGGTCTGGAGCGATTAATGTTATTATTAGATGCACAAAACGCACTTATTAGCAAACCAACTTTATCCTTGTATTTAGTAGCACTCGGCGAAGCAGCACAACTCAAATCAATGCAAATTGCCAAGCAATTACACTGTGCATTACCAAAGGCGATACTTTATAATGATGTGAGTCTAACCAGTTTTAAGGCGCAATTCAAAAAGGCGGATAAAATGAATGCAGATTTTGCATTAATTTTAGGGGAAGAAGAGCTAAACAATAACCAAATTAGCATTAAACCTTTAAAATCTCAAGATGCGCAACAAGCCATGAATCTGGAAGATGCAATCAACTATTTTAAGAAAAACTTATGAAAAATTTTATCGAAATCGGAAAAACTGAAGAAGAGCAAGTTGAGCAAATCAAACAATGGATAAAAGAAAATGGCATGCAAATTGTGATTGGCGTTGCCATTGGTTTGTCGGCTATTTGGGGTTGGGATTATTATCAAGATTACCAGTCCAAACAGGCAATTAAAGCGCGCATGTCTTATTTATTAACTGTCTCAAACGCCAATAATACCGAGGCGCTAGCTGATTTGCAAACCAACCATGCTAATAGTGCCTATGCACAACAAGGAGCTTTGGTAGCAGCAAAACACGCACTTGATGCTGATAATGCACAAAGCGCACTTGATTATTTATTGCCATTACTGAATGCTGAGAATAAGTTTATTGCTCACATAGCAAGGCTCAGGCTCTCTCGCGTCTATTTAGAAATGGGTAATTACGATCAGGCATTATCAGTGATTGATCAAGTACAAACCAGTGCATTTAGTGGCTTGTATGATAACATCAAAGGTGATATTTATCTAACCCAGAAGAATATTACTTTGGCAAAAGAATACTATCAACTGGCATTGGCTCAATTGCCAAGCGACTCAAGACTAAAGACGCAGATTCAAATTAAGCTAGACGACCTTAACTAGCTATAATTGTGGAGTTTCCAGTTATAGCACTTGTTGGTCGCCCAAATGTTGGTAAATCCACCCTATTTAACCGTTTAAGTAAATCACGTCAGGCTTTGGTATCTGATTTTGAAGGCTTAACACGCGATCGCCAGTATGCCGAAATTGCACTGGATGATGATGTTTTATGCAATATTGTTGATACTGGTGGACTAACGCATAATGACAATATTATTGATACAGGGATTCAAGGACAAGTGTTGAATGCGCTTGAAGAATCTGATGTTATTTATTTTATTCTAAGTGCTAAGGATGGCATTACTGGGCTGGATTTAGAAATTGCCGCTAGATTACGAAAACTAAAAAAACACATCCTGCTAGTTTGCAATAAAGCCGAAGGCTTAAATCCTAGTTTGGCAATAGAGTTTTACGAATTAGGGCTTGGTGAACCAGTACTCATTGCTGCTGAACACGGACAAGGTATTGAAAATTTAATCGAACAAACATTGTCGCTATTACCTCAAACGACTACTCGGATTGAAAAAGAAGTTTCTGGCATTGCAGTTGCTATACTTGGTAGACCGAATGTGGGTAAATCAACACTGATTAATCGCATCTTGGGTGAGGAGCGCGTTTTGGTAATTGATTTGCCTGGCACAACGCGTGATAGTATCTATATCCCCTTTGAGCGCGAAGGTCAAACCTATACCTTAATTGACACGGCTGGGATTCGCCGCAAACGTAGTACTCATGAGAAAATTGAAAAATTCTCCATCATTAAAGCCATTGAGGCTATAGAAAATTCGCATGTAGTGATGTTAGTACTTGATGCACACGAAGGAGTTACCGAACAAGATGCTGCTCTACTAGGTATGATTGCTGATAAAGGCAGAGCTTTGATGATTTGCCTTAATAAATGGGATGGATTGGACGTGTATCAAAAGTCTGAGGTAAAACGTAAACTCGACATCAAACTCTCATTTGTTAATTATGCCAGTGTGCATACCATATCTGCTCTATACGGCTCTGGTGTGGGAAAATTATTCGCACCAATTCAACAATCATTCAACAGCGCAAGCAAACAACACCCAACCCCGCTACTGAATAAAATTTTGGAGCGTGCCAATCAAGGACATCAGCCACCGCCTGTAAAAGGCAGACGATTAAAAATTAAGTATGTGCACCAATCCGATGTGTTTCCACCGACTTTTACTTTCCATGGCAATCACCTTGAAAATGTGCCAAATGCTTATGAACGTTATTTAAAAAATCTGTTTATTAAAGCACTAAAACTCACTAATACGCCGATTAAAATAAAATATAAAAGTGGCAATAATCCATTTAAAGACAAGAAAAATATGCTCAACGCCAGACAAATCGCCAAGCGGCAGCGCTTGATGAAATTTACAAAATCTAGGCGTTAGTAAGGCTTACTTGAGCCGTTGTTTTGTCAATACTAAGCACCAGTTCGCAATAGTTATTTTCCAATGCTTGCGCTTGAGATGGGTCATCGCTACAAGCACATCCTGATAGAATTTCAGCAAAAAATACACCTAATTTTACTTGAATATTAGTTTGCGTTTCTTTGCTGTTTAAAATAATAGGCTTTATTGTGTCAAAATCAACTACACCACTATGCTGACAACAGCTTGCTAACGGCAATGTTTCTACATCAAGTGATTGAATAGCTTTTTCAAGTTGTTGTGTAAAATCCTCACCGCCCCAATTTTGTAAAATCTTGTCAAACATCAAAATAGTTTATGAGGATAAAATTAAATTATGCGCTTTTGATGCTGCTTGAATAAAACTCTCAAACAAAGGATGTCCATCACGCGGACTGGAGGTAAATTCTGGGTGGAATTGCGTACACACAAACCAAGGGTGGCTTTCAATCTCAACCATTTCAACCAAATTACCATCGGTTGAACGACCAGAGACACTTAGGCCTGCGGCTTCAATTTTGCCAATTAACTGATTATTAACCTCATAACGATGACGATGACGCTCAGTAATCAGTGCTTTTTTATAAATCTCACGGGCTTTACTGCCATCCGCCAGTGCACATTGTTGACCACCTAGGCGCATTGTAGCACCCAAATCCGAATGCTTGTCTCGAGTTTGTATGCCGCCATGCTCGTCTTGCCATTCAGTAATTAAACCAACCACAGGATATTTAGTGCTTTGATTAAATTCTGTACTATTAGCATTTGCCATATTTGCCTGATGACGCGCATATTCAATCACCGCGACTTGCATGCCTAGGCAAATACCCAAATAAGGCACGTTATTTTCGCGTGCGTATTTAACTGCACTAATCTTACCCTCAATGCCGCGATTACCAAACCCCCCTGGCACCAAAATCGCACTCATTTCACTTAGGTAGTCGGCGTTATTATTTTCAATTTCTTCAGAATCAAAATAATGAATATTGACCTGAGTTTGTGTATGTGCACCCGCATGAATCAGTGCTTCTGATAAAGACTTATAAGACTCTGTTAAATCCATGTATTTCCCAACCATGGCAATATCTACACTATTTATTGGGTTTTTGAGTTTATGAATAACATCGCTCCATTCGCTCAAATCTGCATCTCTGCAATCTAAATTTAGCTTTCTGACCACTACATTATCCAAGCCTTGTCCATGTAATGCTTGTGGCACTTTGTAAATGGTATCAACATCCAATGAGGTAAACACCGAGCCAATTTCTACATTGGTAAATAAGGCAATTTTTTCACGTTCAGCATCAGGCAGTGAGCGCTCTGAGCGACAAATTAAAATATCAGGCTGAATGCCAATACCGCGCAACTCTTTCACCGAGTGCTGTGTTGGTTTGGTCTTTAACTCGCTTGCAGACTTGATAAACGGCAATAAAGTTAGGTGTACAAACAAAGTATTTTCACGCCCAACATCAAGACTCATTTGTCTAATTGCTTCCAAAAATGGCAAGGATTCAATATCACCAGCGGTGCCACCAATCTCCACTAAAGCAACATCTGAGCCTTGTGCACCAGTAATCATTAAAGTTTTAATTTCGTTGGTAATATGTGGAATGATTTGCACCGTTGCACCCAAATAATCGCCACGACGTTCACGCTCAATCACGCGTTGATAGATACGACCTGCAGTAAAATTATTTTTCTTACCAAGTTGAATGCGCACAAACCGTTCATAATGACCCAAATCTAAATCAGTTTCCGCACCATCGTTAGTCACAAACACTTCTCCGTGCTGAAATGGGCTCATCGTGCCTGGATCAACATTGATATAAGGGTCAAGTTTGAGCAAGGTGACATTAACACCGCGCGATTCTAATAGTGAAGCCAAAGAGGCCGAAGCAATGCCTTTACCAAGTGAGGAAACCACACCACCAGTAACAAAGATATATTTTATTGTCATTCAAAAACTAACAAAATTGAAATAGTTATAATACCCTAATCTAAAAGCACAAATTACCAATATAATATCCACGCTATTTATGCAATATAAACAATTTTTTTCTCGCTTATTTGTCTATTTAAGAACCCATGTCGTTAAGCTGGTTTTTACCTCTATACTGATGGTCTTAGCGACTGTATTGGAAAGCACCATTCCAGAAATCACGGGTCAAATTGTGGATAATTTATTCACCGCTAAAAACAATCAAAAAATTGCACTATTTTATGCATTAGGATTATTTTTCGTCATTGCATTTAGCTCTATCCTTACTACCATCTCTATTGCTGCAAGTTCTTGGGTGTCAAATAAAGTAATTACACAACTGCGTATTGATATGTTTGCTAAGTTGTTAAAACTGCCTAAGTCTTACTTTGATCAAAACCCGACTGGAAAAATTCTATCAAAACTAAGTTTTGATGTTGAACAAATTGCCTCTGCAGCCTCAACCATTTGGTTAGACTTTGTCAGGTCTTCAATAACAGTGGTAGTTTTAGTAGGTTATTTGTTTTATAAAAGTTGGCAATTGAGTTTAATTTTGCTCGTGTTGATGCCATTGATATTTTTAGCAATCAAAATATCCTCCGCTAGAATGCGCAATTCCTCCAAAAAAGTGCAAAATTCAATGGCAAAAATGACACATTTATTAGACGAAAACATCTCTGGCAATTCTCTGGTTAAAATTTACCACGCACAAGACCAAGAAACACATAAATTCAACAATTTAGTAAGAACTATTCGCCAACAACGCTACAAAGTTGATGTTACAGGCTCGCTTAATAGTAGCTTTGTAACCATCTTAATTGGTTTAGCACTAGCTACTGTGGTGTATTTTTCCTCAACTTTGCTAAGCATGAGTGCTGGTGAATTTCTATCGTTCTTTACTGCTATGGCAATCCTCACCAGACCCACTAAAAAATTGGTCAATATCAACAAACTCTTACAAATATCACTCGCCGCTGGCGAAAGTGTGTTTGGACTGATGGACGAAGTTGAAGAGCCCAACAACGGCACCAGGCGCTTAAAAAATTCAAAAGGTAGTATTGAATTTAAAAAAGTGTCATTTGCTTATGGACACAATAATTTGGCACTAAAAAATATCAACTTAAAAATCCGAAGCGCAGAAACTATTGCCTTGGTCGGCTCAACAGGCAGTGGCAAAACCACCATTATTCAATTATTAGCCAAATTTTACTCGCCAAATTCTGGCACTATTAGTATTGACGGTGTTGATATTAGTGAGTTTGAAGTAGACTCATTACGCTCACAAATTGCCTTTGTTGACCAAAATATACGCTTATTTAACGACACAGTGAGAGGTAATATTGCCTTGGGTCAAATGGATAAGATGAGTGATACTCAAATACAAGATTCAGCTAAAGCCGCTAATGCTTATGAATTTATCCAACAACTTGAGCAACAATTTGAAACTGAAATTGGCGAAGATGGCACCAAACTCTCTGGCGGTCAAAGGCAACGTTTGGCAATTGCCCGTGCGATTGCTAAAAACAGTCCAATTTTAATCTTAGATGAGGCGACTTCAGCACTAGACTCTGCCACTGAAAAACAAGTGCAAGCAGCCATTGATAAAATGCAAAAAGAGCGGACTACCATCATCATTGCACACCGACTCTCAACTGTTAAAAAAGCCGATAGGATTGTGGTCTTACGCCAAGGAGAAATTATCGAGCAAGGCTCACACCAAAAATTATTGGCACAAAATGGTGAATATGCCACACTTTATCGACATCAATTTCAACAATAAAATAAAAACTAATGCGACTCAAACAAGTCATCAAATTGCTTAAAATCTTGCCTGAGCATGATAAATTTTTGCCAAGGAATGCAAAGTAATTTAGTTTGTTCTAAAGCGTTGATTTGATAATGATGGTTCAGATGGTGACCTTGAGTATCGGCACCAAAATGTTGTTGGGATTTGAGCACATGCTCACCTTTGTCGTCTTTGCACAGCACACTGCCTGACACAATTAAATAAAAATAATCAATAACTTCATTAGACTTGCAGATAATATCACCCTCAGAGAAATGCGCATATTCAATTAAGTCCTTTTTAGCTGAGGCGATTTGTACCAAGGTTCTAGGGAATAAATAATCCATTGCCCAATTCAAGGTGATGCGAATTTTGGCAATATTTCCTGGTACTTTAGTGATATACAGTGCGCGCCATATCGCCCAAGCAATAATACCTGATAAGCGCAATTTATAAATTTGTACCACGCCCTGGTAAGCACCCAAAGATGCCATCACGCCTAATGGCTTAAATTTAAAGGGTTTAAGTGGTTTGTTGTTTAAATGTTGCCATAAGTTATCAGCCAATGTTTTTGCCTCACGCACGGCAAATTGCGCAGTTGGTGGTGCGTATTGTACTTCACCTTTAGCGTTTGATAATGGTATTAAAGCAACATCGCCTAATGCCCAAATGTTACTATGTCCAAGTATTTGCATATGTGCATTCACCTCAACCTTACCATGTTGCAGCTCAAAACTACACTCAATAAAATCAAGCGGTGCGCTACCAATCGTGGTAATTGTGGTGAGTGAATGAATTTTTTCACCATCATCAGTCTCAATGTAGTCTCTATTAGCACGTACTACACCAATATTAAGGCGGATATCAATGCCGCGTTTTAGTAGTTTTTTATGTGCATAAGCACCTAAAGATTTAGGCAATTGCTCCAAAATACGCGCACCGCGTTGCAATAGAATAAATTGCACCTCATTTAGGTCAATATTGGGGTAGTATTTCAGTGCGCGTTTAACCATGTCTTGCAACTCACCTAAGGTCTCCACGCCAGAGAATCCAGCACCAGCAGTCACAAAAGTCAATGCACGCTGTTTTAAGTCGCTATCCAAGGTAACATCTGCTAACTCTAAGCATTTTAGAACGTGATTTCTAAGCAAAAATGCATCACCTAAATTTTGCATACTAAAGCTATGCTGGGTAAAACCTGGTAGATTAAGTTGGCTCTTTTGCCCACAGGCAATTATCAATTGGTCGTATTCAACTTCAATTAACTTTTTATAACGCCCTTGTAACACCTGCACTTTGTTATTTTTGGTGTCAATATGCTGGACACTTGCTAAACGGTGTTTGACTTTGGGTATTAATATGCGCAGTGGGCTTACTGCATCATGCGGATTTATAATACCCGAACTAACCTCGGGTAATAGTGGCTGAAAAACAAAATAATTATGCTGGCTAATTAGCTCAATTTGAATCTCACCTTGGCTGGATTTTGGTAGTATTTTAAGTAGCCGTTTGGCGGTAAAAACACCACCAAAACCACCACCAATAATTAGTATTTTCTTCATCTATATACTACATTATTTTATAAACCAATATTTTTATCAAACGCTGCTCGGTCAAAATCAGCGTGCAAATACGCACAAATTCTCTCAACGTCTTGCAAGCCTTGGTGCAAACAAGTGGATGCCCCTGGTGATGGCGTGATGTTAAATATCAAGCCTTCTTCGGTGCCGATATGCGCCTCACCGAGCACCAGCTGTTCTTTATCTTTGTCAATAATTTGTGGTCTCAAGCCACCAAAGCCTTTGGCAATTCTAAGGTCGGTTGATTTAATTGAAGGAACAATTTTTTGCACTTCTTTAGTAAATAGAGCTCGCCCAAAATGCGGCACTTCATAAGCAAAATTACGCGCAATATAGCGGCGAATATCCTTTTCCTTAAATAATTTCCACAACGCTTTAAAGGCGTGAGAATCCATGCCTAAAACTTTAAAATAATCCAAATAAGTATCGTGTCGATAACGCTCTAATTGCGGCAAAATCAGTGCTGTTGGCCCAAAACGTGTCTGTCCATCAAGACAAATATCAGGGTCGCCATGCACCGCAGCAAAAGGCAATTTATCATTTTGAATGGTGTAAACTTTGCCGTTTAAAGTCTCTTTGCCAAAATAAAAGCTCCCTGCCACACACAACAAGCCATAATTATGCCCATAACCCAAATGCTTGGCATAGGTCAAACTGTAGGCTCCTGTTGAAAATACCACAAAATCTGCTGAAAAATTTTGCACCCCTATCGAAGTTTTGACGCTCAATTTGTAACCATCTTTGTCGCGTTTTGTGTCTATTACCTGATGATTTAACAAAACATCAACACGTTTTTTGGCATCACTTATAGTGTTACTGGCATTATCAATAAACGAGCGTGCTAGATTGCCAAAATCAACCGCGCAATAATCACTTTCAACGCCAAGAGCAGCAATCGGTTGATGCCGATGTTTAGCAACATTTGGCTCCATTTGTGCAATGTCTTGTTCGTCCATCAACTGCATGTAGGGAAAACTCTTGGCAAATAGTGCATGGCGTTTTTTGATTGCGTCCACTTCAGTCTCACCCACGCCTAAAATCATCTTTGAATTCTGGAAAATAATTTCCTTAGTATTTTCTTGGGCGACTGCGTATTGACGCACCAAGTCTGAGGCTTTGTAAACCTGCTGCGCCTTTTCTAAACTATAATTGGTTTCAATATCACCTGAGTGCAAAGTTTGCGAATTATATTTAGCATCTGAATTAACCTTAGCAACGCTATCGTATTTATCCAACACTGCAATGTTGTCAATCGAGCTATACTGTGCGAGCAGGTAAGTTAGCGCAGAGCCAGTAACACCGCTGCCAACAATAATCACTTGATAATTGCGTTGTTTCATAAATACTCCTTATCTCATTCGATATTCACTTCTAATTCTAACGCCTTTAGGGATAAATTAACATCTAGTATGAAAAATATTAAACTAACAATAAACATCACCAGAGAGGTAACAAATAAAACAATAGACAGATTGACAAAATCGATTTCTAACAAAGCCATAAAAAACAAACTAAGTACCAAAGTAGCGACAAACAATAAACTCAATACTGAGCAAGTAATAGAAACTCTAACTAGCCTTGCACGCGTTAACAAAATTTTTAATTCTTCACCCAATTGCGTACGTCGAACATCGCTCTGGGTATCACGAATCATATTGACAAAACTTCTTGAGCGTTCAATAATACGACCATAGCGGTCAATTAATGCTGACAACACATAGCCCACGCCAGAAATTAAAATCATCGGCGCAATAGCCAATTGCAATACAACACCTAAATGTCCTAAGTTGGTAATAACCTCTTCCATATTAAGGACTTGTGTTAATGTTTAATCACCAACATTTTATGCTCAAGCATATCATCCATAGTATGTCCAATGCCGCCAATCCCATAGCCTGAATGCTTACGTCCTGCAAATGGCATCCAATCGACTCTAAATGTGGTGTAATCGTTAATCATCACTGCACTCGCTGCTAGTTTTTTAGCAATTTTCATCGCTTTGGATATATTGTCGCTAAAAATAGCTGCTTGGAATGATACATCCAAACTATTGGCATCAGCAATCGCCGCCTCAACATCATCATAGCTATACACACAAACCACTGGACCAAAAATTTCACTATTTGACACCTTTGAGTTTTTCGATGGATTAAGTAGCACCGTGGGTTCATAACTCACCTCATTAATACGCTTGCCGCCAGTTATCAGGCTTGCACCTTGTGCAATTGCTTCATTTACCCAAGTCTCTACCCTGTCAACTTCACGAGGTAGAATCAGTGGCCCTAAATCTGAGTCTTCATTAATCGCATCGCTAACGACTTGCTTGGCGGCGACATCGGCAATCTTCTGTGCGATTGCACTGGCTTTATTGGTGGGCACATAAACTCGTTGCACTGAAACACAAACTTGCCCAGAATGATACATACTGGCTTTAACCACGCCATTTACAAAGCCATCCTCATCTGCATAATCATCAAAAATCAATGGTGCTGCGCCGCCGTGCTCTAAAGCACAACGCGTACCAGGTGCTAACTTGGCTTTAAGCATCCAACCAACTTTGGCAGAGCCGATAAAACTAAAAAACCCGACTCTAGCATCGGTTACTAATTTTTCTGAATTAGGAATATTGGTAATCGCAACTTGCAACCAGCCGTCTGGCAAACCCGCTTGAACTACCAACTCAGCAAAACGCAAACAACTAAGTGGGGTTGCTTCAGCAGGCTTAATAATCACTGGACAACCTGTGGCAATCGCGGGCACAGCCTGATGTACAATTAAATTTAGCGGATGATTAAAAGCACTAACCGCAACCACTACACCAATTGGCTCCATCGTGGTAAAAGCCATGCGACCCGCCCCTGCAGAGGTTAAATCCATCGGTATTTCATAGCCTTTGCTATTACGAATACCTGAAATAGCGAGATGTACACCATCAATAGCGCGCGCGACTTCCACGCGCGCATCTTTAATTGGCTTGCCACCTTCATTGGCAATCAACTCAGCCAACTCTTGCTCTTCATTTTGCATTAAAGCCGTTAATTTTTGCAAAATCTCAATCCGCTGATAAGCAGGCAGACAACCTTGTTTGTGCAAATCACTCGCAGTGCTAAGCATCCGCTCAATATCAGCTGCACTGTGCATATCAACCTGTGCTAAAGGTTCTTGAGTATAGGCCTGTTTAACAATCAATTTTTCCATGATAACCTCTATGTGTTTTTTAATTGTTCAGGAAACAATTTTTTATTTTCTGTATAATCAACCGCTACATCAATAATATGCACCCCGCCCTGATTAAAGCAACTTTGAATAGTGGGTATAAGCTCATCTGAGAATTGTATTTTGTGCCCAGTTGCGCCATAACTGTCAGCATACTTAATAAAATCAGGGTTATTATATTCTAAGCCAAAATCATCCAACCCTTGACCCTCTTGCTTCCAACGAATCATGCCGTAAGCACTATCCGTTACAACCAATACCACGAGGTTCAGTTTCAGACGAACCGCAGTTTCCATTTCTTGTGAATTCATCATAAAACCGCCATCACCACACACTGCCATCACTTGACGACCCGGATACATTAGTGCGCACGTCATCGCACTCGGCAAACCCGCACCCATAGTTGCCAAAGCATTGTCAAGCAACACAGTATTAGGTATATAAGTATGGTAATGACGAGCAAACCAGATTTTGTACATACCATTATCCAGTGCAATAATCGCATCTTTATCAAGTGATTTACGTACATCAGCAACAATGCGTTGAGGCAACATCGGGAATGAATCATCATTGTCCATTTCATGAATCGTATGCCTGATTTTTTCACGCTCATCCATCAACTCATCCACTTGATTGTTCAATTTATCTGGCAAGGCTTGAGTTAAAGCAACCATACTGGTGGCAATATCACCCAGTACTTCTAATTGAGGAAAATACACTTCGTCCACTTGTGCTGAATTAAAATTAACATGAATCACTTTTTGCCCGCCCTTATTCATAAAGAATGGCGGTTTTTCAACCACATCATGCCCAATATTAATAATTAAATCTGCTATATCAATAGCTCGATGTAAAATATCAAACTCAGACAAAGCCGCAGTGCCCAAGAACAAAGGATTTTCACAACTCACTGCACCTTTGCCCATTTGAGTATTAAAAAATGGAATACCTGATTTATTAATAAAACTTTTTAAGGGTTCAAATACTTTTTTACGATTTGCCCCCGCACCAACCAATATCAATGGTCTCTTGGCATTAATAATCATCGAAGCGGCATGGCGTAAGCTAAGATGGTCAGCATCAGGACGGCGAATTTCATTCACAGGGAAAATATACCAATCTTCAACCTCTTCAGCGGCAACATCCTCCGGCAACTCTAAATGCACCGCACCTGGACGCTCCTCTTCTGCTAAGCGAAACGCATCACGCACCAAAGAAGGAATCATGCCACCATTCACAATTTGCTTAGCTGACTTAGTCAGTGGCTCCATCATACGGACAATATCAACAATCTGAAAACGTCCTTGTTTACTGGAATTTATTGGTTTTTGCCCAGTAATCATCAACATTGGCATTGCCCCGAGTTGTGCATAAGCGGCACAGGTAACAAAATTAGTCGCACCTGGACCAAGCGTGGCAAGGCAAACACCAGTTTTGCCTGTCAAACGACCATAAGTAGCTGCCATAAAAGCCGCGCCTTGCTCATGTCTGGTTAAAATAAGTTCAATGCTTGAGCCTCGTAAGGAATCTAAAAAATCAAGATTTTCCTCGCCTGGAATACCAAAAATGTATTTAACACCTTCGTTTTCTAGTGCTTTGATAAATAAATCTGACGCTTTCATAATTATTCTCCTAGGTTTTGTGGGTATAGTTCGCTCATTAAAACAGAACGTCCATTATTTTGCACAATACGAACATGGTTGCGATTAAGTTCTCGTGGTTCTTTAACACCACATGAGTGGGCGATAATTTCAACAGAATGATTCATATTGTGCACATAATTTGCAACTTTCACGGCTTTGTTTTCTGGATTAAGCCCTTTTTGCAAGCGTTCATTATGTGTGGTAACACCTGTTGGGCAGGTATTTTTATTGCATTTTAATGCCTGAATACAACCAATGGAAAACATAAAACCACGCGCACTAGTAATAAAATCAGCACCTGCGCATAACGCCCAAGCCACTTCTGATGGGGTAATAAGTTTGCCTGAAGTAATGACTTTGATACGATCTCGTAAATTGTATTGCATGAGCTTGTCCACCAATAATGGCAAAGTCTCTTTAATAGTCAAACCGACATTATCAAGTAGCGGCATTGGTGCTGCACCCGTGCCGCCATCACCACTGTCAAGGGTAATAAAATCAGGTGCTGAGGCTTTGCCACGTTTATTAATTTCTTCAAAAAGTTCATCTAGCCAATCAGTCGCACCAACAACAGACTTAAACCCTGTTGGTTTACCTGTAATTTGACGTACATGGTGAATCATATCAAGCAAATCACTTGCTGAGCTAATGTCTAGATGGCGGTTAGGAGAGATAGAATCTGTGCCCACACCAATACCACGAATGTCAGCAATTTGTTGGGTTACTTTGGTTCCTGGTAAAATGCCGCCTTTGCCTGGTTTTGCACCCTGACTCATTTTAACTTCAAACATTTTGACTTGTTCATGGGCTGCAAGCTCGCTGAGTTTGTCATCGTTTAAATTACCTTCTAAATCACGCACACCATACTTTGCTGTGCCAATTTGAAAAACAATATCTGCCCCACCTTCTAAATGATAAGGACTGAGCCCGCCCTCGCCCGTATTGTACCAACAGCCTGCCATTCTTGCGCCATTTGATAATGCCAATACTGCGGGTTTTGAAATTGCACCAAAACTCATACCTGAAATGTTAAACACCGATTTTGCTGTGTAAGGTTGCTGACAAAACCCATCGCCAATAGTAACGGCTGGTGTTGTAACTGCGTCTTCATCCAAAGTGGGAAAAGGGCAATTGGCAAAAATAACCGTGCCTGTAGGGGTTAAATTCTTGGTTGAACCGAATGCCACAGTGGTATCAGCATTATTTGCTGCCTGATGAACCCATTCACGTTCAGCTCGGTTAAAAGGCATCTCTTCTCTGTCCATAGCAAAGAAATATTGACGAAAAAACTCACCTAAAGAAGAAAATATACTACGAAAATGCCCAACCACAGGGTAGTTACGTAAAACTGCGTTCTTTCTTTGGGAAATGTCAAATATAAAGGTGACAACCACCACTAAAATTACCAAACCAATGGCAAAAACAAATAACGTTGCTAACGTCTCTAAAACTGGTGTAACTGATTCAATCATTTTATTTATCCTTTAATTTTTGTTGGTTTTTTGTTGGTTTTTACAAATCAAACTGTCTATTGATACTTTGCCTTGTCCGTAAAGCACGGTAACTAAAAGCATGATACCCCATAATTTGTGGTCGTAATACCCGCTTTCCCAAATCGCAGGGTAAGAAACCACTGCAATAATATTAAAAACAAATAATGCCAACGCACTTAAACGTGTTGCTAATCCTAACACTAACAACACAGGCAAAATGAGTTCTGCCGCTGTGCCCAAATATGCCGCTAACTCCCACGGAATAAACGGCACTTGATATTCTTCTTCAAACAAGTACAAGGTTGAATCCCAGCTATTGAACTTCAACCATCCTGCACGAAAAAATGCATCTGCCACATACAGACGTAAAAATAATTTAAAAATATCATCGCTATATTTGGATAATAATTCAAAAAGTTCATTATGTAAATCAATTAATTTATTCATTTTTTCCTCGTGTTGTTTTGATATTGTTGTTTGCTAATTTTTTCCACTACCACCTCAGCACCTTGTTTGTAAATCTTAAGATAATCCCCGCCAACTGACAAATCAAGGGTCTCACTGTTTTCATTCAGCTGCCAAATTTTAACAATTGGATAAGGCGAAACCATAAAAAATTCGCTATCAATTGAGAAATAACAACGTTCATATAAACGCTCAAAACTTGCTACATCTGCCAAATAAGGCAATATTTTACAACGGGAATTGTTGGCAATGAAGGTTGAAAATTCACTACCATAGTCAATAATACTACCCGTTTTTGATGGGTAGGTTTCAACAAAATGCTTAGCCAGCATATTAAAGAAATCCTCTCCTACTAAGCGCTTAACACAGCTATAACTATTACCCAGAGTTTGCGTCAGTGTGGTGAAATATTGATTATGATAAATTTTAATTAAATCGCCACCAGAAAAATCATCATTCCCTAAATAATCTTGAGCCTTATCAGGATTTAACACATCTTGATAAAACTTTTGTTGCAAGGCTTTAAGGCTAGTGTTATGCAACGGCTTTATCTAAAATTGTTTGCGCCTTATCGGCCTCGCGTAGTAGTAATGACAAGTCAGGAATGTTGGTGTCCCATTCAATCAATGTTGGCTTATTACCAATTGTGGCTAATGTAGTTTGATACAAATCCCAAACTTCATCGCTTACTTGTTTAGAATGATCATCAATTAAAATCACCCCTTGTTCTAAGTTTTTTACACTATGCCCTGCCAGATGAATCTGTAATACGTCGTCTTTATCCACACTGTTTAAATAATCACTGGTTTGATAACCATGGTTAAAACAACTAACAAACACATTATTAACATCAAACAACAATCCACAACCCGACAAGCTCGGCAACATAGCAAAAAATTCCCATTCAGGGATATTAGACTCGTTAAAACGCAAGTAAGAAGATGGATTTTCAATGAGAATTTGCCGATCTAAAAAGTCCTGAGTTTGTTTGATTTTATCAGCAAAATTATTAAGCGAGTCCTGGGTATAAGGCACTGGCAATAAATCATTCAAATAATTGCCATCAATGCTTGACCAACTTAGATGATCAGAGATGAGGTCAGGTTTGAAACGCTCTATTGCCTGTTTTAAATTTTGCAAATGTTGTTGGTTGAGCTTATCTGCTGAACCTAAGGACAGTCCAATACTATGCAAACTTAAAGGATATTTTTCAGCAATTTGCTCCAATTGATAGGTGGCAAGATTGTCATAAAAAAAATTCTCACTGTGCACTTCAAGCCAATTAATAACTGGACATTCGTCCAATATTTGTTGCAAATGTTGATGACGAAGACCAATGCCAGTATCTTTAATCATATCAAATTCTTACCAAAATTGATACCAGGACTTGACATTGTCTGCGGAAATTTTTGTGGTTGCCAACCCTTTGTCAATCCAGCCATAGTTAATGCCGCCACCTAACTCAAAAACATTATTGTAGGGAGTCTTGTTATCTAAAAAACGACCAAGAGTTTTGGTGCGATTTGCATGGGCACAGACTAAGATAAATGGCGTATCCTTAGTAGGCAGGATTTCGGCTAATTTTGAAAGCCATTTTTGCGTGTCATATTTACCATTTTTATCAAAAAATGTCAGTTTGTGTGAGCCTGGGATAACACCATATTTATCGTATTCATCTTGCCTACGAATATCAATAATAGCCACCCCAGATTGTTGTTTTGCTTGCACTTGTTGGGTTGAAAGTGTTTTAAAATCAGCGAATATATTAAAATTAGTAACGCACAATAGCGTAAATAATAATATTTTGACCATTTTTTTATTCTTTGGAGATATTCATAAAAAATCACAATCAAATAAAGTTGTGTTTGATTGTGATTATTACATTTAACTGCTACTAGATATTTAAGACGATTTCAAACTGCCGCCTACCAATTTGTCACACAAGCCTTTTGGCATGGCAATAAATGCATCTTTCTGGCTGTCAGTCTTTGATGAACCTGCACAAGATGAGGTTTTAGTTGCGCAATCATTTTGACCTGCTTTAACCACACCGTAGCATTTTTCTTTAGAACCAGCACTTGCCTCCATGACCATAAAATTAGAACCCAATATAGCTAAACTAGCTAATGCTGCTGTTGTTATTTTTTTCATTTTTTCTTCCTATAAAATTATAAAAATAATATTAAGCAATTGAATTTTATCAATCGCGCCAGTACCACACTACTATAATACGCCATAACTCACGTACAAGTTTCACAACATGCAAAAAAGTATCGACGAATATTTTAAACAACTACAACAACAAAAAACTCAACGAACGTTTAAAAAAATATTTGAGACCTCAAACATGCAACTATTTGGCATTATTATTCGTATTATAAAACAAAAGGAATTAAGTGAAGATTGTTTACAAGAGGTGTATGTGAAAATTTGGCATAAAATAGATAGTTATATCCATGATAAATCCAGTGCGATGACATGGATGTCAACCGTCGCTAGAAATCATGCGATTGATTATGTGCGTAAACACCAATTGCCTATTCAAGACGATTTTGAATTGTCGGTGATTAGTGACGAACAATTGCATTTTTTAGACCAACTTGAACAACAACAAACCAACCAACACCTTAACGACTGCTTACAACAATTAAAACCCCATGTTATGAATGTGCTATTAATGTCATATTTCAAAGGATTAAGTTATGCAAATATTGCAAAAATACTGGATGTGCCTGTCAATACAATTAAAACTTGGATGCGCAGAGCGATGCCAGTTTTAAAAAAATGTTTGGAGAATTTTCATGTCTGATTATAATTTTTTAGCCTTTCAATACGCACTAGGCTTGCTAAACGACGTAGAAAAACAAGCAATTGAGCCAAACGAAGAGTTTAACCAAGCACTGAAAAAATGGCAACTGCACCTTACTGGGCTCAATACACAAGCTCCTTTAGAGCAGCAATCTGCAGATAAAATTTGGCAAGCTGTCAATCGAAGAATTAAGCAAGAAGTTAAACAACAAGCACAAGTTAAAAAAACCAACGTCATAGGCTCTTGGCTTAATTCTTGGCGTTACGTGCTAAGTGGCGTGGGTGGCCTGGGTTTGCTAATTAGTATTAATTTGTTTAATCAAACAGCTAACGCCCAACTCGGTTGGGATATTGATACCGACTTAGCAAAACAGCAAGTGTCAATCGTTACAACCACACACAAACATACTGATAAAGCCAGCGTGTGTACACTTTGGATAAAAGATGGCGATAAGGTATTGTTAATTGGCACTATGCCTGAAACTGGAAAAAAAACTTTCACTATCAATACGCAGATATTAAACATGATGCAAACAGGCGAGATGATTATTTCATTTGAAAATAAAGACAACCCTGCGCCTTTACCTAGTATTATTCAGTATCAGCAAAAATGGTTTATTTAAAAAAGGAGAAAAACATGAAAAACATAAAAAAAATCTTAAAAACAACGCTTTTAACGCTCACGGGTATCTTTAGTATGCAAGTTTTTGCACTAGATTTTGTGTTTACCAATGATGGTTATTTTGGCAAGGGTAATGCTTATGCTATTGAGGGTTATGATGCGGTTAATTATTTCACTGAGAATCAACCTGCCAAAGGCAGTGCTGATTTTACATTCCGTTATCAAGGTAAAAAATGGCACTTTAAAAATGAAAATAATCTAGCTTTGTTTAAAGCCAATCCACAAAAATACGCACCACAATACGGTGGGCATTGTGCTTGGCGCGTGGCACAAGATGGGGCTGGCGTGTATGGCGATCCAAATATTTGGACAATTGTTGATGATAAATTGTACCTAAATTACAACCAAGAAGTAAACAGTCGTTGGGTTAGGGATATTCCTGGCTTTATTAACAAAGGCAATGATTTCTGGCTAGGAAAAAATAAATTTAAAACACTCAATTAAATACAAAGGTGTTTAAAAAAACCTATAAGTGTGATTATTATAGATTTTTTTAACACTCTACAATCACAATTGTGTTTTTAAAAAAGGTTAAAAAAATAATCGCTTGCATTAAAAACCTCTGTGATAATTGAGATGTAGATCATCGAAGTGATTGAAGTTCCAGCGATAACACCGATTAAAATATTTTTAAGTTTAATGTCAATAATTGATAAAAAATAAATCAATACATTAATTGAAACTCCTGGAATAAAACATAAAACAAAAATAATAGGAATCTCTTTGGTTTTGACTTTATGCTCATAATCTAGTATTTTTTGTGGCACTTTAAAATCTAGCTTATGTGCAAAATTGTAAATAATCAAACAATAACCAATAATGGCAATCTGGACAGCAAAAAATACTTGCACAAACGAAAAAACATAGATGCCTGCTAATAAAAACGCAGTGCCTGGCAGCAGTGTCAACCCTCTAATCGTCAAAATCAAAATATATGATAAATAGGCGACCAAAAAATGTTGGGCATTTAAAAAATTTTTAAACATAACAAGATCAATCTTATAACCAGTTAAATAAAAATAACTGATAATGGCAATATTAAGCAAAACAAAGCTATAAAACAGATATTTTTTGCTAATATTTTTCATTATCGTCTAGTTGTATTCGATTAAGTTGGCTACAAAAACTAGATAAATCCTCTTGCTTGCCATATCTAGGCTTGTCATGCATTTGCAAAAGAGGTCGCGAATTTAGCTCTAAAAAGATACAAGTTTGCGCATCAAAATCTACCTCAATACCTTGTTTGCAAATTACATCAATGCCCAAAATATTGGCATCAAAATAATCTAGGATTTGTTGCAAATCTTTGATATTTTTTTTACTCAAAACACTTTTATCAATCACTTCTACGCTAGCGCCCAATTTAAGAGATATCTTATGATGTAGATATATCTTTTGCTTGACATTGGGCACAGTATAAAAGTCCATTTTTTGTTGTTTCAAGTGTTTTTTAATGCTTGAGTTTTTAGCAATATATTGCGTAGTTGGCAGCAATTGCATTTTGACTCTCAATGCATTTTCAACATCAATTAGCTCGGCAATAGTTTGCTTTCCATCACCCACTACAAACGGTGGATAACGTCTTAATACTGACATAACCCCTTTTTTGGTCATCACCACTCGGTAATTTTTACCCAATAAATATTGCTCAATAATACTGACTGGCCACCATTTTTTAACCCCAACGCAAGCACTTAATAGTTGTTTATTATTGCTAATGGGAAAATAAGCACCACGAGAAAATCCACCGACATTAGGCTTAACCACCACAGGAAAGCCGTGTTTTTTAACAAAGGCAAATGCCGCTATCGGATTTAAAAAAGTCTCTCCCTTAGCGTGAGGCAATTGGTTTGCCTTAAAAGCTAATCGTGCCTGAGCTTTTGAGCGACAAGCGCGCCTAACGCTAAGCGAGTTATAATCACTACAACCCGATAGAAAAAACCGAGATAAAAACCAATTTAACGGATTTCTCACGTGGTTTTTGATTGATAATGTTTGATGATTTTTTTAAAAAATACAAATCGGTTAAAATGCTTTTTAGGGGTTGTATCACTAACATTAACTAAATGACGCATATTGTCTTTAATAAACCTATGTTTGGCTTGCTTACTGATATTTTTATCCAATAAGTTAATGGGGAATGGGGCAAATAAATTCACCTCAACAATATGAAATATGCCACTAACTAGATTAGCTTTGGAATCAGCGCGAATCCCTATTCGTGCAATGCGAAAACTTGGCAAGTTTTGCAAATGCGTTTTAATCTTTACCAATTCAGTTTTGGTAAAATTCTGAGTAATAGTGTGATAAGCAACATCAAAATTGTTAACACTATTAATAGGATAGCGCTCATCCGAGCGGTTAATTGACTGAGTAATTGTCAACTCGATTAGCTCTTGTTGGTTGTTGGCATCACGAATATAAAAAATTTCATATTCTTGCAGCCCAGGTGCCGCATATTGAACAATATAGGGGATTTTATTGGCAGTGCTATCAAACGCTAAAAAATCTGCTTGGGAATCAACTCGTGCCACACCATTAGAGTTTTGTCCCCACTCTGGCTTTAAAAAAACTGGAAAAACTTCTGGCGGATTATGTTTATCAAGATAATATTGCCTAAGTCGCCATTTTAAAGGAATGTGGACATCCATATCGATTTTGGAATAAAAACCTTTTTCCTTATTGTACCACTCAGCATTAATTTGGAAATAATACCAAGGCGGAATACCAAGGCGTATTGACCAATATATGTAGTAGAAAATTAGTTTAAAGGTCAAACACTTCTCCCTTGGTTGGGTCGTCTGAATAGAAATGCAGACTAACACTTTTTTCACTAGCACTGATTTGATGAATATAGTTGTCCATCTTGCCTTTAACGCCTTTGTTGTAGCGATATTCTCCCTCACTCAGTTCGCTACTGCCTAACTCAGACAACGACTGTTTGGCAAAATTTTTACAACTTAATCGCCCGTTGATTACATGTACAAAAGCTTGTTCTGGATGCCCATGAATTCGAGTTTTAGCACCTTTATCCCAATTCAACAAACCCAGCCAATAATATTGATTATTAACAATAATACTTCTGACATAACTATCATTGGAAAAAGGTAGTGCGTGCAAATCTATTTGCTTAATTAGGGTTTTTATTTCGACTACCGCTAAATCATGGTTTTCTTGAGCAAGTAAATCACATAATGCTACAAAGTCAAAATCGCCAATATGTTGATAATCATAACTTTGGATATTTTTAAGCATGTTTTTTATAACTCCATTCCTGTTTTAATTAAACGTTTTAACAATATCGTTAGTTTCACTTCATCCATATTAATATTACTAATTAATAATCGAAACACCAAGGCTTTGCCGATATAAGCCAAAGACAACAGTGCTTTTTCATCTTTAAGCAGTTGGTCACGTAACTTTTGGTTAAACGCATTTGGATTTTTCGCTTTAAAGCGAAAACACAGATTAAACGAACTACGCCGAACCAACATTTCTAACTCGCTACTTTGATTGATAAAGTTCTCAGCAAATATTGCTAGTTGATGATAACTCTCAACCCGTTGAGCAAATCCAGACTTGCCATAAAATTTCCAATCTAAAAACCATTTTAAACTATCAACACGCCGACCACATTGCAATGATGCCACACCAAAATCCAATTCTTTTTCACGAAAAATATAACTATTATCGCCATCTGAACAAGTACAAGACAATAAATTTTGATGATTGAGCAATAAAAAATTACACATCAAATTACTACCAAGCATTTTGTGAAAATCCATGGTGAAAGAATCTAGTCGTTCAATACCTGTTAAAAATTTCTCTTTCAATTTTTCATGCATAATGACTGCCCCACCCCATGCGCCATCACCATGTAGCCAAAAATTGTATTTTTGTTTTAAATCTAATAAATCAATGATATTGTCGTATGCACCGCGTACTGTTGTGCCTAACGTGGCACAAACAAAAAAAACAATGCCATCGTTTTTTTGAACAGATTCAATTGCCTTTTCAAGTGCCAGAATATCGATTTCTCCACTGTCAAGTGTTGGAATTTTAATTAAATGCTCAGTACCAATGCCTAAAATATTAGCGGCTTTATCCAGTGAATAATGTGCATCTTGATTGACAAACGCAAATAACGGCCGCTGTGCAAATAGTCCTGCCTTTTTGGTTGAGGTTAGGGCTTGATTGCGCGCCACCATCATCGCAATCATATTGGCATTACTGGAACCGGTAGTCATCTGTCCTTCGCCATTCTCAAAGCCAACAATCTCAAGCATTTGCTCAAGCATATAATGCTCCATCAGGCTCGCCACTGGTGCAGATTCGAAAGTGCAGCTTGAGGTGTTGCCAAAAGCCGTGATAATTTCACCCACAATAGATGGCGGATTAGCACCAGACCACATCCGATTGGCAAAATTAACATGGCTGGTGTTGGGAGAATATTCTAAATATTGCTCTATCCAAGTAAATAATGCTTGCCAATCTCCTGATGTTTGTTGGTCTAAACCCAAAATATCGCTTAACGCATCAACCGATTGATAATTAATCAGTTGATTATTGGTTTTAAGGTTTACGCATTGTAAGGTTTGTGCTATTTTTTGCAGTAGCTCAGTTTCTTGCATTAAAAAGACCCAGAAAAATCATAATGAGGTTTTTGGGTGCTCTTAACTAGGCTTTTTTATTGATAAAAGCCATTATCAAACCCAAAATCAAAATAGACAAAGCTGCATTTGCCAAACCTGTATCTGTGCATAAGTTAGGCGCTACAAATACAGCTTGGCAAGCCGCTTCATTGGCGACCGACCAAGTTGGATTCCAACCAAGTGGAGTAAAAATATGAAAAAATACCGCACCCGCCATCACGATTGATGCCATCAAACCGCCAATACAATGGAGATTTTCTCGGTGTTTCCATACAACAATCGGTGCTAACAACACCAAAGCGGTTACCAACTCTGCGATACCAATTAGGACTGCGCCATATTGGGTAAATAACTCACCCAACGTGGTGCTAATAGTGTTGCTCATCCAATCACCAATGGTTTTAAAAATATGCTGCGGCTCTAACGCAGTTTCGTCAAATTTATAAAATAACGAGGTAATAAAAACCTTTGATGTCCATAGCGCGATTAACCAACTAATAACTACTTTAATTGTATTATTCATGTGTTTTTTCCTTATTTTAAATTAGTTTTATTTTAAACGCTTTAATGCTTTGCGGGTGTCTAATATTTTCCTTACCATTTGAGCACCGTCATTCAAATTTTTAGCCTTCTTAGTGTGCCAAAGTACCAAACTCCCAGCTAATACCAAGCCGTCATAAAACATGCCTTGCTCACCTGAGAGTGCTGCTTTGCCAAGTTTGACTGTGTATTGCGCTAACTCAATAATGTTGTTGTGCACATCTAAGCCCTCTGGAAAAGCAATCGCACGCATATCTTGATGAATGCCAATGGCAAAGGGGTCAATATCAACACGGTCTTGTTCTTCGCTGCCCTGATATGAAATCATCAAGCCTTTTTGGCGCAAAGACGGAATCACACCACCTTCAACGCCGCGCACTAACAAAGCACTGTCTACGCCTGCGGCATTCACCAAATCAGCATAAATTGGTGGATAAGGCTTGTGTACATAGCCTAAGATGGCATGTGTGGTTCTGCCACGTAATGGGGCAATTAAGGTTTCCACAGTATTAATCACGGTGCGTTTAACCACGCGATTACGCAATGAGACAAGATTGTGCAGCCCGTTACAATAACTGGCTTGGTCAATATACGACCAGCCAATCGATGGGTCTTGTATTCGCGCCTTGGCTACGGCAGTTGAATGCCCAACGTCCAAACCCAAGGCTTGATTGATGTGGCGATGGGTCAAGCCAAATTTTGGTGAAATACTATTTAGCCCATGAATAACACTTGGCAAGCCTAATTCTGCCAATACTGGTGGCAGAAAAGATGAAACTGGTATAGAGCGATTATAGCCACTATACGGGTCGCCCAAATCCACCAAATCATCAACATCAACCGTTTGCTTGTCACTTTGCGTTAAAATTGCCGCTAAAATGCCTCGATTTTCATCCACAGTCTCGCGCTTCATACGCAAAGCAATGAGAAAAATAGCCGATTGCACATCGTCAATCTCACCTTTGAGTATCGCGCGCATACCCGCCTTGGCTTCGTCAAAATCGATGTTTTTACTTAAATCAGGTCCAGTGGCGATACGCTGAATAATAGATTTCATCAATTCTTGTGAATTCATAACTAAACCTTTATATAAATCTGATTGTTTTTTTGTTTAACTGGATAAGTTTGCATATTATCTACATCAGGATGCGCACTATCGCCCGTTGCCAAATCAAAACTAAACCCATGTAATGAACACTTTATACGATTATCTTTTAAACAGCCTAGCGTTAGTTTAATATCTTCGTGCGGACAACGATTTTGCGCACAATACAAATTACCTTTATTTAACGTAACGAATAAATCTTTGCCGCTTACATTGACCTCAACCATAGTGCCTTCTTTTGGCAAAGATTCTAGTACTTTGACCCACATTAGAAAAAATGCCAGGTGTTATTATTGTCTAATTGTTGAGCGCATTGAGCGAGCTGTTGCTGATAACGCTTGGCATTTGTACTAACTTGTTTAGCCGCTTTAAGCAAAAAATCTTTAGCTAAATGCGATTTTTTATTAAACCCACCGTGCCCCTCATGATAAGCTAAATACTGGTTATAGGCGTCTGACTTGGCAATACCTGAGAGCTGGTTAGACTTGTGCATATACCAGCCTATAAAATCAGACGCATCTGCAAAATCATCGCGGTCTGCACCACTATTGCCACTATCTCGCTGATACCATTTCCAAGTACCGTCAACTACTTGAGCGAAGCCATACGCTGAGGTTGGTCGCGTCCACGGGATTGCTCCAAACAGTTTGTCTCTAGGTGGCTGTGCATCCGAGGCAAAATTTGATTCTTGATTGATAATAGCTAATTGCACATGCTTAGGTGCATTGTATTTTTTCTCGCTAGCCTTAACTGCTTTGTACCAAGTTACTTTTCTGTCCATCAAATCACAAATATTTTTAACCTTGACTGGTGGTGTTGAAAAACAACCATGAAGTGTTAATGTTATTAATACAATCAGTAGAAATTTCACGCCGCAAGAAACAATTGATAAAGTACAACAATCTGGATGATAAATAATACTAAAAACATAACTTTAATTGCACCATGAGTCAGTGGCTTCGACCCAAGAGATGCGCTTTTTTCTAGTTTTACTTTCATGGCTACCAAGCCTTTATCTGAGGTTTGTGGATTAAATACAACCCGAGTATCGGTCGTTAAACGTGATTTGGTATCAATATTCTTTTGGTGTACAAAATATCTTTGTCCATCGTCACCATCAATAAAACCATAGCCTTTACTGCCGAATTGACTAATTACGCCCGTTATTTTTCTTGCCATTTTTTATTCTCCAATTCTGTGCAAACAATAAGTTGCTTTTTCAATGAACGTAACACCTGCACGCTTAAATTTTGGCTCATTTTTAATGTCATCAAAACACTCTAATTGTTGAGACACAAACTCTGCCTTGTAGAGCGATACTATCTCATCTTCACCCAACGTATAAGGAGGTCCGCTCATTTGTGATTGCGGATAATTAAGTGTTAATAACAATATCTGAGTGCAATTGCTCGATATTATAGCGTATAAATGCTTGACATATTTTGCTCTTGAGTCAACTGGCAAAGCAATCAATGCTGCACGATCATACACAGCTGAGGCACTGGCTAGCATCTTGCTGTCCAATAAAAAATAATCACCACAATACAAAGTAATATTCTCGCCTTGGTAAATTTGAAAATGTTGGGTTTGAGTAAGCGTATAGCTTAGAGAATGTTCGCTAAAAAAGCGCTCAATCGCTAAAGCACTCAACTCCACGCCAATTACCTTAAAACCTTGTAAGAGCAAATAGGCCATGTCATTGCTACTGCCACAAAGCGGCACAAATACACTATCTCCAGCTTGCAAATTCAAGCAATCAATAAATTTAATCAGCCTAGCATTAACCTGCGGGCGGTGCCAGCCAGTTTCACCAATTTCCCAGCGTTGTATCCAATTCGTCATAGTTTGTTCTATAATGATACACATGAATATCAAGCGCCCTTCTCGCAAAACAATCATGCAATTTACAATGGTTATTTTAGCCGTTTTTGCCATTCGCGCTTGGCAACAACAAAACATCACCCAAGGTATGGTACCAAGTTTTACTTCTAAAACCCTAAGTGGTGAAATAATGGATACCAAACCCATACCTAATCAAGCAATGTTGGTGCATTTTTGGGCGACTTGGTGCGGCATTTGTCGGCTTGAAAACGACAATATTCAAGCACTGAACGATGATTATAAAGTGCTAAATATTGCTTTGCAATCGGGTTCGGACGTAGATTTAAAAAAATATGCCAATGAAAACGAAATGAAAACAAACAATATCATTAATGATAACTCTGGCTCTTTGGCAAGACTGTTTGGCGTTAAGGCAACGCCAAGTAGTTTTTTTATTAACCCTGAGGGCGAGATTCAATTTGTGGAGATAGGTTACGTAACCACCTTAGGTTATCGGCTAAGACTTTGGTGGGCTGGATTATGAATATTGACGGCTGGTCAAAGCCTCTGCACGACATTGTTAAGCAAGATTATTTTATCAATCTGTTAGACTTTCTAAATCAACAACAACAAAATAAAAAAATTATTTTCCCGCCCAAATCACAATGGTTTAAAGCGTTTGAATTGACGCCTTTTAATCAGGTTAAAGTGGTGATTTTAGGGCAAGACCCCTATCATCATGAAAGGCAAGCGCAGGGTTTAAGTTTCTCGGTGGCAAATGGCATTAAAATCCCGCCATCACTTAGCAATATTTATCAAGAATTATACGCTGATATTGGTATTCAACCTAGTACAAGTGGCGATTTAACGCATTGGGCTGAGCAGGGTGTGTTACTGTTAAACAGTGTGCTCACAGTTGAAAAAAATTCACCTGGTTCGCATGTTAAATCAGGCTGGGTAGAATTTAGCGATGCAGTAATTGATGTTTTAAATGCACACAAGCAAAACTTGGTATTTTTGTTATGGGGTGCTTATGCACAACAAAAAACAATACTGATTGATAACAGTAAACATTTAGTATTAAGTGCTGCCCACCCTTCTCCTTTCTCGGCACACAAGGGATTTTTTGGTTGCAAGCATTTTTCTAAAACCAATGATTACCTCAAACGGCACAATTTAACACCCATAAATTGGTAAGCGAGCAATCTTGTGCAATTAGTCATTGATGATGCATGTTATGCTTATAGAGAGATATTTGGCAATTTTGGCGAAATTACTGCTATGCCAGGTCGTGAGATTGACTCGGCATCAGTTAAAAATGCCGATGTGTTAATCGTGCGCTCACGCACCAAAGTTAATCAAACCCTACTCAAGGGTAGCAAAATTAAATTTGTCGGCTCAAGTGTGGCTGGTTTAGAGCATATTGACCAAGATTATCTAAAAGAAAATAACATCACTTTTTTCTCGGCGCAAGGTTGTAACGCCACGGCAGTGGCAGAGTTTGTGATAAGTGCGATTATTAATTTGGCTGATGAGTTTGGCTTTAATTATCAGCAAAAAACCCTAGCAATTATTGGAGTCGGCAATGTCGGCTCGCGCCTGAATGCCAAGGCCAAACTAATGGGAATTCAAACATTATTAAATGACCCACCCCGTCAAGCACAACAATACTTGCCCGATTTTATTGATTTAAATACTGCACTAAGTGCAGATATTGTAACGTTTCATACGTCGCTGACTTTTAATGGACAATATCCTTCGTATCAATTATTAAATGAACACAATTTTCATCACATCAACCAACAAACCATTGTATTAAATACCGCACGGGGTGGTGTAATTGATGAAGCTATTTGGCAGCAAACCGAAACCCTTGCTAATATTATTGATTGCTGGGAAAACGAGCCGCATATCAATCAAACCCTGCAACAAAAAGCTTATTGGGCAACGCCGCATATTGCTGGGCACTCGCTCGATGCTAAATTTCAAGGTAGTTTTATGGTGTATGAGGCATTATGTGATTTTATCGGCATTGAAAAAAATCACAACATCAAAAATATGATCAACCCCAAAAAACTATCTATCAAGCAAACTAATTTGAAAGACACACTAAACAAAATCTACGATTTTAAACAAGATGCAATAGCAATTAACGATAGCAAAAATTTTGAAACTTATCGCCGACATTACCCACCTCGCTATGAATGGCATCATTACAATAGCAAAGTACTATTGCCTATTTTGTAATCATTTGAGAGCTTGGTGGTGCTACTTTATAGATACAAGCATAAAGCTCTCATTATAATGTTTTCATTAAGACGTCTTTAAAGTAGCATTTTATATGAACAAAATAGTAATCCAGCCAAATAACTTTGATTTATCAACAGAAGTTATGCTAGCGCGTAACAACGATACTAATATCGGCGCAGTGGTGAGTTTTATTGGTACAGTGCGAGATTTGAGCGATGAGCCGATTAGTAAAATGACCCTTGAACATTATCCAGGGATGAGTGAAAAAGCACTCAACGACATTGCCAATCAAGCTCAGCAGCGCTGGAGTTTAGGCAATGTAACCATTATTCATCGGGTAGGTGATTTATCAGCAAATGAGCAAATCGTATTGGTTATTACCACCAGCAAACACAGAAAATCAGCGTTTGAGTCTTGTGAATTTATTATGGATTATCTAAAAACCAAGGCGCCTTTTTGGAAAAAGGAGTATGGAACTAAATCTACCAAGTGGGTCGAAGCCAACACTAACAACAACGAGCAAACACACTAGGATTTTTAAAATTCTACACCTGTAATTTCGGATACGGGTAGACTCATAGCAAGCATGTTTAATACAAATTAAACCACGCCTGAAAGACTAGCACCATTATTAATCTAGCCTAAAAAACCGCCCTATCCTAGAATTTTCTTGATATAATCTACCCTGCAAGAACCACTGCCAAAAGAAGCCAAAACCCAACTGCGTAAAGTTACTATCTCGTTTATACAAAAACAACAAGTTTAAAGTCGCTATTATAATAATTAAGATCAGAATGTAATTAATTATTTAGTTATTGTCTGTTTGAATAATCAAATATTTTTTATCAAGTTATGGAATTTAATCAACAAGAGTCCAGTCGAAACAGTATTATTTCTGTTGATGTGCGTCAGCTTAAATTAGCCCATACCACGCTCACAATGCCGTGTTTTATCTCGCCTAATTACCATACAGAAATTGAGATAGAATCATTAGACAAATTAGATAAACTAACACTATTTCCACTCAGCACAAAGGATAACATTGAACTACTAATTATCGGCACTGGGGATTCAACTCAATTTCTACACCCTAAGCAACAAGTCGCTATTGGACAAATGGGCATTGGCGTAGAAAGCATGAACAGCGAATCGGCTTGTCGAAGTTTTAACTTGTTGTTATCTGATGCTAGACTAGTAGGATTATTGTTATTATGAAAATACCAAACATCAAAATTACCACAACGCAAATACGCTATTATTGGCATTATTTCAAAATGGATACGCCGTTATTCTTATTGCTAATAGGTGTTAGCATATTTGGCTTGGTGGTACTTTATAGTGCGTCTGCATCTTCGATGGCACTGGTTTATAAGCAAATGACTCATTTTGCACTTGCCATTGGCGTAATGGGTATTATTGCACAAATACCACCTTATCAGCTCAGGCGTTATTCGCCCTACTTAATGTTATTTGGTATTTTTTTATTGGCCTTGGTGTTATTGTTTGGCTCAAGCAGTGGTGGCGCTCAACGTTGGTTAGACTTAGGCTTTTTACGCTTTCAACCCTCGGAGTTGATGAAAGTCATTGTACCGATTGCCATTGCTTCTATTTTGAGTGAATCAACCCTACCACCAAAACCAATACCCATACTAATTTCGATTGCATCAATTGTGGCAATTGTTTTATTGATTGCCAAACAGCCTGACCTCGGCACCTCGTTACTAATTGGTGCTAGTGGTTTCTATGTGTTATTTTTTTCGGGTATTCGCATTCAAATTATCAAAAGCAATAATTGGCTTAATTTTGGGCTTATCGTCTCATTAATCACTGCCAGTGCCTATGTCGCTTGGAATTACTTGCTGATTGCTTATCAAAAAAAACGCATTCTAACTTTAATTGACCCAAACTCAGACCCACTGGGCTCAGGTTATCATATTTTGCAATCTAAAATTGCGATTGGCTCTGGTGGCTTGCTAGGCAAAGGTATTGTCCAAGGTTCACAATCACAACTTAACTTCCTGCCCGAGCACACTACCGACTTTATTTTTGCAGTGATTGCTGAAGAACTAGGCTTTATTGGCTCGCTTGGATTGTTATTTATATATGGTCTAATTGTTTATCGTTGCCTTGTTATTTCCTTTGAAGCAGAAGACACCTTTGCCAAATTATTAGGCGCCAGCTTAACACTAATTTTCTGCACCTATGTATTTGTTAATATCGGCATGGTTTCTGGGCTTTTGCCAGTAGTCGGTGTGCCATTGCCACTGATTAGCTATGGCGGGTCTTCGCTAATTACCTTAATGGCAAGTTTTGGTATTATTATGTCGATTCGTAAGCATAAAACACCTAGCTATCTTTCCTAAGTTGTCTTACTTAAAATGCTTAAAATTTTGACCTTATCATTATTGCTGTTTTCGTCAGTTGTTAGTGCAAAAACACTGCCTGCTACACATTTTCGTGCAACGCAGAATTTTATCGATACGATGGTACAAAAGCACAATTTTAAGCGCGATGAATTGCTGATTATTTTTTCTAAAATAACATTGACAGTTGCTGATAAAACTAACAAGAAAAGCAAACCAAAAAAATACCAACCTATCTCGTGGAATAAATATAAATCACTCTTCATCACCGATGAGCGTATTCAAGATGGCGTAAGGTTTTGGCGAGATAATATAGCGCATCTACAACGTGCTGAAAAGCACTACAATGTGCCCAGCGAAATTATTGTTGCGATTCTCGGAATAGAGACAGATTATGGCAACAAGCAAGGCACGCATCAAACACTAAAAACCTTGTCAAAGCGTGCTTTTGGTAATTATCGTAGGCGTAATTTTTACAAAAAAGAGTTGGAATCATTCTTACTGATGTCGCGTGAAAACGACATTCCACCACTCAGTGTTGAAGGCTCATATGCAGGTGCGATGGGTTATCCGCAATTTATCGCAAGTTCGTTTAGACATTACGCCGTTGACTTTAATCAAGATGGAAGAATAGATTTATTTTCAAATCCAATCGATGCTATTGGCTCAATTGCCAACTATTTTGACCAACATCATTGGCATGATTATGGTCAAATCGCACGCCCTATTACGCTTGACAAGTCGCAGCTAAAATATGCCAAACGCTCAACCAACAAGCCTCAATACAAGGCTCAACATTGGCGTAAAAAAGGCTTTAAAATCGACCAAGATATTAACAATATTACCAAACTGGCTTTTATTCAACTGCCGCAAGATGATATTAACGAAACTTGGCTCACTTTTTGGAATTTCTACGTGCTAACTCGTTATAATCACGACAATAGATATGCTATGGTAGCTTATCAATTGTCTAAGCAACTAAAACAACAATTTAATTCTCAAATTCATTAAAAAACAACCCTTAAAAAAACAATATGCAATTTCCATCATTTATTAAATCATTGCTAATCATCAGCAGCATGAGCGCGTTTAGTGTTCAATCTGCTATTTTCATCACCCCTAAAGCACCTTTAATTAATGCACACGCTTATGTCGTATTCGACCACAATTCTGGTGCTACCATTGCCTCGAATAATGCCGATAAAAGACGACCGCCAGCTAGCCTAGCCAAACTAATGACTGCTTATGTGGTTTTTCAACTCATCAAAGACGGCAGAGTAAGTTTAGAAGATAACGTTAGAATTAGTGAAAAAGCTTGGCGAACTGGCGGTTCAAAAAGTTTTATCGAAGTGGGCAAAACCATCAAACTTGAAGATTTGCTCAAAGGTATGATTGTCCAATCAGGCAACGATTCTGCTGTTGCTTTAGCTGAACACATTGCTGGCACTGAAGGTACCTTTGCCGCTTATATGAATGAATATGCTGGGCAATTAGGCATGAAAAACTCACGCTTTGAAAATGCCTCTGGATTGCCTAATAAAAACCAATACACCAGTGCACATGACATAGCAATACTGGCATCAGCAACAATTAGAGATTTTCCACACTTCTACACCTGGTATTCAATCAAAGAATTTACCTATAACAACATCAAACAGCGCAATCGCAATAAACTACTATGGAGCGACCATACCGTTGATGGATTAAAAACCGGCTTTACCAAAAAAGCAGGCTATAACCTAGTTGTCAGTGCAAACCGCGTAGGAATGCGGCTAATTTCTGTTGTGCTTGGCTCAGGCAGTGTTAACGCTAGAACATCACAAACACAAAAAATCTTGGATTATGGTTTTCGTTTTTTTGAAACCATTCAAATCGGTGATTTCAACAAACAAGTGCCCATCTCCAGTTCAACTCAAAATACCTTAAAAATTGGCCTATCCAGTAACACTTATCTAACCCTAGAGCGTGGAAAATTTAAACTTTCACAACAGGCCATTGCACTAGACAAAAAACCAACAGCACCGATTAAAAAAGGTGATGTCATTGGCAATTTGATTGTTACTTTTGAAGATGAAACACTCACCAAACTACCACTTATTGCTTTAGAAGATGCTGAATTAGCAGGCTTTTTCTCACGCATGATTGACGGTATAAAATCCATCTTTTAGACGAACTCGAAACTTAGGTGATTTTTCTAAACGATAAGTTTATTGAAAAAAACCAAGCTTTTATCTCAGTAATGGATAGAGGTTTTTTGTTTGGTGATGGCGTATATGAAGTTATCCCCGTTTATAACGATAAAATATTTCGCCTAGAAGCACACCTTTTGCGCCTACAAAAAAGCCTAGATTCAATCCAAATCAACAATCCATATTCAAATAATAAATGGCACTCTATTTTGAGTAAATTGAGCCAATTTTCAACGATGCCAAATCAATCTTTGTATCTACAAATTACCCGTGGTGCAAATGATAAACGCCAACACAGTTTTAAAGATTTAACGCCAAATGTCTATATTGAAGCAAACACACTTAACGTAAAACCCAAATCAATATTGGAAAAAGGTTGCTGCGCGATTAGCCAAGAAGATATTCGCTGGCACAGATGTGATATTAAAGCCATCTCCCTATTACCTAATGTTTTATATGCACAACAAGCACAACAACACCAAGTTGAAGAGGTGATTTTATCTCGCGACAATCAAATTACTGAGGGGGCAACTTCAAATGTATTTATACTCAAAGGTGATATTTTATTTACCCATCCTGCTAATTGCAATATTTTGTCTGGTATCACCCGCGACTTAGTGCTTAGCAGTGCCAAGGCCTGCGCGCTTAATGTGGCAGAAATTGCTTTCTCGCTCGCTGACGCTCAGAATGCAGACGGCTTATGGATATCGAGTTCAAGTCGTGAAATCATGCCCGTTACACAACTCAACAATAAGCCAATTGCTCAAGGTCAAATTAGTCCGTATTGGCATTGTATATATGAACACTATCAGCAACTTAAATATGACTGACCAACGCTTAAATTTATTAACCGACTGGTTAGCGTGGTTTTTCGCTGATGAAAATTTTGTTATTAGTACTGTTAGTGACGACGCTAGTTTTCGCCGCTACTTTAGAATTGAACGTGATAATGCAACTTTTATTGCTATGGACGCGCCGCCAGATAAAGAAAACACAACCGCATTTATCACCATCGGAAAATACTTGATTGATGCCAATGTGCATGCGCCTAAAGTTATAAAGGCTAATTTAGCACAAGGTTTTTTGCTTTTAGAAGACTTAGGCAATCAAACTTTTTTAAATGCCCAGAGGCAATCATTTGCTATTAAGCATTATCAAAATGCCATTAATACCTTAATCAAAATCCAAGCCTTAGACACAAAATCTATTGATATTCCCAATTATGATTCCGCCTTGCTCAAGGCTGAAATGCAGTTATTGATTGATTGGTATTTGCCAGTACTAAGCACACAACAACAAGCGCAATTGCATAATATTTTTGAATTGCTTAGCGATAATGCGCTCAATGCCCCTCAAGTATTTGTCCATCGTGATTACCATTCACGCAACCTAATGATACTTGATAACAATGAACTCGGCGTGATTGACTTTCAAGATGCAGTGATTGGTGCTAATACTTATGATTTAACTTCGCTTCTAAGAGATGCCTATTTTGAACTGCAAACACCTGATTTACAAACTCTACTTAAGTATTATTATCAACAAGCCGATAGTAGTTCAATCAGACTGACTTTCAGTGAGTTTGAGCGGCAGTTTGAGTTAATGAGTTTACAACGCCATCTTAAAGTTTTGGGTATTTTTAAACGCTTATCAATTCGCGATGGCAAACATCAATATTTAGCGAATATTCCATTGGTGGAAAATTACACGCTTACCATCGCTAGCAAATATCCAGAGCTGAGCGCCTTAAAAGATATTTTAACACTGGCAACTCAACAAACCAAAGCGATGATCTTAGCCGCTGGACGCGGACTAAGAATGATGCCACTGACCAAAAATACCCCCAAGCCCTTAATCAAAGTCAAAGGTGCAACCTTAATTGAACACTCAATCGCAGCGCTCAAACATGCCAATATTAATAGCATTGTTATTAACACCGCATATTTAAGCGAACAAATCAAAGCCCATTTAGGTAATGGTTCTGAGCTGGGCGTACACATTACTTATAGCGATGAATCAAGTGGCGCACTAGAAACCGCAGGCGGTATTATTAGAGCCTTACCATTATTAGGCAAGCAGCCTTTTATTGTAATTAACTCAGATGTGATTTGTGATTATGACCTGTCTAGGCTCAAACTGCCGAACAACGCATTGGCACATTTACTGTTGATTGACAACCCAAAACATAATCCAGATGGCGATTTTTCGTTAAATCAGCAAGGTTGGTGTCAAATAGCTAAAAATAATATGTTAACTTTTTCTGGCATTGGTATTTATCACCCTGATTTTTTCAAAGAACATTTAGGCTCACAGCAAAAACTCACACTTTATCCGCTGCTAAAAATGGCAATTAGTCGCGGCAAACTCAGCGGGGAGCACCACGCAGGCTATTGGCAAGATGTGGGCACACCACAGCGCCTAAAATTACTCAACAATTCTTAGAAATAGCACTCGGATATAAATGTAAAATATTACTTGGTAGTGTTGGGAGTGCACCAATAATGAATGCTTATGAACCCCGCCAGATTCGGAAGAAAGCAACGGTAATAATTTTTTCATGTGTTGGTCGTTATTCTTGGTGCTACCACTTTTAATTAAAAAAATAAATACTATCTAAGCCCGACCACACATCACACTTTAATGGAAAATTATCAAGTACTGGCTAGAAAATATCGTCCTCACAACTTTAGCGAAATGGTAGGTCAAACGCACACCGTTAAAACACTGATTAATGCACTCGATGTCAACAATCTACACCACGGTTTTTTATTCACCGGCTCACATGGTGTTGGTAAAACCACGATTGCTAGAATCTTTGCAAAATCAATCAATTGCGAACAAGGTGTGAGCTCCAACCCTTGTGGAGAATGCGCTACTTGTTTAGAAATCGACAAAGGTCAATCGGTTGATTTAATTGAATTAGATGCCGCCTCGCATACAGGCGTTGATAACATGCGCGATATTTTAGAAAATGCACAATACATGCCAACCAAAAATCGCTACAAAATCTATTTGATTGATGAAGTGCACATGCTCTCAAAAAATAGTTTTAACGCACTACTTAAAACCCTTGAAGAGCCACCTGAACATATTAAATTTCTACTGGCGACCACCGATCCACAAAAACTACCAGTTACCGTACTATCTCGTTGTCTGCAATTTACCCTACAAAAACTCAGTCATCAAGAAATTCTCAATCAACTTAAATTCATTATGGATGCTGAAAATTTAAAATATGAAGAAACAGCCCTGAGTCAAATTGCACAATTTGGTAATGGATCAATGCGTGATGCACTGAGTTTGCTTGACCAATCTATTGCCTATGGCAATGGTACGGTTATGGATAAGGACATTAAAGCTATGCTTGGCTTGGTTCATCATGACGATATTCTCATCTTGGTAACTCAGCTTTTTAATCAAGATGCTACAGCACTGATTGACTTTGTCAAACAGCTTTCACACAAAGGTGAAAATCTTAACCATGCACTCAAGGATTTAACCAGTGTATTTCATCAAATAGCCATTGCACAAATTGTTGATAATACGCAGATTCCTGATGCAATTAAAGCCTTAAGCACCCAAATTTCAAATCAGGATTTGCAATTGTTCTACCATATAGCACTGACTGGCACTAAAGAAATGCCACTAGCCCCAAGCGAGCAAATCGGCTTTGAGATGACATTGTTAAGAATGTTGACCTTTCGCTCAAATAGCGCCGTACAAGTTGGCGACTCTACTGAAAAAAAAATAACTAAAATAAACAAAAAGCCAAAAACTAAAAAAATTCTAGCAGTACAAGCACCTAAAACTAGCAAATCTAAGATAAAAAAAAACAATAAATTAGCAGTATTTAGCGCAAAATCTCAAGCGCAATGGGAGGCGTTAATAGACAGACTTGAATTCAACACAGCAACCCGGGTTTTACTTAAAAACACCTTGTTTGTGAGTTATGATAATCAAGTGCTAAATTTAATTCTGGATAAACAATATGCCAACTTATTAACTGAAAATGCCCAACTTGCAATACAATCTGCATTACAAAGTTATTTTACTGAATTAACCCTTAAAATCACCTTGGAAAAATCCAAAATACCGACTTTGTCACAAAACACAATGCAAAGCAGCAACGAAAAGATTACAGCCATGCAAAAAACTTTTCTAAATGATGAAGGTGTTAAAAAATTACAACAAGTTTTTAACGCAAAAATTGATATCAGCAGTCTTAAGGAGATAGAAAATGTTTAAAGGTGGTATGGCTTCAATGATGCAAAAAGCTCAAAAAATGCAAGAAGATATGCAAAAAGCTCAAGCAGAAATAAAGCACTTAAGCGCAACAGGAAAGGCATCTGGTGGCGTGGTAGCGATTACCATAAATGGTCAGCATCAAGCAACTGATGTTCAAATTGATACCTGCGTGATGGACGATAAAGAAATGTTGGAAGATTTAATTATAATTGCCATCAATGATGCTAACGAGCAAATCAGCAGCCAATCCTCAGCAAAAATGAAAAGTGCAACTGGCGATATAAAATTACCAGGTGGCATGAAGCTGCCTTTCTAGCAAATGATTGAGTCCCTTAACAAAGCCTTTTGCGCACTACCTGGTGTCGGTAGCAAAACTGCACAACGTTTTGTCTATCATTTATTAGAAAGAAATCGACAAGGAGGTTTGGAACTTGCCAAAGCACTGGTTGATGCAATGGAGCACGTTAAACATTGCTCAGTTTGCCGCACATTAAGTGAAAAAAATCTGTGCAATATTTGTGCTAACGAAAAGCGTGATAGCGCACAACTGTGTATTGTAGAAACACCAACTGACATCCATGCGATTGAACAAAGTGGTGTTTATCAGGGTAAATATTTCGTTTTAAGTGGCTATTTATCACCGATTGACAGCATCGGTGCCACTGAGTTAGGCTTGGATAAATTAACAGAAAAATTAAACGACCAAACGCTCAAAGAAATCATTCTAGCGACTAATGCCACGGTTGAGGGTGAAGTAACTGCACACTATATTAGTAATATGGCAAAACAATTTGATATTCAAATTACTCGCATCGCACACGGCATTCCAATTGGTGGAGAGCTTGAATATGCAGATATGAATACCATTGCTCACGCCTTATCAGGGCGAAAAAATTATCTCACAGATTCTTAAAAACAAACCTTTATATGACAGAGCCAAGCATCAATAATTAGCATTTTGGCTTTTTTATGTTGCAATAATTTGCTCAATCATTAACTGCAAATTACTGCGTCCTTGCCAAGTGTTGACTGATAATTTATACGCCACTAATGCTTTTTTTGCCTCAATCGGTGGTTGAAAAAAAGCAATTGCGTCATGAATTTTCGCATCATCAATTTGTCTCAGCTGGCATTTTAGGTGTTTTTCGCCCACAATTTTTTGCATGATAATTTCAAAATCACCCTGAAAAATTGGCTCTTCAAAACTCTGCCCCCAAGGTCCTGCGTCAAGTAATAGTTGAGCATTATCTAAACAAATATCACCACCTTGCAATTCACCATCGGTGAGCAGTTCAATGTTGGGGGTTTTTGCATTTAAATGCTGTTTAATTGCTTGCGAAAAAGTACGTTTAAAATCCGTAAACCGTTCGATTTTAATGCTCAGCCCTACTGCCATGGCATGACCGCCAAATTTTAAAATCAAACCTGGATTTTCTCTGTCCACCAAATCCAGCAAATCTTTGATATGCACGCTGGGAATTGAGCGAATTGAACCTTTTAAAAAATCACCCGATTTAGCAAATACCGCACAAGGACAATGATATTGCTCTTTGAGTTTGCCAGCCACAATGCCCACAATACCCTCGTGCCAAGATGGATCAAACAAACTAATGGCAAACTTGCCTTGGGTTAAATCTTGTGTGCTTACTTGGTCTTTAACAATTGCCTCAGCCTGAGTTTGAATGCGTGCTTGTTCTGTCATGCGTATTTGGTTCAATGCTTCCAACTCTTTGGCGTATCGCCTCGCATCATTTACATCATCGGTTAATAGGCAACGAATACCTCGCGATATATCACTTAACCTGCCTGCGGCATTCAGCCGTGGTGCCACACAAAAACCCAAATCTGATGCTTGCAAGGTCTCAGCTTTTCTATTGGCAATCTCTAATAATGCCAAAATCCCTGGGGCACATTGTTTTCGGCGGATACGTTTGATGCCTTCGGCAATCAGTATGCGGTTATTTTGGTCTAATTTAACAACATCAGCCACTGTACCAAGTGCCACCAAATCTAGCACAGTACGTAAATCTGGCAAAAGAATATTGTTTTTAGTAAAATAATTCTTTTGTTGTAAATGTGTTTTTAGTGCTGACAACAAATAAAAACACACACCAACGCCTGCTAAGTTTTTACTGGGAAAATCACAATCCTTGAGATTTGGATTGATAATCGCATCTGCTACTGGCAAGGTATTACTCGGCAAGTGATGATCAGTGATAATTACCTCAATTCCTGATTTTTTTGCCAACTCACTACCTGCAAAACTGGCAATCCCATTATCAACAGTGATAATCACATCAGGTTGTTTTTCCTTAATTGCCAGCTCAACAATCTCTGGACTCAAACCGTAGCCATGCTCAAAACGATTTGGTACCAAAAAATCCACTTGTTGAGCGCCCATCATTCGTAATGACTTCATCGCCACCACACTAGCAGTAGCACCATCACAATCAAAATCTCCCACAATCAAAATACGCTTTTGTGCCAATAGTGCTTTTTCAAGAATGGTTAATGCGGCGTTTAATTGTTCAAAATTAGGCGGCAAAAGCAAAGTTAATGACAATGATAATTGCGATTCTAGCACGCCTCTAGCGGCATAAATTTTTTTTAAAAAAACAGGGATATCTTCTGAATAAGAGTCAAATAAAATTGGGTCAATGTCTTTATTTAACAACATTACTCACACCACGAACAAAGCCATCAAACGATTTGCCATTACCACGCGTGCCACCATAGAAAAAAGGCACAGCAATTGCACTATCAAGATAATTTGTTTGCTCAGTTGAACTCCAATAAAGCCCAGACTGGGTGTTGGGAAAATACCTAGTATTAATCAGTGGATTATCATCGTTATATACTAATAACGAATTAAGTTCGCCCTCAGCGGGTAAACGCCAATTAGAGGACTGACACAAGTTAATTGCGTTTAGGGCACTAATAAAAGCCTGGGTATTGCAATTCTGTGCCTGATAACAATAATGACTATACTCGCCATTTTCCTCACCAGACTTGCCATCAAACCAAGTATAGGTGCTTTTACTATCTTGCAAACCTTGAGCTTTCAACTTTACTTCCCACATCAATTGAGTGCGCACGTCCAGCACACAAGACCACGCCTCGACACTATCTTGCAACGCAGTGCCTGAGTTTGAAACTTTAATAAATGTTGCGTTAATTAAACCGCTTAAAGCTAAGCTGATAAAAAATAAGGTGATTTTATACAAAGGTCTCATTGACTAATTTTGCGATTTTGTCAGCACTGGCTGGCGCCATATTCAATCCATTACGAAAATGTCCAGTATTGACAAACAAATTATTATATTTTTTATCCTTGCTAATCACCACGCTACCTGATTGGCTGGCTGGTCTAAAACCTGACCAGTGATGAATAATTTTAGCATTTTTAAGTGTAGGCACATGTCTCCAAGCAAATTCATATAAATGCGTTTTAGTGGATTGATTAACATCGCGATTAAACCCAACATTTTCCATAGTAGAGCCAATCAGTATCTTGCCATCAGCCCGAGGAATAATGTAGCGACCCTTGTCAAGGATAATATGTTTGACTTCGTCAACTTGTGCTTGTAGCACAATCATCTGCCCTTTAATAGGAAAAATATCATTCTCTAAATCCAATAATTTACTACTCCAAGCACCCATACAGGCAATAATTGCATCAGCAAAAAAATCACCTTGAGCACTACGTAGTCCTAACACTGTTGTGCTCTGGGTAATTAATTTATCCACTTTTGCGCTCTCAATAATGTTAACACCTTTGTGGATAAGGTCAGCTTTAAGTGCTTGCAATAAACGGGGATTTCTAACGCTGGCAACATGGGTAAATAACGCCCCTTGCGGATGAGATTGATAATCAATTTGATAGTTCTGCATCCAAGATTTAGCCTGCTGTGTTTGGAATTCATCCATCATTAATAAGCCAGTTTTTTGATACTCAGGGTCAATACCGCTAACGCTGTGCAAATCATCACATAATGCCTCATACACCGCTTGAGATTCGAAACTTAGCTGATTAATTGAATCATCATAATGCCAAGGATATAGTGGGCTAATGATACCGCCACCTGCCCAGGAGGATTCTTTGCCACATTCGCGCTGGTCAAGTAAAGTAACATTAGCACCTAAGATTGCCAATGCTCTAGCACTCATCATGCCAATCACGCCGCCGCCAATCACCAAGCAATCACTCATTATTTTCTATCTACAATAATCAACAAAACTACGCCGATAAAAATAAAACTGTCCGCCAGATTGAAAATAGGAAAACTCCAATCTGCGTAATGAAAATGAATGAAATCAACCACAAAACCATTCAATATACGGTCAATCATATTACCTAAAGCACCGGTGAGAATCAACATTAAGGCACTGAGTTTTAACTTGTATTTTGGGCTTATTTTAAGCATCCAGATAACGATTACCACACTGGCTATAATAGAAATTCCAGATAAAAAATAACGCTGCCAGCCACCACTATCTGCCAAAAAACTAAATGCAGCACCGTAGTTTTGTGCAAAAGTTAATGATAAAAAAGAGGTGATTTCGCGTGAAATAAAACCCAATTTCTCATACGCTAACCATTTGCTTAGCTGATCTATTGCGACCAATGCCAAAGCAGATAAAAAATAATTTTTATGTTTGGCTAAATTCATACTCATGCTTTATTAGGGTTAAATTTTATAATAACAACAATTGGCACAATAAAACCAACACTAATTACAATCCACAGTAAACTACCGAGTTGGGTGTAATTTTGCGCTGTAACTACCACACCATCAGTAATTATCTCTCGACTCACCACAAATACTTGGTTTAAATATTTAGTCAATAACCCGCCTGCAGTAAGTGCAATATTCATCAGGCTCGCCATTAATGCGAACCAAGTGCCCTTCTTACCCTCAGGCGCATAAATCGCCACCAAAGTCAGCATCAACACCTGAGCAATATAATCAAATGGTGATGCTAACGCGGTATCAACCACAGCTACGGTTCGCGCCTCTACACCAAGCCAAGTATGTAAGTCATAATACATGCCCAAAATCGGTAAAGACAAAATTGTGCCAATAATAGTAAGAAAAATCAACACCTCAGCAATATCGCGCTTAATGATAAATTTGGCACTAACCCACATGCCCATCAGTGCAATACCGCCGCCAATTGCTGATAATTTAGCAAAGAAGGATTCATCAAAACCTAGCACATCAATTTGCCACCAACTCAGACCACTACCGACCGAGGGCATAGCGCGATAAACAAAAATAATGATCATTGCCATTTTAATGTGACGAATGGCATCATCGCCTAAATCAGCAATTAAATCATTCAGCAAGTAAAGCACCACACCCAGTGAGATGGTAAACACAATTTCTTGTGAATATGCCACATCGTTGTAACCCATCAACACAATAAACACAGCAAATGCCAAACCGCCAAATAACACCTGTTTATTGACCTTAGAAATTGCCACAGGATTAAGTCTTACCAACAGCACCCCAAGGATTGACAATAATGGCACAAACAAAGCAATGATGAATACAATCTCGCGATTATCTCTAAAAACATCTGCCAATTCACCACCAATCCAGCCAGTTATAAAAATCGCAAAACCCAATGACAATCTTGCTAACACTTGAATAGTCGCCAATTCTTGGTTAATTTTTTCCTGAGTTTGAGTCTTGTCCACCACCTCGGTGGTCATTGTATCTGCTACCACATCTTGCATTACAAAGCCAACCACAGCAATAACACTGGCAATGATATAGATGCTCTTTTTAGAAAAATCCTCAACAATCATGTAATCACCTACCGCTGCAATCATCAATAACGAACTTAAAGTAATTAGCAGTGCACCAATATAAACATAAGATTTTCGATTAGAGCCAAAAATATTAACACTATCAACTAATGAACCAAAAATCATTTTCACCGTCCAAGGTACACCCAGCCATATGCCTAACTCAGCCAAATCAGCTGCTGACATATCTAACGACTCTTTGACCCAAAAATTCTGCGCAATCGCAGTAAAAATACCGCTGCCATAAGAAAAATAAATCAGCAACAAAGGCACGTAGCGTAAACGTAATGCGCGAATTGGCGTAAGTAGTACATCTAACATAACAAAACTATTCAATCACAAAAACAGTTTGTCATTATAATTTGTCTGTTTTAGCACATAGGGTTTATTATGGGATTTTTAATAGGAAAAAAAGCACTGATTGTTGGTGTGGCTTCAAATCGTTCTATCGCTTGGGGAATTGCTGAGGCTATGGCAAAGCAAGGCTGCGAAATTGCACTCACCTATCAAACCGAAAAACTCAAAAAACGAGTTGCTAAATGTGCACAAATTTGTAACTCAAATATTGTCATTGAGTGTGATGTAGCAACTGATGCAAGTATTGATAAGGCCTTTACTGAGCTCAAAACTCATTGGGATAATTTTGACATTTTAGTACACTCAGTGGCTTTTGCACCGCGCGAAGCACTTAATGGGAATTATATAGCCACCACCACCCGTGAAAATTTTGCTACCGCACATGACATCAGCTCATATAGTTTTACTGCACTTGCCAAAGCTGCCAGCCCAATGCTAAATCCAAATGGTGCGCTACTAACCGTTAGTTATTTGGGTGCTATTCGTGCTATTCCAAACTACAACGTAATGGGTGTAGCCAAAGCTTCATTAGAGGCGAATGTTCGTTATATGGCTGCTGCTATGGGTCCTTCAAAAGGTATTCGCGTCAATGCTGTCTCAGCCGGGCCAATCAAAACTCTGGCTGCCAGTGGTATTAAGGACTTTGGTAAGTTGCTCGATTATGCAGCTGATAGCTCCGCGCTCAAACGCAACGTTACAACCGAAGAGGTGGGTAATGCTGCAGCTTTTTTATGCTCTGATTTAGCATCGGGTATTACCGGTGAAATCACTTATATTGATTCGGGTTTCAATTTTTACCACAAAGGCCCGGGTTAATAAGAAAAGACCTGTAAATAATAGTAGAGCTTTTTTGGATTCTAGCTTATTATAAAATCATTACAAGCGATTAATAAATATGTTCAAATCTGCATCTTGACGCAACGTAGCGACAATAGCTTGAAATATTTCATCCGCTTCAAGGATTAATAATGTGGACTCTAAGGCTTTGTCAACCGTGCTAATTTCGCCATCTTCTACAGCTGACAATTCAACTACAACTGCATAATTTTTACTAAAATCTCCCGCATTGTAGGTAGATCTTCCCGCGCTTGGCTTAGGCAGGGTGAATATACTTTGTATAATTTTTGCCTCGGCTTTATTAGAATCTCTTTTAACCCAGCCCAGTGCTTGCCACTCAAGTTGATGCTGCTTGATGAGCTTTTTAGCTGCTGAACTATCGCCCTGTCTAAGCAAAGTGGCAATACGCGTAGCGATTTTATCAATCAATTCTTTTGCCGCTACAATAGCTAGACTTGTTTCGATTTGCGCACTCACCTCATCAAAGGTTTTTTGGCGTTGAGGTATTTTTTGCTTTAGACGAATGACCACAAATTTATCTTTTGATAATTCTAGTACTTCTGAATTTTCGCCTTGGTTTAAAACCACGTCACTAAAAGCAGCATTTACCATTTTTCTGTCTAATTGAGCGTTGCTTTGATTAAAAAAATCAGTCGTTTGAAGTGGTAAATCCATTTGATTTGCCAGCTCTTCCAGGCTTGCTTCATAGGCCAAGTTTGCCAATTGTTCAACCAAATTATAGAGTTGTTTTTTTGCCTCATTCTGGGTATATAAATCTAACAGTTCAGCCTTCACTGAGTCAAATAATTTAACCTCGCTGGCTTTAATTTTGTTAAGTTTAATAATATGATAGCCAAACTCTGATTTCACCAAATCACTCAATTCATTTTCTTGCATGGCAAATGCACGCTCCTCAAACTCTGGCACCATCACTCCACGAGCAAAAAAACCTAAATCACCAGCATTATCTTTAGACCCATTATCTTGTGAATATTGCCTTGCCAGTTTAGCAAAGTCGCCACCCTGCTTGAGCTTATCAAGTACTTTTTGTGCGTCTGCTTCATTTTTAAGCAAAATGTGCTGGGCTTGTCTTTCTTCCTCGGTGGCAAAACGCTGCTGTTCTTGCTGATAAAAATCACGTAATTCCTCATCACTTACCTGAATGCTTTTGCTAATTTGCTCTAATGACAACTCAACAAAATCGAGCTTAACTTGCTCAGGCTCAAAAAATGACGCTTTTTGCTCTTGATAGTGCGCCTCAATTTGTTTGTTGTCAATACTTACTTTATCAGTATAGTCATCAGTATTTAGGCGTATATAGCGAAACTTGCGCTGCTGATTATTAAGACGTTGTAAGTGTTGTAATGCCAAAGTGCCAACAAAAGCAGAATCCAGTAAATTTTGCTTGATTTGTATTTGTGTTAGCTCGTTTAATTTACTGACTTCATACTGAGTAACACTATAACCATTTAGCCTGAGCAACTGTTTATATCTGTCAAGCGAAAAGCGCCCATCAACTTTAAAATCATCGCTTGATTGAACAATGGCTTGTAACTCAGCTGCAACCGTTGCATGCCCCAAATCTTTCGCTAACTGGTCCAATAAACGTTCATTGACCATTGCCTCAATGACTGAGCGTTTAACTCTATTGTCAAATTCAGCACTATAGTCATCACCTAGCTGCTGTTGCAAAAGTCTTTTTTGTTGATTAAACTTTGATAAAAATGCTTCTTTGGAAATTTCATCATCATTAATCGAGGCAACAATAACATTAGCGGTGCCAGTAGAATATTCGGCAATACCAAATAAGGCAAAGGGAACAATGATTAAACCAATAATGGTATAGGCTATCCAGCCTTTAGTTTTGTGTCTGATTGAACTTAGCATAATACTATCGTTTTACTTAGCATTTTAGGGGTAATTTTAACACATTCCTAATTTTTATTAAAAATTATCAAGACAAAGCCTTAACAACTATCACTAATTAGCATTTTTTTAACAAAAATTACTAATAAATTTGGCGGAGCGGACGGGACTCGAACCCGCGACGTCCTGCGTGACAGGCAGGCACTCTAACCAGCTGAGCTACCGCTCCGAATTTGTAAGACTATTGCATTATATAAATACGAAAGCCTTTTTTGGTGGGCGCTACAAGACTTGAACTTGTGACCCTCGCCTTGTAAGGGCGATGCTCTCCCAACTGAGCTAAGCGCCCAAAAAAATGCCCAGTACTCAACCTAAGCACCGGGCGTATTATACTCAAATAGAAACTATCTATTAACCGATTCTTTAAGTAATTTTCCAGCCTTAAATGCAGCTGCTTTAGAGGCTGCAATTTGAATGGCTGCACCTGTTTGTGGGTTACGGCCTGTGCGCGCTGCGCGTGATCTGACTAAAAAACTACCAAAGCCAGTAATGGCAACACTATCACCACTTACCAACGCATTTGTAATTGCACCAGTTGTTGCATCTAGCGCACGACCTGCATCTACCTTAGTTAAACCTGCAGTATTCGCAATTGCCGCGATTAAATCTGATTTATTCATTTGTTATTCTCCTGCTTAATAAAATCATTATTTTGATAAAGATAAAAAAGCCTCTTTCGAGTAAGCTTTTGGTGAATTATCCAGCAAAAAGCCTTATTGTCAATAGTTTTTTGGCAAAAAAACAAATGTTTTATTTATTAGAATAGGTCTTTACATAAATCAGGGCTGATGTTTTTTTTAATTGCCGAGTCAACGGTTCAATCTCATTTTGCCAAATATAGGGTGTTATTTCACCAATATGCTTGAAGCGAATCACGCCATTTTGGTCAACAATAAACGTCTCTGGGGTTGCATACACGCCCAATTCTAAGCCCAATGTTCCTTGTGCGTCAACCACAATAAATTCAAATGGATTGCCCAGTATTTGTAAAAAATCTAATCCATCTTTTTTGGTGTCTTTATAGTTAATACCTATCATTTGCAAAGTGTTGGTTTTTGCAATAAATTTAAGCACTTCATGCTCAGCACGGCAAGTTACACACCAAGACGCCCAAACATTCACCAAGGATATTTGACCTTTAAGCCTATCTTGGATTAAGTATTTCTCGCTACTATGAAAGTCTTCAACTTCCAGATTAGGAAAACTTTCACCAATCAAAGGAGAGGGAATTTTTTTGCTATCACGCCCTAATCCGTCAAACAAAAAATAAGCCAAGACAATAAATAAAACCAATGGCAAAAATTTGCTCATGTTATGGATTACTTTGCTTAGCGTTTTTTAAGGCTTCTGCCACTTTTGGTGACATGTAATTTTCATCGTGTTTGGCTAAAATCCTACTGGCAACAAACGTGCCTTTAACCAATGAACCAGTGGCAATCACCCCTTGTCCTTCACGAAATAAATCTGGCAAAATGCCGCTATATTCCACCTGAAATGCGTTCACATTATCAGTCACTTCAAAGACTACTTTGATGCCGTCACGCTTGACGCTACCGAGTGAGACCAAGCCACCCAACTCAAAACTTTTCCCAATCGGAGCCTTACCTTGAGCAACATCACTTGGAGAGAAAAAATACAATAAATTTTGATTAAATGCCTTTAACCCCAAGTAGCCCGCTAATGAAACGCCTGCCACCAATAAAGCCACCAATGCCATTCTGTTTTGTCGTTTTGTCATTTTTGAATCCTAAGATATTTAGCACGTAGTTGTACTCTTGCCTGTTTGTGAATAACTGCGCTATGGATAAACAAAAATGCAATTGTCACAAATGTCGTTAAATAAGCAAACCAAATATAAAAAGCATACTTGCCAAACGGTAAAAAAGAAAAAAATTCAACCAATGTCATTTGTCCGCCCCCATAATCACTTGCTTGACCCAGCGGGTATTTTGCTCGGTAATTAGCACCTCGTCTCGTGCGCGCATTAACATCAATGTAGCGTATAAAAATTTAAATGCAATACTCATCACCAATAGCGCAATCACCATATCTAAATCTTGAATGGCAATCCTATTAACACTGATTGAGGCACCTTGATGCAAAGTATTCCACCACTTAACTGAATAATGAATAATGGGTAAATTAATCAAACCCACAATCGCTAAAATAGCACTGGCTTTCGCTGCTGTTTTAGGGTTGTCAAAAGCATTATTAAGCGCCATATAAGCCAAATATAAAAACAACAAAATAAGTTCAGAAGTAAGACGCGCATCCCACACCCAATATGCACCCCACATCGGCTTACCCCAAACTGCGCCAGTTACTAAAGCCAAAAAAGTAAACGCTGCACCAATCGGTGCGGATACTTTAGCCACTACATTAGCTAGCTTGATTTGCCAAATAAGACCAATGCCGCCAGCAACTGCCATCACTAAATATACAAGCATACTCATCCATGCGCTAGGTACATGAATAAACATAATCCGATAACTATCACCTTGTTGATAATCAACCGGTGCTACTACTAAGCCCCAATATAAACCAACCAAAGTTAGCATAATAAAAGGATACAAAAACCAAGGAATAATTTTTGTACTTATTTGGTAAAAATTTTGCGGCGAGGCAAACGCCTGAATCCATTTCCACATAATTGTACTTTATATTATATTACTATATAACTGTTATAACTGTTACAGTTGTTATTTTATCGATTTCTTTGCCACGTTGTTACGCAAATAAGTGGGTAGTGGTAATTTATCATCAAAATCGCTAGTTTGGTGCAAATATAAATCAATCAAGTTTTGAGCTTTTGGATAAAAATTAGCCACATAATTCTTAATCCCTGTTGTTTGAGACAATTCACGCTCGTACGCACCCCAACCTGTACTAACACCAATAAAATCTTGATTAAGCACATCTACTTCATTTGGATTTTTTAAACTTTCATTGACAAGTTGTTGATTTTGATACACGCCCCAATATACCTGTCCCATACGGGCATCAAGTGCAACGGCGATTTTATCAGTATTGTATTTTTTAGCTGCGCCAAAGCCTAACACTTCAAGCGTTGAAAAGCCAATGGTAGGGATGTCGTAAGCAAATGCCATGCCTTGCACCACAGCCACACACATACGCACGCCAGTAAAACTACCTGGACCTTTAGTGTAGATAATAGCGTCCAGCTCGCAGACTTTAAGTTTTGCTTCGGTGAGTATCTTCTCGCACAATGGCAAAATCAGACTAGAGCTGTTTTCCACATTCTCAACAAAACGGTTAATCTTGCCATTATCACCAAGCACACTAACTGAAACAACCTCGCTACAAGTATCAATCGCTAATAGTTTATTCATGGGTTGGGTCACGGGTTTATTTTACAATCTTTTTATACTTTTTATAAGTGGATAAAACCAATTGCTTACGTCTTTCTAAGCGTTGTGGATGCTTAATTGGGTGGTAAAACGAAGGACCTCTAACCAATGCTACTAAGATTGCTAATTCATTCGTTGATAATGATTTTAACGGCTTATGAAAATAAAATTGTGCACCTTGTTTAAAACCATAAATCGCACGATTACCATGTTGCCCCAAATAGACGCTGTTCATATAACGTGTTAGAATAAAAACCTTGTCAAAAGCGTGTTCCAATAACAATGCCATCAACGCTTCATTAAATTTTCGCTTCAGTGTCCGCTGCTTGGTTAGTAAGGAGTTTTTAATCAATTGCTGGGTAATAGTGCTCGCACCGCGTATGGGTTTGTCAAAAAATATACTGTCTCGCAATACTTTAACAACTTCTTTAAAATCTACGCCAGAGTGGTTAAAATAAGATTGATCTTCCATCAACAATAACATATTAATCAAAATTTTAGGATGTTCATACAACTCTAAATCTGAATGAGAATAATCAGACGACTTGGAAAACTCAGCCTTAACAATGTTATCAAGATTATTAACATAAACCACAAAAATCACAACGCCCAATAGGATTAAGCGCAACAGCCACTTAATCATTAATTGTCAAATTTCACCACGTTATTCCCTGTTTTTAAAAAACACATCAGGCGTTCTGATAAACAAACCAAGTTTAAAATTATACCAATGCCTGCAAACTTAATAAGGCGTTCTAACTTTAGTCTCTTTCCTGAACTCATCATGATAGTGAAAATTATAAGAGATTAAAATCTGTCTCAATCTCGTCTCATTTCATTCGCGTCTTGATAAGTCGTGGTTTTAATCGTGGCATTTTTAATCGCGCCATTTGTTCATTCAACCACGCTATTGGTGTGCTCAAGGGCTTGGACTTCATCGTCTTCAGGCTCAGCAATTTTAGCTACGGAGACCAATTTTTCGCCTTTAGAGATGTTAATTAGAGTAACGCCTTGGGTGTTTCTGCCGATAATAGATACATCTGCTGCTCTTGCTCTAACCAATGTGCCTTTGTTGGAAATCAGCATCATTTCATCTTCATCAATTACTTGGATAGCACCGACTACTTTGCCGTTTCTGTCGCTGGTTTTTATGGATATGACCCCTGACCCACCACGTGCTTGTGTGCGATATTCATCAAGTGTGGTGCGTTTGCCGTAGCCTTTTTCAGTTGCGGTTAGAATTGGGCTATCCTCTTTGACAATGACTACTGAAACCACTTCGTCTGCATCTTTGAGTTTTAATCCGCGTACACCTATAGCAGTACGCCCCACGCATCGTACGCCTGATTCTTTAAAGCGAATAGATTTGCCGTTGGCTGAAAACAGCATAATATCATGCTCGCCTGAAGTGATTTCCACGCCAACCAGTTTATCGTTATCACGCAATTCAATAGCAATAATACCACCTTTTCTAGGTTTTGAAAAATTGGTAAGTGATGTTTTCTTGCACGTGCCACTACTGGTAACCATGAAGACAAATTGACTTGCGTCAAACTTGGGTACTGGCAAAATTGCATTGATGGATTCGTTTTTTTCAAGGGGTAATAAATTCACAATCGGCTTGCCACGGGCAGTGCGTGATGCCATTGGCAATTCATACACTTTGAGCCAATGTACCCTGCCTCTGGATGAGAAACACAACACGGTATCATGGGAATTAGCCACAAACAATTGATCAACAAAATCCTCGTCTTTCATTTTCGTGGCAGCCTTACCTTTGCCACCGCGGCGTTGCGCTTGGTAGTCACTAAGTGATTGTGCTTTGACGTATCCGCCATGTGATAGCGTTACCACGCGTTCTTCTTGAGCAATTAGGTCTTCTAATGTCAGGTCAATCTTATTATCGATGATTTGCGTCATGCGTGCATTGGCAAAATTCTCACGAATTTCTAATAGTTCATCACGAATAACTTGCATCAGGCGCTCAGGGCTTTGCAAGATGTCAAGTAAGTATTTAATACATTCTAAGAGCTCGTTAAACTCATCAAAAATTTTGTCTTTTTCCAATCCAGTTAAGCGATGTAATTTCAAATCCAAAATTGCTTGGGCTTGCTTTTGTGAAAGCTGGTAATCGCCACTGGCTTGCAAGCCAAGCTCGGCAGGTAAATCTTCTGGCTTAAACATTGCCATATCACGATTACCAATTAAATCTCGAATAACTGAGCCCTGCCAAGTTTGTGCCACCAGACTTTCTTTTGCCATAGTCGGGTTTGGTGCAGCTTTAATCAGCTCAATAATCTTATCAATATTATGTAGTGCAACCGACAAACCTTCCAACAAATGTGCACGATTGCGAGCTTTATTTAACTCAAAAATAGAGCGACGCGTAACCACATCACGCCGATGAACAATAAAAGCATCAAGAATACTTCTAAGCGTCATTAACTTAGGTATGCCTTTATCAATCGCCACCATATTGATACCAAATACGGTTTGCATTTCTGTGAGTTTATAAAGGTTATTAAGCATCACTTCTGGCACTTCACCACGTCTAAGCTCAATTACCATGCGCATACCATCTTTATCAGACTCATCACGCAAACCTACAATCCCATCGACTTTTTTGTCCTTGACCAGTTCAGCAATCTTGCCAATTAATTTGGCTTTATTCACTTGATATGGCAGTTCTGTGACCACAATGCTTTGTTTGTCTTCACCTTCTACGTGCGAAACTGAACGCAGATAAATTTTACCTTTGCCAGTTTCGTAGGCTTGGCGAATGCCACTGGCACCGTTGATAATGCCAGCCGTTGGAAAATCAGGACCTGGCATCACTGCTAATAACTCATCAATGGTGATTGTATCGTTATCAATCACTTGCAGGCAAGCGTCAATCACCTCATCAAGATTATGCGGTGGGATATTAGTCGCCATACCTACTGCAATACCTGAGGAGCCATTAACTAATAAATTGGGCACTCGAGTTGGTAATACACTTGGCTCAGATTCTGAACCGTCGTAGTTTTCGATAAAATCAACCGTTTGTTTGTCAAGGTCACGTAGTAATTCGTGCGACAGTTTCGCCATGCGGATTTCAGTGTAACGCATCGCGGCGGCTGAGTCGCCGTCAACCGAACCAAAGTTACCCTGACCATCAACAAGAATATTGCGCATGGAAAATGGCTGCGCCATGCGCACAATGGTGTCATACACTGCGGTATCGCCATGCGGATGGTATTTACCAATCACATCACCAACAATACGGGCGGATTTTTTATACGATTTATTGTAGTCATTACCCAGCACATCCATTGCGTACAGTACGCGTCGATGCACGGGTTTTAGCCCATCGCGCACATCAGGCAAAGCGCGACCAACGATGACACTCATGGCGTATTCCAAATAGGAATCGCGCATCTCGTCTTCAATGGTAACTATGGGAAAATTAGGCTCGAAAACTTCTGGCTTATCAGTGTTGTCAGACATACAAAAAACGATGATTAAATTGGCTTTTAATTGTACCTGATTTAGATAAAAATACCATGCTTTATTACATAAAAATGCAATCTTTTACACCGGAGTGTTAACTATAAAAATTATTTGAAAATCAAAAACTTAACTATTTCTGGTGCGCACAGCTTGAGCAAGCTGTTCGAGCAGGTTTTGTGTATCATCCCACCCAATGCAAGCATCAGTAATACTCACCCCGTATTTTAAACTTGATTTTGCCACCACTGCTTGCTTACCCTCGTGAATATTAGATTCAATCATTACCCCAAAAATAACCGTAGAATTGCTAATTTGTTTAGCAATCTCTTTACCCACTTTGAGTTGGTTTTTGAATTTTTTCTCACTATTGGCATGAGAGAAATCTACCATCAATTTATCCGACAAGCCTGCATCACATAACTTCTGAGACGCACCATCAACATGTTGTTTTGCATAATTTGGACCATCCGCACCACCGCGCAAAATAATATGGCAATTAGAATTGCCAGAGGTGGTATAACGATTGACCATGCCTTTTTTGTTAACTGACCAAAACATATGCGAACTACTGGCTGAAATAACCGCATCAATCGCAACCTTAATGCTACCATTTGTGCCATTTTTAAAACCAACTGGGCAAGACAAGCCCGATGCCAATTCACGATGGGTCTGACTCTCAGTGGTGCGCGCACCAATTGCCCCCCATGAAATTAAATCAGAAATGTATTGCGGGGTGATTAAATCTAGGTATTCAGTCGCAGTAGGGATTTGCATTTTTGCCAAATCTAGTAACAGACCACGTGCTAAGTCAAAACCCTTTTCCATATTAAAACTATTGTCTAAATCAGGGTCGTAAATTAACCCTTTCCAGCCAGTTGTGGTGCGTGGTTTTTCAAAATAAACCCGCATCACAATAAACAAGTCAGCGTCTAATTGCGCTTTGAGATTAGAAAGTTTTTTAGCGTAATCAAGGGCAGATTGCGTATCATGAACTGAACAAGGGCCTACCACCACCAACAGCCGCTTGTCCTTGCCTTTGATAATATCGGCAATGGTTTCGCGCGACTCAACAATAAAATCAGATTGGGGTTTTTTCGCCTCATGGCGCTTAATATAGACCAACGGCGGGATAATAGACTCTGCCTTAGTAATACGAATATTACTGATTTTTCTCAGTATCTTTTTAATCATTTTTGGTTTTCAATCAGTGCATAAGCTGAATGATTATGAATCGACTCAAAATTTTCTGACTCTAGGCGATAATAATTAATTCTGTTATCGTTATTTAATTCAAGTGCAATATCACGTACCAAATCCTCAACAAAAGCAGGATTATCATACGCTCTTTCAGTCACAAATTTTTCATCATCACGTTTCAAAATCGCGTACAACTCACACGATGCTTTGCGCTCTGCTAAATCAATCAAATCTTCGATATGCAGCGTTTTGTCTTTAGCCGTTTTGACTTTAATAGTAATATGTGAGCGCTGATTATGTGCACCATACTTAGAAATACTTTTTGAGCAAGGACACAAACTGGTAACCGGCACCACTACTTTCATCATCACCTCAGATTCGCCTTTGTCCAATATTCCATACAAGGTAGTCTGATAGTCCATCATTGACTCAACCTGTGAAGATGGGGCTTTTTTCTTTCTAAAAAACGAAAAATCTAGCATAATATGTGCGGTATCAGATTCGAGCTTTGTACGCACTTTATTAATCATTCTATCAAAATTATCAATACTAAATTCACAAGGCCCTTCGTTTAAAATCTCAATAAAGCGCGACATATGTGTGCCTTTAACGTGCTGGGGCAAAGTGACTGTCATGGTAAAGTTACCAACAGTTGGATTTTTGCCTCCATCACGGTCAATATAAGTAATAGGATGAACAATATCCTTAACACCAACCTTGTCAATGATAATTTGACGGGTGTCTTTTTTATTTTGTGTATCAGGTAGCTGAGAGGTACTCATATTTTATCCTGTGAATAGGTTACAGATGCTCTAAGCGTTTCCCAGATTGTGACTTCTTTTACCTTGACGGTTGGTGTGTTAATCAATTTCCCTACCTCTTTATAAAAATATTTAGCAATATTTTCAGCCGTTGGATTGAGCACATCAAACGGCTGGATTTCATTTAAATACTGATGGTCTAGGCGTTTAACAACAGTTTTAGTTTGCTTTTTAATCTCACGAAAATCAATCGCAATGCCCATGTTATCCAATACTGCTGATGCAACCATAACTTCAACTTGCCAGTTATGCCCATGCAAACGCGAGCAATCACCAGGATAGTCTCTTAAAGAATGTGCTGAAGCGAAGTCAGTAACAATTTTTAGGACGAACATAATGTATTCGGAAAAATTGACAAAAAGAATTAATTATACCCTTAATTCAATAACACAACTCACGATTAAATTTTTCGCTTAGACAGCTTCAATTGAGGATACGTTTTGATAACCTTTTGGCAATAAGTTGCCACGTTTAGCTCTACTACCAATATAGTTACCAAGGTCTTGGAATTTAATACTTAAATGACGTTTTCCAGCCCATACCTTGAGTTTTTGAGTATCCAGCAACACACAAATACTAACCACAAATTCTGTTCTGGACTTTAAATCTTTGCTTGGAATTTGAATCAATTTGTTGCCTTTGCCTTTTGACAAAATTGGCAACTCGGCAATTGGAAACACCAACAAACGCCCACGATTGGTAACAACCGCAACAAATTGAGAGCTCATATCATCAACATATATAACACGCATCACTTTGGATTCCATTGGCAATGATAAAACATGCTTTCCAGCCTGTCTGGAAGATAACAAATCCCCAATACTGGAAACAAAACCATAGCCTGCGTCTGATGATAATAAGATTTTTTGCTCGTCATCGCCCATCAATACATCAACAAACTCAGCACCAATCGGCGGTGCGAGTTTGCCTGTTAACGGCTCGCCCTGACCTCTAGCACTGGGCAATGAATTAGCAGCCAAGGCGTAGGATCGACCAGTTGAATCCATAAAAATTGCACTTTTATTGCTACGACCTTTAACGCTCATACTATACCCATCGCCCGACTTGTAATTAAAGGTATTCGGGTCAATATCATGTCCTTTGGCACTGCGCACCCAGCCTTTATCGCTCAAAACAATGGTAATATTTTCAGCAGGTATTAGTTCATCTTTACTAAATGCCTGAGCAGAATTAACATTGGTGACAATTTTGCTCAAACGCTCATCACCAAAGTCTTTAACAATAGCTTGGAGTTCTTTTTTGATGTAGGTTTTAAGGCGCGTATCGCTTGACAATAACAACTCTAATTTTTCTTTTTCAGCAGCCAACTCTTGCTGCTCAGTGTGAATTTTCACCTCTTCTAATTTTGCCAAATGGCGAAGTTTAAGCTCTAAAATCGCCTCTGCTTGAATCTCACTAAGTTTAAAACGCGACATCAATACTGGCTTTGGTTTTTCTTCGGTACGAATAATTGCAATCACTTCATCAATATTTAAAAAAGCAATCAGTAAGCCTTTTAAGATATGCAAACGCGCCAAGATTTTATCAAGGCGATGGTTCAAACGATTGCTAACTACTTGCGTACGATACATCAGCCATTCTTTGAGCATCGGAATCAACGGCTTAACCTGTGGCTTGCCATCTAGTCCGATAACGTTCATATTGACTCGATAGCTCTTCTCAAGGTCGGTGGTGGCAAACAAATGCAACATTAAACCCTGCATGTCCACCCGATTAGAACGTGGCACAATAACAATGCGAGTTGGATTTTTATGGTCTGATTCATCACGAATATCCTCTACCAATGGCAGTTTTTTAGCACGCATTTGTGTCGCTATTTGGGTGATGACTTTAGAGCCTGAGGTTTGAAAAGGCAGCGCCTCAATCACAATATCACTACCCTCTTGTTGATAGGTGGCACGTATTTTGACTGAGCCGTGTCCTGTTTCATAAATTTGTTTCAAATCTTGCATTGGGGAAACAATATTAGCACGCGTTGGATAATCTGGTGCAGGAATCATGTGCATTATCTCATCTAATGCTGTCGAAGGCTTACTTAACAAAGCGATACAGGCATTCACCACTTCACTCAAATTATGCGGTGGTACATCTGTTGCCATGCCAACCGCAATACCTGAAGCGCCATTTAGTAATAAATTTGGCACTTGAGCGGGTAGATTTTTTGGCTCTTGCAATGAACCATCAAAATTATCAACCCAATCAACCGTACCTTGGTTAATTTCACTTAGTAATAAATCCGCATAACGCGACAGTTTGCTCTCGGTATAGCGCATCGCTGCAAATGATTTTGGATCATCAGCCACCCCCCAATTTCCTTGCCCATCAATAAATGGATAACGATAGGAAAAAGGCTGCGCCATCAACACCATCGCCTCATAACAAGCATTGTCTCCATGCGGATGGAATTTGCCCAAAACATCACCTACCGTACGCGCTGATTTTTTAAATTTTGCGCTAGATTTCAACCCCAACTCACTCATCGCATAGATAATACGTCGTTGCACGGGTTTGAGCCCATCGCCCACAAAAGGTAATGCTCGGTCAAGAATGACATACATGGAGTAATCAAGATAAGCGCGCTCGCTAAAGGTTGCTACGCTTTGTTGCTCGAGACTGATTTGATTCATTTATCGACCTTTGAAATGGTGTTGAAAAACTCAAAAATTAGAGATATTTTAATTCAACTTGCAAAGCTTTGTATAAGCATTTAATTAACCACTGGTGTGAGGCGTAGCACTGCGTTTTTTTTATCAATCACAAAATCAAAATTTGCTAGCCAATCTAATCCCAACAAACCGTCAACATCAGCTGGTAGTTTGGTGGCTGGTAACACCACTACTGGGAATGAGTTTTTGCTAATACCGCCAACTAATAAGGTTTTTACAGCCACCTTAAATGCCTCTAAGGTGCCATTTGCAGTGCTTAGGGTAATTTTACCCAAGCGTTGATAATTAGGCGCGATGAGGGCGTCACTTACAACGGTAACACTGGCACCAGTATCAAGAATAAATCGTGCAGGCGCGCCATCAATAAAAACCTCAATATGCCAAACATTGGTTAGTTTAATCAGTGGAATTTCAATATCGCCTTGCTGGAAAATTTGTGCGTAATATAGTTGTGCTTGCAGCTTGTCAAACTGCGATTTCCAATTACTATTATTAACTAAAAAACTCAACTCATACTGCGCCTGTGAATAATCTTTAAGTGCTAAAAACAACTGTGCTAATTGATAATGAAATTGTAATTCATTAGGCAAAACATCAATGGCTTTGTTTAAGATGTTGATTTTTTGTGCGATATTGTTATCACCAAGTTGTGCCAAATAATGTCGCACTGTCTTGATAAACATTTGTTCTATATCTGCCCAAGGGTAACGGTCTTGCACTTGCGCTAGTAAATTTTCAATATGAATTAGTGCTTGCTGATAATCGGCGTTTTTAATAGCGGTCTGACTTTGACGCATTAAATACTCAGGGGCGTAATTATCAATCACGACTGGTGATTTTTCTGGTGTTGATGCTACCGGTATTGACAACAACTCAGTAGAGGATTTTACAACTTGTGCCGGTTGCGTGATTATTTGAGTAGACTGAACAGCTGGTGTTATTGACGTAGTACTAAATTGTTGATTAGCAAACCAGCCCAACAATGCGCCTAATAGTAGCGCTAAAACATTACTTGAAGTCTTCAATGTCAGGACAGGAACAAAATAAATTACGGTCGCCATAAACGTTGTCAATACGCTTCACTGGTGGGAAATATTTATTGTGTTGTAGTGAAGTTAGCGGGTATAAAGCAGTCTGTCTAGAATACGGATATGTCCATTCTCTCGCCATTTCAAATGCAGTATGAGGGGCATTTTTAAGTGGATTATTATCACGCTGCCAGACCCCTGAAATCACTTGTGTAATCTCGTTATGAATACTCACCATCGCAACAATAAAACGATCAATCTCACGCTTAGACTCACTCTCAGTCGGCTCAATCATCAGCGTGCCCGGCACAGGGAATGACATGGTTGGTGCATGAAAACCATAATCTATCAAACGCTTGGCAATATCCTCTTCACTAATACCGCTGATTTCTTTCAATGGACGAATATCAATAATACATTCATGTGCCACCAAATTATTATGACCCTGATACAAAATAGGGAAATAATTTTTTAATTCATTAGCAATGTAATTAGCACTAACAATTGCCACCTCACTAGAGCGTTGCATACCGTATTTTCCCAGCAGTTTGATATATGACCAAGAAATTGGCAAAATAGAAGCAGAGCCATACATAGTAGCGGATACAGCATTAGAATCTTTTTCTAATGGATTGCCTGGTAAAAAGTCTTTGAGATGCGCCTTAACGCCAATTGGACCCATACCTGGGCCACCACCACCATGCGGAATGGCAAAGGTTTTGTGCAAATTGATGTGTGAAACATCAGCACCAAACTCACCCATACGGGTAATACCAACCATTGCATTAAGATTTGCGCCATCAAGATACACCTGAGCACCATGCGCATGAACAATATCACACACTTGTTTAATTGCCACCTCAAACACACCATGTGTTGATGGGTAGGTAATCATAATCGCTGAGAGAGTTTGAGCATATTGATCTGCTTTTTGTTGCAAATCATCAAGGTCAATATTGCCCGATTCATCACATTTGACAATCACCACACGCATCCCCGCCATCACCGCAGAAGCTGGATTGGTACCATGTGCGGAAGAGGGAATTAGGCAAACATTACGTTTTTCATCGCCACGCGATTGATGATAAGCATGAATGGCTAAAAGCCCTGCAAATTCACCTTGTGAACCAGCATTAGGTTGCAACGACACCGAATCATAGCCCGTTATTTCAACTAAAGCATATTCTAAATCTTTGAACAATTGTTGGTAGCCCTTGGTTTGGCTCTCAGGTGCATAAGGGTGCATTGCACAAAAACCTGGTAAGCTAATTGAGTACATCTGTACTGCTGCATTGAGTTTCATCGTACAAGACCCCAGTGCAATCATTGAATGATTAAGGGCAATGTCTTTGTTCTCTAGGCGTTTCAAATAACGCATCATTTCAGTTTCACCGTGATATTGGCCAAATACCGGGTGGGTTAAATAAGTTGAAGTACGCAAAACATCTGCACCTAATATAGTGGTTTCCTCACTCAAGCTACTCATTGAAAACACCGACAATAATGCCAGCAAATCAGCATTACTGGTAGTCTCATCAACGGCAATACTCAATTGATTAGCACTTAACAAGCGCAAATTAATGCCCGCTTTTTGTGCGCTGGTAAATAAAGATTGAGCATCATTGGTATTAATAGTAATCGTATCAAAGAAAACATCGCTTGCCAACTCAAAGCCCACATTTGTCAAACTTTTAGCTAGGCTGGCAGCTTTAGTATGCACTTTAGTAGCAATCTTTTTAAGACCCTGAGCACCATGATAAACACCGTATGCCGCGGCTAATACTGCCAATAAAACTTGCGCGGTGCAAATATTACTGGTTGCTTTATCGCGCCGAATATGCTGCTCACGGGTTTGCAATGACATACGCATTGCCGGGCTGCCAAGCGCATCTTGCGATACACCAATAATGCGACCAGGTATCATGCGTTTAAACTCATCACGGGTACTTAAAAACGCTGCATGTGGCCCGCCAAAACCCATCGGCACACCAAAACGCTGTGAGTTTCCAACTGCAATATCGCAGCCCATTTCAGCTGGGGTTTTAATTAAAGCCAAAGCCAATAAATCACAGGCTACAATCGTTAATACGTTATGATTTTTTGCTTTATTAATGTCATTGGTTAGATCACGCACTTCACCATTTGTGCCTGGAGATTGCATTAAACACGCAAAACAATCAGCAAAATCATAATCCTCAACATCTTCAATAACCAACTCAATACCCAAAGGTTTAGCACGAGTTTGCAAAACGCTGATGGTTTGTGGGTGGGTATTACTGTCAATGAAAAAACGCTGGGATGTGTTTTTCCTATTCGCACGTTTTGCCATCATCATCGCCTCAGCAGCAGCAGTTGGCTCGTCTAATAATGAAGCGTTGGCAATATCCATACCCGTTAAATCAATAATCATTTGCTGGAAGTTAAGTAACATCTCCAAGCGCCCCTGGGAGATTTCAGCTTGATACGGTGTATAAGCGGTATACCAGCCTGGATTTTCTAAAATATTGCGCTGGATTACCGCTGGCATTAACGCGGCATAATACCCTTGACCAATAAAATTAATAAAACGTTGATTTTGACTGGCTAAATCACTCGCTAATGCTAACGTATCATACTCACTCAACCCCTCATCAAGCGCCATACGATTGCCAAATAAAATACTTTCTGGCACAGTCTCAGCAATCATTTTATCCACAGAATCATAGCCAATACTACTTAGCATGGCACTAATATCCGCTTCGGTGGGTCCAATGTGTCGGTCTAGAAATTCACGGCTCATGATATTTTACTAATAACTAAAAAAGGCTGGATTTTACCTAATTGAGACCACCGCATTACAATACAATTTATGAAACGCATAAAACAACACCTTTTTTCACCTAAAAATTCGGCAAATAGTATATTGCACTTAGTCTAAATAAGTAACCAGCAATCATAGCATTCTCATTGCATAGTTTGGGTTGGGAATAATCAATGTTTTTTAATGTTAAAGCAGGAACAAACAAAACCAACCAATACTTGAGACCTATTTTTGCGCTTGCTTCGTCATTGGATTGATGATATTGTTGCCAATGATTTTGATGGTAGAAATCAATACATAAAGTCTTTATGGAATAAGTTTAATATCCTAACAACAGAGCATTTTTATCATGTAGGCGGTAGTGAGAATAACAGCAACCCAATGACTGAGACAATTGTTACAAATTATAAAACTACGGCTTTTAATAACCAAACACAACAAATTGCACGTAGTGTTTGATGATAAAAAAATATCTACCACTTGTAACAATTTTTGGAATATTATTTACTCTAATATTTTCCTCATTATATTACAAGGAGAGATAAATAACGGGCAGACGCAAGATAAATGCGGGTAATAATGGGAAATTTGGGGATTTGGTGGGATGTATTTTTAAACAAAGTTTTAAAATAAGAAACTATTTATTTATTAATCATAAAATTACACAGTTTGCATTTATTTTATTAAAGCGTATAATCAAAATTAAGCACTTGTTGCAGCTTGCCTTGTGAAACTAAGTTCTTAACAAGGGAAAAGATGCTAGTCAACGCTTAGTTAAGTTGACTAAGCTCACAGCAAGTGCTACTTCTTTATATACTGTAATAAACCAATTCTACTATTATTAATTGATTTGCTTTTGGTTATTACATTCCAAATCATCATTAGCGCATGCTAAAACTCGTAATTGCTCTTGTAATGCCCCCATTTTGCGCATTCCATAAATCGCACCAAGCTAATGTAGTAAGTCTCAATTACACACAAAACTCAAATCATAAAAAGCATTCAGAATATGACTAATATTTACCCAGGTGGCCAAGACAATTGACGCCCGCCCAAACAATGCAGATGAATATGATAAACACTTTGCCCGCCCTGCTCGTTGCAATTCATCACCAAACGATAGCCTTGATCAGCAAAGCCAAGTTGCTTGGCAATTTTACTGGCAGTCAAGGTTAATTTTCCCAATAATTGCACGTCAGTCTCGCTGGCATCATTGAGTGTAGCAATGTGTTGTTTAGGAATCAGTAAAAAATGCTGTGGAGCCTGTGCGCCAATATCATGAAATGCTAGCACATCCTCATCTTCATAAATTTTATCAGCGCGAATACCTCCAGCAACAATATTACAAAATAGACAATCACTCATAATTTTTTAACCATGGATAAACTACAACGCTTGAATACCAGCCTCATACACTGCTTTTGGCACTGTATCAATCAGCCTTGAGTCAAACGGTTTGTAAGCGTTGACGACAATTTTTCCACAGCACCTGCCTTGATGATAATCAAGTGCACTTTGATAAAAACTATTGCTTTGTAACATGGCTTAAATTAACGCCAACCAATCAATTTATTCATAACAGCAATATTGCTCACACTAATGCTTTTTGGGCATTGCGTCTCACAATGACGATGATTAGAGCAAACCCCAAATCCGTTATTAATCATCGCCTCACTCATGCGTTTAGCACGTACGTGGGATTCAATTTTGCCTTGTGGTAATTGATTGAGGTGGTTAATTTTAGCTGCCACAAAAAGTGAGGCAGAGGCATTTGGACAAACTGCCACGCAAGCACCACAACCAATACAAGTGGCTGAATTAAACGCATCATCAGCTTGATTTTTGTTAACTAAGGAACTATTGGCATCTACTGCTGAGCCAGTGTGTACAGAAATAAAACCACCTGCTTGAATAATGGCATCAAACGCACTTCTATCCACCGTTAAATCCTTCACCACCGGCATTGCTTTCGCACGCCAAGGCTCAATCCACAATTCTGTTTGCGCCTCGTATTCACGCATATATAATTGACAAGTGGTGGTACGCATTTGCTTGCCATGCGCATAACCGTTAATCACTAACGAACAAGCCCCACAAATACCCTCGCGACAATCATAATCAAAAACAATACAATCCTCACCTTTATTAATGAGTTGTTCGTTGAGTTGGTCTAACATTTCTAAAAATGACACATCGCCATCAATGTTGTCAATTTGATAGGTTTGAAACCCGCCTGTTGCTTGCTGGTTTTCCTGTCGCCAAATGTGTAAGGTAAAGGTCATTTGTAATTCCTCACCGTGGGTTGAATAAATTCAAAAGACAAAAAATCTTTATGTAGAATTGCCTGCTCGCCTGACTCCCAAGCACTCACATAGGCAAATTCATCGTCATTACGTTGGGCTTCGCCATCTTCACTCAAATGTTCAACACGTGCATGACAGCCACAGGACTCTTCTCTATCTAAGGCATCTTGACACATCAGCGCACCAAGCTCAATAAAATCTGCCACCCTGCCAGCACGCTCCAGCGTTTGATTAAGACTCTCATCATTGCCTGTCACTTTAATCTGTTGCCAAAATTGCGCTTGCAAGGCTTTAACGTCTTTAATCGCTTGTTTTAAAGTTTGCGCCTCACGCGACATACCGCAAGCCTCCCACAAAATTTTACCCAATTGTTGATGAAAATAATCAGGCGAATGCTTGGCATCTGGTGCATTTTGTAAGCGCTCTAAACGTTGTTTGACTCGAATAACAGCACTCGTTACTGCCTCGTGTTGATGGTTTATTTCGTCAAATTGATTGCGCGCTAAATAACTGGCAAGCGTTTGTGGCAGTACAAAATATCCATCCGCTAGACCTTGCATTAATGCTGATGCTCCTAGGCGATTAGCACCGTGGTCAGAAAAATTAGCCTCGCCACCTGCAAATAAGCCATCAATCGTGGTCATGAGGTTGTAATCAACCCATAAACCCCCCATAGTATAATGCACTGCTGGGTAAATTCTCATTGGTGTTTGATAGGGATTATCGCCAGTAATACGCTGATACATTTCAAATAAATTGCCGTATTTTTCGACAATCGCATCTTCGCCGAGTTTGTGAGTAGCATCAGCAAAATCCAAATATACTCCACGCCTTTGCCCGTGAATTTTTGCGCCCACACCGCGCCCTTCATCACAAATGTGCTTGAGCGCACGTGAGGCGATATCACGCGGCACCAAATTAGCAAATGCTGGATACAGTCGTTCAAGAAAATAATCTCTATCTGCTAGGACAATATCATTTGGGTTTTTATCACAATCCTCAATATTTTTCGGTGCCCAAATACGCCCATCATTACGCAATGATTCGCTCATTAAAGTGAGTTTGGATTGGCTCTCACCACTTTGAGGAATGCAAGTTGGGTGAATTTGGATAAAACTTGGGTTGGCAAAATACGCCCCATGCTTATGCGCGCGCCAAGTGGCTGAAGTGTTGCAACCCTTAGCATTAGTCGATAAATAAAACGCATTGCCATATCCACCTGTGCACAGCACCACACAATCAGCAGTATGGCTGGTGACTTCACCACTCACCAAGTTACGCACCACAATGCCGCGCGCTTTGCCACCAACCTTAATCAACTCCAACATCTCACTACGCGAATAATGCGTAACCGTGCCTTTGGCAACTTGGGCACTCATCGCCTGATAAGCCCCTAATAATAATTGTTGTCCAGTTTGCCCACGTGCATAAAAAGTACGCGATACTTGTGCGCCACCAAATGAACGATTAGCCAAATAACCGCTATATTCTCGTGCAAAAGGCACACCTTGAGCGACTGCTTGGTCAATAATATTAACACTCAGCTGAGCAAGGCGATAAACATTAGATTCACGGGCGCGAAAGTCACCGCCTTTGATGGTGTCATAAAACAAACGCCAAACGCTATCGCCATCGTTTTGGTAATTTTTTGCCGCATTAATACCGCCTTGTGCCGCAATTGAATGTGCGCGACGCGCAGAATCTTGAAAGCAAAACGAGCTAACCCGATACCCTTCTTCACCCAAAGTAGCACATAAAGATGCGCCTGCCAAACCTGTGCCAACTACAATCACTTTGTGTTTAGCACGGTTTTGCGGTGCAATCAAACTAAGGTCAAATAAATGCTTTTCCCAGCGGTCTTGGAGTGGGCCTGTGGGTTCAAATGTGGGATGATTATCTAGCATAGTTATTCAAAATCTCACAAATACAAACTAATAGGAACCAGGGCAAAACCACCCACTAAAAAAACCACAAACCCAATTACTAAGCCGTGGTGTTGCTTGTGCGTTAGTCCAAAAGTCTGCCCAACACTGCCCAGTGCATGATGCAGATGTGCCGCCAATGCAACAAAACCAAGCGCATAGATAAATAGCATCATTGGATCGGTGAAAATATCATACACTTCTTGGTAAAAATCACGACTACCCAACAACTGCATTTGAAAAAAATGAAAAACAATAAAAGCAAATAGCAACCCTGCGCCACTCCATGCAATTAAACGTGGAACAGCCTTAGGATAGGGTTTTTCATAAGCAACATCGCGTTTTTTGTTTGAATCAAATTGGCGCGCAACAGCGATATAAACATGAAACAAAATACTCAGCACTAACCAACCAATAATACTCCAACGCAAAATCACCGAGTTGTTAAACCATTGATAAAAACCGTTAAAGTTATCCGCACCCGTCAAAAAATTAAGGTTTGCCAACATATGAATAATCAAATAAGTAACCCACAAGATGCCTGAGAGTGCCATAATGCGTTTGTTTAAATAAGAGCTCGACATTATCATGACTCACCTTCCCAACTAATATCGTCCATATCTTGCCTAGGGCTTAAATGCTCGTTTTTAATCGTGCGTACACAGGCATTGTAACGCAAAATCGCATCATCGCGCTGCTTAGGTGCTATTTGTTGTGCTTGGTCATATATCTTGATTGCTTGAATAAACAAATTATAAGCAAATGAACGCGACATGGCGTTTTTTAACAAGGCTCTAGCTTTGCGCTCCAAAGTGATACCAGTATAATAAGTGCGCTCAAATTCGGATGTTAGTTTGGCAATGGACTCATTAATGGTTTGTGGGCATACTTTGGCATTAGCATGGTTGTATAAATCTGTCATTGCCAAAATATATATCACCAGTGCATCTTGATTATTTTCATCTACCGCAAACACATCCAAACAAATGCTAATTGCCAGCTCTGGCTCAAGTAAAGAGCGATACTGGCGTGCTTTATCCAGTACAGCACCAATAGTATCTTGATGAATGAGACGATAATCCATGCGACTCAGTTTAACAGAAACATCGAGATTAAAAATAAATAATAATTATTTTGGCATAAAAAACCCAGTTATTAAACGTAGCTAGGCTTGGTTTTGAATCTTTTGGATTGTGGTCTATTGCATCTAACTTCAGTAGCACCTTGGTTGCTTTATTGCATGCCTTTTGGGTTATTTTTTAGTCATTATCTACCACAAATTGCTCTACAATATCTTATCAACCCTGTATTTGAATGGCGAAACTTTTTGGACTATCTTGCTGTAGTTTTTAAGGTCATTAAGTCTTTTATTTCCAAAAGCATGATAATATTGTCCATCCACCATAACAACAAAAACCACATGGCTCAATTGGCATTGTTAAAAACATTTCATTAACGCTAATATTGCTTGATACTGACTATCCTAATTACCCTCTCTTTAGTATATTTATGGGAACAATAAAACTAAAACTTACCAACCTTGCATTGAAAAGCTAGGTTTTTTCTTGAAAATTTAGGGTTAGTAACACAAACATAGTGGTTTTTTGGAAGTTTGCTTTTATTGGCTCATTCGTAAAATGCTTCATGTTCAAATGGATTTTTTCTTGTATAGTACTACCCTAATTGTTTTGTCATTCCACCAGACCCAGCTAGTACTGCTACCAAACATATTGACAAACAAACTATATTTGCTGGCTTCAAGGATTTGCGTTGCTATTTACGTTAGTTTAACAAAAATAATCTTTGCTAAATCAACAAACAATTTTCCAACCTCTTGAATAGTTTCTTTTTTATGAGGTTAGTTTTCAGCATATTTTCCCAAGAAAAAAAGACGCTGGGCTATCCTCTCGAAAAACTAAAACACCAAGCCTTCCCATTAGCTTGAGAGCGAAAATATTACATGCTAACCTTAATTATTTTGGTATCAATTAAATCAATCCTAATTATTTTGCACCCTCAGTAATTGGTATTTTGAATGCAACGCACGGAAAGCCCTGTATCTCGCACGTTATCTACAGCTTCACCAGACCTAGAGTTAAAAGCTCTTGCAAAAGACGAACCATCAGATACTTGGGATACCCAATACTGTCCAGTTACGTTGTCGCCATCGTCCAAAACAGATACAAGTACAGCATTCGACCCTAGTCGAGTACTGGAGGTTGGTAGTTTTAAGGAACTTTCAAAGCCTGAAGTATCACTGACATGATTATAAGCCTGTATAAACTGCTCTATAGTTGGCACCACGTAGCCCGCTGGGCAGATGTCATTCACGCCACCATCAGCCCAAGCAGCGGCTCTAAGCGCGCCGTCATCATCAACGCCGCTAGCCGTCCAATCAGCAGATGGGTCTGCAATAAATTCAGCAGGGTCTATGGTAACCGTTATGCTGCCACTGAGTATATTTTGTGCAACGCTAGCATCAGTACAAACCACGCTAGTGCCAGCATTATCAAAGCAATTACCTGGTATGCTTCGATCAATTAACTGATGTCCATCTGCTGCCCTGCCCCATTGATAAAGATTACCAAAACATTGGCTATCATTAATTGCTGTGCAGTCTCTAATGGCGCCTAAGTTTCTGCTCATCCAAATTCCGCCCGCATTCTCAACGCTGGCAAACGGCACGACATCACGCTGATTACTGGTGAGTGATTGAGTACCGCCCACTGTCGCGCTGACCACAAAGTAGTACCTATTGCCATCTAGCGTTGGGGTGGTGAATGTGGTGGCTGTGGTGGTGGCTGTCGTCATCTGTGCTAAATTACTCGCCTCAACGCCACCATTGTCTGTCTCGTACAGAGTTAGGGTTCTGGTTTGGTAATAAACCGTGTAGTGCTGAGCATTGGCAACCTCGTCCCACTCTAAGCTCACTTGGTCGCCATCCACGCCCACCAGCCCACCCGTTGGGGTTATGGATAGAATCGATGGAGATAATGAGATAGATAACATCGATGGGGATGATGAGGGTGACATCATTTGTTGCGCCTCGGTAACGGTTAGTATAAAGGTGGCTCTGTTAGTTTCGAATCTAGCATCCTGTGCTTTTTCAAAAGTCACGTTGGAAGTGCCCACCCCAACGAGGATAAGTTGATTATTTGAGATTTGAATAACATTCCGATTGTCTGAATTAATTATAGTAAGCGCACCAGTAGCAGCGGCTCCTCGGCTTGATAAAACTACCTGCTCTGCCGTTATCGGACCAGTATCAAGTGGAAAACTACCATTGCTACCTCCTTGTAAAGAGAGGGATTGCCCGCTTCTATTAATGACCAGGGTGTAGCGTGCGGATATGGGCGCCACAGTATTATCCCCTGCCGCTGTGGCAATAATGTCAACCGTGCCTGCTATGATAAAGGTAACCGTACCACTATTATTAACGGTTGCAATATCAGTATTAGACGAGCGGTAAGTGACATCCCCAACAGCGCCATTATTGGTTACTGTTTGCGAATTGGCAACAGCAAGACCATCAAATTCAACGGTAATCATTGGTCTGGCGAAAGTTAAGCTGTCAGCAGATTGTTGGGGTAGCGCAATAATGTCTAGTATGACTGTTGTAGAGCCTGCTAGATAGTTGGTGGTTTCTGCAACGCTAGCCACCAAGGTTGCATTGCCGGTATTGGTGCCCTGTGGGGTAAAAATACCTGCTGGGGTAGTGGTGCCAATATTGTTGTTGTTATTGATGATTGAGTAAGTAATCACACCATTACCCGAATTACCCATTAAGTCAAAATCGTCAAGGTTAAGAGACGTGAGTGCTGAGATAGAATGGATAATGGTATTGCCACCGTTGTAAACCAGCATGAGTGGTGCTTGCTCAACGGTGATACTGTAGCTATCACTGGCCTGATTATAGTTGGTACTCTCAGGCGCGGTCGCGGTAATCACCGCACTACCTGCATCACCAATAGTCACTACGCCATTTGCGTCAACTGTTGCCACCGCAGTATTATTTGAGCTGTAAGTTAGGGGAGTTATATTGCCCGTTGCACTTTGGGTAAAGTTAGCCGCGCCAAAAGTTCGCGTCTGGTCTGGTCCAGCCTCAACCATTTGGTCGGCTCGATTAACCACTACCTGGTAAGTGTCAGTGGCAAGATTGTATCTCTCATCTTGAGGGGCGGTCGCGGTAATTACCGCACGACCCGCATCACCAATAGTCACTGCGCCATTTGCGTCAACTGTGGCCACCGCAGTATTATTTGAGCTGTAAGTTAGGGGAGTTATATTGCCCGTTGCACTTTGGGTAAAGTTAGCCGCGCCAAAAGTTCGCGTCTGGTTCGGCCCAGCATTGATCGTTTGGGTTTCTCTAATAACACTCAAGGTGTAGCGTGCTGGGGAAGACGGTGCAAAGGTGGCATCACCAGAGAGTTGTGCGCTAATCACACTTTGCCCTATTGCTTGCACGTCCACTTCACCGGTTTGCATATTAACTGTGGCAACCGTTGGTTGTGATGAGCTATAGGTTAGCGTGCCAACCCCGCCATTAATATCAGCAGGCTGGGTAAAGTTATCAGCCAGCACGGTGATGGTGCGAGTTGCGATGCTAAAGGTTAGGCTATCAGGGCTTTGTGGTCGCAAGTTAAAAATCCCCAAAGTGGTTGTTACAGAGCCAGCTAGGTAGTTATTGGTCTGTGCTACCTCCACCACCAGAGTTGCACTGCCTATGTTACTACCCTCTGGGGTAAAAATACCTGCTGGAGTAATAGTGCCAATATTGTTAGTGTTATTGATGATTGAGTAAGTAATCGTGCCATTACCTAAATTACCCGTTAAGGGATAAAGACTGCTATCACTCAGGTCAAGCGTGCCTGCTGCCATCACCGAACGTTGAATGGGGTTATTGTTATTGTAAACCAGCATGAGTGGCGCTCGCTCAACGGTGATACTGTAGCTATCGGTGGCCTTATTGTAGTCATCAGTCTCAGTGGCGGTAACATTAATTATAGTACTGCCAACCCTTCCAATAATAACCTCACCGTTTAAATCATTAACAGCGGCAACATTCGGATTACTTGAGGTGTAGGTTAAGGAGGTGATATTGCCCGTTGCAGCTTGGGTAAAATTAGCCGCGTCAAAAGTTCGTGTCTGGTCTGGTCCTGCCTCAACCATTTGGTTGGCTCGATCCACGGTTAGGGTAAAGGTGGTAGTGGCAAGATTGTATCTTTCATCTTGCGCTTTTTGAACGGTAATGGTGCTACTGCCACCACCGATGATGTTTAGTTGATTGCTACCTGGTAAAAAACTAACAAACTCTGGTCTAGTTGAAGCAATTACACTAACCGCACCAGTAGCAGAGGCTTGGTTTGAGCGAGCAGTTGCCGTTAGTGTGCCGCCCACACTAAAGGTGGCAGTTGTGGGCGTGGTATTAGTAATCATTTGGTTGACTCTGTCAATGACTAGGGTGTAGCTTGCGGATGTGGATGCCACACCACTATCCCCTGCTGCTGTAGCAGTAATGTCAACCGTGCCTGCTGTGACAAAGGTAACCGTACCACTATTATCAACGGTTGCAATATTAGTATTAGATGAGCGGTAAGTGATTGCACCAGTAGCATTATTATTGGTTACTGCTTGCATAAAGACACCATCATCAAATGTAGTGCTAGGCGTTTGGTTGATGAAACTTAAGCTGCCAGGGTTTGGTGGTAGCGCAGTAATGTCTAGCGTGAGCGTTGTAGAGCCTGCTAGGTAGTTGGTAGTTGCTGCTACCTCCACCACCAGAGTTGCAGTGCCTATATTGGTGCCCTGTGGGGTAAAAATACCTGCTGGGGTAATGCTGCCAATATTAGCATTGTTGTTGGTGATTGAGTAAGTAATCGCGCCATTACCTAAATTACCCGTTAAGGGATAAAGACTGCTATCGCTCAGATCAAGCGTGCCTGCTGAGATAGAATGTTGAATAGGGTTATTGTTATTGTATTCAAGATTTAATGGCGCTCGCCCAATGGTAATATCAATGCTAGCAGTAGCTGTGCCACCACGAGTTGAGCTGGCCTCAACAGTAGTCGCGTAGTTGCCTGCGTCTAGGCTTGCATCTGCCGAAACCGCACCAGTGTTAGCATCAACGCTAATGCCGCTAACTGGGCTACTGGTAATCCTATAGCTAATAACACCTGAGGTGTTGAGGCTGCTGTTGTCAATTGAAAATGTGCCCGTGGCGTTAAAGGTTGTAGTATTAACAGCAGGGTAGCTAAAAGTCCCAGTTAATGGATTAGCCGCTGTAATGTTAATGGTAGCTATAATAGTGGGGTTGTCATTTGCCGTAGCAGTAATGATTGCTGTGCCGTCAGCAATACCGGTGACCACCCCAGTATTGGTATCCACGCTGGCAATAGCAGGGTTACTGGAACTGTATACAACTGAGGTATCCACTGCCTCAGCAGGTGAGGCAGTGGCTTGCACAGTGATGGTGCTACCGATGGTGACAGTAGATGTGGCAGGCAGGGTAATTGAGTTAATTGCAACCGTATTAGTGTTATTCATACGTATTGTGGCAGTGGCAGTGGCATCAATCACACTGGCAACTGCTGAGGCGCTGCTAGCCTCTAGGTCAGTTAATGCAGTGGCTATCAAGTCTCGAATATCATTAGTAGTAGTATTCATGCCAGCTAAATGATTAGTCACTGCGGCAGTGTCGGTGTTGCCGGTGTTGACACCAATTTGAGACACAACTGCCAGGGCCACGGCGTATTGGTCATTGAGGTTGTCGGGGTCAATAACCGCATTGGGAGCTGCTAGGTCGGTGGGAATCAGGGTGGTAACATCAGCAGTGGCAGTGGCAGTGCCTAAGCCAAATTGTCTGCCAACTTCTGTATTGAATGTGTTAATCACCTGATCAATTAAGACTGGGTTTTGACCAGCTCTGAGCCAGGCTAGGCTACTGAGTGGTGAAACCACGTACTCGCCACCACTTTGTGCGTTGACTGCGGCGGTGAGGGTACCTGTTACAAAAGTATTAGTAGCACCAGTTGCTTCATCAGTGTAAGTACCGCCACTGCATTCAATTAGGGTATTGCCAGTATTACTGGTAGAGAAAAAAACTGAGCCATTGGCATTTGAGGTGGCTGCAACTGTTGTGGTTCTGGTGCCGTTTGCAACGACTGTGGCCGTGCAGCTTGCATTCGTGACTCTGGCAGCCACCACAGTGGCACTAAAGCCTGTAGCGCCTGAGGAACCTGAGTCTGAAGAGCCACAGGATGCTAACACTAAGATGGTGCTGGCGATTGTTAATAATTTAATGATGTTATTAGAGATTGTGTTCATTTTTTTTATCCTATCTTGAGTTTGCTATTATGGGTTGGTTAAATTGGTATTGGCTTGGGTTTGTTAATGGGGATTAATTTAATATGATTGGTGCTTATGATAAACTAAAGTTATTTAGGTTTTGGGTGTTTTTTTTAAAGATTACCTATTAACCTTTCCTTCAAATACAAACTTTTACAAACCCCGAGTTAAATAACGCAGTAGCCTATGCACAAGGCCAGGTTTATTTTAATTATGACTATGCAATCCCGACCCCAGCGGTGGATATTGTCATCACGCGTAAGGTCAATTATGACTTTAGCAAAGGTATCTTTAATTAAAAAAATAGGAGTAAATGATTATGAAAACACAAATCACACAAACGTTTAGATTATCAGTTGATGGGGTGGGTTATGCGGGCACCGCAAAAGATGTTAAGCCGCCAAAGATCAGCCAAAAAGTTGAGACCTATCGTGCGGGCGGTATGAGTGGTGAGATTGATATTGTACTTGGCACGGAGATGGACGCGCTTGAATTCACTTTGAGTGAAACGGCGCCACAGGTGTTAAAACGCTTTGGCTTTGTGCACGGTGCAGACAGACCGTTTACGCTACGCGCCGGCATCAAAGACGACAACGGCAATGATCTTGCCCTACGTTATGAAATAGGCGGACTACTCAAAGAGATTGACCCTGGAACAACAGAAGCTGGCAAGATTGTTGAACGTAAATTTTCTGTTTCTGCACGCTCTTTTAAAGAGTTTCATGATGATGTTGAGATTTTATACATTGATCATGAGAAAGGCATTCACAGAGTTGGCGGTGAAGACTTGCTTGAGAAAGCAAGAGCGGCTGCAGGAATGTAATTTTTATGGGCGACTCAGCCATGTTCGCCCACCATATTAGGTGAAAAATAATGAACAATAAAAAAGATGATAAATTTATTACCACTAACGCAGATCATTCTGTCACTATTAAACTTGAGTATCCGATTAAGTTTGAGGGTGAAAATATAGAGCACATTACAATACGCAGAGCAAAGTATAAAGAGGTGAAACATTCACGCACTCTTGAGCAAGAAAATGTGTTAGATTATTTTTTGAGCACTTTATCTGATAAGCCAACTGAATTGTTTGATGAAATGGATCACACAGATGTCGCAAGAATGAACAAGGCGGTGATGGATTTTTTGGGAGTATCAATCGACTAATGCCACTGATGAAAAAGTGCGCTAAAGAGCTCGGTTGGAGTTATGAAGCTTTGGCAGATATGGAAGAGGCAGAACTTAGGGCTTGGTTAAGTATCGAAACTTAAAGTTTCCTCTTGCTTAAGCTTCTTTAATGCTTTTACGTGTGCGATGTTGCCTACGACTTCCAAGATAAAAAGCCAAACAAGAAATAATAGCACTACGCCGATGATTAATAACATGAGGGAATTATACCATAATGAGTGATATGGATGTAGCCATCAAGCTTAGAGCTGAGGGTAGCAAGAAGCTTGCTACTCAAGTAGCTAGCCTCGGCAAGCATTTTAAAAGTTTAAGTAGCGAAATAAATAAAACCAACGAGACTGCTGGCAAGATTAAGCTCAACATAAGCTGCTACCTGCAAAAGGTAGAACTCATCCAGTGAAAAAGAAGAAAAACACCCTTGCCAAAAATAGCCAGTCCATCTTTCCCTTTGGTTAATCATGTGAGTGTTTGTGTCTCCTTATCTTTTCTGGAACGATGAGACCCTAAATAATTTTGTAACGGAATGGCAAAATCTTAGTAATGAGGAAACTCAAGTAGCACTCACTGGTGCTAAAATAAAACGACTAAAAGGTGCAATATACAAGCAATTTATGGAAGAGAAAGCCCTTGTTGCAGTGACACGAGAAACAAACGCCAGTGCTACTCAACAAAAACGGCTAATAGAGTTTTCTAAAACCATTGGTATTGACGACTCAAGGTTATCTGAGTAAAAACCTTACAACCCAGTATAAATCTAATCTGGTAAGTATCTTGTTTCCCGATAGCCAAAACGCTATTTTGCAGGGAAATAAAAACTACCTGTATCAACATTAGAAAGAGCTAAACTTTAAAATGAATCTTGAAGAAAAAAATTTGCCTGCTTTTGTGATTGGCATAGAAAAAAACAAATTCTATTACCGAAGGACAATCAAAATGCTTGCTGAGGCGGGGATTGAGGCTAAGCTATGGGAAGGAATAGATAGTGATCTTATTCAATTAAAGGAAGGTGAAAGTATTCAGAACTGGTGCTCCTATTTATTCAGAGGAAAGCCATTAATTCGGGGGGAAATTGGTTGTTATTTATCTCATTATAAGCTAATGCAATATATTGTAGAAAAAGGTTACGAAAGAACAGTAATCTTTGAAGATGATGTTATTCCAAGTCCACAATTAGCTAGTGTGCTAAAAAAAATTCAGCAGTTACCAGCAAGCTATAGAATCATTCAATTAGGAGGGAATCATCCATCAATTAGGAACGATATCAATCATACTATGCAACATACTATGGCTATGGCAAAAGAATGCCTTGTTTTAGAAAATACTAAGCTTTACCTTCTTTTTAACCCAAGTTTTGGTGCTTTTGCTTACGTGATACACCGAGAGGCTATTCAAAAACTATTACCCCAAATGATGCCCATAATAAAAGAAATAGATTGCTTTTTATTTAAACCTTGGAAAACAAAAGTAAGTTGTTATTTTATATTCTCTAGTGTAGCAGAGCATGATTATGAAAAAGAAAGCTCTATTCAAATAAAAATATCTCTATTTGGTAAAATTAAGAAATTATTCGTAAGAACTATTTTAACGTCTATTAGACTTACTTATAAAATTTATAATAAAAGACTCAAAAAGAACTATTTTTCTAATCTAGCCGCTAAAAAATAGGCATCTATTAAAAATTAGGGTCTTGGCTAGTTAAGCAATTTTCAATTGCTTAAAATATTAGTTATGACAAGGAAAAATAAGGGGATGTTGCGAGTCCTCCTTTAAAAATTACTACTCGGCTATTTTAGGATTAATCCACTGAACGCTATGCCAATAATATCTACCAGTCTGCTTGCTGGGCATAGTGCAATTATATTTATTGCGTCTGTGAGTTAAGGGATTTTTAGCAACTACTACTACATTGTTATCATCTTGCCAATAAGTATCCATCCTGCCACTGGCAAAACAATTAAAGTTTTTCCTTTGATGTTTGCTTAACTTTTGGCTAAATTTAAGGGTTAATATGGGCGGGTTTTGGGTGAATATTGGATCAATTGTTTTAACAACCAACGGCATTGGCAAGGTGTTAACTTTGGTTTTAAAACTTGGCATTTTGGCATAATGTGCTGCCATTGGGAAACGCGCTAAATTTTGCAAATCACTAGCCTTGGAAACAACGCCAGATTGCTGCCCAAAGGCAATATAGCCTAAACCCTTAACTTGATTTAAAATCGCCAGACTCGCTTCGCCATAAGGATAGGCGAGTATTTTATTAACCACGCCTAATTCTTGATTAAGGCGATTTTGAGCGTGACTAATTTCGTGTTTAATCTGATTTTTATCCAAATCTAGCAAATGCGCATGCGTGGTTAAATGGTTATAAAACTCAATATTACTACTTTGTATGTCGCGCATTTGTTGCCAAGACATAATGGCTGAATATTTTTTATCCACTGCGTCCGTAGAGACAAAAACACTCATCGACATTTGGTATTTTTTAAGTAATGGATAAGCATTTTGCGCAATAGAGAGATAAGCATCATCCGCAGTTAAAACCACACATTTATCCGGTAAATTATCATTTTTTAATTGCTCTAACATGGTTTTTAGCGGCAAAACTTTGAATTTGTTGGCTTGTAAATATTGCAAGTGTTGTTCAAATAACTTTGGACTAATACTGGTTGATTTGGGGGTGGAATCAGAAAAATGATGATATAAAAGTACCACACAACTATTAGCACTCAGCGCGGTTGAGAACAACATTAAAATGATAAATTTAAACATTATTAGCCCCGATAAAATCCATTTGCCGCCAGACTTCATACGCCACAATAGCAACACAATTAGATAAATTAATACTTCTCGAGCCTACTTGCATCGGTAAAGTAATGCCTGGGTATTGGGCTAATATTGCTCGTGGCAATCCACGCGTTTCAGGTCCAAACAAAAATGAATCGTTATTTTGATATTCTATTTCAGCATAATTCTGACTCACTTTAGAGCTAACTGCAAATAGACGTGTGGGATTTGTCTTGGTCAAATAATCCTCAAAATTTTCATATTCAAACACTTGTGCTAACTCTTTATAGTCTAAACCTGCACGCCTCAAGCGTTTATCGGTAATCTCAAACCCATAAGGCTTAATCAAATGCAGGTTTGAACCTATATTGGCAGACAAACGAATTAAACTGCCCGTATTATTGGGAATTTCTGGTTCAAACAAAACTAAATTTAACATAACATTTTATTAAAACGCTTGAATTGTGTTAATCATCCCATAGATAACGATTAACAAAGTCATAAACAAACTAAAAAAATGGATATTAATAAGCTAACCACGCAATTTCAACAAGACCTGTCTGACGCACAATCACTTGCCATACAACACAACCATAGCGCAATAGAAGCACTACACCTATTGTACGTTATGAGTCAAAACTCTCAAAGCAGCGTTAGAAACCTGTTGTTACAAACCGAAGTGGACACACTCAAACTCAAGCAACAATTAGACCAAGCCATTGACGCTTTGCCCAAAGTTAATAATCCGAATGGTGATATTAATATTTCACAAAATTTATTGCGATTATTAAACCAAGTGGGTAAGTTGGCACATGATAAAAATGATGCTTATCTATCAACAGAATTATTACTTCTGGCGATTATTGATAGCAATGATACCACCAGCAAAATTTTAAAAGACTGTGGTGCTGATAAAGCCAAACTCAGCACTGCTATTGACAACCTTAGAGGAGGTTCAAACGTGAACGAGCAAAATGCAGAAACCAACAGAGATGCGCTCAACAAATACACACAAGATTTAACTCAATTGGCGATTGATGGCAAACTTGACCCAGTGATTGGTCGAGATGGGGAAATTCGCCGTGCTATTCAAGTTTTGCAACGTCGCACCAAAAATAACCCAGTGTTAATTGGTGAGCCAGGTGTGGGAAAAACTGCGATTGTAGAAGGCTTGGCGCAACGTATTATCAATAATGAAGTGCCCGAAGGCGTCAAAGGTAAGCGTTTATTATCGCTAGATATGGCATCTTTGCTCGCAGGGGCAAAATATCGCGGTGAGTTTGAAGAGCGCCTAAAAGCGGTGCTCAAAGAATTACAAGTAGAACAAAGTCAAGTGATTTTGTTTATTGACGAACTCCATACTATGGTCGGTGCTGGCAAATCAGATGGCGCTATAGATGCTGGCAATATGCTAAAACCCGCCCTTGCTCGCGGAGATTTGCACTGCATGGGTGCAACCACATTGGATGAATATCGCCAATATATTGAGAAAGACTCAGCCTTAGAGCGACGTTTTCAAAAGATATTGGTAGATGAGCCCACTGAAGAAGACACTATTGCCATTTTGCGTGGGTTAAAGGAAAAATACGAAGTGCACCACGGAGTAGAAATTACTGACCCAGCAATTATTGCAGCAGTTACTTATTCACAACGCTATATTACTGACAGGCAACTGCCTGATAAGGCGATTGATTTAATTGATGAAGCCGCCTCACAAATTCGTATGGAAATTGATTCAAAACCCGAATCAATGGATAAGCTCGATAGAAAATTGGTCCAACTAAAAATTGAACGCATGGCACTTAAAAAAGAAAAAGATCAGGCTTCTAAAACACGATTAAAAGAATTGCAAACGGTGATTAAAAATCTAGAAAAACAATATGCTGATTTGGAACAGGTTTGGAACAAAGAAAAACTAGTATTGCAAGGCGCACAATATTTAAAAGAAGAATTAGAGCAAGCAAAAACTGAGCTTGAAAGTGCACATAGAAACAATGATTTAGCTAAAATGAGCGAATTGCAATACGGCACTATCCCCGAGCTAGAAGTAAAAATCACCCAAGCGGAATCTGTTGATAGTGCAGACATGACTTTACTACGAAACAAAGTTACTGAAAATGAAGTCGCTCACATTGTTGCGCGTTGGACGGGCATTCCTGTTGACAAAATGATGCAAGGGGAAAAAGACAAACTGCTACAAATGGAGACTATTATTCGCCAGCGTTTGGTCGGTCAAGACCAAGCTGTAAGGGTAATTTCTAATGCGGTTCGTCGCTCACGTGCTGGCTTGTCTGATGCCAACCGACCTGATGGTTCTTTTCTTTTTATGGGCCCAACTGGGGTGGGTAAAACCGAGCTTACCAAGGCTTTAGCAGATTTTTTATTTGATACACAAAATGCTATTGTGCGCATTGATATGAGTGAGTTTATGGAAAAACATTCAGTGGCGCGCTTAATTGGTGCGCCACCCGGTTATGTGGGTTATGAGCAAGGTGGCGTACTCACTGAAGCAATAAGACGTAAACCTTATTCAATTGTGTTGCTAGACGAAATTGAAAAAGCACACCCTGATGTTTTTAATGTGTTGCTACAAGTGCTAGATGATGGTCGTCTAACTGATTCTCAAGGACGTACAGTAGATTTTAAAAATACCGTAATTATAATGACTTCAAATCTGGGTTCACATCTGATTCAGCAAAACCCAAACCAAGACATTTCAGCAGCATTAAACAAAATTATTAGCGAGCATTTTCGACCCGAATTTATCAATCGTATTGATGAAATTGTAACGTTTAATAATTTAGAAAAAACCCAAATCAAAGGCATTGCAAAGTTGCAAATTGAGATTTTACAAGCGCGCTTAACGGATTTAGATTTAAGTTTTGAACTAGATGACGAAGCGATGACATTAATTGTTGATAAGGGTTATGACCCTGCATTTGGCGCGCGTCCGCTCAAGCGTACCATTCAACAGTTGTTGGAAAATCCACTCTCGCAAAAAATCCTGGCAGGTGAATTTTTACCTGGTACAATCATCCATGGAAAGGTAGCAAATAACGAAATTGTTTTTTCTTAGAGGTCTTAGTATCAGGCTAGATTTAGCACCCAAACACAAGTTACGCAGGATTGGCACCATGCTGGTAATCTCTATCTTTAAATTAGGTAAATTTGTTAAAATCTAAATTATAAGTTGAAAATCAGAAAGTAAATATGCCAACAATATTTGAATAAACTATCAAAAAAATATCAATGCCTTATCGATGAATGAAAAGCATTAATGGCGTGTTGTTTTATTTCCTCACTGGAAACAAAATAAGACGATGTGGAAAAATCTTAGCTGATTGTGGCAGATAGACGTTACGCTGAAATAAAATCTGGCAAAGTGCAAAGTTTATCTTGAAACAAACGATAACCTTAATTATGACACAAAATTATATAAAAATCACGCAAAACGGCTTGTGGAATAACAATCAAGCACTGGTTGCACTATTAGGCTTATGCCCGCTATTGGCAGTAACTAATAATATTACCAATGCTATTGGACTGGGGATTGCCACCACTTTCGTGCTGGTTGCTTCTAATATCAGTGTTTCAGTTTTTCGCCGTCAAATTTCAAAAGAGGTACGACTTCCAATCTTTGTGCTGCTAATTGCTTCGTTTGTAACCATTGTTGAGTTGATTATGCAGTCGTATTTTTATGATTTGTATTTAATATTGGGTATTTTTGTACCGCTAATTGTTACCAACTGCGCGATTTTGGGCAGAGCTGAGGCCTTTGCCAGTAAAAATACTTGGGACAAATCTGCATTTGATGGATTAATGATGGGCATTGGCTTTTCAGTCGTGTTGATTATTTTAGGAGCAATGCGCGAACTGGTTGGCAGTGGCACTTTGTTTGACCAATCTAGCCTATTACTTGGAGAATTTGGCAATAATCTAAATATTACCATATTTAAAAACTACCAAGGCACGCTACTAGCAATCTTACCACCTGGGGCATTTATTGGGCTAGGATTGATTGTGGCAGTTAAAAATTGGGTTGATACTAATAGGTCTGTTTAAAAATTGCAAACAATCAAAGATTATTTAAATAGCGGCGTTATTGATATTACACCGCTATTATCTTTGGTGCTAAATAAAAGCACAACCACACTAATATCTCATACTGAATACACGCTAAATACCCAACAAAAAAATCAACTAGATTTACTCATCAAGCAGCGACAATCAGGCATACCTTTTGCCTATTTAAGTGGTGAAAAAGGGTTTTATCATCTGAATTTTAAGGTTACAACAGACACGCTGATTCCGCGCCCTGAAACTGAACTGCTAATTGACATTACACTGGATTTGTTTCAAAACAAGCCTTGCAACTTACTAGATTTAGGTACAGGCAGTGGTATTATTGCCATTACTTTAGCTGATAAAAACCCGCATTGGCAAGTTAGTGCCACCGACTTTTCTCACTCAGCACTTGAGGTTGCTAAAACTAACGCCACGACTGACATTAATTTTATTCAAGGCAATTGGTTTGCAGCAGTTCCCAATCAGACTTTTGATTTAATTATCTGTAATCCGCCCTATATTGAAGAAAATGACCCTCATTTAGACCCGCTTCGCCATGAGCCACTCAGTGCCCTAAGTGCTGGAGCAGATGGCTTGGATGACATCAAAATTATTATTAACCACGCCCCTAATCATCTGCAACAATCAGGCTACCTATTATTAGAACATGGGCATACTCAGCGAGCAAAAATTGTGAATTTATTAGCCGCTGATTTCCACCTGATTCAAACCTTCGCAGATTATAATAATCAAGACCGCGCAATTTTGGCACAACTCAAAGGATAATTATGAACAAACTACTACCCTTACTACTCAGTGCATTTTTTCTAAATGCTTGTACAGACGACAAACCTAAAACAACGACCCAACAAGACCGAACAATCTACACGTTAAAATTAGCCGAAACCTGGCCTAGTAATTTTCCCATATTTGGCGATGCGACTAAAAATTTTAAACACTTGGCGGAAACGATGTCAAATGGTCGGTTAAAAATCCGCATTGATTCTAAAAATAAACACAAAGCCCCACTCGGTATTTTTGATATGGTGAAAGCAGGTCGGTACGATTTAGGACATTCTAGTTCGTATTATTGGAAAGGTAGAGATATTAATACTTTATTTTTCACCTCTATGCCTTTTGGTATGACTACCTCTGAACAGCACGCTTGGTTTGAACACGGTGGCGGGCAAGCCTTAATGGACAAAGTCTATAAACAATACGGCATGAAATCAATTATTGGTGGTAGCACTGGCAACCAAATGGGTGGCTGGTTTAAAAAAGAAATTAACACCGTTGCCGATTTGCAAGGCTTAAAAATGCGCATTCCAGGTTTTGCAGGTGAAGTTATGGCGGCGGTTGGCGTCAAACCCACTAACATTCCACCAGGTGAGCTTTATACTGCACTTGATCGCGGCACCATTGATGCACTAGAATGGGTTGGGCCTTCGCTGGATTTGCGGATGGGTTTTCACAAAATTGCCCCTTATTATTATACAGGTTGGCATGAACCTAGCACCGAGTTGCAATTCTTAATTAATCTTAACAAATACAATACCTTGCCACAAGATTTACAAGCGATTTTAACCACAGCAATGAAACTTTCTGCTTATCAAATGTATGTACAGTCCGAACACGAAAGTGCAAAAAACTGGGCTAACATGAAAAAAGCATATCCTGATATTAAAATCAAAACCTTTCCTAAGCCAGTATTTGATGCACTTAAAGCGACGAATGACAAATTATTAGCAAAGTTAGCCGCAAAAAGCCCTTTGTCAAAAGAAATTATCAACTCTCAAGCTACGTATTTGAAAAAAGCACGTGCTTGGACAGCCATTTCAGACCAGGCTTATTTAAATTCTCAAGCCCAATAAAACACATTGTTAAGCAAAAAATACACGCAGAAATACACACGATATTTAGAAAATATCACCATTGCGCTATTGTTATTAACGATTTTCAACGTCTTTGTTGACGTTGTACTGCGTTATGTGTTTAACGATTCATCAATTGCCTTGCAAGAAATGGAATGGCACGTTTTTTCTTCCATGTTTTTGCTCGGCATTGCCTATACTTTGCAACATGATGTACACGTGCGAGTGGATATTTTTTATGCCAAGTTATCAGCTAAAAAACAAGCACAGATTAACATTATTGGCTTTATCACCTTGATTATGCCAATTTCATTGCTGATCGCTTATTACGGGCTTGATTTTGCTTACCAATCGTTTGAATTAGGCGAAAAAAGTGGCGACCCTGGCGGACTAACCCATCGCTTTATTATTAAAAGCATGATTTCAATCAGCTTTATTCTGGTTATCACCTCTGGCGCTATTTTCGCCGCTAAAAATTACAAAATGCTTAAATCATGATTGGTCTTATCATGTTCGTGGTCACTTTGACTGTGCTTATGGTTGGATTTCCTGTGGCATTTACTTTTGCAGGGGTGGCGGTCATATTTGGTGTACTTACGGAAGGTGTAGAACTGTTTGGCTTTATGCCATATCGAATTATGAGTGTGATGCAAAACACCATTTTAATGGCAGTACCACTGTTTATTTTTATGGGTATTGTCCTACAAAAAACCAAACTTGCAGAACAACTACTCGAAGCAATGGGCGAACTGTTTGGCAATATGCACGGTGGTTTGGCAATTTCTACCATTTTGGTCGGCTCACTACTCGCTGCATCAACTGGTGTGGTCGGTGCATCGGTAATTGCCATGGGCGTGATTTCCTTGCCAGTAATGCTCAAGCACAATTACAAAAGGACTTTATCAACGGGCGTAATTTGTGCCTCAGGCACTTTGGGGCAAATTATCCCACCCTCTATCATTTTGATTATTTTGGCAGATGTGTTGGGCGTGCCAGCAGGGGATTTGTTTCAAGATGCAGTGATGCCTTCATTGGTATTAATAACAGGCTATATTATTTATGTATTGATTATTGCATATTGGGATAAAGACATGGCTCCAGCCATTATCAATAACAATAACAATAACAATGTGAAAAAATCACAAAAATATTTAGCTGTGACCCAAGCGATTGTACCGCCCGTTTTGTTAATTGTTATTGTGTTAGGGTCTATTTTCTCAGGTATTGCCACACCAACCGAATCTGGCTCGATTGGTGCAGTGGGCGCATTGATATTGGCATTATTCTATCAAAGGCTAAACTGGCAAATGGTGCGCATGGCTAGCATTGAAACCATTAAGGTTAGTGCCATGATATTTGCCATTTTGATTGGTGCTAGCGCATTTTCATTGGTGTTTACTTATAGTGGTGGTGATATTTTAGTAGAACAATTTATTTTGGGCTTACCTGCCAAAGAAGTGAGTTTCATCTTAATCGCTATGCTGATTATTTTAGTGCTTGGATTCTTTATTGATTTCGTTGAAATTTCACTAATTATCGTACCAATTTTATACCCCATTGCCCTATCGCTCGGCATTGATATGAACTGGTTTGCAATTCTCATTGCAATGAACTTACAAGCCTCTTTTCTTACCCCGCCGTTTGGGTTTAGTTTGTTTTACCTCAAAGGTGTGGCACCAAAATCCATCCAAACAATTGATATTTACAAAGGCGTAATACCTTTTATTGTAATTCAAGTTAGTGTCCTAGCAAGTCTTATCGCATTCCCACAATGGTACGGGTTTTCAGGATTTTGGCTTTAATAAAAAAACACTTATTGACGTTAAGGTGCCAAACGCTCAATAATCCAGTTATCTTTTTGTTTTTTGTAAACAAACCGATCATGCAAACGATTGGCTCTGCCTTGCCAAAATTCAATGGTGTTAGGTACGACACGATAGCCACCCCAAAAATCAGGCAGCGGCACTTCGCCTTTGCCAAATTTGATTTTCATCGATTCAAACTGACTGAGTAACATTTGCCGAGAGTTTAATTTGCTTGATTGCGCTGACGCCCAAGCACCGAGTTGTGAATCTTTAGGTCTGGAGGCAAAATACTTAATTGATTCTAAAGTGGGTATTTTTTCTACTCTTCCTGAAATTTTAACTTGGCGCTCTAAATCTAACCAAGGAAACAACAAAGCCGCTTTAGGGTTTGTTTCAATTTGTTTGGATTTTTTAGATGCATAATTAGTAAAAAATACAAATCCTTGTTGATCAAATGACTTTAATAACACAGTCCTAATGCTAATTTCGTCACTATTATGAGTCGCTAAACTCATGGCATTTGGCAGGGTTAATTCCGCACTATTTGCTTGCGCCATCCAGCTTTTAAATTGCACAAATGGATTGTCATCTAGCTCAGCACGAGACAGCCCAGTACTGGTAAATTCACGTCGCAAACTACCTAAATCAACAGCCATCAAAAAGGCATTTTTTTAAACATTGCTCTAAGCGGTGCAAGCGGTGGAAATTTACGATTGCAGGGTTTGTCAGATTTTCCAGCCTTACTTGACTCGGTCAAATGTCGGGTAATTAGATATTTAATCGGTGGAAAATGCTCAGCAAACTTGAGTACAAAGCGCCTCACTTGCTTAATAACTGGTGCATCATTGGTAAATAAAGCCACAACCCCATTCGTGCCAAAAAACATTAAACGCGTCAAATGAATGTGCTTTTTCTCGAATGATTTTAGTAGCACCGCTGAACCAATATCTTGCCCATTAGTGTGCGCTGCTTTGACCAAATCTGCCAAAATACTTTGCCCTCTTAAACCCAAATTAAATCCATGTGCGGTTACGGGGTGCATACCTACTGCTGCATCACCAATTAAAGCAAAACGATTAGCAATAAAAGTCTGTGCATGCACACCAACTAGTGGATAAGAATGACGCTCGCCAACTTGGCTCATCGCCCCTAACTCACCTTTAAAATCAGCACTCATTTTGGCATTAAAATCTGTCTCAGACATCTGCAAAACGCTTGGTGCTTCATTAGTAGCTAGTGTAAGTACAATGGAGGAAGTATTATCCGCCATTGGTAATAACGCTAAAGTTTGTCCATAATCAAAACGCTCTAAGGCGATATTATTATGGGGTTTTTGGTGCGTCATTTTGGTTACAATCATCACCTTAGAAAAATCCCTCATCAATGAGGCAATGCCCATTTTGCGACGAATATCAGAAAAGCGACTATCAGCAGCAATCACTAATTTTGCAGTTAGTGCATTACCAGTAGCCAATAAAATCGTTGAATAATTTTGATTAGATTCCACATCTTCAACCATCGAATCAGTCATCAAGGTGATATTATTAGCCTTGCTAGCGCGTTGATAAAGCGCACTGCGAACCTGATAATTAGGCACCAAATAGCCAAGTGCCTCAATCGCTGAGTCTGCACTTTTAAAATTCAGCAGTGAGGGTGAATCACCGTCAAACACCTTGGCTTCTTTGAGCAGCGAGATTTGCGTTTGATCAAGCAAATCCCAAACACCGAGCTTTTTTAAAATCTTGAGAGATAAATGCGTTAGCGCAATTTCCCTGCCGTCTGGCTTAGGCTTGGAAATAGTATCAAGATTTGATTTTTCCACCAACAAAACTTTGATGTTGGTATCTATCATCGAACAAGCAAAACTTAGTCCAGCAGGACCGCTGCCAATAATAACAATATCGTACTCAGTTTGCATCTTAAATTCTAAAAATAATGAGATAATTAAGTATTATTATAACTATAAAGGTCGCTGATGATTTACGTTATTATTCAATTTAGTTGTATTATTTACCTAGTTATTAATGCTGATTTTTCAAAATTAATCGATTTTACTTGGGGGATTTTGATTGTTGGGTGGATAATTGGCTGCTTGGCGATGTTCAATATGAAACTGAGCAATCTGAATATTGTCCCCGAGCTAAAAAACAACCATCTGCTGGTCAGCCATGGAATTTATCGCTATATTCGCCATCCAATGTACACCAGTCTTATTTTGCAAGGCTTTGCAGTTGTACTAACTAACTTAGAAATATCGCAATGGTTGGTTTATTTGATTATGGTTATTACTTTATTTTTCAAATCTGAAAAAGAACAAAACTATCTAACTAAAAGGTTTGATAACTACCAAGAGTATCAAAAAAATACAGGTAGGTTTCTACCTATTTTGTAGTTTTTGTTAAGTTTTTTTTAGTTTTTTGCATGGGTTTTTTCATCAATTTTTTTAACCAATAATTGGCTTTTTTAATCGATTTTTTCACTCCAAGACCTTGCTGATACATAACGACTACTCTTTGTTGAGCCTCTGTATGCCCTGCTCTTGCAGCGGCAATGGTAAAATTATAAGCTCGAGTTAAATTTCGCTCAACACCTTGGGCATTTTCATAATGCCGGGCAATATCCAAATAAGCATCTAAATTACCCTGTTCTACAGCCAGGCGGTAAAATTCATGTGATTTTTTGTAGTTGGTTGCTACGCCAACACCTTGGTCATAAAAATTAGCCAATACATAAACGCCTGCATGATTGCCATTTTCTACTGATTTTTTGACCCAAGTAAAAGCCTTAATATCATCCTTAGCAACGCCTTTTCCCTGCTCAAATAACTTTGCTAGATGGTACTGCGCAAGCGAATTGCCTTGCTTGGCGGACTTTAATAACCAAGTGTAGGCTTGCTTATAATCTTTTTCATTTAAATGTTTCTTAGCAACATGATACTGTGCTTCATCATTACCAGAGTCGGCTGATTTTGCATACCATTTTTCTGCTAACACACTGTCTTGCTCAGTGCCGCCTCCTTGGTCATACATAAGTGCTAAATTGTACTGTGCATCAACGTGGTCATTGTTAGCTGCTTTTTTAATCCACTGATATGCCAACGAAAAATCAGCCTCAACACCAATGCCTAAATAATACATACTGCCCAAATAATATTGAGCTTTAGCATGATTCTGATTGGCAGATTTTTCTAATAAGGCAATGCCGTGTTCATCGTTTTGTGCAGTACCTCGCCCCTCTATATACATAATTCCTAAAGCAGTTTGAGCATCCAAGTTGCCCACCTTAGTGGCATGTGAAAATGCACTAAATGCCTTATCATAGTTTTGAGCTAGTTCATTATTGCCATAATAATAATCTTTGCCTAGGGTATATAGTTCGTCATCAGCTAATGCTAAATAACTGAATAATAATAATAATAAAAATAATAATCTCATGGGTGAAACTTATACCATAAGTAGTGGTAGTCGCGAGTGAATTCGAATCACCGACCCCTACCATGTCAAGGTAGTGCTCTAACCAACTGAGCTACGCGACTAAAAAGTGGAATTATACTAGAAACAACTTTTAATAATTTTTTGAATATTACTGGCAGCTTGATAAGGATTATTTGCATTTTTAATAGGACGCCCAACCACAATATAGTCTGAGCCAAATTTAAATGCAGTCGCCACATCCACTACGCGTTTTTGATCATCATTATTTGCCACAGGGCGAATACCTGGGGTAACAGCAATGAGTTTATTATCAATATATTCACGCAAAAATGGCACTTCTAAACCTGATGAAATCACGCCATCACAGCCTGCTTCAAAGGCACGCTTGGCACGAGAAATCACCAAATCTTGCACATCACAAGCAAAACCCAAATCATCCAAATCGCCACGATCAAGGCTGGTAAGCGCAGTTACGGCAAAAATTTTTAAATTACCTTTGTTTTCAGCCGCTTTTTCCATTAAGGCTTGGTTACCGTGAATAGTGGCAAAAGTTGCGCCAGTTTGGCTGAGTCGGCTAATAGTTCTGCCCACCGTTTCTGGCACGTCAAAAAATTTTAAATCTACAAAAACTTTTTTATCTTTTTCAATCAACCAGTCCATTAACTCAAAATATTGCCCAGTCATAAGCATTTCCATGCCAATTTTGTAAAATGAAACACTGTCATCTAGCTGCTCAACTAAGGCTGTAGCTTGGGAGAATTCTGGTACGTCTAGCGCAAAAATCAATCTATCTTGCGTGTTAATATCTTTTGCTATCATCGCTTTTATGTTCTGTTTTAAAAAACGCTACCGCCAGAATAGCCATTGTTATTAGCTTGTCGTATCCAGTATTTTGATTGTTGAATATCTTTACCAACGCCCTTGGCTAAAGCGTAAAAAATACCCAAATTATACTGAGCTTTTGCATGCGCTTGGTTGGCAGATTTTTGATACCAAACAAATGCCTGATGCAAATCTTTTTCAGTTCCTATGCCTAATTCATACATCAAACCCAACTGATACTGAGATTGTGCATCGCCCTGGTCAGCAGCCTTAATAATCTGTTGATAGTCTTGCATTATGTCATTATATATTACACAACTTCAAACACACTTTATAATCCTTGCCAATAAACAGCCCTCGTAGCTCAGTTGGATAGAGCGGCCGCCTCCTAAGCGGCAGGTCAGACGTTCGAATCGTCTCGAGGGCGCCAAAATCAAAAAAAATGCTTTAAACTTATGTACAATTGGTAATCAAGGAGTTTGTTATGAATCAAAAATTAAATGCAAAAGCACTCGCTTTAACTCTTGGTATTGTGTGGTCATTAGGGATATTATCAATATCACTACTAGCACTGCTATCACAGGATTATTTGCACAATATATCTGATTTTTTTGCCAGTGTTTATCTGGGCTATGATTTGAGCGCTATAGGCATTATTATCGGCATGGTTTGGGCGTTTATAGATGCCGCTATTGGTGGCTTTATCATCGCTTGGCTGTATAACAAGCTCAGCCAATAAACGGTATAATAAAGATTTTTTTTAAGTGATACAAAAGTATTGTCTTGCATCACTTTGTCATTATTGATAATCGTAACAAACCTCATGAGCGGTAACACAATTGGAAAATTATTTACAGTAACCACTGCAGGTGAGTCTCACGGCGAGGCTCTGGTTGGCATTGTTGATGGCTGCCCACCAGGATTAGCGCTGTGCGAGGCAGATTTGCAAAGAGATTTAGACCTGAGAAAACCAGGCACTTCGCGCCATACTACTCAGCGCCGTGAAGCCGATTTGGTGAAGATTTTATCAGGCACTTTTGAAGGTAAAACCACTGGTACACCGATTGCATTGATTATTCAAAACACCAATCAACGTTCAAAAGATTATAACGATATTAAAAACACCTTTCGCCCAGGACACGCAGATTATACTTACCAGCAAAAATACGGCTTTAGGGATTACCGCGGTGGTGGCAGAAGTTCTGCCAGAGAAACGGCGATGCGTGTGGCGGCTGGCGGCATTGCCAAAAAATATCTCAAAGAAACCTTCGGTGTTAAAATCAAAGGCTACCTTGCCCAACTTGGACCTATTAAGGCAGAAACACTAGACTGGAATGAAGTGCACAACAACCCTTTCTTTTGTCCTGACGTTAGCAAAATTGAACAACTGGAAACCTACATGGATGCCCTGCGAAAATCAGGCGATTCGATTGGTGCAAGAATTAACATCGTTGCCAGCCATATGCCTGTTGGCTTAGGTGAGCCAGTTTTTGATCGCCTTGAGGCTGATGTGGCTCACGCCATGATGAGCATCAACGCCGTTAAGGGTGTGGAATTTGGTGCTGGATTTGGGTGTATCAACCAAAAAGGCAGTGAACATCGCGACCCCGTCACTCCTAATGGCTTTACCTCTAATCATGCAGGCGGTGTACTTGGCGGCATCAGCTCAGGGCAAGATTTATTGGTATCTATTGCGCTTAAGCCTACCTCTAGCTTGCGTTTAGGCGTTGAAAGTATCGATAAAAACGGCAATCCGACTAAAGTTATTACCAAGGGTCGTCACGACCCGTGTGTCGGCATTCGCGCCACACCAATTGCTGAGGCAATGTTAGCAATCACACTAATGGATCACCTTATGCGTCACTTAGCGCAAAATTCAGATGTTAAATCGCCAACACCTGTTGTGCCTAGCTCAACTCAATCTTAATACAATGATTACTCAATTAGGTTAACTATACAAATACAATCACCAACCGATAAAATCAACTACTACTCGCCCAAACTCGTGCTTGAGGTAGCAGTGTGCTTTGGTAGTGCTGTGTTTTATAGAATAATTAATGTTTGTGTCCCCTTATCTTTTACAGCTGTTTAATATTTAGTCAACCCTTAAAAAAACCTATCCCAAACCAAAAAACATCCATTTATCAACAACCAAAATCAGCAAATTATCAACAACCAAAATCAGCAAATCTTTACAGGATTTTGCTTGAAATATTCAAAAAAGAGCCGCTTAAGTTGTTATGACCCAATACAATGATTATTCAATTGGATTAACTATACAAATACAACCACCAACCGATAAAATCAACTACTACTCGCCCAAACTCGTGCTTGAGGTAGCAGTGTGCTTTGGTAGTGCTGTGTTTTATAGAATAATTAATGTTTGTGTCCCCTTATCTTTTTAATACAAGTAAACTGCACCAGCAGCACCAGCCTCATTGTTAGTCTGGTCACCATCAACCCCGATAGCATTGCTATCCTCAGCTGAAGTACCGACTGCTAAAGTGTCACCATCAGCGCTTAGACTAATAGCAGTGCCAAATTGATCATCTGCGTCTGTGTTACTGGCTTTGACATACGCCTGTTGTCTCCAAGTGCCACTATCAAGCGTAAATACATACACTGCACCAGCATCAAGAGCATCGTCATTAGTCTGGTTGCCACCAACCCCGGTAGCATTGCTATTTTCACTTGAAGCACCCACAGCTAAGGTGTTACCATCATCACTGAGGCTAACAGCTCTGCCAAATTGATCAAATGCGCCTGTGTTGCTGGCTTTAATATATGCCGCTTGTGTCCAATTATTATTGCTATCACGAGTAAATACATACACTGCACCAGCACCACTAACAGCGTCATTAGTCTGATCACCATCAATGCCCATAGCACTACTATCCTCGCCTAAAGCACCCACAGCTAGGGTGTTGCCATTGGCACTTAGGCTAACAGCTCTGCCAAATTGATCATTTCCGTCTGTGTTGCTGGCTTTAACATACGCCGTTTGTGTCCAATTATTATTGCTATCACGAGTAAATATATACGCCGCACCAGCAAAAGAAGCAGCGTTATCATTCTCACCAGTATTAATGCTACTAGCACTGCTATCCTCATCTAAAGCACCCACAGCTAAGATGTCTCCATCAGCACTGAGGCTAATAGCGCTGCCAAATTGATCACCTGCGTCTGTGTTACTGGCTTTAATATATGCCGTTTGTGTCCAACTGCCACTATCAAGCGTAAATACATACACTGCACCAGCATTAAGAGCATCGTCATTAGTCTGGTTGCCACCAACCCCGGTAGCATTGCTATCCTCACTTGAAGCACCCACTGCTAGGGTGGTGCCATTGGCACTGAGGCTAACAGCAGTGCCAAATTGATCAAGTGAGCTCGTATTACTGGCTTTAACATATGCCGTTTGTGTCCAATTATTATTGCTATCACGAGTAAATACATACGCCGCACCAGCATTAAAAGCACTGTTGTTAGTCTGGTTGCCATCAACCACGCTAGCATTGCTATCCTCATCTGCAGCACCCACTGCCAAGGTGTTTCCATCCTCATCTAGGCTAACAGTAGTGCCAAATTGATCAAATGCGTCCGTGTTGCTGGCTTTAATATACGCCTGTTGTGTCCAAACACTACTGGTGCTGGTATTACGAGTAAAGACATACACTGCACCAGCAGCACTATCCTCATTTGCAGCACCCACAGCTAAAGTGGTGCCATTGGCACTGAGGCTAACAGCTCTGCCAAATTGATCACCTGCGTCTGTGTTGCTGGCTTTAATATAACCAATACTGTCCACCAGAGTGTCGGTGACGCTCAAATCAGTGGTTTCACTACACTGCTGATTGCTAGCATGACTTGCGGGAGTTGGGCAACTGGCAAGCCTATAGCGGGCACTGACTCTTTGGTAAAGTGGCACAATTAAGGTGTGGTTGTTACTTCCTGCAGCAATATCAGCACCTACTTGGCTAAAGCCACTACTACCATCTGGGTTTTCAAGTAGTTCATAATGATCGGCATTTGGATCATTGTCCCAAGTAAAGCTAAAACCCTTAATTGGGGTAAATGCAAGGCTAAAATTTGTTACTGCTGGTAATGGGTTCACTGTTAAGTCATAACTGATGGTTAGAGGGGAATGATTTGCTAGCACTGAAGTAGCAGTGATGTTAATGGTGCCTACGTTATTAATGGTGACCACACCGGTGTTGGGGTCAATCACCCCGGCGCTGCCTGTTGAAGTGTAGCTCAAGCTAACAGCTGGGTTTGCTGTTAGCGCTTGGGTAATTGTGCCGCCACGCACAAACGCGGTGTTGGTAGTGGTTGGAAAAGTGAAGCTGGCTTGGTCTTGGCTGGCTGGTGTTACAGTAATACTAGAGGTAGCAGTCACATTACCTGCTGTTACAGTGATTATTGCACTACCCACCCCCGTGCCTCTAACACGGCCATTGACATCCACGTTTGCCACTAGAGGGTTATTACTTGACCAAGTAGTTGCTTGGTTGGTGGCAGTGGCTGGAGTGATGGTTGTGGTTAAGTCGGTAATGGTGCCAAATTCAGTGCTACTCATGGCAGGACTGATGTCGATACCTGTTACTGGAACTTGTGTCGCACTGACACTGATGGTATGCATGGCACTAGCATTCCTATTAGCAACTGAGGTCACAGTAATGAGCGCACTGCCAGTATTATCACTACTGGCTGTTACTAAACCATTAGCATCAACGCTTGCTACTGCATCATTGTCACTCTCCCAAGTAACCATTGAGGTGGTTGCATTAAGTGGGCTGATGGTTTTGGTGAGTTGTACCGTGTCGCCGCGTACCACAGTGGTTGAGGTGCCTGGATTGCTAATGGTGACAGAGACAACAGCAATTGTGGCAGTGTTACTAGCTAAGTTATCATTGGCAGCAATTAGATTGACTGCAGCCTGAGAGCGACGCAAGTTGACAGCGGCTGTGCTATTACCTGTCATTAATTGGTCGATTGCCGAAGATATGTCGTTATTCTCATCTAGATTGCCAGTATCATTAACCAAGCGTTCAATAGTAGCTGCAATATCACCATTATTATTGTAGCTGAGCTGTGAGATGGCTGCAATGACTACCGCGTATTGTCCTGCAGGGGAATCATCTGCAAGGTTGGTATTTAAATCAGTCGGCATGGTGTTGGTAATGCTGATTGCATCCAAGCCAAATCTATCAGCCACTGCCGTATTGGCAGTGGTAACACTCAGGGCCGTGAGTGTACCTGCTAGTTGGGCTTGTTGATAAGCAATCTCGGTTAATGGGGTTGCAAATAAGTTCAATGAGCCGCCAGTATAATCAGTGGCTGCGCGTATTGTTATGGTGTTAGTGGTATTAAGACCCGTTGCTTCATCAGCATAAGTACCATCTGTACAAGTTAAGGTGACTAGGCCTTGGGTAATATTAAGACCGGTGAAGCTAAATTGACCAAGTGCATTGGTGGTTAAAGTCTCTGAGCGAGTGCCCCCGCCCTCGAGCACGCAAGTGGCACCCTCAACGGGTGCCAGTATTAGACCCCCAGTACCGCTAACGCCAGGGTTTGAGCCTGAGTTTGAAGAGCCACACGCCGTTAAAACCACGGCCATGGTGCACAGTAATAATAATTGGGTGAGCTGAGTTAACGCACTAGAAAACGCCCCCCCCCCCGCGATATTGACTATTAGCAGCAGACGTGCGTGATTGGACTGGTGATTGGGTTGATGGTTGAGTGTTCATGATGTTGCCTTGTTAAAAGTTAAAAAAAAGTTATTAGAGCTGATATTAAAAAGTTATTAGAGATTATATTGTAATTAAATGACTTGTGGGAATTATATGGTGGATTATATGGCAATTATATTAAAATTAGATGGCTTGTGGGATTATATGGCAATTAAATAAATAAATAATGTTGGTGTTTTTTTATTCCCCGAGTAGGTTCATAACTCCTTTATTAATAGCTAAATTAAAAAAGTGTTCAGGCTAATGTTTACACAGTCTAATTTACACTACTAAGAATATGGTATAGATATGGTATACAATGAAATCTTTTGCACTATAAGAGTAGATTATGGACGTTTCTAATAAATTGTATGACAAGTCATTTCGAACAAAGTTACGAGCTGAACCGCAGGCAACGATTGCACAATGGGGAAAAGAGTTAGGCTATACCTCCGGTAAAGAAGTTGAAATTAAAGTAGTAACTAATACCAAGACGACAACTTATGTTGTTTTATCAAGTATGGTCACCGCTAAAGATTTAGATAATATGCAAGTGGCAGGTAATTGTGCGGGTAGTGTTAGCAGTGTTGGTTCAGCAAGCACATTTGGCTGTGCTACTACTTCTATATCAACTGTTGGGACTGGTGGCTCTGTTGGCTCAGCAGGCAGTGCCAATTTTTGCAATGGTTAACTTTAAACAAGGGAGAGAATAATGATTAATTTAGATAAATTATACGATAGAGATTTTCGTAAGGCGTTGAAACAGGATGTAAAGAAAGCCTTCAAATCTATAGATTATGAAATAGACGAAAACTATAAATTTTTAGTCAAAACAGATACTAAATCAATTAGTTATTTTGTGATGCCGGCTTATAGTTCATTGTTAAATGCTAGTGATTTGCAATCCACTCAAGCCGCAGGCAAAGCTGGAGAACTTGGGGTTCCTCATACGATAGGCACGGCAGGCAGTATGTCTTCTGCAGGGTCTTGGGGCTGTGCCACTACTTGCCTCAGTACAATAGGCTCTGTTGGCTCTGTTGGCTCTGCTGGTACAGGCACTTAACACCCTTTGCAGGCCTTTTCGACTACTCAGCCATCTTTGGGTTAATCCACTCAACGCTATGCCAATAATATCTACCAGTTTGCTTGGCTGGGCATGGCGCAATTGTATTTATACTGCTATTGTTTAAATTTATTAATATTAGTCAAAAAATCATCTACCGTTAAATAATGATTACCATCACAAGAAAAACTTAAACCTATCATGCCATTGATAATATTCAAACTCCCTGTTCTCAGATACAAATTTTCATCCATAAAACGCAACTGCGTAAAGTGGTTAAATATCTGTCCTATTTTGTCAACACTGACTATTGCCTCTGTTGGATAGGCTTGCTTGGCATATAGTAAGCAAATATCAGGGCTAATAATCTCCTCTAGAACATGGATATGGTAATTATAAGGGTTGTCATAAGTCCAAATAGTTGCCCTTGAGCTGCCGTAATGCAATTTGATGTGAAATATCCCCAGTTCACTGAGTAATTCCGTGGCAATATTGTGCACTGTTTGGATATCAATGTCCATGTCCGATTGTTTACGCTGTTGATTAAACACATTTTGCCGAATGGCTGGGTCACCCTTGATTTGTTGCCAATGCTCATGCGCTAACTCAGGCTGAGCTAATGACAATTGTGCCAAATCAAAATCTAGCACTAACAAGCCCTTGATAATACCATCATCAACAATACTTTGTGCCGCGCTCATGCAAGGCTTAAGTGTGGTAGTAGAAATATAGGTACTGGACAAATAAAAAGCATGCTCAGCATCAATAGCTTGAAAAAACGGACGATTAGATAAATTTTGTCCATAAAACTTATCAATAATAGTGCCACGCTCAATGTTAGCACTGATTTGCCTACCTTGAGCATCTACCACATAGGCCAAATTGGCATAAGGGCATTGTTCTAAATACGCCAATAGTAAAGGGTTAAGAGCATTGACATCGGTTAAAGATGTCAAACAATGGTGTGCTAATTCACCCAAACCACCTGCCAATTGCTTGGATAAGAATGTCTTTTGTTGTTCTACTAACTGAGAAAATTGCATAATGTCTCCAAAATTTAGCCCCAAAAAAGCCTAACAACAAACCCTGTTTTTATTACCATAATAACACTTTGTTATAATTTTTACGATTCTTCAATTATCTAGACCTGTTATTTTTTCTTTTCCTATATTATGCCGAATAATCTCATTCGTATTAATTGGCTTTTCTGGTAATGTAGATAATATATTTTCAATAAAATTTGTTTTGCCGCTATTTAAAATGGTATTGAATTTTTTCTCAAAATAAATTGTAGAAGATGGTTTGCCTGATAATCCAGCACCACAAACACTGCCTGCCTGTGCACCTGGATAAATTTCTATATTTTCTGGTAGGGTTAAGATTTTTTTGATAATAGAGTTATAAAGATATTCAGCCATTTGAGCTTCTTGCCCCTTTAAATCTGGTCTACCGACACTACCAACAAATAAGGTATGCCCTGTCAAGATAAACCAAGGTTCTGTACTACGCCTATTATCGGAAACCAATAGACAAACACTATCCAGGGTATGCCCTGGTGTATGTAATACTTTAACACTAACATTGCCAATTGTTAAAACATCATTATCACTTAGCTGGGTAAATTCAAATTCCACCATTGATGATTGGTGCAAACAATATTTTCCACCAGTTCTTTTAGCTAATTTATAACCACCTGATATATGATCGGCATGAATATGGGTGTCAACCACATATTCAATCTCGACCTCTTTGCTTGTTGCTTGTTCTATAAACCAATCAACATCCTCTAAAAAAACATCAACTGCAATTGCCTTTCCTTCACTGCCACAACCAAAAAAATAAGATAGCGATGATATATCACTTTTCGGCACTCTTGGTAATAAGAACATATATTTTCTCCTTGCTGTAAAAAATAAATAAATATCCTTTAATGAAACGGATACCCTTTGGCCTTCCATTCAGGAAAGCCATTTTCTAGTTGTTTGGCATTAAAGCCGTTTTCTAGTAATAATTTAACAGCTTTATACGAATATAAACAATAATCGCCACGACAATAAGCAACAATCATTTTCTTATTGCTTAAAGTTTTAATGTGTTTTGCTATTTCATCAGGTGGTATATTGATGGCGTTTGGCAAGTGCCCAGACAAAAACTCTTTTTCTGGGCGAACATCTAATATAACGACTTCATTATGATTAATTTTTTCTAATAATTCACTGGCACTAACTTGCTCTAAGGTCTCTTTCTTATTTAAATAGATATTCGTTAATTTTTCAACTTCTGCCAAATGAGTTTTTGCTGTATTTTTTAGGGCATCAAGCAGTTTAATAATATCATTTCCTTTTATGTTATAAAACCTTTGTTGCCCCTGAGTGTTTACAGTAACCAAAGAGTATTGTTTTAATATTTGCAAATGTCTAGAAGTATTTGCAACACTTAATTTTGTCAATTTACTCAACTCGTCAACACTTCTTTGTGCTTGGGATAAATAATAAAGAATTTCTAATCGTTGAGAAGAGGCCAAACTTTGTGCAATCAGTGAAAATTGCTTATTTAATTGTTGTTGGAATAATGATGACATGAGAATGAATAATATTCAATTGAATAATTGAATTATACATAATAGATACGATATAATGCAATTTCTTTATTAACATCACAGAACAATTTTATGTCTAAAATTCATGGTATTGCTATTAATAGATGGCAAATAACACTGCAATTAATCCAAGTGTTTTTGGTTGGTTTAACAATTGGCATGATGCGCACAGTTATTCCTGGTCTTGCTGATACAGAATTTGGTTTAGGAGAGCAACAGTTTTTATTATTAACCGCTTTTGTTGTTGTTTTTGGCATTGTTAAAGCGATTGTGAATTTACTGGCAGGGACATTAAGTGATACCTATGGACGCAAAAAAATATTAATTTATGGTTGGCTAATAGCCATACCGATACCCTTTATGATTTTATATGCACCAAACTGGAATTGGATAATAGCCGCAACTGTGTTATTAGGTCTTAATCAAGGGTTGTGTTGGTCTATGACGATTAACAGTAAATTGGATTTGGCAAAATTAAATCAAAAAGGCCTAATTAATGGTTTAAATGAATTTTCAGGGTATGCTGCCGTTGGTGTTGCTGGTGTAATTACAGCATACTTTGTTGAAATATTTGGCGTTAAAGAGGGGTTATTTATTTTTGGCAGTGTCGCTATTTTAACTGGCTTGTTGATAGCTGTATTTTTTATCAATGAAACAATCACTTGGGCACGTGCACATCACCAACAAGCAACACAAACGCTAAATTTTAAAAAGACATTTTTTTTAGCGTCATGGCAGAATAAAACTTTATTTTCCTTAAATCAAGCGGGATTGATTGAAAAATTTGCAGATGCGTTAGTATGGATATTTTTACCTGTATATTTTCTATCTAAAGGTCTAAGTATATTAGAAGGTAGTGCTATTATTTCTATTTATGCAATATCGTGGGGGGCTTTGCAATTAGTAACCGGACCATTGTCTGATAAAATTGGTAGAAAGGTTTTAATCGTTAACGGTATGTTTATTTGCGGTATAAGTTTGTTAAGTATTGCATATACCAATAATGTAGTACTTTGGTTTGTAGAGGCTGGTACAACTGGGGTTGGTATGGCAATGGTATATCCAATATTGGGTGCTGCCGTTGCTGATTTTAGCCCTAGTCATCAACGAGGCAGTATATTAGGAATATATAGATTTTGGCGTGATTTTGGTTATGCTATTAGTGCATTAGCAATGGGATTAATTGCACAATGGACACAATCATTAGTGGTTGTCTTTTGGTTGACTGCTATAATGATGATAATTTCTGGAATGATAGTTTTAATTATTGTTCCTAATGAAAAAAAATAGACTCTGTAAAGCAAACTGTATAGACGCCTCGCTCGTCAAAAATCTTTAAATCGAGTTTATTATCAACCAAATAAGTGCATTGCACGTTCAAAGACGCCTAGTTAAATTTATTCTTAAAAATTTATTGTGCATTAACCGCTAAGCAAATAATCACTCAATCCAAATAAGATGCGCCATTCTGCCTGACTCAGCACCATCTCGACGATAAGAAAAATATTTATCTTCTTGGGTATAAGTGCATTCATTACCACCTGTTATCGATTCAACGCCCAAGCCATTTAAAATAATTCTAGCGACTTGATAAATGTCTAACTGGTATTTATCACCTTGTGGCAAAAAAGTGGCAGACAATAATGGATTTTTATCAACAAGCTGTTGATATACTTCAGCCCCGACCGTAAATACCTGCTGAGAAATAGCTGGAGCAAGGTGCACTAATAAATCTTGCGCATCAAACTGAGCAACAAACGATTCAACCACCCCAGCCACAATCCCTTGCCAACCTGCATGTGCTACTCCGACTTGGGTGCCACCTGTATTGGTCGCAAAAATTGGTAAACAATCAGCCGTCAAAACGCAACAAACCACACCAGCCTTATCGCCAATAACTGCGTCACCATTACAATCGCTCGACTCAGCATTTAGGCAAATATTAGAATGTGTCTGCGTTAGCCATTTTGGCGCACTAGGCAAACCAAAATGTTGCACTAACAAAGCACGATTATCGGTAACGGCTGAGTGATTATCGCCAACATAATTGGCTAAATTAAAGTTGGCATAATTACCCCGACTAACACCGCCGCTAAGATGGCGCTGAGTTGAAATCAACCTGACGTTTTTTGGAAAATTAGACGTGGTCAAATTCATTTAAAACAGCCAGTAAATCTTGTAAATCTTTTGTCAATGCAACTTTCCACGACATCATCTTACCTGAAATTGGATGTGTTAATGAAAGTTTTTTAGCGTGCAATGCTTGGCGAGAAAAATTTTTCAACGCATCTTTGAGGTTATCGTCTGCTTTTTTGGGAAAACGAATTTTGCCGCCATACATGGTATCGCCAATCAGTGGATGACCAATATAAGATAGATGTACACGGATTTGATGAGTGCGCCCTGTTTCTAAAATCGCTTTTACATGAGTATGATGTGCAAAACGCTGAATCACGCGGTAATGGGTAATAGCGTTTTTGCCAGTGTCCACCACAGCTTGTTTGATTCTATCTTGTGGATCGCGACCGATTGGTATATTAATTGCACCACCAGAAATCATATGACCATATACAATAGCTGAGTATTCACGTAAGACTGTGTGGGTTTGCAACTGCTCAACCAGATTTTTTTGTGCCAGCTCACTGCGTGCTACCACCATCAAACCTGAAGTATTTTTGTCCAAACGATGCACCATACCTACTCTATCAAGATTGGCTAAAGATGCATCGTAATATAGCAGTGCATTTGCCAAAGTACCTGTCCAATTACCGCTACCTGGGTGGGTAACCAAGCCAGCAGGTTTGTTAATTACTATAATATCATCATCTTCAAATACAATATCTAGTGCAATATCCTCGCCCTGCCAATCATTGGTTTTTTTTGCCCGAATGCTAAGCACTACAATTTCACCACCCAGTGCTCTATCTTTAGGCTTAAAAGCCCTACCGTCAATCAACGCAGCACCAGAGCGCACCCAAGTGGTTATTTTAGAGCGTGAATAATTTGGCAGCATGATCGCCAAAGCACTATCAATACGCTTGCCACTTAAACGTTTTGGAATAATAATATTAAATTGATTCATACGTCTTAAATTTGTAATTTGGCGTCCCGTGGGGGATTTGAACCACCCGTTGCCAGAATGAAATCCTGGAGTCCTGGGCCAGCTAGACGAACGGGACAAAAAGTATTTTAATGAAAAACGCAGTCGCTTGTTTGATAATCAAAATTGATAAAGGAATTTTAGAATCTGGCATCGCCTAGGAGAATCGAACTCCTCTTACCAGGATGAAAACCTGGGGTCCTAACCGATAGACGAAGGCGACATAACTTTTTTTGCTCTATATTAAACAATGGTGGAGCTAAGCGGGATCGAACCGCTGACCTCTACACTGCCAGTGTAGTGCTCTCCCAGCTGAGCTATAGCCCCAAATATATCGAAGCAAGTAAAAAATGCAAATTATAGCCTCTAAGGTAAATTAGTCAAGGTCAGTTTGGTAAAATAATCAAAATGAAAATTCAAACATTTGAAGAAAAAACCTATACCTTAGAAATTCTCTATCACATCGGCGCACTAGAAAATTCGATTCATTTTATCTTTGACCACGTCTCCAAAACTTGCGCCATCATTGACCCAGCATGGGACGCGGATTTATTTATCCAAAGAATTACTGACAAAGGTTATACACTCACTGATATTTGGCTAACTCATTGGCATTTTGACCATACTAATGCAGTTGATGAAATCGTTGAAAAAACTGGCGCTAAAATAACCGTTGGGGTAAATGAACTGCCTTATCTGCAAATTGATACATTGCCTGACGTTATGGTTGAAGATCATGACAAGATTTTTATCGGCAACACGCAAGCGAAAATTATTAATACGCCAGGGCATAGTGCAGGTGGTGTGTCTTACCTATTAGAACGTCATTTAATTGCAGGAGATACTTTGTTTGTGTACGGTGCAGGGCATTGCTCATTGCCAGGCGGAAATATCAAAACTTTGTTTCACTCTATGCAAAAGTTAAAAACCATAGCTGATGATATTATTTTATGTTGTGGGCATGATTACGGCTCAACAACAAGTACTACAATGGGTGAGCAAAAACGTGGTAATGCGTATTTATTGATTGATAATGAAGTGGATTTCGTGCGTTATGTTGAGGGCATGAGTCGTGGTATTTATACCTATCCAACCAATGCAATCAGCAAACATGAAATTGATTTAATGTTATCATGATTGGATTTTTTGGCGGCTCGTTTGACCCAGTGCATTATGGCCACCTAGAAACTGCACACGCTATCAAGCAAGAGTTAAGCCTAGAGAAAATTTTCCTCATGCCTTGTAAAGCACCAGTGCATAAACGCCAACTTTTTTTTTCCAATCAACAGCGCCTTGATATGCTTAATTTAGCACTCAAAGAGTTTGATGAGTTACGCATTGATACTCGTGAACTTGATAGGCAAAGTGCTTCTTATACAATTGACACGCTCAAACAAATTAAAATGGATTATCCAAGCAAGAAAGTTTTTTTGATTATGGGGACTGATAATTTTAACACCCTTGAAACTTGGAAAGACTATCAACAATTTGGCAACTACGCACAATTAGTTGTTTTACCACGCCCTGTTGACACAAAAAAAACAATACAAAGCACCGATATATATTTTGCCAAAACGCCATTAGTTGACACATCATCTACGCAAATTCGTGATATTTTAAGCGCAGCTTTAAAGAGTAAAATAACACCAAATCTGAGTGGCTTACTGCCAAAAAATATTATTAGCTATTTGCAACAATTATGAATTTAGCACAGCAACTAAAAGTCGTTACCAACACCATTGAAGACCTTAAAGGAGAAGATATTATTACCCTAGAAGTGTTACAACAAAGTGCTGATATTGAGGCTATTGTTATTACCACAGGGCACAGTGCCCAGCATGTGCGCGGGCTAGCAAATAATATCAAAATCGAAGCAAAACGCCTAGGTATGAAAGTAGTCGGTATTGAAGGTGCTAAAACTGGACATTGGATATTGGTTGATTTAGCCGAGGTGGTGGTGCACATTATGATCAAGAAAACACGTGAATTCTACCAGCTAGAAAAACTCTGGGCTGGCACTCAAAATGAGAATTAAATTAATTGCTATTGGTAAAAAAATGCCTGATTGGGTACAAACTGGCATCATCCATTATCAAAAACAACTGCCTAAAACGCTAAATTTTGAGCTAATCACATTTGAAGCACAAAAACGCAAAGGCAAAAATATTGAACAAATTAAACAACTTGAAGGCGCGCTATTAACAAAATCTGCTCAAGGCTCAAATCTAATCATTGCACTTGATGAAAAAGGCAGGCAACATACCACACAAAGTATCAAAAAAGCAATGGAAAATTGGCAACAAAATGGCGATAATGTCGCCCTACTAGTTGGTGGTTCGGATGGTTTGGATGAGTTGTGCAAACAACAAGCAGATGAACTTTGGGGTTTGTCTAATTTGACCTTGCCACATTCTATGGCGCGACTATTAGCCGTGGAGCAAATTTATCGTGCCCACTCATTACTAAGTAACCACCCTTATCACCGAAAATAGCAGGAAACTAAAATGCAACTAGAATTAATCAGTTTTAAACTTTGCCCGTTTGTACAACGTACAATTATTTTACTTAATAGCCAAAAGATTGATTTTAAAATAACCTATATCAATCTAATGGACCCGCCCGATTGGTTTAAAGAAATCTCACCAACTGGACAGGTGCCACTACTCAAAGCTGATAATGAAATTATCTTCGAATCAAACGTCATTAGCGAGTTTGTAAACGACATTAGCCCAACTAGTCTACATCCTGCTGACGCAATACAAAAGGCCAAAAATCGTGCGTGGATAGCATTTTCATCTTCAATGTTTGATGACTTATTTAATATCGTAATTGGTGATAAGGCAAGCTATACCACAGCCAAAAATGCTTTATTTGAAAAATTCAGAAAAGTTGAATCTGTTAAAGATAATAGCCAATTTTTTAACGGTGATGATTTTGCAATAATTGAGGCAGCGTTTGCACCAATTTTTATGCGTCTTGGCTGGATTAACGAATTTACTAACAACGCCCTTTCGCTTGCAGAATTTAAAAATCTGAGTGCTTGGAGTGAGGCAATTTTGTCCGTTGAAGCGGTTAAAACCTCGGTAGTTAAGGGTTTAGATGATGTCTATTATGCTAATATTGAGGCACGTGAGGGCTATCTCTCAACACTGCTAATAGACTAAAATCTTTATACCCACAGAGCACAAGTACAAAGGTCTTTAAATAATAGTCAACACATTCTCAGGCGGTCGTCCAATCACAATACCTTTGTCAGTTTTGACAATAGGGCGCTCAATCAGTATCGGATTATCAACCATCGCCCGAATTAAATCCTGTTCACTGAGTGCTTCATTATTCAAGTTGTTTTCCTTGTAAGGTGCTTCAAATGTGCGCATTAAAGCACGTGGGGTCATCTTTAACTCATTCAGTAATACTGTTAATTCTGTTGTAGTTGGTGGAGTTTCAAGATATTTAATTACTTTAAAATCGACACCTTTTTGCTTTAAAATATCCAAAGTTAATCTTGATTTACTGCATTTGGGATTGTGATAAATAATAGCAACCATGTCGTAACTAACATTTTATGAAAAAAATACTTATTATACTCATTCTTAATGCTGTTTTCACGTTGAGTGCTTGCACCGAAAAAACGCCAATAAAGGCATCAACAGAGGCATCAATAAAAGTCCCTGAGTTTTCCCTGACAGATACAAGCGGCAAAGTTCACACCAACCAATCTAGCCAAGGAAAATACTTAATTGTTAACTTTTGGGCAACTTGGTGTCCGCCGTGCTTAAAAGAAATTCCCGATTTTGTAGAGTTCTACGAAAAACATGCACAAAAAGTAGAGATATTAGGCATGGATTATGAAGATGCCAGCAAAGAAAAAATTGCTGAATTCTCCGACACTTTTTTAATCAATTATCCTATCATACTATTTGATAAAAAAAATAGTCCGCAATTTAACAACTTTGGCGAAATAATCGGTATGCCAACGACTTATGTTTACAGCCCAAACGGCGAGCTAATTCACCATCACACGGGCGCACTTGATATAACTGCCTTGGAAAAATTAATCTTATAGAAATACATCAAGTTATCCAAGTTTTAAACTCGCCATTTTCATCGCGTACTAGTTTGGGCACTAAATAACCACTCAACTTTTGCTTCAATGCTTGATGGATTTTTTTCGCTTGCTCATCGCTCACTAAAAAATGCTGCGCGCCATCCACCTTGTCTAATAGGTGTAAATAGTAAGGCAATATTCCTAAGTCAAACAAACGCAGCGATAGCTCGCTTAGTACTTGAAATGAATCATTCACACCCTTTAACAAAACTGATTGATTTAATAAAATGATACTTTTGAGTTTCTTAACCCCTGCTGCAAAACCATCACCCAGCTCATTAACATGATTAACATGCACAACTAACACCAAATTTAGTTTGGTATTAGTTAGCATTTGTACAAATTCATCAGTTATTCGACTCGGCGTAACAACAAGACTACGCGAATGAATGCGCAAGGTTTTAATATGTTGAATAAGCTCAATTTGAGTCATTAAATTTTGTAGTTTTTCATCACTCAAACTAAGCGGGTCGCCACCACTTAAAATCACTTCATCGATTTGTGTATTATTTTGAATATAGCGCTTAACCTCATGCCAATTATTAATAGCATCGTTGTGAGCATAATTAAAATTCTGACGAAAACAATACTGGCAATGAATTGCGCAAACACGAGAGGCAACTAGCAACACCCGATTTGGATATTTATGAATCAACCCAGCAACAGGCGAATGCGCCTCATCTGCCAGTGGCTCTGTTGAGAAATCTGGCACATGAATGCTAGATACTGGTAAAACTTGTTTTAATAAAGGGTCGTTAGCATTGTTTATATCGATTAACTGGGCAAATTCTAGTGGAATTTTGATGGCGAACATATCATCTTTAAAACAACTTGTTTGAAAAAAATCATTACACTGCGTAGCCCCCTTGAGTGTGTATCGTGAATTGTATTGCCAATCAAAGACCACTTACATTAGCTCCAACGCGATTTAGAGAATGTAGAAAATAGTGTATTTTTTAGCCAAAAATGAGAAAAATAGCCAGTTATTTGCCGAGCTTCTGGGTGAAAGAGGTATTGTTTTGTGGGTTTCATTTGTGTTGAGCTAATGTAAGTGGTCTCATTATTCATATCAACATAAAAAAACCTCGTATAACGAGGCTTTTAAAAAAAAATCATTTTAATCCAAAATAATTAGCAAAAATTAGCAAAATTTGCATCTGTATGCTCTTTACCATCTTTATAACCCGATTCCCATTCATCAGTCATTCTTTGCTCTTCAATCTCAGGATTATTTAAAAAACCAGCAACCCAACCTTGAATATAATTGTCATTTACGCCCATTTCTTCCATTTTTTTAACACCTTCATAGTAAGTCATTACTGATACTCCCTAATTTTTTACAATAATAATGTTTATAATTCCACACTCTTTAATCAGGCAATATTTTTTTAAAAAATACTTGATATAAGAGAAAAATAATATTATAACCATTTCAACTCGGTAAATAACAAAAAAATCATGGATTTGTCTGAAATAATCAATGGACTTAACGACAAACAAGCTCAAGCGGTAGTTTTGGACAATGTTAAAAATGCCTTAATACTTGCAGGTGCTGGCAGTGGAAAAACCCGAGTATTAACCCATCGCATTGCTTATTTAGTAACCCAAAAAGATTGTCACACCGACCATATTCTAGCTGTTACTTTTACCAATAAAGCAGCCTTTGAAATGCGAGAGCGCCTCAACGTACTACTTAGACGACCGATTAGAAGTATGTGGGTCGGTACTTTTCACAGTTTGGCACACAAATTATTACGTATCCATGCAATTGAGGCAAACTTAGACGCTCAATTTCAAATTCTCGATGCGCAAGACCAATTTCGTATCATTAAACGCCTCATGAAAGAAAACCAAATTGATGAATCCAAATACCCAGTGCGCAAAGTTCAGTGGTTTATCAATAAGCAAAAAGACGAGGGGATTCGTCCAGGCAATATTGATGCAGGGTATAACTATTTTGTTAAACAAAGCCTCAAAGTCTTTACGCTATACGAAGCCTATTGCCACACAAATGACTTGATTGATTTTGCTGAACTTTTAGTACGTAGTTACGAGTTATTAAAAAGTAACCCTGAGCTATTAACCCATTATCAAAAACGCTTTCAACATATTTTGGTGGATGAATTTCAAGACACTAACACGGTGCAATACAAATGGATTAAATTGCTATTTAATCAAAACAATCGCGTATTTTGTGTGGGTGATGATGACCAATCTATTTACGGCTGGCGTGGCGCAAAAATTGAAAACATTAGCAAACTAGAAACAGATTTTGCGCCAATTAACACCATACGTTTAGAGCAAAATTATCGTTCAACAGGGCATATTCTAGCTGCTTCAAATGCTCTCATTGTCAATAATACCAATCGCATAGGTAAATCACTTTGGACTGATTCTGGCAATGGAGAATCTATTGACGTATATGAAGCACGCACCGAAACTGATGAAGCGGATTTTGTAGTAAATACCATTCAAAAACATATTAATGAAGGAGTGCGTCCAAACGAATGTGCAATTTTATATCGCTCGAATGCACAATCTAGGGCGTTCGAGGAGGCACTAATTAAATACAATATTCCTTATATTATCTATGGTGGATTACGATTTTTTGAACGCGCTGAAATCAAAGACGCGCTGAGTTATTTACGATTGATAGAAAATAATGCTGACAATGTGGCTTTTGAACGGGTGGTGAATTTTCCCACACGCGGTATTGGCAATGCCACGGTCGAAAAAATTAGGCTGTTTGCAGCTGATAATCACACCAGTTTATTCCAAGCTACTGGTGCAATCGTGTCCACAGTACCAACGCGCGCTGCTAACGCACTGACAGGGTTTATTCAGCTCATTGAACAATTAACTGATGATACAAAAAATCTAGACCTTAGTGAAAAAGTCGCGCATTTAATTAACGCCTCAGGACTTGCTATACATTACGGAGCAGATAAAACCGACAAAGCAGGTAGCAAAAAAGCTAACCTTGAAGAGCTGATTGCCGCGGCTAAGCAATACAATCACGAAACAGATAGTGAAATAAGTGAGACATTGGGCTTTATCGCCTTAGCCTCACTAGATTCAAGTGCAGATGCCAATACCCCAACCAGCCAAAATGTAGAATTGATGACCATTCACTCTGCCAAGGGCTTGGAATTTCCTTATGTATTTTTAGTCGGCATGGAAGAAGATTTATTCCCCTCCAGACAAAGCAAAGACGAGCCGCATTTAATAGATGAAGAAAGAAGACTTTGCTACGTTGGTATGACTCGAGCCATGAAAAAACTCAACCTGTCGTTTGCCACTAAACGCTTTTTACACGGGCGATCTTTATACGCTTACCCTTCTCGATTTTTAGATGAAATCCCCAGCGAATACATGCATTCCATCAAGCAAAAATTTGGGGCAACATTGCAAAATTATCAAAAAGATGATAGTTTCAATCAAGATATTGAGCCATCAGGACAAGCTCAATTATCAATTGGTGCTACGGTGAAACATACCAAATTTGGCTTTGGCACAGTGCTTAATTTTGAAGGCAATGGCGATAGTGCTAGAGTGCAAGTAAAATTCAAGCAGGCAGGTACAAAATGGCTAATTAGTGCTTATGCTAATTTGGAATTTGTTTAGCGCGTTCTTTAATTAAAGCGTCTTTTTCAAATCATCAATAGAAAAACTTTGCACAGTTTGCTCATCGGTATAAATAGGTTTCATTTTGGTATGTTTACCCGCCTCCTGTTCAATTGCCGTTTGCCTTGAGGTAACAATATCTAGGCAATCAGTAATCATTTTTTGAGTGTCTTGCGTCAGTGGATGACGCAGTCCTGGCTTAGTCATGGTGTCTTTTGCCACCGCAATTAGGGTTTTTCTAATAGCACTTAATAGCCGAATTTCAAAATCTGTGTTGTTTTGTGTACTCATAATAATGTTTGAATGGTTTGTAAATGTTGACTCAGCACCATTTTATCAAGCTTGCGTGACTTAATCCCTTGCATTAAAAGTATCTTTTCACTGTCTTGCCAATTCAAATCAATCACTTGTGCCACCAACTCAGGATGGTTGCAAATCAGTGCCATATCACAACCGCTATCCAAAGAAACGCACACCCTGTCTTTGATATTATGAATAACATGTGCACCTTGCATTGATAAATCATCGCTACACACCACACCTTGAAAGCCTAATTGTGCTTGCAAAATGTCTTTAATCCACTTACTTGAAAACCCAGCTGGCTTATCATCCACTTTCGAGTACACCACATGCGCTGGCATAATTGCATCTAGCTGATTGCCTAAATCAGCAAAAACAGACAGATCTTTTTCAATCTCATTCATAGGGCGATTATCAATCGGCAAATCCAGATGCGAATCAGCCGCAACAAATCCATGTCCAGGAAAATGTTTACCAACGCATTTCATGCCTGCCTCATGTATGCCATCAATGAGTGCAGCTGAAAGTTTTACAACAATCTCTGGACTGGCGTGAAACGCCCTATCGCCAATCACCTTTGAGTTGCCATAATCCAAATCTAACACAGGTGCAAAGGAAAAATCCACACCAACCTCTAGCAATTCTGCCGCTAAAATCCAACCACAAGCAAAGGCTTGCTTGAGTGCTAAATCAGGATTTTTATCATAACACTCGCCCAATTTTGCCATTGGTGGCAGATGCGTAAAATCATCACGAAAACGTTGCACGCGCCCACCTTCATGATCTACACAAATCAACAAATCGATATTAATCGCTCTGATTTGTGTAATTAATTCAATCAGCTGCGGCTTATCTTGGTAATTACGGCTAAACAAAATCACCCCGCCAATTGAGGGTTTGGCCAGTTGTTGCGTTTCAATATTTGTGAGTGTCAAGCCCGACACGTCCATCATAATCGGGCCCATCACGCGAACATCTGTTTAAATTTTTTGCTAATCCACCACAACATTAACAAACTTGGTACTACCATCAACGCGGTGATGATGAAAAAAATAATCCAATCCCCATCTAAGCCATCGACTAATAAACCGCTGCTACTGGCGAATAGGGTACGTCCAAAATTGCCCGCTGATGCCATTAAAGCGTATTGTGTAGCGGTGTAAGCGCGATTGGTTAAATGCGAAATAAACGCCACAAACGCCACCGTTGAAAACGCAGAGGTAAAATTATCCAACAAGATTGCCACAGCAAACACGCTGGTATCAGAACCGACATATGCCAGATAAGCAAATATTAAATTGGTACTTGCCATAGCTACGCCACTAATCATCAAACCGCGTACCAAGCCATAATGCACGGTAATCATACTGGCGATAATCGAAAACATCACCGTTAAAGTTGAACCAACCAGTTTAGAATAAGTGGCGATTTCACCCGTAGTAAAGCCGATTTCTTTATAAAATACCAACGACATCCGCCCTAAAAATGCCTCGCCGACTTTAAAGAACATAATAAACAACAAAACCACCAAAGCGGCTTTGCCAAAACGCGTAAAGAAATCTTTTAGCGGCTCAATAATCGTGGTTAAAGCCCAGGCACCAAGGCGTTGTAAGGCATTACTTCCGCCCAATAATTTTTCATAATCTTGCTGTATTTTGGCTTGAATCGCTTCTCTATCGCTACGCGGTTCATACAGCCAAAGTGTATTCAACATAAAGCCAATCACACAAACCGACATAATTAGATAAACACTATCCCATGAATTGCCAAAATCGGATAAGTACAAGGCAACTGCTCCCAATAAACCATAGCCAAACCACCAACCAGAAGTCGCCATAGCTGCTGTTGCGGGCAATTTGTCTTTTTCCTCTATGTCCATCACGTCAATCCGATAAGCGTCAATCACAACATCTTGCGTGCTAGAAATAACTGCTACAGAAAACGCCAATAAACTCACCCAAACTAAATTATTTTCTGGATTGGTAAATGAAATCAACACAATTAACAACAACAATAGACTTTGTAATAATAACAACCACGAGCGACGTTGCCCAAAGCGTTTGGTTAACAATGGGATTTTGACACTATCAAGCAGTGGCGCCCATAGCCAATTCACTGAATACACTGCAAACACCGAGCCAAAAAAACCAATCGCAGTACGCGTAAGCCCTGCGTCCTTGAGCCATAAAGTCATCGCTGAGCCAATAATTACCCATGGAAAGCCACTGGCAATACCATTTAGAAAGATAAACAGCATGCGCTTATCTAGGTAAGTCTGCAGTATTTTATTCATTAATTATCACATCATCGCCCACACAAACCGCTTCAAATAGCACCATTATATCGGTATTACACATCCGAATACAGCCGTGTGATTGTGCCACGCCCATCGGCTCAGTGTCAGGCGTACCGTGAATATAAATCAAGCGTGCTTTAGAGTTTTGATTAAAATCCTCACAACCCTCTAACCATAAAATACGGCTCAAAATCCAGTCTCTAGCAGGGTGTTGTTTTGCCAAATCTTGAGAATATATCTCACCAGTTGGCACTCGTGCAACCAACACTGAACCTATCGGCAAATCAGCACCTATTTTTTCAGCAATTTTGAATTGTCCAAGTGGCGTGCATTCTGAGCCCTCAACCTCTCCCACGCCATTTTTTGCCGTACTAATCAAATACTCAGCCAGCAAATTGTCATCATGGTAGTGTTGCAGAATTTGGGTTTTAATATCAATTTGTATCATTGGGTATCACTTTGTTTAATGTGTAAAAAAGTAGCATATTTTGGACGACCTTTTTTAGTTAATCCATAATATTTAAAGGTAATTAAACTGCCGATTATAGGTGGATTTGATCTTTGTTTATCACTAAACCCTGAGCCAATTTTCAGCATCTTTCCATCTATCATTTGGCACGATAACGATCCCATTTTGCCTGTATATTTACCCTTGCCCGTTAAAATTTCTCGCACCACACATTCCGCATCTAAATATTGCTTAACCTTTAAGGCTGATTTAAGTCGCCCTGTTTGATAAGGAGTATTCGGATTACGCACTACTAAGCCTTCTGCCCCTTGTTTGACCTTATTTAATAAGGCGTTTTGTAATTGTACTTGGCTGTTAATCGGCATTTGTTTGATGATTTTAATTGGGGTGTTTGGACGGGTTTTTAAATATGCTTCCAGTACCGCTAAGCGTGCCAACAAACCGCCTGATTGATTTGGAACTTCAAAAATTTGATGGCTAATCTCTCGCCATCTATCGTCTGGCTTTTTAGTACGCACAATCGAGGTAATATTTTCAAAATCCCCGCGTTTTGTCCACAACTCGCCATCAATGGCAAATGGTGGATAATTGGCAGTAAACCAACCGGGTGGACTGAGTTGTTTACCCCCACGCGTCAATAACTGTCGCCCATCCCAAAACCCACGCACCCCATCCAATTTCTCACTCATCACCCAACCCACTACATCTTGCTTATCCTCATAGGTTTTAAGCAAAAATAAATCAGGTTTTTGGGCAAAGATGCTTTGGGATAATAATAAAATTAACAGCCCTGTAAAGCCACTATTTTTTGAACCTTTAAACATTAATGGTACGCCTCTTTTCTATGGGCAACTTTAACAATAATATAAATCTGTTGTTGCTCATCAAAACTGAGTAATAAGCGATAACTACCAATACGAACACGATGGCTGATTGGCGTTAAATTTGACACTAATTTTAGATTTTGTTGCAATAAAAGATGATTTTGTCTCAGGACTTGTAATTTAGCTAAAATCTGTTTTTGTATTCTTAACTCTAATTTATCAAATTGTTTTTTTGCATATTTGGTAAAAACAACCATTCAAACCAATAAATCCGATAAACCACTTGCTAGAGATTGCTGAGCTTCATCTTGTAATTTTTTGGCATTCTTAGCAAGAAAATACTCCTCCATATAATCATCAATAATATCCATACCGTCTAAAAAGTACGGCACTAATATCATTTTTGGCCTGCTTCTAGTTGTTACCATAAAACTTTGATTTTCACTGGCTTTTGCCACCTTACCAATATGTTTTTGCAATTCGCTATTGGTAATGATTTCCATGATTGATTATGTCGTTAGTAATATAGTTTATTATATATTAAATAATTGATTTTTGGGTGAAAATGCTTTGCGATAAAAATAAAATCAATAGCCCATAAGGCAACTATTTTTTGTGGTGAGTAGTATCGTTGTAAGATTTTATAATTGATTTTAAACATTAGCGATAAACTATTATTTCTATATTGCTATTTTTTTATAAATTCTCTGAAATCTTTTGAATTTCTTTCAAATTTAGCTCTGATGATTGGACTTCTATAGCTTTCCAAGCACTTAAATATCCAAGTCTATCAATAATTTTTTTTATATTCTTTACCAGTATTGAAGGGTTTGTATTTAAAAACAATAACAATCCACCTAAAGTATTAGTTTGACTAATGTAACTTTTATGTGAATGCATTTTTGCAGCAAATTCCGTATATCCTTTTTCGTCAAGTGTATTTAAAATATCTTGAAAACTTAAATCAATTTTACTTGATATGCTGTCAGCCCATTTCCAGCGCCAATACGCTTTTCCTAAAGAAAAATCACTAAAAATAATTCTTGAACCTCTTGGAGCTGAACTACCCATAGAACGCAAAATTCTGCGAATACATTCATCTATTTTTTCACTGTCATCAGAATTTATAGCGCTGTCAAGCATATATATACCTGTTTCATTAACATCATTTTTTAAATTAGATGCTAAATAATCAGGTTTAATACAACCATATTTCATCATATTTATAATTACATTGCTCCAAAACCCACAAGAGCTCGCATTTTGTTTGGTTATATCTTTAAAGGTTTTCCAAATTATTTGTTGGGTATCTTTTGGCGGGAATCCAAATTCTACTTCGGTAAATTTGTGGTCAAAAAATATGTTTTCACTACCAGCTATCACACCTTCTTCATTCAAAAGGTTGTCATTCAAATATTGTAAAAAATCATCCTTGCCTCTTCTACAAACCTGTAGAAATTCTATTTGCTCTTCAGATCCTTTGTTTTTTAATAATTTTTTTCCAAAACTGAGATATACACTATCGTCAATTTCTCTATATTTGGTCATTATCTATTCTCCTTGTTTAGTGCTTCAATTGCATAAGGTATCATTTGTGTAGCAGCAAAACTAGCGTTAAACTCATCGGCAGATTGACAGTGTTGATGTTGGTCATCCATTTGTGTAGCAGCAAAACTAGCGTTAAACTCATCACCTTCCCAGTCTTCTTTTGTCTTCTCTTTGACCTCTTCTAAATGTTGTAATAATCCACTATGTATATCAGTTTCTTTTGAGTTGTCCATATGGGCATAAACATGACATAAAACTTGTGTAACAATAGCTGTCCTCATTGCTGCTCTTACATCTGTCGGATTATCTGACACACCTTTTTTTAACTCATCATAAACATCTTGGGCACAATAAATTTTAATAGGCTGTTCACCCTCTCCTGCCATTTCATTAACATTAGTCTTAATTGACCCACTTTTATACTCTGTTTCACACTGAACATTTAGCAATGAAGAAACATTGCCGCTAGTAAATTTTAGTTTTGAATGGTGAGCTATTCTTGAAAAAGAAGGAATGCTAAACTCTTCACCTTGCCAAAAATCTGTTAAACCTGATTTATCATTAACGACAATTTTATTATCATTCATAACCACAATATAAGGGGTTATTTCTGGCGCGTAACTAAAATCAATATCTATATTTTGTTCGGTACTTATTTCTTCTGTATTTTCATCGTAATCCCATTTGTCACAAACAAAGTTTTGTCTCTCAGCATTATCTTTGTAATATAAAGCAACTGCAAATTTTGCTTTTTTATCTTTTATCAACTCAGCAATAAAAGACTGACCTTTTAAAGTGTGAGTAATAGTTAACTTTCTATCATTAATCGCTTTGGTTATGTAAATAATAGAATCTAAAAAATCGCCACTATCTTTTTTCAAAACTGGAAAACTTAATATTAATTCATCGCTCATTATATACCTCCTTTTCTTTGCTTTAGCCCTAAAAATGGCTTTAAAGCCACCCCAAGATTTTTAACCTTGTCTGGTTTTTCAATAGTTGCTCTAATGGTGTAAAGCTGTCCTTCTTCTAGTTTTCCTAATTTTATTCGACTTTTATCAGCAGGCTCTTGCTTTATCTCTTCACCTACTTTAATATCAACAAAATCAGGTATAGGAATATCTACGCTATTGATAGATAAATTTATTAAATCAAGTGCTGAATCAACAGAATCATTATCAGTGTCCACGGCTAAACTCATCGAAAAATATACTTCATCTTTTGTATCCATAGCTTGTGGCTCAATGCGCATTATTACATCTAAAGTGCTACCATTATCCTTAAACCTAACTGCATTTTTTGACTCCAAAATCCGACTAATGACTATTGGTTTTGGTCTGGGTGGTGATTTCGGACAAATACAAGGAACCTGATGACATCTTGAGCAAATTTTTTCTAGGTCTGGGTCTGGGTTTCGTTTGGGTGATTTTGGTTTTGATTGGCTAGGGTTCGCCTTAAGTGTTTGGCTTCTTGGTCTAAAAGTATTCGAACCTTGTGCTTCTGCCTGACTAGGGAATTCCAATAAAGGCATAGCCAAATCAAACCCATCTCTATCTTTCTTTACTAAACATTCTTTGATTCTTTCACTTAATTCCTTAAATAGTTTTTTAATCTCTTTTTTATCTTTTTTGTTAGTTTCTTTTTTGGACTTTAGTTTATTATGATATGGATTTTCCGCATTCCTAACAAGTCTAAATAATTGCTTAGCATCATCTTTGTCTACTTCAATAACGACCACAAAAGGTTCAAAATCATCATTTTTTTTCAGGTTGTTTATATCTATCGATAGCATATTATCATGACGAGCAATTAACATGCCATTTCTAATTAAACAGAGACAAGAGTTTGCTTTTGTTTCTTTTGGATACAAATAAACTTTATCTTGATTGCTTAATTGTGCTATTTTTTGAGACTCCATTACTGCTTGATACGCCCAGTAAGTGTCCTGTCCTGATAAAATTGCATCTTCTTTTGCTCGTTGATTTTCACATCTAGAATATAACAATTGTTTGACTTTTTCATCGTTAAAAAAAGAAGTTATCTTATTGTTTTGGTGAACAGTGATACTTAGGCTGTCGTGAGATATAGCGTGAAAAAAATTACTAGCTATTGCATATTCTGCATCATCGTTCCATTTTTCATTCAATCCTAAAACTACAACCATTGATCCTGTATTGATACCGTCCATTTTTTCTTGGATAAAATTGGGAAATTTTTCTGGATAATTAAAATCTGGGTCTTCTGGAGTTACTGGCTTATTCTCTATAATTCTTCCTTTGTTGCCCCGTGACTTCCCATCACTTCTATGACCCGCTAGAATGGTGGAGCCTGTGAATAAACTCTTTATCTCATTATTTTCTTCAAATTTAGTGGCATATAATACATAGCGAATAGAAGATAAAAAATAACTAGAAATATGCCCAACACCATAAGATCCACCAGCAGAATCATCAGCATGAGAACTTATCTCATCCAATAAATTTTCTAATTTCTTCTTATTCATACCAGTGCCGTTATCAACAAACATAAGAACACCTATGCTATCTTGCTTCAAATAATTTTTTATATTTGAAACTATAGACTGATTTCCCTCTGTATATCCTCCTATTGATTTTAAAAACTTAACCGATTTATCCAACGCATCTTCATAGTCCCGAATATTTGGAATATCAGATTTTTTAATTGTTTCAATATAAATATTTATTTCACATTTTTTATTTTTAGCCTCTCTAGAGGCGGTTAAACTGTTTTGCATTAACTCCCTAATAGGATTGGCATATCCGTTTTTCTGGTCTGCTAATCTAATAGAAGTAAAACTTTCTCCCCTCCCATAACTAAAATACAATTCTGACATTTTTTACTCTCCTTTCAGTCACCACAATTACAAGGAATTGCACTTTCTAATTCTAACAATTCCTCATTTATAACTTCACCACTTTCAGCCCGTTTTTTAATATCTTTAAAAACGAAATTTTTAATGGGGCCAAAAAAGCCGACATATCTAGGGGATTTTTCTGAGGTTATTATTCTATCTTCTGCTACCAAATCACGGCTATATTTTTTTTCTATATCAACCCACCAATCTATGCTTTCTGGTGTGTCTTTGCCAATTTTTTGCCCTAATTGTAAAGTGGCAATTTGCTGAAGTTTTGCTTTACTTTTAAGCGGACAATAAAGACAATTAGAAAAAAGACCCGTATTAGACAGACTTAAATTAAATTCTTGTTTTTCCCAGAATTTTATCACCTGTTCTTGGGTAATATTATCATCAACAAGTGGTGCTAAAATACTTTCACCATGAGGCTGGTTAAATAATGACTTGCCTTGATTCCCTTGGGCCTCATTAATTCTATTTTCAATTTTTGTTATTCGTCTTTGTTCATCGCTTCTAATACCCAAAACCGATACATAATCCACTGCTAAATCGCCATATAATTGTGTTTTATTACCCAAAACACTTTTCTTTAAGATGTCGTTATCAATAACAATACTTGCTTTTGTCCAATCTTGCCAAGACTGTCTTTCCCTAATAAATGCACAGCTTCTAACAAACGCTTTTTTAGACAGTAAAATATGTTTTGGTACTTCGCCACCGTTTTTATGATGAATTTGAATAACATCGTTGTCCGTCATTCTTGGACTTTTCCCATAATGTCCTAGTCTTTCTATGCTTTGTTTTTCCGCAAACCAATCACTCAAAAAAGCATTGGTAGTAAAAATTTTCATAGTTAGGGTACAAACTCTAGCCACAACACTTGGTAAAAATCCATTAAGTGAAATCATCTCTTCAAATACTTCTCCTTGATAACGGTATCCATTTTTATTATGTTCGCTGTAAGGCTGGTCATTTGTCAACCTGTAAGTGGGTTTTCTTGACCATTGATAAGTGTTACTAGAATCTTCATAGGTTTTATATTCAATCCAAAAAAATGGGATATTGTATTTTTCCTCTGCCAATTTTTTCATTTTTCGGGTAAATTCATAAGTGGCCGGATGCTCGGCAGAGGTGTTGTTGAAAATAACAACATCTCCTCTTTTAGGATTTAATTGATTATTATGCAGCATTTTCATCAACATCATGCCTGATGACCTTCCACCTGAAAATTTAATAATGTGTGGTTTTTGATTGCTCATAGTAATGTTTAAAATCCTCTTATCCTTTATTTTTCAAAAACACCCCAATACTCTCAACATGCGCAGTATGAGGAAACATGTCTATAATACCTGCTTTTGTTAAAACATAACCTAATTCAGTGAGGCGCTTGGTATCGCGCGCCAAAGTCGCTGGATTGCACGATACATACACCAGTCTTTCAACACCAAGTTTTGGTAATAATTCTATTATTTCAATCGCACCTGAACGTGCTGGGTCAATCAGTACCTTATTGTATTTTTTGCCTCTAAACCACTCAAAACCCTCTACCTCTTTAAATAAATCCGCCTTATAAAAATCAGCATTTTGAATGTTATTTTTTTGTGCATTTTCCTTAGCACGTTGAATAAGTCCTGCGTCACCTTCGATACCAACCACATGCTTTGCATAACGTGCAATTGGCAAAGTGAAATTTCCCAAACCACAAAATAAATCAAGCACCTCATCATCAGCATTCAGTGCAAGTAAATCCAGTGCTAGTGACACCATTTTTTGATTCAATTCAAAATTCACCTGCGTAAAGTCACTCGGTAAAAATGCCATTTCAATATTATGTTCAGGATGAGCGTAGGTTAAATCAGTACTTTTTCCAAGTGGTTTAATCGTATCTTCACCACCACTTTGCGTATAAAAAGTTACCCCTAAATCACGGCCACAATCTAATAATATTTGCTCATCTTTTGCAGTTAATGGCTCAAGGTGTCGCAGGATTAACACGGTGTTATTTTGTGCAATAGCTACTTCAATTTGTGGCACTTGAGATTTGATAGAAAGTTTTTCTATTGCATCGCCTAACTTTGACAAATGTTCACCAATTGAAGGGTGTAATATTTCACACCTGTCCATATTAGCAATCCAGCCTGATTTTTTTTCTCTAAAGCCCACCAATACTTTATCTTTTTTAGCCACAAAACGCACGCCTAAACGTGCCTTACGACGATAGCCCCAACTTTCAACTTTCAAGGGCTCAAGCCAACTCTTTGGCACAACCTTGGCTTGTTGTAAAAACGCATCTTTAAGCCATTTACCTTTGGCTTTGATTTGGTCTTCGCTGGATAAGTGCTGGAATGAACAGCCGCCACAAATACCAAACACCGCACATTTTGGTTTAATACGATTTGCTGCAGGGATTAGTACTTCTTTAACATCAGCTTGTTCAAATTTCGCCCGAGAAAAAGTTCGATCTGCAATCACAGTTTCACCTGGCAATGCGCCACTCACAAAAATCACTTTTTCATCTAAATGCGTAATACCTCGTCCTTCATGAGATAGTGATTCGATTTCTAATTCATAGGTTTTAGGCTTTAGTTTTCTTTTTCCACCCATGATTAAAGACTGTTTAAGATAGATTTTAATTCAACGCTAGATACATTGTCTTTTTAAGTTTTAGAATAAACTGGCATTGGGATATTTTTATCACGCTTAATTTGCTAAATAATCATCCTAAAACCAGTGCTTTTTTCGGATTTGTTAAACGAATTTTTAACACGCTTTTTATGCAAACCTTTGTCAAGTGGTGTGCCTAAATTTTGTTTTTTCAGCTCTTCAATAACAACCTGTAAATCGTTTTTGAAGGGTTGATATTTTTGGTATGATCTTTATCTATTTTGCCCATTTTATCCTATTTATATCTGATTAATTATTCAATAATTCAACCCAATGTTTAACCGGGGTTTTAGTGCCTTTTTGCAAATGCATTAAACAACCGATATTGGCGGTAACAACGGTTTGAGGGTTGCTAAATTCTAAATGGTTTAACTTATTTGTTTTAAGTTGTTTTGCAAGTTTTGGCTGGAAAATCGAATAAGTTCCAGCAGAGCCACAACACAAATGCGAATCAGTAATTTTAGCTAAATCATAACCTAGCTTGGTTAAAATCGACTCAACCAAACCGCCTAATTTTTGACCATGCTGCAAGGTGCAAGGCTCATGACAGGTGATTTTGGTATTTTCAACGCTCATTTTTGACAAATCTTTATCCGCCAAAAACTCAGCAATATCTTGAGTTTTGTTAGCGACGGCTTGTGCTTTTTGATAATAATCATCAGCTTTATCAAACAACTGTGGATAATCTTTCACCATCACCCCACAACCGCTAGCACTAGAAAGTATCACCTCAACATCTAATGCCAGCCAAGCGTCAATATTGGTTTTAACTTTTTTTAGTGCATCTTGGGTTGCGCTTAGGTGTTGATCCACCGCCCCACAACATTGCTGTTGCGGCGTTTCAATGGTTTCATAATCCAACTTAGCCAAAATATTTTTAATGCTATGATTAATATTCGGTGCTAATATTGGCTGCACACAACCACCTAATAATAAAACTTTGCCGATAGCTTTTGTGGGTTTAACCAACCTGCCTTGCACTTTAGAATGTCTGGCAACAAAGCCAATTGGATTAAATAACAACGGCGTGGTGAGTAGTTTGCGCACAGAATAACGATAGACTTTTTGCCAAAGTGGGCGTTTTGTCTCAATAAATTCACGACCAATATCTACCAATTGCCCGTATTCCACGCCAGATGGACAAGTGGTCTCACACGAGCGACAAGTCAAACACCTGTCTAAATGACTGATACTTTGCTTGGAAAAATGATTATTTTCTAGTGAAGATTTAATCAAATAAATGCGCCCACGTGGCGAATCCAGCTCATCACCAAGCAGCTGATAAGTCGGACAGGTTGCCAAGCAAAAACCGCAATGCACACATTTGCGGATAATATCATTCGCCCTAAGATTTTGAATATGGTTAGTTTGCATTATTGAAAAACACCGTTTGGATCAAATACTTGCTTTAACTTTTGTTCGATTTGTTGGCGTAATATTGCCGACGAAGCGGATTTAATAGGTGCTGTTAAGTCGCCAATATAAGTGCTTGGTAACACTTTAAAACTAATCTGGGTAATCATCGCTAATTGCCCTTTTGAGCCAACCAACAAACGTGCTACATCATAGCCAGCCACGTTTTTCATCACTTGTCCACCAAAATTCAAAACCTCGCCTGTACCATCAATAATTTGCACACCAAGCACGCTATCGGATAAATCTTGCCCGCCACGCGCATATGCCGCTCCAATACTCATATCATCAATCGTATAAAAAGGCAAGGCTTGATTGTTTTGTTTAAGCTGAGCTTGTATTTGGCTGATTTTGGTACCTGCTTTAACGGTTATCACCAATTCTTCTGAGTAATATTCCACCATGCCTGAATAATCCAGCAAATCACTGTTAATGTGCAATTTTTGTGCGTCTTTCACTATTTTTTGTAATTGCGCAATTCTACCTTCCATTAAAAACGCTCCAACTCAGGATGAGGTAATTCGCCATGATGCACATGCATGGCACTCAGCTCAGCACAACGGTGCAACTCTGGCACAGCTTTGCCTGGATTAAGCAATGAATCTGGGTCAAAAACCTGCTTGATTTTATGAAAAATGGCCAATTCTTTAGCGTTAAATTGATGGCACATTGCGTCTAATTTTTCCACTCCAACGCCGTGTTCACCAGTAACGGTGCCGCCCATTTCTACACTGAGTTTTAAAATATCCATGCCAAATTCTTCGGTTTTTTCTAATTCGCCAGCAATGTTGGCATCGTATAAAATCAGCGGGTGCAAATTGCCATCGCCAGCATGGAAAACATTTGCCACTCTGAGTTGATATTTTTGACTTAATTTATTAATACGCAACAACATATCTGCCAAATATCGCCTTGGAATAGTGCCATCCATACAATAATAATCGGGCGACAATCTGCCAACTGCAGGAAAGGCTGATTTTCGACCTTTCCATAAATTCAAGCGCTCAGCTTCGTTTTGTGATACTTTTAAAATTGATGCGCCCGATAAAACGCCTAATACTATATCAAGTTCGGCTTGCACCTGCAACTCACTACCATCTAATTCACACAATAACAAGGCTTGTGCGTCTAGCGGATAACCAACCTGCGCAAAGCCTTCAGCCGCTTCAATAGCAAACTTATCCATCATTTCTAATCCTGCTGGAATAACGCCTGCCTTAATAATATCAGCCACAGCATTAGCACAATCTGACACCTTGTCAAACGCTGCCATCACCACTCTAGCTAAGGATGGGGATGGAGTAAGTTTAACGGTAATTTCAATCATAATTCCCAGCAAACCTTCAGAGCCATTCATCAACGCCAATAAACCCAAGCCGTCATCTTGTCGACTTACAATCAACTCTTCACCACTGATTAATAAGAGCTTAACTGCCTCCACATTATGTACAGTCAGTCCATATTTAAGGCAATGCACCCCGCCCGAATTTTCAGCCACATTACCGCCAATTGTGCAAGCAATTTGTGAAGATGGGTCAGGCGCATAATACAAACCATGCTCAGCAACTGCCTCACTAATAGCAATATTTCTAACCCCTGGCTCGACCACGGCTAATTTATTTTTAACATCGATTGATTTAACTTGATTAAGTTTTGATAAGCCTAACACGATTGAATTTTCCAACGGCATCGCCCCACCTGATAACCCTGTACCTGCACCACGTGTAACAACAGGAGTATTGTATGCTTGACATATTTTTAGTACTTGTTTAATCTGCTTGATATTCTCTGGTAATACCACCGCCAAAGGTTTTTGTCGATACACGCTCAACCCGTCACATTCAAACGCTCGAGTGCTTTCCTCACCAGTGATGATAATACCCTTAGGTAGGATACGTAATAATTGTTTGGTCACTAACATACAAGCCATTATAATGAGTTCTTTATTTTTTAACCAAAAAAAGACTATGAAATCATTTAATCCACCAATTAGAACTTTAATGGGTCCTGGCCCTAGTGATGTACACCCAAGAATTTTATCTGCTATGGCACGCCCAACCATTGGTCATCTTGATCCTGCTTTTGTAGGGATGATGAATGAAACCAAAGAAGCCTTAAAATACGCATTTCAAACCCAAAACGAGCTCACAATGCCAGTATCAGCACCAGGCTCTGCGGGCATGGAAACTTGCTTTGCTAACTTGATTGAGCCGGGTGATAAAGTCATCGTTTGTATCAATGGTGTATTTGGCAATCGTATGAAAGAAAACATCAGCCGTTTTGGTGGTGAGGCGATTGTGGTCGAGGATGATTGGGGTGCGGCAGTATCAACTGACAAAGTTGAACAAGCATTAAAAGACAATCCTGATGCTTGCATCCTTGCATTTGTACATGCTGAGACCTCAACTGGTGCGCGCTCTGATGCACAAACTTTGTGTAAACTTGCTCATCAACACGATTGTATCAACATTGTTGATGCGGTTACCTCGCTCGGTGGTAGTGAGTTGCGTGTGGACGAATGGGAAATTGATGCGATTTATTCAGGTACGCAAAAATGTTTATCGGCCATGCCAGGCATCTCTCCGGTGAGTTTCAGCGAGCGCGCTGTTAAAAAACTCACCAGTCGAACAACACCCGTTACTTCTTGGTTCTTAGACCTTAATTTAGTAATGGGTTATTGGGGTGAGAGTGCTAAGCGTACTTATCATCACACCGCGCCTGTGAATACTTTATATGGCTTGCACGAATCACTGGTAATGCTGAGTGAAGAAGGACTTGAGAATGCCTGGAATCGTCATCAGACCAATCATGAAATTTTAAGAGACGGTTTAGAAGCAATAGGTATTAATTTTTTGGTGAATAAAGCCAACAGATTGCCACAGCTCAATTCAGTTTTTATTCCTCAAGGGACTGAAGACGCTAGCATTCGCGCTGATTTGTTGAATAACTACAATTTAGAAATCGGTGCAGGTTTGGGCACTTATGCGGGTAAAGTTTGGCGAATTGGGCTAATGGGTCATGCCTCACGCGCGGAAAATATTGCCCTGTGCTTATCTGCTCTTAAAAATACATTGGCTAAGTAATCATTACCAAATAAGTTGGGTTGATTCAACAAAAAAGCGAGCTAATAAATGCTCGCTTTTTTTATTTGACGAATATTAAGCTAATTTAGCCAATAACTCTTCTTCAGTCTCTATCCGATCAGGGTCTGGCAGACAACAATCAACTGGGCAAACCTCAACGCATTGTGGTGTGTCAAAATGACCAACGCATTCGGTGCATTTATCAGGGTCAATCTCATAGATTTCATCGCCCATGTAAATGGCTTCATTTGGGCATTCTGGCTCGCAAACATCGCAATTGATACATTCATCGGTAATTAATAGTGACATAACGCTCTCTTAATTCAAAATATGAGTGTGTATTTTACTGCTATTTTAGGTATCATAACCCCATTTGTATCAAGCATTTATCATGAAAACATTAATCAGCCTTATTGTTCTTAGTTTGTCACTTCAATCACAAGTGGTTCAATCGGCAGAATTAGCCGATGGTCTATACGCTAAATTACGCACCAATCAAGGTGAAATTATCCTCAAACTGGCATTTGAAAAAGCCCCACTAACAGTCATCAATTTCGCTGGTTTGGCTCAAGGAACAAAAGATTCAAACATTCAAACTGGTGAACCTTTTTATAATGGTCTGAAATTTCACCGCGTGATTGATAACTTTATGATACAAGGTGGCGACCCTAAAGGCAATGGTAGAGGTGGACCTGGATACCGATTTAAAGATGAAATCACCGACCTCAAGCATGACAGGGCTGGCATATTGTCGATGGCAAATGCTGGGCCTAACACCAATGGTTCGCAGTTTTTTATCACCCATAACGCCACACCCTGGCTTGATGGTAAACATACGGTTTTTGGTCATGTGGTGAAAGGTATGGATGTTGTTAATCGCATTAAAAAAGGCGATTTTATTCGCAAAGTAAGCATCATTCGTATTGGCGAAAAAGCCAAAAATTTCAAAACTGATGAAGCAGCTTTTCAAGCGCATAAATAAATAGAATTTAGAGTAAAAACCTTAATAGCCAAACCCCATGTTTTTATATTTGATTGATTTTTTATCGCAGTTTAATACTGGCTTTGGCGTTCTTAACTACCTAACACTTCGAGCAGTATTAGCAATGCTAATGGCATTGTTAATTAGTCTTATTTTTGGTCGTTTTTTTATTGACAAATTACACCAATATCAAATTGGTCAAGTGGTTCGCACTGATGGCCCAGAATCGCACTTTAGAAAAGCTGGCACACCGACTATGGGTGGCATGATGATTTTATTTTCATTCATTCTAAGCAGTATTGTTTGGGGTGATTGGCATAATGCTTATTTATGGATTATTATTGTTACCACATTTGCATTCGGGGCAATCGGTTCTGCTGATGATTATCTAAAAATTAAACACCAATCCTCAGCCGGTCTTAGCTCTAAACAAAAATATTTGGCGCAATCTTTAGCTGCAATCTTAATCGGAATATGGCTAATCACCACAACTCGCAATCCGCTTGACGCACAATTGTTAATACCATTTTTTAAAGATTTATCAATTCCTCTGGGAATGTTAGGGCTGAGTGTGTTGTCCTATTTTGTAATTGTTGGTAGCTCAAATGCCGTTAACCTAACCGATGGCTTGGACGGCTTGGCAATTATGCCAGTAATTCTGATTTTAGGTGCTTTGGCAATTTTTGCCTATATTAGTGGTAATTACAATTTTTCCAATTACCTAAATATGCCATTTATTCCAGGTGTGGGAGAAATATTTGTAATTTGTGCCGCCTTAATCGGTAGTGGGCTAGGTTTCTTATGGTTTAATACTTACCCTGCTGAGATTTTTATGGGGGATGTCGGTTCACTGTCTTTAGGTGCTATTTTGGCAGTGATTGCCATTATCGTTCGCCAAGAAATATTGCTTTTTATTATGAGTGGTGTATTTGTGGCTGAAACACTTTCAGTGATGATTCAAGTTGGTTATTATAAACACACTAAAAAGCGCATTTTTCTAATGGCACCCCTACATCACCACTTTGAGAAAAAAGGCATGAGCGAGCCTAAAATTATTGTACGATTTTGGATGATAACTTTAATTTTGGTACTGATTAGCCTAGCTTCCGTCAAAATTCGCTAATGGCAAACTTAACTAAATGGGATATGCGTTATCTCGCCTTAGCAAAAGAAGTCTCCACTTGGTCAAAAGACCCGTCAACTCAAGTCGGTGCAGTAACAGTAGGCAACAAAAAAGAAGTGCTTTCACAAGGTTTTAACGGCTTTCCACGCGGCATTAACGATAGCACCAAGCGCTACAGCGAACGAGAAACCAAGTACAAATTTGTGGTACACGCAGAAATGAATGCCATTTACAATGCCACCTACTCTGGAACCTCGCTTGACGGTGCTACTCTGTATATTTACGGCTTGCCGATTTGCTCAGAATGTGCCAAAGGCATTATTCAGGTTGGCATCAAAAAAGTCGTGATAGAAAAATCCAAAGAACTCGATAATTGGAACGACAGCGTTAAACTTTCACAAGAAATGTTTGAAGAAGCAGGGGTTAAACTACTGATAAAAAACCAATAAACACCATGTCTGAAGTTTCTAAACGCCGTACTTTTGCGATTATTTCTCACCCTGATGCTGGCAAAACCACGGTAACTGAAAAACTGTTGTTATATGCAGGCGCGATTAAAACCGCTGGCAGTGTCAAAGCGCGCAAAGCCAACACGCATGCCACTAGTGACTGGATGGAGATAGAAAAACAACGCGGTATTTCTATTACCTCATCAATCATGCAATTTGAATATGACAAACACGTCATCAATCTACTTGATACCCCAGGGCATGAAGATTTTTCTGAAGATACTTATCGCACACTTACTGCGGTGGACTCGGCACTAATGGTGATTGACGTTGCCAAAGGTGTGGAGATACGCACTATTAAACTGATGGAAGTCTGCCGCCTACGCAACACACCAATCCTTACCTTTATCAACAAACTTGACCGCGAGGGTAAAGCGCCAATTGATTTGTTAGATGAAGTTGAATCAGTACTCAAGATTGAATGTACCCCTATTACTTGGCCAATTGGCATGGGCAAACGTTTCAAAGGCGTGGCACATCTACTTGATGACAAAGTTTATTTGTTTGAGACGGGTAAAAACTCTGAAATTGGCAAAAACGTAATGATTGACGGTATCGATAACCCTGAATTAGACGCAATATTAGGTGCGGATGTTGCGCTTGAAATGCGCGAAGAGGTTGAATTAATTCGTGAAACTACCACGCCTTTTGATTTAAATAAATTTCTCGCAGCCAAACAAACCCCAGTATTTTTTGGCTCTGCCATTTCCAATTTTGGCATTCAAAACTTGCTCGATGGCTTTATTAAATATGCACCAACACCAAAAAATCGTAAATCAGACATCAGAGAAGTCGAGCCAAGTGAGCGTAAACTCACAGGCTTTGTATTTAAAATTCAAGCCAATATGGACCCTAAACACCACGACCGTCTGGCTTTTATGCGACTCGTTAGTGGTGAATATAGAAAAGGCATGAAAGTGCTACAAGTATCAACGGGCAAACAAATCAAAATCGCCAATGCACATACTTTTATGTCTCGCGAACGTGAATCAGCCGAGGTAGCGTATGCAGGTGATGTGATTGGCATTCATAATCACGGTGGTATTCGCATTGGAGATACTTTTACCCAGGGTGAAAAACTTAATTTTAGTGGTGTTCCTAATTTTGCCCCAGAGCTATTTCGCCGTGCTGTACTCAAAGACCCACTCAAAGCCAAAGCCTTACAAAAAGGGCTAAACCAGCTTTGTGAAGAAGGTGCAACGCAAGTATTTCGCCCAATTATCAACAATGTGCAAATTTTAGGTGCAGTCGGTGTGTTGCAATTTGACGTAGTCGCCCACCGCCTAAAATATGAATATGGAGTTGATTGCCAATTTGAAACCATCACTATCGCTACCGCGCGTTGGATTAGTGGCAGTGACAAGGACATTGAGCAACTGAAAATTAAGACGGGTAATAATATCGCTATTGATTCTGCTGGAATGCTAACTTACTTAGCACCGTCTACAGTCAATTTGCAACTCACTAAAGAGCGTCATCCAAACTTGGTTTTTGCTACTACTCGCGAACACTAAATTTTTCAATTACAACTAGTATTTCATGTTGTGTCCGACATGTGGATTATCACCCGATGCGATCGCCCAGTGGTGGGCTTGATGATGACTGCCAATCGCCATCACGCCGATATAACCCAACCCCCTAAGTTTAGCAACTTGTTTGGCATTCTTGGTCGTGACGTTCAAGATAAATACACCGTTGTTATTTTCAACTTGCATATCCCAGCCAGTTTCTACACGCATTTGTGCAGGGTGCGCCAAAAGCACGTTGGTTAATGATTTTAACGCTCTATCAGTTGTTGGGGTAACCACTGCTTGAAAGCCATTTTTGATAGAGTGCTGCATAACATCAATATTTAGCGTCATATCTCGCATCTGCACCAAATGTAATCGCAACGCTTCAAGATTGACTTTTGTCCAATCGGTGTTAGGATTAGCTTCCAATACGGTAATCAGCTCTTGTATCGTGGCAAATGGGTCGGTGCCTGCCTCAGTTAACACGGTATTGTTGGTTTTAATATTTGTTTGCTGATGATGTACATACTCTGTTTGCGAAATTGCTGATGAGCTTGCTACGATAGCAATAATGACAAAAACGATTATTTTACGGTTTAGCTGCATTTGCGCACCTCCAAATATCTTGATTAGTTTCATTTTCACACCTCCAAGTGTCTTGAGCATAATTAAATTACATCTCCAACCTAACAAACGACTTAATTAAATCTAACTAAACTTGAACATACACCCAAGCTGCTTGTCCAGATTGAAACTCGCCCATAACTCGCTTGTAAGCGGCTACTTCATATTTATCTGCATACGCTAATTCTTGAGCACTAATTTTAAACACTTTTCCGCTAATGCTGCTACCAAGATTAGGTACAGCAATCTGGTGATAAGTTTTTCCACTAAGGGCTACCACCTGCGCATTGTTGATTTTAACCAAGTCAAGTTTGTAGTTTAATAACTGATCAACATAGCCTTCTAACTCACGCCCAAAAGTTTCTAACTGTACAGCACTATCTTGCAATGTGCCATAGGAGAATAATAGCTCTGTTGGCATTACTGCTCGCCCACGGTTACAACAATCAGTTTGTCTATATCAATTAAACGATTAAAAGCAGTTTGAATGTCTTTGGTGCTGATGTGCTTGATGTTATCAACAAAGCTGGATAAATAATCCAGTGGCAAGTTATAAAAACCTATGACCGATAAATGGGTCAGAATATTACTATTGCTTGATGTTTTTAGAGCGAAACCGCCAATAATATTGTCTTTGCCGTGTTGTAATTGCTCGTCACTTATCGATTGATTGATAAAGTTTTTAAGGGTTTGCAGTGCAATACTTTTAGCTTCAAGCACTTGGTCATTTTTGGTTTGTAAGCTCAATAAAAAATAACCATTTGAGCGCATTTTAGTAAAAACACTATATGTCGAATAAGCTAAGCCTTTTTTCTCGCGAATTTCACTACTCAAAATAGCACTTAAACCAATCCCACCAAAAATATGGTTACCAAGGTACAAAGCATAATAATCAGGATGTGTGCGGTTAATACCTGTTTGCCCAATTAATAAATGCGTTTGTTTTGATGGAAAGTTAATGTGGATGGTTTGTGATACTTTCAAAGGCTCAACAATGGGATTTGCTCGCGCTGGTTGGCCAATGTTTAGGCCATGTGAAATTTGGCGTGCAATCTCTTTGGCTTTAACCATACTAATATCGCCCACTAAGGCAATGGTCAGATTTTTTGCCACGTAATAGCGTTGGTAATGTTTCCTCAAATCTTCAATAGCGATATTTTTCAAACTATTTTGAGTGCCAATTGTCTGATGTGCATAAGGGTGAGTTGCAAATACCGCTTGATTAAATGCCTTGGATGCAATACTTGCTGGGGATTGCTTATTAGCCTCAATCTCGCGCAATACTTGATGCTTCTCACGAGTTAGATAAGTTTGTCGAAAGTCTGGCTGGGTGATGACTTCACTAAACATTGCCAATGATTTTTGTAACGCGCTTGCTTTCGTTAACGTGCGCAGGGAAACAATAGACATATCCTTAAATGAACTACTAGAAAACTTGGCGCCAACCGCCTCAAAAGTGTTGATAATTTGCTCCTCAGTGTGATATTTAGTAGCAGTGCCTAATAAACGATTGGTTAGCGATGCTAAGCCAAATTGTGCACCATCTGTGGACGAGGCGGCCGCAAAATTTAGTTGAATATCAAGCATTGGTAAACTCTTGGTTTGAATAAACAAAACTTTTGCACCTTCAGGCGTGTGCCAATGTGCAATATCTAGCTGAGCATAAGCACTGCCAGCAAAAAATGAAAGTATTAATAACAACAATGTCGCTAATAGCTTCATTTTAAACCTTGTGGCACTAGCTCAACTGAATTGGCAGTGGAAAAATCCAGATATTGTTTTGCAACATTAGCAACGTCTTTAGCGTTAACGGCGTTCATATTATCAACATAATCAAAATAGCGCTCTAGCGGCAAACCTACCGTTGAAAGCATCCCTAAATAATACGATTGAGTTGATATTTGATCTTGCTTGAAGACAAAATCCGCCTCAAGTTGTTGCTTAATACGATGCAGTTGCGCTTGAATTAAATCAGGATTATTAATTAACTTAGCCACTTGGCTTTTAATCGCATTCAAAATACTTTGGTTGCTGAACCCATTGGCAGGTACAAATGCTAAATTAAACAAAGTGTTAAATCTATCATACAAATGATAACTTGCATTTATGCTAGAAGCAATTTGTTGCTGCCGAACCAGGACTTTAGACAACTGACTATCTAATACATAAGCCAGCATATCTAAGTCGTAGGCGGTTTTATCGTTGGTGCTTTGCTCGCTTGTGGTTTTTAGACTCGGCACTGGAAATGACAAAGCATAAAATGGCAACTTGGCTTTAAGTTTTAACACCTGAGTATTAGACTTGAGTGGGATTGATGCTCGAGCCGATGTTGAAATATTAACCTGACGCTGATAGTTGCCAAAATATTGCTTTGCCAATATGATTACCTGGCTTGGATCAACATCACCAACCACCACTAAAGTGGCATTATTCGGTGTATAATATTTTTCATACCAGCGCGTTAAATCGCTCAAAGTATAACTTGCTATGTCTTCTTGAAACCCAATCACTGGAGCGTGATAAGCACCATTTTCGGCAAACGAGATCAGCTGCAAAGTCTCATAAACTTTGGCGTTAGGGTTGTCTTCGACGCGCAACCTACGCTCTTCGGTAACCACTTGTCTTTCTTTGGCAAACTCACTATCAAGTAAAACCAAATTACGCATACGGTCCGCTTCTAGCTGGAGTGCTAATGCCAATTTTGACTTGTGCATCGTTTGATAATAAGCAGTGTAATCTCTGGAAGTAAAGGCATTATCATTACCGCCATTTCTGGCAATGATTTTTGAAAATTCACCAATAGGATAGTCGCTAGTGCCTTTAAACATCATGTGTTCTAACATGTGCGAAATGCCCGTAATTGGGCGCGGCTCATCACTACTACCGACCCCGTACCAAAGTTGAGAAATAAACACAGGTGCACGCTTATCTACTTTGACAATAATCTTGAGTCCGTTCTTAAGCATTGCCGTAGTCACAGAATTGCTATCAAGTGATGCAGCAAATACTACACCAGGAAATACAAAAAATGCAACAACTAACAAACCTAACGATTTAACCATCTTTTCCAATTCACTCTAAAACTGAGTAACAATAATGTAATTGCCGCATAAATTATCGGCTCAATATCGGTTGCAGACTTTGCTTGCCAATAAAAATGCACCACCGCCAATAAACTAATTAGATAAACTGATTTGTGTAGTTTTTTCCAACGTTTACCCAAGCGTCGAACCATCTTTTTGGTAGAAGTAAGCGCTAATAACGATAACAAAATAAATGCACTAAAACCCAGCGTTATATACGGACGTTTTACAATATCTTCAAGAATAAACGCTGCATTAAACTGCTGATCAATTAAGAAAATACTCAGATGCAAGCAGGCGTAAAAAAAACTAAACACGCCAATCATGCGGCGATATTTAATAATGGAAAAAGGCAGTATTTTATTAAGTGGTGTGATTAGCAAACTAAGTAGTAAAAATCTCAACGCCCATTGCCCTGTTGGGTTGGTAATCTCTTCAATCGGGTCAATTAAATTACCCAACAGCACATCAGACAACAGTAACAAAAAAGGCGTTAAAAGCAATATAAATAATAGCGGCTTTTGCCAAAATATTCGCATGTTAAATTAAAAATTCTGACGTAAATCAAGCCCTGCATATAAATGTGAAACCTCATCAGCGTAGCCATTAAACAGCTCAGTTTTACGTTTTTCTGGCTTAAAAAAGCTACCCCTGCCAATTATCCGTTCGCGCGCTTGCGACCAACGCGGATGAGAAACATCTGGATTAACATTAGCATAAAAACCATACTCGTTAGGACCTGCTAGATTCCAAGAAGTGGATGGCTCATTTTCTACAAACTCAATAGATACAATCGATTTAATGTTCTTAAAGCCATATTTCCACGGCACAACTAAGCGTATTGGTGCGCCATTTTGGTTAGGTAAGGTTTTACCATACAGTCCAACTGCAAGAAAACTAAGCGGATTCATCGCCTCACCAATCTTTAAACCTTCAGTATAAGGCCATTTTAGAATTGGGTACTTTTGCCCTGGCATTTGTTTAGGGTCAAAAAGGGTAGTAAATTTGACATACTTGGCTTTTGAAGTTGGTTCAAAGGTCTTTAGCACCTCCGCTAAAGACACTCCCACCCAAGGAATCACCATTGACCAAGCCTCAACACAACGAAAACGATAAATTCGCTCTTCTAATTGGTAAGGCGCAATAAAATCTTCTAAATCATAATCACCCTGTTTGGCACATTCACCAGAAACCTTAATATGCCAAGGTTTGGGTTTTAAGGTATGGGCGTTTTTAGCAGGGTCACGCTTGTCAGTGCCAAACTCGTAAAAATTATTATAGTTGCTAATCTCTTTAAACGAATGTGGTTCTAAATCTTTGCCGTAATCTGTGGTAATAATTTTATCGGACAACCCGCCGCCTTTTACCCCTTCTGCCAAACTTGGAAAGGTGCTAAATGTAGCCACGCCGAGACCAAAATATGTACTTTTTTTGATAAACGCTCGACGATTGAGATAGTGCACTTCATCGGTGACATGGTGTTCGGTTATTTTTTTCATTCTTGCTATAAGTTTGATAATTGATTAAAACTTTGTCTGATTATACGTCAGCAACTATCTAAAAGTTCCACTTTGATAAAAATAAAAAGCAGTAAAATTACACTTTCTGGCTTTCTATTGCTATTCATCACATTTATGTTTAATTTTTTAAAAAAATCTCCTACTCAAGACAACCATGCTAATGCCAAAAGACCAGCTACATTAAGCCAGCGTCTAAGCAAATCTCGCCAACAATTTGGCACTGGTTTATCCGCACTACTACTGGGAAAAAAAGCGATCGACGATGGGCTTTTAGAGGCGTTAGAGACACTTTTAATTACCGCTGATGTTGGCATTAACACCACTGATAAGTTACTAGAATCTGTGCGTAAACAAGCTAGGCGAAAAACACTTAAAAATTCTGATGAACTGTACCAATGCGTAAAAGACGAGTTGGCGAAATTACTCCTTGAAAACAACCAACTAAGTATTGATATTGGTGAAACTTTTGTAATATTAATTGTAGGTATCAATGGTGCTGGCAAAACCACCACCATTGGTAAATTGGCAAAGTCCTTTCAAAATCAAGGTAAATCCGTTATGCTCGCAGCAGGTGATACCTTTCGCGCCGCCGCGGTCGAACAGCTCAAAATGTGGGGTGAGCGCAACGACGTACCAGTGGTAGCGCAGACCACAGGGGCAGACCCCGCTGCAGTGGTGTTTGATGCGTACGAATCCGCCAGAGCTAAAAACATTAATATTTTGATTGCTGATACCGCAGGGCGCTTGCACACTCAAGACAACCTAATGCAAGAACTAAAAAAAATTAAACGCATATTAGGCAAACACAATGATAACGCACCGCATGAAACCATGTTAGTGATTGATGGTGGGTCGGGGCAAAATGCCGTTAGTCAGGCGCATGAATTTAATCAAGCCATTGGACTAAGTGGCATTAGTGTTACCAAACTCGATGGCACTGCCAAAGGCGGGGTATTGTTTGCGATTTCAGATACACTTAAATTACCCATTCGCTATCTTGGTGTTGGCGAGGGGATTGATGATTTAAAACCCTTTAATGTCAAAGAATTTATTGACGCTTTGTTTGATTCCACGTAAATGAAAAAAGAACCCTTAAAAGACCAACTGTTCAACCCACAAAAAGTTAATTATTTAGCCTCACTAATACAAAACGTCTATCCAGCATTTAAAGGGCAATTATTTAGTTTAAAAATCATCAAACAATTTCCAAAACTCGAACTCAAACAACGCATTACTTGCATTCAAGAAACTTTAGCACAACACTTGCCAAATGATTTTGACAAAGCAATGGATATTATTTTAGCTGCATTACCAAAAGAGCTTGACGCTGATAAAACCGATAATGACTTTGGAGATTTTATCTTTGCACCTTTGGCTGATTTTGTGGCAAAAAATGGCTTGCAAGACCAGTATTTAACCCGCTCTTTCGATGCTTTGGCACAAATTACCAAGCGTTTTAGTGCTGAGATGGCAATCCGATTTTTCATCAATGCATACCCCAAGCAATCTTTTGCCTTTATGAAAAATATGGCGCGCTCAGATAACTATCATCAACGTCGCTTAGCGTCTGAGGGTTTGCGCCCAAAACTACCTTGGTGCATTGCTATTAATTTTGATTACAAAAAGTCAATTGAAATCCTAAATGTATTGTATTTTGACAAGACTCGCTTCGTGGTACGTTCGGTTGCCAATCATCTAAACGACATTGCTAAAATTGATGCTGATTTGGTGATTAAAACCTTGCAAAAATGGCAACTACAAGGTAGGCAAAACAATCAACAAGAATTCGATTTTTTGACTCGTCACGCGCTAAGAACGCTCATCAAACAAGGCAATACCTCAGCATTAAAGTTATTAGGTTACCTACCTAATCCAGCCATTTCTATTGAGCATTTTAAGATTGTAAATAAATCTATTCGTCTGGGGGATTATCTGCGATTTTCATTTACAATTAAAGCCCAACAAACAACAAAATTGATGATTGATTATAAAATTATCTATCCCACTAAAACTAACAAACAATCTGCGAAAGTTTTCAAAATTAGATCAATCAACTTATCTAAAAATCAGCCTATTTCGATTGAAAAACAACACCTGTTTAAGCCAATGACAACGAAAAAATTATATTCAGGCAGCCATCAAATGTACTTACAAATCAACGGTAAAGTTTTCACACAAGATGATTTTTTCTTAAAAACTACTTAATTGCATACGCTTAAAAATATCATCCATTTGATGCGCTAAATCAATATCCAACTGAGTGATACGGCCTTCGCTATGGGTAATTAAATCCACCACCACAATTTTATAAACATTTGACCACTGTGGATGATGATTCATTTTCTCAGCTACAATGGCAATTTGCGACATAAAACCAAAGGCCTGAATAAAGTTATCCAGCACAAACTTACGGTGAAGTTTGCCGTCAAGCACCGTCCAATTTGCTAATTGCGCTAATATTTGTTTCTCATTCATTATTTATGTTTTTAAAATATCCTTTGCACCCATCTTAATCAATTTATCTGCTAGTTTAACACCAAGCATTGTAGCATTTACTATATTACCACTAATCTGGTGTTTTAAAATCACTCCAGAATCGACATTACCGACCAAACCTGTTAATGTAATTTGATCATTATCAAGGGTTGCAAACCCTGCAATTGGCACCGAACAGCCGCCCTCAAGACGCTCGTTCATAGCGCGCTCAGCATTCACTCGGTAAGTACTTCTTTCATCAATTAGCGGCGTGATTAAATCCAACACTGTGCTATCATTTTTACGAATTTCAATCCCAACAGCACCCTGCCCAACTGCTGGCAGACTCTGATTGGCAGAGATTTGTTGCTTGATTCGATTCGAAAGGCCCAAACGAATTAGCCCTGCACAGGCAAGAATAATTGCGTCATATTCACCATTATCCAACTTTTGCAATCGACTATTGACATTGCCACGTAAATCCAAAATTCGTAAATCAGGACGAATCGCTTTGAGTTGCACAATACGACGCATCGAACAAGTACCAACTTTGGCATTTTGTGGCAATGCTTCAATACTTTCAAAATGATTGGAGACAAAAGCATCAAATGGGTTTTCTCGCTTTAAAATTGCCCCCAACTCAAACGCATCGGGAATTTGATACGGCACATCTTTCATTGAATGAACTGCAATATCAGCCCCACCTTCAAGCATGCCAATTTCTAATTCTTTAATGAACAATCCCTTGCCTCCGATTTTTGACAAAGGTGAGTTAAAGATTTGATCACCGATGGTGGTCATTTTTACTAATTCGACTACCAGCTCAGGATGTAGTTGCTCCAATCTGGTTTTCACATGTTGTGCTTGCCAAAGTGCTAGCGGACTTTTGCGTGTGGCGATTTTTAAAGTTTTCATATAAAATGGCTAACTAGATAGGATTTAAGTATTTTACTGATGTTAATAGAGGCAAAAGATTTTTTTACCGATGCCAAGCGTGTTAGGGCACAACAAATCCCAATTTTGGTGATGTTTTCAGCACCTGATTGCCCTTATTGCCAACTGCTAAAAGACGAAGTGTTGAATTCGATGAGTGAATTGGCAGAATACAAAAACAAAGTGATTATTCGCCATATTTCTTATTCGTCACTGGACGAAATTATTAATTTTACAAACGAATATGTCACTCATGAACAATTTAATTTTCACTACGGCGTCAACTTTTACCCAACATTGATGTTGTTTGACGATTATGGCAACAGTTTAGGCAAAAAAATTGGGATAACCTTGATTGACCACTATTGGACTGAATTGGATGATTTAATCACACAAGCCACTCAAAAACTCAAACAACGACTCAAGGCAGTATTATGACCACACCAACCAACCAATCTTGGGGCGGACGTTTTAGTCAGCCGACCGATGAATTTGTTAAAATTTTTGGTGCCTCGGTATTCTTTGATAAAATTTTAGCCCCTTACGATATCCAAGGTTCAATCGCTCACGCCACTATGCTGTACGAGGTTGGATTACTAACGAACAAGGAAAAAACCCAAATTATTAATGGTTTAAATACCATTGCCAAACAGATTGAAGACGATAAATTTAACTGGTCTATCGAGCTAGAAGACGTGCACATGAATATCGAAGCACGTTTGGTGGATTTGATTGGCGACAGTGGCAAAAAACTGCATACCGGTCGCTCTCGTAACGACCAAGTAGCAACTGATATTCGTCTATATTTACGCGACCAAGTAGATACAATTAGCACAGAACTCAAGCGTTTACAAGCGGCACTACTTGACTTAGCAGAAAAAGAAGCTAGCACTATTATGCCTGGCTTTACTCACCTGCAAACTGCACAGCCTGTTAGTTTTGGTCATCATTTAATGGCATATTTTGAAATGCTAACGCGTGACACTCAACGCCTCAATGATTGCCGTCAACGCATCAATACTTTGCCTCTCGGCGCGGCAGCACTAGCAGGCACCACTTATCCGATTAATCGTGCTCGGGTGGCTGAATTGTTAAACTTTGAGAGTATTTGCAATAACTCATTAGACGCGGTCAGCGATAGAGATTTTGTCATTGAATTTTTATCCACGGCCAGTTTAATGATGATGCATCTATCACGTTTCTCTGAAGAGTTAGTATTGTGGTCAAGTGCACAATTTGATTTTATCGAACTGCCTGATAGCTTTTGCACTGGTTCATCAATTATGCCGCAAAAGAAAAACCCAGATGTGGCAGAGCTGGTACGCGGCAAAACTGGACGTGTGTATGGCAATCTTATCTCACTACTAACAATTATGAAAGGACAAAGTCTGGCTTATAACAAAGACAATCAAGAAGACAAAGAACCACTGTTTGATACGGTTGATACGCTAAAAGCTTGCTTGCGCGTATTCGCCGATATGACGCCAACTATTTGCGCTAAACGCGATAATATGTACAATGCCTGCAAAAAAGGCTATACCACTGCCACTGATTTGGCCGATTATTTAACCAAAAAAGGACTGCCATTTCGCGATGCGCACGAAGTGGTTGGAAAATCTGTTGCGTATGGGATTAAACAGCAAAAAGATTTGAGCGAGCTAAGCTTGCAAGAATTGCAAAGTTTTGACCCACGAATTGAAAATGATGTGTTTGATGTGTTGTCTCTAGAAGGTTCACTTTGTGCACGTGACCATTTAGGGGCAACCTCGCCCCACCAAGTTAAACAAGCCATTAAAACGGCGCGAAAAAGTACTTGAATGAGGGCAATTTTTGCAGGTACGCCTGAGTTTTCTGTTGGTATTTTAAAAGCATTGATTGATGCTAAATTTGATGTGGTGGGAGTTTATTGCCAGCCCGACCGCCCTTCAGGCCGTGGTCAAGTACTAAGTGCTTGCCCAGTCAAAAGCTATGCCAGCGAACACAATCTTAATATTTTTCAACCTGAAAGTTTAAAAGACGATAAAGCGCAACAAAACCTTGCTAGTTTAAAAGCTGATGTTATGGTGGTGGTGGCTTATGGTCAGTTATTGCCCAAAACCGTATTAGCCATACCAAAATATGGCTGTCTTAATATTCACGCCTCATTACTCCCTCGCTGGCGCGGTGCAGCACCTGTCCAACGTGCTATTTTGGCAGGTGATACAACCACGGGCATCAATATTATACAAATGAATCAAGGGCTTGATACTGGTGATATTCTGCTGGAAAAAACCTGCGCAATTACTGATATTGATACCGCGCAATCCTTGCATGACAAGCTTGCCACATTAGGTGCAGATGCTATTGTCGAAACGCTAAAAAATCTTGATAATTTATCGCCTGCAACTCAAAATGAAGCGGGTGCAACTTACGCCAAAAAACTTAAAAAAGACGAGGCATGGATAGATTGGACACAATCTGCCATACAAATCAACCAACAAATCCGAGCGTTTAACCCTTATCCAATTGCTCAAACTCATGCAAAAAGCACTACGTTTAATGATAAAGTTTTGCGAATTTTATCCGTCAATGTTATCGACTCAGTGCATAACAAAAAACCCGGCGAAGTCATTCAATGTACTCAAGGAATATGTCATATTGCCACAGGTGATGGCGTTTTAAGCTTACAACAAGTCCAGTTATCTGGCAAAAAAGCACTCAATATTAAAAATTTTACTAATGCTTATCAACTCACTCAGCTGTTTAATATTTAGTCAACCCTTAAAAAAACCTATCCCAAACCAAAAAACATCCATTTATCAACAACCAAAATCAGCAAATTATCAACAACCAAAATCAGCAAATCTTTACAGGATTTTGCTTGAAATATTCAAAAAAGAGCCGCTTAAGTTGTTATGACCCAATACAATGATTATTCAATTGGATTAACTATACAAATACAACCACCAACCGATAAAATCAACTACTACTCGCCCAAACTCGTGCTTGAGGTAGCAGTGTGCTTTGGTAGTGCTGTATTTTATAGAATAATTAATGTTTGTGTCCCCTTATCTTAATACAAGTAAACTGCACCAGCAGCACCAGCCTCATTGTTAGTCTGGTCGCCATCAACCCCGCTAGCATTGCTATCCTCATTTGTAGTACCCACAGCTAAGGTGCTGCCATTGGCACTTAGGCTAACAGCTCTGCCAAATTGATCACTGGCGTCTGTGTTGCTGGCTTTAACATACGCCGTTTGCATCCAAACGTCACCATCACGAGTAAAGACATACGTCGCACCAGCAGAACCGGCAGTGTTATCAGTCTGATCACCACCAATGCCCACAGCATTGCTAGCCTCATCTGTAGCACCCACAGCTAGGGTGTCTCCATCATCACTTAGGCTAACAGCAGTGCCAAATCGATCACCTAGGCCTGTGTTACTGGCTTTAATATACGCCTGTTGTGTCCAATCACTACCATTATAAGTAAATACATACGCCGCACCAGCAAGAAAAGCATTGTTGTTAGTCTGACCATCATTATCATTAATGCCCATAGCAGCGCTACCTTCGTTTGTAGCAGCAACTGCTAAGGTGTTACCATCAGCACTGAGGCTAACAGCAGCGCCAAATTGATCATTTGCGTCTGTGTTGCTGGCTTTAACATACGCTTGTTGTGTCCAATTATTATTGCTATCACGAGTAAAGACATACACTGCACCAGCAGCACTAGCAGCATTATTATCCTCACCAGTATTAATGCCACTAGCATTGCTACTTTCACCTGAAGCACCCACTGCTAAGGTGTCTCCATCATCACTTAGGCTAACAGCAGCGCCAAATTGATCAAATGTGCCCGTATTGCTGGCTTTAATATACGCCTGTTGTGTCCAATTATTATTGCTATCACGAGTAAAGACATACACTGCACCAGCAGCAGTAGCATTGTTGTTAGTCTGATTGCCATTAATATCCACAGCATTACTATCTTCATTTGTAGTAGCAACTGCTAAGGTGTTACCATCATCACTGAGGCTAATAGCGCTGCCAAATTGATCATTTTCGCCCGTATTGCTGGCTTTAACATACGCCGTTTGTGTCCAAACGTCACTACTATCAAGCGTAAATACATACACTGCACCAGCAGAATCAGCGGTGTTATCAGTCTGACCATCATTATCATTAATGTCCGTAGCACTGCTATCCTCACCTACAGCACCCACAGCTAAGGTGTCTCCATTGGCACTTAGGCTAATAGCAGTGCCAAATTGATCATTTGCCTCTGCGTTACTGGCTTTAACATACGCCTGTTGTGTCCAAACACTACTGGTGCTGGTATTACGAGTAAAGACATACACTGCACCAGTATTAGTAGCAGCATTATCAGTCTGATCACCACCAATGCCCACAGCATTGCTAGCTTCGCCTAAAGCACCCACAGCTAGGGTGGTGCCATTGGCACTGAGGCTAACAGCTCTGCCAAATTGATCACCTGCGTCTGTGTTGCTGGCTTTAATATAACCAATGCTGTCCACCAGAGTGTCGGTGACGCTCAATTCAGTAGTTTCACTACACTGCTGATTGCTAGCATGACTTGCGGGAGTGGGACAACTGGCAAGCCTATAGCGGGCATTTACTCTTTGGTAAAGTGGCACAATTAAGGTGTGGTTGTTACTTCCTGCAGCAATATCAGCACCTACTTGGCTAAAGCCACTACTACCATCTGGGTTTTCAAGTAGTTCATAATGATCGACCTCAGCCTGTGAGTCATCTTGCCAAGTAAAGCTAAAACCCTTAATTGGGGTAAATTCAAGGTTAAAATTCATTACTGCTGGTAATGGCTCTACTGTAATGCTAATGGTCGCCATAATAGTGTTATCATCATTGGCAGTGGCAGTAATTATTGCTGCGCCGTCAGCAATACCGGTGACCACCCCAGTGTTGACATCCACCCTGGCAATAGCAGGGTTACTGGAACTATATGCAACTGAGGGATCTAGCGCATCAGCAGGTGAAGTATCTGCTTGTACAGTGGTGGTAGCGCCTATGGCAATACTGCTGCTAGGGGTGGCAGTCAGGGTAATTGAGCTAATTATAATAGTACTGCTGTTATTAGTCCTGATTGTGGTAGTGGCAGTGGCATCAATCACACTAGCAACTACTGAGGCGGTGTTGGTGTTAGCCTCTAGGTTGGTTAATGCAGTGGCTATCAAGCCTTGAATAGCAGCAGTATTCATGCCAGCTAAAAAGTCAATTACTGCGGCAGTATCGGTGCTGCTGCTAACGCTGGCAGTGTCTGAACCGATTTGTGAGATGACTGCCAGGGCAATGGCGTATCGGTCATTGGGGTCGTTAGGGTCAATAACCGCATTCGGAGCTTCTAGGTCAGTGGGAATCAGGGTGGTAACATCAGCAGTGGCAGTGCCAGTGCCTGCTAAACCAAATTGTCTGCCAACTTGACCATTACGAAGCAGTGCATCGGTGGCAATCGTGGCGGTGATGGTGGCTGTGTTGCTGCCGCCAGCACGTTGGAAGGCCAGCTGAGTGAGTGGGGTAACGGCAAGCATGATATTATTACTGGCTGTTGCAACCACTGCGGTTAGGGTACTGGTCAGGGTGGCTGGCAAGCCACTGGCCTCATCAGTATAGGTGCCACCAGTGCATTGAATAACCGCATTGCCAACCAGATTGCTACTAAAGGTGGCAACACCATCGGGGTTTGATTGAGCTGTGAGTTGGGTATTGGGGTTATCCATGGCAAAAGCCACGCAGTTTGATGTTGCTACTTTGGCAGCATGAACGGTTACCCCAAAGCCTGCAGCAGCTGAACTTGAAGAGCCTGAGTTTGAAGAGCCACACGCCGTTAAAACCACGGCAATGGTGCACAGTAATAATAATTGGGTGAGCTGAGTTAACGCACTAGAAAACGCCCCCCCCCCCCCGCGATATTGACTATTAGCAGCAGACGTGCGTGATTGGACTGGTGATTGGGTTGATGGTTGAGTGTTCATGATGTTGCCTTGTTAAAAGTTAAAAAAAGTTATTAGAGCTGATATTGAAAAGTTATTGGAGATTATATTGTAATTAAATGACTTGTGGGGATTATATGGTGGATTATATTGTGGATTATATTGCAATTGAGCAGTTGGTGTCAATTAAATATTAAAAAAATAAAAAGATAAAGAAAGATAAAGAAACATAAGGCAAGGGACATAAACATTAATGATGCTTATTGACTACCCTTAGGCTTGGAGTTGGTTGCTTTTTAATAATACCACTCAAAGCTATGCAATTGTTGTTAAGTGGAATGCAACAATACCACTCAAGACCAGTTGACCTACCATGCTATTTTAACTATAACCTAATAATAACAGTATTAATACAAAGGGGCTGGGTTGCGCTATTTTAATATAATTATCATCATCATTTAGCAAAAAAACTTGCTTAAACAGTAAATGGGTATTTGATTGCGGGATGATGTTGATAATCAATCAACTCAAAATCATCCATTGTTACCCAAGTTTCTAAATCTGCAAGGGTTTTAATTTTTGGATTGATTTTGAGTTTTGGTAATGGCATAGGTTGGCGATTAGCTTGCTGATTTTTAAAAATTTCAACTTGATTTTCATATAAATGAATATTGGATAAATGATGGCGCATTGTTTTGGGTTTTTTGCGCGTGATTTGCGCGGTAATCATCAATAAAAATGCCACTTGAAAATGATTAAAAGGTTGTCCTAAGGCATAATCACTACTGCGTTGATAACTCTCAAGATAGAGTTCATCTCCCAATAAATTAAAATGATGAGTGTGCATACAGGCTGACAGGCAAGCGCGATGAACAAGGTTTGGATGATTAAAAGTCAAAATTTCCCTGCGATCATCAACCCCTTGAGTTAAATCATTAATAATTTTTTGGTATTGGTCAAATGGACCGTCACCCTCAATACCTGGAAAAGCACGCCCAATAACCCCATAACAAAGCCCCATATCATCTTCGCCTTGACGATGAGGGTTATTGAGCCATGCTTGATTTTCATTAGCATTAGCATCCCAAGTATTGCACCCTAATGATCTAAATTGTGCAGCAGATTGATAACCACGAATATAGCCTAGCATTTCTGCAATGGCTGAACGCCAAAACATTTTTTTAGTGGTAACAACAGGCACAAAACCATCGCTCAAATCATGCTCAAAAGTAGCGCCGATAATGCTTAGCGCTTTCTGCCCAGTGCGAGCGTTTTCCATCCATACACCTTGCTGCAAAATACGCTTGCCAATATCAATATAAGCCTTCATCAGCTGCTGACTTTCGCGTAAGCTCTGCGTAGCAGATACCAACCAAAAATAATCATCGGAAAACTAAGAAGTTGCCCCATGGTAAGCCAGCCAAATGCTAAATAACCTAACTGTGGGTCTGGCACTCGTACAAATTCAACAACCAACCTAAACAAGCCATAAAAAATTAAAAACAACGCTGAGACTGACATTTTAGGGCGTGCTTTAGCACTAAATATCCACAATATCACAAACAACACCAGCCCTTCTAAAAATCCTTGATACAACTGTGATGGATAACGACTCACCCCTTCAGTTTGAATATACATACCTAGCGAACTGTCAGTCATCTTACCCCATAGCTCGTTATTGATAAAATTACCCAATCTGCCAAAACCAAGCCCTAACGGCACCAGTGGTGCAACAAAATCCATGGTGGTAAAAAAAGATTTATGATGCTTTCGATTAAACAAAAACATCGCAACCAATACCCCTAAAAACCCACCGTGAAATGACATACCGCCATTATGAATTGCAAAGACGCTTAACGGATCGCTGACAAAATAAGTAAAATTATAAAACAGCACATAACCAATCCGACCACCGAGCACAACACCTAGCGCACCAAAAAAAATCATATCTTCAATTTGTTGTTTATTCCACTCGCTACTTTGCTTGGCACGTTGATTTGCTAAAACATAAGCACTGATAAATGCCAATATGTACATAATGCCGTACCAATGAATTTGAATAAAACCCAAATCAAGTGCAATAGGGTTAATGTGGGGATATGTCATGTTGTTTTATTTTTTAAAATTTAGCGCTAGAAGTGATTCAAACACCCGATATTTGGCTTCGGAATTAAAGTTTTTAGTTATTGTCGCATTTTAACCCAATTCATCAATTGTTCATAAACCTTAATACAATAGAAATCAAACCTTAGTTATACTTTTTGTGCTTTGGCAAAATTTAATACAAAAAACTACACCAAAATAAAATCGTTGCCATTATTTGTAACTAAGAGAAGCCAAATTAGCAATACGGTGTTTTAACCAGCTAACGAATTGATGGTTCATTAGATACAAACATGGTAGTAGAATTAAAGTCATCAATGTGCCGAATAACAAGCCGTAACCAAGTGCGAGTGCCATTGGTTTTAGAATAAAATCTGTACCGCCAATGCCATATGCCAACGGTATAACGCCTGCTAAAGTGGTTAATGTAGTCAATACCACAGCACGCAAACGCTCTTTGGCACCTTGTACAATCCATACCAAAACTGGGGTGTCGGCACTCGCCTTTTGTTTTAAATAATTCAAATGCGAAACCATCACCAGTGAATCATTCACAATCACCCCAATCAACGCCAAAGCGCCTAACATCGCAAAAAAGCTGAGTGGCTCACCATGTAAGAAAAACGCCCAAATAACCCCAATAGCCGCAAACGGAATAGCACTTAATACCAGTAGCGGTTGGGTATAAGAATTAAACAACAAAATCAGCAATAAAAAAATAACAAACACAGCCACGACAAAAGCGTTTAAAAAACTCTTTATCGATTTTTGTGTCTCTTTTGCCCCACCTTCACTCAGTATGCGAATATTAGGATAAGCCGTGCTAGCATTTAATTGTGCCAAGGCTTGTTTAACAACAATAGATGTGCTGGTAATTTCATCATCAATACTGGCACTAATCACCACTGATCGTTGTCCATTAAAATGATTAAAATCTGGCTCACCAGCAATTTGACGAATGCTTGAAAATTGCCTAAGCGGCACAGGGCGGCCACGACGATTATTGATTTTAAGTGTAGTCATAAATTCCTCTGATTGTCTGGCACTTCCTAAATAAATTCGAAAATCCACATCGGTATCACCATAACGTATATCGGTTACATCAATACCTGTAAAAGCAGATTGTAAATAGCGACTAACGGTTAAAAAATCAACATCCAGCCTTGCCATTTTTTCAAAATCAAGCACCACTTCAATGCGTGATTTACCTGGCTCATCATCACGTTCGATATTGCTCAGCCCACTCATATTGGCGAGAATTTTTACCAAAGCATTGGCGGCATTTTGACGTTGTACATTATCACTGCCAACTAAATGAATTTCAATATCTTCGCCTTGTGGTGGTCCTGGACGCCTGACGGAAAAGGTGAGTTTTTTAGCCTCAATAATACTCCCAGCGCGTTGTTTTAATCGTTGTAATAATACTTTTGCTTGTACTTTACGCTTGCCTGAAGGCACCAAATCAATATTAAAATCTGCCACGTGACTAAATTCTGTGCCAATGGTATTGGTAAGCGAATCTAGGTCACTACCAACTACCTCACTAATGAGTGTCTCTACTTTTTTGCTCAGGCGTTCAGTGTGCTCTAGGGCGCTGCCAGCTGGCATTTGCAATTTTGCGATAATCACATCTGCACCAACCGCAGGAAATAGCGTTAAGCGCATTTGCGTTGCGGCAAAAAATACTGAGCCAAATAGCAACATAAAAAACCCTGCTACCACTAAATAACGCATTTTTAACACCTTATTAAGCGCAATCTCAAACCAGTTTTCAACCGCGTTAAACCAAGTTGTTACATGCGGCTTTTGATTCAAACCAGCAAGATGTGCAGGCAAGGCAACGGTTACCTCTAAAAAAGATAATGACAAGGCAAAAATCACCACCAATGGAATCACATAAATAAACTTGCCCATCACTCCATCCATCAAAAACATGGATGAAAACGCTAAAATTGTGGTCAATATCGTGGTGATAACCGGCATGATAACACGTCTAAAACCATGCACTGCCGAACGATACTTATCCTGCCCAATTTGTTTGTGATGATGAATGCTCTCTGCTACAATAATTGAATCATCAACCACAATCCCCAGCACCAAAATCATCGCCGCAAGTGATACCAAATTAATCGTCTCACCAGTTGCACCGAGCAGTGCCACTGCGCCGAGCAGTGACACAGGCAAGCTTGCTGCCACCCAAAATGCGGTTTTTAAAGATAAAAACACGCCTAACACAACCAACACCAACACCAATCCAATCAATCCATTATTAGTCACAATATTAAGTCGATTGCGCACATATTTAGACAAATCAGACGAATAAAAAAATGTTAATTGCTGATATTTTTCAGCCTGCAGAGTTTTGAGTTTGTCTTTAACTAAATCAATTGTGGTGATAATATCAGCACGTTCTTGTTTGCGAATTTTTAAGATAAACCCCTTGGTTGCGTTAATACGAATAATGCTTTTTTCCTCAACATTGCCATCGATAATGCTAGCAATATCTTTGAGACGAATGACTGGACCGTCAAAACTAGACTTCACAATCACGTCATTGACTGCTGTCATTTGGTCAAACTTTGCCAAAATCACAATAGTTTTTTCATCCTTAACATCATGATTATTACCAACGGTATAACGCTGATTACGCTTTTTGATTGCATCAATGACATCTGTCAAAGACAGCTCGTATTGATAGAGTTTATCAGTATCAATTCTGATTTGAATCTCACGCTCAAGATAACCTTCTTTCACCACTTCAGAAACACCGTCAAGCAGTTCTAATTCATCGGCAATATCATCAGTATGATTTCTCAACTCAGTAAATGACAAATCCTTGCTACTGATATTGACCTTGATAATGCTTCTTAATGAATTTTTTTGATCCACCACTTTGGGCAAGTCCACCACTTCATCAGGCAAGGACCTAACTCGATCAACTGCATTTTGAATCTCTTGCTTTACAGCGTTAATATCGTCTATATCTTGGGAAAGCGTGACCAAAATCAATGACGCACCTTCGCGTGAAACCGAGCTAAATTTATCAATACCTACGATACTTCTAAGCTCATCTTCGATCGGGTTGGTAACGTTTTGCTCAACATCTTCAGGCGAAGCACTGGGATAAGCAGTTGTAATTGTAACCACTTCAAAATCTACCGCAGGAAATTGATCACGCTGAATATAGAATAAGGAAAAAAGACCAATAGCAATAATCGACACAGTAAAAACCAGTGCCAATTTTTTTTGCTTAATAAAAAATTCAAGAATATTATGCAAAGGTCTCCAGAACATTACAATTAAATAATAAAATATAATTATACAACTTTAACACCTGTGCTCAACAAGTCTGTGCAGATAGGACAAAGGGTGTACTATAAGTTAAGTTAACTATTGCTAGCGCGCCTACGCTCAGTTTCGCCAAGCAAGCGTTTACGAATGCGAATGCTGTTTGGGGTAACTTCGACCAATTCATCATCATCAATAAACTCTAGTGCTTGCTCCAAATCTAGCTTAATCGCTGGGGTTAAGGATACTGCCTCATCTGTACCTGATGCGCGTACATTAGTGAGTTGCTTGCCTTTCATGACGTTAACCACCAAATCTTTATCGCGGGTATGAACGCCCACCACCATACCTTCATACACATCTGTATTGTGCTCGACAAAAAATTTACCACTCTTTTGCAGGTTAAAAATCGCGTATGCCACAGCTTTACCCTGATTTATTGAAATCAACGAGCCGTTAGGGCGCTGCCCAATCTCGCCTGATTTTTGCGGCTTATAGGCATCAAAACTTGAGTTCATTAAACCTGTGCCTGTGGTAGCAGTTAAAAACTCAGTTCTAAAACCAATCAAACCACGTGCGGGGATGTTAAAGTCAAGTTTTACCCGTCCATTACCATCGAGCATTATGTTTGTGAGTTCGGCTTTACGAAGCCCAAGTCTTTCCATCACTGAGCCTTGATGCTGCGTCTCAACATCCACACTAAGCTGTTCAAAGGGTTCGCAAATCATCCCGTCAATTTCTTTGAGAATTACTTGTGGCCTGCCCACAGCAAGCTCAAACCCCTCACGGCGCATGGTTTCAATTAAGATGGATAAATGCAACTCGCCCCGACCTGCAACAATAAATTCTGACGGATCGTTAGTGTTTTCGACCCGCAACGCAACATTATAAATCAACTCCTTATTTAGACGATCACGAATATTTCTGGAGGTAATGTATTTACCATCCTGCCCTGCAAATGGCGAATCATTCACGCGAAATGCCATTGATACCGTCGGTTCATCTACGCTAAGTGGCAGTAGTGGCTCAATCGTGTCTGGGTCACAAATGGTGTCGGAAATAGCAATACCCTCAATGCCAGTAACACAAACAATATCGCCTGCCTCAACATTATTAGTATCAACTTTTTCTAGCCCCATAAAGCTCATCAATTGGGCGATTTTTGCTTTGCGCAGCGTACCATTGGCATCCACCACAACTACTTGCATGTTCTTTTTAATCGTACCACGAGTAATACGACCAATACCAATCGCACCCACAAACGAAGAATAATCAAGCGCGGTAACTTGCATTTGCAATGGTGCATCAATATCAACTTCTGGCGGTGCTACTTTTTCCACAATGGTTTCAAACATGGGAGTCATATCACCACTACGTACTAAGCCGTGCTCAAGTGAGGCGTAGCCATTAATGCTAGAGGCGTAAATAATCGGAAAATCTAGCTGCTCATCGCTAGCACCAAGCTGGTCAAACAAATCAAACACTCGGTCAATCACCCAATCACAACGTGCTGCATCTTTGTCAATTTTGTTAATTACTACAATCGGATTAAGCCCTTGGTCAAAGGCTTTTTTGGTAACAAAACGCGTTTGTGGCATCGGACCTTCTTGTGCATCAACCAACAAAAGCACCGAATCAACCATTGACAATACACGTTCCACCTCACCACCAAAATCAGCATGTCCTGGAGTATCGACAATATTAATGCGATAATCGTTCCACTTAATCGCAGTGTTTTTTGAACTAATAGTAATACCACGCTCTTTTTCCAAATCATTGAAATCCATCATTCTATCAGTGGATTCAAACCGATCATCGAACGTTTGCGATTGCTCAAGTAGTTTATCGACCAGTGTGGTTTTGCCGTGGTCAACATGAGCGATAATAGCAATGTTTCTGAGCTTGGTGTTCATAATTGAGCAGGTTTGAACGAAAAAGCCATTATTATCCCGTAAAATGCCAATAATATTAGCAATTATTGATATAACAATTAATGGCAAAAAAAAGCAATTCACATCGCTGGATGAATGAACATCTAAATGATGAATTTGTCAAAAAAGCACAACAAGCAGGTTATCGCTCACGCGCTGCATACAAACTTATTGAGGTGGTTGAAAAGGATAAATTTGTCAAATCTGGCTCGCAAGTGCTTGATTTGGGCGCAGCACCTGGGGGCTGGAGTCAAGTAGCACAAAAAATAGTAGGTGATTCAGCTCAAGTGATTGCCAGCGACATACTCGATATTAAGCCGATTAATGGAGTGAATTTTTTGCGTGGCGACTTCACCACAGATTCGGTTTACCAAGCACTATTAAACTTGACTCAAGATAATAAAATGGATGTGGTATTATCAGACATGTCACCAAATATGAGTGGACAACTCTCAGTTGATATGCCAAAATCAATACGTCTATGTGAACTCGCCTTAGACATGGCAATTAAAACCCTCACACCTCGAGGTTATTTCTTTGTCAAAGTTTTTCAAGGTGAGGGGTTTGATACATTTGTTAAGTCTTGTCGAACAGTTTTTGTTAAGGTTAATATCCGCAAGCCCAAAGCCTCAAGAGCACGCTCTAAAGAAGTATATTTACTGGCAAATACGCTAAAATAGCTTTCCATGAAAAATTTTGACGACATTCACGCACTATTAAAATCAGACCTTGAGCAAACGGATACGGTTTTAATTCAACACCTTAGTTCAAAGGTTGCATTGATTAATCAAATGAGTGATTATATTATTGGTGCTGGCGGTAAACGGTTGCGCCCATTATTATTATTGTTAAGCGCGCGAGCAACGGGATATAAAGGTAATCATCATCATTTAATGGCAGTGGTGATTGAGCTAATTCATACTGCCACCCTGTTACATGATGATATTGTAGATGAATCAGCAACGCGTCGTGGTCAAGACACTGCTAATGAAGTCTGGGGTAATGCAGCCAGCGTTTTGGTGGGAGATTTTCTCTATTCTCGTGCATTTGAGATGATGGTTAAGCCAGACTCAATGACAATTATGCAACTGCTATCAAAAACCACCAATAATATTGCCGAGGGCGAGGTGCTGCAACTGCTAAATTGCCAAAATGCGCAACTCAGTGAAACCGATTATTATCAGGTAATTGAACGCAAAACTGCTTGTTTGTTCCAAGCTGCTACGCAAATTGGCGCAATTTTATCTAATACCGATAAGGCACAAGAATTGGCACTTAGAAATTACGGTTTGCATCTAGGCAATGCTTTTCAAATTATTGATGACGTACTGGATTATCAGTCCGACGCAAAAACCATGGGCAAGGAGGCGGGTGATGACCTAAGCGAGGGCAAAACCACTTTGCCGATGATTTTTGCCCTCAATAATACCCAAGGTGCACAACGTGCATTATTGATTAACGCCATTGAAAATGCCGATAATGCTAATATCGATAAAATCATTCACATCTTATCATCAGTGAATGCGTTTGAATACGCACATAAAAAAGCGCAAGAATCAGCTGGGCTTGCCAAGCAATCGCTAAATATATTACCAGACTCAGACTTTAAAGCAGCACTAACCCTGCTGTGTGATTTGTCCCTACAGCGTCAATCATAGCGTGCTAGACGACACGCTTAAAACTCAAATTCGTCACTCATTCCAAAGTGCTAAAAACGCAATGCCTGATTTTAAAATCAGACCAGCACAAAACAAAATGATTGCAGAAATATCTAAAACTTTGAGTGGAGAATACTCGGATAGCAACCCTATTTTATGCGTTGAAGCACCCACTGGTACGGGTAAAACGCTCGCCTATTTACTCAGCACTATTCCAATCGCCAAATCCAATAAAAACAAACTGGTGGTCTCTAGTGCCAATATTGCCCTGCAAGAACAATTACTCAACAAAGATATTCCTGAGGTGCAAAAATATTGCACGGTTGATTTTGAATACGCCTTGGTTAAGGGGCGTTCGCGTTATGTTTGCGTGCGCAATTTAATCAATTTGGTTGAGGACAACACCAAAGAAAATCAATTATTTGATAATACTTTGTTATTGGATGCGCCACCTGGCAAGTATCAACTAGAACAGTTAAGCAAGCTGTTAGAGGATTATTCTGACAAACAATGGAGCGGTGAAATTGATGACTTAACCAAAACACCAGATGGAGTTTTGTGGCAAAAAATCGCTTGCAATCGTTTTACTTGCACGGCAAAAAATTGTGATTTTTATAACGAATGTGCTTTTTTTAAAGCACGCAAGCAAATCACCAAAGCTGATGTTATTGTCGCCAACCATGATTTGATTTTGACAGACCTTAGCACTGGAAACACTATATTACCTGTCGTTGAAGAGTCGATTTATATTTTTGATGAGGCGCATCATCTTAATCAAAAAGCCCTGTCGCACTTCTCACTGAATGCCAGCACTGAGTTTATTAAAACCAGCATTCGCCAAACGCAAGGCATTGGCGAACAAATTTGTAAACTATTGCAGCAAACCCCACCTGATAGCCGCGTCAAACAAATAGATGATTACTTAACAGATTTAGTCCAATTGTTTAAAAGTTTGAATTTTGATGAACACACGCACCTGTTTTCCCAAGGGGTAGTGGATGTGCCAATTCATACCCTTTGTCAAAATCTGCTCACGCTGATTGATACAGAAAACGCCCAGCTTGATAATTTAAAAGAAGATTGGGAAAACTATCTAAAAATCACTAGGGTTGATAAAACCACAACTGACCTACTCAACAATACTTTGGGTGAGTGTAAACAACATCTGTCTTCCATACTGTTATTGCTCACTTCTTTTTTGCAAGAGGATAAACTTGGTGAACCACCGCACTCACGCTGGATTGAAAAAACCATTTTAGCCAACAAAAAAACCAACTACATTCTCAACAGCGCGCAAATTGATGTTGCTAGCAATCTGAATCAGCTTATTTGGTCTAAAGCAGCGGGCGTGGTACTAACCTCTGCTACCTTGTCTTCACTGGGGAGTTTTGCTAGACTCAATCAACAATTAGGATTGATTAAAGAGCAAAATCAATATTTGCGTCTGCCCTCGCCTTTTAGCTTAGATAAAGTTGATTTTATTGTTGCCAATATTAAAGCCAGTCCCACCCAAACCCACGAACACACCCAAGAAGTAGCGACACAATTACTAAAACGTATCGATACGACCATAGGTTCGTTAGTGCTATTTGCTTCTAATAAACAAATGCAAATGGTGGCTGATTTGGTTGAAAAAAAGTTTGATTGCGATTTATTTGTGCAGGGTGAATTTTCCAAAAAAGGCATTATTGAAAAACATAAAAATCTAAGAAAACAAGGCAAAGGCAGTATTATTTTTGGACTCGATAGCTTTGCCGAAGGGGTGGATTTAAAAGGTGATAACCTAGTTCACGTGATTATTGTCAAACTGCGTTTTAGCGTGCCAAATTCACCAATTGACAAAACCACCAGTGACTATTTACAATCGCAAAATCGCAATCCTTTCATGGAAATCTCCCTGCCTGATGCCTCACTTAAACTTATTCAGGCCTGTGGGCGACTGATTCGCACCGAGACTGATTGGGGGAAAATTACCATTTTTGACAATCGTCTGGTGTCAAAATTCTACGGCAAAGAGCTTCTCAGCGCTTTGCCTGGTTACAATGTCGTAATTGAGTAATCCATTTAATAAAACGACTTATCAATAGGTTTTTGATGCAAAACCGAAGTATGTGAATTTCATTATTTTGATAGCTAAAAGGTGCTATTTAAAAAAGCCAGCTTAACTAGAATTATAACAAACAGTTATTTACAAACAGCCCTTTGCATAAATAAAGGTGATTATAAAAAATGACAAATTTTATTAAATTACAGACTTTTTAAATCCATTCCTAGTAGGACTAAGGGTGTTTTTAAAAAGTTTTCAAACTGATGTTCTTTTTTATGCCTCTTGAGGTAAAGGATGGTATTTTTATGGTGATTCATAGTTATGCAAAAGTTTCACAAGGTATGATTATTGCTATCTTTGCAACAAAGTCTTTTTTTAACTATTGCTTGATATTGTTATTAACAACATTATAAAAACCTTAAACGGAGTTAATATTAAAACCCTATTAGACTTTTAATTATGCTTAACAGCAAAACAATCGGCACTGGACAAGACTTAGTGTTATTACACGGATGGGGGTTTAGCTCAGCGTTATTTGCTGGTTTAGTTGATGACTATCAAGATAAATATCGTATCACACTTATCGACTTACCAGGACATGGTCGTAGCGATGAAGTAGCAGGTGGAATCCAAAACTGGTGTGATGAAATTATTAAAATCTTACCTGATAATCCCATATTATTAGGCTGGTCGCTAGGCGGGTTGTTGGCAATGAATATTGCTAGAGTGCTGAAATTATCAAAACTTATTTTGCTGGCCGCTACGCCAAAATTCGTAGCAGATGAAAATTGGGATTTTGGTATAAGTGCGGATAATTTTGAGCAATTTCATAATACCTTGAGAATTGATTTGTCCAAAGGGCTAAAGCGTTTTGTAAGCCTACAAATACAAGATAAAACCACTTTAAAAGCGCTTAATCAATCCATTGAAAAATTTCCCGCCAGCACCAAAGCACTTAATCAGGGGTTAGATATTTTAATTAATGCTGATTTAATTGCTGAATTTGAGCAATTAAACATACCGATAACAGTGATATTGGGCGAATACGATACTTTGGTGCCTTGTCAAATTAGTAATTGGTACGATAAACCCAATATAACAACGCAATTATTAAAAACAGGACATTTGCCTTTTTTGCATAAAGATTTCATACTTTGAACAAAAATTTATTAGGCTCAACTCAAGCCATAACAAAAGCCCTGTATCCATACTAAGACTACTCATTAGCCCAACACAATTTGGACAATACAGTGGTCTAACTAAGTTGATTTGCGTATAATTCAGGCAATTATCTTTACTAGGGAATCAATATGAGCGCATTAGTCGGTGTCATTATGGGATCAAAATCTGATTGGCCGACCATGTGTAATGCGGTGGCAATGTTAGAAGAGTTTGACGTACCATACGAAGTGAGAGTAATCTCTGCACATCGCACCCCCGATTTAATGTTTGAATACGCAACCACTGCCAATGAGCGCGGACTTAAAGTGATTATTGCTGGTGCAGGTGGTGCGGCGCATTTACCTGGCATGGTAGCTGCCAAAACCATTGTGCCAGTACTGGGTGTGCCGATTCAATCAAAAGCACTTAGCGGACAAGATTCATTATTATCCATGGTACAAATGCCAGGCGGTATTCCTGTAGGAACACTCGCTATTGGAGAAGCAGGGGCTAAAAATGCAGGTATTTTGGCAGCGCAAATTATAGCAAATGAAGATGAAAACACCAAAGCCAAAGTATCCACTTTTAGAGCTAAACAAACACAAGCTGTTTTAAACAATCCAAATCCACAGTGAATATTGGCATTATTGGCGATGGGCAGCTCGGTAGAATGCTTGCCCTATCTGGCTATCCACTGGGTTTAAACTTCGGGTTTTTAGGCAATAAAAACTCGCCGTGTGGACATTTAGGCAAAGTATTTGATGCACTGGGTGCATTAGAAAAATTTGCTGATGTGATTACTTATGAGAGTGAAAATACCAATGTTGATTGGTTGAAAAACATTAAAAAGCCTGTCTATCCAAGTGAAAAATCGCTATTTATCACACAACATCGTGGGCGTGAGAAGATTTTATTTGACAAACTAAACATCCCTTGTGCACCCTATCAAATGGTAAATTCTGAGGCGCAGTTAAGTGCTGCAATTCAAAAAATTGGACTACCTGCTATTTTAAAAACTGCCACCGAAGGCTACGATGGCAAAGGTCAATTTTTAATAAAAGACATTAAGCAAACGAGTACGGCTTGGAAAAACATGAACGGTGTTGAATCTATTTTAGAAGGATTTGTTAATTTCAAACGCGAACTCTCGCTAATTGCTGTGCGCGGCACTGATAACGACCATAAATACTATCCCCTAGTTGAAAACACTCACTACAACGCAATTTTAAGGCTGACCAAAGCCCCTGCACAAAATATTAACCCCAGTCTGCAACAAACTGCTGAGCATTATATGCAAACTTTACTTGATAAAATGAATCACGTTGGCGTTTTGACAATTGAACTGTTTGAAACTGACACAGGCCTAGTGGTCAATGAGATGGCACCTCGCGTTCACAACTCAGGGCATTGGAGTATAGAGGGCGCCAATACTTCACAATTTGAAAACCACATTCGTGCCATTACTAGCATGTCACTTGGCGACACCACGCCTACACAGTCTTATTGTGCAATGGTAAATATTATTGGCAAACTAAGTGATATTGATATGGTTATGAAGATGCCCAACGCCCACTTACATTTATACAACAAACAAGAGCGTGTTGACAGAAAACTTGGTCATATTAATATTATTGCCAACTCTCAAGCTAAATTAGACAATAGCATTAAAAAACTAAGGGAGTTTTTACCTGAATCTTTTTTCTAAATAACTGACAATATCTCTGGATTCAAACAACCAAGTTACCTTCTCGTTTTCGGTAATTTTTAAACAAGGCACTTGTATTTTTCCAGCCTCTAACAACAATTCATCTCGATAAACACCAGGGGTTCTTGCGTTTCTAGTCACAATCTTTAAATTCAACTTTCTAATGGTTCTTCTAGTTCTAATACAAAAAGGACAGCCAAAAAATTGATACAGTTCAATATCTTGGGTTTGTGCATCTACCTTTTGTTGTGCATCTGAATCTCTTTTTACTTTTCCAATGAGGATAATCCAGCTAAAAAATGCAATAATTGCGCCTAACCCATTTCTAAAAAAATTTAATAATAATTTCATTTTTTCTCTCTTGCTTGGTAGGCGATTAATGTGTTTTCCAAAAGTGTTACTATCGTCATTGGTCCCACGCCACCAGGTACAGGGGTAATCCATGCTGCTTTATGTTTAGCTAAACCAAAATCAACATCACCAACTAGCCTGTCGTCTTCTAGTCGATTGATGCCCACATCAATCACAATCGAGCCTGGTTTAATCCAATCACCTTGAATTATTTTGTACTTACCAACTGCAGCTACCACCACATCGGCATATTTGATTTTATCGGCTAAATTTTTCGTTTTGCTATTGCAAATCGTAACGGTGGCACAGACATTTAAAAATTCTATTGCCATCGGTCGACCAACAATGTTTGATGCGCCAACCACCACACAATTTTTACCAACTAAATCCACATCAATAGCAGCCAGCATGGTCATCACCCCCTTGGGTGTACACGGACGTAAAAAAGGCCTATTTTGTAGTAATTTGCCAATATTTTCGCTATGAAAACCGTCCACATCTTTGCTAGGGCTAATCGTTTCAATCACTTGATTAGCATCTAAATGTGCTGGCAGTGGCAATTGAACCAAAATACCATCAATTTTGTCGTCATGGTTGAGTTGCTTAATTTCATCCAACAATTGCGTCTGAGTGATATTGGCTGGCTTGACAACTTTCTGCGAATAAAAACCCACTTCCTTGCAGGCGTTGTGCTTGTTACGCACATATATTTCAGAAGCGGGATTATCACCTACCAAAATCACTGCCAAGCCTGGTGCTCGATTAAGCGTTTCAACCTTATCAGCAATACGCGCTTTGAGTGTGGCTGCAATCGCCTTACCATCAATAATCATTTTAATGCCGCTCTTACTTTGTCTAAATCTTGCTGTGTATCTACGCCATAACCACTGGGCGCGCAGGCTGGGGCAACATGAATGTCAAAGCCTGCACTTAACACTCTTAATTGCTCTAATTTTTCCACTTGTTCATAAAATGAGCTGTTCATATTCAAGTATTGCTTAACAAATCCTGCTCGATAAGCATAAATACCAATGTGTTTAAAACATTGTGTGACATCAAAATCCTTCGCCTCTCTAAAAGCAGGAATCGGGGCACGCGAAAAATATAAAGCCCTACCAAATTTATCAAATACCACTTTGACGCAATTTAGGTCTAAATATTGTGCTTTATCAGTAATACGCTCACATAAAGTCGCCATTTGTGTATCATTACTATGCAGATTATTTGCCACTTGTTGAATCAAGCTAGCATCCAACATCGGTTCATCGCCTTGTAAATTGACAATGATTTCATCATCTTCAATGTCTAACATGTCTAACACTTCAACAATTCTTGAAGTGCCTGATTGATGATAAACTCCTGTCATACAAACACTTGCACCAAATGCCTGCATCGCACTTTCAATACGCACATCATCTGTGGCGATAATTACCGCTGATGCGGTGCTTTTAATAGCGTTTTCATAGGTGTGTTGCAGCAGTGGCTTGCCGTGAATATCTTTGAGTAATTTGCCTGGTAGGCGAGTGGCATTGTAACGCGCAGGAATAATAACACAAAATTCCATCAGCTGATTTTTCTCGCCTCTTCAACCAACAGTACAGGAATATCGTCCCTAATAGGATAAGCTAAGGCACTAGTTTCACAAATCAATTCATCACCTACTTGTTTCAAAGGTGCTTTGCTTTTTGGGCAAACCAGTAATTTTAATAACGTTTCATCAATCATAACTTTGTCTCTAATTGAGTTAAAAAATCTGTGCTAATATCTAAATCTACTTTTAAATAATACATTTTATCATTCGCAAACTTCCTACATTTTACCCAATCTTTAGCAGTCATAATTATTGGATAATTATCTTCAAACTCTAAATTATGCGCTCGATAGCGGTAATGATCAGCAAAATAATGCTCTACTACTTGAATATTAAGTTGTCTTAGGGTATTAAAAAAACGCTTAGGGTGTCCAATGCCAGCAACGCCATGACAAGGCTGATTTTTAAAAAAATCAAGCGCAAATTCTTTGTTGCTAAGTATATGAACAAAGTTAACCGATTTTAACTGGGCGGAAATTTCTGCAGGAAATACAGAGCCATTATTGATCACAAAATCCACCAATTTAAGTCTTGATCGCGGCTCTCTAAGTGAACCTGCTGGCAAGAAAAAACCATTCCCAAAACGCCGTTGTCCGTCAACCACTGCAATTTCAATATCCCTAGCCATGGCGTAATGTTGCAGTCCATCGTCACTAATCACTACAGTTGGTTGATATTGCGTAATTAGGTCTTGCACCGCTTGAGAACGGTTTTTATTGACCATAACCGGCGCATCTGTTAATGTTGCAATCAGTAGTGGCTCATCACCTGATAAAGACACCTGAGTATGGGCATCAACCAGCAAACTTTTACCCGATTGTGAGCCGCCATAACCTCTGGAAACTACCCCTACTTTTTCGCCTTTTTTCTGAAAATGCTCAATCAACTTAATCACAATTGGGGTTTTACCTGTGCCGCCCACCGTAATATTGCCCACTACAATTATTGGTATATCAAAACGATGCGTTTTAAAAATGCCTATTTGGTAGAACCACTTGCGAATATAATTCAGTGCCCAAAAAATCCCTGCAACAGGTAATAATAAGTAATTAATAAATCGTCTTTCATTTAAATCCATCATGGCACTAATTATGACAAAATATGCAATCTATGAGTGTTGAATTTCAAATTTCTAGCCAATATTTACGTTCCAGTCGTAAAAAAGGTTTTGTATCCTTTATTTCTGGCGTTTCAATGGCAGGGCTAATTCTTGCGGTGATGACTTTGATAACGGTCTTGTCAGTGATGAACGGTTTTCAAAAAGAACTTAAGGAAAGGATTTTAAGTGCTATTTCCCATTCCTATATTACTCAATATGATGGCGTGGTTAATAACTGGCAAACACTGCTAAAGCGTATTAATCAACATCCAAATGTGCTTAATGCCGCACCCTATATTGAAAAATATGCACTACTTAATGCTAAAACAGGCGCACAAGGTATTAGTGTTCGAGGCATTAAACCTGAACTGGAAAAACAAACCTCAATTCTACTAGACAAAATTATAAAAGGTAATGCTGATTTAAAGAAGTCAGACATTCTCATTGGTTCAGGTTTAGCGGCACAACTCGATGTTGTAATTGGCGATAAAATTACCCTACTTACGCCAGCACTTTCTGCCAGTATTATTGGTGTTCAACCACGATTTAAGCGCTTTGTAGTTGGTGGTATTTTTGATGCTGGCGTGGCAGAATATGACAATAATTTGGCTTTTATTCAATTACAACAAGCGCAAAAACTTTACTTAATGCAAGACCAAGTCTCTGGCATTCGGCTTAAAGTTGATGATTTATTTAATGCTAAAAAAATTACCAATGAAGTGGTTAACGAGCTTGATTCACAACAATATTATGGGGTTGATTGGACGCAACAAAAGGCCAATTTCATCAAAGCACTTAACCTCGAAAAACAGATGATTGGCATTATTTTATCGCTCATTATTGCCGTGGCAGCCTTTAATATTGTTTCAATGATGGCGATGGTAGTAACTGACAAAAAGGCAGACATTGCCATTTTGCGAACCATTGGCATGAATCCAAAACGTATTATCAAAATATTCTTCTACCAAGGTTTAATTATTGGGGTTATCGGAATTGTCATTGGCATTTTATTGGGGTTATTGCTGGCGCCGAATATTGAGGTGATTATCAGTACTATTGAATCAATCTTGGGGTTTCAATTCTTTCCAGTTGATGTGTTTTATATCAACCGCTTCCCCTCAGACATTCATATTAAGGATATTCTTAGCGTTGCAATAGGTGCGTTTTTCCTAGTAGTGCTAGGCTCAATTTACCCTGCTAAACGCGCTGGCAAGATTGAAATCGCCAAGGTGTTGAATCATGAATAGCATTATTAACGCTGAGCAGATTTGCTATCACTATCACGATGGTGGTCATGCTAATTCAATTCTAACAGGGCTAAATCTAAGCATCAATGTGGGAGAATCAATTGCCATTTTAGGGCAATCTGGTTGTGGAAAATCTACCTTGCTAAATCTACTCGGTGGTATGGATAGCCCGAGCAGCGGCAAAATCAGCATTAACAATATCGATATTAGCACACTAAATGAAAATCAAGTCACTGAGCTCAGGGCGCGTCATCTTGGCTTTATTTACCAATTTCATCACCTGCTAAAAGATTTTAATGCCCTTAAAAATGTAATGATGCCGCTACTAATTCGCGGCATTAACAGCAACACTGCAAGCAAGCAAGCAAGTACATTACTAAGCAGTGTTGGGCTTGAACACAGAACACGTCATTTACCAGGTGAGCTCTCAGGAGGTGAGCGTCAACGTGTTGCGATTGCCAGAGCACTAATTAACCAGCCGTCATGCTTATTGGCAGATGAGCCAACAGGTAATTTAGATGCTAAAAATGCAGCAGAGGCACTAGATTTAATCATTACACTTAATCAAAAGCAAAATTGCGCTTTGATTATCGTCACTCATGACGAAAAAATTGCTGCCAGAATGCAAAAAACATTGCTATTAGAAAATACAAGGCTTAACGAACCTTAGAATCAATCCAGGTTAGATTGTTATTTGCGTCCACATAACAAAGACGTGGCGTGTAGTTCTTTAACGCGGTTTCATCATATTGAGCATAGGCTACAATAATCAACAAATCACCAATACTGACTTTATGTGCCGCCGCGCCATTCACCGAAATCACCCCAGAATTGTCTTTGCCACGAATGGCATAAGTGGTGAAACGATTACCGTTATTGATGTTGTAGATTTGAATCTGCTCAAACGCGGCAATATTTGCAGCATCTAATAACACCCCATCAATCTCGCATGAGCCTTCATAATCTACTTGGCTGTCAGTAGTGGTAACTCGGTGAAGTTTCGCTTTTAAAAAAATTCTTTGCATGTTATTAGGTGGTTTTGATAACTATTTTTAAAGCCAATATTTTATTTCTTTACAGGTCTTTTTGGGCTGGTATTTGTGCTTTCTGCAAAACATTTCTTTAAGTGAGTAATGAAACGTAGATAAAACTATGTGACTGAACGAGCGTAAGCAATAACAAAACAGAAAGAAAAAAAACTATCCTAAAAATTGAATCATAATACCAGCGGCAATAGCCGAGCCAATAACTCCAGCTACATTTGGACCCATGGCGTGCATTAATAAGAAATTATGTGCATTAGACTCTAGTCCAACTTTGTTAGACACGCGCGCCGCCATGGGTACTGCAGAAACACCAGCTGAACCAATGAGTGGATTAATTTTGTGCTTACTAAAAACATTCATCAACTTTGCCATCAATAAGCCACAAGCTGTGCCAATTGCAAATGCCACCATACCAAGTAATAAAATACCTAAAGTATCGAGTTGCAAAAAATTATCCGCCATTAGTTTTGAGCCTACTGCCAAGCCTAAAAAAATGGTTACAATATTAATCAAAGCGTTTTGTATAGTGTCGCTCAGGCGATTCACCACGCCTGATTCTTTCATTAGATTGCCAAAAGCGAACATGCCCAATAATGGCGCGGCATCTGGAAGTAGTAAGGCCACTAACATTAGTAGCATAATCGGGAAAACAATCTTCTCAGTTTTCGACACTTCGCGCAGTTGCACCATCTCAATTTGGCGTTCTTTTTCATTAGTCAACAGTCGCATAATCGGTGGCTGAATCAACGGCACAAGTGCCATGTAAGAGTATGAAGCTACCGCAATTGCGCCGAGTAAATCAGGTGCCAATTTTGATGCCACATAAATACTGGTCGGTCCGTCTGCGCCACCGATAATACCAATTGCAGCAGCATCAGTCAAACTAAAATCAAAAACACCTATTACAGTGAGTCCAATCGCACCGAGTAAAGTCGCAAAAATACCAAACTGTGCAGCAGCACCGAGCAATAAGGTTTTCGGATTAGCAAGTAGCGGCCCAAAATCGGTCAGCGCACCAACACCCATAAAAATAATCAACGGAAAAGCGCCTGACTCAATCCCCACCACATAAAATACATGTAAAATACCATCACCTTCAGCAATCCCCACCCCTGGAATATTGGCTAAAATTGCACCAAAACCAATCGGCAATAATAATAATGGTTCAAAATTCTTAACAATTGCCAAATATAACAACAACATTCCGATTAACAACATCAACACTTGACTCCACGTTATTTGATGTAGCCCAGTATTTAACCAAAGCGCTTGTAATTGTTCCATGCGAAATTAAGCCAAGGTTAACAAGGTTTGTCCAACTGTAATTGTATCGCCTTCTTTGACATTAATGTCAACCACAATACCTGCCCTAGCCGCCTTAATCTCGGTCTCCATTTTCATTGCCTCTAAAATCACTAATACGTCGCCTTCATTTATTTTTTGATTTGCCTCAACCATCACTTTCCAAATATTACCTGAAAGTGGTGCAATAACGGCTTCACCATCACTTGGAACAACATCATCAGCAACGATTTCTTTTTCACCTTTAGCGGGTGTTGAGGCACCAACTTCAGAGGCTGGCTGCATTGAAGTGATATTTCCGCCAGCAGAAACATCGACTGTATATGAGGTGCCTTTGAATGAAACGGTGTAGGTACCTTGTTCATTGCTTGTATCAGCATGAGTATCACTCATCTGTGGGGTCGGCTCAAAGAAATCAGGATTATTGCGATTTTCTAAAAATGCAATACCGACTTGTGGAAATAATACATAAGTCAGCAAATCATCAATTTTATTATCAGCCAAGCCAATATTTTTCTCAGCCACAATGGTATCAAATTCTTGTTCCAAAATCTTCATTTCTGGGGCAATGTTATCAGCTGGTCTGCATGTGATTGGAATAGAGCCGTCTAGCACCTTATCCTGCAGGGTTTTCTCAACGGGTGCAGGTGTCGCGCCATATTCGCCTTTTAACACGCCAGCAGATTCTTTGGTAATGGTTTTGTAACGCTCGCCAGTTAATACATTGAGCACTGATTGGGTACCGACAATTTGCGAGGTTGGTGTAACCAATGGAATGTAGCCTAAATCCTTACGTACACGAGGAATTTCTGCTAATACCTCATCCATCTTATCAATGGCATTTTGCTCACGCAATTGGCTTTCCATATTGGTCAGCATACCGCCTGGCACTTGAGCGAGTAAAATTCTAGAATCAACACCTTTAAGCGAGCCTTCAAATTGCGCATATTTAAGCCGTATTGGACGAAAGTAGGTATCAATTTCTTCTAATTTTTCTAAATCCAGTCTGGTTTTTCTCGGGCTATTTTCTAAAATAGACACCACAGAATTGGTCGCAGAATGTCCATAAGTCATACTCATTGAGCCAATTGCTGTATCAACTCGGTCAATTCCTGCCTCTACTGCTTTAACGATACTAGCAGTCGATAAACCTGTAGTTGCATGAGCATGAAGTTGAATAGGAATGTCAATTGCTGCTTTAAGTTCTTTAACCAAATCATAGGCCACATAAGGCTGCAATAAACCCGCCATATCCTTGATACATAGGGAATGCGCACCCATGTCTTCAATTTGTCTTGCCATGTCAATCCACATTTTTGTGGTGTGCACTGGGCTTACTGTATAAGAAATCGTACCTTGTGCATGCTGAGATAACTGAATGGTTTGACTAATGGCAGTTTTAAGATTACGTATATCATTCATCGCATCAAAAATACGAAAAACACTCACGCCGTTTTCCACGCATTGATCAACAAACTTACGCACTACGTCGTCACTATAATGACGATAACCCAATAAATTTTGCCCACGAAGCAACATTTGTTGCGGCGTATTAGGCATAACTTTTTTAATCTCGCGAATCCTATCCCAAGGGTCTTCACCGAGATAACGAATACACGAATCAAAGGTTGCGCCACCCCAAGACTCCATTGACCAATAGCCAATTTTATCGAGTTTATCGGCAATCGGTAGCATGTCATCAATACGTAATCGTGTTGCAAGTAAAGATTGGTGCGCATCACGAAAAACCAACTCAGTTATTTCTACTTCCTTACTAGCTGGTTTTGGTATTTTTTTAAAAAAGTCAAACATGATTATGCCCCTGTGTGCATTTTGATTGCTTGCTCAATCACAAATTTAGTCTCTTCGTCTAATTCATCTTTTAAACCAAGGCTATCTTTATTATTTTGTGTTTTTTTATACATTTTTTGAATAATAATTGACATCAGCTTGGTTACAAAAACCAGCAAAGTCAGAAATAAAAATACAAAACCCATGCCAAACAAAGTCAGGTTAATTGCATTGGTTAATAAAACGGCTTGTGTCATTTTTTAATTTTCATATAATTTACAGGTATTTTGCACTTTTTTAGTTGCAAGTCTATTTGTATTTGGTGCCGATGGACGGGGTCGAACCGTCACTTCCGAAAAAACTGGATTTTGAATCCAGCGTGTCTACCAATTCCACCACATCGGCTTAATTTTTTATTTATCTTTTCAAACTACTGACCCATTTGTATTTTGCTCTAGTTCAAAGCGTTTTAATATTTAAAAAATTGAGTATATTATAATTTTTAAATGTTAAGAATAACGTAGAAATAAGGCAAAAAAAACTAATGTGTAATTTATTTATGTCGAAAGGTGATTCTACCCTTGGTTAAATCATAAGGGGTCATTTCCACCGTTACTCTATCTCCGGGTAATATACGAATATAATGCTTACGAATTTTTCCAGAAATATGCGCCAATACACTATGACCATTTTCTAACTCAACCGTAAAAGTCGTGTTTGGCAACTTTTCTTTAACGATACCTTCTAACTCAATATAATCGCTTTTCGACATAAAATTATCTAACAATTAAATTAGGCCATTTTACCCGATTGTTCAGTGTCGGACAAATAACTAGCCTTGTGCAAATAAGTTATAATGGGCAAGTTTTGTTACATCTACATTACAATAATGAACATAAGTTTTGAATTTTTCCCACCAAGGACCGATAAAGGCAAGCAAACTTTAATACAAGTTCGCAAAGCATTAAGCGTTGTCAATCCTGAGTATTTTTCTACCACGTTTGGTGCGGGTGGCACTACGCAAGATGCAACCTTAGAAACAGTGCTAGATATTCAAAAAAATGACAATATTCCAGCCGTACCACATTTGTCCTGTATTGATTCTTCTATACCGAAAATAAGTAAATTACTTGACCAATATCGCTCTAGAGGTATCAATCGAATCGTTGCCTTACGAGGCGATTTTCCTTCAGGCGTACGTGATATTGGCGATTTTCATTATGCCAATGAATTGGTTGAATTTATTAAATTCAAGTACGGTGATTATTTTCACATTGAGGTAGCTGCTTATCCAGAAATGCACCCAGAATCTCGCAATATTAAAACCGATTTAAGTCATTTTTCCAACAAAATAAAAGCTGGGGCTGATGGTGCGATTACACAGTATTTTTACAATGCTGATGCCTACTTTAAATTTAGAGATGAAATTGAAAAAATAGGTATTGACGTGCCAATTACCCCTGGTATTATGCCAATTACCAATTACGCCCAATTGGTGCGATTCTCCAGTTTATGTGGTGCTGAGATTCCAAAATGGATTTTGACAAGACTAGCACTTTATCAAAATAATTTAGAGTCTCTAAGCGCATTTGGGACAGAAGTGGTGTCTAATTTATGCCACAGGTTAAAAAGTCAAGGAGTGGATAGTTTTCATTTTTACTCAATGAATCGCGCCCAACCATCACTTGAAATCGTCAATAATTTAAAATAACACAAACTCTCAAATCAGTGAGACTGCTGTTCAATCCAGCTTTGCAATTTGTGTAGTGCATCCTTATCCTGCGCATGACAACACTTTTCAAGTGCTTGTAGACGTTGATTTAACTCTAAGAACACCATTTCATAATGCTGATTTTTTAGTTGTTCTTGGTAAAGTTGGGTTTTTAGCCCATGAATCACACCCATAAAAGCCTTCTCGCTCTGAGTTTGTGCCACATCAATCGCACTTGCTTTGAATAATGCATCATCTTTAATTTGCTGCATTTTTTGTATGTGCCTGTCTTGCTCAGAATCTAGGCTGGCATTTGGGTAAGCCAATCTCAAGCTGTCTGTTGTCACATACCCTTCATGCGTTTGTAATTTGCCGCTGTTAATTTGGTCTTGGATGTCAAAACGACTAATGCCTAACATTTTTGCAGCTTTAGAAACACTCAACTTAATCATCCTACCCTCTACTTAGAAATAAAAAACAAGTATCAAAACAACGCCTATGACACTAAAATAACCCTGTTTGGTCAATTTGTCAAGTTTTTACAACGTGGATGGCATATACAATTTAATTACCCGCCTTAGATAAGTACTCATGTTCACTGAGAATCTTCACTCCATAGACTTTTGCACGGTTAATTTTCTTTTGCCCGACCTTATCACCAATCACCAAAAAATCCGTGTTACCACTAACTGCTGAACTGACCTGCATACCTAAGTTTATGGCATGTTTTTTCATGATGTCTCGACTGCGGCTCATCTTTCCAGTAAACACAACTTTTTTGCCAGACAAAGGATGTGATAATTTTTGGTTTTCTTGATTTAACGGCGTTTTTTCTAAATTAAAGCCGTATTGGCTTAACAATGTAAATTCATCTTTAATATCACCAAGCCCATCAACAATCGCCTGTGCACTCAGTTCAGCAAAACCATCAATACTAGCTATTTGCGCTAACTCAAGTGCAAAAATAGCGTCCAATGAATAAACTTTAAGCAGACTCTGAGCATTACCCATACCGAGCCTCACCACACCAAAAGCGGCTAAAAATCGCCAATCCTCAACTTGCTCACTATGTGAGCGCTGAAGTTGTTGAATAAGATTTTGACTGGTTCTATCGCCAAACCCCATAGCGCTTAAATCCTGCTCAGCTAAAGCATAAATTTGTGATATTTTGCGTATATCATGCTCATAGAGCTTTTCAATAGTGGCAGCACCAAACCCATCATTATTTGCCAATATTTTAAAAAAATAGGCTATTTTGCCAATCACTTGTGCTGGACAAGTGGCATGATTAACACACATCAGAAAATCCGCTTCCCATACCAATAATTCACCACAACTTGGGCAAGTTTTAGGGATGTTAACTTCACCTGATTTTATAACTCGATTAATCTTAGGGATTACCAAGCCAGAGCGAATTAGCTCTATCACACTACCCACACCTAAGCCTTGCGCTTTTACCAAGCCGTAATGATGTCCTGTTGCGCGCATAATTTTCGCACCACTCAGTAAAGTTGGCTCTAACTCAGCCACTGGAGTAATTTTACCAGTACGCCCCACTTGTGGCGTAATAGACAGTACTCTAACTTGTGCTTTGTCTTTATTGTTCTTAAAAGCAATCTGCCAGCGGTGAAATTTTCGATTAGCACCCATATAGGTTTTAAGATGTTGATTAGTCACTTGAAATACCACACCATCCACATCAAAATCTACCATTGCTAAAACTTTAGTAACAATTGCATCAAATTCATTGATTAAAGTATTGATGGTGCCTGACCAATTTGGTAATTGAGCAAAAGGGACAAACAAAGCAGCTTTATCGTTAATCGCGCGCTGAGCACTTTCCTCAAGTGCTTTTTCTTTAATTAGACTGGCTTGAAAATTGCGTGGATATTCAAAACTGCTTGATAAATTCTGCGCAAAATAACTTTTTTTAACCACGATTTCACCCGCCCCTTGACCACGCTCAGAATCATTATAAATTTGTAATCCACGTGCAAATACGCGGCTAATATCGCTACCTTTTTTGCCATCACCACGCGTATAAAGCCGAGTACCATCATCATAGCCAGCAAAGCCGTCAAGCTTTGGCGTGGCTTCGATGTTAATAGATGCTAGATTGATGTTAATTTCGCCAGCTGATTTTTCGATGCGCGCTATCCACTTACTGACTTCTTGCCAAGAGTAAGCTTTATCAGTTGAAAGCATCGCCTCAGGCAATAATACTTTTTCCTCAGAAAAGCCCTGTCCCTCAGGTTCCAGTGATTGCAATAGCGAGTGTTCTGGCAGTCGATTTTTTAATGCCAATAGATAGACAAAATCATAATCTTGGTCACTAACGATAGGATTTCCCGCTCGATACGCAAGATTAGCTATTTGGCAAAATTGCGCTAACTCATCATTGTCTAACTCACTCGGCAAAACTTGTTGCTGAGTGATTTGTTTAATTCTTGCCTTTGATAGCACGCCAGTAACTGGTATCAATACTGATTAAAATTGCTTGGCAACCTTTTGTAAAAATTCATGGCTAAAATCAATGGTGGCTTGTTCGTTTTTCTCAGATAAATCATTAAAGTAAACCTCGCTCGCTCCACCACCAATTTGCTTGACCAAAATTTGAAATGACTTTTTAACCGCATCATTACCAAACAATCGAGAGAAAATTCCAATGTCTTTAGTTCTGACGATATTGACATAGAAACTGCCCTCTTTAACATCTTTGTCTTCAACATTAATATCTAATTGGTCAAATGCCCAGCCAATATTACGCCATGTGTCATATTGATTGAGTGGCACGATTAATTTGCCGTAGCCATTAATGCCAGTCGCTAAAGTAACTTTTATCTTATCTAATTCTCTGGCTTGGATGATTTTTTCTTTGGCTGCTAACTGGTCGCTACCCAAAAAAACCATCAGTCGATACAACATTTCAGTTTCTAGTGCTTCATCTTTAGCACGAGGCTGCCAAATGGTATTTTCACTTTGGGTGTTTTGATTACTAGTAGCGACTTCTTCCAGCGAAGTTAGTGATAAAAATACCTCAGACTGATTAGGGTTATCACCCGGCTCAATGCGAGCACGATACTTGTCAATAATCGGTAGTGCGTATCTGGCTGAAATCAGTTTTTGAAGTGTAGCGCGAATATAGCCTAAAGATTGGCTAGGAATGTCAGGGCGATTTTCTAAAAAATCAGTTTCTATCAGCCCAATTTTTTTATTGGTTTTTTTAATCGCAAAGCCGTTTGATTTTAAGAAATTTCTAGTCAAATTCCATACCAACTCTGGCTTTTTATCAACCACCAACCAACGGCGCTCACCTGACTTCTTAACTTCAATATTAGTAGGCGTTCTTAAAATGCTAGATACCTCTTTAGCCGACTTGTCTTTGTTAGAAAAAGTAACGGTATCTTCTGGCAAGTTAGATACATACTCACTGAGTCTAAAAGCATTTTCAGAGCTTGGTTTGGTCAAATCAGGTGGCACTTCTAACGAACTTACGGTTTTATTAGAATAATATTTAATATCTCGCTCACCCAAGCCTTGTACTTTTTGTGCTTTATCCTCATCACCACCAAATGAAAAACAACCTCCCAAAGACAGTGTCAAAAAAATAATTGATAATTTACTTAGCATATTTATATAACCTCTAATGACAATAAATCCTGTGCCAATATAGCTTGAACAGGATTTGATAACTTGGTTAACGGTAGGCGAATACCCAGCTCACATCGACCCATTTTATACAATGCCCATTTCACTGGAATTGGATTGGACTCGATAAATAAGTGTTGATGTAAGTTACTTAATTTTGCATCAATAGTCTGTGCCACAAGCTCATCACCTTGCATAGCAGCATTATAGGCATCTGCAAGTAGTTTAGGGGCAATATTCGCACTGACTGAAATCCCACCATGACCACCCATCAAGATAAATTTAACTGCCGTTACGTCATCACCGCTATAAATTAGAAAACCATCAGGGCAATCATTAATCAATGCCTTGCCTACGCTCAAATCACCCGTTGCATCTTTAATGCCGATAATGTTTTGAATACTTGCTAAACGCAATGTGGTTTCTACCGATAAATCCACCGCTGTACGCCCAGGCACGTTGTATAGAATTTGATCAATCTCAACCGCCTCAGCAATGGCTTTATAATGCTGATACAAACCCTCTTGTGTAGGTTTGTTATAATACGGCGTTACCAACAAAGCTGCATCAGCACCCATGGCTTTGGCACTTTGAGTTAATTCAATTGCCTCAGAAGTAGAATTAGCCCCTGTACCAGCAATAATGCTAATACGACCTTTTGCAAAAGCAATGGTTTTTTGCATCACTTCAATATGCTCAACTTGATTAAGTGTTGCGCTCTCACCTGTCGTCCCCACTGAAATAATAGCTCGAGTGCCAGACGAGATATGCCAATTCACTAAAGATTCAAGCGCGTCAAAATCCACCGATCCATCTTCAAACATCGGCGTAATTAGAGCTACCATAGAGCCAATTAAAGTATCAGTTCGCATTTTTTTAAATCAAAAAATATCTATATACGACAGGTGAAATTTAAGCACTTTATAAATCATAACCTCGTTCATCATGCGAGATTAAATCTAGTCCCTGCTGCTCTGCCTCAGCACTAACACGTAAGCCAGTAATCATCGCAACCACTTTTAAAATTACATAAGTTGCAGCAGCAGTATATATCAATGTCGCCAGCACACCAAGTGCTTGCACACCAAGTTGCGACACAATACTCACTCCCTGCGCCAAACCTTGACCACTAAATACACCAAGATTGCTTGAAGCGAAAACACCTGCAAGCATTGTTCCTAAAGCACCACCAACACCGTGCACTGGAAACACATCCAATGAATCATCAATTTTTATTTTTTGCTTGATGATAATCACCGCATTAAAACAAATAATACCTGCCAAAACACCAATCACCAATGCACCTGCAGGACCAACAAAACCTGATGCTGGGGTAATTGTACCAAGTCCTGCTACCATTCCTGTAACTGTGCCCAGTGCGGTTGGTTTACCAAATTTGACCCATTCATAAAACATCCAAGTCATTGCACCTGCTGCTGCTGAAATATGGGTAACCAACATTGCCATCGCCGCGTCACCATTTGCCGCTAATGCTGAGCCACCATTAAAACCAAACCAACCAATCCAAAGCATAGCAGCACCAGTAATGGTCATCGCCATATTGTGTGGTGGCATTGGTTTAACAGGGAAACCATGACGAGGACCTAAGACCATTGCAGCAACTAAAGCACCCACACCTGCGGTAATGTGCACTACGGTACCGCCAGCAAAATCAAGCAGTCCTCTTTCTTGTAGCCAGCCACCGCCCCATACCCAATGGGTAATTGGCGCATAAACCACAATTAACCAAATCGAGCTAAATAGTAACACTGCTGAGAATTTCATTCGCTCCGCAAAGCCGCCAATAATAAGTGCTGGGGTAATAATGGCAAAGGTCATTTGAAACAGTGCAAACAAACTCTCGGGAATATCGCCACTGAGTGAGTTTTCTAAAACGCCTGACAACATAAATTTAGACAAGTCGCCAAAATACGCATTGCCTGGTGCAAACGCAATACTATAGCCAACCACCATCCACAATATAGAAACAATACCCGCAATCGCAAAGCATTGCATCAGTACCGAGAGAATATTTTTAGAACGAACCAAACCGCCATAAAATAACGCTAAACCTGGCAACGTCATAAACAACACCAACGCAGTTGAGGTTAATATCCACGCTGTATTTGCACTATTCAATTCTTCGGCAAATGCAGTGATTGGCATCAATGCCAATAATAGTGATAATAATATTTTCATGCTTTCTCCTACAGTGCGTCTTGGTTAGTTTCGCCAGTGCGAATACGCACAACTTTTTCCAAATTGGTAACAAAAATTTTGCCATCGCCGACTTTTCCAGAGTAAGCAATACCGCTAATTGTCTCAATCACATCATCAAGTTGAGTTGCTAAGATGGCAACTTCAAGTTTGATCTTTGGTAAAAAATCAACCTGATATTCTGCACCACGATACATTTCTGTATGGCCTTTTTGGCGACCAAAACCTTTAACCTCGGTCACCGTAACACCAGAAACACCAACTTGTGATAAAGCCTGCCTAACATCATCTAGCTGATGCGGTCTAAGAATTGCTGTTACAAATTTCATATCTCCCCTTTTTTTATTTTTTTAATAATCGCCATGTAGCACGTTGATATTATAATAGACCTTAAAAGACAAGGCGTTATTTTTTAATTAAATCACGGCGTTTTTTCTGGGTGTTTTTAAGTGCTTGCTTGGCTCGCCAGATGTCAATATTAGCCTGATGACCACTGAGTAAAACGCTAGGCACGCTTTGTCCGTCAATCACTTGTGGACGTGTGTAATGCGGATAATCAAGCTGATTTTGCGTAAAAGAATCATTCAGCGAACTTTCATTGCCCAACACGTCAGGAATTTGACGACTAACACAATCAATCAGCACCATTGCTGCTAATTCACCGCCACTAATTACATAATCGCCAATTGAGATTTCTCTATCCACATCATGCTCAATCACACGCTCATCCACCCCCTCATAACGCCCGCATAAAAGGATAATTGAATCTAGTTTTGATAATTCTTGAGCTAAATTATGAGTTAATTGCTCGCCTTGTGGCGATAGATAAATCACTTTAGCTTGTGGTGTTTGTTGTTTGATTTTTTTAATACAATCACGAATTGGTTTGACCTGCATCACCATGCCTGCGCCGCCGCCATACGGCGCGTCATCTACATTCTTGTATTTATTTTGGGCAAAGTCTCGTAATTGCCAAGTGTGCAGCGACAAAATGTTTTGTTTTAACGCACGCGCCACCACACCCTGCGCCTTAATGGCTGAAAACATCTGCGGAAACAAAGTAATCACATCAAAAATCATACAGACCTCGTGTCATAATAAAAATTCATCTATGCTCAATACCTCAATCTCATTTATTGTTGTATTTTCATCAAAAGTAATGAGTTTTTTAACATTCCCAAAACCCTTAAAAGCACCCATTTCTCTTTGCTTGGTCTTTTCGTCGTTTAGGTCATAACACACTTGGTATAAAATCTTATCGGCGTAAAAATCTATTTCTTGAGTGTTGTGGATATAATATAGTTGATTCTGCGTTGAGTTCAATATATTAAACACCCAATTTTCCAATGCACTGCCCAAATCCTTTGTGTGTTTAACTGCAATTTGTAACAAACCATTGTCCAAAACAAATAATTTTTTCTTTGATTTTATTCGTTCTTTTGCTTTATTGTGAAACTTATCAATATATTTAAACAAGAACACCTGTTCAAAATAATTTAAATATTCTTTAATGGTTTTATCACTAATATTAAAAGTTTTTGACAACGTTGTGTAGTTTAAAACAGTGCATGGATTTGCCAATAAATAAAAAAATAAGCGCTCAAGTGCCTCGTTGTTTCTAATTTTATGTCGTGGAATAATATCTTGGTAAATAATGTTTTTTACATAACCAATCAAAATATCTTTTTTAATGACTTCATCTTCAACGCTAAATACCTCAAAAAAACCACCCCAACGCAAATACTCTTCCTTTGCTCTGGCAATGGCAATTTTGTTTGTTATTCTAACCAATTCATTTTCATAAGAAATTTGCTTAAATCTTAAAAATTCTACAAATGAAAATGTATCCAAATGAATGTTAAGACTTCTACCACTTAATAAGGTAGCCAATTCATTTGACAACATAGAAGAGTTTGAACCCGTGATAATAAACTTTGTATCGCTGCGTTCATATTGGCTTTTAACATAAACTTGCCAATTGTCAAAATACTGCACCTCATCAAAAATAACATATACCCTGCCCTGTGGATTACAAAGCTGCAAGTAGGTATCATAAATAGTTGTTAAATAATCAGCGTTATGACGCTGTTCTAGAAAATATGGCTGTTCTAAATTCATAAAAATAATATTATTAGCACTCACCCCAATCTCAATCAGGTAGTTAACGGCTTGTTTTGCTAAGGAACTTTTGCCACAACGACGCACCCCTGTAATAGTGATAATTTGCCTAAGTGGTAAATAAGAAACCAACTTATCCAGCTCATCTCTTTTGACAAAAGTTGCCAACTCACCCTGCCAATGTGGATTTTGTTGAATGAGATTATTTTTTAGAGAATTTTTTATCATACTTCCTATTTTACATTAAAAATTAGGAAATATACTTCTTATTTTAAGTCTGCCGCTTTTTTTGCCTGCTGGGTAGAAACGCCCGCCTCAATCAATGCATCGTATAATTCGATTGTAATTGTACTCATAACAACGGGATTGTATCAAATAAATAATTTAGGACTATAACACAAAATAAAAAAGCCGAGCAATGCTCGGCTTTTGTTGTTGATAATTTTCTTGACAAGCTTCTTAACAAGCCTTGCCTGATTCAATGTAAGAGGTTCAACCTCTTACATGATGTATTTGCAAAAAAAAACCCGCAACAAGCGCGGGTTTTTTTAGTTTTTATAAAGTAAAAAAAATACTACTAATCTTCTGTTATGCTTTCAACAGAGCACGTATGGCCAACCTGAGTGGCAGTGCTGTTATCACTGGTTGGAACATCATCTGCCCCTCTGTTAATAACGAAATCAATATTCTCACCAAAACTACTTATAGTAAATGAATAATTGTTACTATTCACCATACAAGTATTACTACTACTCGAGCAGGTTTCATCGTCAAAAATTTCAAGGAAAGTGTTTCCAAAACTACTACCACCTCCTGTTGCGCTACAAGAATAACTTACGTCATACAAAGTGCTAGCTACAGAACTAGATGAACCACCACCAGATGAATCACCATCAGAACCAGAACTGGTGTCTGTAGAGTCATCAACAGTTGCTGCTGGTAACGGTGGATTAGTGGTGTTTAACAAACAACCGCTACCAGTAAAACCACCAGATTCTGAAGAGCTGCCACCAGTATTCCACGTACCATTACTGATGCTAGGGTTAGTTAAATCAATAGTCGCAGTCGCAGTACCAGGGTTACCACCAGTAGTATAAGTAACTGTTAACGTAGTGCCATTAACAGAACCAGTGAGATCGCCAAGTTCATCGTCTCTTACACTGTAATATTGCCCAGTAACGGCGGTTGGACTCCCGTCAATATCAACAGTGAAAAGCCCGTGGTCGTCAGTATCAGACGCACTAGTATACGCACCCGTAAAGCGATAGGCTACATTATTGCTACCGTCAATTCTAGTTAGGGCAAAGGTTTCAGTTCCACCTTGTGCATCATCAACGAATACACTAATGCTATCTACAGTAGTCAATGTCAGCGTAGCTGTAGCGCTACCAACGTCAAACGTAGTGGTTAAGTCAGTATCAGAAACTGAGAAAGTCTGAGTTTCTACTATGTCATCTTCGTCATTAAATAGCACCAATGTACCAGTAAAATCTGCATTAATCAATACACCTACGTGATCTTGAAACGAATTACCGTTTTCTGTATAGACTGCTGGATTACCCATATAACCACCCGAATAAGTACATTGAAGCGTTTCGCTTACATGGGCGGTGGCAGAGCCTGCGGTTACCACAGCATAGGTATTAGAATTGGCATTATCAGCAACTCTAACAATGTTATCAAGTAAATTAGTTAAGACACCTCCAGCAACTATACTTATCTCTGCAACAGTATCGTCGTTAAGTGCGTCAATCACAGCACCCACTTCTGGTGCCGTGCCATCATTTACCATTGCTACTGCCACGTCAGGATGAATGGTGATGCCGTTACTGGTATCGGCATTTATATCTAATGACTGTAATAATTGGGAAATTTTTACTACTCTGTTGCTGTTGATATTGCCATCTTGCACTAAATCAACTGGAGTGATGGTGGGCATTGCAGTGGCTGTTCCCAGCGTAATATCACCTATAGAAAATGTAATTACATCACCTGTTTGATAGTCAAATAGACCGCCGTTGTTAGTTGTATCTGAAATACCACTTGATGTGCTATAGCTCAGACCATCAACATTGGCATCTCTAAATACGCCTTGATCAAGATTAACAGCAGGATTGCCACCACTACCCCCACCACAACCTATCATCGTTGCACCTAAAGCCGTAATTACAGCCAATTTACTTAATTTACTTATTTTGTTTTGCATTTTTTCTCCTTTTTTTTTATTAAATGATGTTTGGACATAGTTTTTTTAAAACAACTCTATCCAGCAACAATTTTCCACCTTAAAGTTTTTTAAAACATCCCCTTTCTGGGGGGTATGGATAATCATATAAAAACTTATTGGATATTCATAACTTCCAATAAGAAAGATTATTTTATCCTATAAACTTAATAGAATGTCCATAATTTTCATTATGGATAATATTACTACTCAATCAATTGGTGGCAGAATTAAAATTTCAAGAGAAAAATTAGGCTTGTCTCAGTCTGAAGTTTCTAGAATTATGTGCCTCTCAAGAGCCATTTGTGGACAATGGGAGCGTGGCATTGCTAACCCCTCTACTGCACATTTATCAAGGCTGGCAAAAGTTTTGGATGTTTCGTTTGAGTATTTAGCAACAGGCGATGCGCCAATAGAAAAAGCGGATTTTTTAAATAAGGAAAATCAAGCAAAAATTCTCAGGGCAAAAATGAATGCTTTGTTTGATCAATTGCCTTTATCACAACAACAAAATGTCGTGCATTTTTTACAAGGTGTTTTTGTTAATAAATGAGACCCCTGCATTAGTCCTGCTAGAACAAGGTTTGAAAAAATATCAACACAGTAATAGTGTTATTTTGCCAATCATCCCTATTGTTACAAAGGTCTCTAATACTAAATCATAAAAGTTTGACTAATGCTGCCACAATCGTAATGCTGAGCGCCATCATTACACCCAAACGAATGGTAATACGTATTTCCATTTCCTTTAAATCTCTTCTAATAGTGTTCAAATCTGCTTTGCTGGCAATTTATTATTCTATCAACTTGGCAAATATTTCTGCTTGAACTTCAGCCTGTTTTTGCGGTTAAGTTAGGTGGTGCGTTTATGATGCGAATTTACTTATCACAAAAGTATTTGTTTAAGAATTTGGTAATAAATCTCGGTCAAATCATCTAGGTCTTGCACACTCACACATTCATCCACTTGGTGAATGGTGGCGTTTAAAGGACCGAGTTCTACCACTTGGGCATCCAACATTGGGGCAATAAAACGCCCATCTGAAGTGCCGCCCGAGGTAGAGAGTTTGGCTTGAACGCCTTGGGTTTGCCAAATGGCTTGTACACAAGCGTCCACCAAATCGCCCTTAGGTGTCAGAAAAGGTGTGCCTGAATGTTGCCAGTTGATTTTATAATCCAAATTGTGTTTGTCTAAAATCGCAACAACGCGTTGTTGTAGGGCATCACACGTGGACTCAGTAGAATAGCGAAAATTAAACACCACTTCAATCTCGCTGGGAATGACATTAGTTACGCCCGTTCCAGCGTGAATGTTAGAGATTTGAAAACTGGTGGCAGGAAAATACTCATTGCCCTCATCCCAAGACTCGTTGATAAGTTCACTCAGTGCTGGCGTGAGCAAGTGAATTGGATTATTTGCCAAATGTGGATAGGCAATATGCCCCTGCTTGCCCAGTACCGTGAGTGTGCCATTGTGCGAACCACGGCGACCATTTTTGATTGTATCACCCAGTTGCTTAGCGGATGATGGCTCACCCACTAAGCAATAATCCACAGTTTGATTTTGCGCTTGCAAATACGCACAAACCTTGACTGTGCCATCTATTGCAGGTCCTTCTTCATCCGCAGTAATCAAAAAACCAATACTACCTGTATGCTCAGGATGCGCCTTAACAAATCGCTCGCTTGCCACCATCATGGCTGCCAAAGAGCCTTTCATATCTGCCGCTCCGCGCCCATACAACATGCTATCAATAACTTCTGGTTTGAACGGGTCAGTTTGCCAATTATCACCTTTGGGCACAACATCTGTGTGTCCCGCAAATACAAACACTGGAGAACCGGTGCCGCGTTTTGCCCAAAAATTATCCACTTCACCAAATCTCAACTCATCCACAACAAACCCAATTTGTTGCAAGTGTTTAATCATCAACGCTTGACAGCCTTTATCATTAGGAGTTACAGAGGCTTTGGCGATTAAATCTTTGGCTAATTGCAATGTATTGCTCATGTCGCTCATAATTATTTTATCTGTAAATTAACCATGGGATTATCGCTGACATTCACCACTTGACTCACTACTTCAATATCACCTGCTTGTTTAAATGCTGCGCCAGTTTTACTAATCCGCGCAACAATCACCACTTTGTTCGCTTGTGAGAGCAAATTGCTAGGTAGCAGAGCATTACTATCAGTTAAAACTACTTGACCACCAAACTCCTTGAGTTTGGTTTTCACAATGGCAATCGGCATCGGGCGCCCAGTTGCAGCTTTGGCGTAAATCATCACATAATCTTGCGGCGAGCGACTGGCTAAAATCTCATCAGAAAAATCCACCTTAACCTTAATTGTGTGCTGTATTTTTTCAACATTACTACTGGTTAAATCTGGGCTAGTTAAACGTGAAAGCTCGTCCAATACATCGGTCAATACTGCACTATCTGGACTATTTGGTGCCAACCCTGCCAAGGCTTTTTCCCATAATAACTTTGCCAAGTTGAAATCCTGCTCACTCACTGCATATAAGCCCGCCATATATAAAGCATCAGGCGCATCGGGCTGCAACTCTAGTGCTTGTTTGACCAGTTCAATCGGGCGACCCGAAAAGGTGTTGTTATTTTTGATGGCAAGTGTGGAGGCATACTCCACCAAAAGGCGCGGATTTTTGGGGTTAAGTTGGTAGGATTTTTCATAAGCATTTAACGAGGCGTCTAGCTGATTCAACTCAAAATAGGCCAGCCCAAGTATTTGCCAAGCATTGGCATCGTTTGGATTATTCAACAAATGGGTTTGAATTTTACTAACACTGTTAGACAAACTCAAACTTGCAGGTTGTGTGGCTAATGGCGGCGCTTGAGTTGATGTTGCTGGTAATAACGATTGGTAAATTGTGATTGATGAAATGCCGATAACAAACGCCAATACTGCGCCCAGCCAAATTGGCGTGGTATTTTTAACTGCCATCCCATCTGTGCTATTTTCCAATTCTTGAGCTAAGGTCTGGGTGATTTCATTTTGCGCTTCCACAAACACAGCATCGTCAATCAAACCTTGTTGCAAATCAGTTTGCAATTCTGCAATTTTTTGTTTGCCCAAGGCAATATTAGATTTTTCTAAATTGACTACGTTACTTTTCAGTGGACGTCTTAAAAACACCATCAACCACAAGGCTGATAGCAAAATCATTATCGCAAAGCCGATGTATATATTCATGGCACTACCTTAAGACGATAACGCCTATCAAAAGCTGCCAGTAACGCACCCAAAGCAATCAAAATTCCGCCTAACCAAATCAGACGAACCAACGGCTTATAATACACACGTAAGCTCCAAGCATTATCACCCAGCGACTCACCCAGTGCAACGTATAAATCTCGGTACAAACTCGGGTCAATGGCGGCCTCGGTCATCGGCATACCAGTTACGTACTGGCGTTTCTCAGGTCTGAGTACTGAAATTTTCTCATCTTGATAAAATACTTCAATATTGCCTTTATGTCCCTGATAATTATCAAACGAAAAATTATCCACACCTCTAAACACAAACTTATAGCCTTTAATCGACTGGGTTTCATTGAGTAGCATTTTAATGTCTTTTTCAACGCCGTATTGTGTGGTAACCGTAGCGCCCAACAGAAATACCGCAATGCCAACATGAGCACAAAGCATGCCAATAAAACCAAGGTTGATTGCGCCTTTTTTGCTAAGTTTTTGAAACAACAACCAAAACGAATGCAGTACAATCCAAATAAATAAAAACACTGCCAATAGCACCCAAATATTATCACTCAACCACAGTGCAATCATGAATAATAACACCGCCACTATCCAAACGTTTCTTAATAGCCCAGCCACTCTTTTTACACTGTCTTTTTTCCAACGCAACCACGGCGCGAGTGCCATTGCTAACACCGCAGGTATCATAATCGGTATAAACACAGCATCAAAATAAGGCTCGCCAACTGAAATTTTACCCAAGCCCAGTGAATCCAATAATAACGGATATAACGTGCCTAAAAACACACTAAACATAGCGGCAACTAACAAAATATTATTAATCAATAAGCCGCTTTCACGCGACAACAAAGCAAATTTGCCACTACTTTGCATTAACTTTGCACGCCATCCATACAACCCCAGCGAGGCGCTAATAACCAACACCAAAAATATCAAAATAAACAAGCCCCTGGCAGGGTCAGCGGCAAACGAATGTACTGAGGTCAAAATTCCAGAGCGTACTAAAAAAGTACCGAGTAAACTCAGGGAAAATCCTGAAATTGCTAGTAGTACTGTCCAATGTTTAAATGCGCCACGTTTCTCGCTCACACTCAAGGAATGCACCAAAGCGGTGGCTATCAGCCACGGCATAAATGAGGCGTTTTCGACAGGATCCCAAAACCACCAGCCGCCCCAGCCCAGCTCGTAATACGCCCACCAACTGCCCAACGTAATGCCAATGGTTAAAAATGCCCAAGCCACTAATGTCCAAGGGCGCGACCATCTAAGCCAGGTTGAATCAAGCTGGCCGCGAATCAGTGAGGACAACACAAAAGCAAATGGAATCGCCATTCCCACATAACCCATATACAGCATCGGTGGGTGAACAATTAAACCAAAATCTTGTAATAGTGGATTAAGTTCTCGACCTTGAATTGGAATGATGTTCAGGCGCTCAAAAGGATTGGAAGTTAATAATAAAAACAGTAAAAAACCAATACTAATTAAGCCCAAAATAATCAAAATATGACTCAGCACTTCATCTGGCATACGCTTAGAGAATATCGATACAGCAGCGCTCCATGCCGCCAATATCAATGCCCACAACAATAGCGAGCCTTCATGTGCGCCCCATACTGCTGATATTTTAAACATGCTCGGCAGTTCGGTATTAGAATTATTAGCAACATATTTGAGTGAAAAATCATCAAGCACAAACGCATTCATCAGCACCGCAAATGACACTGCAATCCAAAAAAATTGCATCCATACTAAAGGCTTTGAAAGTTGCGATAAAACAAAATTAGACCGCCACAGTCCCAGCGTTGGCACCACCACTTGTAGTAGCGCAGATATTAATGCTAAGATTAGCGCAAAATGTCCAATTTCAGTTAGCATATATCAGTATATTTAATCATCAAAAAAATCTCTTATTTTATCCAAACCACCGAAGTTAATGGCAATATCTGCTTTTTTAATCACAATTGGTTTTGCACGATAAGCAACTGATACCCCAGCCACCGACATCATCTGCAAATCATTTGCACCATCACCTGCCACCATCACTTGATTAGGCACGAGGTTATTTTGCTCACACAATTCATAAACAAAATTCGCTTTGGCAGTTGCATTAATAATGCCACCTTGCACCCTGCCGTTGAGCTGCCCATTATCAATGCCTAGCTCACTTGCACGTGCGTAATCTAGCCCAATATCGCGCGCCAAACGCTGGGTAAAATAACTAAATCCGCCTGAAACAACCGCTGTTTTTATCCCCTGTGTTTTAAAAAATTTAATCAACGCCTTGCCACCAGGATTCACCTGCAAACGCTCGATATAAACTCGATTAAACACTGAGACATCTAAGCCTTTAAGCAAAGCGACACGCTCAATCAAAGACGCATTAAAATCCAATTTCCCTTGCATCGCACGCTCGGTAATTTGCGCAACTTGAGGTTTTAAATTGGCAAAATCTGCAATCTCATCAATAGATTCAATGGTAATTAGAGTGGAATCCATATCGCTGACAAACAATTTAATTTGTGAAAAATCAACGTTGGGTAAGTAATTAAAATCAGTTTGGTGTTGTTGTCTTAGCTGCGCTAAATCAACAGAAACTTGATGACGAATATGCGTTTTCAAAACTTGAAAATCACCAGAGATTTGTTTGGCAATATTAGTATCTAAACTGTGCTGAACAATTGTTTGCATTTTTGGTCAGAATAGAAAAAAACACGGAAAAAAAATGGTGCGGAAGGAGAGACTCGAACTCTCACGTCTTACGACACTGGAACCTAAATCCAGCGTGTCTACCAATTCCACCACTCCCGCGTACTTGAAGCTTGACGATTATACCCCAATCCAAAAATAGAAACCAAAAAACCCAACTGATATCATGATTTTAACTAAAAAATTTCCACCCATTAGGTGAAAACACCCAAGGCAACCAAACCTCTCGCCAAGCAAACTTTCTGCGTTGATGAACATTTTAAACCACAAATTATCTCAAACCAATGAACTTTTAACCACCCGCACAAGATTATTAACAACCACGCATTTAATGCAATTGTAATACTCTATTGCCGCACAACTCTCAAGTAAGAGCTTGACTATTTAGTCGTTTTTACCTTTGATTATTGGGCAACAAAACTTAACTCACTTGTCAGCCTAAGCATCTTTTGGCAAGTTGTGTTTGGGTGTATAATGAAAAAGCGTGGATAACTCTCTACTTGTCAGCTATTTGGCTAAATAACACCAACTTCTACACACAACCAGTTGGTTGAGGCATACCGCCATACTTGGTGATTGGTTTCATCGGACCTGTAAGCCATTCTTTGAAGAGAATTTTTTTGTCAATGCCAACAACTTTGGCAAAAGTTCTAATAGGTGGTACAGACGAATTTTCAAAAAAGTATTCTCTAGCCGCATTAATTTGATTGACCATGCTTTCAGTCAGCTCAATATCGTCTTCTTTTGCCATTTCAAACATAATTTGCTCTGTCCAAATGCTTGGGTCAACTAAATATCCATTACCAGTTCTTTCTAATGCCATTTTTTATTCCTTAGTATAATCATCACTAATGCTATTATAGTAAATTACCTTAGTCATTTACTTGGTTTTTATGGGGGAATAATGCTTATATCAAGTAGGTATAATTTAACACCTATGGACTGGATGCAACTCACAGTGGAAACCAACAAAGCCCAAGCTGATTTCATTAGTGAAATTTTAATGGGGTTAGGTGCTATATCAGTGGCATTTAAAGATACTTTTGATGAAGCAATTTTTGAACCCTCTGTGGGTGCAACCCCTTTGTGGGATAATACAACTATTAGTGCTTTGTTTGAAATTAATGCCAATCAAGCCCATATCAGCACAATACTATTAGAGTTATGTCAAATTCAAAATACGTCTTTTAAGACGATAAAAGAGCGCATCTGGGAAGATGAATGTAGGCGTGATTTTCACGCTATGCAGTTCGGTGCGCAACTTTGGGTGTGTCCTTCGTGGGAAGAGTACTCAAAACTCCCCAAAGATGCGGTGATTATTGACATGGATCCAGGTTTGGCATTTGGCACAGGGTCACATCAAACCACCGATTTATGTTTGCAATATTTAGATAAAAACCCACCGATTGGGCAAAGGGTGATTGATTATGGCACAGGTTCAGGTATTTTGGCAATTGCAGCGGTGAAACTAGGTGCTAGGAGTGTGGTGGCAATTGACAACGACCCTCAAGCAGTGACTGCTGCTACAAATAACAATAAAGCCAATCAAGTTGATAAACAAATCAAAGTGCTGCATACTGATAATAAAGGCAATTTAGAGCCTGCTGGTTTATTGATTGCCAACATTTTGGCTAATCCTTTAGCGAAGTTCTTACAGCATTTTGCAAATTTAGTGAAAACGGATGGCAAAATGGTGCTTTCAGGTATTTTGTACACTCAACTGGATGAGATTTTAAACATTTATGAACGATATTTTAGCAATTTACAAGTCAAGCAAAAAGATGACTGGTGTTGCATTAATGGATTGAGAAAATGAAACAAACCGATAAACAAATTAAAGCAGTATCGTTAATTTCAGGCGGATTAGACTCGTTACTCAGTACCAAACTGATACTTGAACAAGGTATTCATGTCGAAGGTATTAACTTTTTTACAGGTTTTTGCATAGAAGGTCATACCCACGCCATTCGCAAGCAAAAATCTGATAAACCCAAACGTAATAACGCCTTGTGGGTGGCGGAACAGCTTGGGGTCAAACTGCATATTATTGATGTAATTGAAGAGTATCGTGAGGTCTTGCTCAATCCAAAACACGGCTATGGTAAGAACATGAACCCTTGTTTAGATTGCAAGGGTTTTATGGTCAAAAAAGCCAGGCAATGGATGTTGGAAAATGACTTTGATTTTATTATTACCGGTGAGGTTATGGGGCAACGTCCCATGAGTCAAAGAAAAGAAACTATGCCGATTGTACAAAAAGAATCGGGCGCAGATGATTTGCTGTTGCGTCCCCTATGTGCCAAACATTTGCCACCTACTAAAGCCGAAGTGCGAGGCTGGGTAAATAGAGAGAAACTATTAGATTTTTCTGGCAGAAATCGAAAGCCGCAAATGGCACTTGCTAAACATTATGGCTTTGACGACTATGCAACACCTGCTGGCGGTTGTTGTTTTCTAACCGACAAACAATATTCTAATAAATTGGTGGATATGTGGCAAGCCCGAGGTAGCCGCGAGTATCAGCTGGATGATTTAATGATGCTTAAAGTCGGCAGGCATATTCGTCCTAATGCTCGTTTTAAGATGATTATTGCTCGCGAAGAGGGTGAGGTGAAATTTTTAGAGGGTTATCGTAATCAATATGCCAATCTCTACCCAACCAATTGTAACGGACCATTAGCATTAATTGATGGTGAACCAAATCAGGCTGATTTAAAAATTGCAGCACAGATTTTAGGACGATATTCGCAAGGCAGAGGTGAGGATAATGTTGATGTAGAAGTGAGACTAGATTCTGGCGTGATACAAAATTTCAGTATTAAACCTTTTTCTGCAGATGATATAAAAACAACTTGGATGGTGTAAGTATTATAGTAGTGTTACTTTTTTGCGCATTCAAGTTCAAAAGCGTGACAATCTTGACTATGGTTCAGACATTATTTGTGATTATATTAAAGCATTCAACATCAATAAAATTACCTCAAGCATACTTGCAAAACTCAGTCAAGGCGCAATGCACCAATCGAAGCAAAACTTGAGTGGATATTAGGCTTGAATGACTAACCGCCACCAACTGCTCTAATCACTTCAACCTTATCACTTTCACTCAGGATAAATTCAGCGTGTTTTGATTTAGGGATAATGACTTCATTCACTTCTAGCGCGATACGCTGGTCGTGATAGCCAAGTTGTACAATCAAATCCTGTGCATTGACATGACTACTAAGCTCTAACGCCTTCCCGTTTACAGTTAATTCCATCTATCCATCTTGCCAAGCGAACAAGAGACAAATGATTTTGCTTTAGCTTTGGCAGAACCTAAGCCGTGTACTGAATTGACCTCAGGGTAGCCAAGGTTGAGTAAAACTTTGGCTACTTCTGCTTTTTTATTAGCTTCAACATCAATATTGATGATGCCTTGTTCGATATCAATATCAATATTGTCAGTGTTAAAAGTTGTGCTTAGTTTTTTGCTAATAGTGCCAGCACAACCACCACATTTGATGTTTTCAACAGTAATATTCATGACATTTTACTTGTTTTATAAAACTAATAATTATACTCGCTTGGTTTATATATTTTGAGCATTAGGCTGGGTCGATGATATGGTAAAATTTTGTGGGTTGTAGATTGGTTATATTATATTTTGATTAGGAGTGTTAAGTGTCGCAAGTTGCCTTGTTAGCATTGGAAGATGGTCGGATTTTCGAAGGAAAATCCGTTGCTGCTACTGGCAATAGTGTAGGTGAGGTGGTATTTAACACCTCAATGACAGGCTATCAAGAAATTTTAACTGACCCTTCGTATGCACATCAAATTGTGACATTGACTTATCCACATATTGGCAATACAGGTGTTAATGCTATTGACGCGGAGTCTAATAAAGTTTACGCAGCAGGGCTGATTATTCGTGATTTACCATTGACGATAAGCAATTGGCGCGCTGATATGGCATTTGATGAGTATTTGCTGGCACATAATGTGGTGGCAATTAGTGATATTGATACCCGCGCCTTAACTCGGCATTTGCGTCAAAATGGCTCACTCAAGGGCTGCATTATGACTGGTGATGATATTGACCAAGCGACAGCAATTATTAAGGCACAAGCGTTTGCAGGATTAAAAAGTATGGATTTAGCAAAAGTGGTTTCTACCAAAAAATCCTACAAATTTAATCAAGGCTCTTATTCTTTAATCAACAATAAATTTAACACCAGCGACAAAAAATTCAAAGTGGTGGTGTATGATTATGGTGTTAAGAAAAATATTTTAAGAATGCTAGTAGATAGAGATTGCGATGTTACCGTAGTCAATGCACAAACCCCAATAAGCGCAGTGTTAGATATGAATCCAGCTGGGGTGTTTTTATCAAATGGTCCAGGTGATCCGCAACCGTGCGATTATGCGATTGACAATATTCAAGTTTTATTAGAAAAGGATGTGCCAATGTTTGGCATTTGCTTAGGTCATCAATTGTTATCCTTGGCGAACGGCGCAAAGACTGAGAAAATGGTTATTGGTCATCATGGTGCCAATCATCCAGTACAAGATTTAGATTCGAAACAAGTGATGATTACTTCGCAAAATCACAGTTTTGCAGTTGCTCAAGATGAGTTTCCGGCGAATTTACAAGTAACACACCGGTCGTTATTTGACCATTCAATTCAGGGTGTGCGGGTTGTGGGCAAAAAAGCATTTGGCTTTCAGGGGCACCCTGAGGCCTCACCAGGCCCACATGATATGAGCGACTTATTTGATACATTTATACAGGAGATGCAAAGATGAAACAATTGCTAACAAGTTTTTTATTGTTAATATTCAGTGCTGTTACGACGGCTGATGAGGTTGACCCATTTGAAGAGGTGAATCGGTCTATTTATGAGTTTAATCAAGCACTAGATGAGAATATTTTCGAGCCCATTGCCAGAACTTATAAAGATTCAGCCCCACAAGTTGTGCAAAATCGAGTTAGTGATTTTTCTGACAATTTGAATGATATGATTACTCTAGGTAATGAGGTTTTACAGTTTGAAGTGTCTGATAGCATCAATACCTTTGGTCGAGTTGTGGTGAATACAACAATTGGCTTGTTAGGCTTGTTTGACGTTGCTAGTGAAATTGGCATACAAAGAACCAAAGAAGACTTTGGTCAAACCTTGGCAGTGTGGGGCGCACCAGAAGGTCCTTATGTGGTGTTGCCAATTCTAGGTCCTTCAACCTTGCGTGATACTGCTGGTGTATTGGGGGATGCTAAATTAAACACTGAACTACTTGATGAGCTTGATTCGGATACAGTTTTAGCATTGACATTAGTGCGTGCGCTGGATGCTCGAACTAAATTATTGCCAGTAACGGATTTACTTAAAAATTCAGACGACCCTTACACTACAGCGCGTTCATCTTATTTACAAAGACGACAATTTGAGGTTTATGATGGTAATCTGCCCGTTGAAGAAGGTGATGAATTTTAATAGAGTTCAACCCCGTTAGTCCTCAATGCCAAAACGACATGATTTAAATAGCATACTGATTATTGGTGCTGGCCCAATTGTCATCGGACAAGCCTGTGAGTTCGATTATTCTGGCGCACAGGCTTGCAGTGCTTTGCGTGAAGAAGGGTATCGGGTTATTTTGGTTAATTCCAACCCAGCCACTATCATGACTGACCCGCAAATGGCAGACGCAACCTATATTGAGCCGATTGAATGGCGCACGGTTGAAAAAATTATTGCAGTTGAAAAACCTGATGCTTTATTGCCAACTATGGGCGGACAAACAGCACTTAATTGTGCATTAGACCTAGAACGCCACGGCGTGTTAGCAAAACACGGCGTGGAGATGATTGGTGCTAAGAAAGAGGCAATTGATAAAGCCGAAGATCGCGATTTATTTCGCGCCGCAATGCTTAAAATTGGCTTAGACATGCCCAAAGCTGCGGTTGCACATAATCTAGCAGATGCACACAGAATTCAAGAAGAGGTTGGTTTTCCGACCGTTATTCGCCCTTCATTTACTATGGGTGGCAGTGGCGGTGGTATTGCCTATAATAAACAAGAGTTTATTGAAATTTGTCAGCGTGGTTTAGACTTATCACCCACCAATGAACTACTGGTAGAAGAATCTATTTTGGGCTGGAAAGAGTTTGAAATGGAAGTGGTACGCGATAGTAAAGACAATTGCATCATCATTTGTTCGATTGAAAACTTTGACCCAATGGGGATTCACACTGGCGACTCTATTACCGTTGCCCCTGCACAAACACTCACCGACAAAGAATACCAAGTGATGCGCAACGCCTCTTTGGCGGTGCTTAGAGAAATTGGTGTGGATACTGGTGGTTCTAATGTACAGTTTGCACTCAATCCAGAAGACGGACGTCTCACCATTATTGAAATGAACCCAAGAGTGTCGCGTTCCTCAGCACTCGCATCAAAAGCCACTGGCTTTCCGATTGCAAAGGTTGCTGCAAAACTGGCAGTTGGCTACACACTTGATGAACTAGACAATGATATTACCAACGGCAAAACTCCTGCCTCGTTTGAACCAAGTATTGATTACGTGGTAACTAAAATTCCACGTTTTGCTTTTGAAAAATTTCCCAAGGCTGACGATAGACTGACCACACAAATGAAATCTGTGGGTGAAGTGATGGCTATGGGTTCAACCTTCCAAGAATCCTTGCAAAAAGCTCTACGAGGACTGGAAACAGACAAATCGGGATTAGACCCGATTGTGGATTTGAGTGCAGATGATGCCAAGAGTAAAATACGTTCTGAGTGTATTTCAGCTAGAGATGAGCGCATTTTTTACTTAGCTGACGCTTTTAGATTGGGCATGAGCCTTGAAGAAGTGTTTGATTTATCCAAAATAGACCCTTGGTTCTTGGCTCAAATTAAAGATATTGTCTCCACCGAAATGCAAATAATTGGCGATGATATTGCTCAGATTGATGCTCAACAACTGTTTACACTCAAACGCAAAGGATTCTCAGATATGCGTTTAGCGAGTTTGTTAAGCTGTAATGAGTCTAGTGTGCGAGAAAGGCGTAAAGCACTGAATGTAAAGCCAGTTTTTAAAAGGGTTGATAGTTGCGCTGCTGAGTTTGACACACAAACAGCCTATTTGTATTCAACTTATCAGCAAGAGTGCGAAGCCAGTCCAACTAACAAGAAAAAAATCATGATTCTCGGTGGCGGGCCAAATCGTATTGGACAAGGCATTGAATTTGATTATTGTTGTGTTCATGCCTCGTTAGCCTTGCGTGAAGAGGGCTTTGAGACGATTATGGTAAATTGTAATCCTGAAACCGTTTCCACCGATTATGATATTTCTGATCGCCTATATTTTGAACCATTAACTCTAGAAGATGTGTTGGCAGTAATTGAGCTTGAAAATCCAGACGGCATTATTGTGCATTATGGTGGGCAAACTCCGCTCAAACTCGCTGATGCGTTAGAAAAAAGCGGTGCTAGAATTATCGGCACCAACCCAGATGCAATTGATTTGGCAGAAGACAGAGAGCGTTTTTCTAAAATGTTGCAAAGCCTAAACCTTAAGCAGCCGTTGAATGGTACGGCACGTTCACTAGAACAAGCTCAAGATATTGCCAGTGCAATTGGCTTTCCGTTAGTAGTTCGACCTTCTTATGTGTTAGGCGGTCGGGCGATGGAAATTGTGTATGATAAAGACAGTCTTGGACATTATATACATACTGCAGTGCAAGTCTCAAACGACTCACCAGTGCTGTTGGATTCTTTTTTGGACCACGCTATTGAAGTCGATATCGACGTAATTAGTGATGGTACGGACGTGGTGATTGGTGGTATTATGCAACATATTGAACAAGCTGGCATTCATTCAGGTGATTCTGCTTGCTCATTGCCACCTTACTCGTTGGCTGATGATGTGCTTGATGAGATGCGCGTCCAAGTGATAGCGATGGCAAAAGCACTTAAAGTGGTCGGACTGATGAACACTCAATTAGCGTATCAAGATGGTGAAATTTATGTCATTGAGGTCAATCCTCGCGCCTCGCGTACTGTGCCGTTTGTATCAAAGGCCATTGGCGCGCCACTGGCTAATATTAGCGCCAAAGTTATGGTAGGCATTTCACTTAAACAACAAGGCTTCTTGAGTGAAATTATTCCACAGCATTTTAGCGTTAAAGAAGCGGTGTTTCCTTTTAATAAATTTTTAGGTGTTGACCCGATTCTAGGACCAGAGATGCGCTCAACTGGTGAAGTAATGGGTGTGGGTGATGATTTTGCCTCAGCTTTTGACAAAGCACAACTTGCAGCAGGTGATCGTGCACCAGAAAATGGCAAAGTGTTTGTGAGTTTGCGTAAACTTGATCGCGATGATTTGGTTAATCTTGGTCAACGCTTGGTAAAGCAAGGTTTTACTTTAGTAGCAACCCGCAGTAATAAAGAGGCATTAATAGCGGCTGGTTTAGAATGCAAAATGGTCAATAAAGTCTCAGAAGGCTCGCCAAATATTGTCGATATGATTAAAAATGATGACATTAATCTAATTATCAATTCTACTGAAGACACCCAAGGTGTGGAAGATGCAGCTGAGATTCGTCGTCAAGCTTTGGTGCGTAAGGTAGTTTGCACCACCACCGTAGCAGCAGCATTTGCTATGTTAGACGGGTTAAATGCACATGATAAAATTAGCGTTAGAAGTTTACAATCACTATATTAAAGGAACTCAGGATGGAAAACACACCAATGACCGTTACAGGTGCCAAAGCACTAGAAGCAGAATTGTTCAAACTCAAAGATGTTGAGCGCCCACGCATTGTGGAGGAAATCGCCACTGCGCGCGCCCATGGTGATCTCAAAGAAAACGCCGAATATCACGCCGCCAAAGAGGAACAAGGTTTTATCGAAGGACGTATTAAAGAAATCCAGTCAAAACTCTCACGTATGCAAGTGATTGACGTGACTAAACTTAATCAAGACGGACGTTGTGTGTTTGGCACCACCGTTACTTTGATGAATGTTGGAGATGAGAATGAAATTACCTATCAAATTGTCGGCGAAGACGAGGCTGATATTACACAAAACAAAATCTCATGCCACTCGCCTATTGCCAAAGCCTTGATGGGCAATGAAGAAGGCGAACAGGTAGTCGTCAAAGCCCCACAAGGCGATATAATTTACGAAATCCTAGATGTCAAATACCTTTAGCAATACCAGTTTTGCAACACTACGGGCGAGAGGGTCGTACCATCTAACCTTTTTTGTTTTATTTTTGTTGCTTTGTTGCCTAACTTCAAGCTCTAAACGCAATTTTTTGTTGGTTAATAATACCTGATTCAAGCACCGCTTGAGGTGTTTGATAATTTAGGCTTTTGCTTGGTGAATTATTCTAGTGGTGGTGCCATTATCAATACTAACAGCAAAACAAAGCAATGTGGTACGACTCATTAACGTGTGGCAATCTTAATCATCAAGCATGGATAGATTTCCACAAAATTTCACCGCTGGTCAATTCTATAAATCCCGTTGATTACCAACTGCAATTAGCAGCAGTAGCACAAACTCATTTTGTGGGTCAAAAAGACTTGGCCACGGCTGCCTTTTTAAATTAAAATTTTAAATTAAAATCTCCCTTTTCTACCAAAGTGAAAAAAATAGTGGTTGTCCCAAAGCAAACTCACGGCTATTGTTGGGGATAAAATTTGGGCAGAATTACTCCAAGGTTTGTGACAATTTAATAATTTAAAGCCTCATAAGGCCACTCTAAGTCTGACCTATTTTCTTAGCTCACTATGAGTTATGGTTAAAGTTATCCAAGATTAAAAACTTAGCTAAATCCTACCCTCATTTCATCAATCCTTTGATAAATTATGGCTTTAACGGTTTAACTTGCGCCATTTATAGGGCTTGATTGGCGGTTTATAAAATCCCCAAAATCCACGTTTTTTCTCTCTTGCCAAATTTTGTGCTTGGCGATAGTTGCGTTTATGGGAAAACGCCATACCCTGCTCTACCATATATTTACCAATATTTATCTTATCCTTATAAACCTTAACCAAAATCCGCTGATAATGGTCAGTACCAATAGCTTTAATAGATAATTTTCCAGGAAGATTTTGCAAAATTTGTTGTAAATATTTTTTAGCTAATTGACCGCAATCAAGTATTTGATTATGGGTTTTTTGACAGGTTTGCCCTATTTCAGGTGTGTCAATGCCTTTAATACGCATTTGCATGCTAATGCTATCACCATCAACAATATAGAGCGTCTTTTCGCTATTGAGTATGAAATCACTGGGCATGGCAAAAGCATTCATAGTCATTATCAAGCACAAAATAAATAATTTCATCTGTTGATAGAGTGGCGTAAAATCAATCATTTTATTCCTAAATAGTCGTTGCATGAGTGCATTAAAACAAATACAGGTTGACGCTCAAGGTTTGATCCCTGCAATCGCTCAAGATTTTGAGACTGGAGAAGTCTTGATGTTTGCATGGATGAATAAACAATCATTAGCACTCACGATTGAAAAACAACAAGCCGTTTATTATTCGCGTTCGCGCAAAAAACTTTGGTTTAAAGGTGAGCAGTCAGGGCACATACAACACATCAAAGCAATCTATACCGATTGTGATAATGATGTTATTTTACTCAAAGTTGAACAAATCGGTGGCATTGCCTGTCATACTGGTAGGCAATCTTGTTTTTTTCAAAAATTAAAAGATGATAATTGGCAAACTGTCAGCGAAGTGATTAAAAACCCAAAACACATTTATGGATAATATATTAACCAAACTAGAACAACTATTAGAAGAGAGAAAATCTGCCAAAGCAGATGAATCTTATGTGGCTTTTTTGTACGATAAAGGGCTAGATAAAATTTTGAAAAAAATTGGTGAAGAAGCTACTGAGGTGATTATGGCTGCTAAAGACGGCAAAAGCGATCAAATCATTTATGAAGTGGCAGACCTTTGGTTTCATACTTTGGTATTACTACGCCACAAAGATATAGAAATCGATAAAATACAAGATGAATTATCAAGGCGATTTGGCTTATCAGGTTTAAGCGAAAAAGCCAGTAGAAATCAATAAAAAAAGGGGAATATTATGCCGGGAATTTATGAATTACTTATTATACTTGTGATTGTCTTACTTATTTTTGGTGGCAAACGTCTTAAAAATATTGGTAGCGACTTAGGCGGTGCTATTAAAGGCTTTAAAAAATCAATGAAAAGTAGTGAAAGCCAAAAAATCAACAACAAAGATGATGTGGTTGAAGCCAAAGTCGTTAAACAAGAAGACACCACACATACTAAATAAACCCAGTGTATGTTTGATATTGGTTTTTGGGAATTTGCTTTAATCGGCGTTATCACATTAATCGTCATCGGCCCTGAAAAAATGCCAGCCATCGCCAGAAAGGCTGGACGCACTATTGGTAAAGTGAAAAAATTTATTACTAAAATTCAACAAGATATTAGCGATGAAATTGACACTGATACAATCAAAGCGCATTTAAATCTTGAAGATAAAGACAATAATATTGTTGAAATTTTTGATGAAACCAAAAACACGCTAAACGACATCAAGCAAGATAGCGAACAAAACAACAAAACGCTATGACTCAAAAACACATCAAACAAGAAATGAGTTTTGTCGGGCATTTGGTCGAATTGCGTGATAAGCTTTTGCATTCTGTTATTGCCATTTTATTGATATTTATTGGTATTTTCCCGTTCGCTAATGAGGTTTATACTTTCATAGCTGCACCCATTATCAATGTCTTGCCAGCCGACACTAATATCATCGCTATCGGAGTTATTTCACCATTTTTAACACCACTTAAAATGGCACTTATTTTTGCTGTGTATGTGGCGATGCCTTATTTGCTCTATCAAATTTGGTCTTTTGTAGCACCCGCCTTGTACCAGCACGAGAAGCAAATGATTGTTCCTTTAGTGGTTTCATCCACGCTACTATTTTACAGCGGTCTGTTATTTTCGTTTTATATTGTTTTTCCAGTAATTTTTGGGTTTTTGTCCAGTATTGGCCCAAATGTTGTTGATTTCACTCCCGATATTCAATACTACCTGGATTTTGTGCTCAAAGTCTCATTTGCCTTTGGAGTGGCGTTTGAAGTACCGATTGCCACTATTTTGCTGGTGATGTTTGACGCGGTTAGCGTTGAGGTACTAAAAAAGAATCGTGCTTACGTAATTATTGGTGCTTTTGCACTAGGTATGTTGCTCACACCACCCGATATTATCTCACAAACACTAATTGCCATCCCGATGTGGCTATTATTTGAAGCGGGTTTGATTTTTGCGCCAATGTTCAAGGCACGAAAAAAACAACCAAACATCGGCGCTGATACCGCTGAGCCTCAATCAGGTGCAAATGACAAGGAGGAGGATGATTGGGATGATGTGCAAATGGAAGCAGAAATGGAAAAAATCGACGCCGAAATGGAAAAATTAGACAAACAATAACTTTAGGTTTTAATAAATAGTAAAAACGCTTATTCTAATAGCTCAAAAGCATTAATCACACTCTCAGCCACATCAACAATACGCTTATTTTTATCCATAGCCATCTTACGCAATGCTTGATAAGCATAATCCTCATTAATGTTTTTATGCTGCATTAATAAACCTTTGGCTTTTTCAACGGCTTTGCGCTCTGAAAGTTGATTTCGAGTTGCATCTAGTTCATCTTTGAGTGCCTGAAACTCTCTAAAACGCGCCATTGCTACATCGATAATCGGTTGTACTCGATTTTCTTCAAGACCATCAACAATATAAGCATTAACGCCTGATTTAATCGCTGAGCTTGCCATTTCTGAGTTAGATTGTTCGGCAAACATCACAATTGGCTTGGGTTTGGTTTTGTTAATATCAGTGAGATTAGCAAATACGCTTGCATCAGGAATATCAGAGTTAACAATTACTACATCAGCATGGGTCATCTCGTTGCTGTCTTGCAATTTGGCACTGTCCTCCATGCGACAAATCACCTCATGGCCTTTATCTTGCAAAGCACGACGCAACATTGCTGAGCGGCCTGTATTTTCATCCACCAGGATAATTTTTAAAGCTGTATTCATGACCAGAGAATTTTACCCTTGAATGTTGTGCAGAATTGAAAAATCATTCATTGAGGCTCATAACGAAAAAATGCCAGTCATACAAACTGGCATTTAACGCTTTAAAAGTAAAAAGCCTTAGAATGATTTACTAATGCTAAACACCACATTGCTTTGGTCGCCATCACCATCAATATCAGCATCTGTATAGCTAAGTGCAAAATCTAGTCCAACAAAAGATTTGCCAATGCCAATACCGTAAAAGTCATTAACATTGTCATAATCACCATAAGTAACTGAGAAGTCAATGTCTTCGAATGTAGTGCCATAAGAAACTTCAACATAATTCTCTACATCAGTGCCATTCGAAAAATCACTCAAACCAGCATAATAGGTTAGATTTAATCCACCGTATGAGCCGCCTACGTAAACCTCTTCAAAATTAAGCCCAGCCTCACTCGGATAGCGATAAGCAATATAACCCACTTCATAGCCAAAGCCATCCATTTCACCTGCGTAAGAAGCGTACAGATCAAATTCTGCTGAAGCGTCTGAGTTAAAATCAACATTTGAACCCCAAACACCGGCTGCAAAACCGCTCTCATGCGCATAGTCAAAACCACCTTGGATGGCAGGTTCATCATCGGTCTGAGTCAGTCCACGCCATACATAGTCGCTAGCAAGTGTTACATTGCCAGTAATAGAATGTGCAGATACCTGCTTATCTTCAGCGAATGTTGTTGCACTCATCATTGAGCCTAAAGATAATGCTAATAATAGTTTTTTTGTCTTGTTTTTCATATTTTTTTCCTTATTTTTTAAGTTTATTAAAATTTGGCTAAAAGCAAGCAATTAAACCGCTTACTTTTAACCGTGTTGTTGCTATTTAGTAAATTCAGGGTAAGCTTCCAAACCACATTCTACGATATCAACGCCTTCGACCTCTTCTTGTTCAGAGACTCGGATGCCCATTAGTGCTTTGAGTGCTACCCAAAGTGCAAATGACGCACCAAATACCCAGATAAAGATGGTTGCCGCGCCCGCTAATTGACCCGTAAATAATACCTGCGAGTTAGTCAATGGTACGGCCAATAAGCCCCACAAACCAACCACCCCATGTACAGAAATCGCACCGACTGGATCATCAATCTTAAACACCTTGTCTAACATTGAAATTGATAATACCACTAAAACACCGCCAACCGCGCCAATCAAGGTCGCTTGTAGGGCAGTTGGTGTGTCAGGTCCTGCGGTAATTGCTACTAAGCCAGCCAAAGCCCCATTCAGTGCCATGGTTAAATCTGCCTTACCCCAAAGAAACTTAACCAATAACAATGCAGCAATAACACCACCAGCTGCTGCTGCATTGGTATTTAAAAATACCATTGCCACTGCATTTGCGCTTTCTTTACTCGCCATTGCTAAGACTGAACCACCATTAAAGCCAAACCAGCCCATCCATAAGATGAATGTGCCTAACGTTGCCATTGGCATATTCGCGCCTGGAATTGCATTTGACGAACCATCTTGATTGTATTTTCCCTTACGAGCACCCAGCACAATCACACCTGCTAGAGCCGCCGCCGCACCCGCCATATGTACAATACCTGAGCCTGCAAAATCAGCAAAGCCTAAGTCACCGAGTTTGAACAAACCAAATACTGCTTCGCCATTCCAAGTCCAAGCACCCTCTAGTGGGTAAATAATACCTGTGAACACAACCGCAAATGCAAAGAATGCAAATAACTTCATCCGCTCAGCCACAGCGCCTGAAACAATGCTCATTGCAGTTGCCACAAACACTACTTGAAAGTAAAAATCTGCTGCGCTAGAGTAAGTGTCGCCTGCACCGCTAATACCCTCCAAAAGCACACCACCGCCATACATCAACTCATAACCATAAACCATATACATAGTACAAGCAATCGCAAACAAACCAATATTCTTGGTTAATATTTCTGCGGTATTTTTACTTCTAACCAGCCCTGCTTCTAACATTGAGAAACCTGCTGCCATCCACATCACCAAAGCACCCATTACCAAAAAATAAAAGGTGTCTATCACAAATTGTAGTTCTAAAATTGTATTTTCCATGTTGCCTCCTTGATTGTGTATTTATAGTGCTACCGAGCCAGTCTCACCCGTACGAATACGAATCACTTGCTCTAAATTTGTAACGAAAATCTTACCATCGCCAATTTTTCCTTCGCTATCAGACTTGGCAGCATTGGTAATTGCATCAAGCGCAGCATCTGCTTGATCTGCCGCTATAGCAATTTCTAATTTAATCTTAGGTAAAAAATCCACCGTATATTCCGCACCACGATAAAGCTCTGTATGGCCTTTTTGACGACCAAAGCCTTTTACTTCTGTTGCGGTTATGCCTGAAACACCAATTTCTGATAGTGCCTCTCTGACATCATCAAGCTTAAATGGCTTAATAATTGCTGTTATCATTTTCATACAACCCTCCTTTTTTAAAAACAAAAAAAGCCAGCCGTCAAGTTTGTAAAAAACAAACTCAACGACTGGCTTCTATACCAATTAACGCAGCCCCTCTTTGATGCTGACGAAAAAAAACGCTTATTTGAAACCTTTTTTTACTCTAAAAATACTAAAAGGTACTCAAATAAACGTCAATGTTCCGTGTTAATATCCAACTTTGGAAACTAACTTGTGGGGGATTATAAGGTAGTTTTATAATAAAAGCAAACTTTTTTATACGCATCCATAAACGCGCTGACGCTACTTACATTTTGTCCTATATTTTTTTATTCATGTTAATGATTTCAATTGGTGACATTTTTATGCTAAACAAATGTCAAACCCAAATCAATGAGTCTTGAATGAGACAATCAATTCAAATATTCTGCCCTTAGCTCTAAGTATTTATTACTGTAAAATTTATAACTAATACCTACAGGATTTTTAAACAGATTTTTACTCTTATGAACTTTGCTAAAACCCTTGTAACACTCAAGCAAAATCACCTATATCGGCAGGTAAAAGTAGTCAACAATGCTATGGTGGATTTCTGCTCAAACGATTATCTTGGACTTAAAAATCATCCAGCAGTGGTTGAGGCGTTTAAACAAGGGGTGGATAAATATGGCGTGGGTAGTGGCTCATCGCATCTAGTTAGCGGGCATACTCAGGCACACCAAGCACTCGAAGAGGCTTTACTAGATTATACTGGACAACAACAAACCTTGCTTTTTTCAACTGGTTATATGGCAAATTTAGGTGTATTTTCGGCACTTAAAGATGAACTTGATTGGATATTACAAGATAGGCTCAATCATGGCTCATTAATTGATGCTAATCATCTGATTGGCTTGCCTTTACAGCGCTATTTGCATAATAATGTTACTGCACTTAAAAAAAAAATAGCCAAACAATCAGGACAAGGACTCATTGCTACTGATAGCGTATTTAGCATGGATGGCGACCAGGCAAATATTGAAAATATTAGCCAAATCGCTGCTGAATCAAGTGCAGTTTTATACCAAGATGATGCTCACGGTTTTGGCGTGTTTAAACCAAATATTCCTCAAAACTCAATTTACATGGCAACCTTGGGCAAGGCAGCTGGTACGATGGGAGCATTTGTGGCTGGCAATACTGATTTTATTGAGTTTTTGCTGCAAAAATCACGCCCTTATATTTACACCACAGCAATAGCGCCCGCTTTATGTGTGGCAACACTAAGAAGCCTTGATTTAATTAAACGTGGCGAGCAAAAATCCAAACTACTATCGAATATTAAGTTTTTTCAAGGGTATTCTCAAATGTTAGCACTGCCTGTATTAAAATCTGTAAGTGCCATTCAGCCGCTCATCGTTGGTGGTAACAAGCAAGCATTAAACATATCGCAAAAATTGTTAGCAAAAGGCTTTTATATCAGTGCTATTCGCCCACCTACAGTGCCTAAAGGCACAGCACGCTTAAGAATTACCCTCAACGCTAATCACACGCAAGGACAAATCGAACAATTACTAGAAGCAGTTAAAGACATACTAGAACAAGAACAATCCATTGAGTAATTTTAACTAGTTCATTACAAAATAATTTTCGCTATTGTTATGCAAAATAGGGATGACCCTATTTTAAACCCAAGGTTGTCACTTAATCAAATATCATTTCTTGGGCTTGAGCTTCGTTCAAGTTTAAATTTTATCATTCAACCAAAAAATAATAGCTTTGCACAAGTTCAGAAACATCTTGCGCTTAGAGCTTGAATGGGCGATTTTATATTACCCAGTTTAGCGCATTGTGACCAGCTCTTCAGCACTGGTTGGGTGGATGGCAACAGTGTCATCAAATTGTTGTTTGGTTGCACCCATCTTAATTGCCACTGCAAAGCCTTGCAGCATTTCATCTGCACCATGACCAATAATATGGCAGCCTACCACTTTTTCATCATCGCCTGTACAAACTAATTTTAAAGCGGTGGTGGTTTTTTGGTCAAGTAAGGCATCTGCCATTGGCGTAAATTCAGCATTATAAATTTTGACTTTGTCAAATTTTTCATTAGCTTGAGCCTCAGTTAGCCCAATCGTGCCAATCGGTGGATGGGTAAAAACCACAGTAGGAATGTTATGGTAATTCAAATGCCTATCTGTCATATTGTTATAAAGTCGATCAGATAAACGTCTGCCAGCAGCGATAGCAACAGGGGTTAGCGGCGCACAACCTGTGACATCGCCGAGTGCAAAAATATTGTCAACATTAGTAGCTTGAAATTTATCTGTTGGAATAAAACCATATTGATCGGAGGCAATATTTGCATTTTTCAGTCCTAAATTTTGTGTCATTGGATTTCTGCCAACTGCCCAGATTACCACGTCAAAGCCAGAAAATTCCCCCTGATTAGTGCTGAGAGTTTTGTTTTTTGTAAGGCTTATTACGCTATTATGATAATGAATTTTAATGCCGTGATTGATGTAATCTTTGCCAAGTACGTCTTGGATTATTACATCAAAACCAGTGAGTAGCTTGCCAGCCCTAGCAAAAATCTCCACTTCAGAGCCGAGTGCATTTAAAACACCTGCCAGCTCAACGCCAATATAGCCACCACCAACAATGGCAGATTTTTGGGGAAAATCTTGCAATTCAAAAAAACCATCTGAAGTAATGCCATGCTCAGCACCATTAATGTTTGGTGTGGCTGGCTCGCCACCTGTTGAAAGCACAATATAATCAGCTGTGTAGAGTTCGTCATTCACAGATACAGTATTTTTATCAACTAATTGTGCAAAACCGTGAATGTAGTCAATGTTGAGTTTTTCTAAATAACCATCATACCAAGTAGCGATACCGTTGATATGGTTGTCACGAGCTGTTTTAAGTTTTTTCCAAGAAAAATCTTTAACCTTAACATCAAAACCAAAGCCTTGCGCATTGTTAATATGCGTTGCAGTATTGGCAGCAAACCACATGACTTTTTTAGGCACACAGCCGACATTAACACAAGTCCCTCCAATTTTTTTAGCTTCAATGACTAGACATTTTTTGCCATATTCGCTAGCGCGCTCAACTGCTGATAAACCGCCAGAGCCCGCACCAATTGCAATCATGTCATAGTGTTTTTTCATGATTTTTGTCTAAATTTTCAAACTTTGTTGCTAGTGTGTTATAGGTTTATCGGTAAAAAGATAATCCTTTAACTCTTGGTCAAAGCGAGCATCTTTACGCCTAATCCACTCCAAAATCATCGTTGCGTGTTCTTTTTCTTCATCACGATTGTGCGCTAAAATTGCTGATAATTCGCTATCCTGACACGCATCAATACGCTGATTGTACCAATCAATTGCCTCCAATTCCTCCATCAAAGAGACAATGGCTTTATGCATGTCTTTGGTTGCTTGAGTTAGGTTTTCTTGTGCTTCGTGGTAGCCTTCATTTGCCATAATTTTATCCTTGTAAATTTTTCATAATATTGGCGACTCTATCTCCATAATCAGCATCTGCTTTTGTAAATTGTGCCAACATTCTTTGTTGTGCCAATGGGCTGGCATGAACCAAACCCTCAGCAATCGTGGTAGTCAGTTGGTTTTTTCGTGATTCATTCATCAGTCTAAATAAATCCCCTGCTTGGCTGTAATAATCATACGCGCCGACAGTATCAAAGTGCTTTATCCAGGTATTTTGTTCAACTGGCATAGGCGGCTCTGCAACTGCTGGATTAGGTGTTGGTGCTGCATCGTTAACGGCGTCATTGGGATAGAAATTAGTTTTGGCTGTTTGAATTTGCTTGCCATCTGCAGGGCAAATACCCGCCATTTTTCCGTCTCTTTGATAATGATTGACAGGGCATTTTGCAGCATTGACGGGTAGTTGATTGGCGTTCACACCAACGCGATAACGATGTGCGTCAGGATATGCCATTAACCTTGCTTGCAGCATCTTATCGGGTGAAGCACCTATACCTGGAACTAAATTACCTGGTGAAAAACAAGCCTGCTCAGTTTCGGCAAAATAGTTTTCAACATTTCGATTAAGTTCAAGTTGCCCCACTTCAATCAAAGGAAAATCACCGTGCGGCCAAATTTTGGTGAGATCAAATGGATTAATGTGGTAATTTTTTGCCTGAGCTTCGCTCATGATTTGTACTTTAGCTGTCCAACTTGGGAAATTGCCGGCATTAATAGCATTCACTAAATCCTCTTGAGCACCAAACGGACAGGCTTTAGCCGCCTCATCATTGGTCAAATTTTCAATACCTTGGTTGGTTTTAAAGTGCCATTTAAACCAAACCCGTTCGCCTACATCATTCCAAAAACTAAACGTATGCGAGCTAAAACCGTGCATATTTCGATAACTTTTAGGAATGCCTCTATCTGACATCAAAATGGTAATTTGATGCAAGGATTGTGGATGATTTCCCCAAAACTCGTAAATTGCCGCTGGGTCAGGCATGTTGGTTTGTGGATTTTTCTTTTGTGAGTGAATAAAGTCGGGGAAATTAATACCATCTCTTAGAAAAAATACAGGTGTATTATTGCCAACCATATCATAATTGCCTTCATCGGTATAAAACTTTAAGGCAAATCCACGTGGATCACGTGCATAATCGCTTGAATCTTGCCCGCCACCAACAGTAGAAAACCGCGCAAAAACCTCAGTTTGTTGTCCAATATTTTGTAAAAAATTAGCAATAGTTTTATCTTTTAAAGACCTTGTAACCGTGAATGTGCCGTACGCGCCTGTGCCTCGGGCATGTACCACGCGCTCAGGAATACGCTCACGGTTAAAATGGGCTAATTTTTCAAAGGCATAATGGTTATCAAAAGTCAAAGCGCCATGCTCGCCAACACTCATTGAATTATTGTCGTCTGCAACGGGCGAACCTGTTGCGTTTGTTAAAGTTTTTTTATTCATTGTTGCTTTCCTTTTATTGCAAATATTGTTCTAATTCATCAACACTAACCTGTTCACCAATCATAAAAATTTGTGATGTACTACTTTTGTCACTTACTGTTCTTAATCAACGAGGCAATGCGGTTTTTAATTCTACCATTTTAATATATTCAATGGACAATATTAGCCCTAATGAATAGTAAGGTTGTTGAAAATTACTTGGTTTCCAAACTCCGCTTGATAACAGGAAAGATACAAAAGTAGCGTCTTAAAAATTTAAAAAATTGATAATATTAACTCGCCGAGCGTGAATAAGTAGCCTTGTAAGGTAGTAACCACAGGGGAAATTACCGTTTGAAAGACGCCGACAAATAATAAACCTAACAAAATAAATAACCCATACGGCTCTAATCGATCATACTGATAAGCCAAATTTCTAGGTAGTAGTGAACTCATTACACGCCCGCCATCAAGCGGTGGCAAGGGCAGTAAATTAAGCACTGCCAAAACCAGATTAATCTGTATGCCAACTTTGCCCATATTGGCTAAAAAACCAACATTTATGCCAATGCCGATTAAAATCACTATTAGCCATAAAAATGCCATGATAAAGTTAGAGGCTGGCCCTGCAACTGCCACCCACAGCATGTCTTTTTTTGGATTTCTGAGTGCATTAAAATTAATCGGCACAGGTTTGGCATAACCAAAGATAAATCCCGAGCTGAAGTATAAAACTGTTGGGATTAAAATTGTGCCAATGGGGTCAATATGTTTGCTTGGATTGAGTGTGATTCTGCCCATCATCCATGCCGTTCTATCGCCGAGTTTGAGTGCCATCCAGCCGTGTGCAGTTTCGTGTACAGTAATGGCAAAAAGCACTGGAATTGCATAAATTAAAATTGTTTGAATGTTTAGACTCTCAAGCATAGGTAAAATTACTAGCAGTTAAAAAATCAATCTCTATTTTATATGAAAACCAGTAATCTTTTAATTCCCACGCAAAAAGAAGTACCTAATGACGCACAAATTGCCTCTCATCAGTTAATGATTCGTGCTGGGCTTATTTCCAAACTGGCTGCTGGGCTGTATTGTTATTTGCCAATAGGTTTAAGAGTGTTGCAAAAAGTGGAACATATCATCCGTGAAGAGATGAACAAAGCTGGCGCCCAAGAGTTATTAATGCCTGTCACACAGCCAGCGGAACTGTGGCAAGAATCAGGCAGATGGGAAAAATACGGCAAAGAGTTGTTAAGGTTTAAAGACAGACACAATCGTGATTTTTGTCTGGGACCAACACATGAAGAGGTGATTGTTGATTTAGCCAGGCAGTATCTACGCAGCTATAAACAACTTCCTGTTAATTTCTATCAAATTCAAACCAAATTCCGTGATGAGATTCGTCCGCGTTTTGGGATTATGCGTAGCCGTGAATTTATCATGAAAGATGCTTATTCATTTCACTTAGATAGCGCAAGTATGCAGGCTGAATTTGATAATATGCATACTACGTATTGCGCTATTTTTGATAGACTTGGTTTGGAGTATCGCTCAGTTTTGGCAGATTCTGGCCCAATTGGTGGGGAAAATTCAATTGAATTTCATGTGTTAGCAGATAATGGTGAAGATGAGATTTGCTTTTCTGATGGGTCTGATTACGCTGCTAATATTGAAAAAGTTGCTTACTTAAAACAAAATAAAACTTGTGTGTCAAATCAGACTGCAACACAAGTTTTAACCAAGAAAAAAACCAGTATTACACAAGTGGCAGAATTTTTAGGCGTTGACCCAGCACAATGCATGAAAACCTTAATTATTAAAACTGATAAAGACTTTAAAGCATTAGTACTACGCGGCGACCACGAGCTCAACGAAGTTAAGGTGCAAAATTTGTTGGGTGATTTTGCATTAGCTAGTGACGATGAGATTAAAGACCTAGGGTTAAAAAAAGGTTTTATTGGCATTAATGATTTACCAATTGATTTGATTGTTGATTACTCAGCTAGCATATTATGTGATTTTGTGTGTGGAGCAAATCAGTGGAATTATCACCTAACTGGCGCTAATTGGCAGGGCATTGAATTTGTTGAGGCAGATTTACGCAATGCTGTGAAAGGGGATGATAGCCCCTGTGGCAAAGGCAAGTTGGTGATTAAACGCGGGATTGAAGTAGGGCATATTTTCCAATTGGATGATACTTATTGCAAGCCACTGAATGCTGGTGTAATTAGCGAAAACGGTAAACAACAGATAATGAAAATGGGTTGCTACGGCATTGGCGTTACCCGCGTGATTGCTGCTGCTATTGAGCAAAATTATGATAATAAAGGTATTATTTTCCCCGCCTCAATTGCCCCTTTTCAATTGGTAATTGTACCGATTAATTATCAAAAATCTACCCGTGTTAAAAACCTGACTGATGACTTGTATCAACAGTTTTTAGCTGCAGGTATTGAAGTGTTGCTAGATGACAGAAAAGAGCGCGCTGGCATATTATTTGCTGATAGTGAGCTGTTGGGTATCCCCCATCGGCTAGTACTTAGCGACACCCATGCGGACAATGGCAATGTAGAGTATAAAGCTAGAAATCACCTTAATAAAGTTGAGATTAAATTTGATCAAGCGCTTGTCTTTATTCAATCAAAATTAGCCTAATACAGGAATATTAACATGATTTGGCTGCAGTATATATTGCCTCAACATTGGTTCTCAAAGCTGATGTTTCGGTTTGCTAGAATTGAAAATACTTGGCTAAAAAATATCTTTATTGATTGGTTTGTAAAAACCTATCAAGTCAATTTATCTGAAGCCGAGCGTGAGCGCGTTGAAGACTATCAACATTTTAATGATTTTTTTACTCGTGCTTTAAAATCTAGCGTAAGACCGATTGCCCACAGTGCGATTATCTGCCCTGTAGATGGCATTGTGTCGCAGGTAGGGACAATTTCAAATGCACAAATTATTCAAGCCAAAAATCACCATTATAGCGTTGCACAACTACTAGCCAATGACGCTAGAAGTGGTGAATTTGAAGCTGGATTTTTTGCCACAATCTATCTTTCCCCTAAAGATTATCATCGTATTCATATGCCGTATGATGCTAAGTTGATATCGATGAGTTATATTCCTGGAGCTTTGTTTTCAGTTAATAAAGCCGCAGCTGATAATATTGATGGACTATTTGCTAGAAACGAGCGTGTGGTATGTTATTTTGCAACGGATTTTGGTTTGTGTGTTGTTATTTTAGTTGGGGCAATTTTTGTTGGCTCGATGCAAACAGTATGGCATGGGCAAATTAACCCACCGTATGCAAAAAAAATACAATATTTTGACTACCTCAAGCAAAATATTGTACTTAAAAAAGGGGCAGAATTAGGGCGCTTTAACATGGGATCAACCGTCATTATGCTAGCACCTAAACCAGGTAATCGCTTTGCTTTGCAAACTAACCAAGTGGTTAAAATTGGTCAAGCACTAATCTAATTTTGTCAGTTTGACCAATTTAATAGTTTGATTGGAAATTTGTATAATTTCAATCATGACATTGTCAATTTTTAAGCTGATGTCGTGTTTTGGAATGCTTTGCAAGGTTTCTAAAATCAGACCATTGAGTGTCTTTGCTTTAGTAACAGAAAGGTTAGTATTGAGTAGCGTATTAAGCTCACGAATACTGATTCTTGGATTAACCAAATAACTACCATCATCTTGTTTGTTTATTTCTTCAATGCTTTCATTTTGATTGGAGGTAAACTGTCCTACAATTTCTTCCAAAATATCCTCTAAAACCACCATACCTCTGACTTCACCATATTCATCAACTACTAAACCTAGGCGTCTTTTTTGTGTTTGAAAATGCGTTAATTGACGCTCTAGCGAAGTGCCTTCAGGCACAAAATAAGGCTTACGTACCAAGCTCAATAAATTCTCAATGTTGAAATTCCCTTTGGCGTATAGATTAACCACATCACGCATATGTAGTACGCCAGTGATATTATCTTGCGAACCTTTAAAAAATAACAAACGTGTGTGCTGAATGTGTTCTAGTCGGGTTAGAATTTCTTGATGATTGTCAATATCAACACTAATAAGTTCGTGGCGGGGAATCATAATATCCTCTACTTTAACTTTCTCTAAATCGATAATATTAAGTAACATTTTTTGATAATTTGAAGCAATAATAGACTTAGCATCATTCACAGCCACTCTAAGTTCTTCAGAACTGATAGAGTTTTCGGTTGTATTTTTAATTCTGAATAATTTTAAAATAGCGTTTGAAAATTGTGCGATTAACCACACAAAAGGTTTAAGAATTTTAATTAAACCGCTAATAATGAGTGAAGAAGGTAATGCAATTTTTTCTGGGTTTTTGGCGGCAAAGGTTTTTGGCGTAGTTTCTGCAAAGACTAAAATAATAAAGGTTAGGGTAATTGAAGCATATACAATTGAGCCTTCTCCCCAAAGGTTAATCGCCAAAATTGTGGCAATAGATGAGGCAAAAATATTGACAAAATTATTGCTTAGTAAAATAGTACCGATGAGGTAGTCTAAATCGCTTAACAAATGCTCAGTACGTTTGGCATTTTTGTTATTTTTACTGAGTGCTTTTAGACGATAGCGATTAATTGCCATCATTGCAGTTTCAGCACTAGCGAAAAAAGCAGAGATTAGTATTAATCCAAACAGGATAACGCCAAGCCACAAGGTTGAGAGTGATTCCAATCGGTTAACTCAAGTATAAAACGTTCAGTTTAGCGTAAATGATTAAACGTATCAAGCCCTGAATAAATAGCACTATTGCCCAGTTGCTCTTCAATGCGTAACAAACGGTTGTATTTTGCTAAGCGATCCGAGCGCGATAAAGAGCCAGTTTTGATTTGTCCGCAACCTAAAGCTACTGCCAAATCTGCAATGGTGGTATCTTCAGTCTCACCCGAGCGATGTGACATAACGCAGGTATACCCAGCTTTAGTTGCCATCGTCATAGCATCAAAAGTTTCACTTAAAGTCCCAATTTGGTTAACTTTAATGAGAATAGAATTGGCAATGTTGTTTTCGATACCCTTGGCTAAAATTGCACTATTAGTCACAAATAAATCATCCCCTACCAATTGCACTTTAGTGCCGATTTTTTGGGTGAGTAAATCCCAGCCATCCCAGTCATTTTCATCCATCCCATCTTCAATTGAGATAATTGGATAGTTTTCAACCCAGTTAGCCAAATAATCGACAAATTGTGCAGCACTGAGTGATTTTTTTTCAGAGATTAAGTTGTATTTTCCATCCGCGTAAAATTCAGAACTTGCACAATCAATCCCGATAAAAATATCCTTGCCTGCTTCATAACCTGCTTTTTTAATAGCCTCAAGGATAACCTTCAGCGCCTGTTCATTAGAAGATAAATTAGGGGCAAAACCGCCTTCATCACCCACAGCGGTATTCATGCCCTTAGCTTCTAACACCGATTTGAGATGGTGAAAAACCTCCGCACCGTAACGCAAAGCCTCTTTAAAACTAGGCGCGCCAGCAGGGATAATCATAAACTCTTGAATATCAACACTATTATTAGCGTGCTCACCACCATTAATAATATTCATCATCGGCACAGGTAGTTGGTAATCCCCCTCAATTTTTAATGACTCATATAAAGGTTTATTTTGCACGTTAGCCTTGGCATGTGCCGCTGCTAATGACACCGCTAAAATTGCATTTGCCCCTAGTCTGGATTTGGTTTGCGTACCGTCTAAATCAATCATCGCATAATCGATTTTGTTTAAATCTTCAATATTAAAACCCATTAAGGCATCACAAATCTCAGTATTGACATTGTTAACCGCTTTAAGCACGCCTTTGCCTAGGTAACGAGACTTATCTCCATCACGTAACTCTAACGCCTCACGCTGACCAGTAGAGGCACCTGATGGCACCATCGCGCTACCCATTACGCCATTGACTAAAATAACATCTACTTCAACAGTTGGATTGCCCCTAGAATCAAGGATTTCTCTGGCTTTAACTTGTTGTATTTTCATAATTTGTGTTTAGTTATATAGGCTTTTTCAAATATTTACTTAAGCGAAAACCTCTAACCTTATTCAAAAAATGCTTTCATTTTACTAAAAAAGGAGTTTGATTCTGGATAATGTTTTTTACCGCATGATCCAGATAACTCGTTCAATAATTGTTTTTGTCTTTTACTGAGATTAACAGGTGTTTCTAATTTAACTTGGCAAATCAAATCGCCTGCGCCGCTATGACGAATGGCAGTAATGCCTTTGCCTTTTAGACGAAATTGTTTGCCTGTTTGGGTCCCAGCGGGTACTTTGATTTTTAGCTTTTTATCCAATGTTGGTACTTCAATAGAATCGCCCAGTGCTGCTGTGGCAAAATCAATCGGTACTTCACAGTATAAATCATTGCCATTGCGCTGAAAAATCTCATGCGGTCTTACGTGTACTTCAACATATAAATCACCACTTTGACCTCCAAGAACGCCAGCTTCACCTTCGCCACTAAGACGAATACGATTGCCAGTATCAACGCCAGCAGGAATTTTAATAGACAGGGTTTTTTGCTTACGCACCACACCTTGACCACGACAAGTATGACAAGGTGATTGGATTTTTTGACCTGTGCCAGAGCATTGCGGACAAGGGCGCTGCACGGCAAAAAAACCTTGCTGCATTTGCACCTGACCATGTCCACCACAATTGCTGCATGTTTTAATATTAGTGCCTGGTTTTGCGCCACTACCAGAACAAGTATCGCAAGCCTCATTTTTAGGAATGCGGACTTTGACCGTTGTACCCTCTGCTGCTGCTTTAAGGTTGATTTCTAAATCATAACGTAAATCTGAGCCACGATTGTCTTGCTGTTGTTGCCCACCGCCAAAAATATCACCAAAAATATCACCAAATCCGCCACCGCCAAAAGGGTTTCCACCGCTAAAACCGCCAGCACTACCATCAACCCCTGCATGACCAAATTGATCGTAGGCTTGACGCTTTTGCACATCTGACAAAATTGCATAAGCTTTTTGAATTTCTTTGAATTTTGCTTCTGAAGATGCCTTATTCCCTGTATTACGATCAGGGTGATGTTTCATTGCCAAGCGTTTATAGGCTTTTTTAATTTGCTTATCGTCTGCGTCTTTTTCGATACCTAATATTTGGTAATAATCTCTTTGCGCCATAGCTTTGTTTATTGATTGCAATGCGAAACTTTAAAAAACCTTCTTCAAGGAATTATTTTTGAAGAAGGTCGATAATTGGTTGTTAAAAAACGTAGTTTTATTTGCCGTCTTTAACTTCTTCAAAATCCGCATCAACCACATCGTCACCTGAATCTTTAGCACCTGCATTAGCTGCATCGGTGAATCCATCGCCGCTACTGGCTTTCGCTTGGGCTTTTTGCGCTAATGATTGGGATTTTTCGCTTAAGTTCCCTACCTTAGCATCAATCGCTTCTTTGTCCTCGCCTTTCATGGCAGTTTCAAGTTCGCTAATAGCGTCTTCGATGGCTTTTTTCTCATCATCTGAGACTTCATCTTTAAGCTCTTCCAGGGTTTGCTTAGTGGAATGAACAAGTGAATCTGCCATGTTGCGCGTAGTTACTAACTCTTGGAATTTTTTATCTTCATCGGCGTGCGCTTCAGCATCTTTAATCATTTTTTCTACTTCTTCTTCACTCAAGCCGCTTGATGCTTTAATGGTAATGCTTTGTTCTTTGCCAGTATTTTTATCTTTGGCGGAGACATTGAGAATACCATCAGAATCAATATCCAATGTTACTTCAATTTGTGGCTGACCTTTTGGCGCAGCGGCAATACCTTCTAGGTTGAATTGACCCAGAGATTTATTTCCGCTAGCAACTTCACGTTCGCCTTGTAATACATGTACTGTTACCGCGCTTTGATTATCCGCTGCAGTTGAAAACACTTGGGACGCATTGGTCGGGATGGTGGTGTTTTTTTCAATTAACTTAGTCATTACCCCACCCATGGTTTCAATACCGAGCGAAAGTGGCGTAACATCGAGCAACAAAACATCTTTCACATCGCCACCGAGCACACCCGCTTGAATAGCAGCACCCATCGCCACCGCTTCATCAGGATTAACGTCACGCTTAGGCTCTTTGCCAAAAAACTCTTCAACGATTTGCCCAACTTTAGGCATACGCGTTTGCCCGCCAACCAGAATCACCTCATTAATATCACCACTGGTAAGTTTTGCATCTTTTAGGGCGATTTTGCACGGTTCAATAGAGTGTTTTAGCAAATCCTCTACTAAGGCTTCTAACTTGGCACGGGTCAATTTGATGTTTAAGTGTTTCGGTCCAGAAGCATCTGCAGTTACATAAGGTAAATTGATTTCGGTTTGTTCACTAGAGGAAAGCTCAATTTTGGCTTTTTCCGCAGCTTCTTTGAGACGTTGTAGCGCCATAGAGTCATTGGTCAAATCCATGCCTTGGTCTTTTTTAAATTCATCGACCAAATAACTAATAATGCGTTGATCAAAATCTTCGCCACCTAAGAAGGTATCGCCATTGGTTGAGAGTACTTCAAAGTGTTTTTCACCATCAATATCTTCCATTTCAATAATAGAGATATCAAATGTGCCACCACCAAGGTCATATACCGCTACGGTTTTGTCGCCTTTGAGTTTGTCCATGCCATACGCCAGTGCAGCAGCCGTAGGTTCGTTAATGATACGTTTAACCTCGAGACCTGCAATTTTCCCTGCGTCTTTAGTGGCTTGACGTTGTGAATCATTAAAATAAGCAGGCACGGTAATTACTGCTTCTGTCACTTTTTCACCTAAGTATTCTTCTGCAGTTTTTTTCATTTTTTCAATTACGCGAGCAGAAATCTCAGGGGCTGCCATTTTCTTACCTTTGACCTCAATCCAGGCGTCACCATTATCAGCTTTGACGATTTTATAAGGTACCAAATCAATGTCTTTTTGTACTGCTTCTTCTTCAAAACGACGACCAATTAAGCGCTTAATGGCATACAGTGTATTTTTAGGGTTGGTAACCGCCTGACGCTTAGCACTTTGACCGACCAACACTTCTTCAGAATCTTTAGGGTAGGCGATAATTGACGGTGTGGTGCGATCGCCTTCAGAGTTTTCAATGATTTTTATATTGCCACCATCCATAATTGCAACACATGAATTGGTTGTGCCTAAATCAATACCGATAATTTTTGCCATTTTTATTCCTTATATTTAATAGATAGCCTTTATATAAGGATGGTCGCTTTTTTTTCAAGCACTAAATAACAAATTTATCAATGTTGTTTTAATAACGCTATGACTGAATCAGGCACAAAGGCACTAATATCACCACCAAAGGTGTGAATTTCTCGCACCAATGAAGAGGAGATATTCGCGTATTGTTCGGCTGGGGTCATAAAGATAGTTTCAATATCTGGATTAAGATGTTTATTCATGCCTGAGAGTTGGAATTCATATTCAAAATCACTCACAGCGCGCAAACCACGTAGAATTATTTGAGAATTTTGTGCTTTGGCGAAGTCAACCAATAAGGTGTCAAACTCAACTACTTTGACAGTATCAACCCCTGTCAAAGCCATTTTTGCAGATGCTATACGCTCGTTAATGGTTAAGAAAACTGGCTTTTTACTGTTTTGCGTGATACCGATAATTATCGTATCAAATAACTTACTGGCACGTTTAATTAGATCAATATGTCCATTGGTAATGGGATCAAACGAACCAGGATAAATGGCAATTCTTTTCATTTTAATTGTATGAGTGCATAATGTACATTAGAAGTTTGTTTTTGCTTAATAATTTTTATTGGCATGGAGCAAATGTTATCAGTAATTTTCAGCTCTGACTCAATATATATTTTACTGCGCGTTGTAATTGATTGATTGAGCAAGTCAAGCACTGTTTTAATCATATTTTTGTTAAAAGGTGGGTCAAGTAGAATAAAGTCAAAGGTTTGGGTGTTTTGTTTTAGAAATTCAAGGGCATCTAAATTAAGTACTTGCAGCTTGTCTGTGTGCAAGATTTGTGTATTTTCTTGAATGGATTGCCAGGCTTGTGTGTCTTTTTCAATACTAACAACACTTGACGCACCGCGAGACAGTGCTTCAAAACTTAGCGCACCACTGCCTGCAAATAAATCTAAGTAAGTTTTATTATGGTTTTCAAATTGTAGCCAATTAAATAGCGTTTCACGCACTTTGTTTGGTGTTGGACGCAGTCCTACTGCATTTGGAAAAGAGAATTTTCTACCGCGGTATTGACCCGCAATAATTTGAAAAGTGTTATTTTTTGTAGGCTTCAAAAGATTCGACTAATTCTTGTTTGGCTTGTTTAGCATTGCCCCAACCGTTAATTTTTACCCATTTACCTTCTTCAAGGTCTTTATAATAGGTAAAAAAGTGCTCGATTTGGTCTTTTAATGTGACACCAACATCATCAATGCTTTTAATATCATGATAAGATTTACACAGTTTGTCAATCGGTACCGCTAAAATCTTGGCATCTTCGCCTGCTTCATCAGTCATGCGCAAAACTCCAATGGGGCGAGCAGCGATGACCGAGTCGTGAATTAGCGGATACGGAGTGATTACCAATACATCGGCTGGGTCGCCGTCATTTGCTAGAGTTTCAGGAACAAAGCCATAGTTACATGGGTAGAACATTGGTGTAGAGATAAAACGATCGACAAACATAGCACCCGTTTCTTTGTCAATTTCGTATTTAATCGGCGACGAATGGGCTGGGATTTCTATAATAACATTGACTTCGTCAGGCACATTACCTGCAGATACAGGTTTCAAACTATTTTGCATTGTCTAACTCCTTTTTTAAAATTTTATAACGCCAACCTTGGCAAAAAATTACACCTCGGTCTCGGTCGCCACGAACATAATTGAGTAGTGACTTGCTATTGGTCAGAACCTCTGTCGGCAGATTATACTGATTTGCTATTTTTTGTATCAGTTTTTGCAATATGCTTTTTGCAGTTTTTTCAGCTTTTGTGACTATTTTGTGGTTGATGGATATTGTTAAGCTATTAAGATGCGGATGCTCAAACATAAAGCTACTAAAAGCAGTTTTGGCTTTGACCGATAATTTTTCTTTATTCAGTACGTAGTTAATTAATTTTTCATCATCCATTATCCATTTTCGTGGTTTATTTTTAATTGCCGCTTGATGCTCTCTCCAAGCTGCCAGTTGGGCGGCAAAAAGTTGGTATTTTTTATCTAAGCGCGAAAACCCTTTAACCCGTTTCCATGCCTTGTTAATATCAACTATGTAGAGTTTTGGATTTAGCAACGACTCGCTTTCTTCTGCAATCCAATCTAATTTATTTTGAGCTTTGAGTTGGGCATGTAATTGATGGTAGTTTTTAAGTAAATAGCGCACATCGTCTAGGGCATATTCAATTGCTGCGCTCGGCAATGGGCGAGTTGTCCAATCTAGCCTAGTGTGGGCTTTTTCAAGGTGTACATTTTGCAAAATCTCAGTCAGAGCTTGGTAGGATATTTGTATGGGATGGGACAAAAGGTTGGCGGCAATTTGAGTATCAAAAAGGTGCTTAGGTACTTGCTTTGAGTGTTGATATAACGCTTCAATATCTTGGCGAGCAGAATGTACAATCCACAAACAATTGTTTTGGTAGAGTTTGTCAAACAACGGCTGTGGGTCTTTAATCGCTAACATATCGATACAATCGGTGTTGCTACTGGTGGCAATTTGCACCAAGCACAATAATGGGTAGTAAGTATTAATACGTTTGAATTCAGTATCGATAGCAAGTTTCGTTTCGTATTGGATTGAATCCAAAAAATCGTTGAGCTGCGTTTGAGTTTGAATCATTGTGGTATTTTAGCAACAATTGGTAGTGACACTGTATTTTTATGAGATAATCAGCCAAAAAAAATATGCAAGCAATATTTATAAATAATGGTCTTTAATCAAGATTTTTCACTCAAAAAAGCACCGAATAAATGGTTTTGGTCGGGTGCTTTTTTAATCTCACTTGGTGGTTTGTTTTATTTAGGGCTAACGCCAGATTTGATTGAAGATTGGTGGTGGATTTTAGTTTCTTATAATGTAGGCATGAGCCTGATAGCTGTGTATTATATTTTTTGTACGGTTTCTAAGCTCAAAAAAGACAGTAAAAACGGCGTTATCGGCACGAAATTTACTTGGTCATTTATTAAGATTATTCCACTATTGGTGATTGTTCCAGTGTTGTCTTTTTATATGTTTTCCTTCCAGACCGTTCGCGATAATGTTGAACGCTCTGAGAGCACTTACGAGAATTTTAATAAGGTTTTTTTACAGCAGGTAGCGGCTTTGTATGAAGGGGTGCAGATTGTTAGAGACGATAGATATACCGATCGTACAAAAATACTATTGCAACAAATTGAAAATTACTCTAATTTGCAAAAAAATGCCCCAGACTACAACCAAGTCATGACGCTTTTTGTCCAAGGTTTGGTTGAGGATGGCTGGGCTTGTCATGTGGTACTGAGCGATGAGAAGGGCGAGTTGATTGCACAAAGTAAGCGTAATAAAATTTGCGTGGTGGAGGACAATCAACCACTACCAGCACAACAGACTTTGATGGCTTTTGAAGACCGACAAAAGAAAATTTTTAAAATACAAATGTCAACGCGTTATTTGACCAGACGTCCTACCAAGAATTTTATAACCATTTCTGCCGTGTATGCAACCGACCCACATTTGTTGCGATTTTTGGGACAGGTAAAAGGCTTTTATAATTTTGCCAACAGGATTAAATTTGAAGTGAATACCTCGCTCACTCAAAAACGCTTTTTGTTGGACTTTTCGTCAACTATTTTACTGACTATTTTGAGTGTTTTATTGATTGTGTTTAGAATGATTGATCGACTAATGCGCCCGATGCACAACTTGTCAGAAGCATCCAAAGAAATTGCCCGTGGTAATTATGATGTGTTGGTACACAATCAAGACGAAAGTAAGGACATCCGCCAATTAATCGAACAATTTAACGAAATGTCGCGCCAAATTAAATCTTCTCGCGCAGGGTTAGATACCCATAATCTATATTTAGAGACAATTTTAAAATATTCTTATGGGGTTATTGGATTGGATAGAAAAAACAATATTCAGCTTATCAATCCAGCGATTGGTAAGATGCTGGCGATTGACAACGAGCAGCAATTTATCGGCGGATTGTGTCAAAAAATTGCCGAGCGTAATCATTATCTTAAGCCTTTATTTACTACGACTGCGGAAAAATTCAGACAAGGTTTAAATGAGTGGAGCTTTGAGCTGGCATTATCGCTACCAAATCGCCATATTTTGCTCACTTGTCAGGGTGCGGTGCTGGATGTTGATGACAAAGCATTGGGCTACGTTATCATTATTAAAGACATCTCCAAACTCCACAGAGCCCAGAAAAAAGCTGCCTGGGGTGAGGTAGCAGTACTTATGGCACATGAAATCAAAAATCCATTAACGCCGATTTTGCTGTCGGCTCAACGCTTGAGAAATAAATTTCTAAAAACCCTTAAAGGCAAAGATTTAGAGGTGATTGACAAGACTACAACAGTGATTATTGACCAAGTGAAATCGATGGATAAGATGGTGAGTAGCTTTGCAGATTATGCCAATACACCACAAATTGAGCGCACATTGGTGGACCTTAACACACTGATTCGCCAATCAATTGCACTGTATGATGCACAACAAAATATTACCATTGAATTTGACTTGGCTGAAGATGTCCCAGCATTGTTGTTAGATGCCAATAGTATTTCTAGGGTGTTGATTAACTTGGTAAAAAATGCCAGCGAGTCGGCTCACAAAAAGCGCGATTTAATTGTTAATATTATCACCCAATATTTACCTGTCGAGGGTATAGTGCGTCTAAGTATTAGAGATGACGGAAACGGTTTTGACGAGGCTGTGATTGAACGTGTGTTTGAGCCATATGTTACAACCAAAACCGAAGGCAGTGGACTGGGTATGGCAATTGTACAAAATATTATTGAACAGCATGATGGACGAATATTTGCTGGTAACGTGGTACCACATGGCGCTATCATTACCATTGAATTTGATTATAAAATTGATGGAGCGTGATATGGTTATTGGTAATATTTTGATTATTGATGATGAAAGCATTAATGCTGAAACCATTAAAGATACACTAGAAGATGTAAATTATAAGATTGTACTGGCAAATGGTGCCAAACAGGCCAAAGCGATTGTCAAGCAGCAAGTCTTTGATTTGGTGATGATGGATGTATGGATGCCAAATCAGGACGGCATGTCTTTGTTAGAGGAATGGATGAATGAGGGATTTTCCATGCCAGTGGCAATGATGTCTGGACATGCTGAACATCAAGATGTGGTCAAGGCGATTAGACTGGGTGCGGTTGATTTTTTAAAAAAACCATTGCACGATATTTTGCCTTGGGTACGAAGAATTTTATCTGAACAATCAGCTGGACAAGCGCAACAGGTTCGTGGTATTGATTTCAATCTACCTTTAAAAACAGTCAGAAATTTGTTCGAAGTGCAATACCTTAACCATCACTTAATAGAGCATAATGGCAATATTGCCAAGGTAGCAGAGTTGGCTGGATTAGAGCGCACCACGCTTTATCGCAAACTAAAAGATTTAGGCATTTATAAGAAATAAGATCGCTATGAAAATTTTAATTTTAGGCGCAGGACAAGTTGGTGCAACATTGGCAAAATACCTAGTTTCCGATACGCAAAATGACCTCACTATTATTGATAAAAATGAAGAAAACTTATCTCCTCTGCAACGCCATTTAGATATTAAAACCGTTTGTGGATACGCATCTTATCCGAATATTTTAGAAGCGGCTAATATTCAAGAAATGGACATGGTGATTGCAGTTACCCACTCTGATGAAGGCAATATGTTAGCTTGTCAAATGGCACACACTTTGTATCAGGTTGATAAAAAAGTAGCCCGCATTCGTACCGCAGAGTATTTGCACCGAAAAGAGCTATTTTCGCCAAATGCCATTCCTATTGACTTTGTTATTACGCCTGAGGTGCTAGTCACTGAGCATATTAAACGCGTGATTGCTGAGCCAGGAGTAGAGCAACTATTTGAATTTGATAATGGTCTGGTGCAATTAGTTGAAACCAAGGCGTATGCAGGCACACCGATTGTCGGTTTGCCAATCAAAGAACTACAACAACATTTACCCAAAATACGTATGCGTATTGTTAGTTTATATCGCGATGGTCAAGTTATTCCCGCTTATGGTGATACGGTAATTAAGGATAGTGATCGGGTTTATTTTGTTACTAAAAAATCCAGTGTATCTAAGGTGTTAAAAGAGTTTAGGCGCTTAGACAAGTCATATAAAAATATTATGATTGCTGGCGGTGGCTTGATTGGTTTAAATTTGGCAAAGTTTTTAGAAAAAAATCATCACGTTCGGGTGATTGAAATGAATAAAAATCGAGTGATCAAAATTACTGATCAATTGAAAGATACACTGGTATTACATGGAAATGCTTCTGATGAAACATTATTACTAGAAGAAGGGATTGAAAACACCGATTTATTTTTAGCGCTGACCAATTCTGATGAAATTAATGTGATTGTTTCTATTTTAGCAAAACGTCTTGGCGCACATAAAACCGTTGCTCTGGTCAAGCGTAATGTTTATGAAGATTTAGCAAAACAAAGCAACGATGTAGATATGGTGATTTCGCCTGACCAAATTACGACCAGTGGTATTTTGGCACATATTCGTAAAGGTGATACCATGATGGCGCATTCACTACGTCAAGGCAAGGCCGAGGCGATTGAAATTATCATTCATGGCGATAAAAATCATTCAGACGTTGTTGGCAGAACAATTGAGGAGATTAACCTACCAGATGGCGTAGTGGTAGGCTCAGTTGTTAGAAATAATGAAGTGATTATGGGTTCGCGTAAGTTGGTAATCGAAGAATACGATCATGTGCTTATCATCTTGAGTGATGTTAGTAAGATTCATGAGGTTGAAGAGTTATTTGAGGGCTATTTTGACTAATCGAAACCTTATTTACAAAAAATTATCCAACCTTGGCCCTAATCTTAACCAGTTTGAACATTATGCAATTTAGTATCGTTTTTAAAACCATTGGCTTATTATTAATGATATTTAGCCTAACCCAACTGCCACCAATTCTAGTGGATTTGATTTATGGACAAAATGAATATTTGCCTTTTATCGTAGCATTTTTATTAACTTTTGTTTGTGGTTTTATACTGTGGTTGCCATTTAAAAACACCACTAAAGACTTTAGAATCCGCGAAGGTGTGTTGGTAGTGGTGAGTTTTTGGTTCGTATTATCACTGTTTGCAACCACACCGTTTTTACTTGTAGAATCACTAAAAATGACATTTTCAGATGCTTTTTTTGAATCCATGTCAGGGCTTACTACCACAGGCGCAACTGTGATTTTTGGGCTTGATGATTTGCCGAAGTCAATTTTGTATTATCGTCAACAATTACAATGGCTCGGTGGTATGGGTATTATTGTGCTAGCGGTGGCAATATTGCCGATGCTGGGTGTGGGGGGTATGGAGCTTTATCATGCAGAGTCTAGCGGCATTTCAAAGGAGCGATTAACCCCCAAACTCACACAAACCGCCAAAGCACTGTGGAAAATTTATATCAGTTTTACCGTTATTTGTGCATTAGGCTATTATTGGGCTGGAATGAGCGCATTTGATGCGATTGGACATAGCTATTCTACGGTAGCAATTGGAGGTTTTTCCACCCACGATGGCTCGATTGGTTTTTTTAATTCTAATGCAATTGAGGCGGTTGCCATTATATTTATGCTACTGGCGGGCATTAATTTTTCTTTGCATTTTTTTGTTTGGCGCAAGAAAAATATACTGACCTACATTCGAGATTCTGAGTTTAAGGCATACTTAGTCATTCTATTAACCACTATGGTTGTGGTTGGTGGGTATTTATTCAATAGCGGTTATTACGCGGAGCCAGCTGAGGTATTACGTCAGTCAATTTTTCAAACCGTGTCTATTGCTACTACTACCGGCTTTGTTTCGACTAATTATTCACAGTGGCCATTTATGTTGCCAGTATTATTAATCTTGATGAGTTTTGTTGGTGGTTGTGCAGGTTCAACTGGCGGTGGTATCAAAGTAGTGCGAATATTGCTGATGTTCAAGCTCGCCATGAAAGAAATTAGAAAATTCATTCATCCTAATGCTTACGTGAGTATTAAATTAAACCAAAAAAGCGTTGCAGAATCCATATTAATTTCAGTTTGGGGGTTTTTTTCTTTGTATGTACTTGCTTTTGTCATGATTTTAGTGGCTTTGATGTTCACAGGACTTGACCAAGCGACTAGTTTCTCCGCAACCGCCGCATCGATTAATAATCTAGGCCCAGGTTTGGGCACGGTTGCGCAAAATTATAGTAGCGTTAACGATAGCGCCAAGTGGATTTTGAGTTTTTCAATGCTGCTAGGTCGCTTAGAAATTTTGACACTGGCAGCTTTGTTTCACAAGGCTTTTTGGCGCTTTTAATTTTTTAGCTAAGATAATTCCAGAGTTTTTTTCTAAAAATTCCAATGAAGTTTTTGCACGAATTACACACTTGCTTTTTATTGACATAACAACACTTTACTATGTTTTTACACCTATCAAGTTATCTTATCCCTAAATTAAATTGTCCATTGGCGAGGAAGCGCAAGCGTAAGCTTTTTTTATCATTCTACCTGCTAGAAAAGATTCACGCCCAGCAATAACTGCATGTTTCATCGCGCTTGCCATTAGAATTGGGTTAGATGCGTTGGCAAGCGCCGAGTTCATCAACACGCCATCACAGCCTAACTCCATCGCTTTGGCAGCATCGGATGCACAACCAATACCTGCATCAACCAATACTGGCGCGCTAGACTGCTGTTTGATGAGTTTGATGTTGGCTGGGTTAGCAATGCCTTGACCCGAACCGATAAGTGATGCTAGTGGCATAATTGCACAGCAGCCAATATTTTCCAATTCTTTGGCGATGACTGGGTCGTCACTGGTATAAACCATCACATCGAAGCCATCGTTGATGAGTATTTTTGCCGCAGCGAGCGTTTCAACAATATTGGGATACAGGGTTTTTTCATCACCTAACACTTCAAGTTTGACCAAATTGTGCCCACCCAATAACTCACGTGCCAGCTGACAGGTTCGCACTGCATTTTTAGCAGTATAACAGCCCGCTGTATTGGGCAAAATGGTGTATTTTTCAGGCGAAATAACATCCAATAAATTAGGCTCGTTGAGGTCTTGACCAATGTTGGTACGACGAATTGCAACTGTAATAATCTCAGATTCAGCAGTCTCAGTAACTAGGCGTGTTTGCTCTAAATCTCGATACTTTCCAGAACCAATTAATAAGCGAGAGTTGTAGGTTTTGCCAGCAATGGTTAAAGGTGTGTCAATCATAGGTGTGTTATTTTAGTAGATGTCAAGACAAATATTTTTTAAATTCTATCCCTCAACTCAAAAATAGCAATCAAAAAACGCAAAAGACCCAACTGGTATCATGATTTTAACTAAAAAAATTTTACCCATTAGATAAAAACACCAAAGCTGGTCAAACCTCTCGCCAAGCAAACTTTCTGCACTGATGAACATTTTAAACCACAAATTATCTCAAACCAATGAACTTCTAACTGACAAGAAAAAAGCAGTGAAACGCAAAGAAATATACCCAATTGACTAGAAAATAGAATTGAGGCGATTTTTTGGATGGGAAAAAATGGTTTTTAGGAGTTTGGTTGTTCCATTTTTAGATTTATGGTATAGTGAAATCCAAAGAGACTTTTTTAAAATAAGGAGAGAAATATGACAGTAAATAATGCGGTAATGGCAGTAATGGGGACGATTATCATGATTTCATTGCTATTAGGCGCAAGTATTAGCCCTTATGCGGTGAATGAAAATTGGCTATGGCTCACTGCTTTTGTGGGTTTTATGTCTTTTCAAGCAGCCTTCACTGGATTTTGTACAACAGCTATAATAGTTAAAGCCCTCGGCGCTAAAGACTAATGCAGTGGCCTCTAATAGATAATAATGGTAGCAACATAAACCGCACCAAACAAAATCGGCTGATGTATTAAATACACCCACAAGGCGCGCCTGCCCAAATAGGCCAACGTCTTATGTATCAAGGTTGGGTATTGCCATATTTGTTGGTCAAATATTAATTCGCGGTATTGTGAGCGGCCCGTTGCCACTCCTAGTAAAATCATTGCCAACCACGGGAAAATAGTGACCAAGTCTTGTGTAATAGTTGGCAGTGATAATATTGGTTGCAAAGTTGATAGCCAAATCCCATCACTTATCCCTAAAAAATAAGCACTGAATATTAATAATGCCAATATTACGGCTATTTTTGGATAAAACAATACGGGTAAAACCAAAATTGAGGCAAGCCAAATAAAATGCAAAATACCAAAATAAATCCAACTGTCTGGAAATAAATAATAACTCACAATTGAAACCAAAACAGCTGCAATACCCAGCTTGATTATTCGTGTAAATACTTTGTTGAAATTAATCTTAAACGGATGACTTAGTGTCAAGCTCACCCCGACTGAAAACAAAAAAAACGTCACAATCAAATAGCGAAAAATCCGCCAAAACCAGGTAAAAAAATCAATTTCTAAAAAACGAAAATGGTTTAAATCAAAGGCAAAATGATAAACAATCATCAGTACAATACCCAGCCCTTTTAAAACATCTAAACCCAGCAAGCGTTTATTGCTTATCATTTGAAAACCAGTTGAGTTTTTCTCTGAGTTTTACCACTTCTCCAACAATAATTAAAGTAGGAGCATGAATGGTTGTACCCTCAACCAAATCAGGCAAGGTTGCCAAGGTTGTTACATAAACTTGATGGTCAGGTGTTGTGCCTTTTTCTACTAGGGCTGCTGGCATATTAGCGCGCATGCCATGTGCAATCAATTGTTCAGATAAATATCTCGCGCCTTTAAGTGCCATATAAAACACAATGGTTTGTTGCTCCACTGCCAACTCATTCCAAGGTAAACTCATCGACCCATCCTTAAGATGCCCAGTAACAAAACGGCAAGATTGTGAATAATCACGGTGCGTGAGTGGAATGCCTGAATAGGTAGAGCAACCAGAAGCCGCGGTAATGCCTGGCACTACTTGAAATGGCACGCCATTTTCAGCCAAAGTTTCAATCTCTTCACCACCACGACCAAAAATAAATGGGTCGCCGCCTTTAAGGCGACAAACACGCCTGCCCTGCTTAGCTAAATCGACCAGGAGTTGATTAATGCCATCTTGTGGCACGCTGTGATTATCACGCTCTTTACCAACATAAATCAATTCAGCATCACGCCTGACCAGCTCCATCACTTCTTTTGAAACCAATCTATCGTATAAAATCGCATCAGCTTGTTGCATCAGACGCAGAGCCTTAAAAGTCAATAAATCTGGGTCACCTGGACCACCGCCCACCAAATACACCTCGCCCATTTCACTGTCAATACTACCTTCTAATTGGGTTTGTAGATCACGTTGTGCTTCTGTCATCTTGCCAGCGAATACTTTTTCAGCCACGACACCTGAAAAAGCCTTTTCCCAAAAATAACGTCGGTCTTCAGTGTTAGCAAATTTGGCTTTAACTTGGTCTCTAAAACTGCCTGCTAATTCTGCCAGCTTGCCATACGCATGGGGAATAGTGCTTTCTAGTTTGGCACGAATCAATCTTGCCAAAACAGGAGCCTTTCCAGCAGTCGAGATGGCAATGACAAGCGGTGACCGATCAACAATTGAAGGCATTACAAACGAGCATAAGTCGGGTGAATCTACTACATTAACGAGGATGTTATTAGCATGTGCCAATGCAGACACTTCTGCATTTAATGCGGTATCATCGGTGGCAGAAACAATCAATACTTGAGCGTTGATATCGCTCGCCTCAAAGGCTTTTTCAACATAGATAATTTGCTTATTTTTAAGCAGATTTGCAATCCCATCACAACAATCTTTTGCCACACAAGTTACTGTTGCATGGGCTTTTAACAATAAATTAATTTTACGATAGGCAATATCGCCACCACCCACTACTAAACAAGGTTTTTGTTTAATATCAATAAAAATCGGCAGATAATTCATAAGACTTGGCTTGTCGAAATCAAAATAACCATTATAATCTGCAATAATGATAAACGAACGGCATTACACCTGCCCTTTCTCACATTTAATACTCAGTGGTCGATGTGGCTGCCAATTAAGCAGCAAAGATTGCGTGGCAGAAAAAGAATTTGGTACTTGCTTAGACAATTTAGCCTCAAAAAACTGCCAATCTTTGTATCACCAGCTCAGAACTAACAGTGATTTTGTGCTCAAATCACATCACCAATCTAAATTGTCTGTCGGACAACAATTAAAAATAAAAATGGGTGGCTTGCTTGCCTTGCAAACGCTTGTTACTGAGTCTTTTACGGATAATATCGATAATATTGTTGTCTTGGTTGAACAGGTTAAAACAACCTATGGTGATTTTGAAAAAATCCCTTTTTCTCAGCTAATGCCAAAAATAGCAAAATTCAAATTTAGAGCAACCTTGACATAAGTATAAGGTTTATTCTTTCAAGTAAAAAAATACCTGCTTAATAGTAGGTGTTTTTTTGTTAAAACTTGACACATGAGACTGAGTGATTTTCAACCTAATATTATCAAGCAAACCGTTAGAGCGCATTTTAACGATAAAGTTAACGTACGCCTGTTTGGCTCAAAAGTTGACGACATAACGCAACTGCTAGAACAGCTATTGTTAGCCAAGACTATTCAGTTGAATTAAGTCGGGAGTTTGCAAGTCTTAAAAACGTTTTTAAGACATAATTATCAAGCAATTTAGCAAGCAACTAAATTTTTAACACCTGTTTAATCAAAGGAATAGTAATGTGGTTTTTTTGTTGTAATGACGCTTGATCCAACTGCTCAATCGCACTCAATAAAGCACTTAAATCTCGTGAATAATATTTAAATAAATACTCATAGATTTTGCCATCAATCTGCAGATTACGCTGCTTTACACGCTGTTTAATAATATTTTTTTTCCCACTGTCGTCCAACGCCTCAAGGCTAAACACTGTGGCTAAAGATAAACGAGTTTTTAAATCTTGAAAAACCCTCATCTCACTGGGCAAACTGCTAGCAGCAACAATCAGCTTAACACGGGTGTATTTGGTGCGATTGTAAAGGTCAAACAATTCTTGCTGCTGCTTAGTAGTTAATTTATCAACGTTATCAAGACAAACCCAGTCATGATTTTCCAAATCATCCAATACGCCATCTGGCAAAGGTTGGGAAAAATCAATATAGGCAACTGACAAGGATTTTTCTAACGCCTTGAACGCACAACCTTGCAATAAATGCGTTTTTCCGCTAGATTTCTCGCCGTAAATATAAACCACACAACTGTGAGATTGGACAAATAACTCAGATAAAAATGCAATAATTTGTTGATTTTTATCGCCTATAAAATACTGCCAAAGCATTTTAACATTAAGTGTTAAAGGCAAGTTAAGCTGGTTCACTAACGGCGTTCTTGCAAAATAACTTGTTTAGTCCAAATCCACATATAATCCGCACCGCTTAACACAGTTGAGGTAGCAACCACAATGAATAAGATTTGTTGCCACTCAGGTGCTACAGGATATATTTGTGTTACCACCAAAAACAACACCAAAATAATTTGCAAAGCAGTGTTAAATTTAGATAAATTTGATGGCGATAGTAATTCATCCCTTGATGTACTGGTGCCCAAAAAATAACCAACTGTCCCTGCCACAATCATCACGTCACGAAAAAAAATCAACATCAGCAACCACAAAGGCAACAGATCAATCGCAAACAAACTAACAAAACTACCCACTAACAATAGTTTGTCTGCCATCGGGTCTAGGATTGAACCGAGCCGGCTTTGACAAGCAAAACGCTTAGCAATCCAGCCGTCCAGTGCGTCGGTAACCCCTGCGATAAAAAACAAAATAATTGCCCAAGAATAATACTGATTTAGCAAAGTCATCACCACTGGCACTGTTAAAATAATACGCAGAATTGAAAGTGCGTTTGGTAGCGAAGAAAGACTCATGATTTTTTTTACCCAATAGTATTTAAAAAATAATTATACGGAAAAAACCCTATGTCATCACTTACTTACCTTGATTCAGGCGTTGATATCACCAAAGGCAATGATTTAATTGAGCACATCAAACCCATTGCCAAATCTACTGCCACGCAAGGAGTGCTGGCTGGGCTTGGTGGTTTTGGCGCAATGTTTGAATTGCCAATGCACAAATATAAAAACCCAGTGCTAATCTCTAGCACGGACGGTGTTGGTACCAAACTCAAAGTTGCAGCAATGTTAGGCAAGCACGACACCATCGGTATTGACTTGGTGGCAATGTGTGTGAATGATTTAATCGTACAAGGTGCGCAGCCGTTGTTTTTCTTAGATTATTATGCGACTGGCAAGCTCAATACCGAGATTGCCGTATCCGTTATTAGCAGTATTGGCGAGGGTTGCAGACAATCAGGCTGCGCCCTAATTGGCGGTGAAACTGCTGAGATGCCTGGCATGTATCAGAACGAAGAATATGATTTAGCCGGCTTTTGTGTGGGTATTGCTGATAAACACAAAGTGATTGATGGCTCTCAAGTCAATAATGGTGACCACATCATCGCACTCGGCTCCTCAGGTCCCCATGCAAACGGCTATTCACTAATTCGCAAAGTGTTAGAACAATCCAAACCAACTGATGTGCAACTCAATACACTGATTGAACCGACCAAAATTTATGTCAAGTCAGTATTATCTTTAATTGAAAAACTCCCGGTACACGCTATTTCTCATATTACTGGGGGCGGGCTATTGGAAAACATTCCTAGGGTTTTACCCAAGCATTTAGCCGCTAAACTGAGTGCAGATTCTTGGCAATTGCCTGAGATTTTTCAGTTTTTACAAGACAATGACAATATTGACATGATGGAGATGTATCGAGTATTTAATTGCGGCGTGGGGATGGTTTTAGTTGTGCCTGCTAATCAAAGCGATAACGCTATTACCCATCTGAGCGCACAAGGTGAAAACGCCTGGCTAATTGGTGAAATCACTCAAAATCATGAAAAACAAGTCATTATCTGAGATTGTTGTGTTAATCTCAGGTTCAGGCTCAAACCTGCAATCTATCATTGACAATGCTGGTAATATCGGTATTAGTATTGCGTGCGTGATTAGCAATAAAGCCAATGCTTTTGGGCTACAACGAGCAAAAAATGCAGGTATTCAAACGCTACTTATCGAAGACCAAACCTACCCAACTCGAGAGACCTTTGATGAAAAACTGGCACATAGCATTCATCAATTCAGCCCTAAACTTATCATTCTTGCTGGCTTTATGCGAATTTTATCTGCGGATTTTATCAAGCAATTCGAAGGCAAAATTCTTAACATTCACCCATCACTGCTGCCCAAATTTAAAGGTTTGAACACCCACCAACGTGCTATTGATGACGGGCAAGAATTTGCTGGTGCTAGCGTACATTTTGTTACCAATGAACTAGATTCTGGTGCAGTAATACTACAAAAATCTGTAGCAATTACTAGCACTGATACCAAACACACTTTGGCAAAAAAAGTCTTAAAACAAGAGCATATCCTCTATTCACAAGCCATTAAAAAGGTTTTGCAAGATTCCCGATGAAACTGATATTCTTATTGTTATTATCAACCTCGGTATTGGCACTAAAACCACACACAGCGACCTATACGCTATCAATATCGGGCTTTGAGATTGCTGATGAGCAGCGCGCACTTGTTAATCAACAAGGGCTCTACCACTACACGACTCATGCACAAACTTCAGGTTTGACTAGGCTGGTTAAAGATTATCAAATCAATGCTCAATCTTGGTTTGTGCAAGATGAGATTGGCATCCGCTCTAAACGTTACAAATACTTTGAGCGAGATGGTGAAACGATTAAAAAAGACATCAATATTATGCCAAAAGGCCGACAAATCGACCCACTCGGTTTATTTTTAGCATTGACCCAAGCACTAGAACAAAACCCTGAACAAACTGATTTTTATTTTTTGGTAAATAATGGCAAAAAAATTGAAAAACATCATTATCAACAAGTGCCTAACGAGGACAACAACCTCATCAAAATCATTAACTCAGACAAGCATATTGAGGCTTATTTTGCCAAAGACAAAAACTACTTACCCGTATCGACTAATAAAAAGCAGTTTAGCTACCAACTCAAAGCAGTTATTTTTTAGCCGTTAATAAAGCCTTTAAATACTGACCTGTATAAGATTTTTTCACCTTGGCAACAGTCTCTGGCGTGCCAGTAGCAATAACTTGACCGCCTTTATCACCACCTTCAGGGCCGAGGTCAACAATCCAATCTGCAGTTTTTATCACATCTAAATTATGTTCAATAATAATAATGGTGTTGTTACGCGCACGCAGATGGTTAATCACTGATAACAATTGTTTAATATCGTGAAAATGCAAGCCTGTGGTTGGCTCATCTAAAATATAGAGCGTCTGCCCAGTGTCTAATTTTGACAACTCTTTGGCAAGTTTAATACGTTGCGCCTCACCCCCTGACAAGGTAGTGGCATTTTGCCCAAGAGTGATATAAGATAAACCAACATCCATTAGCGTTTGCAACTTTTTATGGATTTTAGGCATTGGCTGAAAAAAACCTACTGCCTCTTCAACCGTCATATCCAGTACTTGTGCAATACTCTTGCCTTTGTACAAAATCTCGAGCGTTTCCCGATTATAACGCCGAGCATCACACACATCGCAAGACACATAGACATCTGGTAGGAAATGCATTTCAACCTTAATCAGTCCATCACCCTTGCAGGCTTCACAGCGACCTCCCTTGACATTAAAACTAAAACGCCCGGCTTTATAACCGCGTGATCGCGCTTCTAAAGTTTGTGAAAATAAATCACGAATTAAAGAAAATACGCTTGTGTAAGTCGCTGGATTTGAACGCGGGGTGCGTCCAATCGGGCTTTGGTTAATATTCACCACTTTATCAAAATGCTTTAAACCATCAATTGATTGATAAGGAGCTGGTTTGGTTTGTGCACAATTAAGACTCTGAGCAACTAAGGCATATAAAGTATCGTTAATCAATGTGGACTTTCCCGAACCAGATACCCCAGTAATGCAAGTCAGTACGCCAATTGGAATTGATAACTCAACGGTATTAAGGTTATTGCCAGACGCACCTGTAAGCGTTAAGTAATTTTTCGCGGTTTTACGTGCCTTAGGGATTGCAATGCTTTGAAGACCACTGAGGTAATCTCCAGTCAGTGATTGCGTATCATCAATCAACTGTTGTGGGGTGCCACGTGCAATAATCCTTCCCCCATGCGCGCCCGCACCAGGCCCAATATCAATCACATAGTCTGCTTGTCTAATCGCATCTTCATCATGTTCAACCACAATCACGGTATTGCCTAAATCGCGTAAATAAGTCAAAGTACTGAGTAATTTTTGGTTGTCACGCTGATGCAAGCCAATCGATGGTTCGTCTAGTACATACAACACACCCATCAGCCCAGCACCAATTTGACTTGCTAAGCGAATGCGTTGCGCTTCGCCACCAGATAGGCTGTTAGAGCGGCGCTCAAGGCTTAAATAATCCAGCCCAACATTGATTAAAAACTCTAAACGTTGGATGATTTCTTTAAGTATTTTATCAGCAATTTCACCACGCGCACCTCCCAAGTTTAATTGGGTAAAAAAGGTGTGAATATGTGCAATAGAGCGTTTGCTAAGATTAGACAAATTACACCCATCAATAAACACATTCCTAGCTGCTTCATTTAGTCGCTCACCGCTACAACTGCTACAATCTTTGCTCACCACATAACGTGACAATTCTTCGCGCACTGATCGAATCCCGCTTTCTTCATAACGACGTATCATTTGGGGAATCACACCTTCAAATGGCTTGGCTTTGTTTGGCCAACCCTTGCGCCCTTTTATCTTAGAAAAATCAATTACATCAAAGTCACTGCCGTATAGAATAATTTTTTTGTGCTCATCACTGAGTTGGGCGTACGGGATTTCAATATCAAAGCCATAATGCCTGGCTACCAATAGCAAAATTTGATAAAAATAAGCATTTGACCTGCCCCAACCATAAATCGCACCATCTGCCAAACTCATTTCTGGATTGGCAACTACTTTTAGTTCATCGAAACTGTCTTTGGTACCCAACCCATCACAAATTTGGCAAGCACCTACCGGATTATTAAAAGAGAACAAACGTGGCTCTAATTCGGTTAATGAATAGCCACATTCAACACAGGAAAATTTGGCTGAAAATGTCAGCTCTGGTTGGGTTGAATCGCTGTCCATCGGTGCAATTTTCACCAAGCCAGCACTTAAATTCAGTGCTGTCTCTAAAGACTCAGATAAACGCAGATTAATATCACCCCTAACCTTGAGACGATCAACCACAATCTCAATAGTATGAAAAAATTTACCATCAAGCGCTTCCATGTTATCCAAGTAAACAATACGCGAATCAATTCGCGCACGTAAAAAGCCTTGGTTTGAAAGCTCATCCAACATTTTAGTGTGGCTACCTTTGCGATTTTGCACTACGGGTGCTAGTAACATAATTTTTTCGCCCTCGGGCAGTAACATGATGCTGTCCACCATTTGTGAAATCGTTTGTGATTGTAAATCCAACTGATGTTTGGGGCACTTTGGCGTACCAACACGCGCAAATAACAATCTTAAATAATCATAAATTTCAGTAATTGTGCCCACGGTTGAGCGTGGATTGTGTGAGGCGGCTTTTTGCTCAATCGAAATAGCTGGAGACAAGCCCTCAATATGATCAACATCAGGTTTTTCCATGAGTGATAAAAACTGACGCGCATACGCTGACAAAGATTCCACATAACGCCGTTGCCCTTCAGCATAAATAGTATCAAACGCTAGTGATGATTTGCCTGAACCAGACAGTCCAGTAATCACCACCAATTTGTTGCGAGGAATGTCAATATCGATATTTTTTAGGTTGTGAACTCGAGCACCACGAACGCTGATTTTATCCATTTAAATTTTTTATAGACCAAAGGGTTAATTATAAATGTAAAATTGCCAGCATGAAAAAATACCAACGAATTTTATTAAAACTTAGCGGTGAGGCACTAGCAAATAACAATGAGGCAATCGATCCAAAAACCTTGGATAAAGTGGCGCAAATCGTCAAATCAGTACTTGATTTGAGGGTTGAGGTTGGTATTGTGATTGGCGGTGGTAATATTTTTCGTGGTGCAGCTTTGGCACAAAACGGTGTCAATCGCGTTACTGGCGATCACATGGGTATGTTGGCAACAGTGATAAACGCCTTGGCAATTGGCGATAATTTCAACCAACATCAAATCAAAAATGTGGTGATGTCTGGTTTCGCAATTGGTGGCGGTGTTTGTGAACCTTTTAACCACACTCGTGCCAAGGCACTGCTAAGTGACAAAACTGTGATTATTTTTTCAGCAGGCACAGGCAGCCCATGCTTCACTACCGACACTGGCGCAACACTCAGAGCGATTGAAATTAGTGCAGATGCAGTCTTCAAAGCCACTAAAGTTGATGGTGTTTACACCGATGACCCGCTTAAAAACCCAAATGCCACACGTTATGAATCGTTAAGTTTCGATGAAGCCATTAACAAAAACCTAAAAATTATGGATACTTCAGCCTTTACTATGTGTCGCGAACATAATTTAGAGATTTGTGTTTTTAGTATGTTAAATAATACCAATACTTTAGTGGATATTTTAAGTGGTGAGCCGTTGGGTACAATTATTAGGAGTAATCATGTTAAATGAAATAAAAAACGATGCCAATCAGCGTATGAATAAAACCATTGCCTCGTTAGAAAGTGCGTTTAGCAAAATTAGAGCAGGGCGTGCACACCCTTCGCTACTTGAACAAATTCAGGTTGAGTACTACGGCTCTATGATGCCCATCTCACAGGTTGCTAATATCAGTGCAGAAGATTCACGCACGCTCAAGGTATCCCCCTGGGAAAAAGATATGGTTACTGTGATTGAAAAAGCCATCATGACCTCTGATTTAGGACTTAACCCACAAACCATGGGGCAAGTCATGCGCATTCCACTGCCGCCACTCACAAAAGAGCGTCGTGGTGAATTGGTGCGTGTGGTCAAGGACGAAGCAGAACAAGCCAAAGTTGCAATTCGTAATATTCGTCGCGATGCCAATTCCGATTTTAAAGAGTTATTAAAAGAAAAAGAAATCTCAGAAGATGAAGCGCATAAAGCAGAAGATGACATTCAAAAAATTACCGATGAGCATATCAAATCAATCGAGCACAAACTCAGAGAAAAAGAAAACACTTTGCTTGAAATTTAACGCATTTAAGACCACTGCATTAGGGTTGGATGTTAGACAAATGACAAGTTTTGCCTAGTTGATAATTTTTATAAATTCACTCCTAGCAGGGCTAAGGGTGTTTTTAAAAAGTTTTCAGTCTGGTGAAAGGTGGTGTTTTTATGAAGGTCTCAATTAAATCAAAACCATTTTACTGTCTTTCTATACAAGCAAAATAATCATCCCATCTACCAGGAGAAAATTCTGTGCCAAATTCATCAAGTGGACCAGTATTGTATAAAGACAATACGTTTTTGAATCTTTGAATATTAACCTCAGATAAGCCCAACTTATCTTTGCAGGCTTCGTGCGCCGCTTTTGTCACTGTAACCCCATTGACTGTTGCGATTACGTCTTGAGAAGTGTCGCTCAATCTCATGCTTTGCGCATCTTGATTACCTGGCACAACTTGATCGGCTATTGGTGCTATTGCGTCTAATGATTCAACTGGACCTTTATCCCTATCGTCGCCACCTGCTAAAACATTTGAGGCTAAAAAAGCCGTTAAAATTATAATTTTTATGTTCATGTTGCTTTACTCCTTGTCTAAAATAATACTAAAAAACCTAATACCAGCATTTTACACCAACACTGCGCCACTTATGTTTGATAATTTTTCAAAGCGCTGCCAGCAATCGGCATTAAGCAAATCATGTCAACAACTAGTGAATTTATCAGAACAATCATTTTTAGTCAATAATGGTAATATCCCAAAATGGGAAAAAACACTTGAGCAGATTCGGCTCCAGCCTAGCGGCAATCTGAGCCAAAAGATGGGGTATTTAAACATTGACGCAATTAATACCGACGAAATTCAATTGGAAGTAGCTTTAAAACAATTAATGCCTTGGCGTAAAGGTCCCTACCAAATTGGCAACCTTGTGCTTGAAAGCGAGTGGCGTAGCGATATGAAGTGGCATCGAGTGCTACCTCATATCAAACCATTGCAAGGCAAAACTGTGCTTGATGTCGGTGCAGGGAATGGTTATTTTAGTTATTTAATGGCAATCGCAGGTGCAAGAATAGTGCTCGGAATTGAGCCGTTTTTGTTGTTTAATTATCAATTTCAAGCAATACGCATATTGATTAAAAACCCACCAAATGCTTTCGTATTACCACTCAAATTAGAACAAATACCCAGCACCAGCGTATTTGATAGCATTTTCTCCATGGGGGTTTTGTATCATCAAAAAGACCCAATAGCGCATCTACAACAACTCAAATCCATGTTAGCAAAAAGCGGCGAGTTGATACTCGAAACCCTAATCATTGATGAAAAACACGGCGCTCAAATCATCCCCAAAGCGCGTTATGCTAAAATGCGTAATGTTTGGTGTCTGCCTGGTGTAAGGACACTAAAAACTTGGCTACTTGAGGCTGGATTTAGCCAAATTAGGCTGGTAGATGTTAATCAAACTACCTTTGGTGTATATGGCGAACAACGCACAACACACTGGATTGGTGAGGGTGCGAAATCATTGCAAGATTTCCTAGACCCTAATAATAGCAACCTCACTATTGAGGGTTTGCCAGCACCTAAGCGAACAATTTTTATTTGCACGCAGAACTAATCAGCCCTATAGTATAATTCTGCCTATGATTTATCGATTATTCTTGATTGTTTTCCTGCTGAGTGCAGATGCTTTTTCAGCCCCCAATGCCGAGTTGAATATCGCGGTTAGCATCAAGCCGCTATACGGCATTGTTAGTGCTTTAACACACGGTGTTACCACGCCAACATTGCTCATTAAAAACCAGGCTTCTGCACATCATTTTCACTTACAACCTTCACAATTATCCCAACTTAATTCAGCAGATTTGATTGTTTTTGTGCATCCAGATTTTGAAGCTGGTTTTAAAAAAATTCTTAACAATATCAAGCCTGATAAAAAAATCATGCTAAGTGCTAATAACAACAACCACCATCTGTGGCTAGATGTTGACAAAATAATCAAATTCTCTCAACAATTAAGCGAAAAACTCATTCAAATAGACAGTGTAAACCAAACAACCTATCTCACTAATTTAGCCACTTTAACACAAGCATTGCAAATGCTAAACAACAACATCAAACAACAACTTGCAATCCACCAAAATAAACAAGTGGTAGGTTTTTCCAACGCCCTAGATTATTTCTTAGATGCCAATCATCTCAAGCATTCAATCGTTGTAAGTCATTATCATGGGGCGAAATTAAGTCTGTTTAAACTTTTAAAAATCAAAAAATCTATCAAAAAATCTAAGCCCAAGTGTTTATTAAGCACCACACAAGTGCCTAAAAAATCTATCCAAACCCTAACAGAAGGTTTAGATATTAACACCCAAAGTGTTGATATTATAGGTGATGGTGATTATTTCAAACTAATGACAAACCTCACCAATCAAGTTAATCAATGTCTAAAATAAGGGCTGCATTTAACAAAGCATCAAATAGTTATAATCATCATGCTGTTTTACAACAAGAAATCGCCACGCGCCTAGATAAAAAATTAGGCATTATTGCCAATAAACCGAGCGTTGTACTTGATTTAGGCGCAGGCACGGGCTTACTCACGCAGCAATTATCACAACGTTTTCCAAGCTCAAAAATCATCGCACTTGATTTTGCACAAGACCTACTCAAACACAATCAAGTAGTAGATAAGATTTGCGCTGATGCCAACCAATTACCCATAGCAGATAATAGCGTTGATGTGGTTACCTCTAATCTAATGCTACAATGGTGTGAGGATTTAAACGCCGTATTTGGCGAATGTCATCGTGTGCTTAAAAATGACGGCATATTGCTATTTTCAACCTTTGGCGCGACTACCCTCAAAGAATTAAAAAAAAGCTGGGCTGTGGTAGATAACTATGACCATGTCAACGTCTTTGTTGATATGCACGACATTGGCGACCAAGTACTAGCAAATGGTTTTCAATCGCCAGTGATGACGATGGAGCTTTTAACGCTTACTTACCAGAACGTCAAAGACCTGCTCAAAGAATTAAAAGCCGTTGGGGCGCAAACACTCAATCAGCGTTCAAAATCTTTAATGGGCAAAGATAAGTTTGCACTAATGATGCAAATGTATGAATCGTATCGACAAAATGGCAAACTACCTGCAACCTATGAGATTGTTTATGGATATGCCTTGGCAAGCTCTCATGTATCCTTCAAAGGGACAAATATCTACAAATTAGGCTCTTTGCCAATTGAAACCTATGGCTCCTAGTGATGAATGTATAAAAAATAAAATCACACTGCTAAAATTATCAAAATAAAGACAGGGCTAATTGCAACCAAAAATCTGGGAATAACCCAAGTACTAAAATCAATACCGCATTAATGGATAAAACCAATTTAATATCCATGGGTGCGCTGATGGTTATTGCTTCGCTGCTATTATCAAAATACATAGCTTTAATCACTTGCAGGTAATAATAAGCACTAATTACCGCAAATACTACAGCGATAATTGCCACTATTACAAAGCCTTGAGAGATAATCTGTTGCAGGACAAAAAACTTAGAATAAAAACCGATGAATGGCGGTACACCAGCCATTGATAACATTGCCAGTAACATCATCAACGCAAACCAAGGTGAGTGCTTACTAAGCCCTTTGTAATCAGCTATTTTATCGGCTTCAAAACCTTGTTTGTTGAGCAGGATAATCACCCCAAACGCCGCTAGGCTGGTTAAGACATAAACCAAAACATAAAATACCGCAACCGCATAACCAGTAATCACCCCCGTGACAAAACCAAGCATAATAAAGCCAATATGTGAAATCGTAGAATATGCCAACATGCGTTTAATGTTAGTTTGCATCAAGGCAACAACAGAGCCTAATGCGATAGAAAGTAATGCCAAACCCATAAACAAATCTGACCAATAATTGTGCATTGCCCCCAAGCCATCAATCAACAAACGTACCAACATTGCTACCGCCGCAATCTTAGGCACGGTGGAGATGAACATGGTTACTGCGGTGGGTGCGCCCTGATACACATCTGGCACCCACATATGAAACGGTACTGCGCCGAGTTTAAAGGCAATACCAATGACTAAGAACACCAAGCCGAAGTTAATAACCAGAGTCTGCCTTGAATCTAAATTAATCGCTGATGAAAACGTAGCAATATCACCAATACTCAGACTGCCGCTAATGCCATAAATCATACTCATCCCATACAATAATAAACCTGAGGCAATTGCCCCAAGCACAAAGTATTTAAGTGCCGCTTCAATTGCGTTTGAACGCTCTGTAGCAATAGCAATTAAGGTATATAAAGACAAGGACAAAATTTCTAAACCTAAATACAGTGTTAATAAGCTATAACCCGACACCATCACCATCATGCCTAGGACTGACAACAATACCAAAACAAAATACTCACCTCTAAACAGCTGGTGTTGTTTTAGGTAATGGCGTGAGTAAACCATTGCCACCATGGCTGCACCCATCATAAACACTTTGAACACCGATGCTAACTCATCCAGCACAAATGAGTTACCAAAGATAATGGTTTCGGGATGTCCAATCAAATTAAACGCCACAATTCCTGTGATTAACAAACTTAGTTGCGTTAAATAATAGGTAACTTGTTTAAATGACTTGGTGAGAAATAAATCAAACAACAAAATAACCACAATGGCACTTAGCAGAAAAATCTCTGGCAAAGCAAGTAACAATGAGGTGGTATCAAATTGAAAAGTATTTGTCATAATTCAAAACTTATAATTTAGAAGCAAGGGCTTGGTTTAGCAAGTGGTCAATCGAAGCATGTATGATTTCAATGATTGGTTGTGGGTACAAACCCATTGTCAATACTGCCAATCCCAGTATCGCTAATATCAGAAATTCACGAGCATTAATATCGCTCAAGGTCTCTATTGTTGGATTGGTAATCGCGCCCCAGAAAACACGTTTGACCATCCACAAAGTATAAGCAGCACCAACAATTAAAGTAGTAGCTGCCAGTACACCGTACCAAATATTGGCCTGCAAGGCACCAAGGATAACCATAAATTCACCGACAAAGCCTGAGGTACCTGGTAAGCCAGCATTTGCCATAGCGAACAATACCGCAAAACCGGTGAATTTTGGCATAGAATTAACCACCCCACCATAGGTGGAAATTTCGCGTGAATGCAGGCGGTCGTATAATACGCCCACCACTAAAAACATCGCTGCGGAAATAAAACCATGTGAAATCATCTGCACCATCGCGCCTTCAAGCCCTAACAAAGCTGCCTCGGCATTGCCTGGTTGATAAGCTAAAAATAGTGTGAATACCCCTAAAGTTGCAAAACCCATGTGTGCAATGGACGAGTAAGCAATGAGTTTTTTCATATCTTTTTGCACCAACGCCACAAAACCTATATAAACAATGGCAATCAGTGAGAGCACAATCACCACTTCTGAGAATTGCAAAGATGCATCTGGAGTCATCGGCAACGAGAAACGCAAGAACCCATAGCCACCCATTTTTAACATAATAGCCGCCAAAATCACCGAACCGCCAGTGGGGGCTTGAACGTGCGCATCAGGCAGCCAAGTATGCACTGGAAACATCGGTACTTTCACTGCAAATGCCATAAAAAATGCCCAGAAAATCCACGCCTGTTCCGCGCTACTCAGACTTAGATTGTGCATATCTAAAATGGCAAATGAGCCACCTTTATTGTACATATAAATCATCGACACCAGCATAAAGACTGAACCTATGAAGGTATATAAGAAAAATTTAACCGCTGCATACACGCGATTATCGCCACCCCAAATACCGACAATTAGCAACATTGGGATTAGCGATGCCTCCCAAAAAACATAAAACAAAATAGCATCCAACGATGAAAACACGCCGATAATTAGCCCTTCCATAATCAAAAATGCCGCCATATAATGCGATGCTCGGCGGGTAATAACTTCCCAGCCAGCGATAATCACCAAAACGGTTGAAAAGGTGGTGAGGATAATCAGCGGCATAGATATGCCATCAATACCAATATGATAATTGATATTAAAGGTGGCAATCCACGAGTTTTTTTCGACGAATTGCATCAAATGTGTGTTGGTGTCAAAACTCGTATATAGGTTAAGTGACATCACAAATACCAAAATCGAGATTGCCACACTAACCCAACGCACAGTATTAGCACGGTTATTACCGATTAAGATAACCAATCCGCCACCTAAAATTGGCAGCCAAATAAGCAAACTAAGTAGTACGTTTTCCATAGTTTAGCGCTAAAGTAATGGATTGTCGCCAACAAATAGCGTCCAAGTTAAAATAATAAGCAAGCTGAAAATCATAAAGAAAGCATAATGATAAACATAGCCAGTTTGGATTGGACGCACCATAGAGCCGATAAAACCAACCAATTTAGCACTGCCGTTGACTGCTATTTTATCAATCAAGCCAGCATCTGACACTTTCCATAAAAAATTACCCAATCTCTTGACGCCACTCACAAAAACGATTTGGTTAAAGCGGTCAAATCCGTACAAAGACTCCAAAATGTAGTTAATGTAACGACCTTTGTTTTGCACCCAATTAGCCCACTCAGTTTTGTACAGTGAGAATAACCAAGCAGTAATCACACCACCAACCATCATCCAAAAAGGTGGTGTTTGCGCAGCATGTGAAATCATTGATACCGCTGAATGGAATACTTGTTTTAATTCAGCCATTGAGCCATGATTAGCAGAAACAGTAATTGCATTATCCAGCCAGCCAGCAAACAACATTGGTTCAATGGTGAAATAGCCAATTACCGCTGATGGAATCGCCAATGCGATTAATGGAAATGTAATAGAGGGTGCTGATTCGCATAAATGTTGTTGCATGTGATAATCAACCCGCGATTCGCCATGAAAAACCAAGAAAAACATTCTAAGCGAATAAAATGCGGTAATAAATACACCTGCAACCACGCTATAGTAAGCCCAATCTGCATAAGGTAATTGAGAAAAGTGTACCGCTTCAATAATCATATCTTTAGAATAGAATCCTGCAAAACCTGGGAAACCAATCAGTGCCAAAGTGCCAATCAGTGCAGTCCAATAAGTAATAGGCATTTTTTTGCGTAATCCACCCATTTTACGAATATCTTGCTCATGGTGCATTGCCACAATCACCGAACCTGCAGCCAAAAACAACAATGCCTTAAAAAACGCATGGGTCATTAAATGAAAAATTGCGACTGAATAGGCACTAACACCGAGCGCTACCGTCATGTAACCGAGTTGCGACAAAGTAGAATAAGCCACCACTCTCTTAATATCATTTTGTACAATGCCAAGTAGCCCCATAAATAAAGCGGTAATTGCACCTACAATCATAACCACTGTGAGTGCTACATCACTAAGCTCAAACATCGGCGACATACGTGACACCATAAAAATACCTGCAGTAACCATGGTTGCTGCATGAATCAGTGCTGAAATAGGAGTTGGACCTTCCATCGAACCTGGCAACCAAACATGCAAAGGGACCTGTGCCGATTTACCCATGGCACCAACAAATAGTAATAAACAAATAACAGTAATTAAGTCTAGCCCCCAAAGTTGTTGATTCAGCGTATTGTCGAGTTTAGCGAATATTTCCGCGTAATCCAATGAGCCACTAAAGGCGAACACCAAGGCAATTCCTAATAAAAAACCAAAATCACCCACACGATTTACCAAAAAGGCCTTTAGACTAGCTTCTACCGCTGATTCTTTGTGATGCCAAAAACCAATCAGCAGGTACGATACCAAACCAACTGCCTCCCAGCCAAAGAATAATTGCATGAAATTGTTACTCATTACTAACATAAACATGGCAAAGGTAAATAAGGAAATATAGCTGAAAAATTTAATGTAGCCGCTATCATCAACCATATAGCCAATCGTGTAAATATGCACCATTAGTGACACAAATGACACTACTACAAGCATCACTGCTGTTAGGTTGTCTACCAAAAACCCCACACTAATGTTCAGGTTGCCAATTTGCATCCAAGTGTAGAGGTTTTGATTAAAAATATCGCCCCTCTCAAGCACATGATGATTAAACACAATCAATGACAAAATGGTTGAAATCAACACACCTAGGATTGTAATCGTATGTGTTGCTTGACGACCCAATAAGCTACCAAAAAATCCAGCAATCATGGCGCCAACCAAGGGCGCAAGTGCAATTGTTAAATAAATATTTTCCATAACTAAACCTATCTAACCTCTCAAACTATTAGTAACATCAACACTAATACTGCCTTTATTTCTAAATAATAAGGTTAGAATTGCCAGTCCAATTGCCACTTCTGCGGCGGCTACAGTAAGGATAAAAAATACAAAAATTTGCCCTATTTCGTTGCCTAAAAAATGTGAAAAAGCAATAAAATTGGTATTCACTGCCACCAAAATCAACTCAACACACATCAACAAGGTAATGATGTTAGTACGATTAACAAAAATACCTACCAGGCCAATACAAAAAATCACGCCACTAAGAATTAGATAATAACTCAAACTAATCATTTTTCACGCTCCTTATTGTTAGTGATTGAAACCAAGCGCATTCTGTCTTTAGCTTGAACATTAACTTGAGCTGAAATGGATTGTTTTTTACGCTTGCCTTGGTCGCGATGTACTAAAGTGATTGCCGCAATAATAGCAATCAACAACAATACTGCTGCTAACTCAAACGCATACACATAATCAGTATAAAGCTGCAGTGCTAATACGGTAATGTTGCTATAATCTGAGGTGCGCCTTGCTGGTGCTGTGACCACACCTAGCCCAAACTGATCAACCCCTAACACCAATACCATTTCAACAATAATAATAGCGGCAACCATCAAACCAAGTGGTAAATAACCTGCAAACTTAGCCCGCAAGGTGGATTTGTCAATATCAAGCATTTTAATCACAAATAAAAATAGCACCATTACCGCGCCGACATACACCAAAATCAGTGTGATGGCCAAAAATTCAGCCTCTAGTAAAATCCAAATACTGGCAGCAGAAAAAAAAGATAGAATTAAAAACAACACCGCTTTTGCTGCATTGCGAGAAAAAATCATCGCCAACGAACTGGCAACAAACCAAAACGAAAATACATAAAACAATGCTTGTTCAATAGTCATAACTTATTTTAATGTATTGATTCTATTACTTGTATTTGGCATCTTCCAGCCTGGTTTGGTTAATCATTGCTTCGTTTTTGTCACCAACTTCTAACAAATGCGCCTTGTCAATGATGCTGCCATCTCTTGAACCAACAAAGGCATAATCAAAAATTTGGGTTTCAACAATCGCATCGACTGGACAGGCTTCTTCGCAAAATCCGCAAAAAATACATTTAAATAAATCAATATCGTACTGTGTAGTGCGCCGCGTGCCATCTTCTCGCATTTCTGACTCAATGGTAATCGCGTTAGCTGGGCAAACTGCCTCACAAAGTTTGCAAGCAATGCAACGCTCTTCACCATTTGGATAACGACGCAAGGCATGTAAACCCCTAAAACGAGGGGAAATAGGCGTTCTTTCCTCAGGAAATTGTACAGTAATTTTTTTATTAACCATTTCATTGGCAGTGATTTTCATGCCACCACGTAACTCACCTAGCGTGAAAGCTCTCGTTAATTTTTTTAGTTTTTTAAACAAACCACACCCCCAGTTTTAATTGCGTCATCAATGCCACTACAAAAATCCAAATAATGGTCAATGGCAAAAATATCTTCCAAGACAAACGCATAATTTGGTCATAGCGAAACCGTGGGAAAGTGGCGCGTACCCACAAATATAAAAACATAAAAAATGCGGTTTTTGCAATCAGCCAAATAATGCCCGGCACCCATGCAAAACCCGTCTCTAAATAATAAATACCCTCAAAAGGTGAATGCCAGCCGCCAAAAAACAATAACACTGCTAATACTGCCATTAGAATCATATTGGCATATTCTGCTAAGAAGAACACCGCAAAACTCATGCCTGAATATTCAACATGTGTGCCGCCCACAATTTCTGATTCACCTTCCACCACATCAAACGGTGCGCGGTTGGTCTCCACCAAAGCAGAAATAAAAAATACAATCATCATCGGCAACAAAGGCAGCCAATACCAATGCAAAACGCTGCCTTTTTGGGCTTCAACAATGGTGTTTAGATTCACACTACCAGCAATCATTGCTACGGTTACCAAAGCAAAACCAATCACAATTTCATAAGAAACTAATAGCGATGCACTACGCAGTGCACCTAAGAGTGGATACTTAGAATTTGATGCCCAGCCTGCCAAGATAATGCCATAAACGCCGATGGAGCCAATCGCTAAAACATACAACAAACTAATGTCTAAATTCGCCACATAAATGCCTTCATCAAAAGGAATCACCGCCCAAACAGCAATTGCAGGCGCAATGGCTAAAACTGGTGCTAACAAGAATAAATAGATATTGGCCTTGCTTGGAAAGATGATTTCTTTGGTCATCAGTTTTAACGCATCGGCAATCGGCTGTAGCCAGCCTTTAGGACCGACACGGTTTGGGCCAATTCTAAGCTGCATATAACCAATCACTTTGCGTTCGGCATAGGTGAAATACGCCACTACCAGCATCAGTGGCATAACCAATGCAATTGCCTTAATAACAATAATCAAAATAGTCGCAATCGCGCCGTCAAACCAAGGGATTAGCATGTGTATCCATTGCCAAAATTCGTTCATATCGACCCTCCAGTTTGGGTGATATGGCTAGCATTGATAAACACACAATCTTTAGCCACTGTGGTGCTAATGTTGACTGGCACCCCTAAATATTCATCGCCACGTGCAAGTGCTAATTTATCAGCAGTTGACTGATTCATTGAGGCACTACGGCGTTGCCCAATTTTGGTGGCTTGCAAGGATTTTGCATGTCTAGACAGTACATCAAGTGCATAAGGAGGCTTTTGCCAAATAACGCTAATATCGTGTTGCGGAGTTAAATCAATCTCCCTATTAAACTCAGACTGTTTAGAATTGTGATTGAGCGCCTCACTACTAACTTGCGTAGAGTCGGTATAATGAAAACCATTTAATGATAATAAATCTGCCAATACTTTTAAGACTTTCCAGGCAGGCTTTGCATTACCTGGGGCACTCACCGCTGCTGCAAAAGACTGTACTTTGCCCTCAACATTGACATGCGAGCCTGAGGTTTCATAAAAACTGGCAATTGGCAATACTACATCTGCGTATTGTGATACGCTTTCGTCTTTAAAACTATTTAACGCAATAACAAAAGTGTTATTATCACTCAAAGCGTCAATAGCGTGGGTTGCATCATGAAAATCATAATAAGGATAAATGTCCAATAAAATATAAGCCTTAAGGTTTGTCGCTAACATTTCATTTACATCCAAACCGCCATTACTTGGTGCAAAGCCTGTTAAAACACCAGCCATTGAATTAGCAGTTGCGCTAACATTAAGTACAGTGCTATTAGTGTTCTGGATGATTTCACTTACCAACATGGTAATGTTTGCAGCACGCGAATTGTTAACAAGGTGCTCACCTAAAATAACCACCGAATTATCCGAATCCATTAATTTATGCGCTAATTGTGTTGCTACACTTGTAACTTCAATCGCACTTAAATAGTCTGGAATCTGAGCGTGTGTGCTTTGTAAAATTGACTTTAATACCGCACCTAACAAAGTTGCAATTTGGCTTGGCTTGATAAGATGCTGCGCATCTAATCGATAATTAAAATCAAACGTCATGGCATTAATTACATCAACACTAGCACCAGCTAAAGTTGCCTTACGCAGGCGATGGTTAATCATAGGTTGCTCTAATCTCAGATTACTACCAATAACCAACGCATGGTCTACACCTTCCAAACCTGTGAGTTTAATGTTTGATTCGAGTGAAATCGCCTGCTTTATATCTTTCACATTTAAACGGTAATCAACATTCTCAGAGCCTGCTTCTCTTAGCAATTTTTGCAATAAATAAAACTCTTCAAGGGTTGCGGTATTGGCTGATAATGCCCCTAATTTATCTGCCTGACGTGCATTAAAAACGTTATTAGACAAGCCTTTAGCAGCAAAATCTAATGCCACCTGCCATGTTACTTGTTGCCATTTATCCTCAACCTTGATTTGTGGCACAAGCAATCTATTCTCATGCGATAAGCCTTCGTAAGAAAAGCGATCTCGGTCTGAAATCCAAGTTTCATTAATGCTGTCGTTGTCTTTCGCAACAATGCGCTTAACCTTACCTTTATAAGTTTGTACAATCAAGTTAGAACCGACTAAATCATGCCTGGCAATGTTGCTAACAGCGTTCATTTGCCAACTTCTAAGTTCATAACGAAATGGTTTTGAGGTCAAAGCACCTACTGGACAAACATCAATCATATTGCCTGAAAGTTCAGATTGGATGCCTTCAGTTAAAAATGGCTCAATTTTCATGTCTTCGCCACGCCCTGTGCCGCCCATTTCCATCACCCCAGCAATCTCAGCACCAAAACGCACACAGCGAGTACAATGAATACAACGGGTCATATCGGTTTGAATCAGCGGACCGATGTCGCCATCGGGAATAATGCGCTTACCTTCGGTGAAACGCGATACATCTGAGCCATAATCCATAGCCACATCTTGCAATTCACACTCGCCACCTTGGTCACAAATTGGACAATCCAGCGGATGGTTAATCAGCAAAAATTCCATCACTGCTTTTTGACTGGCTTTAGCTTTGTCATTATGTGTATGCACTTTCATCCCCGCATTTACAGGCGTGGAACATGCTGTTTGCGCTTTAGGCGCACCCTCAATATCCACCAAACACATCCGGCAATTTGCCGCCACTGAGAGTTTTTTATGGTAACAAAATCGTGGCACAGAAATACCTTCTCTGTCGGTAACAGTGATGAGCATTTCACCTGGATTGGCGTTTACTAACTTGCCGTTTATTTCAATTTCAATCATATATTCTTTGATTTCACTCTTTTAACACTTCGTATTGCTTACTAATATTATCCTTAAAATAACTGGGAATTTTATTCCAATCCAACACATCCACTAAAAACGAGATATTTGAATCCCTTGACGCTCTTTAAAATTACTCAACTTAGTCATATCAAGCGGTTTGTCATCTGAATTTTGACAAGTATTTTTAAAGTATTATTGCATTTGAGCACTGATTCTCATCCTTCTACCATGCTCTTTCCATACTCAATATAGTACTCAAACTCTTCGCGGAAATTTCGTAAAAAACTCTCAACCGGCACCGCTGCAGCATCACCAAGTGCACAAATAGTATTGCCCATAATTTTGCCTTGCACCCCCATCAACAAATCAATATCATCAGCTTTGCCATTGCCATCCATAATGCGCCTTAGCACTCGATAAAGCCAGCCTGTACCTTCACGACAAGGGGTGCATTGACCACAAGATTCGTCATAATAAAAATGGGCTAACCTTGTTAAGGCTTTAACCATACAAGTAGAATCGTCCATGATAATCACCGAGCCTGCGCCTAACATTGAGCCTGCTTTTTCAATACCATCATAATCCATGGTCATGGACATTGCCGCCTCAGCGGTGAGCACTGGGGTGGAAGAGCCACCTGGAATCACGGCTTTGAGTTTTCTGCCTTCGCGCAACCCACCTGCCAATTCAAGTAAATCTTTAAATGGCAGTCCCATTGACACTTCAAAGTTAGCAGGGTTATTGACGTGCCCGGTGACTGAAAATAGTTTACAACCACCTGAGTTTGCCACACCTAAATCTGCAAACCATTGTCCGCCATTCAGCAAAATATCGGGCACCGAAGCAAAACTTTCTGTATTGTTAATGGTGGTTGGTTTGCCAAATAAACCAACATTAGCAGGAAACGGCGGTTTAAAACGTGGCTGACCTTTTTTACCTTCAAGTGATTCTAATAGTGCTGTTTCTTCGCCACAAATATAAGCACCCGCACCAAGGTGGGTGTGCAAATCAAAACTGAGCGCACTACCATCAATGTTCTTACCCAGTAATCCTGCATCGTACGCTTCTTTGAGTGCCCCTTCAAAACGGTAAAACGGCTCCATAAATTCACCACGAATGTAGTTATAACCAACACTTGCACTCATTACGAAACCACCAATTGCCATGCCTTCAATCACCGCGTGTGGATTGTAGCGCAAAATATCACGGTCTTTACAAGTACCTGGTTCGCCTTCATCTGAATTGCACACCACGTATTTTTGACCAGCACTCTGGCGAGGCATGAAACTCCACTTTAGGCCAGTCGGAAATCCCGCACCACCTCGACCACGTAAGCCTGAGACTTTAAGTTCATCAATAATTTGCTCAGGGGTAAGTTCACCTTTGAGGATTTTACGCCAAACTGAATAGCCACCACTTGCCTCATATGTTGCTAACGAGTGGCAATTATCTTTATCTAAATTTTTAAAGCAAACTTGATTCATCTTAAATCATACAAAATTTCATCAATTTTTTGCTCGGTTAAATTTTCATAATACCTGTCATCAATCTGCAACATTGGTGCGCCAACGCAAGCACCAAGACACTCGACTTTCTTAATGCTAAAGCGTCCATCTTGAGTTATTTCACCGATTTTCACATTGTGTTTGGTTGACAAATAATCAATCAAATCATCAGCACCATTAAGCATGCAAGAAATATTATGACAAAAACGAATCACGTGTTTGCCGACTGGCTTAAGGTTGTAATTTTCGTAAAAAGTTGCCACCTCGGCTGCCGCAATCCTTGGCATATTCAAATAATCAGCAACTGCCTGAATCGCCTCAGAGGACAAAACATTTTCACTCTCCATTTGAACAATCTTCAACGCCTCCATCACAGCAGAACTTTGTCTGCCCTCCGGGTACTTTGCTACCCAAGTATTTATTTGTTTTTTTGCGTTATCTGAAATCATAATTTCTATCTATCTATCTCGCCAAAAACAATATCCTGCGTGCCAATAATAGTAACCACATCAGACAACATATGTCCTTTTGTCATCTCATCCATTGCCGCTAAATGGGCAAAACCTGGTGCTCTAATCTTTACACGGTATGGCTTGTTAGCACCATCTGAAACCAAGTAGATACCAAATTCACCTTTCGGATGCTCTACAGCACGGTAGACCTCGCCCACTGGCAAACAGTAGCCTTCGGTAAAGAGTTTAAAATGATGAATCATTGACTCCATGTCGTCTTTCATGGCTAGACGATTAGGCGGTGCGACTTTGTGGTCATCGCTCATTACTGAGCCAGGGTTATTTTGCAACCATTCAACACATTGTGCAATAATTTTATTAGATTGGCGCATTTCTTCCATGCGTACCAAATAACGATCGTAACTATCGCCCGTAACCCCAACTGGAATGTCAAACTCTAATTGGTCATAAACCGCATACGGCTGATTTTTTCTCAAGTCCCAAGCAACGCCTGAACCACGCAACATTGGACCGGTGAAGCTCAGTTGTTTGGCTCTATCTTTAGACACAATCCCAATGTCCACTAAACGTTGCTTCCAAATACGATTATCGGTTAATAAATCGTCATATTGCTGGATACTTTTTGGAAATTCACGGGCAAAATCTGCAATAAAATCTAATAACGAGCCTTGACGATTTTCATTCATCACTTTGAGTTCTTTGTCAGTACGAAAATCTGACTCTAAATACTGCGGCATTTGTTCTGGTAAATCGCGATAAACCCCGCCTGGTCGGTAGTAAGTTGCGTGCATGCGTGAGCCTGACACCGCCTCATAACAGTCAATGAGTTTTTCACGTTCACGAAAAGCGTAGAGAAAAATACTCATTGCGCCAACATCAAGCCCGTGTGTGCCTAACCACATAAGGTGATTCAACAATCGGGTAATTTCATCAAACATCACACGAATGTATTGAGCACGTTCAGGGATTTCCAACTCAAGCATGGTCTCAATCGCCATCACGTAAGCATGTTCATTACACATCATTGAGACATAATCCAGCCTGTCCATGTAGCCAATTGATTGGTTATAAGGCTTGGATTCTGCTAATTTTTCAGTACCGCGATGTAGCAGTCCAATATGTGGGTCTGCGTGCTCAACAACTTCGCCGTCAATCTCTAAAATCAGACGCAAAACACCATGCGCTGCTGGATGTTGCGGACCAAAATTAAGCGTATAGTTACGAATTTCAGCCATAATTATTTCCTAATAACTCTTGGCACATTGACATTCGGCTCAATATTCACGCCCTCATACACCACACGACCTAATGCTTCATCGTAGCGCATTTCGACTTCACCAATCAGCGGAAAGTCTTTACGTAGTGGGTGGCCTTTAAAACCATAATCAGTCAAAATACGACGTAAATCAGTATGGTTTTCAAACAAAATTCCTAGTAAATCAAAGGCTTCACGCTCGTACCAATCGGCTGATGCCCAAATTTTAGTAACCGATTTAATAATAGGTTCTGCTTCCTCTACATAGGCTTTAATACGAAGTCGATAATTCTTGCTGACTGATAATAAATGGTAAACCACGCAAAAACGTTGCTCGTGTCTATCAGTGCCACCTTGTGCATCACGCGCTCTACTAAAACCAGAAGAGCTGGCGTTAGCGTCCCAATCTGATTGTCCATAAGTCAGGTAATCAACACCACATAAATCAATCAAAGTATCAAAAAAGAAAGCATCTCTTAGCCTTAAACAAGTTTTAATAATATCGTTAGCATCAACGCTTAGGGTTAATTCACCAAATGCGTCAGCTAAAACGTTTTCACCAAACTCTTCGATTAATTGTTGTTTTAAATTTTGCATAATCAAGCGATTTTTAGGTTCTTGCGATGGTGTTGGTATGCCTAATTTTATCCTGCAATTGCAAAATACCGTACAACAATGCCTCTGCGGTTGGCGGACAGCCTGGCACATACACATCGACTGGCACAATACGGTCACAACCGCGCACTACTGCATAAGAATAATGATAATAACCACCACCATTGGCACACGAACCCATTGAGATTACCCACCTTGGCTCTGGCATTTGATCGTAAACCTTTCTGAGTGCTGGTGCCATTTTATTAGTCAGCGTTCCTGCTACAATCATCAAATCTGATTGACGTGGCGTGGGTCTAAAAACAATACCAAAACGATCCAAGTCATAGCGTGAAGAGCCTGCCTCCATCATCTCTACCGCGCAACAAGCCAAGCCAAATGTCATCGGCCAAAGTGAGCCAGTTCTCGCCCAATTAATTACTCTATCTAGCGAAGTAGTAACAAAACCTTCTTTCATTAAACCTTCAATTGCCATACAAACCGATTCCTAAGTAAGCAAGTATTTTTCTCTTAGCGCGAGCGTAGAAAAATGTAGAGGCGCATCGGTTCGACTACGTAACTGAACATTTCTCAAGTGCGGAGTAGTTAAAAGGGAAAAAACGGGGCTTATTCCCATTCTAGCGCCCCTTTCTTCCACTCAAAGATGAAACCTACCACCAATAAAAATAGAAAAATACTCATCGCTATAAAACCAAACCAGCCTAAGTCGGATTGAACCACCGCCCAAGGAAACACAAAGGCAACTTCCAAATCAAACAAAATAAATAAAATAGCCACCAAATAATAGCGCACATTAAAATACATACGCGAATCATCAAAGGCAGGAAAACCACATTCGAACTGGGAATTTTTCTCCTCGTCTGGCTTGTTAGGTCCTAGTAGGTAGCCAATTAGCATCGGGCCAACACCAAATGCAATGCCTAACAAGATAAACACCATAATGGGTAGATAGTTTTCTAACACAGTTTGTCTATGCTCAATGCAAACATCAAATAATCAGGTATTATATCAAATTTTAAATACAAGCTTTGAGACCTTTGCATAATTATGCAAGGGCTTCTTGTATAAATACAGGGCTAGCAACTGTCTGTATTGTTAATTGAATAACAAAGATAAAGTTTTAAGATTTATTTGTATTTGGACGATAATTGTTAAGTATCCACGAACTTTTAAATGAATTGACAGGGGTGATAAAATGGACGCGATTTAACAGAAGTAAGTTTTTTTAATGTAAGAGGTAGAAGGTATGATTGAGAATTGCAACACTCAGGCTGTTGCCGTCAAAAATACTTACTTTTGATGAGTTAGGGCATTATAAGAATACCACAGGTAGCTATAGAAGTTCGGATAGGATATTAACATCTACCAGCCAAGACCTAGAAACAAGACCTAGAAACAGCAATATTATTTTGTATTGTTAGATGTTTAATACTATGAAACCTGTGTACCGCCAACCGTTAATTGGTTGATTTTCAAGCTCGGCTGTCCAACGCCCACTGGTACGCTTTGTCCATCTTTGCCACAAACACCAACACCGCTATCAAGTTTTAAATCATCACCAACCATGGATATTTTTTTCAACACTTCATCACCACTGCCAACTAAGGTAGCACCTTTTACAGGCGTAGTGATTTTGCCATTTTTAATCAAATAAGCCTCATTCGCTGAGAATACAAATTTACCTGAAGTAATGTCCACTTGACCACCATCAAAGTTTACCGCATAGAGTCCATTTTCTACTGAGGCAATCATATCATCTAAATTGTCTCGTCCATTGAGCATATAAGTATTGGTCATCCTCGGCATGGGGATATGAGCATACGACTCACGCCGAGCATTACCAGTGGAATGTTGACTCATCAACCGTGCATTAAGTTTATCGAATAGATAGCCTTTGAGGATGCCATTTTCAATCAATGTGGTATTTTGTGTGGGCGTGCCTTCATCATCAATGGTTAAACTGCCACGTCGATTAGCCAGTGTGCCATTATCAACAATAGTGCATTTACTGCTGGCTACTTTTTGCCCTATTTTGCCAGTAAAAACAGATGTTTTTTTACGATTAAAATCTCCTTCTAAGCCGTGTCCAATCGCCTCATGCAATAACACACCTGGCCATCCAGAGCCGAGTATAACTGGCAATTTTCCTGCAGGCGCTGGCTTTGCCTCAAGCGCAACCAATGCTTGACGAATTGCATCCAAGGTATAGACTTCAGCCAAATTATGGTCAATAAAATAGCGATAATCGTAGCGTCCGCCACCGCCACTAGAAGCTTGTTCTGTCCTTGCATTGTGTTCAACAATCACACTAACACTGATGCGCACCATTGGACGATAATCTTTTTGATAGACGCCATCACTAGAGACGATTAACACCTCAGTATAAGCACCTGATAACGAAGCACTAACTTGCTTGACTTTAGGCTCTTTTCTGGCAATAGCATCAATGCGCTTTAACAAATCAACTTTTTCTACTGAGGTTAGGCTACTCAGTGGACTCAACCCCGCATATTTCGCTACCTGTGGCACGCTAGGATAAATTTTAATCGTTTTTGAAGTCTGCTCTTTAGCAATACCGCTAGCAAAATTAACCGCTTGTTGGATAGCGTCAATGTTTAAATCATCCGAATAGGCAAATCCAGTTTGTTCAACAGTTACTGTGCGCGCACCAACGCCATGACTAATATGATAGGTACCTGATTTAACAATGCTTTCTTCTAAGAACCAAGACTCAGTCACTGCATGCTGAAAATACAGGTCTGCATAATTGCTGTCTTTAACAAATAACCCACAAAGCAGGTTGTTAATTTTTTGTGAATTTAGCTGGTGGTCGTCTAATAGTTGCTCAATCATACTTTACTTAATCACGGGATTGTCCCAAGAACCTGTAATTTTATACTCAAATTCAGCTACAGTATCAACAACAGCATTCATCACTTTGCCATCAAATAAAAATTTATCAACCACCCAAACCCCAAGCCCTGCCAAGCCACCGCCTGCCAAATAAGTAGCAATGGGTACGGAATCACTAATGGCAGGGCGTACTTTTGCGCTCAAGTTGTATTGCTTGTCAACAATATTACTATGACCCGTTAGACGAATGTCAGAAGAAGAAGCACTTAATTCAAAATTGTCAATTTTTGCTAAGGAGTCCTTCAAATAAACACTAGCTTGAATTTTGTCATAAGCAAAACCTTTACTGGTTAAATCGCTCATTTGCAGTTTTAGACGTCGAGCAATTGATTGAATATTAAGTAGTGATAGCAATCTACCAATATTTGGGTCTTGGTCGGTAAACACGCCCTGTTGAACTTTCATAGCCATATATCCAGAGATGTTTTGCAAGTTAATATTCCAAGGTTCACACTGACAAAATAGGCGCACATCAATATCAAACTGACCCCCTTCAACCTGCTCCTCAACGCCCAGTTTTTCTAAAAAATCAGCAAGCCTCTCTCCCCTAGCCTTTGTTACCAATGTGGTAATGCCATTTAACCAATTGCCATCAAAGCTAAGGTTGTGTTGATCAATACCAATACCATCAAACTCTAAATTATTAATATTGAGTATTTTTTGTCCAGAGTGCAATTCTACTTTAAAATCTGGCAATTGATAATCATCTACATAGATACCCTTGGACTTAAGGTACATACTCGGCAAATCACTGGGTAAAAAATGCCAATTGCCCTTAATTTTATCCAATGTGGCTATCTTTAAATCTAGCAGTGTCACGCGAGGTAGGTTGTTATCATTCAGCACAATTTCTACCTCAGTTTGTAATACTTCAGAGGTAATTTGTGTCCGCCATAATTGTTTGCTTTGCTGGCTAATGTAGGTATTAAATTTATTTTGTTGATCGATCAATTCAACGGCAAATAAACTGTCTTGATTATTTGCTCTGTCGCTAGGATTAACTCGAATATCAAAAGCTCTATTGCGAATATTGCCACTACCTTGTGTGGTAATTGTATTATTATGAAACCCCAGCACAGAATCAAAATCCTCAACCACAATATCACCGTCCAAAACCGTTAAACGATTGTTTAACAGGCGTAAATCCACCTCAATGATTGGCTGCCTTGAATCCAAAGGAATAATCAAATTCATAACGCCTAACAACTCGCCAGATAATGTAAATTGTTCAGGTATCGATGTGGTAGTGTTTCTCAAAGGCGTGGTTTTTAAAAATTCAATCAGCTGCTCGCTTTGCGTGCTAAACTTGCCCGCCACCTCAGCGTCCAAAAATTGTCCAGTCATATCTCGTATTGCTACGTGAATATTATTTAAAGGTATGTTGTTTAACACACTACTATTAACTTCAATATCAAGACGCTTGCCATTTATTTTAATCATTGCATCTAATTGTTTTAAAGTTGGCCACTGCGTATCAAATAATAACTTGGCATCGCTAAGATGAGCGGTGAAATTTATCGGTGCTAGTGTTTGTGCTGATAGGTTTTGCGTAATATCAATATTAATATTATTTAACTCACCAGCTATAAATGCCTGGTTGAGCCAATCACTGGTTTCTTGACCGACAATGCTTGCAGGCAAATATTGGGAAACATCAACCAAATTCATACGCTGTGCTACACCTTTAAACTCAAGAAAATCCTGTCCGTTTGGATTGCCTACCTGTCCTTGTTCGTGATACATTTTCAACATTGATACCAATTTAAAGTCCTCACCGTCAATTGTTACTGGCAGACTCAATTCTGCAAATTTTTCCATTTGTGAGCGTGGGAAAGTTGCACTGATATTAAAGGCTTTACCGCCAAACATTTGCTGTGCTATGTTTAATTTCAACTGCGTTTTATCAATGGATAATACCAATGGCATCAGTTCAAAATTATAATCACCAGTGATGCTGGTTTTATCGATATTAACGGTTTTAAACAGCTCTAACGCCGACAAAACTTCGGGTGTAACAAAGGATTTAATATCTGCCATATTAAAATCAGTCATACCAGAATAAATATTGAGCGTATCAATATAAACTTTGCTGGGATTGCGCACATCATCAAATATATTAAGCCAATCTAGCTGCCAGTGCAGGTTTTCAATCAATATCAAGGATTGTTGATCCTCAATAGAGGCGATGTCAACATCGTGAATACGTAATGCTATGTTACCCTCTTTAAGATCAAAAGTGATTTTAGAGAGTTTGATATCCAGCCCACTAACACTAGACAATTGTTGCTCAATAGGAGTCTTTATAAAGGCTGGAAAGGCTACAAAAAAACCCACTATCAGCACAATCAATAATGCGACAATTGCACCAATCCAAGTGCTGATTTTAAGTACTTTAACACTACGACTAAGTGCGCGGCGTATCATTGAAAGATACCTAAATCTTTATTTTTCTCAACCTTATCCGTCTTAAAAACTTGCCCATTCATGGCAATATAAATACCTGATTTTTGCAGTTGTACAACACTAATCGCTGCGCCCAGATTAAATAATGCCTCGGAATTTTTAACCGCATACGGTATCATTGCACCAAATAAAACGATGGTTTTATGCTTGATGTGCTGGTCTAATAATTTTGCGGTTTCAACCATAGTATCGGTGCCGTGGGTGATGATGATATGCTGCCTATCACAATCCAGACATTTAGACACGATTAACTCCCTATCTCGGTCAGTCATCTCCAGACTGTCTTTTAAAAATAATACTTCGGTGACAATATCGAGCGTTGAACCACTGCGATTAAGCATCTCAACAATGTGTGTGTTTTCAAACACCAGTTCGCCAGTTAACCGATTATAAACCTTGTCAATTGTCCCGCCAGTAATAAATAATTTAACTGTCATGACCTAAATGATACTTCATTGAAATGCTTAGTATGTAATAAATCATAGCTCAAATCTTGAGTGCTTTTCCAAAATAAATACCAAATATGTTGTGAACAATAAAAACCAGCATTACTACTTTTTTCAATAATCTGCTATTGCTTGTTTTTTGACTTGATTCAACTAGTTTGAGGCAAATTTTTCAAAAAAAATGTGTTTGAAATTTTCATCAGACTCTTATTTTCAAACTCTCTTGCCAAAAATATCCGTGCCAATACGCACAAACGTTGCACCAAACTCAATTGCCAATTCTAAATCATCACTCATGCCCATTGAAAGTGTATCAAGTATTGGATATTGGTTGATAATTATTTGCATTCTTTTAAAACTCTGTTTGCTGTTATTAGGGATTGGAATACACATAAAACCGCGTAAATTGAGGTTTTCCAAAGTTTGTACTTGGGTAACCAAATCAGCAATTTCTGCTACTAAAACACCTGACTTAGTAGACTCGTTGTCAATATTCACTTGTAATAAAATATTTAACTTGGCTAACGATTGAGGGCGTTGTTCATTCAGCCGTTGGGCAATTTTAAAACGGTCAACACTATGCACCCAAGCAAAATTTTGGGCAATTTTTTGAGTTTTATTGGACTGAATCGGTCCAATAAAATGCCAAACCAAGTTTTGTCCTTGCAAGGCATTAATCTTTTCCAAGGCTTCTTGCAAATAATTCTCGCCAAAATGACGTTGCCCACAATCAATGGCTTGTTGAAGTTCTGCCACACCTTTGGTTTTACTAACGGCAATTAGCGTGGCTTTTGCGTTGCCAATACGGCGGTGAACTTTGGCTAAATTGTCTTTAATCAAAATACACTTTGTGCATCAAATACTGGGCCATCCACACAAACACGTTTCATTGCCGTGCCGCTACCGGTCTTGACCTCAACCACACACCCCGCGCAGCCACCCACGGCGCAAGCCATATATTCTTCAAGCGATACTTGGCAAGGTAAGTTATAGGCTTTAGCCAATTTTGCCGTGGCTACTAACATTGGGGGTGGTCCGCAGGCGTAGATTTCAACTTCTGAGTGCTTATCAACAGATAATGTGTCTAAATATTCTTTGGCTAAATCTGTTGTGTAGCCTTGATAAACACCTTCGTAGTTTTGTAGGCTTGCCAAACGACAGGCGACATTCCAATCCTCTAGTAGCGCCATAGTGGCGCCCACCTTATGCTTTGGATCAATATGACTTTTGACTAAATCAAATGGAAAGGGCACTTCCGAGCCCAAAATCACAAAAGGATTATAACCATCAATGTCTTTGAGTTGTTGGGCAAGTGCAATCATCGGTGGCATCCCCACACCACCACCAATCAATAAGGGTAATTTTTTATCGTTGAGCGCAAAACCATTGCCAATTGGACCAATCACCGATAAGATTTCACCAATTTTTCTCTCAGCCAGCTGACGCGTGCCTTCGCCAACCACTTTGTAGAGCAAATCAAAAGTATTATTTTCAATATCCACTGACATGATAGAAATTGGTCTGCGCATCGATAACGCATCAGACACACTAATATGCACAAACTGGCCAGGCTTGGTGGCGTGTGCAATCTCAGGCGAATCTAGGGTTAGAATATATTGCTCACCTGCAAATTGATAATGCGCTAAAATTTGACAATCAACAACCTGAATACTACCGCTAGTCATTACAAATCAACGTACCTACACCACTATCAGTAAACACTTCTAATAGCACAGCGTGGGCAACACGTCCATCAATAATATGGGTGGATTTCACCCCGTTTTTCACCGCCGATAAGGCACAAGCAATCTTTGGCAGCATGCCACCACGAATCACACCGTCTTGAATAAGTTTATCAACAGTTTTGGCATCTAAACCAGTTAGCAAATTATGCTCAGCATCTAGTAATCCTACGGTATTCGTGAGTAAAATCAGTTTTTCTGCACCGAGTGCCTCAGCAATGCTACCCGCCACCAAATCCGCATTGATATTATAAGAAAAACCATCCTTACCAACGCCAATCGGAGCAATCACAGGGATAAAATCGCCTTTTAGCAATAAATCAATGACTGAAGTGTCAATATTATCTATCTCGCCAACATGACCTAGGTCAATAATCTCTGAGGTTTGGTGTTCAAGATGTTTGAGCTTTTTGGCTGAGATTAAACTGCCGTCTTTACCTGTTAAACCAATCGAGTGACCACCATGCTGATGAATCAGATTAACAATTTCTTTATTCACCAAACCACCCAAAACCATTTCTACCACGTCCATAGTTTCACTATCAGTAACACGCATGCCGCCGACAAATTCACTTTGTTTGCCAATTTTTTCTAAAGTTTTACCGATTTGTGGTCCGCCACCATGCACCACAATCGGGTTCATGCCAACAGATTTCATTAAAACGATATCGCGGGCAAAACTGGATTTTAGTTTTTCATCCACCATCGCATTACCACCGTATTTAATCACAATGGTTTTGCCTTGAAATTTTTGAATATACGGCAGTGCTTCAGTTAAAACACTGGCGATATTATGCACGTTGCCAGACATAAGTTTTTAATACATCAATTAATTAACGTGCTATTTTACAGAGACCTTTGCAACAATAGAGATGATTAGCAAAATGGCACTATTGCTGAGGTGATATTTTTTCAAACCTTGTCCTAGCGGGGCTAAGGCACTATTTGAAAAATTATCAAGGCGGTGGAGGGTGATGTTTTAGATGATTATTCCCATGGTTGCAAAGGCCTCTTGCAGCGACAAAAGGCAACACGAAGATTTTTACTGCTTAAATCTTGCATCATATTTTTGTTGAATGGCTAAGGGCCAAAGACTATAAAGATAATCTAATATTGCTTGTTTTTCAGCCTTATTCAACTTATCTTTAAACCCTGGCATAACCCCACCAAGCCTGACGCCGCCTTCATCAATGGTGCGCAGTAGTACCTTTGGCGAATGATGCCAAGTATGCGCACTGCCGTTCAGTGGTGGTGCAGGATATTTGCCATTAACAGGGGTTTTCCAGTCTGCCACCAAGCCTTGCCCTGCTTCGCCATGACACACAGTACAGTTTTTATCAAAAGTGGTTTTACCCAGCTCAACATTAGAGGCGTTGCTCGTATCATCACCGCCAAAACAACCCGATAACAATAACACACTGAATAAAATTATTATTTTCATATTTTCTTCTTGACTTAATTTGGGTCTTAACCAGTTAAGACCCTTAAAAAAAATTAATGTAGTGAACTCATGTTATCAGACTAAAACCAAAAACGCACACCTGCTACAATTTGTGCATCTTCAATATCCTCACCTTCAGCACGACTAAAGTCAGCCGTATTGCCATATTTTTTCTCCCAGTTAATCCCGATAAAAGGGGCGAACTCACGGCTGATTTCATAACGCAGTCTTAACCCAAGTTCAAGATCAGACAAGCCTTTACCAGTGCCAACTGCTGAATCATCCTTGCTAAAAATATTGAACTCTATTTCTGGATATAGTACCAATTTTTGACTAAGCGGGTATTCATATTCAGCATCTAAGCGCGCTGAAAGTTGTCCAGATTCGCCAATAAATAATGCACCGTCAACTTCAAACAAATAGGGTGCTAATCCTTGAGCAGAAATGACAGCCCAATTGCGACTTGGCTTGGGGTTAAAGTCTATTCTAACCCCAAACTGAACATCCCAAAAAGCAGATACAGCCTTTGAATACAATAATTGCAGTTCAAAATCTTCACCTTCACCATTGACTCTCTCGCCTTCGGTTTTGAGCCAAAATTTGTCCAGGTCTTTACCTGCCCAAGCATCAATATCCCAAACTATGATATTGCCCTCATCAGCATTTCTAACCTCAATTTCCCCCATGACTTTGGTCAACACAGGGTCGTCGTCCATGCCACTTGCAAATGATTGTGATATCAAAGCAAATAAGCAACTGATTGTTATTAATTTTAAATATTTCATTACTTTTCTCCTTTAATTAAACCACATCCACACGACGAAACATGCCCAACATGTGATATAACAAATGACAGTGATATGCCCACGAGCCTTTAGCATCAACAATAACGCGATAGCTGATTTTTGCCCCTGGTTGTACAATCACTGTATGTTTGCGCGGAATATACATATTATCCCCAGTTTCTAAATCACTCCATAGTCCGTGCAGGTGCATCGGATGATTCATCATTGTGTCGTTCACAAGGGTAATACGCACTACCTCGCCAAACTTAAGCTCTAGTGGTTTGGCATCAGCAAACTTAATCCCATTAATCGACCACATATAACGGCTCATGTTGCCGGTTAAATGTAGCTCAATTTCTCGGTCTGGGTCTGGGTAGTTATGTGTCATACGCAGATTACGTAAATCTGCATAGGTTAATACTTTCCTACCATTATTACGCAAACCTACGCCGGGATCATCCAAACGATATTGCGGACTGGCTGAGCGCATGTCCACATGCGGACCAAACTCGCTGTCTGCATGGGTAATGGACGATTTCATATTTGACATATCATGTCCCATTTTTGAATGATCCATTGTAGGTTTGGGTGCATTCATGACGCCATGTCCCATTTTTGAATGGTCCATTCCAGCCATTGTCGTTTGCTTCATGTTCATCGAACCATGATTCATTTTTGAATGATCCACCACTTTGTCTGACTTTGACATGTTCATTGAGCCATGATTCATGTGTGACATGTCCATACCCATATCACTATGAGTTAGGCTTGGCACTGCATCCATCTTTGGCACTTTACCAGTCATTGATGCGTTTGGCGTTAAGGTACCGCGTGCATAACCAGAACGCGCAATATCTTGAGCAAAAATGGTATAAGCCATATCGTCTTTTGGTTCGACAATAACGTCATAAGTCTCAGACACACCAATCCTAAATTCGTCAACAGACACTGGCTGAATATTCTGCCCATCCGCTGCCACCACACTCATCTTCAAGCCCGGAATACGCACGTCAAAAAAGGTCATGGCAGAACCATTAATAAATCTCAATCTGACTTTTTCACCCTTATTAAACAAACCAACCCAGCCTTTGTCTGGCGTTATACCATTGGTTAAATAAGTGTAAGTGTAGCCAGTTACGTCCGATAAATCACGCTGGCTCATGCGCATTTGGTTCCACATTTTTCTATCATTCCAAGTGTTTTCCAGACCTTTTTTCTCGATGTCACTCATCAAATCACCATGCGTACGCTCGTTAAAGTTGTAATAATGCGAAAGTTTTTTTAGCTTAGCGTACACATCATTTGGATCCTCATCCGTCCAATCAGAGAGCATTACGACATAATCTTTATCATAAGACACTGGATCTTTGTCCATTGGGTCGATCACAATCGGGCCGTACAAGCCCGTTTGCTCCTGAAAACCAGAGTGTGAGTGATACCAATACGTGCCGCTTTGCTTGGCTTTAAAACGATAAGTAAAGGTTTGCCCTGGTTTAATGCCGTGAAAATCATTACTGATATCAGGTACGCCATCCATCTCTGATGGCAAAATCAAACCATGCCAATGAATAGAAGTGGTTTCTTTAAGGTTATTTTTAACATGTAAGGTAATCATTTCCCCTTCTTTGAATCTTAAAAGCGGCGCAGGTAGAGAATTGTTAACTGTGGTTGCTTTACGTATGGTGCCAGTAAAATTCACATCCTGCTCGCCAATACTTAGGTTAAACACATTGCCAGTTAAAGTGTGGCTATCACGACGCATCCCAGCAAACAAAATACTGGGATTAATCGCTAAAGCACCCACACCTAAAGCCATGCCTTTGACGAATTTTCGTCTTGAAATTATATTCATTATTTTCTCCAAAATTAATTTATAACTGACGATAAAAAAAATCGTCGTCCTTTTAACAAAAAAATAGTTAAAGCCTAAGGCTTCAAATAGGATTTATACTATTGGAGGGGTGCTGGGTATTTTTAAGATAATTGATGCATAGATTGCATCTAGAGGAGACACTAACAAACTCGATTGGAGCATATAGCGCTTGACAAAGTTTACAGGTAAAGCAACATTGGCGTAACATTGTACACAATCATCGTGCACCTGCTCAGAGCAGCAATCCATATCAGTGTTAGCAACATGAGCCATATTATTGATATTGGCAGATGAAATATTAATATCTGCACTTTGTGCGACATTAACAGTCAGAATCAAAATGAATAAAAATATAGATTGAGTAAACTTCATACTTAACATTATATCATAAAAAAATCTGTTGTAAGTCGTTTAAAAAATTATAACCTTTATCGCTTGGACGGACATGATTTGTTGTAATTTCTAATAAGCCTAAATCTTGCGCCTTATTAAGTTGTGTGCTGATGCTTTTAATATTTCTGCCAGTTGTTTGTTCAAATAAGCTCATAGCAAAACCTTGTTTAAGGCGCAAGGCATTGAGCATAAAATCAAAGCCCAAATTCTCAATTTTTGTGATTTTCTTACCCGGACTACAAAGATAATCCTTAGGTGATTTTACCTTACGGGTTCTAACTATACGCTGTCCATTTGGGTGTGTAATTTTTCCATGAGCACCCGCACCGATACCGATATAATCGCCAAATTGCCAGTAATTAAGGTTATGCTTGGACGGAGTTTTACCAAATGCCGACACTTCATAGTGCCTAAAACCATTACATTCTAATAACGCTGCGCTGCGCTCACCCATTTGCCAAATATGGTCTGCTTTAGGTAAAATCGGTGGGAATTTAGCAAAGTAAGTATTGGGCTCGATGGTTAATTGATAAAACGAAATATGACTTGGGTTTAATTTAATCGCCTGATTAACACCACTCAAGCATTGCTCCAACGTTTGATTTTGCACACCATACATCAAATCAATATTAAAATTATCAAAAATTCTAGCTGCCTCAGTGCAAGCAAAAATCGCCTCATTAGCGTTATGAATACGCCCCAATGAGTACAAATGCTCATCATTAAACGACTGCACGCCAATCGAAAGACGGTTGATACCTATATTTTTAAAATTTTCAAATTTTTCTATTTCAAATGAACTAGGATTGGTTTCTAGGGTAATTTCAATCTCTGAGTTAAGGTTTAGCCTTGATTTTAAGCCAATAAATAGCGCACTTAACTCATTAACACTCATCAAACTCGGCGTGCCACCACCGATAAAAATAGCGTGAATATTACGCCCTTGAATATAATCTAAATCATTGTCTAAATCTGCCAATAAGGCCTCTATATAACCGGTGTTATTACTTCTTTCATGTGAATTAAAATCACAATAAGGGCATTTTTTAACGCACCATGGATAATGAATATATAATGTTAATAGTGGCAATGTAGGCAAACTTATTATGTGTCTTTAAGCGATGTTAACAACGCCTTTAGAGCTTTTCCCCGATGAGAAATTCGATTTTTTTCAGCTGCTGATAATTCAGCTGCTGTACAATTTTGTGTAGGCAAATAAAAAACTGGATCATAGCCAAAACCATTTTCACCTGCCTTTTTACTTGATATTTGTCCTTCCCAGCCGCGTTGAATAATAATAGGGGTTGAATCATTGGCGTGCTCAACAAATACAATCGCACACCAAAAACGCGCATCTCGATTGGTCTTATCCTGCATATCAACTAGCAGTTTTTGCGTATTGGCCTCATCGTCTCCATGATTGCCAGCGTAGCGCGCTGAGTAAATACCAGGCGCGCCAGCTAGAGCATCCACTACTAATCCAGAGTCATCCGCTAAAGCTGGTAAGCTTGATTGTTGGGCTGCATTACGCGCCTTAATCAGTGCGTTTTCAACAAAAGTTAACTCCGTTTCTGGCACTTCCTTGACTTGCATTTGCGACATCGAGACCACTTGATAAACATTCTTTAGCATGATGTTAAATTCTTTAATCTTGCCCTTGTTGTTGCTGGCTAAAATGATTTTTTTCATCGTGTATAATTATTTGAAAATTTTAAAAAAAGGAACACTCATGACGCAAGACGAAATGAAACAAGTCGTCGCCCAAGCCGCGCTTAAATACGTAATAAAAGATACCATTATAGGCGTAGGTACTGGCTCTACAGCAAATTTTTTTATTGATGCGCTCGCCACCATAAAAAATGATATTAAAGGCGCGGTAGCTAGCTCAATTGCCACTCAAGAGCGCCTAGAGAATCATGGTATTAAGGTGTTTGACCTGAATGAAGTCGGGCATATGTCGGTTTATATTGATGGTTGTGATGAATCTGACAATCAACTTAACCTTATTAAAGGAGGTGGCGGTGCACTAACCCGTGAAAAAATTGTAGCAGCAGTGGCGGATAAGTTTGTCTGTATTGCTGATGAGTCAAAACTAGTATCAGTCATAGGTGATTTTCCACTGCCAGTTGAAGTCATTCCTATGGCAACGAACCATGTTAAACGCCAGATTGAACGCCATATCGGCGGACAAGCAATTTTGCGCAACTTTACCACCGATAATGGCAATCTAATTTTAGATGTGAAAGGCTTAAAAATTACCAACCCTAAAGCGGTAGAAAATCAACTCAACAGCATTGTTGGCGTGGTTACTAATGGCTTATTTGCCGATCAAAATGCAGATGTATTATTGCTCGGTACGCCAAACGGTGTTAAGGTTATTAAGGGCTAATTTTCGTAAAAACTTAACATTTGCTCCAAGCGCTCAATCTTAACGCTAAGCACATCAAACAAATCTTGAGAATTGGTTAATGACTGGGCGCGCTTATAATGCCCGAGCGCCTTAACTAGATTGCCTTGCACAATTAAAGCTTTGGCAGTTTGAATATGCACGCGGTCAAAAGCACCTTGTTCAACAAACAACGATGCTAAAAATTGATACGATTGATAACTGCCTTGATGGGTGCGTAAAAAAGGTTTGAGGGTTGCAATTGCTAGATCAAGTTGTCCGTTATCTTGGTAAGCCTTGGCTGCATAATAAATACTAGGCTCATCGTCTTCAAGTAAATTATTTTTATCAAAATATTGCTGAGCTTTGTCAATATTACCCAATTTTGCAGCGATACGTCCTGCCAAAATATTGCTAGGCTTGCTGTTATTGAGTGCTAATAATTTGTCCAGATGTTGTTTTGCAATTTGATATTTTTGTTTTTGTAGTGCATCATAAGCTTTCATATAATGAGTAATTGCCAAGTCCTCTTGTGCTTTAATTGTGCCTTGTTGATGGTAGTATAATTTTGCCTTAATGGTCTTATATTCAAAAGAATCCTTTCGATAGTTATGACCTGGGAGTCTTGTAACCCGCTGCAGACTATCAGAAATACGATTAACACTCAGTGGATGAGTACGCAAAAACTCTGTCGCATTTTGACTGTCTTTAAGTTTTGTAAAAAAATCTGACATACCTCGTGGATTAAAGCCCGATTTAATCAACATGCTGGTACCAATCCTATCTGCCTCCCATTCATGCTCGCGAGTAAAGTTAATGCTTTGTTGCGTGGCATTGGCAATGGTTGAAGTCGCTATTGCCTCGGTAGCATCACCATCATCGAGTAGTGCCGCAAATATCAAACCAGCAAGTAATAAATAATTTTGCTTGCTGGATTTTTTGCTAAAACGATTTAAGTGGTTTTGAGTAACATGTGATATTTCATGTGATAACACACCAGCCAACTCGGATTCGGATTCGGATTCTAATAACAGCCCTGTATGCACTCCAATATAACCGTAAGCACCAGCAAAAGCGTTGATACTACTATCATTCAAAAATAAAAATCCAAAATGTTTATTAGGATTTTGACTATAAGTGCTTAGCTCATGACCTAACTTATCTAAATAAGTAGTGGCTTCCACATCTTCAATAACTGCGTTAGTTTGCCAAATAAGTTGTAAAAATTGATTGCCAAGTTTTTTCTCACTTAGCGACTCAGATGCCGTTAACTCAGGCACTTCAAATGCGAATGCGTTGAAGCATATCAATAATAAGAAAAATTTACTCATGACCCATTTTATTTTACCCCCAGAACTTTGCTCATAAAAAAATTGTCAATTTGCAATTTTAAATTGACAGTAAAAAATTCAAATGTTTAAAAATTATGCTATAATGTTCGATTATTAGTAACTATTAGTTGTTGCTAATATTATTTTATTTTTTACTACTAATAAGGAGCCCTACAATGGCTGACGAAACCTTAGACGCATCAGGCTTAAACTGCCCATTGCCAATTTTAAAAACTAAAAAAGCGCTCAGCAAAATGGATGCCGGAAAAATATTAGAGGTCATTTCAACTGATGCAGGCTCTGTTAAAGATATTGAGGCTTTTTGTAACCAAACTGGCAACAAACTTATTTCAACAATTGAAAATGATGATAAATACGTTTTTACCATTGAAAAACTTTAACAACAAACTCTGGAGAGAAAAATATGTCTGATGATAGCAACAAAATGACAATCATTGCCACCAAAGGTACTTTTGATTGGGCGTTTCCTCCTTTTATTATTGCCTCAACAGGTGTTGCGATGGATAAAGAAGTGAGCATATTCTTTACTTTTTATGGCTTAAATTTGTTATTAAAAGACATTTCTAAGTTAAAAGTAACCCCGATTGGCAATCCGTCAATGCCAATGAAGATGCCTTTTGGACCTGAGTGGTTGCAGAAAATTAATTTCGGTCCTAAAATTCCTAATTTATTATGGAATATTCCAGGTGCAGATGTACTGGTTACTTACTTAATGAAAAAAACCATGACAAAACATGGTGTTGCTAAATTAGAAGATTTGCGCGCCATGTGTCAAGAGTTTGATGTTAAATTTATTGCCTGTGAAATGACGGTTGAGTTATTTGGATACGAAAAAACAGACTTTATTGATGGTATTGAATTTGCAGGTGCGGCTTCATACTTTGATGAGGCGGCATCAGGTAATCACCACCTATATATGTAATTTTTTTATCAGATTTTGTTGCAACCTTTTTGTAATAGCACTTTCTTTTTTAATGCTTTAGCCCGTCTGCCCTAGGCAGACTACGCACTTCGGTGTCTTTTTTTTGTTTTACTGCGTTGTAGTTCACAAAATTCTTGGTCATGTACTCATATGTAGGCTCCCTGTGAATTGTATTTTTACGCCCTGTAAAACAAAAAACACTCACTAAAAATTTGGCTTATAAAAAAGAAATACTTACAAAAATACTATTAAAAACCGATTTTTGGCGGTTTTTTATGTCCAATCTAAGCTCAACCAATCCCGCTGTTTTGCTATTTTTTGCAAAATGTCATCAGCATGTACAACAATAGGATTATCAACCAATTCTAATAACGGCAAATCATTATGCGAATCTGAGTAGAAATAAGCGCCTTCTGGGCTTTCACCTGTTTTTTCTAACCACGTATTTAGGTGACGAATTTTGCCCGATTGAAAACATGGCTCACCAGTCACCCTACCTGTGTATTGCCCATTTTTAATTTCAAGCTCAGTTGCGAGTAAATTATCAATACCATATTGCGCAGCAATCGGCTGGGCTACGAAGCGATTGGTGGCAGTAATGACTAATAAAATATCGCCTTGCTCTCGATGCATATTAACCACAGCTTGGGCTTTGGGTAAAATAATCGGTGCAATTTTTAGCTGCATAAATTGCTCATGCCAAGTGTTTAATATTTTGCTATCACTACTTGCTAATGGGGCTAGGCAAAATTCTAAGTAGTCATTAATATTGAGCTGACCCAAAGCGTATTGGCCAAAAAAATATTGATTTTTTACTTGATAAGTATCGGTGTCTACCACACCAATTTCACTTAAAAATTCTCCCCATAAAAAGTCACTGTCGCCAGCAATTAGAGTTTGGTCTAAATCAAAAATAGCTAATGACATAAGGTAAGGGTGGCTCTAATTACAATTTTGCCAATGCACGCCCAGCGGCATTAATGGTATTTTGTATGTCTTGTTGCGTATGTGCAGAAGAGACAAAACCTGCTTCATACGCAGAAGGTGCCATATAAACGCCTTCATCCAACATTAAATGATAAAAACTTTTAAAACGCGCTATATCACATTGAGAAGTTTGGGCAAAATTCGTCACGATTTGCGTATCGGTAAAAAACAAACCAAACATACCCCCCACCATATTCGCAGTCATGGCGATATTGTACTCTTTGGCTTTAGCCAATATACCTGTTGTTAATCGCTTAACTTTTTTACCAAGTGTTTCGTAAAATTCTCTATCAACTGATAAGGCGTTGAGCATGGCTAAGCCTGCCGACATACTGATTGGATTGCCTGAGAGCGTACCTGCCTGATACACAGGACCAAGTGGTGCAATATATTCCATAATCTCACGCTTGCCGCCAAATGCGCCAACGGGCAAGCCACCGCCAATCACTTTGCCAAGCGTAGTCAAGTCTGGTTTGACACCATAATACGCCTGCGCACCACCAAGTGCTACGCGAAAACCGCTCATCACCTCATCAAAAATTAATACCACGCCGTGTTCATTACAAGTCTCGCGCAAGCCTTGTAAAAATCCGTCAACGGGCACAATACAGTTCATGTTACCCGCCACAGGCTCAACAATAATGCACGCCACTTCATCACCCACCTCACTCAACACCTCACGTACTTGCTCAATATTGTTGTACTCTAAAGTCAGCGTATGCTGCGCTAAATCAGCGGGTACCCCAGGCGAAGTTGGCACGCCAAGTGTGAGTGCCCCTGAGCCTGCTTTAACCAATAACGAATCTGAATGCCCATGATAACAACCTTCAAATTTGATAATTTTATCACGCCCAGTATAACCACGCGCTAGGCGAATCGCACTCATGGTGGCTTCAGTGCCAGAGCTGACCATACGCACCAGTTCAATTGATGGCATCAGCTCGCAAACTTTGTTCGCAAGCGTGGTTTCTATTGCAGTGGGCGCACCAAAACCTAGACCATTTTCTAAGGTAGTTTTGACCGCATTAACCACCTCTTGATTGGCGTGCCCTAAAATCATCGGCCCCCAGGAAGCAACATAATCAATATATTGTTTATTATCTGCATCAAATAAATACGCACCCTCACCACGGGTAAAGAATAGCGGATTGCCACCCACGCCGTTAAACGCCCGTACTGGCGAATTAACGCCGCCTGGGATGACTTGTTTTGCTTGTTCAAATAAAATGTCTGATTGGCTCATAAAGTTCCTTTTTCTCTACGCTTGGGTAATGGTGGGATAGTGTTTAAGGTGGGTAATGTGCGACCACACAATTAAAACATTATCCAATAATAATTTAATGTTCACGCTTGTTTTTGACAAGTTGATGGCATGATAAATGTCGTTTAATAGTCTAAATAAAAAATCAGTTTGAACCGCTCGGACTATTTTATTAAGTTCAACCAGACCCCCTTCATGATTCAACGATTTCAGGCGAATCGCCTCAATTACTAAATTTTGCAAACAATCAAGTACCACGACTTCATGGCCTGCAAAATCTTCAACTTGGTTAATCATAGTGGGATGAATGGCAATATTTAACAATTGGTTTTGCCAGTGTTGATAATGAATAAAGCCATCACTCGATAATTCTAAAAGCACCTTAAAAGGCACGCCGTGAGTATTTTCCAAAAGTTGTGCCACATCAAAATCCTGGTTTTGCGCATCACTAATCTGCCCTTCAATCCACATCTGAGTAGCTAAATCATACGCAGGAGCAATATGCACGCTTTGACAACGCGAGACAATCGTCATTGGCAAATTCTCAGGACTATGTGCCAGCAAAATAATCAGCGTATTTTCTCTAGGCTCTTCCAAAGTTTTAAGCAAACTATTAGCAGCACTAACATTCATTTCATCGCCGTAAAACAACACCCCAATCTGCAAACCATCGGCGGTTTTATTCAGCGCCTCACAAAAAGTACGAACTTGGTCAATGCGAATATTCTTTGACAAAACGCCTTTATCATTCGCCTCAGTACGGCAATACAATAGATTGGGATAATGCGAACGACGAATCAGAGTCGGCACCTGTAATATCTCTGTAGGATTATCCTTAGTAATTTTCTCCTCATCACCAATCAACAGTCCCACCAAAGACTGCATCAGCTCAAACTTACCCATCTTTGGTGCGCCTGTAATCAACAAAGCGTGTGGTAGGTGATTTTGCTCAATCATTTGTTTAAGCTTTGTAAAAGCATCTTTGTGCCAAGGCAGGGTGTTCATAATGATGTAGAGATATTCATTAATAAATTACACTGATATTATCAGCCTGCCCAACACCCAGATTAAGGTATTGTGTTAGATCAATATCTGCCCAGCCGTCTAAGTTAATTTTAAAATCGTTATATTTTGCCAATACTTCGTGCTCAACATTGGCTAATAAATAAATTTCATTATCGGCTTGATAAAGTTTATCCTCAAGCAAGCAATCGATAGGGGTATCAAGCGTTTTGCAAGTGGCAACGAGCATATTAGCTAAAGTATCTAAAGTATTGGTACGATGGTTTTCTACTGCAAAAATATCATCTCTCTCACTAACGATTGGCTTTTTGGTACAAGAAAACACTTTGTAGCCAATATCAGGCAGTTTTTTATCATCAAACAAACCTTTTTGATTTTGCGCAAAATCACCCTTGATTTTCTCCCCAGCGCGGTTCAAGCGTTCAATGGTAATACTGGATATAACAGGCTGAAAGTCATTTTCTGTGCAGAATTTATAAGCCTCAGCTGATTTTTTCTTATCAATCGGTTCATCAATTTGCACCAAGACAAACCGGCGATTGCCACCGTCCTGCGCGTTGAGTTGCATCACCGCATCGGCTGTGGTGCCAGAGCCTGCGAAAAAATCTAAAACTATGTCGTTCTGGCTAGCAGTTTGACCAATCAATATCTGAACAATAGAAACAGGTTTTGGATAGTCAAAAATTTTCTTTCCGTCAAACAAGTTATTAACTTGTTTAGTCCCCTCTGTGTTGTAGCCAATATCAAAAACTTGTTTGTCTAACCAGGAAGAAATTGGCTTAAACTCACTTTTAAGGTCTTTCCAAAATTTCTTTAAATATGGCTTTGTCCTGCCCTCTGGATGAAATAATATTTGCCTATTGTCCAATAATTGTTTCATACTGTCTTGTGAAAATGACCAAACTCGGTTGGGATTAGCTGGATAAACTTTTTCAGTTTTTGGATCTATTAAATCGTAGAAGCAATTAGGTCTTTCATCTTTTGTTGCACCAACATCTAATGGATGTTTAGCCCAATCCCCTCTCGGGTCATTATCTGGGTTTGTATAGTTTTTTCTATCTCTTGACACTCCCAAAAACTTTAATGACTCTTTCTTTTGAAAACAAAATATATGCTCGTGTTCTATTGATGTGTTGTTGTCTGATATTTGTTTTCCACTTGCCTGTCTTGTTTTCCAGACAAAATCTCCCACAAAATTATCCTCGCCAAAAATCTCATCACAAAGGATTTTTAAATTGGCTTGCTCGCTATCATCAATGCTGATAAAAATCACCCCATCATCGGTGAGTAAATCCCGTGCTAGTTTTAGCCGCGGGTAAATAAAACTCAGCCAGCCGCTATGGCTACGGGTGCCATACACGTTGTGCAGAAAATCCGTTGCCTCTTCATTCAAGCCAAAATTGTTAATCAGTGTTTCATCCGATTGCTTGAAGTTGTCTTTATAAATAAAGTTTTCACTTTTGGTGTTGTACGGCGGGTCGATATAAATCATCTTCACTTTTTTGTGATAGTTAGCCTGCAAGATTTTGAGCACTTCTAAGTTATCCCCTCTAATCACCGTGTTGTTGGTGGTATTAAAATCTTTGCTTTGACTAGGCTCAGCCTTTAATTCTAAATCAGTGGGCTGGTCTGCCAAAGCGCGCGCAATGCCTTTGCCCGCAAAAGTCAGCTCATAGCCTTGATTGTTGCTGGTGGTGTTTTTAATATCCACAGCGTCACTCAACGCTTTAACATCTAGCTGATTATCGGCATTGATAACATTAGGCAGTAATCGTTTTAGCTTTTCAATCAGTGCTTGCTTTTCATCTGTTAGCATATCGCTACTGTCGATGGTTTTTATGCCGCTTTGTTCGGCGGTTTGTTTTTTGATCATAAAATAAATTTCGCTTGTAGTTGTCTTAACATGATAAATGGGGTGGTGAATTGAATGCTTAATCCTAGGCAAACATTGGGAATCTTGATTTTCTTTAAACCATCGCTTGGCACTTCGTGAGTAACAATAATGGCGTCTCGTTGCTTTGCTTGGGCGATTAAATAATAATCAGCCACTTGCATAAATTCATTGATGGCAAAATTTTGATAGTTTTGCCCAACAATCCACTGATTGATTGGTAAAAACTCCGTGGCAGTTTGGGTGTCACTGGGTAAGAAAAAATCAATTAAATCACTATTTTTTGCCCAGTCTGCTAGCTCATCATCGCCAGTGGTAATTTCGTCTTTAACTTTGTCTACACTAAATATTTTTCCTTGTTGATGTTGTTGTAGCAAAAAGTCCCAAAATGCAGGGCAAAAATCAAAGCCATAATGCAAATTCTTTGCTTGTATGAATATGTTGCTATCCAACAAATACATTACACACGCCAAGGGTGAATATCTTCAACCAATTTATTAAAAGTTGCCATTTTTTTAATATTGAGCAGTTGCATGGCATCACGATATAGCGTGTTGCCTTCTAAAGTACTGGCAGTAATGGTTTTGATAAAAGTTTTACTAACGCTTGTGGGCTTGGAATTGTAATAATTCCCACCAGAGTTTTGTTGTTTTTGTTGCTGTAAAATTGCTTTTAACTTGTCTCTCTCTGTTTTAAATAACTGCCAAAAAAGGTTTGTTTCAAGGTAGCCTAAATCATAAATACGACCCAATATAACCAGCGTGTTCACTTTGAAAACCTTGGCAAAATATTGCAAATTCTCATCTAACTTGTCTAAATTATGCTGGTATTTTTGTACAAATTTTTCACTGGGCACTAAAATTTCTGCTGCTACTTGATCACACCATTTTTCAATATTATTATTGTTGTTGGCATACGCATTGGTATTAGAAACACCATTCTCTGCAATCACGATATGGGCTAACTCATGCATCAGGGTGAAACTTCTAGCGGCAATACTGTCTTTCGCATTGATAAAGATTACAGGTGCATATTCATCAACCAAAGCAAAACCCCGCATTTCCTTCAAATCTAGAGGACGGTGTGTATTGCCCAAAGCAATGCCACTAGACATGACTAAAACCCCTTTTTGTTCAATCAGTTCAGTGCGTTTGGATAATGCCTCTTGCCAATTAGTAAACGCACCATCAAATCCAAAATAATCATTGATTTCTTTGGCAACTACTTTTGGGTTGTCATCAATTGTATATTTGCCAACAATGGACGCAGGCTGAATATCTTGTTGTTTGCAATAATCTTGATACCACGCTTGTCTCTGCTGGCAGGCGTAAATAGCATCCAATAAATTGGCGCTAGGACGCATAGAGCCCTCATCAGAGAAGGTGCGAAAATCATTGATGGGCAAAATTTCATCAGGTAGGTTTGGCAAAAATAACATGCCAATTGGTGTAAAAGTTGCATGAGCAAAATTCTCTAATTGCTTGAATGTTGGGTTTTTAGTTTGGTTTTGCCATTTTGGCAATGAAGGGAATTTGCGCACCAAATCATCCATGCTTTTCATGGAGCGTTGTATTGCCCAACTGAATAATTGTGGTTTAACTTCTACTGGCATTGTTCGGTGCTTGGTAATAAATCACTCAAACTTTGAGCGTTAATTCTAGTTTGGTATTTTATCTCACAACTGGGTAATTCTGCTTGCAAGGCTTGAAAAAATACTTTGGCGTATTCTATCTTTTGTTGCTCATTTTCATCAATCTCACCATGGTATTTATAACCTTTGGTTTCCACCACTAAAAATAATTGCCTGCCATCTTGTTTTTCTATTAGATAAGCAAAATCAGGGTTGTAGGTTTTATAAGGCGTGGGAATGTTAATTTTTGGCAGCTTGGCAAAAACGGTAATTTGTTGCTGGTCAGTACAGCTTGGGTCGTTAATAATACTTTCTTCTTCAATCTTAGAATCATAAATAACACGGTCATATAAAAATTCATCTTTTGGCATTGCATCTGACAAAAACTTGCCTAATTTAGTATGGGTAATTTCTTGCACTTGATTGCCATTTTTATCTTGCAACTCGTTGGGGTAAATATTGGTTTGGTTAAACGCATAGCCAACGCTACTTAAAATACTGCCATGAATATTGTCCTTAATCAGCGTTTTAAGAAGATTTTTGGCTTTTTTAGGACTGTTGTAAAACTGCTGCATATTCAGCTTGTCAAACAACTTTAATACAAAATCAAGTGGCAAGTTTTCATCTTTGGTGAATTGAGTAATAAACTGATTAAGCCCTTGTTGATTAAAATACCCTTGCCCTGCTTGAGTCATTTCTGAAACAAATTCAACACGATTACTGGCTGCATCATAAATTTCTTTGGTGATTCTAATTGTCTCAGCATCGATGATTTCTGCATTAAACTTTTTGGCAATGATGTTGATCAAATTTTGTTGTTCAATATTTTGATAGACAATGGTAGATTTTTTATTGATTGCCTCCCAAAGTTGTTGAAAGTGTTTCCAGTGTTGTTGCTTGATTTTGATTTTTTCAGATTTTTTGTTGTTATTTTCAACCCCAATTTTGTGATTGCTGGCAAATATTGCCTTAATTTCTACTAGGCGTTCATTGGTAATTTTTTTATTTGAAAAAATTGCTAAATCACTGCTTAAAAAATCTAATATTGAACCTTGCAATTGGTAGTTTTCTTCTGCTTCATTGTAAGTAATAACTTCATTTTCTTCTAAAACATCCAGCAAGTGGCTAGCCTCCCTATTGCTTAAATTTTTATCACACAATTGCTCAACGCTAATTGTGTCGCCTGAAATAGTAAAACTGCTTTGTATAATTTCATTTTGAATTTGATGAATAAAGTCTTGTTCCTGTCCTGAAACCACCATATCAAGGGTATTGATATCAAAAAATTTATTTTGATTTTCCCTCAAATAATGATAAGTCAGTCGTTTTCCTGATTGATTCAGTGCAATCCTAAGACCTCTGCCAACTTGTTGCCTACGTGAGGCTTCTTTGTTGGTGCTGGATAGTTTACAAATGGTAAAAATATTAGGATTATCCCAGCCTTCTTGCAGTGCCCATACCGAAAAAACAAAACGCAACGGGGTATCAAAAGAAAGTAGTTTTTCTTTCTCATTGAGAATAATATTAACACCATCACTTTCTTTTTTATCGAGCGTGCCCCTATCGCCCGAAAAATACCCTTGTGCGACTTGCAGTTCTCCACCTTTATAATCTTTATCTAAATATTGTTGGTATTTTGGATTATCACTTGCTTGATAAAACTTATCACGAATTATTTTGTACTCTCGCTCAAAAATATTTTTTATCAGTGGATTGCCACCTCTAAAATCATCAATACTGGGAATAAAAAATAACGCTAAAGCTTTAATATTTTTCTCAAAAAGTGCTTGTTCCTTCTCAAAGTGTAATTCAATGGCTCTAACTATCATCTGCCTGATTTCCAATTCAGAAAGCTGATATTTTTGCTCTTTGAGCTCTATCGTTTTTTCTTGACTGCCTTTGTTTAAAAATATTTTTTTAGCATTGACCTTAACCACGACAAAACCCTGATAATCGGGTAGTCCAGTTCTTAAACCAAAATCTTCTTTGACCCTGATTTTGGTTTTGTGTAATTGTTCATTAACATTATAAGCCACATCAAAACTGTGCTTGGCTTTGATATTGCTAATGTTAATATTGCTAATTTCACTACGGGCAAAAATGGTACTAACACCAATTTTCTTGACCAAATATTGGTTAAACGCCGATACGCTATCGAGCATATAAACCACATTTGATAGTTGATGTTGTTTGTCTTTTTTGGCATCTGGATAGGTTGCACCAAAACGAATAAATAATGAGTTTTTTAATTTATCTAGACCTTTCGTGGTTTCACTGCCTTTTAGCAAATGCGGCTCATCAATGATAACAATAGGGTTTTTAGAAGAGATTCCTTGCCAAATTGAGCCAAATTGAAACAACCCTTCAAATTTTTTATTGATATTGTTTTTGCCTGAATTAAAAGCACTATTGGTTGTTATTAAGATTGATAATTCATTAGAGTGGATAAAGTTTTGCTGAATACTGCTTAAACCGTCCTCTGGATAATTGATAGTGTTTAAGTGTTTACCATATTCATTAAAAAAATACTCAGCCGTCAGTTTAATATTTTGAATAACGCCTAATTTAATAGCGCTACGTGGTAGAACAATAATGAATTTTGTTTGATTAAATTTTTTGTGTAACTCAAAAATGGCTTGTAAGTAAGTAAAAGTCTTGCCTGTGCCAGTTTCCATTACAACATCTAAGCGTTTGTCATTGTTGACTTTAAATTGACTGTAATAGTGTTTTTTTGATAACGATTTTAGATTTTCAAAAAGCGAACTAAAATCATTGTTGTCAAAATCCACATTATTCAAAACAGTAATGATATTGTTGATACAGTCTTGTTGGTATTGTTGCTTTTCAAAAATCATAAATTATCCAACACAGCTTGAATTTGCTTGGAAGTATGCGCTTGAGTTTTTGATCCATCAATCAGTTTAATCCGCCTAGGATACTGCTTGACACGTGCAATATAAGCTTTGCGTACACGATCAAAAAAATCTAGGTCTTCTTGCTCAATGCGGTCTTTTTTACCTCTAGATGCTACTCTTGATAGTCCTTTTTGGATACTGACATCAAGCAGTAGTGTCATGTCGGGTGCAAAATCTTGCAATGTCCAACGTTCCAACTGGGCAATACGCGCGTTGTCCAAGCCCCGACCACCACCTTGATACGCATACGAAGCATCGCTAAATCTATCACTCAGCACCCATTTCCCTTGCGCTAAAGCAGGTAGGATTTTGTGGTGAATGTGCTCATTTCTAGCGGCAAACATCAATAACAATTCGGTGTCATTGTGCATTGACTCAGTTTGGGTGCTGAGTAGTAATTCTCTGATTTTTTCACCCAGTTCAGTGCCGCCTGGCTCACGCGTTAAAACGACTGATATGTTTTTTGCCGTTAAATACTCAACGATAAAGTCAATTTGAGTACTCTTTCCCGCACCTTCAACGCCATCAATGGTGATAAATTTTCCTTTTTTCATGGAATTTATTTTAGATACTTTTTGATGTTAAGTCGGTGTTGTTGATAAGTTTTTGCAAACGCGTGGGTGCCGTCTTTTTTAGCGACAAAGTACAGACTCTCGCCAGCTTTTGGATGCATAGCGGCAATTAACGAGGCCTCACTCACTGAGGCGATTGGGCTCGGTGGTAATCCTTGATACCTATAAGTGTTATAAGGGCTGTCAAATTTTAAATCTTGCCTACTTAATGAGCCGCGATATTGTTCACCCAAAGCGTACACAACTGTGGAGTCGGCTTGCAGGCGCATGCCTTTTTGCAAACGACGCATAAACACCCCCGCAATTTGTGATTTTTCTTGGTCGTACGCGGTTTCTTTTTCAATCAACGAAGCCAATATTAACGCCTCATCAGCACTTTTTAATGCTAAATTTTTAGCTCTACCTTGCCAAGCAAGTCTGAGTTTGTATTGCATAATACGATAGGCTCTTTTTAGCACACTAAGCACGCTATCGCCAACACTCACTTGATAAGTATCCGCCCAAAAATACCCTTCATAAGGCGGCTGTACGCCAGTTAATTGCAGTGTTTGAGCAAAATCACCATTAGATGTTAACGCCGAACTTTGACGTAATTGTTGATAATAATGGCGAATAGTTTGACCCTCAATAAGCGTGATTTTTGTAGTGGCAACCTTGGCTGTGGCAAAATTATTTAACAACTTTGCAACACTCATACCAGGCGTAATTTGGTAATAACCATGCTTTAATTTCGACTCAATATTTAACAACTTAGCTAATATCACAACATATTTTGCAAAATAAACCTGTCCTAATGTTTGCAAATCATCCGCTACGGTATGAATAGTTGCCCCAGCAGGAAGTTGATAAATGCTAGATTGTTTTGCATTGACATCTTTCAAATAATAAAACCAACCAGTAAACAAAAATAACAAAATAACCAGCCACATTTTTTTTGATTTTAGCCCTACAAAACGGTGCTTCAATTTAAGCACTTGAGTGTGCTCGGGCGATGTTTGCAATTTTAAAAAAGCTCGACGAATCTTATCAGTCATGAGGTATGTGGTAAATGTTTGTTGATTGATTTTACTCACCGACTGAATGCCAATCACACTATTGGTGATGAATACTTCATCTGCATCAAGCAAATCTTGCACCGACAATGCTCTGCTACTAACCGCTAAGCCCAGTGTCTTTGCTATTTCTAATACCAACGCTCGGCGCGTACCCTGAATGCCACACATGGCCAAAGATGGGGTTAATAATTCATTGCCTTGAATAATGAAAATATTGCTCTGTGTGGTAGAAATCACATGGTTGTTTGCATCTAACATTAAGCATTCATCACTCGACATATCAGCTCTAGCCAATATTTGCTCTAATCGATTACAATGCTTAATATTGGCCAACAACTGATTGGATACATAGCCACTATTACAAGTTGTTAATCGATATTTGTCCAACGTCTTTTTAGCCATAGCAGATACTATCACGATACGAGTTGGCTTAATATTTTTGTTAAACCCATAGCCACGCAAACTCTCACCACGTGACAAAATAATTTTCACCACTGCGTTGCTCGTGTTAGCCATCGAAACGGCTTTGGCAATATCTTTCAACCATTGTTTATTGCTAACCGCATTGATTTTTAATTGTGTACGCCCATTTTCTAAGCGTGCAAAATGCAAGGACCAAAACAAAATGCCGCCTTGGTTAAACACGCAAGTTTCGAACACACCATCACCAAATTGCACCAATCGATCAAACGTACTAATTAAAGTTCGTTTTTTGCCATTAACCAATACAATACTATTCATAGTAACCATTATAATTGAGAGAATTATGAAAAAAATACTTCAACGATTTATTATCAGTCTAATAGATAGTGCTAAAGATTTAACCCCCATTGCGTTGGTAATTGGTTTTTTCCAAATTGTTGTTTTGCAACAAAATATCCCTGACTTAGGCGCTATTCTCATAGGCACTAGCCTTGTGTTGGTTGGACTAACACTGTTTATTCATGGACTTAAATTGGGTCTTTTCCCAATTGGCGAAACCTTGGCGTACAGTTTTGTAAAAAAAGGCTCAATTTTTTGGCTACTGGTGTTCGCTTTTGCACTTGGGTTTGGCACTACCATAGCAGAGCCAGCACTTATTGCTGTAGCTAACGAAGCAGCAGAAATTGCCCATACGGGGGGCATTATTAATAACCTAGAACAAATCAATTATGCTCGAACACTACGACTGAGCGTGGCCCTATCAGTAGGACTTTCGGTAATGATAGGCGTATTAAGAATTTTAAAAGGCTGGCCGATACAAACTTTAATTATTGGCGGTTACTTATTGGTCATCACCACCACGTTTTTTGCCCCTAATTTTATTATTGGTGTTGCTTATGATTCAGGCGGCGTGACTACTAGCACAATTACCGTGCCACTGCTAACCGCACTTGGTGTTGGATTATCCAGTAGTATTCGTGGGCGTAACCCTTTGACTGATGGTTTTGGTATGATTGCCTTAGCGGCGTTATTGCCTATTATTGCTGTTATGTTTTTTGGTATTTTGCAATGACTTTTACCACCGTTTTAATCAAGATGTTTTGGGATATAATGCCCATTGCATTTATATTATTCGGCTTTCAAATATTTATTCTAAGGCAAAAAATACCGAATTTAAACAAAATTATCATTGGTTTTATCATGGTGTGGGTTGGTCTTACTTTGTTTATTGTCGGTTTAGAAAAAGCCTTTTTTCCACTGGGAAAACTCATGGCTAATCAACTGACTTCTGTTGATTTTATTGGTAGTGATAACCCAGGTTGGGGGCATTATTATTGGATTTATATTTTTGCCGCTTGTATCGGTTTTGCCACTACTATTGCCGAGCCTTCACTCTTAGCAGTAGCCATCAAGGCAAACCAAGTATCGGGCGGATTTATCAAAGCGTGGCCACTTAGAATTACTGTGGCGATTGGCGTAGCGATTGGTATTTCGCTAGGCAGTTTTCGTATTGTGACAGGCATGCCTCTACATTATTTTATTATGGCTGGTTACCTAGTGGTAGTGATACAAACTTATTTTGCACCAAAAAATATTATTGCACTGGCTTATGACTCAGGCGGTGTAACTACTTCAACCGTTGCTGTGCCTCTGGTGGCTGCATTAGGTTTAGGACTTGCCAGTACTATTGAAGGTAGAAGTCCTTTAATTGACGGCTTTGGTCTGATTGCTTTTGCCTCACTTTTCCCAATTATAAGCGTGATGGCTTATGTACAATTGAGTCAACTTTTTAATCATAAAAAATAGGAGAAAATATGCACTTTAAACTCATTATTGCCTTTGTTGATAGCGACAAAACCAATGCCATCCTTGAAGCCGCAAGAGTGCAAGGAGCAACAGGATCGACCATTATCTCACAAGCCAGAGGCGAAGGCCTTGAACACAATAAAACATTTTTAGGGCTCAACATTGAAACCCCAAGAGATGTCTTATTATTACTCGTAGAACAACACCTCTCTAGACCTATCTTAGAGAGTGTTGCCCAAGCAGGAGATTTTGAAGCCAAAGCCGACGAAGGTATTGCCTTTCAAATTGATGTAGAAGATGCACTCGGCGTAATGCATCAAATACAAGCACTAGAAACCACCGTGGAGGAAAAAATATGATAAACAATGCACAAATGCCAATTTTGGTCAAACAAGTTATGTGGACGCAAGTTGACATTGTCAGTAGCAAATGCACCGTAGAAAACGCATTAAACGACATGAAGTACAAAAAAACCAAAATGCTGTTGGTTGATAAATCTCATGACCATGATGAATATGGGGTAGTATTAATTGCTGACATCGCCTCAAAAGTAATTGCCAAAGACCGCGCCTTGGACCGTGTCAACGTGTATGAAGTTATGAACAAACCAGTGATTTCCGTACACCCTGATATGGATATTCGTTATTGCGCAAGGCTGCTCACACGTCTAAACCTATCACGTTGCCCAGTGTTAGATAGTGGAAAAGTTGTGGGTGTGGTAAGTTTAACCAATATTGTCTTTAATGGCTTAAGAGTGATATAAATACATTAGAAAATTAACATATACTGATGTACTTGTTATGCAATTTTAACCTGCTAAAATTTCAACTTATTTTAATTTTTAATGATGGAGAGTAAGATATGCGTGCTATTGTTAGTTTAGTCAAATGGGTGTTAATCGTCATCGGTATTATTAGTGTTTATTACGGCGCCATGTTACAATTTAAATACGATGGTGTCACTGGCAAAATTATCAACGAAGTACTTTCTCCAACCCTGCATCCAGATGCTATGGAAAAGGCCTATATGCCAATGACCAATACCCTGCTTGAGACTGGCGATATTGCTCTAGCATCTATTGTACGTGTCAAAGTGGCTGATGATGTATCTAACGAAGATGTAGAAGAGGCAATGACCTCAATCGCCACCGCTGAAGGCATTCGTGATGTAGGCAAGCTACCACTTTCGGAAATGGTGAAATTACAAACTGGCAAAGACCAACGGTTTTTAAAAATTTACCAATATTGTTCACCACGCACCGCTATGCTTATGATTGATCATTCTGATGCGTTCTCTGCCTACTTGCCTTGTCGTATCGCACTGATTGAAGATAAATCTGGACAAAGATGGCTTTACACGCTAAATATGGACGTTATGATTTATGGTGGCAAACCTCTACCAGAACATTTGCTTAAAAAAGCCGTTGAAGTCCAGCGTGTGATTACTGCCATTCAAAATGGTGGCGCGCAGGGGGATTTCTAAACAGTGCTTTAGGTATTAAGAATAACCATTAAAAAGCCGTTCATTTGAGCGGCTTTTTAATGACTGAAATTTGGTAAAATTCTACTATGAATCCTATTTATCACCCGCTAGATTCTAGTGTTACCTGTATTGATACTCAGCATCTACGTAGTAATTTTGTAGCGGCGTACTTGATTGAAGACAATGGCAAAGCGGCTTTTGTTGATAGTGGTTGCCACCTTTCAGTGCCGACACTACTTGCCACGTTAGATGCAAAAAATATCGCGCGTGAACAGGTTGATTTTGTCATCTTAACCCATATTCATCTTGACCACGCAGGTGGCGCAGGTGAGCTGATTAAATACCTGCCAAATGCTAAAGTTTATGTACACGAATATGGTGCTAAGCACCTGATTGACCCATCAAAACTACGTGCTGGCGTTACTCAAGTGTACGGTGAATTATTCTTTAAGCAACATCTTGGCGATCTAATTCCAATATCTAAATCACGTATCATCATTGCCAAAGACGGCGGGCAAATTACGCTCGGCAGGCGAGTACTGAGGTTTATTGACACCCCAGGTCATGCGCGCCACCATATATGTATTTGGGATGAGGCTTCACAAGGTATTTTTGGTGGCGACACACTGGGTGTAAGTTATCGCGAATTTGACACTCAATACGGTGAGTTAATTTTTCCGCCAACAACACCTATTCAGTTTGATCCTGAGACTTGGAAAAACACCATTAACCAACTCATGCGCCTCAAACCAAAATACGCGTATTTAACCCACTTTAATCGTATTAAATTTACCCAACAATCCGCTCAAATGCTGATGCAACATATCGATGGATTTGCTGATATTGCGCAGACACTAAAAACTGCAAATAACCGCCACCAAGCCATTAAAACCGCACTGCTGGATTATCTACTACAAATTGCCAAAGACCACGGTGTAACCTTTGAACAGGCACGACAAATCAAATTGTTTGAAGTTGATTTGGAAATTTGCGCCCAAGGTTTAGGCGTTTGGCTTGAGCAAGAATACACTTCTAAGTCTTAAAAAACACCAACAATCAGCCGCCCTTAAACTTGATTCAAAATATATTGTGTTAACAAAGGCACTGGTCGCCCCGTTGCACCTTTTTTATCACCACCAATCCACGCTGTGCCAGCAATATCCAAATGCGCCCAACGGTAATCTTGAGTAAATCTTGCCAAAAAACAACCTGCGGTAATACTACCCGCCTCACGCCCACCAATATTAGCCATATCAGCAAAATTAGATTTTAATTGCTCATCATATTCCTCATCAATAGGCAGCTGCCAAACCCCATCAAGTGCGGTTTTTGACGCCGCAATAATATCGTGGGCTAAATCTTGGTCATTACTCATCAACCCACTGTTGTGTTTGCCTAGGGCGATAATCATCGCGCCCGTTAAAGTGGCAACATCAATCACCACTGCTGGATTAAATTTTTTCACATAACTCAGCGCATCACACAAAATCAAACGCCCCTCAGCATCAGTATTGAGAATCTCAATAGTTTGTCCTGACATGCTTTTGACCACATCCCCTGGCTTGGAAGCGTTATGAGCGGGCATATTTTCAACCGCTGGCACCACCACAGTGAGATTAATTTTTGGCTTGATTTGTGCAATTGTACGCATCACGCCCAATACTGAGGCACCACCACACATATCATATTTCATCTCATCCATTGCCGCACCAGGTTTTAGTGAAATACCGCCAGAATCAAAAGTAACGCCCTTGCCTACCAATACAATCGGCTTAGCATCACCGTTTCCTTGATAACTCAAACTAATGAGTTTTGGTATTTCAATCGAGCTTTTAGAAACGGATAACAAAGAATGCATACCGAGTGCATCCATATCTTGCTCTTCTAAAATTTCGCACTCAAGTGCAAATTCGCTCGCCAAAGACTCTGCGCTATTAGCCAAATAACTCGGCGTGCAAACATTCGACGGCATATCGCCCAGCGTACGAGCTAATGCCATACCGCTCACCACTGCCAAGGCTTTATCAATTGAATCTTGACCACCCTCACTAAAGCTAACTTGCTCCAAAGCGTTGGTATTACTGGGAGGCAAGCCAATTTTTTGCACTTGATAATCGTTATTCGCCATTGCCTGAGTTACGATAAACACAAAATCATCGATTGCCAATACTGGCAAAAATAGACTTTTGATATTGAACTGATTGGCACTTTGGGCTATGGTAATGGCTAGTTTTTTGAGTATTTTCCCGCTTAGCCGCTGTTTACCCAATCCAATCCTGAGGCGTAATGTAGCATCAAAGTGCGCGGTATTTAATTTTAAATCTGGCTCAAAAACAACTTGCGTTTGCGTTTTTACCATTGGTTGGTTGATTTTAAATTCTATCATTTTTGCAACTACATTGATTATAAAGACGTATAATTTTAGCATCTAGTACTTTGATAAAAACCATGTTTAAAAAAATACTGCTCGCCCTCGCTATTATCAGCACACAATCAATCGCCAATAGCGACAACATTATTAAAAATTTAGCGCCATTTTTTGGGAAAATTAACGCCGAAGACATCAGTAAAACACCTTTTAAAGGGGTTTATGAAGTGTTATTACGTTCGCCAATTGAATCGGTTTTAGTGTCAAGTGATGGTCGCTACGTGATTCAAGGTGATGTCATTGATTTGACCACCAGAAGCAAAATGCCCACTAGCAAAAAAATCAACCAACTCAAAAAATCCTTACTGGATGGTATTAACGACAAAGACAAAATTATCTTTAAAGCCAAAAATGAAAAATACGCAATTAATGCTTTCACTGATGTGGACTGCCCATTTTGTCGAAAATTACACACTGAAGTGCCAAAAATGAACAAATTGGGTATCACTATTAAATATCTCGCCTCGCCGTTGGCACAATTACACCCAGCCGCACAAGGAATAATGGAAAAAATTTGGTGCGCTGATGATAGAGTCAAAGCCATAGATGAATATAAAAAGAATAACATTGTGCCCAATTCTAAGGCTTGTGATAATCCAGTTGCTAAGCAGCTAGCAATCGCCTCACAGCTTGGAGTAAATGGCACACCTGCAATTTTTCTACCTAATGGAGTGCATGTTCCTGGCTACGTAACAGCTGAGCGTTTATTAAAAAGATTAAAAACACTACGCTAAACATCTTAAGTGCCTTGCAAAATCCAAGAGCAATTGCACTCAGCGCAATTTGCTCGGTTGTTTTAGAAAAAAAATCACTCTCTAGTTTTGAGTTCCCAATTACAAAAGACACGCCGTTGATTAAGTCACTTAGTTTCGGCACGTTGCGCTTTTATCATCAGCTCAACGATATTGTGACCCAGAGACTTAAACATTCACTGAAGAAGGCTGACCTTGATATTCATTTGTTTAATGTTACTCGGTGCTTATCAAATCTTGCACACCAACAATGCTATTCACGCCAGTGTTTTTGAAACTGTCGATGTTGCAAATATACTAAAAAAACCTTGGGCAAAGGCATTGGTCAATGCGATTCTCAGACAAATTGAGCGTGATAGAGACAAATTAAAAACACAAACACATTATTCTCATCCCTCTTGGTTGCTAAAAAAAATCAAACAATATTATCCAAAACATTTTGAACAAATATTTAGGGCAAACAACACTCAGGCACCGATGACTTTGCGTCTTCATCCTAAGTACAATCTAAATCCAGATATTGGCAGTAAAGCACTTAGTGTTGCGCCACAAGCACGGATTTTGGACAAGCCGAGTAATGTTAATGAATTGCCAGATTTTGACCAAGGTTGTTGTTTTATACAAGATGGCTCAGCACAGTTGGCTGGACATTTGCTCAACCCACAAAACACCGACTCGATTTTAGATGCCTGCTGTGCACCTGGAGGGAAAACCACACACCTGAGCGAGCTTGCACCCACGTCAAGTATTTTTGCATTGGATAATAATGCTCAGCGGCTGGAAAAAGTTAAGCAAAATATCAATCGATTTTCCATTAAAAATATACACTTGCTGCGAGGAAATGCACAAACACAAGACTGGTGGAATGAACAATTATTTGACAAAATATTACTCGATGCGCCTTGTTCTGCTACTGGTGTGATTCGTCGCCACCCTGACATTAAACTGCTTCGAAAACCTAAAGATATTAGCACTTTGGTGGCACTGCAACAACAAATTTTAAGCAATTTATGGACGATGCTAAAACCAGGTGGTATTTTACTATACGCTACTTGCTCTGTTTTAAAATCTGAAAACGAGATGCAAATGGCTGAGTTTTTAGCCACTCATCCAAACGCTAGCGAAATTGAAATTGATTCAGACTGGGGTATGAATGTTAGTATTGGCAAACAACAACTACCTTGCTATGAGTTTGACGGATTTTACTACGCCAAACTGATAAAATGTTAATTTGTTTTTTGCTTCTCTAGTGCAATATCAAGCACTTCGTCAATCCATTTAACCTGAATTACATTGAGTTTGCCTTTGATTTTATCAGGCACCTCAGATAACTCACGTTCATTATCATCAGGTATGATGACGGTTTTGATGCCGCCACGCAACGCTGCTAACATTTTTTCTTTAAGTCCACCAATTGGGGTGACTTCGCCGCGTAAGGTGATTTCACCAGTCATCGCCACATCAGCTTTGACTTTACGCCCTGTCAATATCGAGACTAATGCTGTACACATCGCCGCACCCGCACTAGGGCCGTCTTTCGGCGTTGCACCGTCAGGCACATGGATATGAATATCAAGTTTTGTGTGAAAGTTACTATCAATCTTTAAGTCTTGCACTCGAGCACGCACCACACTCATTGCTGCCTGGATAGATTCTTGCATTACATCGCCTAATTGACCAGTGTAATTAAGTTTGCCTTTGCCTTTGTAAGCAGTGGCTTCAATGGTGAGCAAATCACCACCAACTGCGGTCCAAGCCAAACCCGTTACTTCGCCGATTTGGTTGTGCTGTTCTGCTAAACCGTAACGGAATTTTTTCACCCCCAGATATTTCTCTAAACTCTTGGCATTAATAATTGCCTTACTTTTGCGCTTTTTCAATACAACTTCTTTTACCACCTTGCGGCAAATGGTACTAATAGTACGATTCAAACTGCGCACACCAGCCTCTCGCGTGTAATAACGAATAATGTCTAATAATGCATCGTCTTTAAAGTTAATCTCGCCGGGCTTAATGCCATTATTGTGCATGGCTTTTGTCAATAGATGACGCTTGGCAATTTGCACCTTTTCATCCTCAGTATAGCCCGCTAATTCGATAATCTCCATACGATCTAATAATGGCTGTGGCAAATCAAGCGAGTTGGCTGTTGCCACAAACATCACTTGAGAAAGGTCATAATCCACCTCTAAATAATGGTCATTAAAGGTGTGGTTTTGCTCAGGGTCAAGCACCTCAAGCATCGCTGATGAAGGGTCGCCACGATAATCAGATGCCATTTTTTCAATTTCATCCAACAAAAAAAGTGGGTTTTTAACTTTCACCTTTTGCATTTTTTGCACAATAGAGCCTGGCATGGCACCGATATAAGTACGCCGATGACCGCGAATTTCTGCTTCATCCCGTACACCGCCCAATGCCATACGCACATATTTCCGATTGACCGCTTTGGCAATTGACTCGCCGAGTGAGGTTTTACCCACACCAGGCGGTCCAACCAGACATAAAATATTAGCCTTATTGTGTGTAACTCGAGTTTGTACTGCTAGATGTTCAAGAATACGCTCCTTGACTTTATTTAAGCCATAATGGTCATCATTGAGTATTTTTTGTGCTTTTTGCAAATCTTTATTAATGATGGTTTTTTTCTTCCAAGGAACATCGCATAAATTTTCAATATAAGTGCGAATTATTGAAGCATCTGAAGAATTTGATGACATTCTAGAGAGTTTTTTAAGCTCGCTTTGTGCTTTGGCTTTAGCCACCTTGGGCATTTTTGCTTTGGTAATACTGGCTTGCAAATCCTCGATTTCATTTTCACCTTCAGCTTGACCCAACTCTTTTTGAATGGACTTCATTTGTTCATTCAAATAATAATCGCGCTGATTAGACTCCATTTGCTTACGCACACGTGATTGAATTTTGCGCTCAGTATCCAAAACGTCAATCTCACCCTGAATAGTAGTTAATATCTTGTCAAGCCTTTGTTTAGCGTTTTCACCCTCTAGTAAAGACTGCTTTTCGCTAATTTTTAAATTTAAATTGGCAATAATAATATCGCTAAAACGCTCTACATCATCAATTTCTTGCAAGACTTTAAATACTTCTTCTGGTATTTTCTTATTGAGCGAGATATAAGTCTCAAAACTACTCAGTGCCAAGTGCATCATCGCCTTAATTTCTACATTTTCACTAGATTCTAAGTGAAACTCACTCAATGTTACTTCGCTATAGCCATTAGCCTCAATAAAGGCTTCAACCTTAGCGCGCTTCACGCCCTCAACTAATACTTTAATCGTGCCGTCAGGAAGTTTTAGCATTTGTAAAATAGCCGCTAATGTACCCACTCGGTGCAAGTCCTGATTGCTTGGTGTTTCAACTTTGTCATCCTTTTGTGCCAACAAAAATATGTATTTATTGGTGCTTATAGCTTGGGTGATAGCATTGATGGAAGTTTTTCTCCCCACGAACAACGGCATAACTGTATGTGGAAAAACCACCACATCTTTCAACGGCAAAAGAGGTATATTTTGCATTGCTAAATCAATTAATTCTATTGTGGCTTGTGTTCCCATAACAATTTAGTGCCTTTGTTGTTCAGTAGTTTAAATAAATAGTGCTGAGTAACGTCAATTTCAAGTACCCACTGACCAAAATCATCCACTTGTTCATTGTGGATATGTCCAATATTATGAATTTCACTGCGCACATAAGCACTGTTCACATCCAGTTGAATTTTAGCGCGCCTCATCATGCCGCTCAATTGCTGTGCTAACGCCTTATAAAGCAAATCAACACCTTCACCAGTTTGCGCGCAAAGCCATACACGATATATTCTACCTGCTTTATCAACATCCATTCTGGGTTTAAAATTCTGTAAACAATCAATCTTATTCATTACTAAAATACTGGGTATTTTATCTGCATTAATATCAGTAATAATATCGCTCACTTGGTTAATTTTTTCCAAATAACTCTCATCAGCAGCATCCACCACATGTAATAATACATTGGCTTGTCGGGTTTCTTCTAAAGTGGATTTAAATGCTGCTACTAATTCATGTGGTAAATTCTGAATAAACCCTACTGTATCAGCAATCACCGCCTTTCCAAAGGTGGGTAAAGTCACTTGCCGAATGGTGGAGTCCAAAGTGGCAAATAATTGCTTATCGACAAATACTTGCGCCTGGGTTAAGGTGTTAAACAAAGTTGATTTCCCAGCGTTGGTATAGCCTGCCAGAGCAATCATTGGTAATTCATTTTTAAGGCGAGATTTACGCCCTAAATTACGCTGTTTATGGACTTTATCTAAGCGTTTGGTAATGTGTTTGATGCGTGAGGTAATCAAGCGTTTATCGGTTTCTAATTGCGTCTCACCTGGACCTCTCAAGCCAATGCCACCTTTTTGACGCTCTAAGTGTGTCCAACCTCTAACAAGTCGTGTTGACAAGTGCCGAAGCTGTGCCAATTCTACCTGTAGTTTGCCTTCAAATGAACGCGCCCTGAGAGAAAATATATCCAGAATTAAGCCACTACGACCCATCACTTGACACGACAATGCTTTTTCTAAATTACGCTCTTGTGATGGAGATAATTCAGTTGAGAAAATCACTAACTCTAGTGCCAATGTTTGTACCAAATCTGCCAACTCATCAACCTTACCAGAGCCGATAAAATATTTAGCAACTACGTAGTTACACGCAACTTTAAGGTGTTTAACAACTTGCAAGTCTGAGGAGTGCGCCAATTCGCCAAGTTCACTCATATCATTATCAAAGTGACGATTATTAGACAATTCTACGCTGACTAATAGCGTTTTTTCGCCTTGGCCAACTGCTTGCTTTTGAGTGTCAAATAATTCCAATTGAAAGGTGTTTAACTGGCCTTTTTAGTGCGGCTAGGTTTGTTAGATTTTAGTTTAGATTTGTACATAATTAATGGTGTTTTTTTCTTTTCAACCACAGCTTTATCAATCACTACCTCATTTACCCCTGACAATGAAGGCAATTCAAACATAGTATCTAATAACAAATCTTCTAAAATAGAACGCAAACCACGTGCGCCTGTTTTGCGTTCAATCGCTAATTTGGCGATGGCTGATAGTGCTGGTTTTCTAAATATCAACTTCACTCCGTCCATTAAAAATATCTCTTGAAACTGTTTAACTACTGAATTTTTAGGTTTGATTAAAATCTCAATTAGTGCGGCTTCATCCAACTCACTGAGTGCGGTTCGTACAGGCATACGTCCGACCAATTCTGGAATTAAGCCATATTTAATTAAATCTTCTGGTTCAACTAAATCAAATAAATCACTCAACGTTTTTTCTTTATTCTGCTCTTTAACATCTGCCACAAAACCAATGCCGGTGGATTTCTCAACCCGTCTAGCAATAATCTTATCTAAGCCATCAAAAGCCCCACCACAAATAAATAGAATTTTTGAGGTATCTACATCAATGGTTTCTTGATTTGGGTGTTTGCGCCCACCTTGAGGTGGCACTGAGGCAACAGTGCCCTCAATGAGTTTTAACATCGCTTGCTGCACACCTTCACCAGACACATCACGGGTGATTGAAGGTGAATCCGAGCGACGTGAGATTTTATCAATTTCATCAATAAAAATAATACCACGCTCTGCACGATCGGCATCAAAATCACATTTAGACAACAAATTTTTAATCACATTTTCCACATCGTCACCCACATAACCCGCCTCAGTAAGCGTGGTAGCATCTGCCACAGTAAACGGCACATCTAAGAGTCGTGCCAAGGTTTGTGCAAGTAGCGTTTTGCCTGAACCAGTCGACCCAATCATTAAAATATTGGATTTATCCAGCTCAACTTCATTGGCAATATAGCCGTTTTGTAAGCGCTTATAGTGATTATAAACTGCAACTGATAAAACTTTTTTAGCATGGTCTTGACCAATCACGTACTCATTTAAGAAAGCGGTTAATTCTTGGGGAGTGTAATTCCAATCTTGATGGGCATCCCCAATTTCTTTTAAGACTTGCTCTTCAATTAAGTCATGGCAAGATTTAATACATTCATTGCAAATACAAACACTCGGACCTGCAATCAAACGCCCAACATCGGCTTTGGATTTACCACAAAATGAACAATGAAGCACTTCGGTAATTTCTTCCATTAGTTAAAAACTCCTAACGTTGTTTAAGTACTTTGTCAATCAAACCGTATTTAACTGACTCTTTGGCCGACATAAAGTTATCTCTATCAGTATCTTTTTGAATGGTTTTGATACTTTGAGAGGTATGGTTTTTTAAAATAAGGTTGAGTTTGTCTCTAACCTTTAGAATCTCTTGTGCGTGAATATCAATATCGCTCGCCTGACCAGAAAATCCGCCCAACGGCTGATGAATCATACATCTTGCATGTGGTAGGGCAAAGCGTTTACCTTTGGTGCCAGCAGTGAGTAACAACGCGCCCATACTCGCTGCCTGACCAATGCACAAGGTAGAAATATCAGGCTTAATAAATTGCATAGTATCATAAATTGCCAAACCCGCAGATACTGACCCGCCTGGTGAATTGATATATAAATGAATGTCTTTATCAGGATTTTCAGATTCTAAAAATAACAATTGTGCAACAATCACATTCGCCATATAATCTTCTACTGGACCCACCAAAAAAACCACACGCTCTTTTAAAAGACGTGAATAAATATCGTAAGCACGCTCGCCCCTAGCGGACTGTTCTATTACTATTGGCACTTGATTGAGGTTGTGTATAGTCATTTATGTTGGTATTTGTTGTGTTACTTCCTTAAATTTTTTACTTATTGTACTGACTTTGGCTTTTTCTAAAACTACGTCTTGCACCATTTTTTCTACCACTAATAATTCAATACTTGAGAGTCTAGCGGGGTCTTGATTGTAATAGTCTATCATTTGTTGCGCGTCTTTGCCATAGTCTTTTGACATTTGTACTAACTTTTCATCCACTTGCGCTTTACTGGCGCTAAGTTTATTGTCATCGGCAATTTGTGCAATCAACAAACCTAACTGTACACGGCGCTTGGCTTCGGCATTAAAAGTAGAGGCAGATAATTTATTATTTTCTGGCATACCTTGCTGCTGCATACGCGCTTGCATATCTTGTGATAAGTTTTGTGCTTCATGATCGATACTTTCCTGCGGCACTTCAAAATCATTCGCCATCAATAAGGCATCAAATACCGCTTCTTTATTTTGATTGGCAATACGATTATCAGCCTCAACACGCATTTGCTTTTTCATGTTTTGTTGCAAAGCATCCATATCTTTCTCGCCAAATTTCTTGGCAAAATTTGCGTCTAATTTTGGTGCTTCGGGTGTGCAGACTTCATTTACCACTATTGCAAAATTAACCGCCTTAGCTGCTAATTGCTTGGCATGATAGTCTTTAGGGAAAGTCAAATCCAAACTTAAAGATTGTCCAGATTTTGCACCTATCAAGCCCTGTTCAAAACCTTTAATCATTGAACCTTTTCCTAGCACTAATTTAAAATCTTTTGCTTCGCTGCCTTGAAATGCCTCGCCATCAATCGAGCCTTGAAAATCAACACTTACTTGGTCGCCCATTTGAGAATTACGCTCAACTGGTTTATACTCGGTTGACTGCTCTATCAGACCTTCTAAGGTTTTTTCTTCGTCTGCCTCATCAATTGTAACTGTGGCTTGCTGGATTTTCAACTTGGAAAAATCAGCCACTTTAATCACAGGGTACACTTCAAATTCTACTATGTAAGAAAAATCATTGTCGTCTTTTGAGTCTGCCGTGACAATGACTGGACGTGACGCAGGTGTTGCTTTTACTTCTGCCAAAGCATCTGACAAGGTTTCGTTCACAAGCTCATTCACCGCGTCTGAGTTTGCTCTGTCACCAAATTGCTGACGCAAAATAGATACCGGAACCTTGCCTTTTCTAAAACCGTCGATGGTTACTTGCGTGGCTATTTTTTGCAAAATTTTATCCGTCTTTTGCTTGAAAGTTTCAATCGGCAATTTAACGGTTAATGATCTTTTAAGTCCTGCTAATGTTGCTAACGAAGTTCTCATGATAATTTCGATTATCTACTCAATAAAAAGGTGAATATTATACCTCGAAGGCAAGAATTTTCATAGGTAATCAGACATTAGACAATAACAAGGCAATCTCGTTTACTTTGCTTGGCCTTTTGGTTTTACCCAAAGAATTAACGTAGTTCAGCAATATAGCGCGCTACTGCATCAATCTCTGCATTGGTCAGACTTTTGCTAAAGTTAATCATTACCCCTTCAAAGTCATTAGCTCTGCTGGGTTGATTATCACCCGTTTGTTGATTGATTGAATGCTGGCGAAATTCTTTAAGTTGCTTAATTGTATAAGCTGCGTGCTGTCCAAATAGTGATGGAAATCCCGCTAACGGGATACCTTTTCCTTGCGGCCCATGACAAGCAATACAAGCAGTAACGCTGGGATTTTTCTTGCCACCACGATAAATACTCTCACCTAGAGCAATACTAGCACTAGTTTGAGCCGCTACATTAACTGGTGTTTGCTCGGCATAGTAAGCTGCCAAATTGGCCATGTCTGTATCACTTAACGAGGTAACAATACCTGCCATAATGGCGTCAATACGAGCCCCCGATTTAAAATCCTGCAACTGCTTTAATAAATAGCCTTCATTTTGACCCGCCAATTTTGGAAAACTGGGCACGACCGAGTTACCATTAACGCCGTGACAACCAATACAAGTGACTGCTTTTGCTTGACCTTTGACAACATCACCTACTGCAAAAGTTTGAATTGAGGTTAAAGTCATTGCTGTTGCAAAAATAAAAGGTAATTTATTCATACTTAAAGGGTTTATATTTTAGAAAAAAATAAGCCTTTGCGAAGCAAAGGCTCTAATATTTTACAAATAGAATACTAATGAACTATCAAGGCTGCTAAAGGGATACTATTAATGTCAAAAAACACTTAGAGACCTGCTAAGTAATCTGCAATTGCTTGCTCTTTACCTTTGGATAAAACAGCCATAGCACTCATAGATGGGTCTTTACGCGCACCTGATAGGAAATCTTTAAGCTGCTTAACTGTATAAGCCGCCTTTTGTCCTGCAAGATTTGGCCAAATTGGTGAAGCCGATATGCCAGCTGCGCCATGACAACCACCACAACCTAACGCTGCATAATCTGCCTTACCATCTGCTTGTACTGAGAATGAGGCAATGGTTAACAATCCTATCGCTATTAATAGTGTTTTTTTCATTTTTTACTATCTCCTATTTAAGTTTTAAAATTATAATGATTGTATATCACCGATTGATTATACTTATTTTTTTACCTGTGAATAAAATTTATCACCAAGCAAAATTTTTACTCTCATGCCCATCTCTAAAAAACTGTCCTGCAGATGAGGGCTACGAGGTAATTTTTGCAGGACGCTCAAACGCTGGAAAGTCCAGTACTATTAACACACTCACGCAACAAAAAAAACTCGCCAAAGTCTCGCACACACCAGGGCGAACACAGCACTTAGTGTTTTTTGAGTTGGATGCAAATCGTCGCCTAGTTGATTTACCTGGCTATGGCTATGCCAAAGTGCCGATACATATTAAAAAACAGTGGCATATTGATATGAGTGAATATTTTCAAAAACGCCAGTGCCTGGCAGGCGCGGTTTTGATAATGGACGCGCGTCGCCCACTTACCCCATTTGACCAAATGATGCTGGATTGGTGTGTGAGCATAAACCTGCCCACACAAATATTACTCACCAAGGCTGATAAACTCAAAAGAAGTGTTGCCAGCAATACCTTGCTTAAAGTAAAACGCGATGTACAACAACACGCTTATGTTGAGGTAGAATTATTCTCCAGTCTAAAAAAACAAGGTCTAGATACACTCTGGGCTAGGTTAAATAACTTCTTTGGTTATGTGGATTAACGCCAATCTTGACCAACTCAATGCTACTGAACAAATTGTTTTAGCGAACAATCGCCAAGTTTTGGCATTTAAAAAAACTTGGGCGTTGCAAAAAGGTAACTCAATTCTACCAAGTATTTTCTCATGGCAACAATATCTGCAAGAGACTTGGCGTAACCTTTATGCGAATACTTCAAAGCGTTTTATTTCAACAATTGAATCCAGATTTTTAATCTCTCAGGTGATGAACGATTTGAATCAAATACCTGATAATCGTCTGCTAGATGAAGTGATTAAAAATATTAATTATTGTCATGCACACCTAATCAATGCTGAGCAACTGCTGCAATCACACAACCCAAATTGCATATTATTTGTTAACTGGATGCAAAAATATCAACAAACCAAACTTAAAAACGCCCTGTTAGATATTAATGATTTATCTGGGCTGATTATAAATGCCACGACTCATATCACACCCATTATCATTTATGGCTTCAAAACCCTCACCCCAGAGCAATCACGTTTATTTGACCATATTGGTTATCAAGTACTAGACGTTAAGCAGCCTAATCAGAACAGCAATAATTTGTGCTTTCAAACCACTGATGATGAAATTCTTAGTGCTGCCAAATGGGCTAGGGAATTACACCAAGCACAGCCTGAAAAACACATTGCTATTGTTAGTCCAACACTTAACAACACGCATCACCAAATTAAATCTATTTTTAACCAGGTGTTTAACGACACGCTGGTTGAAACTGGACAAAAATCCTATAATATTTCCTTGGGTTTACCATTAGTACAGTATCCATTGGTTGAACATGCGTTGAATATTTTTCAACTTTCGCAACAATTGGCTCGCCATATTGACACCAACACCTTTAATAGCGTGATTACCTCGCCTTATATTGCGGGCGCTAAAATCGAACGTAGTACTCGCTCAATGCTGGTTAATCGAGTTTTGTCGTTATCAAAAACGCATTTTGAATTGGAAAAAATTGACCAATATTTACTCAATACGCCGCAGTTAAAGTGCTTAATTGACACAGTGTTAACGCGTACTTCAAACACGCATCAAAGTCATGAAAAATGGCTACTGGATTTTAATAACTATCTGCAAGATTGGGGGTTTGCCACCGACAGAGGACTTTCTAGCACTGAATACCAAGTGTTTAATAAATTCCAACAAAGCAGTTTAGGGCTAAACCAACTAATGCCAATCGGTACAAAAATTACTGCTTTAAAGGCATTAAATGCTTTGAAAAATTGGCTCTCACAAGTCATATTTCAAGCACAATCTAGCAAAACGCCGATTCAAATACTCGGCAGCCTAGAAGCTGAAGGTTTGTATTTTGACAATGCTTGGGTGCTGGGTATGAACGATGATTTCTTGCCAGCTAACCTTAATTCTCCACGTTTTATTACCACTGATATTGCTGTACAACACCAAATTCCACACAGTAATTTCTCATTGATTAACCAAGACGCGCAAAACACGCGTAATAACTTAATAAACTTATCTAATAAAGTGATTTGTAGTTATGCCAAAACACATTTTCAAAGTGCGCAACAAGCCTCGCCTTTATTTACGTTTGATGATGCAATCAATATGCCTAAAGACCAGTACCAGCCTGTGATTATGGAAAACTTGGATGACGTGCGCGCCGAGCAACTTACGAAGACTAAAATTAGTGGGGGCGTGAGTGTATTAAAAGACCAAATGGCATGTGCATTTAAAGGCTTTGCACATCGGTTAAATATCCAACATTTTGACGCACCACATATTGGTTTGAGTCGCAGCGAACAAGGCGATATTGTGCATCGAATTTTAGAAAAAATCTACCAGCAGCTACGCACTCACGAACAACTGATAAATTATCCTCAAAACGAACTTGATACCTTGATTACTGGTTGCATCGACCAAGTGTTAAGCCACTATTTGCAATCTAGTTTTACTCAAGTTGAAAAAAGCCGCCTAGCACAATTGTTGCACCAGTTTATCACCATAGAAAAGCAACGAGATGGCTTTAGTGTCGTTGAAACCGAGCAAGCCATTGAGGCAAATATCGCCGGCTTATGCTTCAAAACTAGGCTTGACCGTGTTGATAAATTAGACAATGGCGAGCGTATTATCTTCGATTATAAAACTGGTAATATCCCCAGCAATCCTTGGTGTGCACGACCAATTAAAGAGCCACAACTACCAATTTATATCACCAATCATCAAGCACATGGTGTGGCCTTTATCCAAATTACAACAGACCAGGTAAATTACGTTGGCTTGGCAAAAAACCCTGGTTCACTGCCCAATAAAGCCAAACAGCAGCGCGCTTGCGAAACATGGGACGACCAACTCAAGCTCTGGCAACAGCAACTCGAACAAGCCAGTACAGATTATCAACAAGGCAAGGCGGCAGTATTGCCAAGTAAATATGCTTGTCAATATTGTAAGTTTGATTCACTTTGTCGCATTGAGAAATAAGTCAATGATTGATAATTTTTGTCTGCGAATTTCAAAGACAATATGATTTTTGTCAAGATTAGCAATATCAATCTGCTCAAAGCGATTTTTCAGTTGTATCATCGGCTGCGTATCAATACCCAATAAAGCCAATATTGTCAGTAATTGTACAAAGCGCTGTTTGCGTCTGAGTGCGTCTGTTTTATTAAAAAATTGCAATATATTCTCAGCACTCTGTTGCACAAATTGCGCACAAAACACGTGCCACTTACTGGTTAATATAGCAAGTTGTTGATATTCTTTAGGGCATCTAATGTGCTGGCATAACTGATAAATAGCTTGGGTATTTTCACCGTGCAGCCAAACACAAAACTTAATAACTGAACTATTTGTATCCAACTTGTCTAAAAAATCAAATTCATTATCATGTACTTTGTGTATATGGTTTTTCAACATTGGAAAAACTCTTGCATAAGCACCACAAGCCAACAGAACTTTAAAAAATGCCGATGGTGTATCATAAGACAAAGACTTTTCTAATTCTTTAAAAACCCGCTCAGGAGTAAGTGCATCTACCTCGCCTGAGACTACCATAGCTTTCATCAATCGATGTGTTATATGTGCCACCTTAAAACCAAAATGCTGAAACCTTGCTGCAAACCTTGCCACGCGCAATACCCGCACTGGGTCTTCACTAAAAGCATCAGATACATGTTTTAATAAACCATTTTCTAAATCGTATTGTCCGTTAAATGGGTCAATTAATACCCCACCATCTTGGGCAATGGCATTGATGGTCAAATCACGCCGTGACAAATCTTGCTCAAGCGTTACCTCGTACGAGGTATCGAATTCAAACCCCTGATACCCAGCACCCACCTTATGCTCGAGCCGAGCCAAGGCGTACTCTTCTTGTGTGTCAGGGTGCAAAAACACAGGAAACTGCTTGCCCACTTGACGATAACCCAAATCCAGCATCTCATCAATTGATGAGCCAACCACCACCCAATCGCGCTCAGTATTATCATCAGCAATGCCTAATAAACGGTCGCGTACTGCGCCGCCGACTAAATACTTTTTCATGGTTGTTGACAATAAAGATCAAAATATCCATATAATACACGAATGGATTTAGATAAATTAACCCCAGAACAATTTAGAGTCACGCAAGAGTCTGGCACCGAGATGCCTTTTACAAGCAAGTACTATAAGCATAGTAAAAACGGTAATTACCATTGTGTGTGTTGCCAGCAAGTATTATTTTCATCAACTGCCAAATTTGATTCTGGCACTGGCTGGCCGAGTTTTTCTGATATTGCACAAGCTAATAGCGTTAATTTAATTGAGGATAATACTCACGGTATGACTCGAACTGAAGTCAAATGTAGCAACTGTGATGCCCACCTTGGGCACGTTTTCCCAGATGGTCCAGCACCAACCAAGCAGCGTTATTGCATCAATTCTGCCGCGTTGGACTTTCAAGCCAAATAAATACCAATGCATATCCACATTCTGGGCATTGCTGGTACTTTTATGGGTTCGCTGGCATTAATTGCTAAACAACTTGGACATAAAATTACTGGTATGGATGAGGGCGTGTATCCGCCCATGAGCACTCAATTAAGTGAACAAAATATTGATTACACACTTGGCTATCTCGTTAAAGATTTGCCCACAGCAGATGTGTTTATTATTGGCAACGCCTTGTCGCGTGGTAATCCCTGCGTAGAAGAAATTCTAGGCAAACAATATCGCTATACCTCAGGCGCACAGTGGCTGAGTGAAAACGTGCTGCACAACAAATGGGTGCTCGCTGTTAGTGGCACACACGGCAAAACCACCACAGCCAGTATGTTGGCGTGGATACTGGAATCTAGCGGCTACAGCCCTAGTTTTTTAATTGGGGGTATGGCTGAGAATTTTGGCACTTCATCACGGCTTACCGATTCAAACTTTTTTATCATTGAAGCGGATGAATACGATACTGCATTTTTTGACAAACGCTCAAAGTTTATACACTATCATCCTCAAACTTTAGTGATTAACAATTTGGAATTTGACCACGCGGATATTTTTGATTCACTGTCAGACATTCAAAAACAATTTCACCACTTAATTCGCACTATGCCCAACAATGGACTGATCATTTATCCAAAAGGTAATCAAAATATTGATGCAATGCTCGCACAAGGCCTGTGGTCTAAAACCCAAAAATTACCCAGTGCAAAACTCTCAATTACCAATATAGGCAGTTGTTTTAATGTTGATGCTACTAATCGCGTTAATTGGCATTTATTGGGTGAGCATAATATGCAAAATGGACTGTGTGCTATCTACGGCGCGCACCACGCTGGCGTAGATATTGGGCTAGCTTGCAAAGCACTGGGTGATTTTAAAGGGGTGAAACGTCGCCTAGAAATCAAACACCAAACACCAAATATCACTTTATACGATGACTTTGCTCATCATCCAAGTGCTATTCAAACCACGCTACGTGGTCTACGGGCTAGCGTTAATAATGATAATATTATTGCGATTTTAGAATTGCGCTCCAACACCATGAAATCAGGCGTACACCAACAAAGTCTGGTTGCGGCACTCAAAGACGCTAACCAAGCACTCATTCTACGACCCAATAATATTGATTGGGATATTGATGCTGTATTTTCCAGCACGCCGTCAGCCTTGTTATTTGATTCAGTTAAGGACATTGTTAAACATCTTAGCACTGTCAATCAAGGGCATTTTTTGGTCATGTCAAATGGTGGCTTTGATGATATTTTGAATAAAATAATAACAATGCCATCACCTTAGGCTGCTAATTTGATATTTTTTTTACTACCGCAGATAGTTTAAGCGCACTTTGCTGGGCAACATCAGTATCTTTTGCCTCTACCATTATTCGAACCAATGGCTCAGTGCCTGAGGCGCGAATTAAAACCCTACCCTCGCTACTATCATTGCCTAATTTTTTTTCAACTGCAAGTTGTGCTTGCTGCAATTCTCGATGTGCTAAATCAATTTTTGTGTTAGTTTTAACATTAATTAATGCTTGAGGGTATTTGTTCACGCCAGATTTTAACTCACTCAGTGTTTTTCCACTTTTAACAATCACCTCTAATACTTGCAATGCAGCAATAATACCATCGCCCGAAGTGGTTTGATTAAGGCAAATAATATGCCCTGAAGCTTCACCGCCTAACACCACGCCATGAGATTGCATTTGCTCCATTACAAAGCGGTCGCCAATTTTAGCCTCAATAAAATCAATACCCAAATCGCGATAACCGCGGCGCACACCTAAATTAGTCATTGTGGTACCAACAACGGTGTTATTAGTGAGTCTGCGTTGCGCCTTCCAAGCTTTGGCAATGATAAAAATCAACTCATCGCCATCGACCAAATTACCATTGCCATCAATCATCATCAAACGGTCGCCATCACCATCAAAAGCAATGCCTAAGTCAGCTTTATTTTCAACCACCACTTGTTGCAAATGCTCAGTATTAGTAGCACCACAACCTAGGTTGATGTTAAACCCATCAGGTTGATTATGAATTGTGGTGACAGTTGCGCCTAACTCAGAAAACACATCCTCAGCAATATGATAAGTAGCACCATTCGCACAATCAATCACAATATTAAGACTGGACAAATTAACAGCTTTATCAAACGACAATTTACAAAAATCAATATAACGACCCAAAGATTGTTCGTGACGAATAGCCTTTCCAATATTCTCACTATCAACGCTAAGCATATCGTGTGTGAGTTTTTTCTCAATATCTAATTGATCTTGGATGCTTAATTTAAAACCCTTATCACAAAAAAACTTAACCCCATTATCTTGAAAATGATTATGCGATGCACTAATTACCACCCCTGCACTGGCACCATAAGTTTGAGTTAAATACGCCACCGCTGGGGTTGGCATGGGACCCAGCAAACCAACATCAACACCTGCTGAAAGAAAACCTGCCTCTAATGCTGACTCAAATAAATAGCCAGAAACACGGGTGTCTTTGCCAATCACCACGCTACTATCTTGGTATTTTTTCGTCAAAACCGAGCCCACAGCCCAACCTAATTTCAAGAAGAAATCAGCAGTAATCGGCGCAACCCCTACTTTGCCACGTATGCCATCTGTTCCAAAATAATTATCCATTTTTACTCTTTATTATTTTTTGTTACGCATTGTAATACACGCAGTGCATCTTTGGTCGCTAACACATCATGTACGCGCACAATATTTGCGCCATTTTGTATGGCTATTATAGCGGCTGTAACACTGCCAACTAGCCTGTTATCAACATTTCTATCATCAAGAATAGTGCCAATCATACTCTTACGAGAAATACCCGCGACCAGCGGTAAGGAAAAAGATTTAAATTCACCAAAGCGTCGCAGAATTTCTAAATTATGCGCTAATGTCTTACCAAAACCAAAACCAGGGTCAAGCATAATTTTATTACTATTGATACCTGCATCAATACAAGCATTAATACGTTTATCAAAAAAACTTTTAATCTCTGCCACCACATCCGTATAAGTAGGGTTATTTTGCATGGTTTGAGTGTTGCCTTGCCTGTGCACCAAACAAACATCAGCACCTAATGAGGCTGCTATTTGCAAAACACCATGCGCTTGTAGAGCGTTCACATCATTAATTAAACCAGCACCAGCATCCACTGCTTGCACCATTATTTCAGGCTTAGAAGTGTCAATTGAAAGGGTTGTGTCAATTTGCGAATTGAGTGCTTTAATAACTGGTATCACTCGGCTAAGTTCTTGCTTTAACGATACGTTTGGCGCGCCTGGACGAGTGGACTCTCCGCCAATATCGATGATATTAGCACCTTGCTTAACCATACGCTTAGCACTTTTAATAGCCTTATCAAGATTAAAGTGCTTGCCACCGTCTGAAAACGAATCTGGGGTGATATTTAACACCCCCATGATTAGTGAATTTTTCATACTTAAAAGCAAGGTTTGCTACGTATAAAAAACAAGTTTTATAACCTAGGCGATTTGTTCAGTGCCGCCCAAAGGTTTGTTATCTGAATTGTTTGTACCATCTTGGGCTTTTATCCCAGACCCTAGTTCGGTAGAAACTACATCAGAGTCAACAATAACCGCTGCTTGACGCATTGGTTTTCTTTCCATTAAGTCGTCAATTTGGTCTTTATCAATGGTTTCAAACTCGACCAATGCCTTGCTCATCGCATGCAAAATATCTTTATTATCTTGTAATATTTTGTAAGCAATTTGATAATTTGTATCGATAATTTTACGAATTTCACTATCAATTAAATTAAAAGTTTTATCTGAGATGTGCTTATGCTTTGTTACTTGACGACCTAAAAACACCTCGCCCTCTTCCTCGCCATAAGCCAACGGACCCATCACCTCAGACATACCCCAAAGTTTGACCATCTTGTGTGCAATTTCACTCGCACGCTCAATATCATTGCTTGCGCCTGTGGTTACGCTATTCACACCATAAATCAACTCTTCGGCAATACGTCCGCCAAATAACGAGGCAATTTGAGAATTAAGTTTGCGCTTAGAAATGCTATAACTATCTTTTTCAGGTAAGAACATAGTCACACCAAGTGCTCTGCCTCTAGGGATAATGCTCACTTTATACACAGGGTCGTGTTCAGGCACCAAACGTCCAACAATTGCATGCCCCGCTTCATGGTAGGCAGTCATTTCTTTTTCTGCTTCATCCATCGCCATAGTTTTACGCTCAGAGCCCATCATGATTTTGTCTTTGGCTTTTTCAAATTCTTGCATGCCAACCAAATTCTTGCCTTTTCCTGCAGCGATTAATGCAGCTTCATTTGCTAAATTAGCCAAATCAGCACCTGAAAAACCTGGTGTACCTTTAGCAATATTAATCGATTGAACATTCTTGGCAATGGGTAGCTGGCTCATATGTACTTTTAAAATTGCATCGCGACCATTAATATCAGGCAAGCCAACAGTTACTTGTCGGTCAAAACGCCCTGGTCGCAAGAGTGCTGGGTCAAGCACATCTGGTCGATTGGTTGCCGCTATCACAATAATGCCTTCATTGCCTTCAAAACCATCCATTTCAACCAGCATTTGATTCAACGTTTGCTCGCGCTCATCATGACCACCACCCATACCAGCACCACGCTGGCGACCCACTGCGTCAATTTCGTCAATGAAAATAATGCAAGGCGCACTTTTTTTGGCCTGTTCAAACATATCACGCACACGAGACGCACCAACACCAACAAACATTTCAACAAAATCTGAACCAGAAATAAAGAAAAATGGCACATCAGCCTCGCCTGCCACTGCTTTTGCTAATAAGGTTTTACCTGTACCTGGAGGGCCAACCATCAAAACACCTTTGGGAATTTTTCCACCAACTTTGGTAAATTTTCCTGGATCAGACAAAAAATCAACCAATTCCATCACTTCTTCTTTTGCCTCTTCAACACCAGCCACGTCTTTAAAAGTGACATTGGATTCATCTTTGGTAATCAAACGTGCTTTAGACCTACCAAAACTCATTGGATTTTTGCCACCCATCGGCCCACCTGCGCCTCTCATAGTGTAGAGAATTACACCAATCAACAATAAAATCGGCGCCAAGGAAATAATCAGCTGTTTGAAAAAACCCTCTTTTTCAGGCGGCTTGGCAACCACATTCACACTGTTGTCGAGCAAATCGCCCATCAAACCTAAATCGCCCGGGCTATAAGTTGAAAACGCTTGACCACCAGCACCAATACCTTTAATGTTGCTACCTGAAATACTCACACTAGAAACATCGCCTTGTTTAACGCTGTGGATAAACTGCGAATAGGTTATTTCATTGCTTTTTTCACCCAGTTGAAATTGATTAAAAATTGAAGTCAAAACACTGCCTAAAACTAGCCAAAGTAGTAAATTCTTAAACATAGTGCAAAATTATTTAAAAGTGAAAAATAAAAGAGTAACTATACCCTATTACCTAAGGATATATGGGTTAATGGTGTTTTTTTCAAGCCCAATTCCAACAAAGACTCTAAAACATCCGTAAATTTATATTTTTAGATTAGCACTAGTTTGACAACAAATAAATTAAAATTCTGTCATAATCCCCACCTAAATATAAATAAAAATACATGTAAGCTATGTCAAAAATTAACTTTCTACCCCTCATTTTAGTTATTGCCTTATTAAGTAGCTGCGGCTTTCACACACCTGAGAACAACACGCCGTTAAATGCATCGGTTATATCAACTAAACATAACGCTTTTACTACTGAATTGGAAAAACATTTCAACCCTACTGCTGCAAAATTTTTAACCATCCAAATAGGCAATGAGTTGCAAGAACAAAAAACCGCTTCATTTGATACCGCTGGTCAAATTAGACGCTATACGTTGAGTATTAGCGTGCCAGTTAAAGTATTTAAAGAAGGGAAATTGCTATTTTCAGAGGATTTAATCCAGCGAGTTAATCTTGAAAGAGTCATTGAGACCCAGGCTGATCGATTACAAATCACTGAGCATTATAACGAGCTTCGTGCTACCTTAGTTAAACGCTTGTTAAGAAAACTAAAGTATCTATGACTCAGCTAAAAAGCTAGATACGTTCTTGCGACAGGGTTGCTGAAATGAAACTTAAACCTGAACAACTTGACACGACACTAATCAAACAACTCAGTGCGCTTTATTGTGTGTTTGGTGCAGAACTTTTATTGGTCGAACAAAGTTTAACAAAAATCAGAGCTGCTGCTAAAACACAAGGCTTTGACGATAAAGTAAGTTTTGAGGTAGATGGCGGGTTTGACTGGGATAAAATTATTGCTGAAATCTCAGCAGGGTCACTATTTTCACCAAAACGCATTATTGAATGCCGATTCACTACTGGAAAAATCGGTGTTAAAGGTGCAAAAGCACTTACTCAAATCGCCAGTTCGTTGCCGGGTGGTGTCATCTTGATTATTATCGCAGGCAAGCTCGATATTAGTCAACAAAAAAGCAAATGGTTCAAAACCCTTGAGCAGCACGGTCAAGTTATTCAACATTGGGAAGTGCAAAATGAGCACCTGCTAGGATGGATTAGCAACCACATGGCAGCATTAAAACTAGCACCCAATCCAGAAGTTGCACAAAGTATTGCTTTTTGTACACAGGGCAATTTGCTGGCTTCAATGCAGGAAATTCAAAAATTAAAAATGGCATATCCTGATGGAAAAATTGACACACAAGCCTATTTGCAGCAAGCAAACCAGCAATCCAAATACACCATTTACGGTTTGATTGATGCAGCACTACTAGGCGATAGCAATCAACTATTGAAAATTTATGAAGTGCTTACTACCCCTTCTTTTGATACAACAATGCAAATTCAACTAAGCAACTCATTGTATCGAGAAATCAGCTCAATTATCGACATGTCAATTGAGTTGCAAAAAATAAAACCAATTGATGCCGTCTTGCAAAATCATCGAGTATGGCAAAAGAGAAAAATAATTATTACTAATGTATTAAAACGCCATTCTTATCAACACTTACAAAAAATACTATTATCATTAGGACGTATTGAGCGCTCGATAAAAGGCATGGATATTCTCAATGTGACTGATGAATTACGCATATTATTACTCAATTTAGCGGGAAAAAACCAATGGCTTCGATAAAAAACTTAATCAATACGCTGGGTAAAAATGCAAAAACTGCAGCAAAATCATTGCGTAGTGCAACCACTCAGGCAAAAAATAGCGCGCTAACAAACATCGCTACGCAAATTGATAAAAATCGAATTGCAATTCTAACAGCTAACCAAAAAGACATCTCTCATGGCAAGGATAATAACCTACAAGCGGCTTTGCTTGATAGATTAATGCTGGACAATACGCGTATTGATAGCATTATTCAAAGCCTTGAGAAAATCAAGGCTTTGGGCGACCCTATTGGTGAAATTACCGATTTAAAATATCAGGAAAGTGGCATTCAAGTTGGCAAAATGCGTGTGCCACTTGGAGTTATGGCGATTATTTACGAATCTCGTCCAAACGTTACTATTGATGCAGCAGCACTGTGTTTAAAATCAGGCAATGGCGTGATTCTGCGTGGCGGGTCAGAAGCCATTCATTCTAATCTGGCGCTTTATAATTGCATCAAACAAGGTTTGGCTGATGCTAATCTTAACGAACACTGCGTACAACTGATTGATACCACCGACAGAGGAGCAATTACCGAACTCGTGCAAGCCAGCGAGTATATCGATGCCATTATCCCTCGTGGCGGCAAAGGCTTGATTGAAGTCATTAGTAAAAACGCTAAAATGCCTGTAATTAAACACTTGCACGGCGTTTGTCACACTTACATTGACAAAGATGCTGACACCCAAAAAGCTATTGATATTGCCTTTAATGGCAAAACCCGTCGTTATGGGGTATGTAACGCCACTGAAACCTTGCTGGTACACGCATCAGCGGCTGGCAGAATATTGCCTGAACTCATGGCAAAATATATTGCTAAAGGTGTTGAACTTAGAGGCTGCGCGCAAACGCAACAACTGTCCGATCAAATCATTGCTGCCACTGAACAAGATTGGGATAGCGAATACTTAGCTGCTATTTTATCCATTCGCATCGTCAATTCTATGAGTGAAGCCATTGATCATATTGAACAACACGGCTCAAAGCATACTGAAGCTATCGTTAGTGAAAACCGCACATCAGCAAGGCGATTTATGAGCGAAGTGGATTCAGCTTCAGTAATGATTAACGCCTCTACCGCCTTTGCTGATGGTTTTGAATACGGGCTGGGGGCAGAAATTGGCATCAGTACCGACAAACTTCACGTACGCGGACCTGTTGGATTAGAAGGGCTTACCTCACAAAAATATATTGTTCTGGGTGATGGACATATTCGACAATAAAATATGAACATAGAACAAACACTCGCTATATTTCAGCGTGGTACGGATGAAATATTGCCACTGGATGAACTAAAAAAGAAATTAGCCAAAAACAAACCGTTACGTATTAAAGCAGGATTTGACCCAACTGCACCTGATTTGCATTTAGGACATACCGTGCTAATTAACAAACTCAAACAACTGCAAGACTTAGGGCATGAAATCCAATTTTTAATTGGCGACTTTACCGCCATGATTGGTGACCCAACTGGTAAGAGCAAAACCCGACCGCCACTTTCAAGAGCTCAGGTACAAGAAAACGCAACAAGTTACACTAGGCAAGTTTTTAAAATCCTAGATAAGAACAAAACCAAAGTAGTATTTAATTCTACTTGGACGGATAAAATGACACCAATAGAATTTATTAAACTCTCAAGCAAACAAACTGTTGCTAGAATGTTGGAGCGTGATGATTTTTCTAAACGTTATAAAACAGGACAAGCAATAGCCACACATGAATTTTTATACCCTTTAATTCAAGGCAATGATTCAGTTGTGCTTGAAAGTGATGTTGAGCTGGGTGGTACTGATCAAAAATTTAACTTACTGGTTGGCAGAGAATTACAAAAACAAGCAGGCAAAGAACAGCAGGTAATACTCACTATGCCAATTTTAGCGGGTTTGGACGGCGTGCAAAAAATGTCAAAATCCTTGAACAACGCCATCGGTATTGATAACACACCTGATGATATGTTTGGCAAAATTATGTCCATCTCTGATGATTTAATGTGGCGTTATTTTGAATTGCTGAGCTTTCAAAGTTTAGCAGCCATTGCTGATTTAAAAACACAAATGGACAATGGCAAAAATCCACGTGATATTAAGTTCATCCTCGCAGAAGAAATTATCGCCCGCTTCCATAGCACTAAGGCGGCAAAACAAGCGCAACAAAACTTCATCAATCGCTTTAGTAAAAACCAAATCCCTGATGACATGCCAGAATTTGAATTTTCCCAAGGCGTTAAAATCGCCAACCTGCTCAAACAGGCGAAACTTTGCCCCAGCACCTCTAACGCCTATCAGATGATTAAGCAAGGTGGGGCTAAGATTGCAGGTAAAAAAATCACCGATAGAGACTTAGTACCAAAAGTAGGCACACAAGTTTATCAGGTCGGTAAAAGAAAATTTGCAAAAATTACCATCAAAGCGTAAAATTTCCTCCTCTGGGGATGACACGGCTTCGACGAGGAGTTGGATCTCAAGGATGCATGCCGAGGATAAAGATAACTCGTAAAAATATACTTTAAAAAGATAGTTGCAAACGAAAACAACTACGCTCTAGCTGCATAGCTAGCCGCTCCCTTGAGGTTGTCTGTGTTTCTTGGATAGCGGTCGATTACAGACTCGCTAGGATTATTTTTTCAGGATAATTCGGTTAAAACCAACTGAAATCGCTACTTACATCCCTGATGGTTGGGTGGTAGGCGGCTAACTACAATAGACCAAGCTAAGCATGTAGATTTCTTGTTTGAAAGTTTTCGGACGCGGGTTCAATTCCCGCCATCTCCACCAAATCATCATATCAGCCCGTTTTATACGGGCTTTTTCGCCTAACGCCAGAGAGAAACGAAATGAATAAAACACAAATTGCCAAGCAGAAAGAAAAGCAAGCAACGCGCGCAACATAACTATAATTTTTATATAGTTATGTATGTTGTGGATAGAGCCTTTGACGTTATTGTCCCTTAATTCTAGCGTACCCCTTACACCCTTGATTGATTTTTTAAATCACAAGCCTTACCGAAGTATTCCATAGCTTGAGCATCACTCTACCTAACCCCTTGGCCATATTCATACATAAGCCCAAGATTAAAGCTACCCACGCCATTATCTAGGCCACAGGCTTTTTGCCAGTACATTACTGTTTTAAAATCATCTGGTTTAACCCCTTGACCATATTCATACGTGAGCCCAAGATTAAAGCTACCCACGCCATTATCTAGGCCACAGGCTTTTTGCCAGTACATTACTGCTTTAAAATCATCTGGTTTAACCCCTTGACCCTTGCTATACCTAAGCCCAAGAATACTACAACTTGTACCATTACCAATATCACAGCCTTGTTTTAAATTGTCAATCTGATTGGCAAATGCACTACCAAACAAACCAAACACCAAACTCAATAATAAAATACTCTTTTTCATCTTAAATATCCCATTCACACCAACTTAGTTTTTTGCCATTATTATAACGATAAGCTAGTTTATTAGATAACAATAAATCCGCTAGATTTTGCCCACCAATCAATACATCAGCCACAATACAAAAGTATTTACCTCGTTGAATATTGGTTAATTCAACCTCTTTGATTATGTGCTTTTAGACTTATACAGTTTTGAATAGCATTTACCAGTGCCACATCATTGGTTTTAGCAGCAACTTCAATTTTCTCAAACCCAATTGATTGTGCGTAGGTTTTAATTCTCACGCTCAGCACCACCAATGGGTAAGTTTTAATCAATTGCAACGTTTTAGTATTGATTTTTTCGAACATTAGCATCATATTTGTCAAATTTTCAATACTGGTAATGATAATAACGCCGCTATCACTTTGTAAAAATTGCTTTAATATATGTTGATGGCTTGGCGTGACCGGGCACTCAACGCGTTGATAAACCTCAATATATTCAACCATATTATGCTTATTCAAAGTTTCCTTCAAAGTTTCCCTGCCGCCCTTACCTCTAAAAATTAAAATATCTTTAGCACGTAATCCGCGTACCTCACTCATTGCTAATAATGCTTCGCTGGAAGCATTTGACAATGGAAAAGCCGTTACTTCAAATCCATAATTTATAAGTTTTTTTGCAGTAGTTGCGCCCACAGCAAAAATTTTTTGTGTTTTGCGGTGTAAATCTGTTAACACGTCTATGCCATATTCAACCGCATTAGCGCTGATAAAAATAAACACGTCATAATTATCTTGTTGCGCCGTATTTGCTAATTTTTGAATTTTTAAACTGGGAAACAACAATGCCTGATGCCCAGCTGCAAGCACTAATGACTCAAGTGGTTTAACTTGTGTTAATGCTCGAGTCAGTAGAATATTCAAAACACAACCACGCTATCAATAACCCAATAATTCAGCAATAACGCGAATCTTGTTGAGGGTTTCAGCATCTGCAAACTGACAGATTAAAACAATTTTGGACTTTGTGCTTGATACTGTCTCAAGATAAGTGCGCATTTGTTTTTCATCCCAAACCTCAAAGACATGCAAAACTGGATTTTGATTAAAAGACAAATATTGTCCAGCAACTAAAATCTCGCGCAAGTCAAGTTTAAGGCTTTTGGACGACTGAAAGCAGATTTGATAATCCGCCAATAAATCCATAATTGCTTGATTTGGCGGCTTTTTCACTTCACAAAACAAAGTAAAATTTTGTCGATAACCTTCCACACTCGCCAGCAATTCAACCAATTGCTTGGCATCTATTAGCTGTGTGTATTGGATTGATAAAATCAGTTCAAACTGCTCTTCTGAATCTTGTATTTCTTCAAAAATCTGATCTAGGTCTTCATCAGTATCAATTGGAAGCGACAGTGCCTTAAACAAAGTGGCGTAATAATCAAAACGCCACTCTTCTGGCAAATCATCAGGATAGAAATCATCTTGCAAATCCAGGCCACTGCGACCAATTAAAAACTCTGTTTCACTCATATGACTTTATAATGGAAAAATGATAGACATTCTACTACCAATTACTGCTTTGTTATTAGGATTTACACTTTTAATTTGGAGTGCTGATGAATTTACTGGAAATGGTGCAAAAATTGCCAATATCTTTAAAATTTCGCCATTAATTATCGGACTGCTTATCTTTGGTTTTGGTACTTCTGCACCTGAAATGTTAGTATCAGGATTGGCCGCTATTTCTGGCAATACAGGTTTGAGTATCGGGAATGCAATTGGCTCTAATATTTTTAACATTGCATTAGTGCTGGGCGTTAGTGCGATTATCATGCCGATTGAAGTACCTAAAGATGTTCTTAAAAAAGAATGGGTATTTTTAATGTTTGCTACACTCTGTGCTGGTTTATTGTTACTTGACGGCTGGCTTGGCGTTATTGACGGACTGATTTTAGTCAGCTTATTGATTTTGTTTCTAGCCTATACCTTCAAAATTGCTAAAAATAAACAATACCATGAATTTGACGATCTAAAACAAGCAGTTGCTAAAAACCAAATTGCCAAAACTTGGATAATGCTAATTATCAGTCTAGCACTATTGATATTCAGTGCAGAATTGATTGTGTATGGAGGGGTAGAAATTGCAAAATTTTTTAATGTATCCGATTTAATCATTGGTTTAACGGTGATAGCACTCGGCACCAGTCTGCCAGAGTTGGCTGTTGCTATTGGCAGTGTTTTAAAAAAACAATATGCAATGGTAGTAGGTAATATAATCGGTTCAAACCTATTTAACACCATTGCAGTATTAGCTATCCCTGGGCTTGTTCATCCTTCGACTGTGCCTCCAGAAGTGCTCAACAGAGATTATTCCGTTATGTTATTACTCACAATACTGTTATTTATATTCTCCTACAAATTTAATAAAAAACACACCATCAATCGTTTTGAAGGGGTTTTGCTAGTAGGTGTATTTTGTTTCTATATGTGGCGATTATTTTGAACTTAATTTTAGCAAACGAGGAAGAGACAAAACAATTCTCAAAGCAATTGGCACAATGTGTAAAAGAAATTAACAACACGGTGGTGATTTATTTGCAAGGCGATTTAGGTACGGGTAAAACCACACTTGCTCGAGGCTTTATTCAAACCTTTGGGTTTGAACGAGTTAAAAGCCCCACTTATTCTTTGGTAGAAAGTTATCAAAATGAACATATTAACATTCATCATTTTGATTGTTATCGCCTAAGCAGCCCTGAAGAGTTAGACTACATTGGTATCCGCGACTATCTAAAAACTGGTGACATTCAACTGATTGAATGGGCAGAATTAGGCAAAGGTGCTGTTGCTAAGGCAGATATGACTATTGCACTGAGCGGCAATAACGAACAAAGACAAGCGTTGATTAGTACGCATACTCAAACAGGCAAGCAACTACTCAATTGCAGTGCTCTTATTAAGCGTTGTTAGGACGCTTAGGTGCGACACTGCCGTCAGGCGGTTGATAATTCGGGTCATTGGGATTCATAAAAATAAACCCGTAACCATTTTCAGTATCAATCTCATCAAAATCTACCACCATGCCTTCAAGCAAGTCCTTTTGTGAATAAGCCAAAATGTATTCAATGCCATTAGATTCTAAATGAATATCATTATCTGAACGCTCATCAAAACCCATTAGATATTGGAAGCCCTCATCCGTTTGATCAACGGCAAAACGAATTAATAGCCCTTGCGCATCAGGGTTTTGAGTAGAAAGAGAAATTTCTTCAGCGGCACGTTTGGTAATTGTAATCATAATTTTTGCTGCTTAATTTTATTGATAAAGTTAACAAATTGCTCAACCCAATGATTGCCGCCAACACTCCTAAGATGTGAATAAGTTGCTAACAAGTTATGGACTAAAATACCATCGTGCTTATTATCCACACCAACACCACGTAAAACCCGATAAGCATAATGGGTTTTGAGGTCAAGGTTTTCCAGCTTAGAATAATGAAATTCATGGGCATAAATGCGCTCTGACACCTCACTCCAAGGATGTGCATCTGTTGATGCTAATTGTACATAACCTCTACCAATTGGTTTTTCTGTCATTAAGGTATCCGCCTCAATTACGCCAACCATTGCATGCGATTGCCCTTGATAGGTAATTTTCCTGCTTAAATACATCAATCCACCACACTCTGCATAAGTAGGTAACCCTGCCTGTATTTGAGTTTTAATATCTGTTAATAAAGATTGGTTAGCCGATAAAGCTACTAATTGCATTTCTGGAAAACCGCCGCCAATCAATAGCCCATCTGCTACTGGCAATTTGGCATCTATTAGCGTATTAAAATAGACCAACTCAACCCCTAATGATAAAAACGCATCTACATCATCTTGATAATAAAAACCAAAGGCACTGTCCTGAGCCACAGCTACCTTAATTGATTTCACCTTATGGTTAAATGTTATTGGCGTTATTGGTTGCTTGGGTTTTTGTGTTAGGCTTAACAATTGCTCTAAATTAACTTGGTCAGCCACTTGTTTGGCGACTTTTTGAATCAACACTTGCGATTCAGACATTTCATTCACTGGCATAAGCCCTAAGTGCCGTTCATCAATAATAAGCTCTTTAGAGCGACGAATAGCACCCAACACTGGCATATCGGTATAGTGCTCTAGTGCTTGAATCAACTTAGATTCATGACGCTCACCAGCCACTTTATTTAAAATCACGCCAGCAATATTGAGTGCTTGATCAAACGCGTGATAACCCGCTACTAATGGCGCAACACCTCGAGTAATGCCTGTTGCATCAACAACTAACACAACAGCAATATCAAGCAGTTTTGCCAAATCAGCATTCGCATCGCCACCAGTCACGCTCATTCCATCATACAAACCTTTATTGCCTTCAATAACAGATACATCACTGGCATTTGCATATTGATTATACAAATGCTTGATTTCTTCATGCGACATATTGTAAAAATCAAGGTTGTAGCACGCCTTGCCGCTGGCCTGGGATAGCCACACAGGATCAATATAATCTGGGCCTTTTTTAAAAGGTTGAACGTTTAGAGACCGTTGTCTGAATGCTGCGCATAGCCCCAGACTAACAACAGTTTTTCCTGAAGATTTATGCGCGGCAGATAAATAAAAACTGTTCATAAGGTCTCTATTTTATTTAACGATGCATTCAACGTTTAAGTGATTAGATTGTTATTTCTATTTTACTTTGTGAATTTTACCAGTCTTGTTTTAACACAATCTAACAAGAAACTGTAACCATTGATATTTGCTGGTTTTTTTATGTCAAGTGAACAGAACCAGCGCGAATATTCATTTTCTTCAAACACAATGCGCACCAAGTCTAATCGTTTAAACTTTTAGAAAATACACAGGCAATAAAAAAGGAGACGAAAGCCTCCTTTTTTATTTTATTAATTTAAGCAATTAGTACTTAACACCTAAAGATTTAACCGTTTCAATGTTCACTAAACCATCAACAGGTAAGCCTTTGGACTTCTGGTAGGCTTTAATTGCTGAGGTTGTTTTGCCATCAATAATACCATCTGCATTTGCAGATAATAAGTGACCTTGATCAGACAACGCTTTCTCAAATGAACGTAATACTGAAGTTGTTGCGTTTTGCTCACATAAAATTGAACGCCACTCGTAACGACCTGCAACTTTTTCTACACATTCTTGAACAGTTTTATAAACCGCAGGATGTGATTTAACGACGCGTGTTGTCTCTGGTGTTACTATCACAGTCTCTTTATAGTCTTTGAAAACCGCATCAACTTGTTTAGTCTTAGTTGATGCTGGTATTCTTAGCACTTTGTTGGTTTTAGTTTCGTAACGTGCTGGAACTTGCACTAAACAATAAGTATCGCCATCAATTATTTTTTGAATAGAAGTAGAATTACCTTTTCTCCACTCTGAATGTGCCTCCTCAACAAGCACTCTTTTAGTGACACTTTCATACAATGCTGGAACATATTCTTCAATTGTCCTTGCTGGAGAAACCATAACTTTTCTCACAACTTGTTTAGTTACCGCAGGAACAACTTGGGTTTCTTCATAAGCTGCTTGAACCAATACTTTTTTCGTATCATTCTCACAACGAGCCTCTACATAAGCTGGGACATAACACTCGCCAACTTTAGCAATGCGGTCTAAACCTTTCAAACCTTGAATAGTACTTTTAGGTGCTGCTGGCACAGGTGTTGGTGCTGGCTTAGATACAGCGCTATGTGTATGGCTTGGACCGTTCCAATCCCAACTGGTATTATGACCTTTTTCATTACTAAGTTGATGTGCAGAAACACTTAAACTCGCAACTGCAACAACTACAAATACTTGATTTTTCATTTTCATTTCTCTCTTTTATTAAAATAACAGTCCATAATTATAAACAAAAAAACCAACTAAGAATGAGTTTTTTGTTTTTTACTTATCCGCCAAACTCTCAGGTAAGAATGGTAAAAATTTTACCAAAAAAGTCACAGCAATTAAAGCCACAGCAATACCGCCAATACCCAGTGTTATTTCAGGTAGTGAGGGTGTGTAATTAGCAATACCGCCATAACCTTCCAAAACCTCTTTACCTGGGAACATTTCTAATGGATATGCTTGTCCACCAATGATGATAACGTACAATTGCACAATGCCACCAATTAAGACCAACATTGAGGCTATGCCGAGTGTAGAGCGATTTCCTCTGAGTGCAGGATGGTAAATAAGCATAATTGGAATCAAACCACCCAAAATGATTTGCCCATACCAAAATAAATGGGTATAAACACCGCCATTTAATAAAATAAATTTTTCAACTGACGTGTTTTCAGCCAAGTATAAATTACCTAAATGATACACAGCCACAAAATACATCACTGCTGCCACAAATACGCCCAATAGATTGCCTAAACGATTAACTAATTTATCGCCTAATACTCGGTCAGTCCAGTGGTAGCTTGCCATTAAAACTAAAATAAAAAATGCTAAACCAAAGGCAAACGACATAATAATAAACATCGGTGCCATAATAACCGCATCATAAGCTTGACGTGCCACCAAAAAACCAAAAATAGAACCCGTACCAGTTGTCAGAATCAAGCGCCATGAAAAAGCAACCAAGCCTGCTTTCGAACTAAATTTGTTCATGCGATGCTCAAACATCATCCATAAATACACCGCAACAATCAAGAAAAAGCCATTGTATAAAATAATATTCCAAGCAAAAATTGATTTAAAGTTGTATTCGGTCATGGCTATAATCAAGCGATCAGGACGTCCTAAGTCTAACACCAGTATCATCAAACCGCCTGCCAACAAAGCCAGTGCAACCAATCCCGACAGACGCGATAACGGCTTGTATATTTTTTTACCAAATACCGAGGCAATTGAAGCCACATTCAACGCACCTGAAGCTGCCACAATTAAAAACAAGGCAAACACATGTGGCATCCCCCAAACTATTGCATTGCTCATACCAGTAACATAATGACCATGAGATTCCATATAATAGGCGCTGGCGAGTGCTGCTAGAATAAGCACACTTAACCCTGTAACCAATGCGTAAAAACCTAAACTTGTGCCTTGAATTTGTTGATAACGAATATCCATAAAATGCCTAAATTAGTAATACTATTATTAAACTTTGCTAAATGCCACTAAATTCCACTATAACGCACACCTGTATTCAGATTAAGGTCTGCTCTGATTTGTGTGCTTTGAACTTGTTTTAGGGTTTGGTGAAGTTTGCCACTTGAATCATACAAGTCACCAAAAATAACCGCGTCACTATTAACACTAGCAACACAAGCAGGTTGCTCGCCATTATCAACCTTGTGTACACATAATGTGCAAGATTCAACCATACCCTTGCCACGCGGCATATGCTCGCGCTGGTCGGTTAAATCCTCGTGTACAAACGACCGGGCATCATACGGGCACGCCATCATACAATAGCGACAACCAATACATAAATGCTTATCAACTAACACGATACCGTCTTCACGCTTCATCGAAGCGTTAGTTGGGCAGACATCCACACAAGGAGGTTGTTCACAATGCTGGCACATTAGTGCTAAATTGGTGATTTTTTTAGTCGCTCGATCCTGTACTTTAAGTTTTTTAATCCAAGTGGGTTTTTGATCGCCAGTTGAATGTTTTTCATGACCCCAACCATGCTCTTTTTGACAAGCATTAACCATGCCATCAATATCTGCTTCTGTGAGTTTATTGGTATCAATCAACAAACCCCAGCGCTTGGCGTTAGTAACAGGCTTATCATTGGCAGCAAAAGTGGTTAAAGTAACACCATTAGCAATGGCAACTGCACCCACAGTAGTTGCAGTAGTGGTTTTAATAAAGTCTCGACGATTTAGTGTTTTACTCATAATCAGCCCTCTGCTTATCTATTATAACGGCACTTGGTTTTGCTTGCACCGCAGCATTTGACGGCAAAGTCACAACTAAAGTTCGCTTGTTTAGTTGATTGATTGTTGCTTGACTGGGTGTTGTACGATGACAGCCAAAACAATCAACACTTACGCTGACTTTTTGATGGCAAGTTGAGCAGAATTGATCTTTTTTATCAACAGGATGATACTGGCTGGTATTTTTATCTTGATTGGCATGACAATTGACACAGCCTTTCAGTGAATTTTGTTTAGTTCGAACTCCCTCTCGCAGGGTTTTATCACGCTTATGATTCAAAAACTCAGGGTGCATTTTGCGAATTAACGAAAGGCTTTGATGATAAGTTTTGCCTGATTCTTTAATCAATCTTGCTTCATCACCCAAATTAACATGGTCCTTATCACCATGTGCAAACAAGGCAAACGACATCACCAAATTAAAAAAAACAACCCATAAACGCATCATATTTTTCTCTTTAAAAACAAACAATTGCTACTTCTCAAAAATCAATAAAACAAGACATTTGGCTAATGACAGTATAAATATACGGTTTTAGGCAAATAACGCAAATTTGTTTTTTTAAATAGTATTAATCGCTACCCAACCCCATTTGAATATAACCCGTTGGACAAACATCGGCACAAATATGACAACCAATACATTTATTGTAATCTGTGTCAACATAACGGCCCAATGTTGATTGATCTTTTTTGACTTTAAATACCGCATCTTGCGGACAATACATCACACAGTTGTCACACTCAAAACACAAACCACATGACATACAACGAGCAGCTTCTTTTTGCGCCTGTTCTTCGCTATAGCCCACTAAACGCTCTTCAAAGTTACCTAATACATTATCAACATTAACCAACACATGGTTGCGCTTATTGCGCTCTTCTTGGTCGAAATGACCTAAAAACAATTCTGTATGTGGAATGATTGAAGCAAATGAACGGTCTTCAAAGTTATGAACCGCATAGTCTGCAGAGTCTGTTGCTTCAGCTGGCGCACCAGTTGAATCATAATCACCAGATGGCGCAAGGTCCCACTCGTTGAGTTTTTCCATAAGATCAAAGTAATGTACATCAACCTTAGGGCGTGCTGATTGGTCTTTACCTGACAAATAATCACCAATACTCTCAGCCACAATACCTGCCTGACCAATTGCTGTGGTTAATAAATGTGGACGCACTACATCGCCACAAACAAAAAAACCTGGCTTATTTGGTACTTGGTAGTTTCTATCTGCATCAATAAAACCACGGTCATTAAAAAATGAATCATCCATGCCTTCGTTATCAACCGATTGTCCGATCGCTGGGACAATTAGCTCACATTCAACATCAAACTCAGAACCTTCAATAACAGTTTTTCCATCTGCTTCCAAACGCTGAAAACGTAGTGCAGTAGCGCGACCATCTTTATCTTGAACGACTTCAACGGGTTGCAACTGACCTTGAATCTCAACCCCTTCACGATTTGCATCATCAATTTCTTCCTGTGCTGCTGGCATATTTTCAAGCGTAGAGCGAGTCGTTAACAACACTTCTGCACCTAGGCGCTTAGATGTATCGACCACATCGTGCGCCGTATCATTAAAAATAATGCTTTCTGGTCTGTCTTTGGTTGCAACATTTTCAATATTACCCAAACGACGCGCCACTGAAACCACGTCAATTGACGTATCACCGCCGCCGATACAAATCACTTTGCCAGTAATATGCTTTAAACGACCTTGATTATAAGCCTCTAAAAAAGCAACACCAGAGACACAATTAGTCGCATCGCCACCTGGAATTGGCAATGATCTACCGCTCATTGCGCCAATCGCAAATAACACCGCATCATAGTCTTTTTCTAATTGTTCGATAGTAATATCAACACCCACTTTGGTGTTCATCTTGGTTTCAATACCGGTTGCTAAAATTCGGTCAATCTCATACTGCAAAACATCGCGTGGTACCCGATAATCAGGAATACCGTACATCATCATGCCGCCGAGTTTCTCGTATTTTTCAAACACAGTCACACTATGACCCTGTTTGCGAAGTTGCAATGCTGCTGCTAGGCCACCGCAACCGCCACCAATCACAGCCACTTTTTTACCCGTGGCTTTTGCATTAACTTCAAATTTATAACCTTGTTCTTTAGCGGTGTCGCCAATAAACTGCTCAACTGCATTAATGCCAATTGTATCTTCCACTTCATTACGATTACAACCATCTTCACAAGGTGCAGGGCAAACACGTCCCATAACTGATGGAAATGGATTGGCGTCCGTTGATCTTTGAAACGCATACTCTTGCCATGAAAGATCGCCTGGCGGCTTTTCCATGCCGCGAACAATATCTAACCAACCACGAATATTATGCCCTGATGGACATGAACCTTGACAAGGTGGTGTTTGTGCAATATAAGTTGGGCACTTATAGCTGGTATCGTTTTGAAAAATCTTTTGATTCCAAGGCACCGAACCTAGCTCATCGCCTTCGTCTTTAAACATTCTAAAGGTATGGTTGTCCTTTTTGTAATTTTGTCCGTACGGATTCTTTTGCATGTCAAATCTCCTTATTTATTCGGTTAGTGCTTCAGCAACTGTATCAGCTGGTGAACCATCGGTTTGTGGTTTATTCATAATAATCGCTTCACTCACCAACTGGTGGGCACTAACAATCATATAGGGGTCAAAATCAAATTTTGGCAACACTTTGCTGAACTGTGATTTACAAATGGCACAAATAGCTACCAAAGTGTTCACGCTATCAGATTTTTCTACTGCTTTTAAGGCTTGCATTCTTGGTATCGCGCCTTTAATACGAATTTCCATCAAATCGTCTGTCAACAAACCGCCACCGCCACCACAACAAAAGGTGGATTCCATAATGGTGTTACGTTCCATATCTACATAATTGTTGCAAACCGCTTTGATCACTTCACGTGGTAAAATAAATTGCCCGTTTGGAATGCCACCCATATTCGTTGCACGTGCCACGTTGCAAGAGTCATGAAAAGTTACAGTACGCTCATCATTGGCAGATTTGTCAAATTCTAACTTACCGCGTTGAATCAAATCATGGGTGTATTCAATAATATGTTGCGGCTGTGGATAACGAGAATCCAATTGCTTCTGCAGTTTCAAACCAAACTCATCCGTTGCGCCTGCACCCACACCCGTTAAGGTATTCCAAAAACTGTAAGCCACACGCCAAGCATGCCCACATTCGCCAACCATTACCCGTGACACCTCTAAATCCAGTGCGGCCTTACGAATGCGCAATGCTGCTTTGCGCATAACATCGTACGAGCCGATAAACATACCAAAATTTGCACCCTCAGAAGCATACGAACTCATAGTCCAACTCACGCCATCTTGATAAAACACTTTACCATAACCAATTAATCCATCAATATGCGGCTCAGCAAAAAAATCTGCTGACGGAGTAACGAGTAAAACCTCAGTACCTTTAATGTCTAGTGGATATTTAACGGCAATACCAGTTTCTTCTTCAATTTCTTCCTCTAAATCCAGCAAAGTGTCACGCAAGGCAGGTTCTGGTAAACCCAGATTATTACCAATGGTAATGGCTTTACCTAAGATTTGATTACAATACTTTTGCCCAACACCAACTGCATCTAATACTTCACGAGCAGCCATTGAAATCTCAGCGGTATCAATACCGTATGGGCAAAATACCGAACAACGACGACATTGTGAACACTGGTGAAAATAGTTATACCAATCATCCAACATTTCCTCATCAAACTCTTTAGCGCCGACTAGTTTAGGAAAATATTTACCCGCAAAAGTAAAATGACGACGATACACACTTCTGAATAAATCTTGACGCGCTACTGGCATATTCTTTGGATCAGCTGAACCTAAAAAATAGTGACACTTATCAGTGCAAGCACCGCACTTAACACAAGCATCTAAAAAAACTTGAACAGAGCGATATTTGGATTTAAGTTCGCCCATTTTTTCAACGGCAACCGCTTGCCAATTGTCAACTTTCTCGCCAGGGAAGCCTAATGGATTTTGAAACTCTGTATTTGCTTTAAAAGGTCCATCACCTTTCATCGCATCTTTTTGAACCTTAGGGATTTCTAAATAAGTGGGTAATACTGGAATGTCAAATTCTTGTGCCATGTGTATCCTCAGTCCTGACCAAGCGTTTGCTCTAATTTAACTTCGTGCTCTTGCTCTTGCTTAAGCGCCCAAGGTGAAATATGGCGCTTTTTACGCGAATCATCCACTTGGTTACGTGCTGGACTAAAAAATACACCAGGCACGTGCAATAATTTTGAAATTGGAAATATCATTAGCACTATTAATGCCAAAAATAAGTGTATCAAGAAATGTACTTCTGTAGGTAAATTTGACCAACTAAATGTCACCAAGCCCGAGGCAAACTCTTTCACCATAAGTACATCAGTATGATTGTTGGTAAAGGTCATCACCACGCCGCTGATACCAATTATTAAAAATATAATTAACATCAAATAATCAGAAGGTGCTGAAATATAACGAATGCGATCAACAAAAATACGCCGACCTATCAAACCAATTAAACCAATCACCATCGCAAAAGCAGCATACTTAAAGGGCTGCATCAGTAAAAAAACCTCAGGCAAATCGCCTGGCCAAAAATAACGCAAGTGGCGCATTAATACCAACAACAAACCGACATGAAACAACCAACCAAACAGCCAAGTCCACTTGTTGGCTTGAAACAAACTTTCAAACAACACAACTTCGCGTACCATACGCATAACCACACCAGTTTGTGTGAGTGGGGTTGGTGCAGTTGGAATTTTAAGAGGTACGGGCGTGGTCCAATATTGGATAATTTTTCTCGCCATTCCGATTAGAAATATCACTAACGAAATATAAAACAAAGCGGTAAAAATAATGCTTATTGTGGACATACTACTCTCAAAAATTCAAAATAATTTGGGAAGCGCTTACTTAATAACACTTCGGTCATACTGGTTTCAAAAAACTTGATAGACAAGGCTTTAATCTTAGGTTAGTACAAAATGCACGACCCAAGACTTAAGTAGCGCCGTTTATCGGAAATTTTTTGTTGTCAGTATTAGATACAACCAGTTGGTTTTGGTAAACCTGCAAAACGACAACCTTGCTTACCTGGACCGTATGGGAATAAAGAATACAAGTACTTGGAATTACCCTTTTCCTTGCCGAATTGTTTGCCAATTGCTTTGGTTAATACACGTACTGCTGGTGCAATTTGATACTCTTCAAAGTAATTACGTAAAAAATTAATCACATCCCAATGCTCTCCAGATAAATCAATATCATCAGCTTTTGCCATTGCAATGGCAATCTCTTCTGTCCAATCTTGAAGGTTTATTAAGAAACCTTCTTCATCTACTTCTGCGCCTAAAATATCAGCCATTTTTTTACTCCTTTATAACAAGTTGAAATTTCAACTCTTTTAAAAAACAATTATTTCAAAAAATTTAATAATTAAGATTTGGGTTTGAAACTAGTACACCAAGTACAACTCAAAGCTAATAACACGGATTATTAAAGATTTTTACAATAATTTAAACCCATGAAACCGATGTTCCATGCTCCTCAACCAAATCAACAAAACCTGCATAATCCACTAATTGAATATTATCAGCAAGGTTTGATGAAATTCCTCGTGCCTCAACATCACCTTGTAACGCATAAACCCTGCCATTAGTAGCAAGCTGCGCAAACATCGATGTATTCGTGTTATTCGCTGCACTAATTACACCGTCTTCAATTAATAAAATGACACTCGTATTGTCGATCATATCAAGACAAGATTGTAGTGAATTACGCTCGAAAGATGATTTGTTTACTATATGCAACATAATGAATCTCCTTTAGAAACTTAAACACACGTCTTGCTCAGAAAATATTTTTGTTAGTTCAGCGTTCGGGACGATTTTAACCGATGGTTTTTCCGCCCAATCATCATCTTCGTCTTCATACACTAAAGGCATGATGTCGTCTTTTGTCAAACCTCTTTCTTTTAAAGATTCTGCAGATACATAAAGTTTGTTAATGTCATAATCGCCCAAAGCATGAAAGGTTTTAGAAAAATTTTTCATGCCAATGCTATCAGTATTTTGACCCTTTACAATTTGATAAACGCCATCATCAATAAAAGCTAGTGAGACATCTTGATCAAAAGCAGCTGCAATTAAAACCACTTCTAAAGACTCCAATGCGTACACCGTGCCATAAGAGGCCTTGCGGTTTAAATACATAAATTTTTTAATATCACTCATGCTAGTCCCCAAACACCACTAAACGATCCGATTGAATACCTGCCTCAATCAACTGACCCAAGCCTGAAATACGAAAAGCTGGGTGAATATTATTACCATCAATGCTATTTTTCCCCGCTTCAGACTCGTCCAACATGCCGCGGCGTAGTGCCGCTGCCACACAAACCACCAACTCAGACTCGCCGTTAGCATTTTTAATGCCGAGTTCAGCCCAGTTGTTGACAACATTACGGTCATCTTGTGGTGGGACGGTAAAACGCGAAGCGTTATTCACACCGTCATGATAGAAAAAAACCCGAAAAATCTCATGGCCTTTGGCAATCGCTGCTTTGGCAAACTGATACGCCGTATCAGACGCTTGATGCTGATACGGACCTTCGTTAACTTGAATAGAAATCTTCATTGAAACTACCCTTTAGAAACGAATATAAGCACTAGAATTTAGCTGATGACGCGTACCTTTCCAATCAGAAACATGGAATTTAGTAAACGGCAGTCCTGTTTTTTCAAAAAATGCTGGCCAACCAATACGTTCAACCCATTCACCGACTCTTTCCCAATCACGGGCATCAACTTTATATACTGCTAAAATTTTCTTAACAACAGCGCCAACTTCTGGCCATCTTGGTGGATTGTTAGGCAAACCCGCAGCGACAAGTTTCTGGAATGAAGGCTTGCTACGTGCATTGGAGTGTTTACCACCAATCCAAACAGCTAACTTAGAGTGCTCAGGGTCGTTAATTTGCATCGGCGGACAAGGCGGAAAACACGCGCCACAACAGATGCACTTCTTCTCGTCGACTTCAAGTGTGGGCTTGCCATTGACCATCGCTGGGCGAATCGCCGCAACAGGACAACGCGCTACAACTGTAGGGCGTTCACATACGTTAGCCACTAAATCATGATTAATCTTAGGCGGCTTGGTGTGTTGGATGTTAATCGCAATATCCCCATGTCCACCGCAATTAATTTGGCAACAAGACGTAGTCATATGCACACGATTAGGCATTTCTTCTTTTCTAAACTCACTGTGCAACTCATCCATCAATGCTTTAACCACACCTGATGCGTCAGTGCCCGGAATATCACAATGCAACCAGCCCTGAGTATGTGAAATCATTGATACCGTAGGACCTGTGCCGCCAACTGGGAAACCTGCAGATTCTAGGGCTTCAATCAGTGGTGCAACCTTAGATTCGCTATCCACCATAAACTCAATGTTTGAGCGAATAGTAAAACGCATATAACCATCACCAAACTCATCGGAAATGTCGCATAGTTTTTTAATGGTATAAACGTCCATTTGTCTTTGCGTACCCGCACGAACTGTCCAAACAACTTCGTTATGCTTTGAGGTATGCCTTAATACACCTGGACGTGGACGATCATGATAAGCCCACTGACCATAATTACGACGCATGGTTGGGTGCATGTATTGAATAGGGTCTGGACAACCAGACTCAATCGGCATTCTTGGTGCTTCAGCCATAAGTTTTCTCCTAAATAAATTTTGTTAAGTGGTGTTTGCCACTCTCAATAATTGTTGCTTAAATTAACGTATCTATGCACTTGCCTCAGCTTTGTTTTCAAACCATTTAGCAGCTTCTTCATCCCACTTGTCCATACGAACGTAAGACATATAACGTGGAGAATCAACCATATTTGGATCAACTTCTAAGCCAACACCTTCCATGAAGTTAACAATCCCGATACGCTCAATCATCTCACCTGTACGTTCGTGTTCTAGTGCATTTTCAGCAAAGAAATCAATACATTCGCCAGCAAATTCTTCGATTTTTTCGTAGTCTTCTTCAGTTTCAAGCTTCATAAATGGAATAACCACAGTACCAAACAAATCACCGATTTTCAAAGTACGTTTACCACCCATACAAATGGTTACACCTTTATCATCACCAGTTGCTAGAATTGCGCCTTCTGATGCATCGCTAACATAATTGTGTGTTAAAGGTGAAGTTACGTTTAGACAGTGCATACACTTAACGCAGTTTTTATTATCAATGGTGAGTGAGGTATCCGCTTCAACTTTCATACATTGTGTAGGACAACGTGATGTAATGTTGTCAACCACATAGTCCATGCCTTTATCGGCTACCATCGCTTTCCATGCGTCTTGGTTGATTTTGATATCGTCTCTCCAAGTGCCAATAGTTGCCATGTCCGAACGTTCAATTGAATTCATGCAATCATTCGCACAACCTGAAACCTTAAATTTAAATTTATAAGGCAATGCTGGACGATGCATATCATCTAAAAATGCGTTGACCAGTGTCCGTAATGCTGCTTGCTCATTAGTGTTTGACATTTCACAACGCGCCGCACCAACACAAGACATGCCCGTACGTACCGCAGGACCTGCGCCACCCATATCAAAACCAATTTCATTCAGTTCATTAAAAATAGTTTGTGTGGTTTTTTCAGTTGCACCTTGAAACATAATATCGCCTGACTGACCATGGAAGGCAATTAAGCCAGAACCACCATTGTCAGTGAATGTGTCACACAGGTTTCTAAGCAGGTCTGATGTGTAATGCATGCCTGCTGGTGGCTGCACTCTTAAGGTATGAAATTCGCCTGCGTCTTTAAATTTAAATTCGCCATTTTCATCTTTAAGTTCGTTAAAACGTGGGATTACACCGCCGCCATAACCAATAACACCTACTGTACCGCCTTTCCAATAACCTTTCTTAGTTACATATGAGGTTTCTAAGGTTGCTAAAACATCGCGTACCATACTAGCACCAGCATGATCATCTTGTGCTAGACGTTTAAGGCCTGTTACGAACGAAGGCCATGGGCCATTTTCCAACTCATCAAGGTTGGGCGTGTTGTATAACTCTTTTGCCATTTTATCTCTCCGGTTAATTTTATAAATCTACCCTCTCGAAAAAGAATAGATGTGAACAGGTCGAATTATACTCAAAGTACAAGAAAATATTTGATTTCATTGGTGGTATTTTTGACTATCCCTTAAGAGATATAAAGAACGGAAATAAAGTTGTAATCAGTTAGATTTTTTTTAAATAATAAAGCAATAATAATAAAGCCAACACCCGTCAAAATAGGTGGTAGAATTACTTTATAGAAGCCTAAAAATATCATCACAAAGGCGACAATCAATAATAGAATAAGTAAGTTATTTTTCATAACTAATCCCTGACATTACTCTTGTAAATATTGGTTAACCTGCTGCGCAACCGCGCGGCCTTCGTTAATTGCCCACACCACTAATGACTGACCACGACGACAATCACCTGCGGTAAAAATACCCACTTGAGAGGTGGCATATTCACCATAAATTGCTTGGTAATTACCACGTTCATCTAGTGCAATAGACGCATCATCGCTGAGATAATGCTCAGGTGAGACAAATCCCATTGACAATAAAACCAACTGCGCATCCCAAGTTTTTTCACTGCCAGCAATTTCAGTTAACTGTCCGTTTTTAAAATCGACATTCACCGTATTAATGCCGCTAACTTTATCATGCTCATCTTTAATAAAAGCTTTGGTCATTAAATGGTAACACCTTGGGTCTTTGCCAAACACTTGTTCGGCTTCTGCATGACCATAATCCACGCGATAAATTAACGGCCAAAGTGGCCAAGGGTTATTATCTGCGCGCTCAACAGGTGGCTGCCCCATGAGTTCAAAATTGACAATCGATTTTGCCCCTTGACGCAACGCCGTGCCAATACAATCGGTACCAGTATCACCGCCACCAATCACAATCACATCTTTGCCTTGGGCGGATAACTCAGAATCATCAGCATGACCTGTATCTAATAAACTTTTGGTATTTCTCGTCAAATATTCCATCGCCAAATGCACCCCTTGGGCATCGCGATTGTCCACCGATAAATCTCGTGCTTGAGTTGCCCCTGTAGTGAATATCAACACGTCAAAGTCTTGTTGTAATTGCGCAGTAGTAATGTCCTTACCAACATCGGTATTAGTGACAAACTCTATCCCCGAATCTTTGAGTAAATTGACTCGACGATTTACCACGTCTTTACCGAGCTTCATATTCGGGATACCATACATTAATAGCCCACCAATACGGTCATCACGCTCAAATACGCTAACGCTATGACCTATTTTATTTAACTCATCTGCTGCTGCTAGACCTGCAGGACCAGAACCAATAATAGCCACTTTTTTGCCTGTACGATATTCGCTCATATGCGGCTGAATCCAACCTTCATCGAAACCTTTATCAGCAATTGCTTGCTCGATGTTTTTAATCGTTACCGCTGGATTGTTGAGACCCAAAACGCAAGACCCTTCGCAAGGCGCAGGACAAACTCGACCAGTAAATTCAGGAAAGTTGTTAGTTTTATGCAAACGAACCAGTGCCTCTTGCCACTTATTGTTGTAAACCAAATCGTTCCATTCAGGAATCAGGTTATCAACTGGACAGCCGTTTTCTGATTGACAAAAGGGCACACCGCAATCCATACATCTTGCACCTTGCTCTTGCAAATGCTGGGCATCATGCTCGCCTATAAAGATTTCATCGTAGTCCTTTATACGCAACAAAGTAGAACGATAATCCTCGATTTTTCTGTCAAATTCTTGAAAACCTGTTACTTTTCCCATTACTCTTAATTATCTTTACAAAACGCACGTAATTATGCCATATATTGTGCTTGTTTATCAAAAAAATAACGGTATAATATCTCCTCTTTTAAGTTTTAAACAAGGAACAACGGTGAATTTAATTGATCAAATTGAGAGCGAACAACTAAGAGCAGATATCCCTGAATTTTCATCGGGCGATACAGTGGTTGTGCAAGTTAAAGTGCGTGAGGGTGAGCGTGAAAGATTGCAAGCCTTTGAAGGGGTAGTCATTGCTAAGAAAAATCGCGGCATTGGATCGGCTTTTACGGTTAGAAAAATTTCTCATGGTGAAGGTGTTGAGCGGGTCTTTCAAGTCCATTCAAAAATGATTGACTCAGTTAAAGTAAAGCGTCGCGGCAAAGTTCGCCAAGCAAAACTTTATTATCTACGTAAGTTAACAGGTAAAAAAGCCAGAATCAAAGAAAAATTGGCGAAGCGATAAAATCAATTGTAGTTATCTCAAAGTGCCAGTTTCTACTGGCATTTTTTATGTCATAATTAAATTGTGAATAACGCAGAACTGATTGATAAGTTTTTAGATTATTATTGGCTGTCCTCAGGGGCAAGCCACAACACTTTGTCGGCTTATCGTTCAGATCTCAAACTATTTTCAAAATGGCTAAACAACACACTAAACGATGCCAGCGACAAAGACATTATAGCTTATTTCAAATATCGAGCATTTGAGCCATCCACACAAGCACGCACATTGACTTGTTTACGAATCTTTTATCAATATTTAATTACCACAAACACGCTTAATACTAACCCAACTGCCAAACTTCACCATCCTAAGCAAGTGCAAAAATTGCCGATTTTTCTCAATATTGACGAGGTAGAGCTACTACTTAATGCGCCCAATCAAAAAACCATATTCGGCATGCGTGACCGAGCAATGCTTGAGCTTTTGTACTCGTGTGGACTACGTGTGTCGGAGTTAATTGGTTTGGCATATCAAAACATTAATTTGATTGATGGCTATATCCGCGTTCATGGCAAAGGTAATAAAGAACGAATTTTGCCAATGGGTGAAGTGGCGAACGAATATTTAGCAAAATATGAAAAAAACGCACGCCAATCTTTGCTCAAATCTGGGCAAAATAATAGCTACTTTCTGAGTAATCGTGGCACGGCGATGTCACGACAAAATTTCTTTTATCTCATCAAAGCTTATGCCACTAAAGCTGGCATCGACAAGCCGCTCTCACCACACACACTGCGTCATGCGTTTGCTACTCATCTGGTCCAACAAGGGGCGGATTTACGCAGTGTGCAACTGATGCTTGGACATAGTGATATTGCCACTACTCAAATTTATACCCATATTCAAAATATCCAGCTCAAATCACAACATGCCAAACACCATCCTCGCGGTTAGACAAGCTCTTTAGCAATTGATTGCAGCAATTGTTGTTGATGTTTAGACAATTGACGATAGTTATTTAATAAATGCTGCTCATCATCCAAATACACCTCATCTACCTGATGGGTTTTAACAGGGATTAAATACTCAACCGACACCGAGAGTTTTTTCGCAAGCTCGGGCAGTCTTGTCATTGCTGGCAGGCCCTTGCCATTCAACCATTTATGTACTGCCATGTCGGTCACATTAAAAAAGACTGCTAGCTCTTTATAAGTCAAATGTTGCAACTTATTGTCTTTTAAAGCAGTTTTAAGCCTTTGTGAAAAAATATTTTTAGCGTTTTGTTTAGCGTCGTTTTTAATAGTATTCATGTCTATAAATTTTAAGTATGCAACAAACGTACTTTTAGTATGCGTTAGACAAAAAAACAGTATATAATCACCGACTGTTTTTATATAAAAGGAGAAAAAACAATGACAAAATATTCAAAAGTAATACTTATGGCAACAGCCAGTTCGGTTTTAATCGGTTGTGGCGGTGGTAGTGGCGGAAGTGGCGATAACCCAACACTACAGGGCAGATTTCAAGACTCTAATGTCCAAGGGTTAAGCTATAACACAACAACTCAACGAGGTATTACTGGAGCGGGAGGTGAGTTTCTCTATGAAGCTGGTGAAAGGGTTGCTTTCTCAGTGGGTGAAATTGAGTTAGGATCAGCACCTGGTAGCTCAATACTCTTACCGAGAGATTTGGATGGAAATGAGCTTCAAACAACAAAAATAGCACAACTATTACAAAGCCTTGATAACGATTCAAATCTTGATAATGGCATTACGATTTTACCTGCTGTGGCAGCCGCAATGACAACAGGCACACAAGAGGTAGATGACGTAATTGCCTCACTGGCAAACACCAGTACTGCCACAACTTTTGATGACTTAATTAATAATGTTGTTACGCCAGCTGATGGGTCTGGGACTTATACTGCAGTCACTGCTAATGATGCAAATGCGCACCTTACAGCCACCACACAATGTGCTTATTCAGGTGCTTACTCAAGTGTGCTGAGTATAGAGAGTTCACAAGTCCCCATCCCCCTTGGTATATTGCTAAATAACAACGGACGGGTAACAGCTGTTGACCCAGATGAAGTGTTTGAGATTGGTGATTTTGTTGGAGATATAGGCACGCTTAGTTTTGCCACTAATCCAGCTGTATTTACAGATTCTAGTAGTGTTACCGATACTATTACTGTACAGAGTGTAAATAGACTTTCATTCGAAGACACGGTGTCTATTGATCAAAACACAACCACAGCCACACTTACATTCACTAGGATTGGTGGCAGTATTGATGCTAAATACCGTTTTACTGGGACGTATGCTGATAATAATGATGCAGATTTTGGGCTATTTACCTTTGATATTGACAATGACAACCAAGTAACAGGGCTCGCTTATTCTGTTGAAGCAGACGAGTTCAGCACTATTACTAGTGGTTCTATTACTGGTGGTAACGCACTCTCAGGGAGTTTTTCTACTGGCGCTACTGCTACAGCAACCATTGATCTCAGTGGAGGCACTATTAGTGGAGCCTGGTCTAATAGTGAGTTAGGCGGCTCTTTTTCTGGCACTGGTTGTACATTAAACCCATAAACTCAGTCTTTTAAACAGGGCCCTACCCATGTTTTAAAAGAAAAACCAAAAAACCCGTTTGTCGCCCTCGCTAAGGAAGATGCGAACGGGTTTTTTTATTGTCACCAGTAAGGTTACCTATTCAATAGCTGAGGCTTTTTTATCGCCTGCTCGCATTAGTAAATCTTGATATTGATTCCAATCACTCGAAAAAATTTCGGTTACCTACAAAATATACTCGCTAAATATACTCGCTAAATTTCTCACTTTGTGTTTAACAAAAAACCCGAATCCAAAAAAAATTTCACTGGTTTTTAATGTAGCCGATGTGCGTTTTCATCAATCATAAACGCGCCAGCAACATCGCATCACCGTAAGAAAAAAATCGGTATTGTTTATCAATAGCGTGCTGATAAATATCCATCATGCGCCCATGTCCGATAAAACTGCTTACCAACATCAAAAGTGAAGATTTTGGCAAATGGAAATTGGTAATCAGCATATCCACCACTTTGAATTTATAACCTGGATAGATAAAGATATCAGTTTTTGCTTGTGTAGCTTTGAGCTTACCAGATTCTACAGCCGATTCCAAAGAGCGTACTGCAGTTGTTCCTACGGCAATAATACGCCCGCCATTGGTCTTGGCTTGTTGAATTTTATCAATGGTATCTTGAGAAATTGCAAAATACTCGCTGTGCATTTTGTGCGCTGTAATATCTTTAGTTTTTACGGGTTGAAAAGTCCCTGCGCCGACATGTAAGGTCACAAAACAATGTTCAATATCTTGATTTTTAAGCGCCTCTAACAGAGCTTCATCAAAATGCAACCCTGCAGTTGGTGCTGCCACCGCGCCACTGTGCTGCGCATAAACAGTTTGATAACGGTCTAAATCTTGGATATTGTCTGCTCTTTCAATATACGGTGGCAAAGGAATGTGCCCAATATTATCAAGCAACTCAAGCAGTGAATTGGTGGAAAATTTCAAAGTGTAAAAACCCTCTTGCTTATTTAAAACCTTAACCACCGCGCCGTTCTCTAATACCATTTTGCTACCAATTAGCGGTGCTCTGCTGGCTCTAACCATCGCTAGGGCTTGATTTTCATTCAGTAGTCGCTCAATGAGTATCTCAACTTTACCGCCACTGACTTTATTGCCAAATAATCGTGCTGGAATCACACGCGTGTTATTCATTACCAGTAAATCGCCCGGTTTGATAAAACTTGCTATTTGATGAAATTTTGCATCTATAATTGGCGATTGTGCAATTAAGAGCCTTGAATCTGTTCGGTATTTTGGTGGATTTTGAGCAATTAATGAATGTGGCAATTCAAAATCAAAATCACTCAATAGCATTATTTTTAAGGTGTTTTGATAAGATGCTGTTGTGCATATAATAACGCCTCATAACTCGCACTTACAATTGCTCTTGGAGTGATAGTTGCCCCTGTAAAAGCATTAAACACCCCACCATCACGGCGTACTTTCCAATTATTTTGAGTGGGGTTAGATAGTGATAAGCCGCTAAATTGCTTAATCCAATTAGACTTTCGAGTCTCAATTTTGTCTCCCAAGCCTGGGGTTTCTTTGTGTGTTATGACACGCACACCTAGTAACTTTTTGTCAATCCTAATCCCGGTTAATAAACGAATATTGCCGTTATAACCTTTGGGATAAGTGTGTTCAATCAAATAGGCAAAAACCTGATTATTTTTCTTGGCTGGGTAAATCGCCAGATTTTGGTCAAGCCCGTGCAATGCACTCGCAAGGATAAATTTATCCTCAAGAATATTGTTATCATAACCACTCACCAATTCACCCAAACGTTTAATCAACAACTGCTCTTCGTTGTATTTAATTTTATCCTGAGTGGCATCTTGAATGAGCGCGACAAAAAACACGCTAATCGCAGTAAAAATTAACAGCAGCCCACCAGCTTTTAAAATTGGATGATTAATGATGCTTCAATCCTAAAACAAAAACTTTGACCAATGGCACTGTAACAAGTAACGTGCCTATAATGGCAAATTTTTCATAACCCAATAACAAAACGTAGGCAAATAATAATACAACAATAAACATGGGAGAAAATTCATATAATTGCCTATGATTTTTTAGCAAAATATCTGCAGCTAACGCTTTTGTTACTGCATCATTTTCATAGCTTTGCTGTTGCTTTGCCATAATAATAATATGCTCAGGTGCGCCAAGGGAAATATTTTGATATTGCTCTAAAATAGCAGGTGGTGGAATTAATCCGCTAACCTGTTGATGAGTAAGTGTTACAGAATTAGGATTTTTGTTTTGTTGCTTAACTATATTGGATTTTTTGCTCATGGTCAGTCGTAGATTTTTGCAAATAACCTACAGCACTCCAATGTTTGCAAAGAAATTTTTCAACACTGTTTTTCTGATAGGATACGCCGATGATTGGGTTAAAATCATAAACACTAATAGAAACCGCCCAGCAAGCCAGTTATTTTATTTTCTGTTAGTATGTTCACGTGCATCATTATAACTAGAATTTAACAATTATTAACTATTTTTGCCAAACACCCTGGGTTGTGTGTAATAATCAATCAGTGGCACAGTGATATTCATCAGTAATACTGCAAAAGCCACACCATCAGGATAGCCACCAAATACACGGATAATCACCACCAAAATACCGATTAAAAACCCATAAATAAGCCTGCCTTTTGGCGTGGTACTGGCGGATACTGGGTCAGTGGCAATGAAAAATGCACCCAACATCGTCGCGCCCAACATTAAATGGTTTTGAGGGGGCAAATAAAGCAAATCATTGGTCAAAAATAACAAAAATGAAAGTGCCAATATACCAGCAATAAAGGCGACAGGAATATGCCACATAATAATCCTGCGAGCAATCAAATATAATCCGCCCAATAAAAAACCTAAATTAACCCATGCTTGGCTGGCTGAATATACATCAAGCCCACCAATGACACTACCGAGTGCTAATTGAGTTTTAACACTATCCAAAGTCGTAGCACCGCTGAGCGCGTCAATCGTGCTCAGATTAAAAATAATATCAAAACTTTGAGAAAAACTAATAAACTCACTCGCCCAACTGGTCATTTGTAATGGATAAGAAATCAGCAAAAACGCATAACCCAACATTGCTGGATTAAACGGATTATTGCCCAGCCCTCCATATAATTGCTTGCCAAAAATAATCGCAAATGCACATCCCAACACAACAATCCACCACGGGGCAATACTGGGGATTGAAATCGCTAATAAAATCCCACTCAAAACTGCCGAACCATCACTAATCGAAGGTATTACTGGATGTTTTCTCATCCACAAAAAAATCGACTCAACGGCAACAACACTTGCCACTGCCAAGCTAATTTGCACAATAATACCCCAGCCAAAAAAGTAATAATGCGCACCAATGCCCAGCACTAAGGCATAAATGACTTGGCGCATCATCTGTGAGGTGGAGCTAAATGTTGGTGTCATTTTTCTCCTTTTGTGTGTTTTTAACCCGTGCCATGGCGGCAGCTATTTTGTCTTTTTGCACTTTATCATTCGCCATTTTTTTCTTCAATTCTACCTTTTTAGCCGCCATCATCTCAACGCGTTCTTGATTGTTGCGTGCTAGGCGATATTCTCTGTATTTAAAGCGCTCTCTGGCAATATTTGTTCTATATTGCTCTTGCGTTTGCTGGCGCTGTAGTGCCTTCGCAAAGCAAAAATACTGTGCTAGTGGGATATGGCTAGGGCAAACGTAATCACAACATCGGCATTCAATACAATCAGTTAAATTATAATCCATTGCCTTATCAGTATCCTCACTCTTGGCATACCAATACAGTTGCTGCGGCAATAAACCCACTGGGCAAACCTGAGCGCATTGCCCACAACGAATACATTCTTGTGCGCTGGGATTTTTAACTGAATTATTGACAAAAATACAATTGGTAATTTTACCAATAGGTACATCAGTACTAGCAACATCAACACCCATCATCATCCCGCCCATACGCACATCATGACTGTGATCGTTCGGGCGTGATAACGCCACAATATGCGCAAACGATGCGCCTAGACGCACCTCATAATTATTAGGCATTTCAACTCCAGAACCAGTAACAGTAACAATTCTAGAAACCAAAGGTCTGCCATTCACCACCGCATCAAAAATCGCCTTAGTAGTGGCGATATTTTGACAAATCACACCGACATCAATTGCAAAACCAGCAGCAGGAATTTCAATATCAAGCAAAGTTTTAATCAATAATTTTTCAGCCCCTGAGGTGTATTTAGTAGGGATTTGAATAATACTAATTTGCTCATTTTGATTATGTGCCAACAGTGTGTTAAACGCCTCTTGTTTATCGTCTTCAAGTGCAATAATTGCGCGCTGCGCACCACAAATATGTAATAAAATTTCCACGCCACGTAGCACTTGTATAGGGTAATTTTGCATTAACACGTCATCACACATAATGCCAGGTTCGCATTCTGTACCATTAACAATCAGCGTATGACAATTTTGAATACTGCTTAGCTTAATATGTGCTGGAAAACCAGCGCCACCAAGTCCAACAATACCTGATTGTTGGATATAATCAATCAAAATTTTTGGCTCGCTATATAAAAAATCCACGCCGCTGACAGGCGTTATCCATTCATCTTTGCCATCAGATTCAATCGTTATACAACAAGACTCAAGCCCTGATTGATGCGGAATAATCTCATCACCAATCGCTGTAACTATGCCCGAAATAGAAGCATGAATTGGCACACAAAAATGATCCTGCGTCTTGGTAAGGATTTGCCCAGTTAATACCCGCTCGCCCACTTTAACACACGGAGTTGCCGCATCACCAATACGTTGTTGCAAGGACAATACCACTTTTTTTGGTAGGGGTGCTTGGATTAACTTAGCACTATCAATAGGATAAGGATTGGAAATTTCAATACCGCCATCAAATGTTTTAAGCATGGGCAATCTCACGAATATCAGGCACATAAGTATTGAATGTTGGCTCAGTTTCTCGTACATAAATACAATCCACTGGGCAAACCGGAATGCACAAATCACAACCTGTGCATTCATCCGCAATCACCGTTGTCATCACTTTAGATGCCCCAACAAAAGCATCAACAGGGCAGGCTTGTATGCACAAAGTGCAGCCTATGCAAAGTTTCTCATCAATAAATACCACATGGGCTGCCTGTGTTTGCCCGTGCTCCTCATTAAGTGGCAGTGTTTCCACATCAAGCAATGCAGCTAAGGCGTCCACCCCTTCTTGTCCGCCAGGTGGGCATTGGTTAATTGGTGCTTCACCACTGGCAATTGCTTTGGCATATGGACGGCAGCCTGGGTAGTTACATTGCCCGCATTGTGTTTGTGGCAAAATCGCATCAATTTGGTCAACTAACGGATTGCCGTGCACTTTAAATTTAATTGCCGCATACCCCAATACCAAACCCAAACCAAGCGCCAATGTGGAAAAAATAATAATAGAGTCCAACATTTACGCCAGTCCGATAAAACCCATAAACGCCATTGACATCAGCCCTGCAGTAATCAGTGCAATCGGCGTGCCTTGAAATACTTTTGGCACGTTCGCACTATCAATCCGCTCGCGAATGCTGGAAAACACCACCAATACAAACGAAAACCCAATCGCTGCACCGAAACCATACACCCCTGAGGCTAAAAAACCATTATCCTGACCGACATTCAAAAGCGCCACGCCAAGCACCGCACAATTAGTAGTAATCAGCGGTAAAAACATCCCCAAAGACTGATGTAGAACAGGTGAGGTTTTGTTCACCACTAACTCAGTAAACCCTACTACCCCAGCGATGGTTACAATAAAAGCAATGGTGCGTAAGTATTGTAAATCAAATGGAATCAAAATATAAGCATTAATAATATAGCTTGATAAGCTCGCCAATGTCAGCACAAACGTAGTGGCAAAGCCCATACCAATCGCGGTTTCTACTTTTTTAGACACGCCCATGAATGGACACAAACCTAAAAACTTAACCAGCACAAAATTATTCACCAAAATGGTACTAACTAGAATTAAGACGTATTCATTCAATATCGTCTCCCACTGTGCCATTACCAATTGGACCTAATTTCTGCACATGGGCAGAAAGTTTGGCATTTTTTAATCGCCTTCGCTGTTGTAAAAATACTAATAACTTGTTAATTAAAATCATAGTACAATTATACAACAATCTTTAAAAGACCAAACGAACTAACCAACAATAACGCCCCGCCCATCCAACGTTTAAACACCGCATCGTTTTGAATAATTTTTTCATGAAATCTGAGTCCAATAATATGTCCAATTGCTGCCACAGGAATTAGGCTTAAAGATAACCTCCAATCAATAAACACGCCAAATACCACAAACGTACTCATTTTAATACTCACCAAAATAAACCATAATACAAACAAGGTATTGCGTAATTGCACCTTGCTAACATAGCGCACAAACACTACTACCATTAGCGGCGCACCAGTGAGTGATATGCCTGCCACATAGCCACCAAAAATCAATAGTAACTTATCAACCCAGGCTTTATGTGAAGTAATTGTTCGGTTTAAAATCCAAATAATTGCATAAAAAATTGTGACTGAATAAATAAACACAATCATCACTTTATCAGGCAGTGAAATAAGCCCAAATACCCCTATCAAAGTAGGTGGAATAATCCAAATAAGCGAGTGCCTTAGATAAACCCAATCCACTTTTTTCAAAGATTTTTTTAACGTGAGTGAGGTAAAAAACAACAAATGAAGCCCAATAATTGGCAACCAGTACACTGGCGTAGCGCCCAAAATCAGCATCAATGGCAGACCCAATGCTGCCCCACCAAACCCAAGCCCTGAGCGTACAAACCCCGTCCACAGAAAAATCAGACTAACTACAATCAATTCAGTAATTGAAAAACTCACAATCTATCCAACGGCGACACTGCCTCCTGCCCACCTTGAGGTAAAACATAAGTATAAATCATTGTGGTTTGCAAATCACTATGTCCAAGCAAGGCTTGAATGGTGCGAATATCCATCCTCGTTTGCAACAGATGCGTGGCAAACGAATGGCGAAAAGTATGAGCCGATACTTTTTATCGATACCTGTGCACTCGCCCACTGCCGATTGGTCAATATGATGATGCCTATCAACCCCAGTTCTTGGATCAGTTGCAATATTACGACTGGCAAATACATACTGACAGCTAAATTCTCTATCAGCATTCGGGTATTTTTTTTGACCAAAGCATTCAGGCAGATAAACACGCCCAAGCCCATTCGCTAAATCTGCATCATGCGTCTGCCTTATTTCCCTTATATGCTCTTGCAATAATGGTGTTATTTTTTGTGCCAATGACACTACTTTATCCTTTTTTACCTTTGCCATCACGCACCGTGATTTGACCATACTCAAAATCAATGTCTGGTACTTGCAGGCGCACCAACTCAGAAATCCGTAAACCTGCACCATACAAAAACTGCACCATTAGCAAATTTTTGCCTTTAAATTATGCAAAAATTTTAACTTCTTTATAAAAAAACCAAGGCATTAAAAGCTTGATTTTGTATACTAGCAGCAACATTTTACTCAATTGCCAAATCGGTTAAAAACACCTCCACTTTAGCTTCAGCATTTTCAAACCATTTCGGTTTATCTTTCATCTGCGAAAATTTAATGAAACACTTAAACCCAATCACAATAAGTATTTTTAGTTTTACAAGCATAGCCCATCTTACACATTAATGCTCGTATTCGTTCAATAATGGGTTTTTATCTGTTATCATTAAACCTACATTTAAGTTGTCTATTAAATATTTTTTGCTGTATGAGTTATTGTGAGTTATTGGGTAAAAAATGTATCTTATCTTAGAAAAAGATAAAAATACTGCGTTTTTTTACATGACTTGAATTTTAATAAGGTAAATACGTCCTTATAATAATGGTTAGGTTTCCATTGTCGCCGCTATGGAAGCCACAATAAAATAAGCGGCATACCAAAGGTGAATGAATATGAGTAAAATAGTAGAAGAAGTAACATCAGCAAATGCTGATTATGTAGCTAGCTTTGGAGATAAGGGCAATTTGCCAATGCCTCCTGGCAGGCAGTTTGCCATTCTGACATGTATGGATGCACGCATGGATCCAGCTAAATATGCAGGTCTTGCTGAAGGCGATGCGCATGTAATTCGTAACGCAGGCGGTAGAGCAAGCGATGATGCTATCCGTTCATTAGTAATTTCTTACAAATTACTGGGTACAAAAGAATGGTTTGTCATCCATCATACTGATTGTGGAATGGAAACTTTCAATAACGAAATTATGGGTAATCTATTGTCGGGTAGCTTAAAAACTGCAAGCGTTGATGCATCGGGATGGCACGACAGCAATGCAGGTGGTGGTACAACAGATGGTAAATTTATTGAGTGGCTCACCATTAGTGACCAGGGCAAAAGTGTTTTAGCCGATGTTCAACGAATCAGAAACAATTCAATGGTTCCAGGCGATATTCCAATATATGGTTATATCTATGACTGCAAATCTGGAAGTCTTATAGAGGTTTCTGCAGCAACAGAAGCAGGCAAAGCAAGCTAAAAAAACCCAACCAACAAAATAGCCGCTACTGGACAAAATACTCGCTAAACTTGTATTTTTCAAGTAAGTTAGGCGTTGGGTTTTAATTGAGTCGGAATCAGAATCAATAAAGCCTTCAGATGACTCTATAACGCCTGAAAATAAATCGATAAAATTCATAAGATTTATTTTAAAACGAGTTGAAACAGGATAGACGCTACTTGCAATCTACTAAAACATTAGTGATTAAAACGCCGATAGCCAATCGCCTCAACCAAATGCGGTTTATTAACCGTATCACTATTGTCTAAATCAGCAATGGTTCTGGCAACTTTTAAAATACGGTGATAACCTCTAGCTGATAGGTTGAGTTTATCAATCATGCTAGAGAATAGCAATTGACTATTTTTGTTGAGTGGCACAAGTTTTTCTACTTCATCAGCAGCAAGTTTGTCATTAGATTTACCCTGTCTTTTTAATTGGACATCATGGGCTTTAATCACTCTTTTTCTGATGCTATCGCTATTTTCAGCATGATTGATATTTTGATTAAGTAACGCTTCTTTTGGTAGCGGTGGCAGCGTTAAAACCATATCAATTCTATCTAGCAGTGGACCTGATATTTTGTTTTTGTATCTATCAATCTGGTCTGCTGTACAGTGACATTTGGACGAGCCGTTGCCGTAAAAGCCACAAGGACATGGGTTCATAGCGGCGATAAGCTGGAAGTTTGCAGGAAAGCATACTTGCTGAGCAGCGCGTGATAGGTGAATGATACCGTTTTCTAAGGGCTGACGTAAGACTTCTAGCACATGACGTGGAAATTCGGGTAATTCATCTAAAAATAACACTCCTTCATGGGCTAGTGAGATTTCACCAGGCTTAGGATTTGAACCACCGCCAATCAAAGCAACCGCTGAGGATGAATGATGCACACAACGAAATGGACGCACTTTAATTTGGCTTAAATTTAGGGCTTTGTTGGCAACTGAATAAATGGCAGCACGCGCTAAGGCTTTATCAGTACTCAGTGGCGGCATAATTGAAGGTAGACGCTCTGCTAACATGGTTTTGCCTGAGCCAGGCGTGCCAATCAACAATAAATTATGCCCGCCACTAGCGCAAATTTCTAGCGCACGCTTAGCATGATGTTGTCCTTTAACTTGAGCAAAGTTATTGCCATAACCTGGTTGTGTATCGTTCAGATTAGCCTCTAAATGATTTACCTTGTCCACGCCTTGTAAAAATCCACAAACCTTAAGTAAATGTGTACACGGATAAATTATTGCCTTATTAACCAACGAATATTGCTCAGAATTCAACTGTGGTAAAATAATAAAATGCTTGGCTTCGCTGCCAGCAATGATAGCAGGCAACAAACCATCAGTCGGTCGAAGTGAGCCATCTAAACCCAATTCACCATAAAACTCAAATTGCTCAATATTAATGTTTGACTTGATTTGTTCTGATGCCAAAAGCAGACCCAAGGCAATCGGCAAATCATACCTACCCCCGCTCTTTGGTAAATTGGCAGGGGCAAGACTTACAGTAATGCGTCCTTTAGGAAATTTAAACTGCGAATTCATAATAGCGCTACGCACGCGATCTTTGCTTTCACGTACCGCACCCTCAGGCAATCCAACAATAGAAAAACCAGGCAAGCCAGCTGAAATATGTACTTCAATGGTGACTAACGGTGCTTCAAGCCCAGTACTGGCACGGGCAAATAGTTTACTGAGTTTACTCATAAAGCCGCTAATTGCTCCAAACTCCAGCGTGGCTTTACATTAATCTGATAATTTGCATCGCGCTGCCCTTGGATGAAACGCAGATTGCCTGCCAAAGCAATCATTGCGCCATTGTCAGTGCAAAATTCTTGCCGTGGATAAAACACCTTTACCTTAATTTTATCGCCCATCGCGTCAAGCTCTTTACGTAGGGACAAATTAGCACTCACCCCGCCCGCTACCACCAACGTTATATACTTAGTTTGCTCTAAAGCACGGCGGCATTTAATCATCAAAGTTTGTGTGGCTGCCAACTCAAATGCCTTGGCAATATCGGCTTTTTGCTGTGGGTGTTGGGCAAAAATATTGCGCGCAAAAGTTTTCAACCCACTAAAGCTAAAATCCAATCCCGGTCTATCAACCATAGGTCGTGGAAATTTGAAAGCCGACGCATCACCTTGCTGAGCAAGCTGCGCCAAAGCAGCCCCGCCTGGATAACCTAAACCTAGTATTTTGGCTGTTTTATCAAACGCTTCGCCCACTGCGTCATCTAGCGATTCACCAAGTATTTTATACGCACCAAGCGTCTCGACATCAACCAACATAGTGTGTCCGCCAGAAACCAATAAAGCCACAAATGAGGGTTTGAGTGAGTTGTGTTCCAACAAGGGTGCTAATAAATGCCCTTCCATATGATGAACCGCTAAGGCTGGAATATCTAAACTCCATGCTAAGGATTTCGCCACAGCGGCGCCCACCAACAGCGCACCTGACAAACCAGGACCTGCGGTATAAGCGATGCCATTAAGGTCTTTTAATTCAAGGCTCGCCTGTGCCAGCACCGACTTAACCAACGGTATGATGCGTTGGATATGATCACGCGATGCCAATTCAGGCACCACACCGCCATATTCGCTATGGATGTCCACTTGAGAAAACAACTGATGCGCCAATAACCCTTGTTTAGAATGATACAAACCAATACCCGTTTCATCGCATGAGCTCTCAATACCTAAGGTAACAAAGTTGTGCTGGGTAATTTGTTTATCCACGTGAGACTTACCTTACGGGCGACTGCTTAATGCACACCTAAATACACTTCACGCACTGTGTCGTTAGTGAGGATTTGTTCCCGATTACCCTGAGCAATAACCACACCACTATGCAGCACATAAGAGTGATCACAAGTGTCAAGCATTTCTCGATAATTGTGGTCGGTAATGAGAATGCCAATACCTTTGCCTTTTAGATGGTGAATAATTCTTTGAATATCCCCCACAGAAATTGGGTCAACCCCAGCGAAAGGCTCATCAAGCAACACAAATATTGGACTCAACGCCAAGGCACGAGCAATTTCCACACGTCTTCTTTCACCACCAGACAAGCTGATACCGTCAAGATGACGTATATGTTCAATATGAAATTCTAGCAGTAGTTCCTCTAATCGATGTTGCTGTTGCTGTTTACTAAGGCTGGTATCTAGTTGCAATACTGCCATGATATTATCTTGTACTGAAAGTTTGCGAAAAATAGAAGGTTCTTGTGGCAAATATCCCAAGCCCAGTTTAGAGCGTTTGTGCATCGGTAGTTGGTCAATACGTCGATCATTTAAAAATACCTGACCTGATTTGGCTTGAACCAAGCCACAAGCGATGTAAAAACAAGTGGTTTTACCCGCGCCGTTAGGACCTAGCAGCCCAACGACTTCACCACTTTGTACAAAAAATGACGTGTTGGTAACAACGTCTCTACCTGCATAAGACTTGCTGATATTTTGTATGTTGAGAGTATTACTAGCCATAATAACAAGTATGGATTATAATGGGTATTTTTAACAAAAATCAATTATTATGTTTAATACTAAAAAACCTGACACTATTATCCCTAGTAGTGCACCAACCAGGCCTGTTGCACCAGCTCAAAGGTCTGCAGTAGATACTGAGAGAGAGTCCAAAAGTGTAACTATTATTTCTAAAGAATGCCATATCAAAGGTGTTATTTCTGGCAATGATGATATCAGTGTTTGTGGCAAAGTTGAGGGTGAAATTACGCTTAAAAACAATACTGTCACCATTGAAAACTCAGCCAAAGTCGATGCCAATATCCTTGCCAAAGTAGCTAATATAAATGGTAATATCGTGGGCAACATTGAAGCCACTGATAAAATTCTCATCACTGGTAGTGGTAATGTTACTGGAGACATGGTGGCGAAGAAAGTGATTTTACAAGATGGTTCTTATTTCAAAGGCAATGTATCTATGATTGACAACCAGCCAAGCCAGGGACAAACTACATCAAAAATAAAGAAATAGAAGAGTTTATAGATTGGATTTCGTGTTGCGTATTGATTAACAACAACCCTTGTTGGTCAATACCTAAGCATGTGCCCGACATCAAGCCTTTGCCATTATTAAACCTTACTTGTTTGCCCAACAAATAGTCATATGCACACCACCTTGAGTGAAAATCCACCAGCCCAACTTGCACAAAAGTGTCGCAAAATTTCAACAGTGTATTAATCAAATCTGCACTTAGGCGCACACTGTCTAACTCAAACCCAAGTATCTGCTTGATATCTATCCACGACGCTTGACACGCTAAATCATCAGTAAAGTGATGATTCACCCCCAAACCAATCACTACGGACTGCTTGTCATTTTGCAAGCTATTTTCAATCAAAATACCAGCGAGTTTTTTATCCTCAAAATAAACATCATTTGGCCATTTAAGTTTTAAATGACTCACGCCGTGCTTGGTTAATACTTCCAACACTGCCAGCCCAATTACCAAACTCAAGCCTGTTAATAGGATGTTGGCAGGGAAAATACGACGAATTGAAAATAGAATACTTGAGTTTTTTTGACTCAGCCACTCGCGACTATGTTGCCCCTTACCATGCGTTTGTTCAGTGGCAATGCAAACCTGTGTTTTGGTTGAAAAAGGCAAGCCAGTCAAATAATCGTTAGTACTGGGAATTGAGTCAAACACAAAACACTCAATATCATCACTTAATAAACTTGCTAAGGTAGAATAATCAGCCATATTGTTATTTTACCTTTTTTATGAAAATCGCATTGGGTGTTGAATACTTGGGCACAGATTTCCATGGCTGGCAATTACAAAAATCAGGCGTTCGTACCATACAACAAGTGGTGGAAGTCGCACTCTCAAATGTTGCCAATCACCCTATCCGCGTATTTTGTGCTGGTAGAACCGATGCAGGTGTGCATGCCATTGAACAAGTCATCCATTTTGAAACTGATGCAATTCGTGACGATAAAGCCTGGCTTTTTGGCGGCAATGTAAACCTAGCATCCGATGTTAACTTCACTTGGGCAAAGCAAGTTAATGATGATTTTCATGCGCGCTTTGACGCTTATGCCCGACAATACTATTACAAGATTCACAACACCAAAGTACGCTCAGCTCTGTTAGCCACGCAATCATTATGGGAGCCGATGCCACTTAATGTTAAGGCAATGAATACAGCTGCTAAATGCTTACTGGGCGAGCATGATTTCTCAGCATTTCGTGGCAGTTTGTGTCAAGCCAAATCACCCATTAAAACCATTGAATTTATCAAACTCACACAAACTAACGATACAATTTTATTAGACATTAAAGCCGATGCCTTTTTGCATCACATGGTGCGTAATATTGTTGGTACTTTACTTAAAGTTGGCAGGGGTGAGCGTGATATTGCTTGGGTAAAATCCGTGCTAGATTCAAAAGATAGAAAACAAGCGGGCACAACAGCTCAGCCACAAGGACTTTATTTTGTTAAAGCTTTTTACCAATCTCTTTAGGGAAAAAGTCTTAGAAAATAATACTCATCATCATCGTCATGACTACAATAAATAGTACTGTCATAACGCCACCAGTTTTAATAAAGTCTACCACTTTATAACCACCAGGTCCCATAATTAGTGCATTGACCTGGTGCGTTGGAATCAAAAATGAATTAGAAGTTGCAATCGCTACAGTTAGTGCATATATGGCTGGGTCTGCGCCCACTTGAATAGCAATATTAACCGCAATAGGCACTAATAGAATTGTTGCACCAACATTTGACATAATCAATGTAAAGAACGTTGCTAATACAGCGATAGAAGTCAAAATAACCCAAGGTGCCATATCACCAACTACCTTAACGGTTTCTTGCGCAACCCAAAGCGCAGTTCCTGTTTTTGAAACTGCCAAGCCCAGTGGGATTAAACTCGCCAATAAGAATACCGTTTTCCAAGAAACCGCCCGATAAGCCTCTTCAATTTTAAGCACCTTGGTTAGAATCATACCTAAAGCCCCTGTTAATAGTGCAATTGAGAGCTTAATATCGGTAAATAATATTAAAAATAGTGCCAAAGCAAAAAATACACCCGCCCACTTCACTTTTTCAGGGCGAGACTCCTCTTGTCTCGGATACTCAGAATTTACAATAATAAAGTCTTTATTGTTTTGTAAACGTTCTAAATCTTCCCAACAAACATGCACAACTAAAGTATCACCAGATTGAAATTCTATGTCTCGAATGCCTTCACCCTCTTTCATGGTTTTACCGCCACGATGCAAAGCAACCATCGCCAAACCGTAGGTCTTTCTGAGCCAAACGTCTCTAGCAGTTTGACCAATCAACGTAGAATTTGGTGGAATAACAACTTCTGCGGTGCCACAATTCTGGGTCGATAATAAATCTATAAATTTATCAATTTTTTCCGCAAGCTCTAGTTTAAACCCTTCAACGAAACCCTCTACATGGGTTTTTGAGGTTAAAACGCCAATGGTAGTATTTGCCCGAATGGTGGTGCTTCTGTCAACTGAGTCGTGCCCAATGATGCCTTTACTATTTTCATCTTGTAGAGCGACAACTCTAACTTTAAATGTTGTTTCAATTTCATCTAACGCTAGACCGACTAAACTACTCTTTTCAGGAACTCTAATTTCGTATAAATCGTAATCAATTGCATAGACTTTTTGTAAGTATTTAACCGCTGAAACAGACTCAACTTCTCTCTCTTTTACTGCTGGTAAAACATATTTACCCGCTAGCATAAAGTAAAGAATACCAACAGCAACCAATACAATACCAATCGGTGTTACAGAAAACAAATCCCACGTTGCCATCTGATTTTCAGCTGCTAATCCGTGATTTGTTGCTAAGATTAAATCGTTCAATAAAATTAATGGGCTAGAGCCTACCATTGTCATTGTTCCGCCCAAAATTGCGGTAAATCCCATCGGCATTAATAGCCTTGACATTGGAACACCTGAACGAGAAGAAATACGACTGACTACTGGAATAAACAATGCAGCCGCACCAACATTTTGCATGAATGACGAAATAAGACCAACAGCCGATGAAACAATCGGCACAATTCTGGACTCTGAGCGCCCACCTACTTTAAGAATAAAAGCTGCCACTTTGGTCATTAAACCTGTTTTATCCAGACCAGCACCAATAATCATCACAGCAATAATAGACATAACTGCATTAGAAGAAAAACCATCAAACAATCTTTGGTTATCAATTAATCCCTCCTCTAGCCCCATAAGTGAGTACACAAAAGGCAATGAGGTAAGCCCTAAAATCACCATAATAGTAATGGCTGCCTCATCAACCTCAACCACCTCAAATGCGAATAAATAAATAAGCAGCAACAAAATTGCTAGCATCCATGCAATTGAGGTTGTTGGTGCAAGGGTTGATAACAATAGCACAAAAATGGCAAATACAATGCCCGCAATGATTTTCTTATTTAGCATACATGGTTGAGTTATTGAAAAAAATGTAGAGTATAAATTATACCATATCAAGACCTCTGTACTAGGGGCTAAAGCTAGTTAAGGCTTTTTTATAACGAATAATCAAACAATGCTGTTTTTATAAAAAACCTTTGGCGTTAATTATAATAAAACACTATAATCAGTCAAAAAATTACAGCTCAACAAATTAGGAATAACATGTGCAATCAACAACAACATAAGGCAGGAATTAGACAACTTTTTAACAACAACATAGAATGGGTAAATGAAATTAATAAAAGAAATCCGCAATTCTTTTCCAATTTAGCTGGTCAGCAACGTCCTGAATATTTATGGATTGGCTGTTCTGATAGCCGCGTTCCAGCCAACGAACTGGTTAAAATGGACCCTGGCACTATTTTTGTACATCGAAATATTGCAAATTTGGTTAATTCTAGTGATATGAATATATTGACGGTCATTCAGTACGCGGTTGAAATACTCAAAGTAAAGCATATTATTGTAAACGGACACTATGGTTGTGGTGGCGTCCAAGCGTCAATGAATGACAGCAATCCAGACCTCATTGACCACTGGATTCGTCCAATACGAAAATATTATCAACGTGCTAAAGATGAGTTAATTCAACTATCTGAAAACAAACAGGTTGATCGGCTATGTGAAATAAACGTGATGGAACAAGTGCGTAATATGTGCCACATTCCAGCCGTGCGAAAAGCCTGGAAAGAGTCCCTACCTTTAGCAATTCATGGTTTTATTTACGATATTAACGATGGACGTTTGCACAACCTTAATGTAACAGTTGATAATCTCGATGATGCCGATAAGTTATTGTCGCGTTAACATTCAATAAAATGCCGAAAATAAGCTACCAAGTTGTCTCTACACGCCATTAATAAGGATATGTGTATAAACACTAGCAGCATAGCCCAAGCCAATTACCAGCGTCCATTTCAGGTGCGAACCAAAAGTATACAGCCCTTTTGATTGCCCCATTAATGCCACACCAGCCGCTGAACCCAATGAAAGCAAACTGCCACCTACGCCTGCACTGAGTGTTACTAATAGCCACTGCCCTGTTGACATATCAGGATTCATGGTTAGCACTGCAAACATCACAGGAATATTGTCCACCACAGCGGATAATATACCCACTAAGATATTAGCATAAGTTGCACCCACAGAGGCATACATCATCTCAGAAGTAAGTGCCAAATAACCCATAAATCCCAGACCGCCCACACTAACAATAACGCCAAAAAAGAACAACAAGGTATCCCATTCTGCACCTGCCACTTTTTTGAAAATATCAAAACCAGTGCCTTGATTTTGTTTTTCTTGACGATTAATAAAGTAGGCAAGAATCATTAAGTAGCTAAGTCCTGTCATCATCCCCATTGCTGGCGGCAAATACAAAAAAGTGTGAAAACTCACTGCTGTAATAATAGATGCAATAAATAAAACCATGACAAGTAACCCGCCTTTCTTTACTGCAATATTGTTTAGAACCTCATCATGGAACTCGTTTTTAATAGCAAAGTGCATAATTGTAGCTGGCACAATAAAATTAATAAATGACGGCACAAACAAAGCAAAAAACTCATTAAATTCAACCATGCCTTTTTGCCAAACCATCAAAGTAGTAATATCGCCAAACGGACTGAATGCGCCGCCAGCATTGGCAGCAACCACAATATTAACAAACGCAATTGAAACAAAGCGTGGGCTATTTGACCCCACTGCCAATACAACTGCGCCCATAATCAAAGCTGTGGTTAAATTATCTGCAATTGGTGAGATAAAAAAGGCTAAAAATCCAGTCATCCAAAATAACTGCCTAAAAGTAAAGGCTTTAGAAATCAGCCAAACTTTAAGTGCTTCGAATACTTGTCTCTCGCGCATAGCCTCAATATAGGTCATGGCTACAAGTAAAAATAAGAACAATTCAGCATACTCTAATAGATTGTGTCTGAGCGCAATTTCTGCTGAATGTGGTAAGCCATACTGTGCATACACCCAGCCAATCAAACCCCAAATAACGCCAGCCACTAAAATCACTGGCTTGGATTTTCTAAAGTGTGTAAATTCTTCTACTATGACAAAGATATAAGCCAGTGCAAATAATGCTAATGCCGTATAACCTATCCAATGGTTGGTAAGGTCTAGCGTGATGCTAGAATTGCCACTTGCGAACGTAGTAATGGGTAATAATATCAACAGAAATAAGTACTTTGTCATATTTTTCGTTCTAATAAATTGAGCACTATCTCAGATTAATATAGAAAGATTTAAATGTTAAAGACCGCTGCATTCACCCCCGCAAAGGGCATAAATTCAATACAGCGGCCTCTAAAAAGATATAAGGATTATATTATATAGTAATACTTACATTTTTTATGGGTTATTTTGTGTAATGCTACCTTTGAAGGCTTGTCCATATTTAATATGACAGATAAATACTAGTTGCATCAGACCATCCATATCCAAAGGTCTTAACTTAATTTGAGCAATTTTTTTGATGAAGTTTGACAAATAGCTTTTGCCCTAGTAGTCTGCATCAAATTGGTCTTGAGCTATTAAAATTGGGACGTTTTATCACTCTTAACTATTTTCGTATTTTTGCATAATTTCATCAAAAAAGATATACAGTTAAGGACGAAAGATGGATTTACACAGTTTGATTTACACTCTCTTGATTTTGCACCACCCAAGTATGATCAATAATTAAACGCTCACCACTATAAACTTTACCGATAAACACATCGCCTACTTCATAATTGGTAGTGCCTTTAGGAGTGCCAGTCATTAAAATATCGCCATCTTGAAAACGCATTTTGAGCGAGATTTGCTTGACAATATCCTCAGGTTTGCTAATCATTAAGTCATAACCGCCGTGCTGAATACAAACATCATTACGATAAAACTCCATGCGCAAACTGGTAATATCAATATTATCCAGTGTGACAAAACGACTAAAAACTGCTGCATGGTCAAACGATTTTGCCAACGACCACGGCAAAGAATTTGCCATTAATTCGTGCTGCAACTTGCGATTGGTAATATCAATACCAAATGCCACACCTACAGGTTTTTGCTGAGCAAAAATAAAACTTAACTCGCCCTCAAACTCATAACCTTCATCAAAATGATAAAACGTATGACAAATTGCAGAATTAGATTTGATAAAAACTGCCATTGGTGCACTTCTCTTTTGCGTTACTTCTGCAATATGTTCGGCATAATTAAAGCCAGCACAAATAACTTTGTTCGGGATAACAGGCATCCCACTAAAATTTACTTGATTCATAATACCCCAATTATTTTTTATTGCCTATATTACACCCTAACTTCAAGTTCTAAGTGCAACTTTTTGTTGGTTAAATAATACCTGATTCGAACGCCGCTTGTGGTGTTTGAATTTAGAATATTTTTTTATTAAAAAGAATGAACATTCGTTCTATTTTTGATTTATAATGTGCTTGGAAGTTTTTATAATTATAATTAAATAAGGAGTTGTATCATGTTAAATAAAATAAAAGTATTGCTAATGGCTATGATTGTGAGTTTGGCTTCACACGCCGATGAAACTTGCCAATCTCCATATATGGCAAAGATTGTAGGTCAGGAGGACTTTGTTTATGTTTGGACATTGGGCGTTGAGGGTGTTGGTGATGGACAAGATAAACTAGTTACTGTTGGCACAAATCCAAACAATGACGGCTATGGCAAGGTTGTTAGTTCTTTGTCTGTTGGTGGTAGAAACGAAGCCCACCATTCTGGCTTTACTGACGACCGTAAGTATCTTTGGGCTGGAGGATTAGACACAAATAAAATATTTATTTTTGATGTTCATAGCAATCCGGCAAAACCAGAGCTTTACAAAGTTATTGAGAATTTTACTCACGAAAGTGGCGGTGTTGTAGGTCCACACACAACCTATGCATTAGCGGGAAGAATGATGGTAACTGGACTGTCTAATAATGTTGATCATGGTGGTAGAACTGGAATAGTCGAATACACCAATGATGGTAAATATATCGCAACGCATTGGATGCCGACTGATGAGAACTTAAATGGTGCTGAGAAAACTGGCAAATATGCTGATGGCTATGGTTATGATATTAGAGCCTTACCACGGTTAAATTCTATGTTTACTTCGTCATTTACTGGTTGGTCTAATTATATGCAAGATTTTGGCAAAATGCTGAAAGACCAAGAATCGATGAAACGCTTTGGCAATACTGTTGTTAGGTGGGATTTGCATACTCGTAAGCCTAAAGAGGTACTTGATGTTCCTGGAGCACCGCTTGAGGTTCGTTGTGCTTGGCAACCAAACCACAATTATTGCTTTACGACAACAGCGTTGACATCTAAGTTATGGTTAATTTATGAAAAAGATGGTAAGTGGGATGCTAAAGCAGTTGCAGATATTGGTGATGCTTCTAAAGTTCCATTACCGGTGGATATTTCAATAAGTAGTGATGATAACAGACTTTGGGTTAATACTTTCACAGATGGCAAAACTCGATTATTCGATATTTCAGATGCGTTTAATCCTAAGCAAATTTATGAGAAGAAAATTGGTTCGCAAGTCAACATGGTCTCATCAAGCTGGGACGGAAAAAGACTTTACTTTACACCATCTTTACTTGCTAATTGGGATAAAAAAGGTGCTGATGATGAGCAGTATTTAAAACTTTATACTTGGAATGGTAATAAATTGTCACACAAGTTTACTATTGACTTTTATAAAGAAAAGTTAGGTAGAGCTCACCAGATGAGGTTCGGTGCATATTCGTTATACGCGCAAAACCAAAACAAGGATAAAATTATTAATAAGCTAAAAACGGCTGCTAATTAATTATTTGCTTGTTGGACTTGGTACGAATTTTTGTTAGCAGAAATCGTGCCAAGTTTTTAGTTTTTAATGCCTAGATAAAAGCAAAAGGATTTAATCAATCTTTTTTTTGCTAAAGAAGATTGTTGTCGAAAGTTCTATATGGACTGTAATCGTCGCATATTCTTAAATATTCGTGTGGGCACTTAATTAAACATCAAATATTTGTCATGTTTAATAATAAATGACTTTATAAAACATGAAAACAACTGTTAACAGTTAAATTAAAATGGAGATCAAATGAAAATAAAAGCAGCAGTGGCGTGGAAAGCAAAAGAGCCACTTTGTATTGAAGAGATTGAAATTGAAAAACCAAGAGCAGGAGAAGTGTTATTGCGAGTAGTGGCATCAGGTGTTTGCCATACGGATGCGTTTACATTATCTGGTAATGATCCTGAAGGGGCTTTTCCAGTAGTTTTAGGGCACGAAGGTGGTTGCATTGTGGAAGAGTGTGGACCTGAAGTAAAGGATTTAAAAGTAGGCGACCATGTTATCCCGTTGTATATTCCAGAATGTGGCGTATGTGATTATTGCAAATCACCTAAAACTAATTTGTGCCAATCCATTGCTGGAACGGTATGGACTGGTTATATGCCAGATGGCACGCGTCGTTTTTCTCAAAATGGCAAGGCTATTTATCATTATATGGGCTGTTCAACTTTTGCAGAATATACTTGCGTGCCAGAGATTGCCTTGGCAAAAGTTAATAAAACAGCACCTTTGGATAAAATTTGTTTGCTGGGTTGTGGCGTAACTACAGGTATTGGTGCCGTATTAAATACAGCAAAAGTAGAACCTGGGTCGACAGTTGCAGTATTTGGTGTTGGCGGTATTGGAATGTCGGTTATTCAAGGTGCTATGATGGCTAAAGCTGGACGTATTATTGCCATTGATAGAAGCGATGACAAACTTAAGATGGCTCAATCTTTAGGGGCTACAGATTTAATCAATGTTAGTAAACTAAGTAATTCAGTCGTTGAAAAAATAGTTGACATGACTAATGGCGGTGTTGATTATTCTTTTGAATGTATTGGCAATGTACATGTGATGAGAGATGCATTAGAATGTACGCATATGGGTTGGGGAGTTTCAACCGTCATTGGTGTTGCAGGTGCTGGAGAAGAAATATCGACGAGACCATTCCAATTGGTTACTGGCAGAACTTGGAAGGGATCTGCCTTTGGTGGTGTTAAAGGTAGAACAGAGTTACCAGGGTATGTAGATAGGTATATGAGTGGCGAGATTGAATTAGATTCAATGGTTACCCATACTATGGGTTTAGAAGATATTAATCATGCGTTTGACTTAATGCACGAAGGCAAAAGTATTCGTAGCGTCATTCTTTTTTAAATAATAATTATGAAAGAAATAGAAAGTATCAAAGAGTCTGGTGGTTTTTTAAAACGGTGTACACACCAATCTATCGTTAATAGTTGTGAGATGGTTTTTTCGGTTTATTTGCCACCTCAAGCCGCACAAGCAAAAGTCCCTTGTTTATATTGGTTATCGGGACTGACTTGTACGGATGATAACGTACGAACTAAGGCAGGTATGCAAAAGTATGCTTCTGAACTTGGTATTGCTTTGATTATGCCAGATACTTCTCCTAGGGGAGATAATGTTGTTGATTATCCAGATCGCTATGATTTGGGGCAAGGTGCAGGGTTTTATGTAGATGCTACGCAAACTCCATTTGATAAACATTACAATATGTATAGTTATGTTGTCAATGAGTTGCCGAATATTATCGAGCGTCATTTTCCTGTGATGCCTGACGTTAAATCCATATCTGGACATTCAATGGGCGGACATGGTGCACTTATTTGCGCTTTGAAAAACCAAGGTGCTTACCGCTCAGTTTCTGCATTTTCTCCAATTTGCAACCCTGTCAAGTGTGACTGGGGAAAGTCGTGCTTTTCAACCTATTTAGGCAAAAATAAGGCAAAGTGGCAAGAGTATGACGCCAGCTATTTGATTGAAAATGGTGCAAAAGTTGAACATATTTTGATAGACCAGGGCTTGGCTGATGAGTTTCTGGAAGCGCAATTGTATCCAGAAAATTTGGCTAAAATTTGCCAACAAAAAGACGTGGCACTTGAGTTAAATATGCGTGAAGGCTATGACCATAGTTATCACTTTATCGCCTCTTTTATTGGTGAGCATCTACGTTATCACAATACACATTTAAAGAAAAAATTATGAAGTACTTTATTTTATTTTGGTTATTATTTTGCCAGCATATTTATGCTGCTGGTATGGGGTATGGGCAACTGGATTTCAAGGCCTCAGAGCCAGGCAGCTATTTATTGCATCCACTGGGAGAGGCAAAAAATGGCGATATATTAACTGTAAACAACAAGAAAGTTAAATTGCATGATTTATTTCATGACAAGATAGTTTTATTAGGGTTTATTTATTTAAGTTGTAATGACGTTAATGGTTGTCCGTTAACTATCTTTGTTGTTAGTCAGATTAATGCAGAAATAGCAAAAACAGAAGGTTTAAGTGATCATGTTCGTTTGTTGAGTTTGAGTTTTGACCCTCAAAGGGATAAGCCTGCAATCTTAAAACAGCATGGTGTTCATTTAGGGGCAGATGGAGGTATATGGCATTTGGCGACTACGCAGAATGAACAACAACTTCAACCCATACTAGAAAAATACAATCAGCCCATACAAAAAATTTATGACAAAGATGGCAAACCAACGGGGCAGATTAATCACATACTAAGAGTTTTCTTGATTGATAAAAATAAAGTAATTCGCAACATATACACAAATAGTTTTTTACATAGAGACATTGTATTAAATGATATTAAAACCTTGTTATTAGAAGAAAACAAGAATATGACGTTTAATCGCAACTCAAATGTTGGTAGCAAAATACATTCGCATTAGTCTTAGTATTTGTTGGCTATTTGTAGTAGCCAATCCTGTTTTTGCACAGGATAATGTGTTACATAAAGCAGGTGACAATAAAGAAAATTATGACAAAAGTTACCAAACCTATTCTCTTAGCGTAGATTACAGAGCAAAGCATAAAAATCCATTTGATTTAATCAATAATTTTCATACTAGCCATTTAGGGTTGCCAACCCCACCTATGGTAAAAGATAACCCAATAACTTTAAGCAAAGTTAATTTAGGTAAAAAATTATTTTTTGACAGAAGGCTCTCATTTAATAATACAACTTCTTGTGCCCTGTGCCATATTCCAGAACAGGGGTTTAGCACAAATGAGTTAGCAACAGCTGTTGGCATTGAAGGGCGCACTGTTCGCAGAAACACCCCCACTATTTACAATATTGCTTATATGGACAAGTTATTTTGGGATGCCAGAGAAAATAGTTTGGAATTACAAGTATGGACACCGTTATTACTGAAAAACGAGATGGGCAACCCATCTTTTTCTAGTGTCATTGATAAAGTCAATCGCCTACCAGATTATAAAGGTTTGTTTGAAGAGTCTTTTAACGGTGAAAAAGCCTCTATTGTCAATATTGGTAAGGCACTTGCCAATTACCAAAGAACCCTTATTTCTGCTAATTCAAACTTTGATAAATGGTATTACGCAAATAAGCAAAACGCAATGGACGCACAAGCCAAGTTAGGATTTAAACTGTTTACAGGCAAGGCCAATTGTTCCAGTTGCCACAGTATTAATGAGCAACACGCACTATTTACTGATAATCAACTGCATAATACAGGTGTAGGTTATTTACAATCTATGTCTACAACAAGTGAAGAATATAGCACGGTTCAAATCGCTCCAGATACGTATGTACAGGTTAAAAATTCAATTATAAATTCAGTTAGCGAGTTACCACCCAACGATGTAGGTTTGTATGAAATAACTCAAAACCCGAACGATAGATGGAAATACAGAACGCCCTCACTTAGAAACGTTGCTTTAACTGCACCCTATATGCACAATGGCTCTTTATCAACATTAAAGGGTGTGATTGATTTTTACAACCAAGGCGGTACTCAAAATCCACTTTTAAGCCCTCTAATTCGCCCTCTTAACTTGGACGAAAACGAGCTAGATGCCTTAGTAGCTTTTTTAAAAAATTTAACTGGGGATAATATTAATGCACTGATAGAAGATGCGTTTTCTGCGCCTATTGGTGATGTGGTTAAAAATAGATAAAATTAAGATGCAGTTGTAGTGATCTAAAAACTTAGACACAAAGATAGCCTTATAATAAAGAAGGTCAATAATGACACAAACAATAAAACCCAGAAAGCAACAAGTAAAACTTTTAGCGTTGAACAAAAACTAGACTACGTCACAAACTCATGATAAACGAGAACCACACCAACAAACAGATTATAAAAGTCTCTGACGCAAGTCCAACCGCTATTACCTGTTGCAAAAAAACAATACCTAGCAAAACTTGATGACAAAACCTATATTAAACAAAGCAATGACACTAGAACAACAAAAGATTCAGTCAGTTAAAAAACAACTTTGGTGCGCCAAAAGAAACCACTAAATCCTAAAAAAGTGACACCAAAGAGATTTGTCAATCCCTTTGAGGTAGTGCAAAATATACAGGGCTATATTTTTTTATAACTATAAAAGAATTCATTCAGCTATTGGGTGAGGGTACAATTCCCGCTAAAAAGATGGCTGAGTCGGAAAAAGTGGCTTGAAACGCCTCTAAACTAGGCCATTACAGGTATCTATGCTCTTGGGTGAGCTGCTTGTGTTGGTGCACTTGTAGTCTTTTTTAGGGTAAAAATTACACTTAGAACTTGAATGGATATGTGTTAAAATAAAAACAACAACATAAAATTATTACTTAATCTTAAAAATGTTTTTCTATACTAAAAACACCTACAAACTTTGTGAGTTTAATACTGAAGATAAAATTTGTGAAGCAGCTTTAACCTTGTTCTCTCAACAAGGTTTTTTTAATACTTCTATACACCATATTCAAAAAGAAGCACAGGTAAGCATAGGATCAATATATTATCATTTTGATAATAAACAAGATATCGCACAAACCCTGCAAACAAAAATTTTAGAACAAATGGACATGGCATTTATTGATGTTCTTAATCAGCATAATTTATTTCATGAAAAATATTTTCATATTATAAAATTGTTATTTACAATGACTGAAATAGAGTTTAGACCTATGAAATTTATTTTTCATTCCAAATATTCTGAATATAGCAATTTAAATAAATCAATTTTTCAAACAAAGCCTTTTAAAAGCATCAATCGTGAAGTGGCTAATAATTGTAATAGTGACATTATTAAGCGACTATCTCACTCCATTGATTTAATGATGGCCACTTTATTTAGCCTGCCTATTCAACTAATTCAACTACGACTAGATGGGATAGTAAAAACCCAGCTTACCGAGCAAACAGATATAGTTTTCAAAACAATATGGGATGGACTTTGCAAACAACAAATCATTAATTCGCCTGTAGAATCACATGGCCCAGTTAAGACTCCTGCATTAAAGGTGGATGCTGTATAAATAATAAATTTTGTTTAGTTTTGGTGATTTTAATCGAGACTATCATCCTAGTGCTAACAAGGTTAATGCGGGCTTTATTAAAATGACCTAATAGGTTTTGCTTGTAGTTCTTAATGTTGGTTGTAAGCAAACCGTCTTTTAGATAGGTACTACTCAACCCCCTAATGTAGAAGTTTCCAAGTAAACTAGCTTTTCGCTAGATGGCAAAAAGCCAAAACATTAATTTCGTTGTTGTAGCCGCCATTATGCCTTCGATTGACTTTGATATTTGTGCGAACAAAATATCCTTGTATCGCATACCACTCGGCTGCTAATGATTCCAGAAAGTTCACGATTTCCCTTGCAGATTACTATTCATTAGTGTTGCTATTATAGACTAATCACTTTAAATTTCCTAAACAAGCGGTGGACAAAAACCGAAAGCTAATAGATAACAAGATATTTAAGTGTTACACAAATCTTCTTCTTTTATCCAGGCAACCCTAACCAAGACAAAGGCAATTCATTAAATCTATAATGGCAATTTACGCTGTCAATATAATCCAAGACATCTTTATATAATGGCTGTCTAAACTAATCATTTAATACATAAACATATTCAACTTTGATATTGAGCAATCGGACTAATTTTTGATATTGTTTCCTTTTAAAATCACAAGTTTGAAGTTTTTCATCTACCAGATAATGTACTGGTGTTTAATTTTAATAATTAAATTTTTTCTTATTTAAAATATTATCCAATATTTTTGTATGTCTATAAATATGATTGACTTTGTTATTTAAAGAACATTCTTCATAATGCTTTTGTTCATTTTCTAAGAGATATTCTACAACTATTTTTAAACTTTTCAACTGGTTATGATTTATCGATAATGCATTCATAATTTACTCTTTGTTTCTTGGGTTAAAATTTTTTCCATCTTAAGTCTAGTTGTAATATCAGAAAAATGTGCCATTTTGTGATGATGAGCGCAAACCACTGATAAATTTTCTAGCATATCTAAACCATCTTTATGCAAAGGAGTAATGTGATGAATTTCAATATATGGTTTGTTATTATCTTTTAAGAAAGTGTTTTTACATTTGGGATATAAGCAAAATAATCCTAATTTTTGTTTTGCTTGTTTGGCTAATGTAGTATTTCTGTAATAAGTTTCCCGCGTATATTCAATCTTATTTTTATTTTGTTCTTTTGACATATCAATATTACTTAATTCTATTTTTTCTTCATTAAGTAAAAAATCCAAACCCTCACCACCTAATGTATAAAATCCCTGTTTAGACATAAAACTTAATAATTTATCATCTCGTAATTCTTGCAACAACCTTCTAACGGTTGCCTGTGGTGTTTTGCCACCAATATTGATAATACTGTAATCTTGGTAATGAGCGTTAAGTTCTTTAAGTGAAAAGGTTCTGCTTCCTTTTATATTGCAATATTCAATTAATAATTGAAGTAATTTGTTACGCTGTAGTTGCATTCGGCTTCAACCAAGAGACATCATTGATAATACGCCAGCCTTGTTTTTGCAAAGCAAAGCCGCAAGAATAAATAGAGTGGTAAGTGCCTGAAACCCATAAACTGCCATTAGGTTTTAAAATTCTTTTACAAGCTTTTATCCATTTTGAGTGAAATTTAAAGTCGGCTTCAATGCCAGCGCTTTTATCCCATTTTCCCTTATCAACACTCACTCTTTTTCCTGCATGGCAACTAAAACCACCATTAGAAAGATTATAAGGAGGATCAGCAAAAATCATATCAACACTTTCTTTGGGAATTTTTTTCAGCAGTTCCAAACTATCTCCTAGGAACAGTTTTACCGACTTATCTTTAAAATACGGGGTCATGTATCTAAAATTTACATTCATCTGTTAGAAGCAAGAAATTATACATTAGTTTGTACTAGACAAAAAAAATACCCTAGCACCTAAACAGATACTGGGGTATTTTGTGGTATTTTTAGAATTTTATAAGGCAGATTGTAGTAGATTATAAGGAGTTTAGTAAAACTAAACAACTGGAGATCTAACGCCTTAAAAAAAACCAAAAATAACCGAAATTAAAGCCTAGCGATGTCCTACTCTCGCATGGGGAGACCCCACACTACCATCGGCGCTAAGTGGTTTCACTGCTGAGTTCGGGATGGGATCAGGTGGGTCACACTTGCTATTGTCACTAAGCAAACTGCTTGCCTCGTTCGCTTGTTTTTGGTTTTTTCGACGTTAAATGTTAGAAAATCTTCAGTCACGTAGCTTTGCTTTGCTTTTTTACATTTTAAAAATTTACCTTGTAAAATTCCAAAAATAATCAAATTTAACTTATCGTTTAAATGTAATAAGTTAGACCAGAGGCTAATTAAAAAGTTTTTATACCAAGATGGTATAACAATTTAAATACATTAATAAAGTTTGAACACTTACGTAGTGTATTGCATGACACATCAACTTCCAATATGAATCCGAATAAGTATTCAAATAATTTGGATGTTATATGGTCAAGCCTCACGATCAATTAGTACAGGTTAGCTCCACACGTCACCGCGCTTCTACATCCTGCCTATCAACCTCGTAGTCTTCGAGGGATCTTTAGGAGCGTTAAACGCTCAGGGAGACCTAATCTTGGGAAGGGCTTCCCGCTTAGATGCTTTCAGCGGTTATCCCGTCCACACATAGCTACTCGGCAATGCCACTGGCGTGACAACCGAAACACCAGAGGTGTGTCCATTCCGGTCCTCTCGTACTAAGAACAGCTTCCCTCAAGTCTCCAACGCCCACGGTAGATAGGGACCGAACTGTCTCACGACGTTCTAAACCCAGCTCGCGTACCACTTTAAATGGCGAACAGCCATACCCTTGGGACCTGCTTCAGCCCCAGGATGTGATGAGCCGACATCGAGGTGCCAAACACCGCCGTCGATATGAACTCTTGGGCGGTATCAGCCTGTTATCCCCGGCGTACCTTTTATCCGTTGAGCGATGGTCCTTCCACTTGGAACCACCGGATCACTAAGACCTAGTTTCCTACCTGCTCGACGTGTCAGTCTCGCAGTCAAGCACCCTTTTACCTTTGCGCTCATTGCACGATGTCCGACCGTGCTGAGGGTACCTTTGCGCGCCTCCGTTACTCTTTAGGAGGCGACCGCCCCAGTCAAACTACCCACCATGCATTGTCCCCGATCCAGATAATGGACCTAGGTTAGAACCCCAACCATACCAGGGTGGTATTTCAAGGGTGGCTCCACTCAAACTAGCGTTCAAGTTTCAAAGCCTCCCACCTATCCTACACAGGTAGGATCAAAGTTCAATGCAAAGCTGTAGTAAAGGTGCACGGGGTCTTTCCGTCTGGCCGCGGGTATACTGCATCTTAACAGCAATTTCAATTTCACTGAGTCTCGGGTGGAGACAGTGTGGCCCTCGTTACGCCATTCGTGCAGGTCGGAACTTACCCGACAAGGAATTTCGCTCGAATACTCTTAACTGTTTCCAGAAAAGTCGGACTTTCTCTTAGATAATTACCTTTTTTCTATTATTCATCGTATTAATGATTTGACGAATGTCATCTATTCCTTCTAAAGTTAGATGCTTTTCATCTTGCATTAATAATAAAACTTGGCGAAACTTTCTAAATTCCACATTTTTATAAGTTTTAAGTTGATGCTTCATAAAAAAAGGAGAAATTATATCCAATAGATGGCTTAACCCTCTGACCCGATAAGCCATCTGTGTTGATGTTTTATCTTTGCGGTTTACACGTACCACACCACAACCAAAATATTCTTTTAAGGCATATAGCACTTTAATATCTTGCTCATGTTGCACCACGATAAATTCAGGCAGAATCTGAAAACTGCTTGCCATCGTGTCGTTTTTATTGATTGAAACGGAAAAACAACCTTCCCCATCAACAAAACCCACTATCCATTGTGTTTCTAATTTCATATTTTATCTCCAAACATAAAGTCTCTGAGGATTCTTAAACACACTTGTATTTAAGTCTTTCCTGCGGATTGTCCCCATGTCTATTGGATTTTTACTGCCAAATGTTATAGAAAAATTACCGCTAAATTACATCTTTTAGTTTAAATTATTCATCATTTGACGAGTACCAAATAGTTTTGGAGGAGTTTCCCGCATATGGTTTGGTTTTACTAAGGCGTGCGTTATTTCACCTTAGGACCGTTATAGTTACGGCCGCCGTTTACTTGGGCTTCGATCAAAAGCTTCGCACAAGTGCTAACCTCATCAATTAACCTTCAAGCACCGGGCAGGCGTCACACCCTATACGTCCACTTACGTGTTTGCAGAGTGCTGTGTTTTTAATAAACAGTCGGAGCCACCTGGTATCTTCAACTCTTACCAGCTCATTCAGCAAGTGAAATCACCAGCAAAAGCACACCTTCTCCCGAAGTTACGGTGTCATTTTGCCTAGTTCCTTCACCCGAGTTCTCTCAAGCGCCTTAGAATTCTCATCTCGTCCACCTGTGTCGGTTTGGGGTACGGTTTCATATAACCTGAAGCTTAGAGGATTTTCCTGGAAGCATGGTATCGCTGACTTCTCCCAAAAGAGGGATCGTCATCACGCCTTGAGATAAAGACTCCCGGATTTTCCTAAGAATCATCTCTACACGCTTAAACAAGGACAACCATCGCCTTGCTCAGCTAACCTTCTCCGTCTTCCCATCGCAGTTATATGAAGTACAGGAATATTAACCTGTTTCCCATCGACTACGCATTTCTGCCTCGCCTTAGGGGCCGACTCACCCTACGCCGATTAACGTTGCGTAGGAAACCTTGGACTTCTGGCGAGGGGGTTTTTCACCCCCTTTATCGTTACTCATGTCAGCATTCGCACTTCTGATACCTCCAGCAAACCTCACGGCTCACCTTCAACGGCTTACAGAACGCTCTCCTACCAATTAGAATCTAGACTTATATTTACTTAATTATTACTAACAAATGTCAAAACAAAATTAATCGCTACTTTGTCTGATAAAGGTATCCCCCCAACTGTTTTTGACAGTTTTTCTAAATTAGAAATGGGAATAGAAAAGTCCTTAGCACTCAGTATGATAGGTTTCATACTCGCTACCACCAACTTTTTTTTATAAGACTTGACTATTAAAACTTCAGCTTCAATTTCCTTTTGTTTGCCAAAAAATCTTATTTTTAATGGCACAATAGTATTGATATTTTTCTTGGAATTTAACGCTTTCTCACCAATATCCGCATGAATATTGACGTTAGGAAATAAATCACTTTGGAAAAATATATCACTTAATCTTTGATCCCTGATAGGGATGCCAGTCTTAATGCTATTTGTCTTAACTGTTAGCGCGGCATCACCATTTTTGATAGAGCCACTTAAACCTTCAAATCTCGCACTTTCCACTATATATTGTTTCTTTATAGTGGCAAAGTTAACACTCGAGTTTCCCGTATCTAACACCATGCTACTATACTTACCAGCAGCAAACACTAAGCCCTGACAAAAAACTAATAACAATACAAATGTTTTAATTATTCTCATAAATTAACCCCTCTTTTTTATTAAAAACATCCGTTTCATTATAACATTAAGCAATAGTTTATTTAGCAATATCAGTATATATAAGTCTAGATTCTAATTCCGTAGCTTCGGTATGTAGTTTTAGCCCCGTTAAATCTTCCGCGCAAACCGACTCGACCAGTGAGCTATTACGCACTCTTTAAAGGAATGGCTGCTTCTAAGCCAACCTCCTGGCTGTCTGGGCCTTTTCACATCGTTTCCCACTTAACTACAATTTTGGGACCTTAGCTGACGGTCTGGGTTGTTTCCCTTTCCACTACGGACGTTAGCACCCGCAGTGTGTCTGCCATGCTGATACTTTCAGGTATTCGGAGTTTGCAATGGTTTACTAAGTCTTGACGACCCGCTAGCCATAACAGTGCTCTACCCCCTGAAGTAATACATGACGCTCTACCTAAATAGATTTCGGAGAGAACCAGCTATCTCCGGGTTTGTTTGGCCTTTCACCCCTATCCACAGCTCATCCCCCCATTTTTCAACATAGGTGGGTTCGGGCCTCCAGTTAGTTTTACCTAACCTTCACCCTGGCCATGGATAGATCACCCGGTTTCGGGTCTACTCTCTGCAACTCAAACGCCCATTTAAGACTCGGTTTCCCTACGGCTCCCCTATTGGTTAACCTTGCTACAGAGAAGTAAGTCGCTGACCCATTATACAAAAGGTACGCAGTCATCCCGCCCTTAAATTACTCTAAGGTAGATTTTATTTATTAAATGTCTTTTAGCACTATCGTGATGTTTGGCTCGATATTCTCTATCTCTTGCACCATTAAGCGTTAGAAATACCTCATAATAAATAATTCTCCACTTATTGTTTTTAGTTGGTTTACCTTGACCTTCACTACGAGGTTTAACTCTTTTACGTAAATCAGAAGTGCTAACTAAAATAAAATTTATCTTTATTTGTCAAACTTTGTAAAACATAAAAGTAATACATAATTATCTCCTAAAGTAATTTAAGGGCAGGACTCCCACTGCTTGTATGCATACGATTTCAGGTTCTATTTCACTCCCCTCCCGGGGTTCTTTTCGCCTTTCCCTCACGGTACTTGTTCACTATCGGTCATTAGAGAGTATTTAGCCTTGGAAGGGTGGTCCCCCCATATTCAAACAGCGTTTCACGTGCGCCGCCTTACTCGATTTCACCTAAATTAAATTTTCGTGTACGGGGCTATCACCCTGTATCGCTTAACTTTCCAGAAAATTCCACTAATTTAAAATAGACTTAAGGGCTAATCCCCGTTCGCTCGCCGCTACTAAGGGAATCTCGGTTGATTTCTTTTCCTCTAGGTACTTAGATGTTTCAGTTCCCTAGGTTTGCTTCCTTGAGCTATGTATTCACTCAAGGATACCTACCTGATGGTAGGTGGGTTTTCCCATTCGGAGATCTCCGGGTAAAAGCTTATTTATCAGCTAACCGAAGCTTATCGCAGATTATCACGTCCTTCATCGCCTTCTAATGCCAAGGCATCCGTCGTATGCACTTGTTTACTTGACCATATAACCCCAAATTATCTGTTTGTGTTTTTCATCTTTTATTCATTTTCTGTGTTATTTTTCTCGCTTGCTTGTCGCTTAGATTAACTAAACTTCTGTGCTCGCTCAAAAAATGCCTTGAAACTGAACAAAATCTGAAGTCACAAACCTATAAAAGCTATAGGTTTCGTATTTCACCTTGAAATCACCAATTATGATTACTCATAATCGGTGAATTTTTTTATTTCATTAGCGGTTTTTACCCCGCTGATGAGAATCCATATTTTTTGAAATTGTTGTGTCAATGCAATACACCATTTGAAAAACCATAATGGCTTTCGCGTTATTGTATTGTATTTTTACAAACTTTACTTCATGTATTAAATTGTTAAAGAGCATCACACCCGAAAGCGTGATATAAAAACTTAAATAAAACCACTATTGTTACGATGGGCTTATTTGAGTTTTTAAAAAAAGAATTTATTAAAAATTTTGGCTTTTACAAGGTAAAGGTAAACGAGTGGATATTTAACACAGTGAAAATAAAATTGGTGGAGCCAGGGAGGATCGAACTCCCGACCTCTTGCGTGCAAGGCAAGCGCTCTCCCAGCTGAGCTATGGCCCCATATTAAACCGATGTCGGCTCTTCGGTTCAGAGCTTCGTGCATAGTGTGCAAGGCAAGCGCTCTCCCAGCTGAGCTATGGCCCCTGTTATAGCGTTGCTATTTTTATTTTTACAAGGCGGATATGGGAGAAGTGTATGGGTATAAACGACCGATTATCCAACATGGCAAAAATGAAAAAGTGGTGGGTCTGGGTGGATTTGAACCACCGACCTCACCCTTATCAGGGGTGCGCTCTAACCAACTGAGCTACAGACCCGGTAACTTTCACAGAATTATAATTAAGGTCGGTAAAACGACCTCACCAATTGTCCAGGGGTGCGCTCTAACCAACTGAGCTACAGGCTCAAAAATTACTTGTCTTTTTCTTTTGCACTTTGTTATCTTTTTACGTTGGTTTAGTCATCTAGTTTTCACTAAACTTCTTTTACTCTCTTAAAAAAATATCCAGTCTAAAGAAAAAATTCTGCGTAATTGATTAACCAATCAATTATGATGCAATTCTTTCATTCTTCTTTATTTTTATCAAACAATTTGTTGTGGACACTCATACTTTTCTTAAGGAGGTGATCCAGCCCCACCTTCCGGTAGGGCTACCTTGTTACGACTTTACCCCAGTCATGAATCACAAAGTGGTGAGCGCCCAGATAAGCTACCCACTTCTTTTGCAACCCACTCCCATGGTATGACGGGCGGTGTGTACAAGACCCGGGAACGTATTCACCGCGGCGTTCTGATCCGCGATTACTAGCGATTCCGACTTCACGGAGTCGAGTTGCAGACTCCGATCCGGACTACGAGAAGATTTGTGAGATTAGCACCACCTCGCGGCTTAGCAACCCTTTGTCCTTCCCATTGTAGCACGTGTGTAGCCCTGGTCGTAAGGGCCATGATGACTTGACGTCGTCCCCGCCTTCCTCCGGTTTATCACCGGCAGTCTCCTTATAGTTCCCACCATAATGTGCTGGCAAATAAGGATAAGGGTTGCGCTCGTTACGGGACTTAACCCAACATCTCACGACACGAGCTGACGACAGCCATGCAGCACCTGTATCACGGTTCCCGAAGGCACCGATCCATTTCTGGAAAGTTCCGTGTATGTCAAGACCAGGTAAGGTTCTTCGCGTTGCATCGAATTAAACCACATGCTCCACCGCTTGTGCGGGTCCCCGTCAATTCCTTTGAGTTTTAACCTTGCGGCCGTACTCCCCAGGCGGACAACTTAACGCGTTAGCTTCGCCACTAAGAGGTAAACCCTCCCAACGGCTAGTTGTCATCGTTTACGGCGTGGACTACCAGGGTATCTAATCCTGTTTGCTCCCCACGCTTTCGTACCTCAGTGTCAGTATTAGTCCAGAAAGCTGCCTTCGCCATTGATGTTCCTTCAGATATCTACGCATTTCACCGCTACACCTGAAATTCCACTTTCCTCTCCTATACTCTAGTTTGCCAGTTTCAAATGCAGTTCCTAGGTTGAGCCCAGGGCTTTCACATCTGACTAAACAAACCACCTACGCACGCTTTACGCCCAGTAATTCCGATTAACGCTTGCACCCTCCGTATTACCGCGGCTGCTGGCACGGAGTTAGCCGGTGCTTTCTTGTTAGATTAATTCAAGATTCGTCAGTATTAATAACGAATTTTTAGTCTCTAACGACAGTGCTTTACAACCCTCGGGCCTTCTTCACACACGCGGTATTGCTGGATCAGGCTTGCGCCCATTGTCCAATATTCCCCACTGCTGCCTCCCGTAGGAGTCTGGGCCGTGTCTCAGTCCCAGTGTGGCTGATCATCCTCTCAGACCAGCTATAGATCGTCGCCTTGGTAGGCTTTTACCCCGCCAACTAGCTAATCTAACGCAGGCTCATCTGATAGCGCGAGGTCCGAAGATCCCCCGCTTTAATCCATAGATATTATGCGGTATTAATCCAGATTTCTCTGGGCTATCCCCCACTATCAGGCAGATTCCTACGCGTTACTCACCCGTCCGCCACTCGACGCCTACTAGCAAGCTAGTATCGTTTCCGTTCGACTTGCATGTGTTAAGCATACCGCCAGCGTTCAATCTGAGCCAGGATCAAACTCTTCAGTTCAATTCTAACTATTTAGAACATTGGCATTACTAACAAGTAATACTTTGCGTTCAATTTTTTTAAAAGCTTATTTGCTTTTGTTTTTCAAGATATTTTCATATCTAGTGTGCACTGCACAATTTAATGTACGAGCGCCCACACAAATTGTTTGATAATTTTTTAAAGAGCAACCGCGATATGAAAAAATATTTTTACAACGCGGTAAAAGGTGGCAATTATACCCACAATAATTCTTGCGTCAAGCGCGCTCTTAATTTTTTTATTAAATTAACTTTTAAGGCTGTGAATTAGGCTCAAAACCGTGCTCGGCAAAAATTTTGAAATAATTTATATCTAATAGCACAAGCATGCCAATTTTCTAACACTTGAAACGTATCACGCACAGAATAAAATTATTGTTAGTATTTTTTATTTTGCTTGCTTTGCTTGAGGCTCATCCCAGCCTTTGGAATGAATGGCTCTTGCTCCCATGCCATGAATAGGCTGTCTGGGTTGCAGTGTGGGGAAATCAAAGGTTCTGTCAAAAAATATTGATGTTGTTGATGTGTGGTGTTCTGTTGGCTTAAACCCAGTCATATCAACTTGCAGCAACCCTGCGTTTTTCAATAGCGCTGCGGTATTATAATGCCAGTCGGCGTTGTCTAAAATAATCATCCCGCCTTTATTTAAGTATTGCAAGGCAAGTTTGGCGCAGTCATAACGGTAGCCAAAGCCATCAATTACAATCACATCAAATTTTTTATCAAAGGTTTTGATTGACTGAGGAAATTCATCCTCTTGCGCCAACTTCATGGTGACATTACTGTCCAATTGACCCTGTATGCGCTCAAACCAATCATTGTTGTTTTCTGCGCTGTAAACCCACTTTGCGCGCTTCATCCAATAAAGAGTTGAGGCGCCACTGCCAAATTCAAAAATTGTTTTCTTGGTAAAATCAAACTGGTCAATGTATTCAATTGCTGGGTAGGTGTAAAGCGGTATATATTCACCACGACTATTAACAGATATACCCGTATCGCAGGCACGCAAAAAGCCATAGTCATTGCGCAGAATATTATTGCACGAGGCAAGAAACATCTCACTTTTTGATAGCCTCAAAGTATCTGGATGTTGCTGTTGAGTTGAGATTTCTTGCTCACTATAACCTTGTCTATTAAATAGTTGCCAAAACATTATTTGCCTCCCCACATTCGCATTAAATCATGATACAAATTATTAACTTCTTGTGAATCTTCGTCATTGGGGAATCGTCTGGATAAATTTTCTGAACTTTTAAACATTCTAAAAATAATTTCTCGCTTAGTGGCATTACGAATATAAGATTGAAACCACATCGCACTGACGCGTCGAGTGCCAGCACTTACTTCCTCAACGCTATGAACATAGCCAGAAGGATAAGTAATCATATTGCCCGCTGCGCATTTAATACGTCGTTTGTCCAAAGGTGTGCTAATCGTTAACTCGCCTCCTTGGTAATCTTCTGGTTCAGAAAGAAAAAGCGTGGCAGAAACATCCGCACGAAAATACCCGCCGAAAACTTGGTTAGGTAAGGACCGATTCAGCGCAGTCGCACTATCAACATGCTCGCCATATTTAAAGCCTTTGTTATAGGCAGCAAATATAGGGTCAGCGATAGCAACAGGCATCACCATATGACGCAACATTGGATTATTAGTAAGTGCTTGATTAATCAATGCACACATTTTTGTGTATTCAACGGAGCCTATTTCCACCTCAACATTTTCTTTAATATTGACTGCCCCACCTTGGGCGCTAAGTTTGCCATCACGCTTTGGTGCTTTATCAAAAAGTTTATTGACTTTTTCCAACGCTTGCGCAGATAAAATTTTTGGAATTTCTACAATCATTTATTAATCAAAAAATCAGTTTCGTTTGGTTTTTTCTTAATTTGTTTTTCCATTTTACCTTTTTGTCGCCCATTAATCAGCAACTTTGCAAACTTCGCATCTGCCTAACTTGGAGTTAGTTTATCTGCTGCAATGGCTTGGTTAAGCCATTTGTCGGCTTCGTCAGCATCAATAATGTCGCCTTTGATGTCAAACATTTCTAAGTCATTATCATTCCAGCCTTTGATACCGAGTTTGAGCGAACGAACCTTTCCAAAACCCATTTGTTGCATAGTTTGAGCAGCGAGCACAGAGCGATTGCCTGAGCGACAGATAAGTACAATATTTTGGTCTCTGGCATTAGCTAACATTGGCACAGTGTCGTCATAATTCCAGACACAAGCACTCTCAAGCACACCCCGTGGCACATGTAGTGAATCTTTAATATGCATCATCTCAAACTCGGCTTGCTCTCTAACGTCCAATAAAATCAGTTCAGAATTTTGCTTAATTTCTGCTTTCAAATCCCAAGGCATAATTTCACCGACCGACTGTAGTGCTTTTTTTACTAATTTTTGATAGTCGTTCATTTATTTACAATAGCCTTTTTCAGTAACCATCACAGCCACTTCCACGCGTGAATTAAGTGAGAGTTTTTTTAAGATAGATTTGACGTGGAGTTTTACCGTGCCATCTGATATACCAAGCTCTCTGGCAATCACTTTGTTGCTATGACCGCTAGCAATCTGGCATGCTACTTGTTGTTCGCGCTTGCTTAGTGCGCCAAACAATGGCTCGGAATCGCTTAGCTCATTACGCAACACTTTGGCTAAAATAGGCGTCATATTTTGAGCAACGACAATCGTTTTGTTCACCACTTCGTTTAACGCATCTACCAATTCGTCTGGATTCATGTCTTTTAATAAATACCCTTGAGCACCATATTTTAGGCAATCACGTAAATCATTTTCCTCAGTGCTGGTAGTCAGCATGACAATCGAGGCTTGTTCGTTTTGGGCTTTGAGTGCTTTGAGCACCTCAATACCTGACATACTAGGCATACGTAAGTCTAATAAAATGATGTCTAAAGTCAAACTGGGAATTTCTGCCAAGCCTTGCTCGGGTGAAGCGGCAGCTTGGGCTTTGATATTACGTGATTCTAATAATGAAATCAGCCCATTACGAAACAAAGCATGGTCATCAATAATGTAGACGTTCATAAGTTTTCTCGAAAAGTGACAAGCACTCTCGTGCCTTCGCCGAGTTCGGATTCGACCTCAATACTCGCGCCAATTCTAGTCGCGCGTTCTTGCATAATATTCATGCCAATATTATTCCCCATTAACGCATCATTGCTGCTGTCTTTCTCAAAACCAATGCCGTCATCTTCAATTAGCAATTGACAATGAGGCTCAGCGGATAACAAAATACGCACATTATGCGCTTTGGCGTGCTTGCGAATATTTGACAATGCCTCTTGTGCAATACGCATGATTTGCATCTCAGTTTCTGCTGATAATTTAAGTTTGCCTTCTATCTGCAGATAGGCAGCAATACCTTCTTCGGTTTTAAATTGAGCAACCAAATTAGACAAAGACACCTCAATGCCTTTTGCATCTAGTGGTACACGGAAATTACACATTAACTCCCTAAGTTCTTGGTTGGCTTGAGTAATATTTGACTGCAAACTGGCAATCTTTTCACTTATATTTTTTTTATTGCCTTGCTTTAACATGCCACCTAAAACAGTTACTTGCAGTTTTAAACTGTAAATAGTTTGTGCCAAAGAATCATGAATTTCTTGTGATAAAAATAGGCGCTCTTGCGACAATTCCATCCGCTTAGTCTCCTCATCAAGCCGAGCCTTATCAAGTGCAATGGCAACGTTATCTGCAATTGATTCTAACAATGCACGCTCATCAAACGCTAGTGACGGCTCAGTATCAAAAAACAAATTAAACACGCCTGAAGTCTTACCATGATGGCGCAGCGGAATAAAAATTGTGCCTACATCTGCCCTAGCTTCAGACTTATTGCCCACACATTTGGCACAAGTATGCACGCTAAATTGCACATGCACATCGCTCTCAAGTGCCACTTCGCCACAAAAACAATCGCTACTAAGCACATCAACTACCTGTCCTCGCGTATCAATTACCCCGCGCTGTGCGGTTAATTGCAACTCTCCCTCATTGTTCAAACTACGTACCACCCCAGAAGCAGCCCCTGTCATATTGATAAAAATATCCAAAAAATGCTCAAACAGTTCTGTCGTAGAGTGTAGAGTGTTAAGTTTTGATGAAACGCCGTATAAAGTCTCTAAAGAGGCTGATTTTTTACTCAAGCGCTGGATTTGCTTGTGCAAAATATCTTCCATGTCATCGTACAAATATTGATTTTCTTCAATCAAGTGATTAATAGCTTGTGCCACGGGTTGGAAGGTGGTTTTTTTTTGATCATCAAGGCGCGCACTTTGATCAAAATGGTAATTATCCACCCATTTTTTTAAGTTATTAAATGGCAATAAAAAGTCTTGACGGATGGCAAGATACAACCCTAAATAAATCAACAAAATCAATAATGTTAAAACCAAATCAAGTGCATTGGGCGATTGATAAAGCCCTATCACTTCATTCACTAATAAAGGCGATAGTATCATGGTAACCAGTAAATAAAGATAGAATTTAGCTTTAATATTCATCTATTTACCAATGCAAAAATTAGCAAAAATCTCACCCAACAAGTCATCCGATGAAAATTCACCCGTAATACTGCCCATGCTTTGTCCAGCTTGACGCAAATCCTCGGCCATTAACTCTAACGCACCACCATGCAGCTGTACTAAAGCTGCACGTATTGAATCAAGTGCACTTTGCAATGCAATAATATGGCGCGCACGGGCTAGTATAACACCCTGTGTTGTATTGCCCAACCCAGCAATGGCAGATAACTCGTTAGTTAATAAATCTACACCTTGAGCATATTTGGCAGAAATTGAGAGTTGCACTTTATTACCCAGCACAACTCTGCCAGTTTTATCAGTTGTCAAATCCACTTTGTTTTTGACCAATAATAAGGTTTTATATTCAATGTCTTTAGGCAATAGTGAAAAATCAGGTGCACCGTCTTGTGCATCAAACACCAATATTACCACATCAGCCTGTGCAATCGCCACATGTGCACGTTTAATACCTTCTTTTTCTACCACGTCATCACTATCGCATAACCCTGCAGTATCAATAATATTAAGCGGCATGCCATTGATGTGGATAGTCTCACGCAAAATATCGCGCGTGGTGCCAGCAATATCGGTAACAATGGCACTGGATTGTTGTGTAAGTGCATTGAGTAGCGAGGATTTCCCTACATTCGGATTGCCAGCAATCACTACATTTAGCCCTTCACGCAAAATCACGCCTTGTTGTGCAGATTTTAATATATGTTCAATTTCTTGCTCGATATTCTCGGTTTTTAATTGCACCTGTTCAGATTGCAAAAAATCGATTTCTTCATCAATAAAATCAATGCTCGCCTCAACAAACACACGAAGCTGGATAATAGATCTTGTCAGTGCGTTGACTTGTTTTGAAAATTCGCCTGATAACGACCTAAGTGCAGACTGTGCGGACTGCTCAGAGTTAGCATCAATGATATCTGCCACTGCCTCAGCTTGCACCAAATCCATTTTGCCATTTAAAAAAGCGCGTTTTGAAAACTCACCTGGCTCAGCTAATTCGGCACCAAGTGCAATGGCTGATTGTAACAAAGTATGCATCACGTTAATGCCGCCATGTCCTTGAAATTCTAAAACATTTTCGCCAGTAAACGAATGCGGTGCTGGAAAAAACAGCGCAATGCCTTTATCAATTTGCACGCCATTTTGATTAAAAAACCAGCCATAATGTGCATAACGCGCTTTTGGTACGTGGCCCAACATTTGCTTGGCGATAGACTCACAAAGCACACCAGACAAACGCACCACGCCAATGCCGCCCTTACCGACACCGCTTGCTAGTGCACAAATGGTTGTTGTTTTCACGTTTGAAAATAATTGGCTAAAAATTCATCAAAACCAACCTCATCACAAGTTTCTATCGCGCGTTGTTGCTGGCAGGATAATATTGTTTGTTGGTCAAGATAGTCAAAATGCGATTGATTGATTTTTTTACCAAGAAACTCATTTTTATACTGCTTGGCAAAGGTGTTGATATAGTCAAAAAAACCTTGATTGTACTTATCCATCAACCGCAAAGACTGTGCTGAAGGGGTGCGTTCTGGCTCATCGAAGCGCTTAATAATCTCACCAACATCCGCCTCAACATCCTTGCCCAATAACGTTGCGCAAGCCATAATATCAAGTGCCAGAGCATTGCCCCAATCCTTAAGTAGTATTGGCTTACCTTGGTTTTTTAAAATCAAACCATGCTTGCGACCCTCATGTGCGACTAATTGATCATTATTATCAATATCAAACTGCTCTTTGGTGGAAATAGCGTTTGAGTCTTGTAACAAGCAAAACAACAAAAATGCCTCTAAAAAATGCGATTGCTGTTGATCAACCCCTAACGGCAATAATGGATTAACATCCAATGACCTAAGTTCAATATAATCAACGCCATTATCATGCAAACTATCCAAAGGACTTTGATTAACGTCAAACACTGGTTTAGGCCTAACACTTGCATAGTATTCATTTTCAATTTGCAAAATGTTAGTATTAAGTTGTTGATATTTGCCATTGCGCTTGATACCTATTTTTTCATATTCGCCACAATTTGACGACATCCCCGCTTTGAGTGAATGAATATAATGTTCTAAAGAATTGTAACTAGCCTTAACACCTGCTTCATCTTCACGCAGATTTTGATAACCAATATCTCCCATGCGTAGCGATGTGGCATACGGTTCATACAGAGTTGAGTTGTTAAATTCAATTAAAGAGTGTTGATGATAACCTTTCAAAAAAGATTTACACACCGCTGGTGATGCACCAAATAAATACGGAATTACCCAACCATAGCGCACCACATTACGCGTCAAGCCCATATAGCAATCATCGCTAAAAGCCCTGAGTGTTGCATTTGATTGTATTAATAATTGATATTGCTTAAAAAAACCTTGCGAAAATGAATAATTAAAATGAATACCTGCAATGGTTTGCATCACACTACCATAACGATTTGCCAAGCCTTGCCTATAGACAGTTTTCATCAGTCCGCGGTTGGACGAGCCATACTGGGCAATGGGGATATAAGTTTCTCCACGAACCACACACGGCATACTGGCTGACCAAAAATTTTGATCTTTAGGTAAATGGTGATACAAATATTGTTGAGTCTGTGACAAAAATGACAACGTTTCTTTAGCGCTATGTGTCGGTGGGGTTACTAATTCAATCAGCGATTCAGAAAAATCAGTGGTAATATTCGGGTGCGTCAGCGCACATCCAAATACACTGGGATGTGGTGCTTGAGAAAGCTCGCCCTTTCTTGATACGCGTAAGCCTTCTTTTTCAATACCCATTAAATTATCACTCAGTAACGAGCGATGAGGCATGAGCATTTGAATTTTTTGGTTAATGTCCACAAGCAAGTTCAAGTTAAAATAAAATAGGTTGATTTTACCATCAGGAAGCAAAGTGAACATAATCAAGGCAGTGGTTGGTGTTTTGCGTAACCAATCAGGACAACTGTTGATTGCCAAACGCCAAACTCACCAATTCAAAGGCGGCTACTGGGAATTACCCGGTGGTAAAATACAAAATAGTGAATCCATGCAGCAAACAATCACCAGAGAGTTAGCTGAAGAGTTGGGCATTGAAGTTGTTGAGCTGGATTTACACCAAACCATGGTGCATGAATACACTGATAGAAAAATTGAGCTCAGCATTTACCATATCAAGCGCTATTTAGGCGCGCCAAACGGTATGGAAGGGCAAAAAATTGCTTGGGTTGCACTACATAATTTACACAAATATCAATTATTGCCAACCATGAAAGCCTTTATTAGCTCAATTGCCCTGCCAAATAAATACTGGATTACCCCTGCGCTTAACCATTACGACACATCGTGGATGGCTAAATTCGAACGACAACTTGAAAACCACATCCATCTTATTCAACTACGTAGTAAGGTTGTGCTTGATAATCAATTTGTCGCCGAAGTTAGCGACAAATGCCAACGATTTAGTACTAAATTACTACTAAACACCATTGACAAAACCTTTAATGAAACTCATGGCGACGGCTGGCACATCACCAGTGCTGAGATGCTGGTGCTAAACCAACGACCCTGTGGTGAGGATAAATTATTCGGCGCATCAACACATAATCTGGATGAAGCACTTAAAGCACAAACAATCGGTGCAGATTTTGTTGTCATCTCTCCAGTACAAGCCACGCAAACTCATCCCAACGCCTTGCCAATTGGCTGGGAGTCCGCCAAAGAAGTGGTGGATAAGCTCAATATTCCAGTTTATTTTTTAGGAGGTATGCAGCTCAACGATTTGGATAAGGCTTTAGCACTCGGCGCGCAAGGTATTGCTGGAGTGAGTAGTTTCTAAATATCAACATTTCTTCGGTATTGAAAGTAGCTTTTGTGGGTTAAACTCCGTGCTACGTTTGGTTTCCTTAACATAATATAGTCAAGTCTTAACTCTTTCTAAACTAAAAAACACCCATTTAGCAACAACCCAAACTCATAAAGTTGTTTTTTACAAAAAATATCGACTTGTTGCCAAAACAAAAAAATAGCAGCCAATACTAGCCACTTTTTCAAATTCCAGACGCAGTGAAACAATGGGATAGCCTAGCCCTATTTTCTTTTTGTTTTAGTTGCACCATGCCAAACACAATCACTTCTTTTACCTTCTGAGCGCTAGCTCACAACAATATTATCTGATTTGCGGACTTTGAAAATGGTGGTGCAGATGCTTTTGGCTTTGGTAGAATCGTGAGATAAATTTCATAGCATGTTCTTCATAGTTATTATCATTGATTTGATATGTTGCTTTGTATGCTGGATAGCTAAGGTGATAATCATTAGAATTTGCATTTCTATATTCTAACCAATAAAGATTATTTGTGTTTTTTCAAGATAATTATCCATAGTATCCTGGTAACTTCTCAACCCACCACACCCAAACAAAAGCAACAAAGCACTAAACAAACCAACAATCTTTATACATTGACTATGACTCACTTTTAATTAAATATTAATACCATATCTATCAGTTAATGCCCCACAACTCGCTCCCGCTACCAGTGGCATTGTTTAAATATTGTGCTACCAAGTTTGTGTTAAATAGATAACCATTAGCAAAAATACTATCATAAAAATCTGCTACTGAATTTAAAGCCAATGGCGCTTTGTTGGCAAGATTTGACCAAAAACTACCCTCACTGCCTGATACTATTTTATCTATTGGTATGGATTGACCTGCCATATTTAGATTTAGCTTTTGTAGCCAACTAAAATTGTTCGCGCCTTTAGTCGCACAACCTTGCGCATCTTGATAAACCACTTCATCTGCTCCAACGAGCATCAACCTCATCATTAGCCCTTGTTATCAACATACCTTAGAACTACCCACAAATGCCGCTCTAAAACCATCTTTAAACTCTTCACCTTGTAATGCTGCAAAAACACCGCCTCCAAGTGCGCTAACCACTTTGGTAATGTTGTTATAATCACTACTGATTTGCATTACTCATCTTTTGTTGCCATTGCCAAGCATGAGTAATAATATCTTTTAAATCGCCATATTGAGGCCGCCAATTTAATTCTTTTTTTGCTAAGTCTGACTGCGCCACCAATACAGCTGAATCGCCAGTGCGGCGCGGCGCGTCTATTGTTGTAATCTGAAACTTATCCCCAACCACCTGTTGTGCCATATCAATCACTTGTTGGACTGAAAAACCATTGCCATTCCCCAGATTGTATTGAGCCGATTGTTGGGTATCAGACAATTTGTGGCTGGCACATAAGTGTGCATCACACAAATCCTGTATGTGAATGTAATCACGCACGCAAGTGCCATCTGGCGTGGGGTAATCCTTGCCAAAAATACTAACACTGGTGTGTTCGCCAATAGCTGCTTGTAGCACTAACGGAATTAAATGCGTTTCTGGATTATGTCGTTCACCGAGCTTAGCTTCTGGGTCTGCACCTGCCGCATTAAAATAGCGCAAGCAAATAGACTTTAGCTCAAACGCTTGATCGTAATCAGCCAATATTTGTTCTACCATGTATTTAGAATTGCCGTAAGGATTGATGGGGTGAATGGGATGTTGTTCATCAATAGGGGTGTATACTGGTCTGCCAAATAATGCTGCTGTCGAGGAAAAAATCAGCTGTTTAACGCCAAATTTCACCATAGTGTCTAGCAAATTGAGTGTATTAGCAACATTATTTTGATAATATAAGTCAGGTCGTATAACCGACTCATCCACTTCAATAAATGAGCCAAAGTGTATCACTTGGTCAAACTCATGTTGCTCGAATAAGGCGCTTAAACCTTGTACACTGTTCAAATCTCCTTCAACAAACTCACCATACAATACTGCGTCTCTATGACCATTAGACAAGTTATCAAAGGTAACAATCTGATGCCCTGCAAAGTGCAACTTTTGAACCATATGTGAGCCAATATAACCCGCGCCACCAACAACCAAAAACTTCATCAACACCTCTAATCAACGGATTATTCTCAAGTAATTATATTATAACGGGGTCTTAATTTTTGCAACTCTATCATAAGGTATCAAAAAAACCACTGCATAGCCCTTAAAAACAACCACTAAAATTTAAAAAAATCTCTATTTTTTTAGGCAAATCAAAAAAACATAAAAAATTCAATTTTTATCTAAAAAAACACCTATATTTTGGCTTTTTTACCCATCATGTTATCTCTTAAACCCTACTATCTCAATGCTTTACTATTGGCTTGAAATGTGTCCAAAATAGTTGGATTATTACACTGATTATTGTTAACTTAAATCAACCTTGATGTTGATTTTTGTTATCTGTGTAAGCGCATTTAGACTGTTTAGCGTCTTTAACAACACGGCTTGTTGTTTTTGCGCGCGAAAGGCAAGCGCCTGATTGTGCGTAATTAAAGTCGCTGTCGTACCTTGAATCAGACACAACTCCAAGGTGCTAAATTCGTTGGGCAGGACTTTACTAAGCTGTGCGTTAATTTTATTATACCTCTTGGCTTGTGCAAATAGTGCGCCAAGTTTGCCTTGAGGGGTAAATTCTGCCAGATTGATGACACCGTCTTTGGGGAGACTATTATTAAAATTGATAAAATGACCTTGTAAACAGATGTATGTATCATAACATCTATGCGAAAATAGAGCAATTTTTTAAACAACCCCTTTATTAAGACGCACACCTAAGATTATCCATGAGCATTATAAACAAAGCTTTTGCTAAAATTGTTGGCTCTCGCAACCAACGCTTGGTCAAAAAATTATTCAAAGTGGTAGAGCAAATCAACGCTCTTGAGCCAGGTTTGCGAGTTTTAAGTGATGCAAAGTTAAGTGCGAAAACACAAGAATTTAAACATCAACTTAAACAAACAAGCCTAGACGCGCTACTGCCTGAGGCATTTGCTGTGATGCGCGAGGCAAGTTATCGAGTTTTAAAATTAAGACATTATGATGTGCAAATAGTTGGCGGCATGGTTCTCAATCAAGGCAACATCTCTGAGATGGGTACTGGCGAGGGTAAAACCTTGGTGGCAACACTACCTGCTTATTTAAATGCACTGAGTGGCAAGGGTGTGCATATCGTAACGGTGAATGATTACTTGGCTGCGCGTGATGCACAGTGGATGGGCAAAGTGTTTGAGTTTTTAGAAATGAGTGTGGGCGTTATCACTTCTAACATGCCACCAGAGGACAAACATGCGGCGTACAACTGTGATATTGTATACGCCACTAATAACGAGTTAGGCTTTGATTATTTGCGAGACAATATGGCGTTTGCTAGCGAGCAAAAAGTACAACGCGAACTCAATTTTGCCGTGGTGGACGAAGTCGATTCAATCCTTATTGATGAAGCGCGCACCCCGCTGATTATTTCTGGACCAGCGGATGATTATTCTAGTATTTATCAAGCAATTAACAAAATGATTGTGTATTTTAGCAAGCAAATTGAAAGCGGCGAAGGCAAAGAAGTGGTGATTGAAGAAGCAGGCGACTATACCGTTGATGAAAAACATAAGCAGGTGTTTTTAACGGATGATGGTCATGTTAAAGCAGAAAATTTATTGATTGATGCAGGCGCCTTACCTAAAGGCTCTAGCCTGTATGATGCCAGCAATATTTTGCTGATGCAGCACATCAATTCAGCATTGCGCGCCCATATCTTGTTCCAAAACAATGTGGACTATATCATACAAGACGATGAGGTGGTAATTGTTGATGAGTTTACTGGTAGAACCATGCCAGGACGCCGTTGGTCAGAAGGCCTACATCAGGCGATTGAAGCTAAAGAAGGCGTTAGCATTAAAAAAGAGAATCAAACGCTTGCCTCAATTACTTTTCAGAATTATTTCAGGCTGTATAACAAACTCTCTGGTATGACAGGTACGGCAGACACTGAAGCCGTTGAATTTCAGGATATTTACGGCTTAGAAACGGTGGTGGTACCACCGAATAAAAATTCACAACGAGATGATAAGGCTGACCAAATCTACCTTACGCTAGAAGAAAAGCTCGAAGCGATTGCTAATGATGTGGAGGCTTGCCAAAAAATCGGACAACCAGTACTGGTCGGCACCAGCAGTATTGAAAACTCAGAAGCCATTTCGGCACTACTCAAACGTAAGAGCATCAAACACGAGGTATTAAATGCCAAGCAGCACGAACGTGAAGCACAGATTGTTGCTAATGCTGGTGTCTTAGGTTCGGTTACCATTGCCACTAATATGGCAGGTCGTGGTACGGATATTGTTTTGGGTGGTAAATTGAGCGAAGATGCCAGTAGCGAGCAAAAATCCAACTGGCAGAAGCAACATGACAGTGTGATTGAGGCTGGTGGCTTGCACATTGTGGGCACTGAACGCAATGAATCACGTCGGGTGGACAACCAACTTCGTGGGCGTTCTGCTCGTCAGGGCGATGTCGGCTCAACGCGTTTTTACCTGTCACTTGAAGACAATTTAATGCGTATTTTTGCCAGTGAAAAAATGGCTAAAATGATGCAACGCTTGGGCATGGACCGCGGTGAAGCGATTGAGCATAACATGGTCAATCGAGCAATTGAAAACGCACAGAGAAAGGTCGAGGGCATGAACTATGATGCGCGTAAAAACCTATTAGAATATGACAACGTCGCTAATGACCAGCGTAAGGTTGTTTATCAATTACGCGATGAGTTAATGAGTGTGGATGATGTTCAAAAGCGCTTTATCAATATTCGCCAAGGTGTTATTGCTGAGCTATTTACTGATTATATCTCTGCTGAAATAGACGAAGAGGATTGGGACGTAGAGGGACTAAGCAATGCTCTAAAAGCGGATTATGCGGCGGATTTGCCGATTCAACAGTGGCTTGATGAAGGCATGGATGTTGATGAATTAGAGGCAAAAATTATCCAAAATTTAACGCAGATATGCGACCATAAAGAACAAATTGTTGGCGCTGATCAGATGCGCAGCTTCGAAAAAGCCGTTATGTTGCAAACTTTGGATCACTATTGGAAGGAACATTTGGCGGCAATGGATTACCTGCGCCAAAGCGTTAATTTGCGCGGCTATGCACAAAAAAATCCAACCCAGGAATACAAACGCGAATCTTTTGCTATGTTTGAAGCGCTGTTAAGTACCATTAATGTTGAAATTGTTAAGGCGTTGTCAGTGGTAACCATTAACAAAGACACTAACGCCCAACAGGTTGAGCAGCAAGATAATAAAACCGCCAAAGCGCAACATCAAAGTGCAGAAACAGACATAACCAAACAACCAATCCAGCGACAAAGTAAGAAGATAGGCAGAAACGAGCCTTGCCCGTGTGGCTCTGGTAAAAAATACAAACAATGTCATGGCAAACCATAATGTTTGATATTAATGTCAGCAAATAATTACTATATTGGATTGATGTCTGGCACCAGTATGGATGGTGTGGACGGAGTGGTAGTAACGCCGAATTGCAAAACAGTTATTGGCTCAGTTTATTTGCCTTACCCGCAGTCACTAAAAACACAATTAAAAAGTCTCGTTCAACAAGGTGAAACCAGCCTTGATGCGTTAGCCAAACTAGATGCAAAAGTTGTCCAAGTCTTTGTTCAGGCCACCGAGAAGTTACTGACTGAGACGAGACTGCCACTCAAAGATATTAAAGCGATTGGCTCACACGGGCAAACGATTTATCATCAGGGTGGTGAGTATTCTATGCAAATTGGGCATGGTGCGTTAATTGCTGAGCAAACAGGCATTACGACAGTGGCAGATTTTCGTATGCAAGATATTGCTGCTGGCGGACAAGGCGCGCCACTCACACCAATTTATCATCAGTATTTACTAAGTGACAAGGATGGTATTGTGGTTAATTTGGGTGGTATTGCTAATTTGACACAGATATCTGCTGGCATTGTTAGCGGTTTTGATACTGGTCCTGCGAATACTTTATTGGACAATTGGATTAAAAAATGCAGGCAATTGGATTACGATAAAAAAGGCTTTTGGGCGCGTTCTGGCATGGTTATTAAGCCTTTGTTAGCAGACTTATTGGCAGATGAGTACTTTCAACAGCCCGCCCCAAAAAGCACAGGCACTGAATATTTTAACTTGGCTTGGCTTGAGAATTATTTACAAGGCGATGAGACAGATGTTGACGTGCAAAGAACCTTGCTAGAATTAAGTGCCAAAAGTATTAGTCAAAATATCGCCAAAGGTGAAAAGGTTTATTTGTGTGGTGGCGGTGTACATAATTTATTATTGACCGAGCGCCTAGCTGAGTTAAACCCAAACAACGCAATTGCCACTACTCATGATTTAGACATCGACCCTGATTTTGTTGAGGCAGCAGCTTTTGCTTTTTTTGCCAAGCAAACTTTGGTTGGATTGCCTTCAAACCTGCCAGTGGTTACTGGCGCAAAAGGAATGCGTATTTTAGGAGCGATTTATGCAATTTAATATGCTAAAGCCAGACGACTGGCACCTACACTTACGCTCAGGTGAAGCGTTAAAATCTGTGGCAAAATTCAGCGCAAAACAAATGGGTCGAGCGATTATTATGCCAAACCTAATACCGCCAGTTACCAATGCTTCACAAGCGCAAACTTATCAAGCACAAATTTTATCTGTCTTGCCAAAAGGCAGTAAGTTTCGGCCATTGATGGTGTTATATTTGACTGACACAACCACCCCTGAGGTTATTAAAACAGCATTTGAAAGCGAGGTTGTTGCAGCCAAACTTTATCCCGCAGGAGCGAGTACTAATTCAGACAATGGCGTTACCGATGTTGTTCATATTTACCGCGCGCTTGAGGTAATGCAAAAACTGGGTATGGCGTTGTTAGTGCACGGCGAAGTCACCCGTCCTGAGGTTGATATTTTTGATCGCGAAGCGGTGTTTATTGATGAAATATTAACCCAACTTGCGATTGATTTTCCTGAGTTAAAAATTGTGTTTGAACATATTACCACCAAGCAAGCAGTAGATTTTGTGTTGGCATCTAGTGACAAAATCGCCGCGACCATCACCCCTCAACACTTGCTAAATAACCGCAATGACATGTTGGTAGGCGGCATTAAGCCACATGTTTATTGTTTGCCTGTGCTCAAGCGCGCCACCCACCAAAACACTTTGATTAAGGCCGCTACCAGCGGCAACTCTAAATTTTTCTTAGGCACTGATTCTGCGCCACACGCTAAGGGTGCCAAAGAGTCTGCTTGTGGCTGTGCTGGCGTATTTTCTGCGCCCCATGCAATTGAGCTATATGCTGAAGCCTTTGATAGGGCTGGCGCACTGGACAAATTAGAAGGTTTTGCCTCAAAATTTGGTGCGGACTTTTATAATTTAGCTCACAACTCTGACACCATAACCTTAAAAAAACAAGCGTGGATAGTTGAAAAAACATACCAATTTGCCGGCGAAACCATTGTGCCGTTTATGGCTGGCGAGGTGCTATCTTGGCAGTCAGTCTAACTTTTGTTTGATACGCACATTCTCAATCAAAGCATTCAAACGCGTTATCGTATCAAGGCGATTTTTTCTTGGGCGCAAAACTAATCAGCTTTGATAATAATTACTCCGCCCTTTAACAGGCGTATATCATTTAGCGTTAAGAATTTAGCTTTATCTTTAGTGGTTAAATACGAGGCGCTGATGTCAAAACTATAAGCTGCGGTTAATTTTGCAAAAGTTTTAAGGTTGTTTTGCAAAATTATTATTTGATTAAATATTTAGGCATATAATTTCCCCCATATAATAAAAAATTATTATTATAACTTCACAAGTACTATTCCATATTTTTTTATTTAACACAAAAGTGCATGACGAATTTATTTAAAACTTTTTTACTAATCCTGACCAGTAGTTGATTGTTTGCTTGTAATAACAGCAGCAACTCAGCTTCCAATACGCCAACACCCAACCCATCAACACCCACGCCAACGCAAAATATAGCGGTTATGTTTAACTCAATCAAAGCCTTTAGTTTTTCGTGAGATGTTAATTCAACTGCAAGCTATTACCAATTGTTAGAAAACGCCGATGACAATAGTGGCTTTAGCGAAATAGCAACTAATATCACCGATAATCGCTATGACTTAGCAGTGCCCCTATATTTGCGCCCCAATGCTCGCTACATAATCAGTAGTTGCGATAGTAATGATGTTTGCACCGATAGTGCCGAGTTGTCAATTATGGATAATTTGGTGGGTAGTATTGGTTATTTTAAAGCCAGCAATACTGATGCTTTTGATAACTTTGGAGTCAATGTTGTTTTAAGCGGTGATGGCAATACTTTGGCGGTTGGGGCGACGAGTGAAGGTAGTAATGCAGTTGGCATAGGTGGCGATCAGGCAAATAATCAAGCGTCTGCTGCTAGCGCGGTATATGTGTTTAATCGCACTAACACTACCCCTTCCCCTCACCCTTTGGACACAAACCGCCTATATTAAAGCCAGCAATACGGGTGATAATGATCAATTTGGAACGGTAGTTAGTTTAAACGGCGCTGGTGATTTATTAGCAGTTGGGACGACGGGTGAATATAGTAGTGCACTAGGCATCAACGGCAATCAAGATGATAATTCAGCAACTAATGCTGGTGCAGTCTATGTATTTCAAAGGGACGGGGCTGAGTGGCGCCAACTATTATGAGGAGAGATAAATAATAGGGTCGACGCAAGATAAATGCAGGTGACAATGGGAAATCTGTGGATTATGTGGGATGTGTTTTTAAACTAAGTTTCAAAATAATAAACTACATTACTAAGAACAAAACCACGTTGTTGCACTCATTTATTAAAAGCGTATAATTGTAATCACGCACTTGCTGAACTTACCACGTTGAAACTAAGTTCTATAACGAGGAAAAGGCGCTAGTCAACGCTTAGTTAAGTTGGCTAAGCCCACAGCAGGTGCTACTTTTTTATATGTTGAAGAATACCTATCCTGCTATTATTGGTATATCTCGCATTTGTAGCCAACTATCTTATGTTAAGCAAACTAACGCCAATACTTTAAATGATAGTCTTTTTGGTGGTGCTATAAGTTTCAGCGATGATGGCAATACCTTGGCAGTTAGTGCAGAGGGTGAAGATAGTAGTGCCACAGGGATTGGCAGTGATGCCAGTGATACCTCAACACCGAGTGCTGGTGCGGTGTATGTGTATTAGGCTGGGTGAAGCAAGAGACAAATGATGAACAAAATAGCTATCACTAAGGCGCAAATATTTGGCAAGTGAGTGGCTGTTGTTGGTTGTAAATAAGTTCACCTATTTTTTCTTCGTCTTTTGCCCTCTTACAGTATTAAATTTATCAAACACTCAGCCAGCACTGCAAGTCTTGTTATTTGTAAAATTTACTTGATATAAAAGCCTGAATTATTCAAACTAACTTATACCTCACAAAAACGTAGATGAATGCCTGTGGCTACTTTGTGTTGACATTTTGCCCGCCCCTAGCACGCGAATAGCACTTATTTGAATAGCAGTTAATCATCAAAATAGCGCTCGACTGCTTTAACATCTTGTTGAATTTGGGTCTTTAAAGCATCAAATGAGTCAAATTTTTGCTCATCACGAATCTTGTGTTTGAAAACCACCTCAACGTGTTGTCCGTAAACAGTTTGATTAAAATCAAAAATAAATACCTCAAGCAAGGTTTTTTTTCCTTTCAAACTTGGGCGTTTGCCAATATTACATACGCCATAATGGTTGTTGTTTGCGAGTTTCACCTGCACTGCAAACACTCCTAAAACCGGGCTAATTTCGCGTTTTATAGGAATATTGATGGTAGGAAAGCCAATCGTTGTGCCTTTTTGTTGTCCGTGCACAATTTTGCCAGCGATTGAAAATTCGCGCCCGAGCAATCTTGCGGCTTTTTGCAGTTTACCTCTCTCAAGCAAAGCACGAATCTGCGAGCTGCTGATACGCCAGTTGCCACACAGAATACTTTGTGTGCTTTCTACGTTAAAATTGTTTGATTTTGATAAGGTTTTTAACAACTCGATGTCGCCTTGTCGTCCTTTGCCAAAACGAAAGTCGTCACCAATCAAACAGTAACTCATATCGAGTTTATCCAACAAAACATCTTGGATGAAGTCTTTTGCACTAAGTTTGGAAAATGCTTGGTTAAAATGAATTAATAAATGCTCATCTAAGCCTAAGTTTGACAACAATTGGTGCTTTTCTTTAAAACTGCTTAGGCTTGCTTGTTGATTCGAGAAAAAACGTTGTGGCGTTGGCATAAAAGAAATTAACACCGATTGCAGGCCTGTGCTTTTTGCCTTGGCTACCAAATTTTTAATAATTTGCTGATGTCCCAAGTGCACACCGTCAAAATTACCAATTGTTACCAGACTAGCATTATGCTTGCCTAAATTGTGCAAACCACGAATAATATTCATACGAGCATTTTAGCAATAATTTTACTGATGGGCTTTGGTATGGCAATATCGAGTGTAGATAATGTCCTAAATCCCGAGCCTAGTCCTGGACAGCGCACCAATATCGGATGAATGTTGAGATGATAATGGGTGAAACTGTGTTTAAAGGCGTGCTGGTTTTCTTCGATTGTAGCTTGTGAATCAAAATCCAATACGGCTTGTTGAATAATATCTGGCCTGTTTTCACATTCAATAAAACTCCACAGCCCACCCCAAATACCTTTATCAGGACGTTTTTGTAGATAAATTTGGTTTTTTTCATTGATAAATATCAGCATTGCCACTGTTTTAGTAGGCTTGGTTTTTTTCGGTTTTGGGGTTGGATATTGCGATTGTGTGTTGTGTCGGTTTGCTTCGCAGTTTAATGCAATTGGGCATTTTGCACAATTTGGCTTGCTGCGCGTGCACAGCGTTGCACCCAGGTCCATAATCGCTTGGGTGTAATCAGCATTACGGGTGTCCGGGGTGTGCAATTTGGCTAAGTGCCAAAGTTGCTTCAAGGTAGAGCTTTGTGCATAATATCCGCTAACTTGATGGTATCTTGCAATAACACGCTTAGCATTACCATCAAGTATAGGATGGTTTTGACCAAAACTGATGGACAAAATAGCACCTGCGGTTGATCTTCCAATACCTGGCAGGCTTAGCACTTGCTCAAATTCGGTGGGGAATCTGGCTTGATATTTATCAACAATTATTTTGGCAGCAGTGTGCAAGTTGCGCGCTCTAGCGTAATAACCCAGTCCAGCCCATAGTGTTAAAACTTTTTCTTGCTCGGCGTTGGCAAGCGATTCCAGTGTTGGAAAAACCTGAATAAAACGCTTAAAATAGCCAATAACTGTTGCCACCTGAGTTTGTTGCAGCATGATTTCGCTCAGCCACACTAGGTAAGGGTCAACACCCTGCATTCCCACCCCCAAAGGGTTACTATGTGTCGCTTGCCAAGGTAGGTTTTTTCGCCCATTTTTATCAAACCAGACAAGTAGCGGTTTGGCGATTAAATGTGGATTATTTTTGTGCGTTTTCAAACAGGTTTTATGCTCTCAAACCCAAAGGGTCAAGCGGGTCAATGCCGTTCATAAATGGCTTATCAACATCTTCATGGGTTACTTGATAGACGCAGCCAATCCAGTTATTGATTATAACAGCGGTGTCGTTGCGCCAAGTATTGTCAAGCGTTGTTGCGATTAACTGTTCAGGGAAATTTGCAATTGTAAACTCACCTGATAAAAGTCTGGTTTTGTATTCATTCAAAATAGCTTGGTTTTGAGCGCTCAGGTAGTTTTCTGGAAATGATGGATAATCATTGCGATTATTGGCCAAAAATGCAGCAACTTCGCGCTTGTATTCTTTGAGTAGGCTGATAGTGTCATACTCAGGATGGCCTTGCAGAAAAACTATTCTTAGTAAATCTTCGCTTACAGCCAAATGCACACCCGCCTCACCTTCAAGCAAAACCCTTGCTTTGGCTGCGCTAAATTGCATTTTGCTGATTTGATTAAATCGTGAATGCGGTACATTAAAAAAAGTGTTGGCACCACGCATTAAAGGATGTTGGCGCTGTGTGATTTGATGCAGGAATACACCCCAGCATTTTTGTGGCATTTTTTGGCGTTTTTGCCCATATTTAAACTCCATAACCGCATGCGTTGCCAGACATGAACACAGTGTTGAAGTAACATGGTCATACGCCCAATCAACCACAGCTTTTAGTTCATTATAAAAAGATGCTTGCGTTAAATCTTGTGCCTCAACATGTGCACCAGTGATAATCAGCGCATCTAGCCCGTTTTCCTTTATTTCCTCAAAATTTTGATAAAATTTATCAATATGCGCCTGTGCCTTATCACCGCGTTCAATGGCAGACAAGGTGAAAGGATGTAGGTAGAACTGGGCAATTTGGTTGGAGCGACCAATTAGGCGGAAAAACTGCCGCTCTGTTGCCTCAAGTGCGGCGTCAGGCATCATGTTAAGCAGCCCTACGCGCAACTCACGAATGGCTTGATGATTTGCTCTATCTTTAGAAAGAATGGTCTCGCCTTCTTGCTCAAGGCGTGCAAATGCCGGCAAACCTGAATGTGCAATTAATGGCATAATGCTTTCTCAATCAGTTCAAACACTTCGTTAGAATTTTTGCATTGGTACAAATCTTCGCTGTCAATGGTATAACCATATTTATCAGCAATGGCTTGGTATTTTGGCTTGCGATGCACTAATAAATGTGGAAAAATCCAGCGTACAAAGGCATCAGGATCAATTTGTGCCGCATAGGTTAGGTTATTTTTGTCTAAATAAATAGCCAATTGCTTTTTTAAAAACCTGCTTTGGTAATATAGCGGCTTTGGATGGGTTTGTGCCCGCTTGATTAGGGCTAACTCATTGACTTTACTGGCTCTAATGTATAGGATTAACGTGTGCTCGGATAGTACTTTATATACTTTTTCATCATCAAGCTCACACAGACTGCCACCCGCATCATTGATAAAATTGTCGGTATTGCCTTGTTGAGCTTTTTCAATAAATTTTGGTACATCCAACATGGCGTGAACTTCAGCAGCCTTGTGTAAGACTTGGCGACGGCTAAACTCACCAATTGGCAAGCCACCTTGTTGCGGATTACCAATTTTGCCAAGAAAACTTGACACCGAAGACAAATTGTCAAAAGTAATGTGATTTTGCACGTCGATAGAGTTATTATCAAGTAGCGATGCCAGCCAATCATCTTGTCTGATGCGTTGCTTAATATTATCCAAAATAGCATCGTTCAGGTATTGCGCACCAATACGATAATCACTAGAATAATGATACCAACTATCGCTTTTATTGAGTAGTTTTGACAGGTGAGTTTTACCAACGCCTGACATGCCTAATAAGGTTAAGCACTTGTGTTGGGTGTTTTTAAACTGTTCAGCAGATAATTTCATAATTCCAACCAAAGTACTAACGCATTAATGATTATGCCAAGGGTGTTTGTTAAGTTTATTAACACTGTATTTTTTGATTAAATTCGTATATCTTATTTATTGCTTTTTTATTATATTGTTCCAATTTTTGTAAAATATTACTATCAGCTGGATATAAGGTATCAGTCCCATTATTTGCTTGAATTTTTGTACTATCAAAATCACAAAATTTTGCTATTGTTTCATTTATTGATAAATACACATGAGTATTTTTCTTTTTTGTAATCTCTAAATGCTTATTTTTGTGTAAATAAATCAGGTTGTAAGTATCATCAAGTAAATTAACTGCTTGTTTATTTCGTGCTTTTGAGACGGCGACCATATGATGCAATTCAAAATCTGTTGCCTTCTCTTGTTTATGAAGTTCAAAATACCTTTGTTTTGGTGCATTGCTTCTTTTTGTGTTATCAATATCTAAAATATTTTGTAAATTATTGTCTGTCATATTTCTTTTAACTGTTTTATACAAAACCTGTAATAATCTTTATTTAATTCTGTTCCAATAAAATCTCTATCCATTTTTTTACTAACAATGGCAGTTGTTCCACTGTCCATAAAACAGTCTAAAATTAAGTCCCCTTTGTTAGAGCTGGCTTTAATAATTCTCTCTATCATATCTTTTGGCTTTGGCGTTAAATGTTGCATTTTTTGTGTTTTACCGTTTACTTTATTTTTATGCCTCACTGCTAAAATCCCAAACCTCCGAACACAAACGACCATTAGGATTAGGAAACCACCTTTTGCCATTTTTTATAATACCTTTTTTAGCGGCGTGCTTCATTCTGTCTGTGCTTTTATATGGCTCTCTAACATCGTTAAAATTAAAAGTAGGCTTACCTTTAGTGAAAAATAAAACGGTTTCGCTGCTATTAACAAATTTACTTTTTGGGGCGGTAATACCGTCTTGTTTATTCCATACAATCCAATTTTTAAAGTCTAAGCCTTTATCAACCAAAAATTGTAAAATGTAAGCAGAATTAAAAGGGGTGTTAAAAATATACAAACTGCTATTTTCTTTTAATTTTGGCAAAAGTGCGTTTATCCAAGCGAAAGTAAAATTTAAAAAATCATCTCGGTGCTTAAAAGTATTCCAATCTGCTTTTTTCATATTGTAAGGCGGGTCAATAATCGCTAAATCAACAGAATTATCGGTAACTTCATTATTTAAAAAATCAAATACGTCCAAGTTATAAATACAATTTTTTTTAACTTCAATCGTATTATTATTTTCAAGTGTGGAATTATAAAAAATATCTTTTTGCATAATGAAACGCCACTTAGTTTTTTCTATAATCGGTTTATAGCTTTCCATTATTTCATATCCGGCATAGTTTCTTTTTAATTCTTTAGCGACTTTCAAGGTAGTGCCACTTCCAGTAAATGAGTCAAGGATAGTGTCGCCTACAAATGAAAAAAACTTAACACACCTTTTAACGATTTCTTCTGGCATTATTGCTAAATGCTCCCCAAATGCTAAGTCACTTTTATTAGGTATTGGTATATTCCACCCATTCTTTTTGAGATAATTTGCTTCTTTCTTTTATCTCGCTTGGTAGTCTATTTTTTGGAACGCCGTTTTTAACATATACGGTAATAAATTCGCTGGTATTTTGGGCGTAAAAATTTCTTGGATATAGATAACTACCAAACATCAGACTTTTTGAAGTATTAGTTCTATTCCAAATATAAGTATCAAACAAAAACATTTCTGTATTTTTTCTATAAATGATAGATGTTTGTATATCTGCATTTAAATCAAAGATATGCCTATTATAATGGGTAATAAATTCTTTCTTTTTCATCGGCACCAATGGCGTATTTATGATTAGTTTTCCGTTTGGTTGTAGCACTCTTTCGCACTCTTTCCATACTTTTGTAACTCTTTAATAAATACCTTATAATTTTTTATATCCCCTATTTGACCGGTATGGTTTTTTGAATGCACTGCATCTTGGTATCCGTTTTTAGCATAATCTTTAATATTAAAATAAGTGGTGAAGTGATTATTAAATCGACACTATTATTTTTAACAGCACTCATTTTTTGAGAATTTTTAAAATAAACATTTTTCATTTTTTTATAACAAACCGTCTTGTTTAAACATCTCACGAATACCGCGAATCGCTTGACGAGTTCGGTGTTCGTTTTCAATCAAACCAAAGCGCACATAGTTGTCGCCATAATCGCCAAAACCAATACCGGGCGAGACTCCGACCTTCGCGACTTTAAGTAATTTTTTGGTAAATTCAAGCGAACCCAAATCTTGATAAAATTCAGGGATTTTTGCCCAAACAAACATTGTTGCTTTTGGTGGGACAATCTGCCAGCCAATTGAATTAAGCCCGCTACACAGTGCGTCTCGACGGTCTTGATACATGTTGGCAATTTCTTTAACGCAGCTCTGATCGCCTTCTAACGCTTCAATTGCTGCTATTTGAATCGGTGTGAAAGTGCCATAATCTAGGTAAGACTTTATTCTTGCCAAGGCGTTAACTAAGATTGGGTTGCCGACCATAAAACCTACGCGCCAGCCTGGCATGTTGTAGCTTTTTGATAAGGAAAAAAACTCAACCGCGATATCTTTTGCCCCCTCAACTTGAAGAATACTGGGCGCAACATAGCCGTCAAACACAATATCAGCATAAGCCAAATCTTGCACCACCCAGATTTTATGTTCTTTGGCAATGTTGATAACGCGCTCAAAAAACTCCAATTCCGCGCATTCAGTAGTTGGGTTAGAGGGGTAATTTAGCACCAGCATTTTTGGTTTGGGAAAAGTGTTTTTAATAGCGCGTTCAAGCTCTAAAAAAAAATCATCATCAGGACCACAAGGCACATGTTGAATATCAGCACCTGCAATCACAAAGCCGTATGGGTGAATTGGATAGGCGGGATTAGGCACCAAAACCGTATCTCCACTGCCTACAATTGCCTGTGCTAAATTTGCCAATCCTTCTTTAGAGCCAATGGTTACAATCGCTTCGGTCTCTGGATCTAAATCAACTTCAAAGCGGGTTTTATACCAACGAGTAATGGCGCGACGTAAGCGCGGAATACCCTTTGAGGCTGAATAACGATGGGTATCACAGCGGCGCGCAGCCTCAACCAATTTTTCCACAATATGACTTGGCGTTGGTTGGTCAGGATTGCCCATACCAAAATCGACAATATCCTCGCCGCGTGCTCGTGCTTTGGCTTTTAGCTCGTTAGTGGTCGCAAATACATAAGCGGGCAGTCGTTCGATGCGAGGAAAGTTGTTATTCATGGAAGCTGTGTTTTTTTCTTATGCAAAAATCTCACCTAATTGCCAACAACTCAACATTAAAGATTAGCGTAGCACTGGGCGGGATTACATTGCCAGCACCCATTTCACCATAGGCGAGTTTTGATGGGATGGTGAGTTTGCGCTTGCCGCCCACTTGCATGCCCTCAACCCCCCGGTCCCAACCAGGAATGACCTGTCCGATACCTAGGGTAAAGTCAAACGGTTCGTTTCTATCAACGCTAGAGTCAAATTTTTTGCCGTTGACTAGCCAACCAGTGTAGTGCATCGAGACCTTGTCACCTGCTTTGCAGGCTGCGCCTTCGCCAATGTTGAGCTCTTCAATTTGTAAATCTGCCACTTTTAATATTTCTAATAATTAATGTTAATATGATAAGAGCCAAATTTTCTAATATTTAAAACCCCGCAATCAAACAATAAGTATTGACCTTTAATGCCTTGTAGAATACCCGAAATACTGGGAGTTTTATCAAAATTTAACGAGGTAATTTTACTGGGATACGCATCCACAGGATAATTAATTTCTACCACCTTCTGGTTTAGCATCGTTGCCCCTTCGGTGCTTATTTGACTTAATAGCTCATCTCGTTTCGCAACTAGATTAACAGCTTCAACTTCGTTTTTAAGCATTTTTCGCCAGTTGGTTTTATCTGCCAAAAAAGGTTTTAGCGCGATCTCGATTTGCCCAGATTTCAGTCGAGTATCGACCTCAAAAATTGGCAAAGCAGCAATCGCGCCTTGGTCAATCCAGCGATTAGGTACGTTAGTTTTGCGAGTGATGCCAACTTTAACCCCTGATGAGTTTGCCAAATAAACAATATGTGGCACAAAACAATGACTCAGCCCCCAATCTGGCTCGCGGCAAGTACCTAAGTGATAATGACAGGTCTCAGGCTTCATAATACACAAATCGCACCTTGCCAAAGCCTGACAACAAGGATAGCAAAATCCTTGTGAATAACTCTTGTTAGTGCGCCTGCCACAGTTTGAACAATGAATTTCGCCGTTGAACTCTAGAGTAATTTTCTCTCCAATTAAATCATTCATAGCGACTAATTTATCACCAATAGGCAATTGATAGTTGGCTTGGCTTTTTATCAGCGAAACCTGCATTTTTTGAATCTGTCCGTGGTGTTGCATATTGTTTGATGTCTTTGTTGTACTTGCTAGTCCAGTGTTTGGTGTTTGGTTATTTTTTGCTCTTCACCTCAATTAGCTCCCAATATTTTTTTAACTTGAGAAAACTCAATCAAATCTGATAAGAGATATTATCCATTTTTTAATGGTTGTGCCTTTTTATTTTTCCAAACCTTTACTGTTTTTTTTAAAAACAGACATAATGTCTGCTAGCAATGATTCTGAAACCATTTCTTTAAACATGGAAATCATCGAAACCTTCGTATTTTTCAACAGTAGTCTTGGTATGGTTGAACAAATCATCACTGCTAATAAACTTTAGACCGTAGCTACTCAAAATTTGCTCTGTTGATTAAACACTTATTTAAGTATTCTAATTTTGCATTAAAAGCGTTTGCACTTGTTGGTATTTATTGGCTGTTTTTTGTATGATTTCATCAGGCAAGTCTGGGGCGGGCGGGGTCTTATTCCAATCCAAAGTTTCTAGGTAATCGCGCGCGATTTGCTTGTCAAAACTTTTTGGACTGGTGCCGATTTGATAGCTATCGTTTGACCAAAAACGCGATGAATCGGGTGTTAACACCTCGTCCATTAAAGTCAGTTGGTTATTATCATCAAGTCCAAATTCAAACTTGGTATCGGCAATGATAATACCGCGTTTGAAGGCGTATTCGCTAGCGAAATTGTACAGTGCTAAACTGGTTTGTTTGACTTGGTTTGCTAACTCAGTGCCTAAAATGTCTTGAGTTTGCGCAAAGGAAATGTTTTCATCGTGCTCACCCACGGCTGCTTTGCTAGAAGGGGTGTAGAGTATTTTAGGTAGTTTTTCTGCCAATTGTAGCCCAGCGGGTAGTTTGATGTTACAAATTGCGCCTGTGGCTTGGTAATCCTTCCAGCCTGAGCCGATAATATAGCCGCGTACAATCGCTTCTACAGCCAAAGGCTTGAGTTTTTTGACAATAATTGCCCGACCCTCAACCTGCCTAGCTTCATCTATAGACAACACGCTTGCTAACGGTTCATGAGTTAGATGGTTGGGAATGATATGGTTGATTTTGTCAAACCAAAAATTTGCCACTTCAGTAAGTACCCGTCCTTTTCCAGCAATCGGTTGATCGAACACCACATCAAAGGCACTAAGTCTGTCGGTGGAAACGATGAGCATACGATACTCGTCAACCTCGTAGATGTCGCGTACTTTGCCTTGTTGTATCAATGGTAGGCTTAAATTACTTGCAAATAGCGTTTCCATGATGTTATTTTAATTGATTGTTGTTGATTAGCATTTGATTAACTCTATTTTTGAAAGTTGATAATTGTGCTTTACCAATACTTGTCTGTTGTGGTGTTTTATGGCGTAGTGGATTTTTACGCTGATTTTTGTATCTGATTTCAAAATGCAGATGTGGTCCAGTTGAGCGACCTGTCGAGCCAACGTAGCCAATTAACTGCCCTTTTCGCACCGGTTTTCCCACGCGCAATCTTTTACTAAAGCGTGATAGATGTGCATATACGGTTTCATAATGAGAGCCGTGTTTGATAAATACAGCATTGCCGAGTATGCCAATGTTTTTTCTTTTTTTTACCACACCGTCAGCAACCGCATAAACAGGTGTGCCATATTTTGCGGCATAATCGACTGCTCGATGTGGCAGATAAGTTTTTAAAATCGGATGGTAGCGTCTATATTGAAATCCAGAGCTGATGCGTTTGTACTTTAAGGGTGCTTTTAAAAAACCAGATTGTAGCGTTTTGCCGTGTTTGTCGTAATATTTTTGCCCCCATAAAAAAGCCTGTAAGCCGTGGTTTTTGCGTTTAAAAAAAATGGCATCTGGACGTTTTTTTTCACTACCAATAATCATAAAACGATCGCCCTTACGCAAAGTGTTAAAGTTGAGTTGCCAACCCAGTGTTTGAATAACAGTGTTGATGGTGTTATGACTCAACCCTTGTTTTCGAGCATCCGCATAAAATGAATTCTGAATGGTAATTTTTGTATCTGTGGCTTGAGCACCTAAGGCATTGAGTAGTAGAATAAGGGTGAGAATTTTCATAATAATCTGGCGGCAATTTGGCGCGCACGATGATCATTTTCTAAAATGGCATCAAGACTGGTAACTGGTACGCTACTTACTTTTTCTAGGGTTTTTTCAATAATTTTGGCAATGTCTAAAAAACCAATTTTGCCATTTAGAAACCCATCCACTGCCACTTCATTAGCAGCATTGAGTGTGCCCATAGCATTACCACCTTGCCTGAGTGCGTCAAACGCCAAACGCAAGCAGGTGAATTTATCCAAATCAGGGGTATAAAATTCAAGCGGAGAATTGGTGCTTAAATCCAATGCCGGCACCCCTGATTCAATGCGCTTAGGATAGCCCATAGCATAAGAAATCACCGTGCGCATATCAGGATTACCTAATTGTGCTAAGGTCGAGCCATCGTCAAAATACACCGATGAATGAACAATCGATTGTGGGTGTACAATCACCTCAATTTGCGCTGCCAGCAATCCAAACAAATAATGCGCCTCAATCACTTCTAAGCCCTTATTCATCATCGTGGCTGAATCTATCGAAATTTTACGACCCATTGACCAATTTGGATGGGCGCAAGCCTCATCAGGTGTGATTGATTGCAGTGTCTCAATTGGCGTGTGTAAAAACGGTCCGCCACTAGCAGTGAGTTGGATCTTACTCAGACCTGAGTGCCCACCCTGCAAGCATTGAAAGATGGCGTTATGCTCTGAATCAACTGGGATTAATTCAGCCTTATTTTGTTCAACAGCGCGCATGAAAATATCACCTGCCAACACCAACGATTCTTTATTAGCGAGCATAATGCGTTTGCCTGCTTGGGCTGCCGCTAAAGCAGATGCCATACCAGTACTACCGACAATTGCTGCCATAACATAATCGGTTTGTTGGTGCGAGGCAATTGTTTCTAGTGCCTGAGTGCCGCTAAACACCTGCGTCTTGTTATTAAGGATGTTTGAGAGCTTGTTAGCTGCCGCTTCGTTTGTCATTACTACGATTTCAGGTTGATATTTTTGGCATAAATCCAGCATTTTTTTCCAATTTGTGTGGGCGCTAAGCGCAAAGACATTAAATTTATCAGGATGCAAATCTACCACTGATAAGGTGCTACTACCGATAGAGCCAGTTGCGCCTAAAATCGTGATGTTTTTCATAATAAAGTCAAGCCAATGCTAAAAATTGGCACAGCACCGAGCAGCCCGTCAATTCTATCTAGGATGCCGCCATGTCCTGGCAAAATTTTGCCAGAATCTTTAACCCCTGCCTCGCGTTTGTAGATGCTTTCGTACAAATCGCCAAATATGGAAAAAACTGCGGTGATGAGTGCTAATAAAATATATCGGTAATACTGCTGGGTAGAAATATCATTAAAAAACAACCAAATAAGGCTGAGAATAATAACGCCGAATAGCCCACCTAGGACACCTTCAATGGTTTTACCACCACTCAGATTAGGAGCAAGTTTATGTTTACCAAAAATCTTGCCAAATAAATAAGCAAAGCTATCAGCCCCCCAAACGATTAACAACAACAACAACAACCAATTCTGATACCCCAAACTATTAAAAACCCACAATAGCAACAACGGGCTTAGTAAAAAAACCGCATTAACACTGTTTAAAAAATTATTTTCACTAGGCTTTGTGTTGGGATAGTTAACCACTAAGTAGATATTTTTTAACCAAAAAACAACCATTAAAAACACGGGTATCAACACAAGAGGCGAAGGTGTTGTGAATAGCAATATTACCCCAGAGGATAATACAGTCATTATTGTTATGATTATTTGGTTGCCAATGCGGGTTTTTGCCAGTTTAAAAAACTCATACAAGCCAATGAGGATTATCAGTACTAAAAAACCAAAAAACCAAGACGACGGTGCTCTAAACGCTAAAAACAACACTAATGGTGTAAGGGTTATCGTACTTAGTATTCTTTGGGTTAAATTGTTCATTTGCATCCTCCAAAGCGTCTATCACGATGACTAAAGTTTTCAATTGCTATATCTAGTGCTGCTTCGTTAAAGTCTGGCCACAAGGTATCGGTAAAATACAATTCGCTATAGGCAATATCCCACAGCAGAAAGTTGCTTATTCTCAGCTCGCCACTGGTGCGAATCAGTAAATCAACACTGGGCTGATCTGATAATGACAAGTATTGCGAAAAATGCTCTGCATCAATTTCATCAATGCTCAGTTCATTAGCAATTACACGTTTGGCAATTTGCTTGGTAGCTTGTACGATATCCCACTGCCCACCATAATTTGCAGCAATTACCAAGTTAAGCCCAGTATTGTTTGCTAGCATTGCAATTGTACTAGCGGCCTGTTGTTGTATTTCTTGTGGGAATAGGCTCATATCACCGATAATGTTAAGTCTAACATTATGCTTGTTAAGTTTGTCGGTTTCTTGCTCTAAAACGCCTAGGAATAATTTAAACAATAGAGATACTTCTTTATTTGAGCGATTTTTGTTTTCGCTGCTAAAGGCAAACAAAGTCAAAGTCTTAACTTTAAGCGCGCCACAATGTTTAACGATTTGTCGCACTGTGTCCACGCCTTTTTTATGCCCAGCAAGACGTGGCAGCAGGCGTTTTTTTGCCCAACGACCGTTACCGTCCATGATGATTGCAATGTGCTGGGGAATATTCATAAGTGAGCATTATACTCAATTAGCGTAAAATTCACCTTTATGAGTTTAGCGAAAAGAATTATCCCTTGTTTGGACGTACGTGGTGGTCGTGTAGTCAAAGGTGTGCAGTTTGTTGATATTAAAGATGCAGGCGATCCAGTTGAAGTGGCAAAACGCTATGATTTAGAAGGGGCTGATGAAATTACTTTTTTGGATATTACTGCCTCATATGAAGGCAGAGATACAACCATACATATGGTGGAGCGTATTGCCGAGCAAGTGTTTATTCCGCTTACGGTAGGCGGTGGTATTCGTAAGGCGACAGATGTGCGTGTGATGCTAACTGCAGGCGCTGACAAAGTAGCAGTGAACTCTGCGGCAATTCACAATCCTGGTTTAATCAACGAATTATCTGCAAAATTTGGCTCTCAGTGTATTGTGATTGCTATTGATGCTAAAAAAGTTGCTGATAACAAATGGGAAATTTTTACCCATGGTGGTCGAAGAAATACAGGGATTGATGCAGTTGAGTGGGCGGTAAAAATGACACAAGGCGCGCATGGCGCAGGCGAGGTATTACTCACTTCAATGGATTGTGATGGGATGAAAACGGGTTTTGACTTAGTACTCACAAAAGCGGTGTCTGATGCAGTTAAGGTGCCAGTGATTGCTTCAGGCGGGGTGGGCAATTTAGAGCATCTATCGCAAGGTGTGCTGGCAGGCGGGGCGGACGCTGTTTTGGCAGCGAGTATTTTTCATTTTGCCAAATATAGCGTAACGCAGGCCAAAATCGCGATGCAGAAAAATGGCATAGAAGTAAGGCTTTAGCGTATTATAACGGCCTTACGAAACAAGTGTTTAAACTAGGATTAATGGAGGCATTTGGATAATTATGAACTCTAAAAAAGAACTTTGGGTCTTGTTGTCTTCGTTTGTGCTGCCGATTGTTTTGGGCAGCGCGTTTTTTTACTGGAATCCGACCACGTTTACTGGTAGTACGGTTAATTATGGTGAATTTGTTAACCCGATTATTACCACCGAGGCGCAAGATGTAATTTTTGTTGATAATGTCAAGGGTGATTTGCAAGGCATGTGGACACTTGCTTATACCACCTCAAAGTGCGATAATGCCTGCGTCAAAGCACTCAAAGACATCAAAACCACGCGTATTTTGATGAATGCAGACATGCGCCGAATTCAAAGATTATTACTCATTACTGGCGAACCTAACATTCAACAGCCCGATTTATTGATTGCTCACCCAAGTGCATCACTGCAACAAAAACTCAGCAAATTTCCAGACAATAGTCTCTTTTTAATCGACCCGCTGGGCAATATTATGCTACATTATCAGCCTCAAAATTTAAACATCAAGCGTGTTTTAAAAGACCTCAAGCGTTTGTTTAAATACTCACGAATTGGTTAGCTATGCCTGCATTAGTAGATTTACTCGGCCTATGTAAACTTAAAGTCGTCGCACTGATACTGCTAACTGCTGTGGTAGGCATGTTTTTGGCAGTGCCTGCACCGTATTTTCCCGACCTTGGACTGGTTATTATTGCCTCACTTGGTATTGGCATGGCGTCCGCCTCAGCGGCGGTGTTTAATCATGTTGTTGATGAACAGATTGATATACAAATGTCGCGCACCGACCAACGCCCACTGCCACAAGGCAAGGTCAGCCGTAATCAAGCACTTATCTGGGGTGTTTTTTTAGGATTAGTGGGGCTGGGTGTGTTGGAATTTTTTGTCAATACCTTAACCATGGTGCTTACCTTTACTTCACTCATTGGTTATGCGCTGATATATACTTTATACCTTAAACGCACAACGCCACAAAACATTGTAATTGGTGGTGCAGCGGGTGCAGCACCGCCGATATTAGGCTGGACAGCAATTACAGGCTCGCAAGGTATTGAACAAGCATTTTTATTATTTTTAATTGTGTTTATTTGGACGCCGCCGCATTTTTGGGCATTGGCAATTCATCGAGTTGAAGAGTATAGAAAAGTCGATGTGCCAATGCTACCCGTTACCCACGGCTTGGCTTATACCCGAGTGCAAATTTTGCTCTATACCGTGTTGTTGTTATTGGTGAGTATATTGCCTTATTTAGTAGGGATGTCAGGTTTGATTTATTTGTTATCCGCGATTGTATTAGGGTTGATATTTTTAAATTATGCGTTCAAGATTTACAAAAACCCCAATAATAAGAAATTACCGTGGGCAACATTTATGTATTCGGTTAATTATTTAATGTTGTTATTTTTTGCATTACTATTTGACCATTACTTTTTAATTACTTTATAGGACTACTATGCAAGGATTAGGACAAGTATTTAAAGCAGTACTTTCTGCAATGATTGGCGTGGGTAAAAAACAAGATTTAATCAAAGACTTTGAGCGCACTGAAAAACAAGGTCCTTGGCCTTACATTATTGTTGGATTGGTTATGACGCTGGTATTTATTTTCTCAGTGATTGCTGTAGTTAAGTTTGCCCTTGCTTAATGTCTTAAACCCACGTAAGTGGCGTAATAGTGAGTAACGCTTTTTTGCAACTTTTTACAACTTTTCAATAATCAAATCCAAGGCATTTGCCATTTTTCCAGCCTTGTGTGGGTTGGTTAATAGCCCAGTTAATTCGAGTTGAGGGTTAAGCAACAAATAACTGGCAGTATGGTCAATTAGGTAATTGTTATTCATCTTGCTGTGATCCATTTTGGCGTGGTCAACAGCAGCCTTTTGTTTGGTTTGAGCAACTTCGTGATAAACCCCAAGTGATTTGGTTAGCTGAGTTAACACATTGTCTTTAGCACTTAAACCAATGAAACTTTTGTTAAAATGTGTGGCAAAATCAGCCAGTTTGCCGATGTCTCGTTGTGGGTCAACCGACACAAATATAACTTGCACTTGACCAGCTTGTTTCATCAACCCCAATGTTTGGTTTAAGATTGCCAAATCGATTGGACAAACATCTGGACAGGAGGTATAGCCAAAATACAAAATACTCCATTTGTTATTGGTAGCTAAAGACAAGGAAACAATGTTTCTTTGGTCGTCAATCAGCGGCAAGTCAGCTAAAGGCTTTGATATTGGATATAAGGATATGGTAGGCGCAACTTGTTTTTTTAACGCTTGCAATTGTTTTGTGTTGTCATTTAACAAAAAATAAGTTGCAACTAATGCGCTAAGTACCAACAAAATTAACAGGCTTGTTTTTTGGTTTGTTGTCATAATGTTATCTGCGTTATTTTTTGCATTCACATCATCAGTGCAAACACTCGTTGGTCGCTCAAAAGGCATAGTTAATTACTCTTTTAACCTGACAAGAAAAAAAACAGTGAAACATGAAAACAAGATACGTAATTAACCTGTGGGCAAAGATACCATAGTTACCTGGGTAACGTAAATTTGAAAATGTTGTATTCTCAATAAAATAACCCTGTGAGTTGTGAATGTCTTAATTAGGTAAAATGTCAACTTTTATTCAGTTAAAAAATCATGTTACTGCTTAGTGAAGTGATGATTGCCCATACCGATTTAGAATCATTTGAAGATTTAGTGCCAATTATTAAAAACATTGCAAAATCTGGTGATGAACGATTTTTCCAAATGGATGTCAAGCCAGATTATGGCGACACGCCTGAAAATTGGGAGGATCGCTTGGAGGCGGCGTTTTATTAAAAAAAGACCTTTGCGCTTATATCTACAGGGCGTGAGTGCAAATATCGGTAAAAAAATTAAGGGTTGATAATGGGATTTAAATATTTAAATAAAGGCAATGACATTTTTGATGGCGATGATGGCGAAGATGTTTACGCCAATGAGGAGCAATTACAAGCGCGGCTAGAGTATTTTGAGACGCAACTTTTGAGCATGGACAAAAACACGGCCGTAGATGAAAAAATCAAGGTTTTATTAGAAATCGGACGCATTCAAGTCGAGCGCTACCAAGGCGCAGACGCTTGGGAAAAGGCATTTAATGCGTTTAATCTAGCACAAGAGGGCGAGCTGTGGGAGTTGGCAGTTGAGGCCTGTGATGTGATGTTTTTATCCGAAGGGCCAGATGCCTTGGTGGCACTGGGGCACGCATTATGGCTCGGCGTTAGTTTCCCAATTGACCCTGAAATTACCGTAGCAATGTTGCAGCATTTGATCGAGGAATCGCCTGAGGAAGCGGATACGCGCGCGGTGGCAGCAACGGTGGCGCATTACATTACTTCCATGCGTTGCGATGAGAATGATGATTTGACCTTTTTTACCTCGCAAATGTTGGCGAGTGTGGCGGATAAGCATTCACATGTGAGCAACCAATCTACTTTTGACCTATGGCGTAGAACTTTAGAATTGGACAAGCCAGAAGTATTTTTGAAGAAATTATCAGGCGCAATCGACCAATTAGTTGAAGATAAATGGTGGATTGATCGCGACAAAATTAAAGCACAGCTAGAAAAACTAGATAATGAAACCAGACATTAAACCAACAACCAACTTATGAAAATTAAAATTTGTGGGCTTACTCAAGTTAGCAACGCACGCAAGGTGGCACTGCTGGATATTGATGCAATCGGGCTGGTTTTTTACGACAAGTCACCGCGTTATGTAGAAGTGGAATCTGCACGGCGAATTATCAAAGCGTTGCCACCATTTGTTAGCCGTGTGGGTTTGTTTGTGAATGCAAATACCAGTTTTATTGATGAAATATTATGCGAGGTTGCGCTTGATACGTTGCAGTTTCATGGCAACGAGTCTGCTACTGAATGTGCACAATACACTATGCCGTTTATCAAGGCTTTACGCGTTAATCAAAACACCAACCTTGTTAAAATGGCGGATGAGTATCATCAGGCTAGTGGTTTATTATTAGACACACCTAGCGAACAATTTGGTGGTACAGGCGAAAAGTTTGATTGGAGTTTGGCTAAAGTGGAGGTTGATTTGCCAATTATTTTGGCAGGTGGGCTTACTGCTGATACGGTGGCTAATGCTATTAAACAAGTTAATCCGTATGCGCTTGATGTGTCTAGTGGGGTGGAAAGCTCAAAAGGCATTAAAGATATTAATAAAATCAAACAATTTATTCAACAAATAAACTGATGAGTGGTTACAACCTACCAGATAATAGCGGTCATTTTGAGCAATACGGTGGCATTTTCATTGCAGAAACTTTGATGACGGCGGTTACTGAATTACAACAAGCCTATCAAAAATACAAAGATGACGCTGGTTTTATTGCAGAATTTCAACACGATTTAAAGCACTATGTAGGGCGTGAAACCCCACTTTATCACGCAGTTAATCTGAGTAAAAAACTCGGTGGTGCACAAATTTATCTCAAGCGTGAAGACCTCAACCATACAGGTGCGCATAAGGTAAACAATACCATTGGGCAGGCTTTGTTAGCAAAACGCATGGGGAAAACTCGCATTATTGCTGAAACTGGTGCGGGACAACATGGGGTGGCAACTGCCACTGTGGCAGCACGACTTGGGCTTGAGTGTGTGGTGTATATGGGCGAGGTAGATGTGGCGCGCCAAGCACTGAATGTGTTTCGCATGAAACTCTTGGGGGCGAGCGTTATTCCCGTAATATCGGGTTCAAAAACCCTTAAAGATGCCTTGAATGAAGCAATGCGCGATTGGGTGACCAATATTGATAATACTTTTTACATCATTGGCACTGTTGCAGGACCACATCCGTATCCGATGATGGTGCGTGATTTCCAGAGCATTATCGGCAAGGAGGCTAAGACACAATTTGCCGAGCAAGTTGGCGATTTACCAGACGCTTTGGTAGCTTGCGTGGGTGGCGGCTCAAACGCGATTGGCTTGTTCCATGCATTTATTGAGGATACTGAAGTGGCAATTTACGGAGTAGAAGCAGCAGGACATGGGCTAGAAAAAGGCCCTACTGCACATGCCGCGCCGCTGTGTGCAGGTTCTGTGGGCGTGCTGCATGGTAATCGCACGTATTTAATGGAGGATGAAAACGGGCAGATTATTGAAGGGCATTCAATCTCAGCCGGTCTAGATTACCCTGGTGTTGGTCCTGAACATGCTTATCTCAAAGACAGTGGCCGTGCAAACTATGTGGCAATTACTGACAAAGAAGCGTTAGAGGCATTTCACACACTGACTAGTATTGAGGGCATCTTGCCAGCATTGGAGTCTTCTCATGCGGTGGCTTATGGCATTAAACTTGCTAAACAATTAGGCAAGGGAAGAAATATCATTATTAACTTATCAGGCAGAGGTGATAAAGACATTCACACCGTCGCCGATATTGAAGGCATTACTTTTTAGTTGATTTTTGCCAACTTTTAAGGCTGGTTTGTTTACTACGACTGAGTGTTAATGTACTTTCTGGTGCGTCTTTAATAATAGTTGAGCCTGCACCAATCGTGGCATTTTTGCCAATAGTAACGGGTGCGATGAGTTGCGAATCCGAGCCGATGAACGCACCGTCGCCAATCGTAGTTTGGTGTTTATTGGTCCCGTCATAATTACAAGTAATCACTCCAGCACCGATGTTTACATTTTTGCCAACTGTTGCATCGCCTACATAATTTAGGTGTGAGATTTTTGAGTCAGTGCCGATAGTGGATTTTTTCACTTCAACAAAATTACCAATTTTTGCATTTTCACCAATCTGGGTCTCTGAGCGAATGCGGGCGAATGGCCCGATGCTTGCTCCGTTTTGAATGATGGCATTTTCAATCACGCAATTTGGTAGGATTTTCACATTATCACCCAGTACTACATTGCCAATAAATACTACATTCACATCAATTTCACAATCCTTACCAAAGGTTAACGAGCCACGGCAATCAAAACGCGCTGGGTCTTTTATACCTAAGCCTTGTTGCATAAATTGCTTCGCTTGATTTTGTTGAAAGGCTCGTTCTAACTCTGCTAATTGCACTTTATCATTAACACCAGCCACTTCAAATTCATCTTGAGCGATGGTTGAGGCGATGGTTTTTCCATCTGCAACTGCCAGGGCAACAATATCAGTTAAATAAAGTTCACCTTGGGCGTTATTGGCGTTTAGTTTTGTCAAATAAGTTTTGAGTAGCGCGCTATTTACCGCCATAATACCAGTGTTAACCTCGTTTATTTTTTGTTGCTCGTTATCTGCATCTTGTTGTTCAATAATGGTCTGTATTTTCCCATTTTCACGAATAATACGTCCATAGTCTGTAGGCTCATCAAGCATAACCGAGAGTAGCGCAATACCGGTTTGTTGCGCTTGTATCAGCAAGTCTTGCAAGGTGGTTTGCTGGATAAGAGGTACATCACCATACAGTATTAGCGTAATAGAATCATTCGCTATTTTTGGCATGACCTGTTGAGTAGCGTGCCCCGTGCCTAGCTGCTGGGTTTGTTCTACCCAATGAATACTAGTGTCATTAATTGTGTCACGCACTTGCTCTGCACCAAAGCCATATACCACATACACCTCACCGCATAGCGCTTGGGCTTGAGACAAAACGTGAGTCAATAGCGGCTTATCCGACAAAATTTGCAAGACTTTTGGCTTTGAAGAGTTCATGCGTGAGCCTTTTCCAGCCGCAAGAATGATGGCGTTAACATTTTCCATGCTTGCATTTTAATTAAAATAAAACCCAAGAATAGTATATAATTCTCACTCTTTTAAGATTTAGACAAATATTACTGATATGCAAACAGACATCCACCCTGATTATGACACCGTTAAAGTAGTATGCTCATGTGGCAATACTTTTGAGACACATTCAACCATTGGCAAGCCAGAATTGCACCTTGATGTGTGTTCAAATTGTCATCCTTTTTACACTGGCAAGCAAAAAATTATGGATACTGCAGGCCGCGTTGAGAAATTTAAGTCTCGGTACGGTGCTTTTAAGCGCTAAGTGCAAAATATTTGTCAGAAGAGCCACGAGAGTGGCTTTTTTTACGCCTGATTATTCATACACTATACAAAGGTCTCGTTATAATAACACCACTATCTTTTTTTTAACTTAATATCATGTCGTTTGATTATATTAATGCCTTATTAAAAAAACCAACTTCACGCACCCCAATTTGGGTGATGCGCCAAGCGGGTCGTTATTTACCGGAATATCGTGCAACACGTAAAAAAGCTGGTGATTTTTTGACCTTATGCAAATCTCCAGAGCTTGCTTGTGAAGTGACTATGCAGCCGATTGAGCGGTTTGATTTAGATGCGGCAATTTTATTTTCAGATATTTTAACCATTCCTGATGCGATGGGCTTGGGCTTGTACTTTTCTGAGGGCGAAGGACCAAAATTTTCCAACCCGCTAAATACCTTAAAATCAATTGAGCAGCTGGCAAAACCTAATGTGGGTGATGAACTTGCATATGTGAGCGATGCAGTAGCGGTGATTAAAAAATCGCTAAACGGCAAAATACCATTGATTGGTTTTACTGGCAGCCCGTGGACGCTGGCGACCTATATGGTTGAGGGCGGCTCGAACAAAAATTTTGTCAAGGTTAAAGGTTTAATGTATGAAAACCCAGCCCACATGCATCAATTATTAGATAAGCTGGCAGATACAGTTATTGATTATCTCAATGGTCAAATTGAAGCAGGTGCGGATTCAGTGATGATTTTTGATACTTGGGGTGGATTGCTTAATAAAGACAGCTATCAAGAATTTTCCCTTAAATATATGCAAAAAATTGTCGCTGGCGTTAAGCATGAATTTAATAGCAAAACCATTCCAATCACGTTATTCACCAAAGGCGGAGCAATGTGGCTGGAGCAAATTGCTGCTAGTGGCTGCGACGGCGTGGCACTGGATTGGACGGTTGAGCTGGGCGATGCACAACAACGTATTGGTGATAAAGTCGCCTTGCAAGGCAATCTTGACCCTTGTGTGTTATACGCCTCGCCTGAGCGAATTTATGCTGAAGTTAAGAAAATCCTCGCTCAATTTAAAGGTAATACCGGTCACGTGTTTAATCTAGGGCACGGCATATCACCTAATGTCAACCCAGCACACATGAAAGTGTTGGTGGATTGTGTGCATGAGCTTGGAGGGAACTAAAGATGCAACCATACTTCAAAGATAGCTCTGTGCAGCTTTTTTTAAAAGATAGTTTAGAGTTGTTAAAACAACCCCCTAAAGAAAGCGTTGATTTAATTTTTGCAGACCTACCTTACAATTTGTCTAATGGCGGTTTTAGTTGTCATGCCGACAAATGGGATGAAAGCCAAAGCATTGAAGAAGACTTTAAATTCTATTTTAAATGGATTAGAGGTTCGTCATATTCTGCCCTTGCATAAAGGAGGGTTTAATGTTTTAGATAGTTTATTAGCGGTTTGTGTCCATCGCCACAAAATGCTACATTTTGCAGATGCAAAACAAAAATCAAGATAAAGAAAATTTTAACAACAAAAAACCCAATATAGGTTATAAAAAAATTAACCCTTAGCCATGACGAATTGCAAAGCATTAAAACAATAGTTGAATATCTTTTATCTAGTGAATACAAACATCATGAAAAATGTGATAAAAATGAAAAAAATTAATCATATTGACAAACATACAAAATCTTTAGGTGCTTTTTTTAAAAAAAGTGCAATACCATGACTTACAAAAACCATAAAAACATATTACCCAAAAAACTCCTGCCTGATAATGCATTATTAGTTATTATAAGAGAGGCACTTTTTATTGGAGTCAAGTACCAACAAGTTGCTGAATCGGTGGCTGAAAAATTGCAAACTTGTGATTTTAAAAAAAAGCAATATTTAAAACTTATTAAGTCTTTAAACCTTAGGGTTGAATATAGCTATGTGTTAAACGACTGGTTCAAGCACCTTAAGAATTTTATAATCCAACATCACACAAAATATAGCTATGTGTTAAACGACTGGTTCAAGCACCTATCATACAGCGATGTTTTGAAATGCGTTCATAAGATAAATTGCCATTATAAATTTAATGATTTGCCTCGCGCTTGGTTAGGACTGCCAAAATAGTATTATGTCTAGAATTACAGGAATTTTTGACCAACTAAAGCAAGCTAATAGCAAGGCTTTTATTCCGTTTATCACCGCTGGTGATAGTGGTTTAGATAATACCTATGAGTTAATGCAAATCTTGGTTGAAAATGGCGCGGATATGATTGAGTTGGGTGTGCCCTTTTCTGACCCGATGGCTGATGGACCAGTGGTTGCGGCCTCTCATCAGCGTGCAGTGGAGGCGGGGGTAGGCTTGCAAAACGTACTAGATTTGGTTAAGCGTTTTCGTCAAACTAATGATACAACTGCAGTTGTATTGATGAGTTATCTCAATCCGATTGAAGTGTTTGGTTATCAAGCATTTGCAAACGCGGCGAGCGAAAGCGACGTAGATGGTGTGCTAGTGGTGGATATGCCGCCAGAAGAAGCGCGCGATTTGAAACAATGCTTGGGCGTTGTTGATATTGATTTTATTTTTCTCATCGCCCCAACCACCACCGATAATCGCCTAGCAAATCTAGCTAAGGTAGCGTCGGGCTTTGTATATTTTGTTTCTCTCAAGGGAGTAACGGGAGCTAGTCATTTGGATATTGCTGTGGTGAATAGCAACGTGAAGCGAATCCGTCAATTTGTTGATTTGCCAGTGGGGGTTGGGTTTGGCATTAAAGATTGTGCAACTGCCAAAGCAGTCGCTAAATTGGCAGATGCAGTGATTGTCGGCTCAAAGTTGGTTTCATTTGTTGAAAAACACGGTGCAAATAAGCATAAAATGCTAAGTAGCGTTGGTGTTTTAGCCAATGAAGTTTCCTCAGCAATTAAATAAGGTGTATTGATATGAGTTGGCTAGAAAAAATCCTACCTTCAATTACCAGTGTAGCCAAAAAGAACATTCCAGAGGGCTTGTGGAGCAAATGCTCTAAATGCGAGGCTACTTTATATGAAGCAGAACTAAAACAGCGCACTTATGTCTGCCCAAATTGCGACCATCATATGCGTATTTCTGCCAGATTGCGCCTGGAAAGTTTTTTGGATGTTGATGCTCAAGAAGAGATTGCAACCGATTTAGTAGCAGTTGATCCGCTTAAATTTAAAGATCAAAAAAAATATAAAGACCGATATTCTCAGGCTCAAAAAAACGCCAGTGAGAAAGACGCATTGGTGGTTAAAATTGGCACTTTAAAAGGCATGCCCGTGGTAGTTGCAGCGTTTGAATTTAAATTTATGGGTGGCTCAATGGGTTCCGTGGTCGGTGAGAAGTTTGTGCGTGCGGCAAAGATGAGTATTGATAACAATATGCCATTGATTTGTTTTGCAGCCTCTGGCGGCGCGCGTATGCAAGAGGGTTTGTTTTCACTGATGCAAATGTCTAAAACTGCATTGATGGTCAAATTGCTTGGTAATAAAAAAATCCCGTTTATTTCAATTTTGACCGACCCGACCATGGGTGGCGTATCCGCCAGTTTTGCGATGTTGGGCGATATCCATATTGCCGAGCCAAACGCACTGGTTGGTTTTGCCGGACCTAGAGTGGTAGAGCAAACAGTGCGTGAGACTTTGCCTGAGGGTTTTCAACGTAGTGAATTTTTGCTGGAAAAGGGCATCATCGATATGATTGTGCATCGTCATGAGCTGCGTGATAAGGTGCACCAGTTATTACTAGCACTCCATCATGGTTAATGGCTAAAAACAAAAACCTTTACAAAGTTCTGTATAAACTAACCCACGCAAATGGTACGTTGGTCGACGAATGCCAGGATCAGCCATTGATTTTTGAAATCGGTGATGGACAACTTGACCCTTGTTTAGAATCTTGCGTGGAAGAGGCGCAACTTAACAAATGGCAAACTTTTGTATTAATGGCGAATGAGGCTTTTGGCGATATTCTTGATGAGGCTTTTCAAGTAATGAAACGTAGGGATTTTCCTGATGATACGGTGATTGAACAAAACGCTGCTATTGAATTTCAAACCCCTGCTGGCGAGTCATATGTGGGGTGTATTGATAACATTTCAGGGGATGATATTAGGGTTAACTTCAACCACCCTTTGGCGGGTTGCGATGTGTCATTTCAAGTCAAGGTGTTGGACAGGTCATGAGGGTTTTATTGGCAAATCCACGCGGATTTTGTGCAGGTGTTGACCGCGCTATTGAGATTGTAGAACGTGCTATTAAACAACATAAACCACCTGTATATGTACGTCATGAAGTAGTGCATAATAAATTTGTGGTCGATGATTTAAAAGCCAAAGGTGCAATCTTTGTTGAAGAGATTGCTGAAGTTCCTCCAGGCAAAGTGGTGGTTTTTAGTGCTCACGGAGTATCCCAAGCCGTGCGTAAACAGGCTGATAAAATTGACGCCATTATTTATGATGCTACTTGTCCATTGGTGACTAAAGTTCACAAAGAAGTGATACGCAAACAAAAACAAAACCATCAAGTTGTTTTAATTGGTCATGAAGGACACCCAGAAGTTGAAGGCACAATCGGACAGTCGGGTGATGGCAAGGTTGTTCAACTGGTTGAGACGCTGGCAGATGTGGATAATTTGTCTGTGGATAATCCCCGCCTTTCCTACACCACACAAACCACTTTATCGGTTGATGACACACAACAAATTGTGGATGCACTCAAGCGCAAATTTCCCAATATTCAAGCACCTAAAAAGGATGATATTTGTTATGCCACACAAAACCGCCAAGATGCGGTTAAGACACTGATGAAAGAGGCAGATGTTTTACTGGTGCTAGGCTCTAGCAACTCATCTAATTCAAACCGTCTGCGTGAGATTGCTGATAAAATGCACAAAAACGCCTACCTGGTCGATAGTGCTACTGAAATTCAACCCAGTTGGCTGGCACACGTGAATACCATTGGCGTTACTGCGGGCGCCTCAGCGCCAGAAATATTAGTACAAAACGTGATTAATTATTTATGCAGTCATGGTGCAAATGAAGTGATTGAGCTTAGCGGTGCTGAAGAAAACGTGCATTTTCCCTTACCAGAACAACTACGATAATTTAACAAGATTTCTAAACAAGTAACACTAATATGAAAAAAACAGCATTAATTTGTGGTTCGTATGCCTTTGATTCAATCATGGTATTTCAAGACCAGTTTAAAAACCATATCTTGCCAGACAAGGTGCATATGCTAAATATTTCTTTTTTAGTGCCAACTATGCGCAAAGAGTTTGGTGGTTGCGGCGGTAATATTACCTACAATCTGCACCTGCTCGGTGCAAATTCTGTGCCGATGGCAACTGTGGGTGAGGACTTTGTCCCATACTTAGCCTGGATGGAAAAACACGGTATTAACACCACTTATATTAAAGTGATTAAAAACACCTATACAGGTCAAGCGTTTATCACTACTGATATGGATGACAATCAAATTACCGCATTTCACCCAGGCGCGATGAGCGACTCCCACCAAAACAAAGTAAGTGATGCAGGCGTGGTCGATATTGGTATTGTTGCTCCCGATGGGCGTGACGGTATGATTGAACATGCTCAACAATTTGCCAAAGCAGGTACGCCGTTTATCTTTGACCCTGGGCAAGGCATACCAATGTTTTCAGGCGGTGAATTGATTACTTTTATTGAGCAGGCGACTTATGTGGTAGTAAATGACTACGAGTCGCAAATGTTGCAAGACAAAACTGGGCTAGATTTGAGTGCTATTACTGCCAAAGTTGACGCATTGATTATTACTAAAGGCTTTGAAGGCTCCGAGGTCCATACCCATAGCAAGATTATCAATATTGCGCCTGCTAAAGCAGAATCAGTGCAAGACCCTACTGGCTGTGGCGATGCCTACCGCGCAGGCTTATTGTACGGGTTAATGAATGATATGGATTGGAAAACTTGTGCACAATTAGCAGGGCTTTTGGGTGCTGTTAAGGTGGCGCATTTGGGCACACAAAACCATCAATTTGATTTAGCTAAAATCGAAAAATTGTATCAGCAAAATTATGGTGAGTCTTTGTTTCTCCCCTCAAAGGAAAGTTAAAAAAATGATGTTAGCCACTGATTAAAAATAATGACACAAGCCTTGTTTTGTTTGAATAATGTTTGAGGTATAATCCTTTTTCACGCCGAAGTAGCACAGTTGGTAGTGCAACTGATTTGTAATCAGTAGGTCGCCAGTTCGAGTCCGGCCTTCGGCACCATTTTTAAAAAAGGCTATCGCTAAGATAGCTTTTTTTCGCCTATATAAAAGTAATACTAAGGGCACTCTATTTTTAATAGAATGATAAAATATGTTAAAAAAGTTTATAATTCTAGGTAGAATTTATATTCTGTATTTTTTTTTCGATAAATATACCCGGTATGGAAAGATGTTGAACGAACTAGAAATTAAGAATTTGAAGCTAGAAAACTAAAGACCCTTACAGATAGTTACTTATTTAAAGGTTTAATCCTGTTGCTGTTAAACATCAAGAAAAGTTAAGCACTATGCAACTATTACCGACCCTAAAGAAATTGGAAGGTTTGAATGAGTATTAATTAATATGGACAGTTTTTTATTGGAAGAATAACAACCCAAGTGCACTTATAAGACGCTTTTTACAAAGTTTAAAAAAAGGTTCTAACCACTAGCGAAACAACGCCAACCAACACAATCGCTGTCATTATTTCCAATCGCACTAATCTATTTTCAAACCCTGCAATTTCTTCTGCAGCAGCTAGCGTTTCCTCATCAGGCGTACCTACTGCTTTAAATGCTTTATAAGTTTTTGATAACATCATTGCCATATTTATTTCTTCTTTGTTATTTTTGTCTTTATTCTATCAGCCTCTGCTATTCTGCTTCTTTTAGTTTGCTATAACTATGAAAAGTTATCATATGTTTATTGATTAAACAAGCCAAATTATTTAGGCGATTTTGTGGCTCTATTGTGCTATCGATGTGTAACGGGTCAATTATCATACTCAAAAATCGGCGCAATCCACTTGTAGATAAATCTTTGCTCGTCTGAGTCGCGCTTGCCGCGCCAAAATCCGTGCCAATGGGCTTTGCGAATATGTGGCTTATGGGGTTTATGGCTGCCGCCTTGATCGGTGCTAAAAGCTCTTATTTTTGCCCCCGTCTCAGTACCGATTTTAAACACGGTTGGTTGGTGCGGCTCAAAGAATTTATAACCTTTTTTAGTTTTTTTTGGTCGAATGCGCTGCGGCGTAGCACTTGAGTATTCGGGCTCACTTGAACAAAGATAGAGCAGTAGTGAGATAATCGGGTTGATATAAATAGCAATATTAGCAATATCATCAGCACTTAGTTTAAAATCAGAGCCACCGGCTTGTGCGTTTTTAATTGCTGTGTTTGACATTCTGTCAATTGCCTCGGTGATTGTCCACGTGCCCAGGGGCACGGGGATCGGGATTAACGTTTGCTCAACATCTAGCAGTAGCCTTAATTCTTGAGTGTGATTATTAATATCAAACTCCAGGTGTGCAAATACGCCCTGGATTTCTGAGTTGCCAAAACTAAGCCCCGGGGTGAGTAAATACACCCCCCATTGCGGCAATCTGAGTAACACCTCAACTGGCATCTCACCTGAGAATGCAGTGCTTGTTATTTGCTCAAATATTGTATTGTCAAATTGATAAATGCCTTTTGTTAGTCGCCATGACCCTAGCGCTGCGAGTCTTTGTGCGCTTTGAATGTGTTCTAAATTGACTCTACCACCCCCACTGGCAATGGCAATCCAAGCTGCCATTGGCAAGTAACAAAATGCTGGCCACTTGGGTAGAGCGTGTTTATTTGCGCGAAAGTCATCAGCTTGTTGCCAAGCTTGTGGGTATTGTTGTTTGATATGTTTGAGATAATCAAGCATTGTTAGTTAGTTATTTTAATTTTGTTTGACAGTTTATTTTATATTTGCTGTATTAATTCATTTACCACCATCTGATAGGTGGTTTAGAAAGTTGAAATCAACTTTGTTTTATAAAAGCAATTAGTCGCATTTATACTCTTCCCACTTATTATTGTTATAAAGCGAGTAATTACAGGTGCTATTGTTTAAATCCCAAACACCTATGGCAAGAAGTGATATATCATTAGAATGTTTGTAATATCTAATTGAATCATACATACTGAAGCGCTGGCATAGGCATTTTCCCAAGTCTTTTTTTGCCGTCAAATATCTCGACATACCCTGATTTATCGCTTGAACTACCTATTGGCATTGGTATAAGTGATTTATAAAAATCATAGCTAAGAACAGCTTCGTATTTTGTGCCTTCAACAATAAATCTTTTATAAATTACTTCTTGTGTTGCAAGCAAATAAATAATCAGTGCGGATACTGGTATCCAAATTGTTTCATTTTTAATTAAGCTCACGATACATTTCGATTTTTTTTACCTCTATTGGGCTTTGTTTGATTTGATATGAATTACCGCTAAACGCACCAAAAAACTCATCAAAAATACTCATATTTACCTCCTTTTCAAATGTTGCTTAAAAATAAACAAGCTAAAGAAAAACACACTGCCAAATAACGACTTCTATCAGACGTTTGGGTCTTGACTTTTGGCAGTGACAAAGAAACCAATAACTAACAATCCAGTGCCAATACCTACAAAGATTAAATTATTCATAAGATTATTTTGACACGACTTAAATCACATTTAAGGCCACGAATAAAATCATTCGCACGCTTGTTTTTATCGGCCACTGGCAAAGCCTCAAAATGTCTAAGAATTGCCTTGTATTTGTCTACATCTTCACTGGTGCGCTCGAAGTGATCGGTTGGGCCGCAAGGGTATTTATTATGGGCAGCTTAGTGCTAAGTATTGTGCGTCGATGTTTTAATTTAAGTTGGATCTTAACTAGTTAAGACCCATAAATTATTGAATAATATCAAAACCAGGTTCAAGGTTTGGTTTAAAAACTTGCAAATTAATCCTTGGGTTGATGACAACATCTGTAAACACAATAACCACGCTTTGTTCCAAAGCATTTTTGAGTGATATTGCTTTGAGTATTTGATTTTCAAAACCAAAATTTAATTGTTGGGCTTTTGACGAGTTATCATGAGTTTGATACCAACTCACCCCATCGTATTGATGAGAGAATTTTGGTACATCTACATCTAAACTGGGCTTATTAAGCAGCCAGTATAAGGGGCTTTGTGACAAGTCTTGGATTGATTGCAAACTGGCTTGTTCTAGCTCAATATCAATCAACCAGAGTTGATTGTCATTTAATAACAATATTTGTTCATTCGGTGTGTTAGTGTACCATTTTAGTTGTCTGGGTCTATTAAATACCAGCTGGCCCGAGGTGACACCAATCAATGTGTTGTTTTCGCTATAAGTTTTTTGTGTAAAGTTTGCGCTAAGCGACTCTAATTGAGTGAAAAAATTAACAAACTGATTGTCAGTTGCAACACTGATACTACTTAAAAATAACAGTGACAACCCAAAATATGATGCTACTGCATTAGCCTGGTACGATTTAAGGAACGCAAAAAATAGTGCATTTTTTAGCCAAAAGTGAGAATAATAGCGGGCAATTTGCCGAATTTTTGGGTGAAAAAGGTGTTGTTTTATGGATTTCATTTGTGGATTGGGCTAATGCAGTGGCCTCAATATTTAATCAGGCGTTTAACGGTGTTTCTAAAGATGAGGGTCTTCACTAATTGGCTCAGGCGCAAGTACCTGGCGATTGCCAGCACTATTCATACTACTAACTACCCCACTGGCTTCCATGTCCTCGATAATACGAGCGGCGCGGTTATAACCAATGCGCATGCGTCGTTGTAGGCTAGAAATGGAGGCACGCCTAGAAGAGGTTACAATTTGCACAGCCTGGTCGTATAACGTATCCATCTCACCAATTGTGTTACTGGTACTATTATCCTCAGGGCTATTGACTAACTCGTTATTAGCATTTAGGATGCCATCGAGATAATTGGTGGCTGAATCTTGTCTTAAAAAGTTAACCACACGCTCAATTTCGCCGTCTGATACAAATGCGCCGTGAATACGGGTTAGGTGAGATATGCCTGGGGTCATATACAGCATATCACCCATGCCCAACAATTGCTCAGCACCGCCTTGGTCAAGCACAGTGCGGGAATCTACTTTTGAAGAAACTTTAAATGCAATACGACTTGGTACGTTAGATTTTATCAAACCAGTAATCACATCAACACTTGGACGCTGTGTGGCAATAATTAGATGGATGCCGGCAGCACGAGCCTTTTGTGCGAGACGCACAATCAATGCTTCAACGCGTTTGGCTTTAGTGCGATCTTCTTGTGCAAGCGCACCGAGCATATCAGCAAATTCGTCAATCACTAACATAATCAACGGTAGCGGTTCTAGCTCAGTGGCAGTTTCACCCTCTTGGGCAGTATCTGGATTAAAAGATGGATCTAATAAAGATGTGCCTTGCGCTTTAGCATGTTTGAGTTTGGCGTTAAAACTCTCGATATTACGAACGCCAAACCTTGCTAACAAAGCATACCGCCGCTCCATTTCATTCACCGACCACCATAGGGCAGACGCCGCCTCATTCATGTCAGTAACCACTGGGGTTAGTAGGTGAGGGATGTCTGCGTAACAAGCCAGTTCTACAATTTTTGGGTCAATCATAATCATGCGTACCTCATCAGGTTTAGCCTTATAAAGCACGCTTAAGATGATTGCATTCAAACCTACCGACTTACCCATACCTGTTGCGCCAGCGACCAGCAAATGCGGCATTTTTGCCAGATTGGCAATCATCGGATGGCCATTAACATCTTTACCTAAACTTATGGTTAGCATTGAAGTAGAATTAGCAAATACTTCAGAAGATATAATTTCTTTTAACCTAATCAGCTCGCGTTGTGAGTTTGGAATTTCTAGCCCAATTACTGGTTTTCCAGGAATTACATCAATAATACGCACACTTTCAACCAACAAAGCTCTGGCAAGGTCTTTGTTTAGATTTATAATTTGCGATACCTTAACGCCTGGCGCTAGCGACAATTCAAACTGGGTAACAACAGGACCAGGAGTAACTGTGGTAATAGTAACATCAAAACCAAAGTCTTTGAGTTTAAGCTCAACTTGATGTGACATTTCCTCAAGCATTTGTCCAGAATAGCCTGAGACACTGGTGCTGATTTCATCGAGTAAAGACAAATCTGGTAGACCGCTTAAAGTATCAGTATTAAACAGATTGGCAGAAACAAGCGCTGGTTTTTTAATGGCTTTATTAGGGTGGCGTTTATCCAATTTAGGTCTGGAAAAGATTGAGGGTTTTTTGCTTTTGATGGTTTGAGGTTTGGTGGGTTTTTTAATTTTATAAGTGTTGAATTTGGTTTTAACTGTTACTAGCGGTTTGGTCAATATAACACCGATGATGGCAAATATATTAACCCACGAGGTGGTACTAACAATGCTAAAACTAATCATTATGATACTAAGGTAAATGATAAATGCCGCTGCGCCAAATAACGGACCGAAATATTGATGCATCAGATAACCAATATCGCCACCAGCAATCCCGCCCACAATATCACCACTCTCAAGCGGGTTGAGCGCATCGATGCTAAAAAATGCCGCACTAAAGAATAATAGTACAATAAAAACCAAAAATCGCAGTATAAAAACACCAGGATGAGCAGGCACTTTCCCAGTATTTTTATGGATACGCCAAGCCAGCCAAGCCAATGCAACAGGCACTAAATACGTGCTATAGCCTAGAACTGATAAAGATATATCACTTAAATACGCGCCAATAACGCCTGCTTGGTTTAGTACCACAGCATTAAGCGTATTAGAACTAGAATACGGATTTTCTAAAGGCGAATGCGTTACCAATGCCAATAGATAAACCAGGCTCAGCGCAAGTAGTGTAATAAATAAAATTTCGTTTGCCGCCTTTGAGCGTGGTTGACGAATGTGTTTGATGGATTGTGGCTTATTATTTCTTTTCAAGGCAATTTACAGAGTTATTTTAAAAGGGTTATTGGGTTTAAAATCTACTTTCAGTATAAATGAGTGTATTGAATGGGGTGGCGTACTTTATAATGCGGTTTTTATTTTGTTAATTATTAATACTTGTATAAGTATAAAGGATTCGTATTTGAAATGAGTGAAAATAAACATTGTAAAGTATTAATTGTTGGCTCAGGACCTGCTGGTTATGCAGCAGCTGTATATGCCGCCAGAGCTAATCTTGCACCAGTGATTGTTAGCGGCGTGGAACAAGGCGGGCAACTCATGAGCACCACTGATGTAGATAATTGGCCAGGTGATGATACTGGCGTGCAAGGCCCTGATTTGATGGAACGCATGAAAAAACATGCACAGCGTTTTGATACTGAAGTTATTAACGATTATATTGTGTCAGTTGATTTTTCCGAGCGTCCTTTTGCATTAACGGGTGCTGCTAGCACTTACAGTGCTGATGCGGTTATCATTGCCACGGGTGCATCTGCACGTTATTTAGGTTTGGCATCAGAAGAGGCGTTTAAAGGTAGAGGCGTTTCTGCCTGTGCAACCTGCGATGGATTTTTCTATCGCGGTCAAAAAGTGGCTGTGATTGGTGGCGGCAATACTGCGGTTGAAGAGGCGTTATTTTTGTCTAATATTGCCAAGCATGTTACCATCGTGCACCGTCGAGATAAATTCTCATCAGAAAAAATTCTATCTGAACAATTAATTGAAAAATCAAAAACTGGCAATATTAGCATTGAATACAACCACAATCTTGACGAGGTATTGGGCGATAGCACGGGTGTAACTGGGTTGCGATTAAAAAATAATGATGGTGGTGGCAAACAAATTGATGTACATGGCGTGTTTATCGCAATTGGACATACGCCAAACACAGCTATTTTTGAAGGGCATTTGGATATGAATCGTGGCTATATTGAGATACAAAGTGGCACTCAGGGCAACGCCACACAAACCAGTGTTGCGGGCGTATTTGCAGCTGGTGATGTGGCCGATCATATTTATCGTCAAGCTGTCACTTCTGCTGGTTCAGGTTGTATGGCGGCGTTGGATGCTGAGCGTTTTTTAGACGATTAGTTTTGGTTTATCGGTATAATCTCCACTTTCTGCTCCGTAAAGGGTTCAGCCCGACAAGGGTATAAGACCACATAGCTCAGTTGGTAGTGTTATTAATGGTTTTTTAAAAAATGATTTAGGTATAAGGCCACATAGCTCAGTTGGTAGAGCAAGGGACTGAAAATCCCTGTGTCCCTAGTTCAATTCTAGGTGTGGCCACCATTTTTATTTCTCTTTTTTCCTTTCTAAAAAAATACTCGAAAAAACTGATATAGGTCTACAGCAGTTTTATGACCAAGCCAATAATCGCTAGGGTTAAAAAAGCACCAGCCAGCATTGCCATGACTACACAAATTTGGGTAATACCACATTTATTTGAGCCAATTTCTTGACCATCATATTTCATCATAGGACGTTCTCCTAAAAATAAAAATAGTTTTATTACTATTTTTATTCATGCTAACACAATAAAAAATAAGTTGTCTATTTATCGTTTAATAATAATATTAGAAAATTTATATATTATTTATCTATTATATTATAGGACCATGATATAATACACATATGTTGTCGCCTTCCCCTAAAAATATTCTCCTCAAGAGATTGGGCGGCAACAACCAAAATCAGCATCATACCAATAAAATTAATAATAAACACAACCATAGTCGCTTGATTGTCACTAGCAACAATTGTTTATACTCAAACCTCAAGACCGTATAACACCTCTAATCCGCTGACTATGCTTGATGTATTATCCAGTTGCAGTGATGCAGAAATCTGACAATGCCTTTTACAACTACAGCGATAAGGGTTATGATTTTGTGGTTGAGGCTCTAACCCCTATCAATTGCCAAGAGTGCAAAACGAGACGGTATAATTTAGACCATTATGTAACTAGCCTGCAAAGCACAAGCGTAAAGACCTTTAAAAGTAGGGGGTTTGAAATTCCTAAAAAAACTGGACGCCAAATTTAACCATTTAGGGGTCTAAAATGACTATTTCCAAACAGAATTTTACCAACGCTGTTGGCTGAACTAATTTGACAAATTCAACATAAGAATTAAATAAAGACTCTTTGCATAATTATGGATGATTAGAAAGCGACAGCTATTATTTTGAAAATTTTTGAAAATTACACAAGTAAAAATTTACTTGTTTTTTAACGGCTTTTTTTTCTTAGTTTGGCTTTAAGGTTTGAGTTTGTCAGCAATGGCTTTTTTGCATTCTTCTAGGCTTAAATCGTTAGGTTCTTTGTCGCCGAAGACTTTTGTGATAGTGATGTTTTTTTGCCCTTTGCCTTTTCGTTTACCGTTCCAAATATAGGGACCAAAACGCCCGTTTAACACTTGGATTTCACTCCCGTCAAAGGTTTTAATGATACGTTTGGCGTCAAATTTTTCTTTCTCTACAATGAGTTCTAATGCGGTTTCAAGGCTGATTTCTTCGGGTGTGTGTTCTTTGAGTGAGAGGTATTTTTTACCATATTGGATATAGGGGCCAAAACGCCCATAATTGGCTTTGATAACACCAAAATCATCGGTTTCGCCCACAATACGAGGCATATTAAATAACTCTAACGCCTCATTTAGGGTGATGGTTTCAATATCAAGTGAACCTCTAAGTGAAGCAAAAACTGGTTTGTTTTCATCGTCTTTATGACCGATTTGTGCAAATGCGCCGTACCGACCAAAACGCACGCTCACAGGTTTATCAGTTTTTGGGTCTGTGCCCAATTCGCGTACGCCGTGGGTTTCTTCGCGAGAGATACCAGTAGCAGCTTCGATTTTGGCATGAAACGGCTCGTAAAAATTCCTCACCACACCTTGCCAAGGGACGTTTTGTGTAGCAACAGTGTCAAAATCCCTTTCGAGTTTAGCGGTAAAATCAAAGTCAACAATATTACTAAAATGTTTCACCAAAAAATCATTCAACAAATACGCCACATTAGTGGGAAACAGTTTGTTTTTCTCCACACCCGTGTTTTCCACACCTTGAGATTCAAACACTTGACCCGCTTTAATTTCAATTAATTGATAGCTGCGCTCTTGTCCCTTGCGAGTTTCTTTGGAAACATAATTTCGCTCTTGCACGGTGGATACCATGGTGGCAAATGTAGAAGGGCGGCCGATACCCATTTCTTCAATTTTTTTCACCAAAGACGCTTCAGTGTAACGAGGCTTGGCACGAGAAAAACTTTCTCTCGCAACAAAACTCGCTAATGCCAATGCCTCGCCTTGTTTAAGGTTTGGCAGTAGTTTATCCTCACTTGACAAGTAGTCATAAACACTTAAAAACCCTGGAAATACCCCCACCTCGCCATTAGCAATAAAATATTCGTTGCGATTAGAAATATTGATATTAATTTGGGTCTTTTGTAATTGTGCATCTGCCATTTGCGAGGCCAAAGTGCGTTTGTAAATCAGTGCATAAAGTTTAGCAGCTTGGTCTTTTATACCAAAAATTTCTGGCTTTTCGAGGTCGGTTGGGCGAATTGCCTCGTGTGCTTCTTGCGCACCATCACTCTTGGTTTTATAACGCCTAGGTTGGTGATACTGTGCGCCATATTGTTGTTTAATCACTTTTTCAGCCGCTTCAATCGCCGTTTCTGACAAGGTGAATGAATCAGTTCGCATATAAGTAATTGCGCCTTCGCGATATAAGTTTTGTGCCAAAGTCATAGTTTGCTTAACTGAAAAGCCTAGTTTTTGTGAGGCTTCTTGCTGCAAGGTAGAGGTGGTAAAAGGGAACTTTGGCGAGCGTTTAGAAGGTTTTTTCTCAATTGCCAATACGCTTAATTTTGCCTTTAATATGGCATTACTGAAGTCTAGTGCTTCGTCTTTGCTGTCAAAATCTTTATTTAGCTTAACCTCAATCATTTTGCTACTATCATTAACTAATTCAGCTTTGGCTTTAAATGTATTGTTGGCAACATGCTGGGTAATTTCTCTCTCACGCTCAACCACCAAACGCATCACTGGAGATTGCACTCTACCAGCGGAGCGTGCGCCTGAAACCTTGCGCCACAATACTGGTGATATTTCAAATCCAACTAAGCGGTCAATCACGCGGCGTGCTTGCTGTGCATCAACCAATCGATAATCTACGGTTCTAGGTGCAGTGATGGCATCAGTAATCGCACCTTTGGTGATTTCGTGAAAAACAATCCTGGGAGTATTACTAGGTAGCTTAAGTGCCTCAAGCAAATGCCACGCAATAGCCTCTCCTTCACGGTCCTCGTCCGTTGCGAGATAGACTTTTTCAGCTATCTTCACTGCTTTACGCAATTCGGCAACGACTTTTTTCTTGTCGGCGGTTATTTCATAGTTGGGGGCAAAGTTATTTTCAAGGTCAATACCCATATCTTTTTTAGGCATATCGCGAATATGTCCAATGCTGGATTTAACACTATAGTCTTTGCCGAGAAATTTTTCAATGGTTTTGGCCTTGGCAGGGGACTCAACAATAACAAGATTTTTTGCCATTACGAAAACTTTGCAATGCTTGTGCGGTTTGGCTGGGGTTTATTGACGTTGTACAAATAGAACATTTACTGAATGGTCTGGTTCTGGTCAAGAAACACAATTGATTCTAGCCATTGTGCTGGAATTTGTTCGTCATTGCTGTTGCCAAGCACCATCATAACCACCCATTTTAAGTCATCCAGAGATATAAGTGCATCATCAAGTGACATAACTTGATCGATTATCATTTCACGCTGATTGACATTGAGCTGACCCATGTTTTCCATAAACAATAAAAAACCACGAGACCTTGTGTCCAGCTTGAGTTTTTCCTCATCACTATAAATACGCATAGCATCATTGGCTTTGGAAAATGGCTGAATACTACCGTCTTGTAAAGTGGCAATATTCTCCAGCCAGTTGAGTGCTTTATCAATACGATTCGCCTCAAACCCAGCGTCCGAAAGATGTGCTTTCAGAGTGACATCGTCAATTTCATGGGACGAGTTTTGTTCTGCCTCTTCAAACAGATAATCAAACATATAAGTTAGTACATCGAGAATATTGTTTGTCATAATAAACCTTACTTAACTAATAAATAACTAGTGCCGCCAACCCTTGCCACTTTGTTTGCCAATTCTAATTCTAACAGTTCTTGAGTAACAATTTGGGGACTTAGGCCAGTATTTTCAACCATTGCATCAATACTAAGTGGCTCATAACCCAAGTATTTTAATAGCACTGACGGGTTGCTGTCCATCTCTTTTGCGTTTTTTGCGTCTTTTATGTCAATACTTTTATTTGGCAACGGCCTAAAATCAAACGCCAATTCATCAACAATATCGTCAATATTTTCAACCAACTTAGCACCCTGTTTAATCAGTTGGTGGCAGCCCTGCGCCAAGGGATTATAGATTGAGCTGGGAATAGCAAACACTTCCCTACCCTGATCTGCTGCGAGTTTTGCCGTAATCATAGTGCCGCTTTTAATGCTTGCTTCGACCACCAAAGTCCCCAGACTCAAACCACTAATCACGCGATTACGCCGCGGAAAATTATTGGCAATAGGCGCAGTGCCAATAGCAAACTCACTCACCAAAGCACCGCGCCTTGAGATTTGATGTGCCAAAAATTTGTGCTTAGCGGGATAAACTCTATCCAAGCCCGTGCCGCACACTGCAATGGTGGGTTTATCCGCTTCTATAGCACCAATATGCGCCTTAGCATCAATTCCGCTTGCCATGCCTGAAGTAATCACCAAACCCGCTTGTGATAACGACTTAGCAAACTCATAAGCATTTTTCTCACCACTCGGGCTTGGATTACGGCTGCCAACAATGGCGAGTTGTGGCAAAGATAAACACCTCAAATCGCCTCTGACATACAGCACGGGTGGCGGGTCAGAAATAGTTTTGAGTTGCGCGGGATAGGCTTGGTCAATCAGTGTCAAAATATGGCATTGTTGTGTTTTAGCCCAATCCAACTCAGTTTGCACCAATGACGGGTCGTTTTGCGACAAAAAACCCAATGTCTCTGATCTAAACAAACCGCTTTCTTTACGTTCAGATTTTGATGCTAAGAACACTTGCTCTGGGCTATCAAAAACCTTGAGTGCCTTGTAAAAGGTACGCGTCCCCAGGTGGGGTGCTTTGAGTAGTAATAGCCAATAGATTAAATCCATATTTAAATATATTTGATTAAAAAGGTCATTGCGTTAATCTAGTGCGACTCAGAGAATGCACAAAATAGTACATTTTTTAGCCAAAAATAAGAATAGCGCCAGCTATTTGCCGAACTTTTAAGTAGAAAATATAGGGTTTTATGGGTTTCATAAATTATACTAAGGTTAGTACGATAACATCTTAAAAACATTTGCAGAAAAAAATATCATACCTAATGTTGGTGGTCTGTATATATGGTTTATGGTAAAATTGCGAGATTTTTTTGACTAAACTTCATTATGAAACAGAAAAGAACCTTTCAACCCAGTGTTTTAAAACGCAAACGCACTCACGGTTTTCGCTCAAGAATGAGTACAAAAGCAGGTCGCGCTATTATCAATGCACGTAGAAAGAAGGGGCGCAAGCGTTTAGCAGCATAAAGATGCCCTTGAGTTTAGCGCGTAACGATAAAGTTTTAAAACCTAGTGATTGCCAAGTTATTTTTAAAAATGGCAAGCCAACCAAGGGCAAATACTGGCAAATTATTGCCAGAAAAACCAACACAATGCCTCGCCTAGGGTTGGTAATATCAAAAAAAGTGCACAAATTGGCTGTTGAGCGTAATCGTTATAAGAGAGTGGCGCGTGAAGTTTTTAGAATACATCAAGGCGAGTTAAATAATTGGGATTTTGTGGTCGTGGCAAAACACGCAAAACTAGCAGGCAACACCATCATGGCAAAAGACTTACTAAATTTATTTCACAAAATCATAAAAAATTGATGCGTTATTTGTTGTTGCTTCCGATTAAATTTTATCAGCTATTTCTCAGTCCGCTGTTGGGTGATAATTGTCGCTTCAGCCCAACTTGTTCGCAATATTGTTATGACGCGGTAAATACGTATGGTTTTTTTAAAGGCTTAACACTTAGCATTAAACGCATTGGTAAATGCCACCCTTGGCACAAAGGTGGATTTGACCCAGTACCAAAAAAGCATTCGCATTAATTAAACCCTTATGAACAATCAAAAATTATTTTTGACCATTGCCATCTTTTTAACCGTTTTCCTACTGTGGGACAAATGGCAAATCACCCACACCGCTGATGCTAACGGCAACGTTGTGCGCAATACTGAAATTACACTAAAGCCTTCAGCGAAAAGCACAGACATTCCCAATACAGACATCCCGAGCATTAACACCGAAACCACTGAGATTGATCTACCTACGCCCAGCATTGCCGCGCAAGAACCATTCGTCACTGTTGAAACCGACTTACTAACAGTAGAAATTAGTAGCAAGGGTGGCACGATTAAAAACGCCTTCTTAAAGGCTTTTCCGGTTGAAATTGGCAAGCAGGAAAAATTCCAATTACTAAGCGATACAACAGGTGCATCGTTTCAGGCACAAAGCGGATTAGCTTCACTCGACAACCTGCTACCGACACATTTATCTATTTTCGATATTGAACAATCCAATTACCAACTATCAGCGGATGAGCTGGTTGTACCACTAACTTGGCAGGGCGAAAACGACATCAAAGTTATCAAAAATTTTCACTTTAAACGAGGCAGTTATGTAATTGGCGTGGATTATCAAATCACTAATAATAGCAATCAAGCTATCCCAGTTAAAAGCTATGTGCGCCTGAGTCGTAGTGCCATTGACGAGTCCAACATATTTATACCAACCTTTGCTGGTGGTTTAATTTACGATAAAAGTACAGACGTGGTACAAAAAAATAGTTTTGAAGATTGGGATGATTTTGATACACAAAACACTGCTGGTGGCTGGATGGCAATGGCGCAACAATACTTTATTGCCGCTTGGATTCCAGACCAGCGTGACTTACAAGTATTCTCAGCCAGCAGCAGCAATAATATTTATAAACTCACCAATGCCAATCAACAAATCAACCTCAGTGCTGCCAGTCGCACAACGCTCACGCCTAACCAACTCTACCTTGGCCCTAAGTATTATGGCGATATTGAACAAGTTGCTACTGGATTAAATTACACGCTGGATTATGGACTGCTGGACATACTTGCCGCGCCACTATCTTGGACAATGCACAAAATTAATGATGTGGTTAATAGTTGGGGTTATTCCATCATCTTGATTACCATTTTAATTAAACTCGCTTTTTACCCGCTGAGTGAAAAGTCTTATCGCTCGATGGCAGGTATGCGAAAACTCGCACCCAGGCTGGCAAAACTCAAAGAAACCTATGGGGATGACCGACAAAAAATGGGTCAGAAAACTATGGAATTATACAAAAAAGAAAAAGTCAATCCTGCTTCAGGTTGCTTGCCAATTCTGGTGCAAATTCCAGTCTTTATTGCCTTTTATTGGATGCTTTTAGACACCGTAGAGTTACGTCAAACATCATTTTGGTGGCTAACCGACCTATCAACTCAGGACCCTTATTACATTCTGCCAATCATTATGGGCGCTTCGATGTTTATACAGCAAAAACTCAACCCGCCGCCACCTGACCCCATGCAAGCAAAAGTTATGATGTCATTACCGTTTGTATTTACCATTTTCTTTTTGTGGTTCCCTTCGGGTTTGGTGCTTTATTGGGTGTTTAATAACATTCTGTCAATCGCCCAACAATGGACGATTAACAAACGCATTAATGGCTAATATTTTAACGGATTCAGAGCAATATTGTTATTGGCGAGATGAAAAATTAGCCGCTGCGGCCACTGAATTAAGTGCGTGTCTTATTGAAATTAAAAATCCATTAGTGCTTAGCAAGGTTGAAAAAAATAAAATTCAACAATCGTGCCAACAAAATAATTTTGCACTTTTTCATATTGAAGCGCGCGACGATTATGAAAATGCCATTGTCAATATTAACACACAATTTGGTCTAAAAGACTACGACCGGCACTTATTTGTTAAAAATCAAGGCTTGGCCTATATCACTCAAAGTAACAATAAAGACCAAAGTGAATTTATCCCCTATACCAACAAAGGTCTAGGTTGGCATACGGATGGTTATTACAACCCAATTGAGCAGCGCATTCGTGCATTTTCTTTATTTTGTGTGCGCCCAGGTGCCAGTGGTGGCGCCAATCAATGGATTGATTCGCAAATGGTTTATTTACTACTACGTGAGAACAACCCAGATATCGCCAAAGCGCTCACCCATCCACAGACCATGGTCATTCCTGAGCATCGTGTTAATAACGAAGTTAGGCGTCCCACCTCAACTGGGCCTGTGTTTTTTATCGATGAGGTGAGTGGCGCTTTGTCTATGCGTTATACCCAACGTAAAACCAACATTGCGTTTTTGGACTCTATTGAAATTAGGCGAGCAGTTGAATCTTTGGATAAATTGCTAAACGGCACAAGTAGTTACCATTTTGCACACCTAATGTCTGCTGGACAAGGCTTGCTATGCAACAATATTGTGCATAAACGAAGTACTTTTACCGATGATGCAGACCAGCCCAGACTCCTATTAAGAGGGCGTTATTTCAACCGGATTGGTTAAAAAAAATCCACCGCTTTTTTAGAATTAGTCTTGAGCCAAAATGTGAAAAAATAAATGTTAGCCAACAAAGCGTGTACAATTTCTTGAAAATTAATCGTTTTTAGCAGGGGGTTATGCTACATCGCTTTTTTACCTATATTGTTGTTTTTGGTTTAACACTGGCTGCGAGTTTTTCCGCATCAGCTGTGGGCGATATCCAACAAGGAAAAGCAAAATCAGCTACTTGTGTTGGTTGTCATGGTCTTAATGGCATCGCTACAGCGCCCAACTTTCCAAATCTGGCTGGGCAAAAGCAAGGTTATTTAATTAATGCAATTGAATCATATCGCAATGGTCAACGCAATAACGCGACAATGAAAGCCATGGTTAGCAGCTTGAACTCCAGCGATATTAAAAATTTGGCCGCTTACTTTTCCAGCCTGCCTAGGAAATAAAACCTGTTGATGTTGGTATAAAAAAATTTCAAAAGGATACAATCATGAAGCAAATATCTCGTATCACCAGCTTTGTAATTTTTAGTTTATTTGTCTTTGCTTATGCTAACGCCAAAGATGCTTATCAAGATAACGAACATCAAAAAATGGAGTTAGGTGAGCTGCCTGCTAGCATGATTCCCTCAACTGAAAGGCCTAACGCACCTTCGTTGGCTTATGTTGAAGGGCACAAAGAGGTATCGGTTGATGATTGGACCGATCCAGAGGTTTGTGGCAGTTGCCACACTACACAATACCAAGGCTGGAAAGGGTCGATGCATTCTAATTCCTTCAAAGACCCGATCTTTCAAGCAGAATGGGCGTTAGCTGAAAAAGAAGTTGGTGGCGATATTAGCAACTTATGCGCAGGTTGTCACACTCCACCAGGAATGCTGAGCAAGACCATTAAATTCGACCCTACATTAGGCAAACATGGTGGGTTTACTGCGCCGAAAGTTGCTGAACAAGGGGTTTCTTGCGATGTTTGTCATACCATTAAAGGTTCTAGCTTTCAAAACTCCAGTGTCGTGGAACATGGCAACGGGTCTTATATCTCTTCACCTAGCAATATTAAACGTGGTCCTTTAAAAGACGCTGAATCTCCTTATCATGAGACTGCGTACTCTGAGCACCACACACAAGCCGCATTTTGTGGCAATTGCCATAATATCTTTAATCCAATCAATCAATTCCCACTAGAACGCACTTATGATGAGTGGAAGTATTCGGTCTACGCTCAAAACAACGTGCAATGCCAAGATTGTCACATGGTGCCAGTAGAAACTGCAATTCGAGTTGCAGATGAATTAAAGCCTGCAAGAGAGCTTAAAGACCATGGTTTATCCGGCCAAGCGGCTATTGGCGCACAGGGACAACGCAAACTCACTCACGGACACGCTTTTGTTGGTGGCAACGCTGTAATTACTGCCGAGCTGGGCGATGATAGCGCGCGCCCACACAGCTTGATTGCGAAAAAACGCCTACGTTCTGCTGCCAAACTAGACATTGATCTTAGCCACGTTAAGAATCAAGGCAACCTACACAACTTGGTGGTCAAAGTCACCAATCAACGTGCTGGGCATCATATGCCGACCAGTTTAACCTTTATTCGAGAACTTTGGCTTGATGTTAAAATAAGTGACCAGAACGGCAAAGTCATTTTACGTTCTGGTGCAATAGATGACCATAACGAGGTAGACAAAGGCGCTACTATGTTCAAAGCCTATGCGGTTGACAAGCACGGCAAACCAGCCGCATACATTTGGACAGTACAACGTTTTGAACGTCGTACCACCATTCCACCAAAAGGACATCAATTTGGACGCTATGCTTTTAACGTGCCAGAAGGCACCACCGAACTGCATATCCACACTAAGTTAAACTATCGCTCATTCTCGCAGCATTTTGTTGACCATCTGCTTGGCGAGGGGAAATTAACTGTGCCAACCGTTACTATGAACGATATTAAAACGGTCTACCAATTACCTAAATTGGCACTCAAATCAAGCATCAACCTTTTAGAAGAAGATGAAGCTGAGCAAGAAAGCAGTCGCTTGCTTGAAAAATACTTCAACCCTAGAGTTGCCATACAAGACAATAAAATATTAGTTAAAGCCTGTAACGTTTGTCATGGTGCTGATGGTATTAGCACTAGCGATGAGTATCCAAATATTGGTGGCCAAAACGAATTGTATTTGTTAAATGCATTAAAGGATTATCAGAAAGGCGCACGTCAATCTAGCAAAATGCAAGCCATGGTTAAGCACCTAACTAAGGCGCAGTTAGAGGCATTGGCGGCGCATTATGCTAAAATGGTGAGCAGCTATAAGCCTAAGTAAATTTGTTACTGATACTGAAAAAACCTTAGTTTCAACCCTTATAATACGTAGCTGTCTGCTTCTCAATAATGCAATATGATTACCGAAAACTTACTCGATGTCGCCAAACAATATCCCTCAAGCAATTACAACGAACGCCCAAAATGTGAAATTTCATTACTGGTAATTCACAATATTTCCTTGCCACCAAGTGAGTTTAATAACGATTATATTGAGCAATTTTTTACCAATACGCTAGATTTTAACGCGCACCCTTATTTTCAAACTCTTCGAACACTGCAAGTATCTACACATTTATTAATTAAACGTGAGGGTCCAATCGTTCAGTTTGTGCCTTTTAACAAGCGCGCGTGGCATGCGGGCGAATCTATTTTTAAAGGGCGGCAAAACTGTAATGACTTTTCCATTGGCATTGAGCTTGAAGGCACTGATGATATTGCTTATACCGATAGACAGTATCAAGTGCTCAACACCACAATAAAAGCATTAAAATCTCACTACCCGATTACCGATATTGTTGGGCATAATGATATTGCACCAGGGCGAAAAACCGATCCAGGCGTAGCATTTGATTGGAGCAAAATAAATGAAAACTATTAAATCAGCAAAACAAATCAAACTTATTATTTTTGACGTGGACGGCGTTTTAACCGATGGCGGGCTGTATTTCTCAGATGAGGGTTTGGAATTTAAACGCTTTAACTCGCTTGATGGTCTAGGGATTAAACTCCTCAAAGACAATGAAATAGAGCCAGCTGTGATTACCGCGCGTGATTCTCCAACGGTTAAGCATCGCATGAATAACTTAGGTATTAAGCACTTTTATCAAGACCAAAGCGACAAAATGCTGGCATTTTATGACTTATTAACAAAACTTGCCCTAAACCCTGAACAAGTTGCTTATATGGGTGACGATGTGATCGATTTACCCGTAATGAGCAAGGTAGGGCTATCAATAGCCGTTGCTAATGCACATGAATTAGTCAAAGAAAGCGCGCACATAATCACTGATAAAACGGGTGGCAATGGCGCAATTAGAGAAGTCTGTGATTTTCTGCTTAAAGCCCAAGACAGGTTTGATACAGCAATGGCACCCTATCTTAAATGACTGAGTTCCAGCAACGCTGCTATCAAACGCTTAAAGCCAAAGTGCCTGCTGGCAAGGTTATTACTTACGCCGGATTAGCACGGCTCATCGACCATCCAAAAGCCTGTCGTGCGGTTGGCTCAGCGATGAATAAAAATCCTTTTGCGCCTAAAGTGCCCTGCCATCGTGTGGTGAAATCTAATGGTGAATTAGGCGGTTTCGCACAAGGGGTTAATATCAAAATAGCACGCCTGAAAAAAGAAGGCGTTAAAGTCGTTAACAATAAGGTTGTAGATTTCAAACATATCTGTATGCACATCTGAATGAAACAAGGTATTGTCAATTATCATCAGGACGAGTTAGGCGACTGGGTGGCAGAATTAAACTGCGGACATTATCAACATATACGTCACAATCCGCCGTGGAATAATCGCCTTTGGGTCACAAGTAAACAAGGCAGGGCATTAAAAATTGGGTTTCAGTTGAAATGTAGAAAGTGCGTCCAAGGCTTACCAAAGGATGCAATCAATAACTAAACACCTAATATTTAATTTTAAAACTAAGACCTAGCTTTAATCTAGGGCTTTTTACCACGCATTTTTGAAATCATTTTCAGTTGTGCCATCGCTTCGGCTAATGCTGCTTGGGTGGTGCTGATATCATGACCATCATCTGTGTTAGCCATTGCTTCTTCTGCACGTTGTTTAGCTTCTAAGGCTTTAGCCTCATCTAAATCATTTGCACGGATAGCAGTATCAGAAAAAATGGTTACCATATCGGGTTGTACTTCAATAATACCGCCTGAAACATAGATAGATTCCATACCCTGGTTAGTTTCTATTCGAACTTCACCTGGCTTGAGCACAGATAAAAGCGCAACGTGCTTTGGATAAATGCCTAACTCACCCGTTGACGCAGGCGCAAATACACAGTTTGCCTCACCCGAATAGAGCGATTCTGTGGCACTGACAACATCGACATGAATGTTGGACATTTATGAACTCGAAGACGTGCTTTCTGCCGCCCTTTCACGAACCTCGTCAATCGACCCAGTCATATAGAAAGCCTGTTCTGGCAAGTCGTCCATTTCACCATCAAGAATCGCTTTAAAGCCACTAATAGTGTCTTTTAAGGAAACATACTTACCCGCCGCACCAGTAAAAACTTCTGCCACAAAAAATGGCTGAGAGAGGAAACGCTGGATTTTGCGAGCGCGAGAGACAGACTGCTTGTCTTCTTCACTCAGCTCGTCCATACCCAAAATCGCAATAATATCTTTAAGTTCTTTATAGCGTTGCAAAACACCCTGTACCGCGCGCGCAACATTGTAATGCTCTTCACCAACAATTAGCGGGTCAAGCTGGCGTGAAGTCGAATCCAGTGGATCAACCGCAGGATAAATACCCAATTCTGCTACTTGACGCGAGAGCACTACGGTTGCATCCAAATGCGCAAAGGTAGTAGCAGGAGACGGGTCGGTTAAATCATCTGCTGGCACATAAACTGCTTGGATTGAAGTAATTGAACCTTTTTTAGTGGAAGTGATACGCTCTTGCAACGCCCCCATCTCACTTGCTAATGTCGGTTGATAGCCTACCGCTGAAGGCATACGCCCAAGCAACGCTGATACTTCAGTGCCTGCCAGCGTATAGCGATAAATGTTGTCAATGAATAATAATACATCACGTCCTTCGTCACGAAAGTACTCAGCCATTGTTAGACCTGTGAGCGCAACACGCAGTCTGTTTCCTGGTGGCTCATTCATTTGACCATACACCAACGACACCTTGTCAAGTACGTTTGATTCTTTCATTTCATGATAAAAATCGTTGCCTTCACGAGTGCGCTCACCAACACCAGCAAACACAGAATAACCTGAGTGCTCAATCGCAATGTTACGAATCAGCTCCATCATATTCACAGTTTTGCCTACGCCTGCACCGCCAAACAAACCAACCTTACCACCTTTAGCAAACGGGCAAACCAGATCGATTACTTTGATACCTGTTTCTAATAGCTCTGCCGCAGGTGCCAACTCATCATACGCAGGAGCTGGACGATGAATTTCCCAATCGGCCTCTTGCCCAATCTCACCTGCATTATCAATTGGTTTGCCAAGCACATCCATAATGCGGCCCAATGTTTTAGTGCCTACTGGAACTTTAATCGCCGTACCTGTGTTAATTACTTCTAAGCCTCTTTTCAACCCTTCTGAGCTACCCATAGCAATCGCGCGAACTACGTTGTCACCCAATTGTTGCTGGACTTCAAGCGTCAAGCCAGTTTGCATAACATGTAGGGCGCTATAAATACTTGGAATGTTGTCTTCTGGAAATTCAACATCAATAACCGCGCCAATAATTTGTGTAATTTTTCCACTGTTCATTTTGATATTCCTTTTGTTAAACTATTTTTTTAAACCTACACCGCAGCAGCGCCACCCACAATCTCAGAGATTTCCTGGGTAATTGCTGCTTGTCTCGCCTTGTTGTAAACCAACTCTAAATCTTTTACTATATCGCCCGCATTGTCGGTTGCGCTCTTCATTGCAATCATGCGTGATGACTGCTCACAAGCAATATTTTCAACCAATCCCTGATACACTAAAGCCTCAATATAGCGTACCAACAGTGCGCTTAACGCTTCTTGTGCATCAGGTTCATAAATATAATCCCAGTGGTAATCCATACCTTCAGCCTCATCAGCAGTCATTGGCACTAGCTGTGTTAATGTCGGGGTTTGGGTCATGGTATTTTCAAACCTATTATAAGCAACTGAGATTTGTTGAATTTCGCCTTCGTCATACGCATCTAGCATGACCTTAATAGTGCCCAACAGGTCGTCAAAGTGTGGCGCGTCACCCAAATCAGTTAATACTGACTTAATTGTCAAGCCTAGATTTTTAAAAAATGATGTGGCTTTTTTACCAACCGTACAAACTTCAACCTCAACGCCTTTTTTCTGATGCTCAACAATTTGTTTTAATAGGCTTCTGAACAGGTTAGTATTGAGACCGCCACACAAACCTCTATCACTTGAAATAATGATAATACCGATACGTTTCAACTCACCGGTTTCTCTCATATAAGGGTGTTCAAACTCTGAATGCGCATAAGCTAAGTGTCCGATCACTTTTAAAATTTTCTCAGAATAGGGTCGTGACGCCAACATTCTGTCTTGTGCCTTTTTCATTTTAGACGCCGCGACCATTTCCATAGCGGAGGTAATCTTTTGAGTATTTTTAATACTCGCAATTTGCGTTCTAATTTCCTTGCCAGCTGCCATTTTTTTATTCTATTAAACCCAAAAATCTACCAAACATGGTTGGCTTTAAAGTCATCGATCGCTGCTTGCAACTCAGCTGCAATATCATCATTATAGTCGCCTGTCTCGCTAATCTTGGCGATCAATGTGACTTGATTGGCATTCATGTAGGCAATCAATGCTGCTTCAAAGTCAACCACTTTATTGACATCAAGATCATCTAATGAACCTGAATTAGCTGCAAATAATGAAATTGCCGTTTCTGCTACGGATAGTGGCGTGTACTGATTTTGTTTCATCAGTTCAGTAACGCGCTGACCGCGATCAATTTGCGCTTTGGTCTCACTGTCTAAATCTGAAGCAAACTGTGCAAAAGCTGCGAGTTCACGATACTGTGCCAAATCGAGACGAATGCCGCCGCCAAGTTTTTTAATAATACTGGTTTGCGCTGCACCACCAACACGTGATACTGACAAGCCCGCATTAATTGCTGGACGAATACCTGCATTAAATAAATCAGTTTCTAAGAAAATTTGACCATCAGTAATAGAGATTACGTTGGTGGGCACGAAAGCCGATACATCGCCGCCTTGCGTTTCAATAATCGGTAATGCGGTTAGTGAGCCAGTTTGACCCTTAACTTCACCGCCTGTAAAGTTTTCAACATAATCGGCATTTACCCGTGAAGCGCGCTCAAGTAAGCGCGAATGCAAGTAAAAAACATCGCCTGGGTAGGCCTCACGCCCTGGCGGGCGCTTTAACAGTAAAGACACTTCACGGTATGCCCAAGCCTGCTTGGTTAAATCATCATAAACAATCAACGCATCTTCACCCCGATCACGAAAATATTCACCCATTGCACACCCTGCATATGGGGCGATATATTGTAGTGCTGCCGAATCAGAAGCCCCTGCTGAGACGATAACTGTATTACTTAAAGCACCATGCTCTTCTAGTTTACGCACCACTGCCGCCACCGAAGAGTCTTTTTGACCAATTGCCACATAAACACATCTCACTCCCGTGTCTTTTTGGTTAATAATGGCATCAACTGCCACAGCGGTTTTACCCGTTTGACGATCGCCAATAATCAGTTCACGCTGACCGCGTCCTATCGGCACCATCGCATCAATCGCCTTGATTCCTGTTTGAATGGGTTGACTGACCGATTGACGATCAATAACACCGGGTGCAACAACCTCTAAGGGGCGCGCATCTTTGGCATCAATGTCGCCTTTGCTATCAATTGCTTTTCCGAGTGGATTAACTACACGACCAAGCATTGGCTCGCCCACAGGCACTTCCACCAAACGGTTGGTGCATTTAACTGTATCACCCTGTGAAATCTGCAGATAATCGCCTAAAATTACCGCGCCGACTGAGTCTTGCTCAAGATTAAGTGCCATACCAAAGATGTTGCCTGGAAATTCGAGCATTTCACCAAACTGTACATCAGCTAAGCCATGAATACGCACGATACCGTCACTAACGCTAATTACAGTGCCTTCTGTGCGCACCTGCGCTACAAAGTCAAAACCCTCTATTTGCTGTTTAATTAAATCACTAATTTCCGATGCGTTTAATTGCATAATTATTCCTTTTTTAATATTAATTTGCTGACAAACGTGTGCCAAGCTCATCTATGCGCGCTTGAACCGATAAATCAATCACCTTGTCTCCCTCTTTAATTACCACGCCACCCACCAAATTTTCATCAACAAAAGTACTGATACTGACCGTTGCATTGTATTTTTTGCTTAAATCATCTACCAATTGTTGTTGTTGTTGGGCGCTTAATTCATATGCACTAACCACATCAAAAAATTTATCATTGCTACTGCAATTTATCATGCTATTAAACAACGCTAACATGCTGGGCAATACATTAATACGCCTGTTATCAATTAACAACACAACAAAGGAACGCTCGTACGTGTTTAATGGTTGGCCTAAAATTGAGACAAATAGTGCTTCAATTGCATCAATCTTGTTGCTTGCAGTCGCACTAGGCGAAGCAATAAACGCTTGTATCGTCTCGTTGTTAGCAAGTTGCGCGCCCGCTTGCAACATATTTTGCCAGTCTGAATGCGACTGGTTTTGCTCAGAAATGGCAAAAATTGCATTTACGTAAGGCTTGGCGATTGTAGTTAATTCCATGGACAGATGCTACAAAGTTTGTGATAGTTTATTAAGCATCTGCTGGTGCGTCCCAGCATCAACCTCTTTTGCCAGTATCGAGTTCACACCTTGCATGACCAAAGTGGACACTTGGTCTTTAAGCTCGTTACGCACACGCTTGGTCTCTTGCTCAATTTGCGCTTGTGCGGTTGTCTTAATTCTATCGGCTTCTTGGGTAGCGCTGCTCTTAGCGTCTGTAATCATGGTTGCTGCTTGATGGCCTGCATTGGCAATAATTTCAGCAGCTCGGGCTTTGGACTGGTCTAACACCTCTTGCGCCTTTTGCTGTGCTTCTTTGTGCTCTGAAAAGCCACGTTCTGCCGCCAACAAACCACCTTCTATGCGCTTTTTACGCGCTTCCATAGCGACAACAATCGGTGGCCATACGAGTTTCATACAAAACCATGTAAACATGGCAAACATAATCATTTGCCCAAATAAAGTTGCGTTAATGTTCATAATTAAATACCTTTATTGACGCCTTAAACAGCAAAAACTAAATACAAGCCAATCGCCAATGAAATAATTGGTAATGCGTCTACCAAGCCCATGACAATAAACATTTGTGTTCTTAACAGTGGCAAAAGCTCTGGTTGACGCGCGACACTTTCCAAAAACTTTGAACCCAAAGTACCAATGCCAATCGCTGCACCTAATGCACCCAAACCCATTGCCATTGCACCCGCTAAAAACAATACACTTTGTTCCATCTCTTACTCCTATTTTTTATAAAAAACAATCTAGTTTAACAGTCAGTGCGCTTTCTGATGCGCCATATCCATATACACAATCACCAAGGTCATAAAAATAAAGCCTTGTAATAATACAATTAAAATGTGGAAAATTGCCCATGGCAATGATAACGACCACTGTATCCAATACGGAAATAGGGCAATCAGAATAAAAATTAACTCGCCCGCATACATATTGCCAAATAATCTTAACGCTAAGGATACTGGTTTGGCAAGTAGTCCCACGCCTTCAAGCAACAAATTAACTGGCAACATAACTTTACCAAACGGATGAAATGCTAGCTCACTGGCGAACCCACCCAAGCCTTTACACTTAATAGAATAATAAATCATCAAAATAAAAATACCCAAAGACATGCCGAAGGTGGCGTTCGGGTCAGCAGTAGGCACCACTTTTAGGTATTCTACACCCATCAAAGATGCGATTTTGGGTAATAAATCGACAGGTAATAAGTCCATCGTATTCATTAAAATAATCCAAATAAAACACGTTAATGCCAATGGCGCGATTAATGGGTTGTTGGCGTTAAATGAACCACGCATGTTGTCATTCACAAAATCAATAATGCTCTCGATAAAGTTTTGCAGCCCACTAGGCGTGGCAATTGTCATTTTCCTACCCGCTCGATAAAAAACCAATAAGAACAATGCACCCAATACAAACGAAAAACCTAGCGTGTCTAAATGAAACGCCCAAAAACCCATAGCTTTAGCTTCTGCTGCGTTATGCGCAATACCCCAACCACCGTCAGGCAATTGCCCATAGGTTAGATTTTGCAGATGATGTTTAATGTACTCGCCAGAAGTTAGTACTCCGTTTGTTGCTGACATTATTTTTGTAAAACCTTATCTATTAAAAAACCAATTAACCCAAAAACCAAGCCAGCGATTAACGCATTAGAGTTTAACTTTAAAAGTTCAAACCCCGCTAAAGTTAGCCCAATTACAACTGCCATACGCGTTATCACACTTACAAACATTAACACGACGCTTGTTTGGGCGCTCATTGCTGGTGCTGTTGTTTGTTTGTTTGTGTGTCGATTGATTAACCCAGTATTAACCAGGCTAATAAACCCTCCATAAGCAGCAGACAATGCTGCGCCGAATGCAAAAAAATAAACAACCACTATTATTATGGCGGCTAATTGAATTTTTGGTAGTTTATCCTTGTTGCCAAAAACACCGTTAAAAACCACGCATCACAAACTTACAAAATTGGGAATTATACCGTCTAGCCAATGAAAATTAAAGACGTTTTTGGCTAAAAATTGGTTTTTATTCTCTGGCCAATAGTTTATTGAGATTTTCGCCAAAATATCAAAGCGACAATAGCACTAACAATGCCCGCCTCCCACCAGTTATTCCCCACTAAGATTGCTGATAAAATCATCAAAGTGCCTGCTAATACAGCGCGGGTTTGCTTGTTAGCATTGTCTTGCAACTGCGTTACAATCGCCTTGGTTTGTTTAGCGTAGAGCTTCTCAATACTTTGCATGCTGTCAAGTTTTTTAAGCGCACTAAGAATGAGCATTGGCAACTCTGGCAATTCTTTTATAAGTTTCGGTGCTTGTTGCTTGAGTTTTTCAAAGATGTTTTTCATGTTGTGTTTTTCCGCTGCCAACGCCTCTAAAAAAGGCTTTGCCGTACTCCACAAATCTAATTGCGGATAAAGCTGTCTGCCTAAACCCTCAATATTGAGTAAGGTTTTGTCTAATAATAACAGTTGTGGTTGCACAGTGATGTCAAAATTTTTCGCCTCTTGAATCAATTCAAGTAGCACTTGTCCAAAAGAAATCTCACCCAAAGACTTGGCAAACATCGGTGCGCAAATCCGCTCTACTGCGGCCTCAAAAGCACTGACATCAGTATCCACACTCATCCAGCCAGAACCAACATAAGCCTGTGCTACTTGTTTATAATCTTGATTAAAAAACGCCAAAAACATGTCTGCCAAAAGGTTCTTATCCTGTTCACTAAGCGAACCCATAATGCCAAAATCAACGCCAATATACTGTCCATCATCAGCCACAAAGATATTGCCAGGGTGCATGTCTGCATGAAAAAAATTATGCTTGAAAACCTGAGTAAAAAAGATAATAACGCCCTCTTCTGCAAGGCGTTTCATGTCAATATTTTTAGCCTTCAGGGTTGCTATATCGCCCACTGGTGTGCCATAAATACGCTCAGTGGTTAGGATATTTTTAGCGCTCAGTTGCTGATAGACTTTGGGCACATACAACAAGTTTGAATCTTTAAAATTATGTTTGAGTTTTTTGCAATGCTTAGCTTCAATACGCATATCAATCTCAGCCAAAATGATTTTCTCAAAGGTCTCGACTATTTCAATAGGGCGAATCTTTTTACTCATTGGGTGTTTGTTAAATAGCCTTGCTAAGGCATACATCAGCCTAATATCACGCGTAATCGTGGCTTTGATATTAGGGCGCACCACCTTCACCACAACTTCGTCATTATCCAAGGTAATTGCTGTATGCGCCTGAGCAATTGAAGCAGACGCTAGTGGCACTTCATCAAAGTTTTTGAATAAGTTATCAATATTATCGCCCAAGGCTTGTTCAACACTTTGCTTGGCGATTGTTGGGTCAAACGCTGGACAAGCATCTTGCAGTTTTGCCAACTCATCGCCAATATCATCTGGCAATAAATCGCGTCGAGTAGATAGTACTTGCCCAAACTTAATAAAAATCGGCCCCAACTCTTCAAACGCTAGGCGAATACGCTCGCCGCGAGTGTAGCGTTTAACGGGGAAATAATGCCAAGGGATTAAATATAATAGTGGTTTAAAACTTTTTAATAGTGGCGTGGATAACACCAAAGCATCAAGTCGATAGCGCATTAAAACACGTGAAATGCCAATAAACCTAGCTAGGTTACGCATCTGTTTAAACGCCCTTGTGGTTAAACAAACCTGACTGCGCTGGTGCAACCAATAAAGTGGTCAGTTCGTCTTTTAATGTGGCTAACGGCTTGTTTGCATTTTGCATGTTTGCCTTAAACCTGTTTGCCGCTTTACCCAATTGATGAGCAATAATATCGCCCGTGTATTTTGACAATAACTCCTCCCAGTCAATACCAAGCTGTTGCAACAAGTCCACTAATAACTGCGTAGTTTTAACATCGCCATGAATGATAATTTGATCTTTTTTAAGCAACTCACTTAACTGTGCGCCTTGCAATAATGCCAAAAAAACACTCGATTTAAGCTTAATATCGACATCAGCATTAATGCTTTCATTGGTCACAAAAATGCGATTATTAGTACAAAAAAAGTCAAACCTCAGAGTTGGCTCTTCTAAGGCAAAATCGATATTTTTGTCATTCAACGGTGCTAAATCGCTCTGGCTTTGCTCAATTAAATAGTTTAGTGCTTGCTCAAGTAAAAAATGTTGCATCAATAAACCGCTTACTTAATACATTTATGTAGCGCAACAATACCGCCAGACAAATTGTGATATTCACAAAACTTAAAGCCCGCATCAAGTATCATGGTTTTTAGGGTTTCTTGGTCTGGATGCTGGCGAATAGATTCAGCTAAATATTGATAAGAGTCCTCATCATTAGCAATCAACTTGCCGAGCTTGGGCATAATATTGAATGAGTAAAAATCATAAACCTGTTTTAATAATTCATTATCTGTCGTGGAAAACTCCAAAATTAACAAACAGCCGCCAGGTTTTAAAACGCGCATCATCTCTGTCAACGCTTGATCTTTGTCGGTAACGTTGCGCAAGCCAAAAGCAATTGACACACAATCAAATACACTGTCTGCAAAAGGGATTTGTTCGCCGCTCAATTGCACAAAATCCACCCCTGAAACGCCTTTATTAATTAAATTTTTACGTCCCTCAGCCAACATAGCGGCATTAATATCAGAAAGCACAACTTGTCCGCTTTCACCAACTTTGTGACGAAAAGAGGCTGCCAAATCGCCCGTGCCGCCTGCAACATCTAACACTTTATCACCCGTCTTAACATTTGATGAGGCAATGGTGTAGTGTTTCCACAAGCGGTGCGTGCCAAAAGATAACACATCGTTCATTAAATCATATTTAGAAGCAACCGAGTCAAATACAGCCCGAACCAAGCCTTGTTTGTCGCTGGTAGGAACATCTTTAAAGCCAAAATGTGTGGTTTGTTGCATGGTTGTTTGCCTAATTATTTACTTGGATACGTTCTAAAATCAGCGCCGGTATAAATTTGAGTGGGACGAAAAATACGGTTGTGGGCGACTTGCTCGTGCCAGTGTGCAGTCCAACCACTTGAACGCGCCATAGCAAAAATTGGGGTAAAATGTTGCTTATTGATTTTAAAAATCTCAGCATACAAAATGCCTGAGTAAAAATCAACATTCGGATACACGCCCTTATGCGCCAATAACTCTTCACAAACACGCTCAACCTCTAAGGCAATTTCAAAGCGTTTTGATAACTGATGACCAGTTCTGCTCATATAGTCCTCAATCATTTTTTGCAAAATGCTCGCTCGCGGGTCTTTGGTTTTATACTCGCGATGTCCCATACCCATAATGGTAGTTTTATTTTTTAGGCGGTTTTCAATATAGACTCGAACCTTACTCACGGTACCAATATCATCCAACATGTCCAATACATCTTCGTTTGCACCGCCGTGCAAAGAGCCTGCCAACGTACCTACTGCTGCTGAAATTGAAGCAAACGGATTGGCAAGGGTGGAGGCGGTTACCATGGTAGAAAAGGTTGAAGCATTGATGGTATGTTCGGCGTGCAAAATTAAGCAAGCATCAAACAGTTTAACAATCTCATCATCAGGCTCTTCACCGAAAGACATGTATAAAAAATTCTTGGCATAGCTCATGTCCTTACTAGGTGGCACTGGATCATAACCTGTTGAAATACGCGCCCACGCCGCCACCAAAGTGCTCATATTGGCAATGATTTTAGTCAAGGCACTTTGCGTATAGTTGGAATCGGGGGTTTTAGCATTTGCACCTGGATAAAAAGTCGCCATAGCGGCAATTGCAGCTTGCAAAACATCCATTGGATGTCCAGCAGCAGGCAATGCCCACATCATTTGTCGAATATTGCGTTTAACTTCGTAACGTTGGTGCAAGACGTGTTTAAATTCACTTAGCATCTGAGCACTGGGCAACTCGCCATCTCTGAGCAACATCGCCACCTCTTCAAATGAAGCGTGTTTGGCTAAATCTTCAATTGAATAACCGCGGTAGGCAAGTATGCCGCGCTCACCATCAATAGAAGAAATGGCTGATTCTGTTGCAGGCACACCTGCTAAACCTGGAATATATTCAATCATAGTACAACCCCGTTTTTTAATATAATTGTGTATTTAAGTCTGCCTAGGTAGTCAGGCTTGTTTTTTCATTAATTTTTTAATTTTTTCTTTATCCACATTAATATTCAATTATAGTTACGTCTCAAGTGTTTTCAAAAATAATTAAATCGAAAAAGACGAACCGCAACCGCAGGTGGTTTTAGCATTTGGGTTGTGGATGATAAAGCGAGAGCCTTGTAAATCTTCTAAATAATCGACCGTGGCACCAATTAAATATTGATAGCTCATCGGGTCAACCACTAACTCTACGCCGTCTTTATCAACGCTAGAGTCGCCCTGTTTGTAATTTTCATCAAAGGTAAAACCGTAAGAAAAACCAGAACAGCCGCCGCCAGTAATATATACGCGTAATTTAAGGTTTTGGTTTTTTTCCTCTTTAATTAAATTTGCTACTTTTTTGGCAGCATTATCACTAAAAATAATATCTGCTGTTTCTAAAACTTCTGCTGCTTCCATGTTTTCTCTCCTTATAGGGTGGCTCCAATTACGGCAATAAACCGATTTGTCCTAATCCTAAACCCTCTTCTAATCCAAACATAATATTCATATTTTGCACGGCTTGTCCTGATGCGCCTTTAACCAAATTATCAATTACTGATAATATCACTAATTTGTTGCTATTTGGCATTTTCTGCACAGCTATTTGGCAAAAATTAGAGCCTTTTACACTACGCGTCTCAGGGACAGTTCCAGCGTTAAGGACACTTACAAAAGGCTCATCTTTATAAGTGTTCTCAAAAAGCGATTGCGCATCAATATCAATTTTTAGTAAATCTACGTACAAAGTTGCCTGCATACCGCGAATCATTGGTACCAGATGTGGCACAAAAGTTAACTCTACCTCTTCACCTGCTAACAAGGATAATTCTTGTTTAATTTCTGGATAATGGCGATGACCGCTAACGCCGTAAGCCTTGAATGATTCACTAACTTCACACAATAAAGTAGGTAGGTTGGCTGCGCGTCCTGCGCCACTCACGCCTGATTTGCAATCTGCAATGATGCTAGATAAGTCAATCAGTTTATTGTCAACCAATGGCTTAAGTGCCAGTTGTATTGCGCTCGGGTAGCAACCTGGATTAGCAATTAAACTGGCATTTTTAATTTGCGCACGATTAATCTCGCAAAGCCCATACACTGCTGATGATAATAAATCGGCTTGGGTATGCGCTAAACCGTACCACTTTTGATATTCATCCTTGTTATTCAAACGAAAATCCGCGCCAAGATCAATAACTTTAATGCCTTTTACAATAAACCCACCAGCGTTTTGCATCGCTACCCCATGTGGGGTGGCAAAGAAAATTATATCACAATTATCTAATACAGCGTCATCAGGCTTTGAAAACACCAAATCAGACTGCCCAACCAGCGATGGAAAAATTGAATCAACACGCTTACCACTGAGCGAGCGCGAACTAATTGCCAACACTCTAACCTGTGGATGATGATGTAACAGTCGTAATAACTCAACACCGGTATAGCCTGTACCGCCAATAATGCCTGCTTTAATCATGAATAAGCCTCTCCTAGCATTTTTTCAAGGTAGTGAATGTTCATGCCGCCTTTACAAAATGTCTCGTCCTCCATAATACGCACCTGTAAAGGAATATTAGTTTTAATGCCGTCAATCACCATTTCATCAAGTGCGTTTTGCATTTTGATAATTGCACCGAGCCGAGTATCAGCAAAAGTAATCAGCTTGCCAATCATTGAATCATAGTAAGGCGGCACGGTGTAACCATTATAAATATGCGAATCAACCCGTACACCTAAACCACCAGCTGTATGGTATTGGGTAATTTTACCAGGCGAGGGCATAAAATTATTCGGGTCTTCGGCATTGATGCGGCATTCAATGGCAAAGCCTTTGATATTTACATCGTCTTGGGTAAATGAAAGTGCTTGCCCGTCAGCAATAAGAATTTGCTCACGCACAATATCAACACCAGTAATCATCTCAGTTATTGGGTGCTCAACCTGAACACGAGTATTCATCTCAATAAAATAAAACTCACCGTTTTCAAATAAAAATTCAAAAGTGCCTGCGCCGCGATAATTAATAGCTTGACAAGCTTGTGCACATATTTTGCCGATTTTATTGCGTAACTCAGAACTAACGCCTGGTGCAGGTGCCTCTTCTACCACTTTTTGATGGCGACGCTGCATGGAACAATCACGTTCACCTAAATGCACGGCGTTGCCGTGTTCGTCTGCCAATATTTGAATTTCAACGTGGCGTGGGGTGGTGAGGAATTTCTCCATATACACCTCAGAATTGCCAAAGCAACTTTGCGCCTCGGCTTTAGTCAGCTCAATTGAAGGCAGCAAATCCTGTAATTTTTCCACCACACGCATACCACGCCCACCGCCACCGCCAGAGGCTTTGATAATAATGGGCAGTCCGATTTTATTTGCCAAGGCAATATTAGCCTGGTCGTTATTGGTGAGCTCGCCGTTCGAGCCTGGCACACAAGGCACAGCTGATTTTTGCATTGCCTCAATGGCGGCAACTTTATCGCCCATCACCCGGATATTTTCAGCGCGAGGGCCAATAAAGATAAACCCACTTTCTTCAACGCGTTGAGCAAAATCCGCACTTTCAGACAAAAACCCATAACCTGGATGGATGGCATCTGCATGGGTAACCTCAGCAGCACTAATTAAAGCAGGAATATTAAGATAACTATTGGTTGATGGTGCTGGACCAATACAAACCGCCTCATCCGCCAAACGTACGTGTTTTAGCTCTTCGTCTGCGGTTGAATATGCTGCAACGGTTTTGATGCCAAGCTCCTTGCAAGCGCGCAAAATACGCAGTGCAATTTCGCCGCGGTTGGCGATTAAAATTTTTTGAATTTTATTCATAAGAAATTCTGTTATTGGATAACGATTAAAGTTTGAGCAAATTCAACTGCATCGCCATCTTGGCACAAAATTTCAGTCACTGTGCCCGATTGGTCTGCCTCAACTTGATTCATGATTTTCATCGCCTCAATAATACAAACGCAATCGCCTTGATTAACATGCTGCCCAACTTTAACAAAGGCCTCAGAAGTCGGCGAGGCCGAACCATAAAAAGTACCAACCATAGGCGAAGTAATTGGATGTCCGTCCACCACAGGCGCACAAATCTGTGTTTCTGTTGGTGGTTCGGTTGGTGTCACTGGCGCTACTGGTACTGGCGCAGTTGTCATCGCTGGCGCATTACCATAACGTGCAATACGTACTGACTCCTCGCCCTCGTGAATTTCAATTTCAGCCATGTCAGATTGCTCTAACAATTCCATGAGTTTTTTTACTTTACGAATATCCATCTTTTTTTAATACTCCTTAATGTGTTTAATAGCGGCACTGATTGCGAACTCATAGCCTTGTGCGCCAAAACCAGAAATTACTCCTTGTGCGATGTCTGAAAAATAAGACTGTTGACGAAAGTCCTCGCGTTTATAAACGTTAGATAAATGAACTTCAGCAAACGCAGTCTCAATCGCTAACAAAGCATCACGTAAGGCAACCGAAGTATGGGTAAAGGCAGCAGGGTTAATAATAATATATCGAACACCATCGCTGGGTGCCTGATGAATGCGCCCAATTAAGCCAGCCTCTGAATTGTCCTGATGGTGTTCAAACGTTAAGCCTTCCTGTGCTGCTAAGTTGTTAAGATTGTTAACAATATCGCACAAGGATTGTGCGCCATAATGCTCTGGCTCACGCGTGCCCAGCAAATTGAGATTTGGGCCGTTAAGTAATAAAATATCCGACATGGCTTTAAACAGTAGTAAAAAGATTGATTTTACCACCAACATCGCGAATGTTAGAAGAATTTATCGGCATTTTAACTGCTAAACCTAAAGCATCTTGGCCCAACTTTTCGACTCAGCTTTTATTGCACCTTGTTCAAGCGTTTGATAAAATTCTTGGCATTAATTTCACCAATTATGCGTTGCGCACGTCCTTCAACACCGCCTTTAAAAAACAAAATTGCAGGCGGGCCAACAATGTTAAAACGCTTCATCAGTGCTTTATCATGAGCATCATTTTTAGTAACATCGGCTTGCAAGGCGATAACATTTTGCATTTTGTTCACCACCTCAGAATTTGAAAATACAAAACGCTCAAGCTCTTTACAAGAGATACACCAGTCAGCGTAAAAATCTAGCACCACCAATTGCTTATTTTGCTTGGTTTGGTCGAGTATTTGATCAAGGTCTTGAATTGACTTAATAGACCTAAACTCTACATGCGCTTGTTGGCTTTGAGACGAGCTGGTATAGCCAGCAAGTGGCGCGAACATGTCGCCACCACCACGTGCCACCAAGCCCATGAGTAAAATTCCGTACCCTAAAATAATCAATCCTATGGCTTTAAATATGCGCTGCCACGGCGTTGTTACGCTCTCAAGTACGCCCATCGCAATCGGAGAAATTGTGAATAATAGCGCCCACAAAATCAAAGCAACGTTGGCTGGAATTACCCGTGCAATAAAATAGATTGCCATACCCAACATAACCACTCCAAACGCTTGCTTAACACGCTCCATCCATTCGCCTGATTGTGGCATTACTACGCCTGTTCCAGCAGCGATGAGTGGCATACCCATGCCCATACCTAAAGCAAATAAAGCGCCTGCACCAAGCCAAACATTATCAACACCCGACTGGGCTATATATAGCAGTGCCGCACTTAAAATCGGCGCAGAACACGGACCAACAATCAACGCTGACAAGAAACCCATAATCGCAACGCCAACAAAACTGCCGCCTTTTTGTTTGTTACTCACATTAGCAAGTTTGTTTTGAATAGCGTTTGGAATTTTGATTTCAAAATAACCAAACATAGACAAAGCTAGTAGTACAAAAATCAAACTAAATCCACCCAACACCCAGGGGTTTTGCAGAACAATCTGTATTTGTTCGCCAGACTTAGCAAACAAAACGCCAATCAAAGCATAAGCCAGTGACATAAATATCACGAACACCAGCGACATAGAAAATGCTTTTTTGGTTGACACTTTTTTCTCTTGTCCAATAATAATGGCTGATAGAATCGGAATCATTGGCAAGACGCAAGAAGTAAACGCCGCACCCAAACCAGCAATAAAAAAGAAAAATAACAACGAATAAATGCCCTTGCCTTGTATTGATTGAATGATTTGTTCAGCTTCGGTTAATTCAGGTTTAATGCTAACTGACGTTGAGGGTGGAACAGTTTTATCAACCACGTTTGTTACAAACTCTGGATCGACCTTTTGGGCTTGTGCACCTTCTTTAAACAAAGGCACTGTTAAGGTTTTTTGCTGTGGTGCGTAGCATACGCCGCCTTCCCAACAACCTTGGTATTGTGCATTAAACTGCACACTTTTAGCACTTATGTTGTATAGTGGGATGTCAACTTCAACCCTGTTGGTATGCACCTCAACCTTTCCAAACAACTCGTCATCCTTGATTTTGCCTTTAGGTAGGTTGATATTGCCAAGTTCAGCACCTTGAACATCAATGGAGAATTTATCGTGATACAAATAATAGTCTGGCTTGATTGTCCAAATGGCTTTTAAGTTATTAGCATCGCTAGGTACAACCGTAAGTTTGAACGCCTGATCAGGTGGCAACGGACCTTCATTAGTAGCACTGGCAAACATCGAGCGTGCTTGCGATTGCGCTGTTGAAAGAAGGCTGGACGCACGATCAACAGGGGTGATGCTCTGAGTGCTTTTAATAGGCAACGTTACTGACTTTTGAATGGGCGGGTAACACACACCGATATCGGCACAACCTTGATAAGAAACCGTGAGTAAAATAGCGCTTTGCTCACCTGGTAGGACAGGCACACGCACCAACACATTTTTGCGATAGGTGCCTATTGTGCCAAAAAATTCATCCTGTTTAATTTTTGCTGCTGGAAACTTAGCCACACCCAATCGAGCCGGAAAATTAGCTGAAATAGCTACTTTTTCTTTATACAAGTAATAGCCTTTGGCAATATCCCAACTGAGTTGTATTTCGTCATTTACTACTTTGGCTTTAAAGGCAAACGCTTTGTCAGCTGATAGTAGTTGGTCTTGTGCCTGTATCCACGTAGAAAAAACCAGTAACAAAAAAGATAATAACAAACGTTTCATAAGCGGTCTCCTAACGTAGATTATATACGTAACACAAAGCAATAAGGTTGCTGGCTGTATTCAATTAATTGCATGCTACTGGCTGGGGCTAACCAATAACAAAGGTTTTGGGTCACGATGATTGGTAACATTGCGTGGTTCTGGTACTGACTGAACCTGTAAATCAAACGGCGCGACTATTTGATGTTTATCTAGCCATAATTGTTGCTGTGTCACGCGACTTTTTTGTGCCTCTAGTTGGTATTTTACTTGCTGATAGTCAATGTTGGCAAGGTCTAATTCACGTTTTGAGCGTACCAAGCTGTCAAATAATTGTTGTATTTGTGCAAGGACCAGTTTTTTGTCATCAAACTGTTCTTGTCTAAGCGCTAAGATTGCCTTTGCTTCATCGAGCTTTGCCTGAGCTAAGCGTGCATCTAACTTCACCAAAAGTGAACCTTTTTTTAGCGTTTGTCCAGGCTCTGCCAACCAAATTATTTCTGATGAAACCTGCGCATAAATCGCATATTCTGCGTGCAGTAGTGCTGATAAAAAAAGAGTGAATAATATAATAATTTGCTTCATAAGATTTTTCCTTGTGCTAATAAGTTCATTTGTTCAAGCAGTAAAACTAGCTCAAAAGTTGCACCCGCGAGCTCAAAGTCGTTTTTGGTGACCAAAACCATTGAGTTGCCAAGGTCTTTAGATAGGCGCATTTCGTATTCTAAACTCGCTTTGTCTAAGTTAAATGACAAATAGTCTTGTTCTATGATTAATGCACGCCTCTTTTGCAAAGCAAAAGGCAATTTAAAAAACAAATCCAGCACGCTTTGGTTTAAGCGTTCATTTTGTTGTGCAAGCTCGATTTGCTTTTGTTGGATTAAAATTTCTAACGCTTTTATAGCTTGTTCGCGCTTATTGTCACCAAAGGGAACATTAAGCGTGAGACCGACTCGATAATTGCCGTTTTTATCCGTTTGATAACTTTGTTCACCCAATCGAGCAAAACCACCAACATTAAATTCCCAAGTGTTTTCTTGCTGTTGTTTTTTGCGTTGTAGGCTTGTCATTTCTAAGCGCAAAGCTTTTAACAAAGCATTATGTTGCTTAAGGGCGTTTAGCCATATTTTTTCATCTGCAATTTTATAGTTTAAATATTTGTTCAATACTGGTTGTTCTAAATTATCAGGGCGCTGTGCCAAGCCTAATAAGTCAGCCAAACGCTTTCTGGCAAGTATTTGCCTGGCCTCAACGTCTTGTCGTTTAGCCCTGTCTAGTTGTGTCCTGGCTTGGGCATTGACCAAGTCAAGCTCCGAGGCAAAGCCAACAGAGAGATTGTCTATCACATCCGTTTCTCTGACTGAGGACAATGCCACAACCTGAGTTATATAGTCGTATTCTAAATCCGCTAATACCCCTTCAAAAAATACACGCATTATGTTGATTTTTTGTTCAAGTTTTAAATAATCAAGCTGTAATTTTTCAAGTTCAACGCTTGATTTGTTGAAATCTATATCTGCCTGATGGTCGCTGTTAAATAGCTCTTTTTTAATGTTGAGATAGACGAAGTTGTCATCTATTTTTTTGCCAAACTCTTCACGTAGCCCAAGCTGGTTGTTGAGATTAAACTCGTAGTCGTGCCGTTGTTTGATGTTTTCACCAGTTAGTTGTGCTTGTGCAATACGTTGTTGTTGCATAAGTGCCTCATGGCTTAGTGGTTTGGCAATTTTGAGTGCTTGCTCAAGCGTTAAACTGTGTGTGAATGTTGAGATACCAATCAACAATAAGACAACTAACTTCACCCTTTAATTTTGCGTTTGTAACGGATAAAGTTGGTCTCTAAATAACGTTTATCTTTTACAAATTGTCCGAACAACAAAAAATCCGCCGCGTTCAAAAACCCAGTTCGGTAAGACACCATTTTGCCCTTTAAATCAAAAAATGCCAATACGGGCGTGGCAAATACGTTATGCTCTTCAGCAGAAAAAAGCCGCTGTGTTGTGAGCTTTCCTTTAAAGTTAACAACCTCTATTGAGCCGTTAGCATCCTCTTCATAGTTTAAAAAATTTTTGTTATAAAATGCAATCACACTCTTTTGGTTTAAAACCTGTTGTCGCATTTTATGACAAAACGGACAGTCATCTAAGTAAAAAAATACAAAAATGCCTAGTTTCTTTTGGTCGTTGGCCTCTTCTAAGTTTTCTTGATAATCATGAAAATTCTCATTAAAAAAATTAGCTTGCGCTTCCGCACTAACCACATTGAAACTTAGTAGTAATAAAAGCAATCCTGTAGGCTTTAAACAATGTATTATCATAATTAGTGCCTCGTTATAAAAAGTAACGACTCTGGTTGGCACGACACAAAACAACAACCAGAAATTGGTGGTTTTTTAAATTAAACCAACCATACCTATGATTATACACTGCTGAATTAGAACAATACACAGAGATTCTCAAGGTTAAAGACCCTTGTGATGAGTTTTTACAAACGCACTTTTTAGTTGTTCACAATAAGCACCCTTTAATTGCTCGCGCCGTTTTTACAATTAATCGACTACTGAGTCACAACTACCATAGCTGGACGCACTAGGCGAGTATTCAAAGTAAAGCCAACTTGTGCTACCTCCAAGATAGAATTTGAAGGTTTATCAGGCATTGCCACTACAGTAACAGCCTCGTGCAAGTCTGGATTAAATGGCTCATTCTGTGGATTAATAATCTCAACGCCAAACTTTTCCAAAGTTGAAAGGAATACTTTATCAGTCATTTGCAGACCTTCAACAATATGTTCAATGGTGGCACTGTCTTCTTGTGCGGTTTTCAGCCCTATTGTCATCGAATCTTTCACTTCAAGCAAGGCTTTAACAAAGCCTTCTAATGCAAACTTGTGGGCGTTTTCTAAATCTTTGGCGTTACGCCGTTTCAGGTTCTCCATCTCTGCTTGGGCACGTAGGAATCGATCCCAATTATCTTTGGCAGATTGTTGTGCTTTTGCCAATTGTTGCTGTAAGTCTTTAAGGCTTTGTTTAACATTAACTTTTTTGGTTTTTTTCTGTGTCTTTTCTTTATCTTTACTCATAATTCTAATTTATAATTGCCAATATTTCTTGTGGTTTTGTTTATACCCCTTGTGGGTGTTAATCACCCATCATACAGAGGTTTATCGTGTTTAAAACAGTCGGTCTGGTTACCAAGCCCAACGATCCTATCAGCAAACAAACTGCTGATAAGTTACAAAAATTTTTAAAAGGTCTAAACGTAAAGGCGGTATTTTACCAACAAGCTATTATCGATAGTGCAGAAATGGTCATTGTTTTGGGCGGTGACGGAACTTTTTTAGGTGCGGCACGTGATTTTGTCAACCATGACATCCTATTGCTTGGCGTTAACTTGGGGCGTTTAGGGTTTTTGACAGATATCAACACAGGTAAAATGTTTGAATCGATTGAAGATGTGCTTTCAGGAAAATACAACACTGAAGAGCGTTTTATGCTTAACTGTACAACGCCTGATGGTAAGACGTACCAAGCGGTGAATGATGTAGTGTTTCACCGTGCTAACGTACCCAGGATGATTAACGCTGACGTTTATATCAACGAAAAATTTGTTAATAACGGTTCTGCAGACGGCTTGATTGTTAATACTCCAACTGGTTCAACTGCCTACGCTCTGTCTAGTGGTGGGCCTATTATTAACACGGGGGTTGATGCCATATCATTGGTGTACATCTCACCACATGCAATGACCTATCGTCCGTTTATTTTTGATGCAAATAACAAGGTTCGTATTTGCTTAAAAGAGCCGACGCAAGGCGCGCTTCTCGTGATTGACGGGCAAATATCGATACCTATTTGCGCCAATCAAGCTGTATTTATTGAAAAATACGATAAACCGCTTAAACTCATTCATCCTGATGATTATGACTTGTTTAGTATTTTACGTGATAAACTACATTGGAACAAATGAAGCTAAGATACAACATTGCATTACCTAAAGCACTGTGGGCTAACGTTGTGCCCTGTGAAGCACTTGGTTTGGGCTTTGTTAATGTCAGATGATTGTTAGTTTAAATATTAAAAACTTAGCGGTTGTTGAAAGCCTAGAATTATCTTTCGAGCCAGGCATGAGTGCAGTTACTGGGGAAACAGGCGCAGGAAAGTCTATTTTGTTACAGGCGTTAAGTTTGACACTTGGGGTTAGAGGCGATTCTAGCTTAGTGCGCCGCGGCAAAGATAGGGCTGAAATTAGCGCCGTATTTGCTGTTGATAATAACAAAACAATACAAGATTTTCTACGCGCACAATTCTTAGACGATGGTGGTGAGTGTGTATTACGCCGAGTGATTGCTACAGATGGCAAGTCAAAAGCCTTTGTCAATAGCAACAGTGTCTCGCTGTCAGCGCTTCGTGGTGTGGGCGAATTGTTGATTGATATACACGGACAAAACCAACACCAATTATTATTACGCCCTGAGCAACAGCTGATTTTGCTGGATGATTACGCCCAACTTGGCGAACAAAAAGCTCAGCTTAACTCGACTGTCAACGAATACAAGGCTCTAAAAATTAAAATTGACAACCTGCGCAACAACCAAGATATTGTGCAACAACAACAAGCCCTATATGCACATCAGTTAAAAGAGCTCAATCAGGCACAGCTCACGCAAGACGAGCTAAACAACATTGAAGCCGACTTCAAACTTAGCGCAAATGCCCAAGCATTGATTGACAAAACCTCGAACGTACTCACCCAGCTTGAAAGTGAGACTGGTGCTAATGCACAGCTGTTAAGTCTTGGTCATGAATTGTCTCAGGCTTTGACAATGGACAACAAACTCTCGGCGAGTTTTGACTTATTAAACTCAGCACAGCTACAAACTCAAGAAGCCGTTTATGAGCTAACTGACTATCTAAGCAACTTATCGGTTGATGAAGAGTCTGCCAGCAATATGGAGGCGCGAATCTCAGAGCTACACGACCTAGGCAGAAAGCATAATTGTCAAATTCAGGACTTATTAACACTGCAAGTTGATATTCAACAAAAACTTGATGATATTAGTCTTAATGCCAATTCAATTGACGAGTTATGCTTACAACTTAGCAGTATTCAGCAACGCTATCAAGCGCAAGCCAAGGCACTGTCAAAAGCCAGAACGCAGGGTGCCAAGCAACTTTCAACGTTGGTCAGCGAGGCAATGCAAGTGCTCGGCATGCCTAGCAGCGTGTTTATGGTTGGTTTGCCGCCCAAGAACGAAGGGGTACATCTAAATGGTACGGAGCTGGTTGAGTTTTTGGTTAAGACCAATATGGGTCAGGATTTTAAACTACTGAAAAAGGTTGCATCGGGTGGTGAACTCTCTCGCATTTCGCTGGCAATTTCTGTGGTTAGTAGCAGCAAAGAATATACCCCAACACTGATTTTTGATGAGGTTGATGTTGGTATTAGCGGCGCAGTGGCAGAGGTGGTTGGCAGGCGATTGCAAGAGCTTTCAAACACCTATCAAGTGATTTGCATTACTCATTTGGCACAAGTAGCAGCGTTTGCACATCAACATTTGCGTGTTAGTAAAACGCAAAACGCAAAAGGTGCGCAAACTACAGTTGAACAACTATCCGCACAACAACGTGTTGATGAAATTGCCAGGATTTTAGGTGGCACAACTATCACTGATAAGGCGCGCAAGGCAGCAGCTGAGATGATCCAGGTTAGCATCTAGACAAGTCACTAAAAACTTTGAACGTAAAATACAATGGGCAATCTTTAAATCATTGCGTTTGGTTTTTTAAAGTATAATACCGCTCCTGCATTAGGTCGCGAATGCAAAATTAAAAAATCTTATTTTTGGAGAAAAACATATGAGTTTAACAATTAACGCCACGAGACGAGATGGTCAGGGGAAAGGTGCGAGCCGCCGCCTACGTCGCGAAGAAAAAGTACCTGCCATTGTTTATGGCGCAGGCAAAAAGCCGAGCATGATTACGCTAAATATACACGAAATTACACACTTATTAGAAAATGAAGAGGCCTACACATCGGTACTAGATTTGGCAATTAATAAAAAAACTGAGCCTGTAATTATTAAAGACTTACAACGCCATCGAGCTAAAAACACAATAACCCACGTTGACTTATTGCGCATCAACATGAAGCAAACCATTGCTACCAACATTCCACTACACTTTATTGGCGAAGAGGACAACCAAGCAATACGCCTTGGTGCGATTCTCAACCAGTTTATTACTAGCGTTGAAATCTCTTGCTTGCCCGCTGATTTGCCAAATGGCATTGATGTTGATATCAGCAACCTGGAGCTAGGCGAACATATCAGCTTAACAGGGCTGAACGTGCCAACAGGGGTAACACTAACTGCGCTGACGCATGGCGATATTGAGGCGCATGACCAAAGCGTTGTATCGGTTCAAGAGGCGAAGATGATGGCTGAAATCGAAGACCTTGCACCTGATACTGAAGAGCTGCTTGAAGACGAGGATGAAGACAAAAGCAGTAGCGACGATGTGGATGATTCAAACACCTAATTTGAACTAAACCATTATGACGATAAAACTGATTGTTGGTTTGGGCAACCCAGGCAAGGATTATCAGTCGCACCGCCATAATGTAGGCTTTTGGTTTTGCGATGTGTTAGCGCGTTTGCATGCTGATAGTTTTAAAAAAACCAGTAAATTTTTTGGCGAGACGACAAAAATTAACGTGGCAGGTTTAAGTATTTACTTGCTCAAGCCTAGTACTCATATGAACCGCTCTGGACAATCTATTCAAAGCATTGCCAAATTCTACCAAATTAATGTTGATGAAATTTTAGTGGCACACGATGAATTAGACCTTGACCCAGGCACCGCCAGAATTAAATTTAGTGGCGGACACGGCGGACATAACGGGCTTAGAGATACAATTAAAGTTTTGGGCAGTCATGATTTTTACCGCCTCAGAATTGGTATCGGGCATCCAGGCGATAAATCAAAAGTGATTGATTTTGTCTTAAACGCGCCCAACAAGTCAGAGTTTGCAGCAATTCAAAACGCCCTGTCAGTATCGCTAAACGTTACCCAACAAATAGTGACAGGAAATATCGAACAAGCGATGAACACACTACACACTCAAACAAAAAATGGGGTTTAAATGCGGCATTATTGGGCTGCCTAATGTTGGAAAATCCACCCTGTTTAACGCATTGACACAAGCAGGCATCGAATCTGCTAACTACCCATTTTGCACGATTGAACCCAACATCGGGGTTGTTCCAATTAACGACAAACGCCTAACACAATTAGCAGACATTGTTAGCCCTAAGAAGGTTCTGCCAACTACCATAGAGTTTGTCGATATTGCAGGATTGGTTGAAGGCGCCTCAAAAGGCGAAGGGCTGGGCAATCAATTTTTAACCAACATTAGCGAAACCGATGCCATTGTGCATGTGGTGCGTTGTTTTGAAAATGACAACATTATTCATACCTCTGGCAAAATATCACCGCTGGATGATATTGAAATTATCAATACCGAGTTGGTATTGGCAGACTTAGCTGTGGTTGAAAAATTGCATCAAAAAGCCATTAAAAATACCAAATCTGGACAACAAGATGCGCTGACGCTTAAGGCGTTATTGGATAGAATTTTACCTGTGCTTGAGGCCGGAGAAGCTGCGCGTAGCCTGTCTTTTAACGAGGATGAGCGCAAGTTATTAAAGGGTTTTCAACTGCTAACCATCAAGCCTGTACTCTACGTTGCCAATGTTGGCGAAGATGGTTTTAGCAACAATCCACATCTAAACACGGTAACAGAGTTTGCCCAAACAAATGACGCCCAAGTCATTGCAATATGTGCAGACGTTGAAGCAGAAATTGGTGAATTAGCCCCAGAAGAAAAACAAGAGTTCTTATCCGAGATGAATCAGAGCGAATCTGGGCTGGACCGATTGATTAAAAGCGGCTACACTTTATTGGGCTTGCAAACCTATTTTACCGCTGGCATAAAAGAAGTACGCGCCTGGACCATTAATATTGGCGACAGTGCGCCTCAGGCGGCAGGCAAGATTCATGGTGATTTTGAAAAGGGCTTTATTCGCGCCGAAACCATTGCCTTTGATGACTTTGTCGAGTATGGTGGCGAAAAAGGCGCTAAAGAAGCTGGAAAGCTACGTTCAGAAGGCAAGGACTACATCATGCAAGATGGGGATGTGGTGCACTTTTTGTTTAATGTATAATCCTTAACTCAAATGCAAAGCAAAAAACAAACCAAAATATTGATTATTCTGGATGGTTGGGGTTACTCAAAAACCATTAAAGGCAACGCTATCAGGCAAGCAAATACGCCTGTATGGGATAGGCTTAACAAACAGTTTCCACGCTCTTTAATCAGCACCAGCGGTAAAAACGTGGGCTTGCCTGGCAAGCAAATGGGCAACTCAGAGGTTGGGCACCTTAACTTAGGCGCAGGACGTGTAGTCAAACAAGACTTTACCCGTATCCAGAACGACATCGAAAATGGGGATTTTTTTAGAAACCCAACCCTAAAAAATTGGCTTGAATACGCTAATGACAACAATAAATCTGTACATATTATGGGGCTGTTGTCCAATGGCGGCGTACATTCACACGAGGGTCAAATTCATAGCATGTTGGAGATGGCACACAAGTTTGGTTGTCAAAAAGTATACCTGCACCTATTCACTGACGGCAGAGACTGTGCACAAAAAAGTGCCAAACACTATATTCAAAAACTAGAGGATAAGATCGCTAAGTTAGGTACAGGCGAAATAGCCAGTATTATTGGGCGCTATTTTTCTATGGATAGAGATAATCGCTGGTCGCGGGTGCGTTGTGCTTATGAACTAATCGCTAAAGGAAAGGGCAAGTTTTTAGCCAAAAACGCTACAGAAGCAATTGAGATGGCATATGCACGCGATGAAACCGATGAATTTATCCAGTCGACCTCGATTAAAGCATCCGTCAACATTAAAAAAGGCGACGTATTGATTTTTATGAATTATCGCGCTGATCGTGCCCGACAAATCACCCAAGCCTTTGTCGATGAAAACTTCCAGGGATTTTCACGTGGAACATTTGTGCCTACTCAGTTTGTTTGTCTCACACAATATAAAAAAGAATTTAACCTGCCTGTAGCTTACCCAGCCTTAAAGCTCAACAACGTGTTAGGAAAGTACTTATCTAACTTAGGATTAACCCAGCTTAGAATCGCTGAAACCGAAAAATATGCCCACGTGACCTTTTTCTTAAATGGTGGTGTAGAACAACCGTTTAACGGAGAAGACAGAGTATTAATACCCTCACCTGACGTTGCTACCTATGACTTAAAGCCAGAAATGAGTGCGTTTGAACTTACTGACGAACTGGTAGAGAATATTGAAAGTCAAAAATATGATTTAATTATTTGTAATTTTGCCAATACTGATATGGTTGGGCATAGCGGCAAACTTGATGCGGCAATCAAAGCAGTTGAAGCAGTAGATAAATGCTTGGGTATTATTTATCAATCATTAAACTCTATTAGTGGGGAAATACTGATTACCGCTGATCATGGTAACGTAGAGCAAATGATTAACCCACAAACAGACGAGGTGCATACCGCCCATACCAACAACCCCGTGCCTTTAATTTTTGTCAGTACACGTAAGGCAGTTATTGCCGAGCCTGAAACAGGCACACTATCGGACATCGCGCCAACGCTTTTAGCTATGCTGGATATTGACAAGCCCAATGAAATGACAGGAACAAGTTTATTAGCTTTTTAACCAGCCCTTAATTAAACAGGAGAAAGAAATGAAACAGCCTAACTTTATTGCCCCGTCAATCCTCGCCGCTGACTTTGCCCGTCTTGGTGAAGAGGTTGATACAGTACTGGCAGCGGGCGCTGATATTGTGCATTTTGATGTCATGGACAACCACTACGTGCCCAACCTGACTATTGGCCCTTTGGTTTGTGAAGCACTTAGAAATCACGGCGTAACTGCGCCAATTGATGTACATTTAATGGTCAAACCAGTAGACAGAATTATTCCCGACTTTATTCAAGCGGGTGCCAGTTTTGTCACTTTTCACCCTGAGGCTAGCGAGCATATTGACAGAACTTTGGGCATGATTCAAGAACGTGACTGTAGGGCGGGTTTGGTATTTAACCCAGCAACCCCGCTACATGTGCTAAATCATGTCATGGACAAACTTGACATGATTTTACTGATGTCAGTCAATCCAGGTTTTGGCGGTCAGTCTTTTATCCCGCACACCTTAGAGAAATGCCGTCAGGTGCGAAAATTGATTGATGCCAGCGGGAAAGACATTCGCTTAGAAATCGATGGCGGAGTAAAAATTGACAACATTCGTGAAGTCGCTGAAGCAGGCGCTGATACCTTTGTGGCAGGCTCAGCAATCTTTAATACTGATGATTACAAAGCTACCATAGACTCTATGCGTAGTGAATTAGCCAAAGCCTAAGCATATGCTCTAGACTTGACCGCTACATTCATTACGGTATAATGCCCAGTTTTACGATTTTATAAAAATTGACAAATTAGTTTGACTGCGCTTTTTGTAGGCTCAAATTATTTTTAATGTATCACACAACTTGGCATACGAGTCAGGGTGCTTTGTTTTTAACAAGGTTGGCTGGTAGAGGTTGTGGAAGGAAGGGCAGTAAGTCTCTTCACTAACCCCAGGAGAGAAATGGCAAAAACATCAATGAAAAAAATGCTAGAAGCAGGTGTTCACTTTGGTCACCGTTCGCGTTTTTGGCACCCAAAAATGAAACGCTACATTTACGCAACTCGTAACGGTGTTCATATCATCAATTTAGAGAAAACTCTGCCGATGTTTAACGATGTGCTTAATTTCGTATCCAAAACCGTGGCCGCAGGTGGCTCAATTTTGTTTGTTGGCACCAAGCGTGCAGCTAGCAATATCATTAAAGAAGAAGCACTTCGTTGTGGTATGCCGTATGTTAACCGCCGCTGGTTAGGCGGCATGATGACCAACTATAAAACCATCAAAGCTTCAATCAAACGCCTGAAGGACCTTGAGTTTTTGGCGGAAGAAAACTTCGCCCAGTTTGGCAAAAAAGAAGGTTTGATGATGGCTCGTGAAATGGAGAAATTAGAGAGTAGCTTAGGCGGTATTAAAGATTTAGGCGGCATTCCTGATGTGGTTTTTGTGGTTGATATTGGTCACGAAAAAAACGCAGTTAAAGAAGCGCAAAAACTCAATTTGCCAATCATCGGTATTGTTGATAGTAATCACAACCCAGAAGGTATCGATTATATCGTGCCTGGCAATGATGACTCAATTAGAGCAATTAGTTATTATGTAAGAGAGGTTGCTAATGCAGTTTTAGAGGCTAAGGCGGCTGCAAGCACGCCAGCCAAGGCATCAGTTTCTACCAAAACTGTAAGCAAAAAACAACCCGCTGAGAAAAAGGCGCAGCCTGTTGAAGCCATAGGCGAGACAGCTACTGTCAAAGAGTCGGCAAGCGAGGTAACAGAAAAGCTTGATAAAACCGCATTAAACGCCATGAAAAAAATAGACTTAACCGCTTATGCTGAGCAGCAAGACATCAAACTCAGTGGTGGTGACACTAAAGCACAAATGATTGAAAAACTTACATAACTGGTTTAATATACAGGAGATTATGATGGCAATTACAGCTGCTTTAGTTAAAGAGTTAAGAGAAAGAACTGGTGCAGGTATGATGGACTGTAAACAAGCCCTAACCCAGACCAATGGCGATATGGAGGCTGCGATTGACCTTATGCGCGCCTCCGGTGCTGCCAAAGCCGCCAAAAAGTCAGGTCGTATTGCAGCGGAAGGCTTGGTCAAAGTTAATATTAGTAATGATGGCAAAACCGCAACCATTCTGGAAGTCAATTCTGAAACGGATTTTGTTACTAAAGGTGATGCCTTTATTAACTTTGTTAACACCTTAGGTGCGTTAGCACTAAAAACCACCCCTGCCAATATCAACGAATTTTTAACTCAAACCTTAGACAATGGCGACTCTTTAGAAAAAGCGCGCGAAAACATTGTTGCCAACGTGGGTGAAAATGTTGCCATTCGGCGCGTACAAACGCTAAGCGTTGACACTGGCATTATTGGTGCTTATAAACACGGTGAGCGCATCGCTGTGCTGAGTGTTCTTAATGGCGGCGACCGAACCTTAGCAAAAGACATCGCTATGCATATAGCTGCTTCTAAGCCAGAATGCATTACTGAAGACGAACTTTCTGCTGACATCTTAGAAAGAGAAAGAGCCATTTTTATTAAACAGGCGAAAGAATCTGGTAAGCCAGATAACATCATTGAAAAAATGATTATTGGTCGTATGAAAAAGTTCGTTAACGAAGTAACGCTCTACGGTCAAGCTTTTGTTAAAGACCCAGATACAACGGTTGGTAAGCTTGTCAAATCAAACAACGCCGAAGTTAAATCATTTGTCAGATTTGAAGTGGGTGAGGGCATTGATAAGCAAGAAGAAAGTTTTGCTGATAAAGTCATGGCTCAGGCTCAAAGTTAGTTAAAAGACCGTAGGCTAGGCAAAAAAAGATAACAAACGCCCAAACCACAACATACAAAGTGCGAAAGTACGAAAGTACTTTTTGTGCATAAAAAACCACCCTCTCAGGTGGCTTTTATGCTCTATTGGCTTACTTGCCCAGTAACTCTATTAAAGCGTTACTGCCTTGCAATCAATCAATTACTTGACGTCAATTGAAGAGACTTTGCCTTTAGCGATTGCGTCTGCATAGCCTTTAGCATAAGCATCAGCTTGTGCTTTAGCAAAAGCGTCAGCCTGACCTTTAGCATAAGCATCAGCTTGGCCTTTGACAGTTGCATCAGCAACACCTTTAGCACTGCCATCAGCCACGCCAGAAGCATTCGTATCAGTGGTGTTCTTGGTGTTAAACTTAAGACCAAAATCAGTGTCGTTCAACCAGTTGTTACCGCCTTTAAAAGGACCCCAGTTAGAAGCACCGTTGAAAGGACCAGCATTAGAACCACCATTGAAAGGACCCCAGTTGCTGCCACTATTAAATGGACCCCAGTTAGAACCTGAGTTAAAAGGCCCCCAGTTAGAACCACTGTCAAAAGGACCGTAGTTAGAAGCGCCGCCCCAGTTAGAGCCGTTGTTATTGTTACCCCAAAAAGCCGAAGCTGATGTGGCTGCTACTAAAGCCGTGATTGCGATAATTTTTTTCATGTTATTCTCCTAGATTAGTTATTGTTATTGATTATTTTAAAACTTCAACATCTTTCACTATTTTTTTGATGTTGTATCAAATCACTGGGTTTATCATTTAGTTTAAAACCACCTGATGATTTTGATAAATGGGTATTATACCGTAAATATATTAGAAGTCAATTATATTCTAATATATATTTTGTAATCATGTCGAAAGTGTTGGTGTTGGGGGTTTGTTATTATTTTATTTTATTTAAAAACACCATATACGATAAAAAACATTTAAAAAATATTTTTTACGGGTGTTTTTACGCTTAAAAGACAAAAATGGTGCCGATGGCCGGAGTCGAACCGGCACGAGCGTAACTCTCTACCCCCTCAAGGTAGCGCGTCTACCAATTCCGCCACATCGGCAATAAAACCAGCTCTAAGAGACCACTACATTAACCCAATACAATTTATAGAATACAAAAAATAGTTTTTTTAGCCAAAAACAAGAACAATAGTTGGCTATTTGCCGAATTTTTAGGTAAAAAAGGTGTGGTTTTATGCGTTTCATTTGTGTATTGGACTAGTACAGTGGTCTCTGAGTTTCTAGATGATTACTGGCTTGGAATGTCGTCAATCTTAGTATCAAGCATCGGCACCTCGGACGGCGTTGTTGGTTGCTCTGTTGCCGCCTTCTCAATAATGCTTTGAGGCTCAGTACCCACGCCGTTTTCATTAGTTGCCAGATAAGCCAAAACCAGACTGGTTAAAAAAAAGCCAGTTGCAATGCTAACGGTTAACTTGTATAAAAAAGAGTTTGCACCGCGTGCGCCAAATACCGAGCCTGAAGAGCCTGAACCAAAAGCCGCACCTGCATCAGCACCCTTGCCATGCTGCATTAAGATAAGCGCTACCAGGCTTAATGCTAACAACACATGAATAATTAAAATAACTTGAAATGACATTTATCCCGCCTTACAAATATTTAAAAAATCTTCACTATTAAGCGATGCGCCACCAATCAGTCCGCCATCAATATCCTCACAATCAATCAACGCCTGGGCGTTGGCAGGATTCATACTGCCGCCATACAAAATAGGCGTAGTTTGTGCAACATTCCCATCATGCTGCGCTAATACACTGCGAATAAAGGCGTGCGTGTCTTGTGCTTGTTCTGGTGTTGCACTAACCCCAGTGCCAATTGCCCAAACTGGCTCATAAGCCACAATAATATTACTAAAGGCTTGAATGCCAACCCGCTCAATCACAACATTAATTTGGCGAGATACAACTGCTTCTGTATCATCTGATTGTCTTTCTGCTAACAATTCACCAATGCAAAATAATGGGGTTAGTCCGTTGTCTAATGCAGCTTGAACTTTTTGGGCAACAACTTCATCGCTTTCACCATATAGGCTTCTACGTTCTGAGTGCCCAACAATCACATACTGTGCGCCAAAGTCTTTAATCATGCCAGCACTCACCTCGCCAGTAAAAGCACCCGCACTATTAGCATTGAGATTCTGTACGCCAATGTGTAATTGAGAATGTACACTCAATGCCTCAACTTGCGATAAATACGGATAAGGAACACAAACAACAACTTTCGAGCGCACACCAGCCATGCCGGCAAGAATGCCCATCACCAGAGTATTGGTTGTTTCTTTTGAGGCGTTCATTTTCCAATTGCCTGCAATGATTACTTGACGCATAATATAGCCTATATTAAAAATGCAATAATGTTACTCTATTTGTCTCTAAAAAACAAGCAATGCTTTACTCTTGAACTAAGATAAAGTGCCCATGAAACCATCAAGATGCAATCGAGACTTTAGTATATCATGGGGTTGTTGTATAATACAAACTTGCGTTTTATTAACATCACTTAAACCACAAACAAAAACTCTTTATGTCAGCAACTTGGGCAAAGTGCCTCAACACTCTCAAAGACACCGTCCCTTTAGCAACTTTTAGTGTCTGGGTACAGCCTTTAAAAGCAATTGAAGGCGCCAATAAATTATCCTTATTGGCACCCAACACCTCGGTACTTAATTATGTCAATAAAAATCTCAAACAAGAAATTAAAAGTGCCATCGCCCAGCACAATAAAAAGCTCAACGTCTATATTGGTATATCGCCGCAATCAAATACCAAAACTAAAAGCATCAAACAACACAATACCTCGCTATACCCAGAATACACTTTTGATAACTTGGTACTGGGTAGTGCTAATCAAATGGCTTACGGCGCTACCCAACAAATTGCACAAAATATTACCTCATCGCCTTATAATCCTTTTATTATTTACGGCAGCTCTGGACTTGGAAAAACACATTTAATGCAGGCAGCAGGGCATTTGGCACAAGAAAAAAATCCAAATACCAGGGTGATTTATGTGCCACTGATGGATTTTGTTAGAAATCTTACCTCCAGTCTGCGTCATAACACCATTGAATATATGAAGGCTTATTACCATTCTGCTGATCTATTATTGGTTGACGACATTCACCTAATTGCTGGTAAAGGAAAGTCTCAAGAAGAATTTTTTCATATTTTCAATTTTCTGTTCAACACCAAAAAACAAATTATTTTTACCTGTGATCAGCCGCCAAAAAACATCAATTCACTAGAGGATCGGCTAAAAACCAGATTTTCACAAGGGCTAAATCTACATTTAACCCCGCCAGAATTAGAAATGCGCGCCGCTATTTTGCTTAAAAAAGCACACAACAGTAAAATAGACATCAACTTAACCGAAGACATTGCACTATTTATTGCTGGACATATCACCTCCAATGTAAGAGACCTTGAAGGTGCGTTGCTCAAACTTAAAGCTTTTATTGATTTTTCAAAAATTAAACATTCATTTGTTTCTAAAGAAGTGGTTGAAAACGCTTTAGGTGAATTGATTAAACCACAAAATAAAAATATTGATATTAACGACATCCAAAAAGAAACCGCCAAACATTACGCTATTACCATATCTGATTTAAGCTCAAAAAGTCGCAAACAACATACCGTATTAGCCAGACAAATGGCAATTTTTATTGCTCACTCGCTAACCACATTATCACTTGCAAAAATTGGAAAACATTTTGGAAATCGTGATCATTCCACAGTTTTACATGCAATTAAAAAAATGGAAAAAAGAACACTAGAAGAGCTAGAAATAAACAACGACTGCGAATTAATCAAACTAAAATTAACCAACTTATAAACACTATACAAAGCCCGTTATTCAATACCCTGTTAATAACTTTAATAACTTAACAAATCCACAAATTTTATAAACATAGTATTAAGTTTTACATAAAATAGTATAGACTTTATCAACAAATTAGTTATTTGTTTTTTAAAGAAAAAAACCGTTATTAACAAAAATATAACCCACTAATAATAACAATAATTTTTAATAAAAGGATTTTTTTGATGAACACACAACTCACAGTCGTAGAATTATTAGAACCTTTACAAACTATTATTGGTGTTGTTGAAAAAAAACAAACTTTGCCTATCTTGTCACATGTACTTATTCAACTAAAAGATGGTCAATTAACCTTAACAACAACTGATATGGAAATTGAATTACGCACTTACAACAAAATCAATAGCCAAAAAGAAATTAATTTTACAGTTTATGCTAAAGATTTAATTGATATCATCAAAAAACTACCTGAAGAAACCATTATTGAATTCATTATTGAAAAATCAAAAATTTATATTAAAACCAACAACAACTCATTTGAACTTAACACCTTCAATCACCAAGACTTTCCATCATTACCAAAAATTGAAAATAGTGACGTCATTAAAATTAAACATCAAGCATTAAAAGAATTAATTGAAAATACTAGTTTTTCAATGGGTAATCAAGACATACGTGCTTATTTAAATGGTTTATATTTTGAGATTAATCAAGATAATATTACAGTGGTTGCCACCGACGGTCATCGCCTATCAATTGGAAAAATTAAACAAAATAACAATCTAGATAATAAAAAAACAGTTATCCTGCCCAGAAAAGCAGTGCTTGAATTAACTAAATTATTAAATAAAAATAAACATCAAGAAGTTAATATTCACCTATCAAACAATTATTTTTACTTAATCAGTGATAATAACACTCTTATCAGCCGATTAATTGATGGTAATTTCCCAAACTATATACAAGTAATTCCAACCGATTACGAAAACACCATTATTATTAATCGACAAGATTTTTTAAACAGCTTACAACAGGCTTCAATTTTTGTTGAAGAACGTACTAAAGGGGTTAAATTAGTTTTCAAAAAAACAAAATTAAACATTTTCTCCCATTCAGAAAGAGGCCAAGCAAAAACTCAAATTAGCATTAAAAATTTTGATAAAGAAATAGAAATTGCCTTTAATATTCAATATTTAATCCCTATTTTAGAAAAATTGACCACTACTGAAATTAACATGGTAGTACCTGGCGGTGAAAATAAATCTTGTTTATTAAGTAGTATCGGTGATGAAACTTACCAATATGTTGTTATGCCAATGCGAATTTAATCCCTAATTTTGCTTGATAATGGCTGTTATTAATAAACTATTTGTTAATCAATTTCGAAATTTACCCGCTCAAATTATCTTACCATCTAAACAAGTTAATTTATTTATTGGCACTAATGCTCAAGGAAAAACCAATCTAATTGAAGCTATTTATTATTTGGGTCACAACCGTTCTTTTAAAACCAAAAATATTCAAGAAATAATCGGTTTTGATTATGAGCAATTTCAACTACAGGCTCAGATTGATAACAACAAAATAAAATTGCAAAAATCAAAACACCAAAATATCATTAATATCAACCAACACAATATTAGTAACAGCAGCCAACTCAGTCAAATTTTACCCATTCAAATTATTACGCTAGATAAGGGTTTTGTGGTTAGTGGCACTCCCAAAAATAAACGTTCTTATTTAGATTGGGGGGTGTTTCACGTGAAACCGGAAACCACATCCCTGTTTAAAAGTTACCGCAAAATATTGAAAAATATTAATATTCTATTAATTCACAATAAAACCAATGAATTGGATTTTTGGTTGTTAGAGTTAGCAAAAACTGCATCAAAAATTAATCAAAATAGAGCTCAATATCTACAAGAACTCAAACAAACAAAGCTGTCTAATAACTTATTACTTGAAAATTTAATCAAATCATTTAAACAATTTGATTATCAATTTTTTTCTGGCTGGCCAAAAGAGGTAGATGCTATCAATACGCAAAGTATTTATCAATATTTATCTAAAAATAAACCACAACTGTTAAGAAACAAACATCTAAAATATGGCTCACATAAAGCCAGCATTGTTTTTTCACTTAACAACAAAAGCGAATGTTTTTTATCTAGAGGAGAGCAAAAAATCTTGTCTATTGTTTTCTGGCTAACCCAAGTATTGTTGTTAATTAATTTAAAAATCAAGCCAGTTGTATTAATTGACGACCTTTGCTCAGAACTTGATAATGACAAAATTAATACAATATTACAATATCTAAAAATGCTAAAAGTGCAAACTTTCATCACCGACATTGGTCATAATTTAGCCACTATTAATAATGTTGACCCTAATATTTTTGAGATTAAAAAAGGGCTTATCAAAAAAATAAATTAGCCCATGAAAACGCAGATGAACACTTAGTAATCCCCACTTGCATGGTATAATCAACTTAATTTTTTTTTAACTATTTTAATCACCCCTTTAAGTGCTTATGCTACAATCAAAATTCAAAGAATCCCAAAAATATCAAGCCTCTAATATTAAGGTTTTAAAAGGTTTGGACGCAGTGAGAAAACGTCCAGGTATGTATATTGGTGATACCGATGATGGCACTGGACTACATCATATGGTATTTGAGGTGGTCGATAATGCTATTGATGAAGCACTTGCGGGATATTGCTCAAAAATCAACATTACCATTCATGAAGACCAATCAATTTCAGTTACTGATAATGGTCGAGGCATTCCGATAGATATTCATCCTGAGGAAGGGGTAAGTGCAGCAGAGGTTATTATGACTATACTACATGCTGGTGGTAAATTTGATGATAACTCTTACAAAGTTTCAGGCGGTTTACATGGCGTTGGCGTCTCAGTGGTTAATGCTCTATCTGAAATGGTACATTTAACCGTTTATCGTTCTGGCGAAGTGCATGAGCAAAGTTACAGCTTAGGTATTCCAAACGCACCGATGAGAATTACTGGTAAAACCCAACTTACTGGCACTAAGATTCATTTCAAACCCAGTTCTGATGTATTTACCGTCATTGAATTTAAATACGACATATTGGCAAATCGGGTTAGAGAATTATCTTTTTTAAACTCAGGTGTTCATATTGAAATACAAGAGCTATATTCCGGACGTAAAGATAACTTTAAATATGAAGGGGGTATTACTGCTTTTGTTGAACATCTAAATAAATCAAAAACCCCAATTCACAACGATGTTATTACCCTTTGTGCTGAGAAAGATAATATTGCAATTGATGTAGCGCTACAATGGAGTGATGCCTATCAAGAAAGTATTTATTGTTTTACCAACAACACCCCGCAACGAGATGGCGGTGCACACTTGGCGGGGTTTAGAGGGGCACTAACTCGAACCTTGAATAATTATATTGATAATTCAGGCATGGCAAAGAAAGAAAAAAACGCAATTACTGGTGAAGATACTCGTGAGGGTTTAACTGCGATTATTTCAGTTAAGGTTCCTGATCCAAAATTTTCATCACAAACCAAAGATAAACTGGTGTCAAGTGAAGTACGCGCACCTGTTGAATCAGCACTAAATGAAAAACTGAGCGAGTATCTGTTAGAAAACCCAAACCAGGCAAAAATCATCGTTGGTAAAATTCTGGAGGCTTCACGTGCTCGCGATGCAGCTCGAAAAGCCAGAGAAATGACTCGTCGTAAAGGTGCGCTTGACATCGCCGGCTTACCGGGAAAATTGAGCGATTGCCAAACCAAAGACCCTGCCGAAAGTGAAATTTTCTTAGTTGAGGGAGATTCTGCAGGCGGGTCCGCCAAACAAGGTCGTGACCGCCGCACGCAAGCAATTTTACCACTCAAAGGCAAAATCCTCAATGTTGAAAAAGCTCGATTTGAAAAAATGCTCTCTTCTACTGAAGTTGGCACCTTGATTACTGCGCTGGGTTGTGGTATTGGTAAAGAAGAATACAATATTGAAAAACTACGTTATCACAAAATTGTCATCATGACTGATGCTGATGTTGATGGTGCACATATTCGAACTTTATTACTCACTTTCTTTTACCGTTATTTACCTGAATTGGTGGAAAAAGGCTATTTGTACATTGCTCAGCCACCCTTATACAAAATTAAAAAAGGCAAGCAAGAGCGTTACTTAAAAGATGATCAAGAATTGAATGAATACTTATTACAAGAGGCACTTAACAATGCACATTTATTTTTTAATGCAAGTGCACCAGCTATTTCTGGTCTGGCACTAGAAACAGCAATCAAAGATTATTATCAGATTAATACTATTATTGAACGCTTATCAAAGAAATTTAGTCTAGCATTATTACGCGCCATTGCAAGTTCAACAACGCTCAAATCTTTGAGTAATAGTAAAACAACCAATCTTTGGACACAACAATTACAAGCCAAACTTTCACAAGACCTAACCCCTGCACAAACACACACAGTGAGTTTTAACGAAAAAACTCAAGAAATTGAATATGTATTATCTATTTACGGCGTTGATACCGATATTAATAGATTGGGCCAAGCTTTTTTTGACTCACCAGATTATCAGACCATTGAAAAATTTTCAACCACAGTTGAAAGCGCGATTACTGATGAGTCTTATATTGAGAAAAAAGAAAAAACCATTCAAGTGAAAAACTTTACCCAAGTGGTTAGTTTTTTAATGGATGACGCCAAGAAAGGTCAAAGTTTCCAACGTTATAAAGGCTTGGGAGAAATGAATCCAGAGCAACTTTGGGAAACCACAATGGATCCAGAAAATAGAGTTTTACTAAAAGTGAAGATTGAAGATGCAATTGCCGCTGACGAGGTTTTTTCAACTTTAATGGGTGACGAGGTAGAGCCAAGAAGAAACTTCATTGAAGAGAACGCACTCACAATTGATAACCTAGATTTTTAGGTTTTTTAGATGTTTTATCAGATAAATTGCTGATTGATACCTCGCCTGATTGATTGTTGAAGTGGGTATAATCACCAACACTTTATGCCTTGATATAGTTAGCATTTATTGAGCTAATAATTTTTATTAGACAAGGCCTGCATCATTAAATAAGGAGGTATTTATGTCAACAAAACATCCAATCGTTTCAGTTACCGGGTCATCAGGTGCAGGCACCACCTTTGTAAAAAAAGCATTTGAAAAAATTTTTGTACAAAAAAATCTAAACGTATGTGTGATTGAAGGTGATAGCTTTCATAAATTTGAACGCGCTGATATGAAAGTTGAAGTTGAAAAATCACGCGCAGCAGGCAAAGTACTGACTCATTTTGCACAAAACGCTAATCATTTTGATAAGCTCGAGAATCTATTCAAGCAATATGGGCAAGATGGTACAGGTAAAAAACGCTACTATATTCACTCTGATGAAGAGGCGACTGAGCATAATCAACGCCTAAACACTAATCTTGAGCCGGGTCAATTTACCCCTTGGGAAGACATTGAGAAAAACACAGACATTATGTTTTATGAGGGTCTGCATGGCGGTGTAAAAACTGACCATGCTGATGTTGCAGGTCAGGTTGATTTATTGGTAGGGGTGACACCTGTTGTGAATATTGAGTGGATTCAAAAAATTCACCGCGATACTTCTGAGCGTCCATATACGCCAGAGCAAGTAACGCAAATTATTCTTGATCGTATGCAAGATTATGTTGAATTTATCACCCCACAGTTTGATAACACCCATATTAATTTTCATCGCATTCCATTGGTTGACACCTCAAATCCGTTTAGCGGGCAAGCGGTGCCTGCACCTGACGATTCTTTGGTAGTTACCAGTGTTCGCCTTGATGGCGTTGACTTACGAAATGTTGCCAGCCAACTACCAGCTGATGCAATGGCGTTTTTACAAAATGACACCACTTTGGTTTACAAGGGCAATTACATAATAAAGGTGTTAGACATCATACTAACCCCCATCATTGAGCGTTTGGTCCAGCACTGATTGTTTGTCGCTTTATTTAAGTTTGGCATTAGTAAGGGTTATAGTTACCGCTGTCATACTTAGTATTTCAGTATTGTAACTGTGCAAATTTTTAAATTCAAAAATGTTGATTAAAAACACTGGTATTAGTGATTTTTGAACCCGCTCAGGCGTTAGCGCCGTATTATTAAGAGTGTTTCATATTTTAATCCCTGTTTGATTATGGATTCATTGACTCAATTTATGCTTGGTGCCAGCGTTGGTCTGGCAATTAGTCCAGTTAAAACTCGAAAAATTGCATTAACTTCAGGCGTGTTGGCAATGCTGCCTGATTTAGATATTTTGCTTAATTATGGCGATGAATTACAAGACATGATTCACCATCGTGGGTTTTCACATTCGCTTTTGGTGTTGAACTTGTTATCGTTACCGTTAGCATTGGGATTAAAGCGTTTTTTATCAGATTTAGCATTGTCAACTAAACATTGGTTTTGGCTGTGTTTTTGGGTGCTAAACACACACATTTGGCTAGATGCACTGACGATTTTTGGCACACAAATATTTTGGCCAAGCACTGGAGCGAGCATCTCTATTACCTCAATGTTTATTTTCGATATATTTTATGTGGCACCTCTATTAGTCGCATTTATTATATTGATGTATAAAAAACACTTGCCAAAATGGCTTGGTCTTTCTGTTAATACCTGGGCATTGAGCTTGAGTAGTGTTTATTTGTTGTTAATGTTATCGTTACAACAATACGCATTTAGTAACACACCTGCACCAAGTGATGTTCAAGTGTTAAATAGCTTTACCATGCCTACCCCCTCTAATGGGCTGATTTGGCGCACAGTATATATCGATAAGCAAAATAGTTATGAGCGTTTTTACAATCTAGCCACTCAAAAACACAGTGCTTGGACGCGTATTGCTCATCACAAAAATGATGATTTGCCAAAAGATGCAGCATTAGAGAAGGTGATTGCACAATATGGGCATTTTTCTCATGGTTTTTATCGTCTGCAAACCGTTGGCGATGATTTGGTTATTCATGATATTCGTATGGGAACAACAGATATGGCGATTTTTGCCTTTAAGATAGGAGAAAAACGAGGCGACATATATCAAGCAACTATTCCAAAAATAGTGCCACTTAAGTATTTTAGTTTTGTCAAAATGTTTGGTAATTGGTAATGTTTGAACTGTTTGTCTATAAACCTTTATTTAGCAACAACATTAACCAGCTTATTCGCAACCACCACCACTTTAACCACGGTTTTGTTTGTGATAAATTTTATAACATTTTCATCTGCTAGCACACGCGCTTCAAGCTCGGCACTGTCCATATCCGCCGACACCATAAGTTTATTACGCAGTTTGCCATTGACTTGAATGATAATTTGTACCTCGTCTTGAATGAGTGCTGCGCTGTCAACGCTTGGCCAAGGCTCATTGATAATCGCACGCATATGGCCTAATTCTTGCCATAGGTAGTGGCAAACATGCGGGATAATAGGACTTAAGGTTTTGAGCATAATTTCGATCGACTCTTGACGCACAGCCATAGCTTGCTCGCTGGTAGCGCGAAATTTACCCAATGTATTGCCCAGTGTCATTAACGCGGCAATTGCGGTATTAAACGAATGTCTGCGCGACATATCATCAGTGATTTTTGCTAGAGTCTGGTGGGTTTGGCGGCGGACGCTTGTTTGCGCCTTGTTTAAATTAGACAATCCTCCAATGGGATGGCTTTTTGCATCTTTAATAAAGCCTAAAACCAAGCTATAGACTTTATTAATAAAGCGATGTGCGCCTTCTAGGCCAGAATCATTCCACTCTAAATCTTGGGTGGGCGGTGCAGCGAATAAAATAAACAAGCGCACCGTATCTGCGCCATATTTGGCAATCATTTCTTGTGGGTCAACAGTGTTGCCTTTGGATTTACTCATTTTTGCACCGTCTTTGAGCACCATGCCTTGGGTGAGTAAGTTTTTAAACGGTTCATCGTGCTTGATTAAGCCTTCATCACGCAATAATTTGTTAAAAAATCGTGCATACAAAAGGTGCAAAATGGCGTGTTCAATACCACCAATGTATTGATCCACCCCGCCGTTATCTAGCCAATAGTCAGCGCGCGTATCCAACATGGCATTATCATTGTTCTTGCAAGCAAAACGTGCAAAATACCAAGATGATTCAAAAAAAGTATCAAAGGTATCAGTCTCACGCTGGGCTCCAGCACCGCATTTTGGACAAGTGGTTTGATAAAACTCAGGCATTTTTTTAATGGGAGAGTTAACGCCATCAAATTTAACCTCTTCAGGCAAGATAATGGGTAAATCCACCTCTGGAGTGGCGATTGGACCACAATTTGGGCAGTTGATGATGGGAATTGGGCAACCCCAATAGCGTTGGCGCGACACCCCCCAATCACGCAGACGGTAGTTGGTTTTTTGTTTGCCAAGCCTTTGAGTCTCCAGTGTATTGGCAATGGCATCAAAAGCTTGATCAAAATCCAGCCCATCAAACTCACCGGAGTTAAATAAAATCCCTTTGTCAGTAACGGCTTGCTTTTCGATGCTGTGTGCTTGATTGATGACCTGTTTAATCCTAATATGGTATTTTTTGGCAAACTCATAATCGCGCTGATCATGCGCCGGTACGCTCATTACACTGCCTGTACCGTAACCCATTAGCACAAAATTAGCAATCCAAATCGGCACTTGTTCGCCAGTAATGGGGTGTGTGCATTTAAGCCCCGAATCAATGCCTCGCTTTTCTATGGTGTCCATTGCTGCTTCAGTGTTTTGCAGAGTTTTGCATTCGTTAATAAATGTTTGTACTGCTACATCGTTTTTACCCGCCTCAAGTGCCAACGGGTGTTCGGCGGCTATGGCTAAGTAGGTAACACCCATTAATGTATCTGGACGGGTGGTGTAAACCTCAAGTGCCTCAGCACCCTCTCTAAGGAAGCTGATTTCTAATCCGAACGATTTACCAATCCAATTTCTCTGCATGGTTTTAATCGCTTCTGGCCAGCCATCAAGGGTGTCAAGCGAGGTTAGTAATTCCTGCGCATAATCGGTGATACGCATAAACCATTGGGAGATTTCTTTTTTCTCAATCAGAGCATTAGAGCGCCAGCCATGTCCATCAATTACTTGTTCATTAGCCAGTACTGTTTGGTCAACCGGGTCCCAATTGACAATCGCATTTTTCTTATATACCAAACCTTTTTTAAATAGCTTAATAAATAGCCACTGTTCCCAGCGGTAGTAGTTAGGGTGGCAAGTGGCAAGTTCGCGTGACCAGTCGTAACCAAAGCCGAGTTGGGTTAGCTGAGTTTTCATATAATTGATGTTGTTGTAAGTCCATTTTGCTGGCGCAACTTGGTTTTTAATGGCAGCGTTTTCAGCTGGCAGTCCAAAGCCGTCCCAGCCAATTGGCTGCATGACGTTTTTGCCTTGCATTTTTTGAAAACGAGCAATAACATCGCCAATACTGTAATTACGCACATGCCCCATGTGCAAGCGCCCTGACGGATAAGGAAACATGCTCAAGCAATAGAATTTTTCTTGTTCGTGGTCTTCTACAACTTCAAAAGTTTTGTTGTCTTGCCAATATTTTTGAGCATTTTGCTCGATAGTTTGAGCTTTATATTTTGGGTTCATGAAGATTACTACTTATGTTAGCCAGTATCACCTTGCAAGGGGTCAGAGTTAGGCTCTAGTGTGCCGACTAGTTTGCCAACATTGCCAATATTATTGTCAAGTAAATATTGACTGATACCGTCATTGATTTTATTGCAAACCAACGGGTCGTAAAATAAGGCTGTACCAATACCAACGGTAGCACTGCCAGCAATCAAAAATTCTAAAGCATCATTTGCCGTGGTAACGCCACCTTGCCCAATAATCGGCACCTTGTATTTTTTACTGACCTGATAGACCTGATGTACTTTAAGTAGCGCAATTGGTTTAATTGCTGGGCCTGACAAGCCACCTTGATTGTTGCCGATGATGGACTTACGAGACTTGGTATCAATTGCCATACCTGTTAGTGTGTTAATCACTGCCAGGCCATCACTGCCGGCATCAATACAGCGCTGCGCCGAAAAAGCAATATCAGTTTGATTCGGCGAGAGCTTGGTAATCAGCGGCTTACTGGTATTTTTTCGACAAATTTCCACCACACGATAACTCATATCAGGGTCGTTGCCAAAGGCAACACCGCCCTCTTTGACATTTGGACAAGAGATGTTGACCTCAATAGCATCAATATCTGTATCATTAAAACGTTTAGCAATTTCGCCATATTCTTCAACGCTTGAGCCAGAAATGTTAATGATGAAGCGCGCCTGTGTTTTGTCTAAACCTGTCATAATATCGTTAATCACCACCTGAGTGCCAGGATTTTGCAAGCCAATGGCGTTAAGCATACCACCGGGGGTTTCTGCTATTCTGTGTGGAATATTGCCCAGACGCGGCTCCAAGGTTGTGCCTTTAAGGCAAAGCGCACCGACATCGGCGTTAGAAAACCCTTTAATACGCGTGTATTCTTCGCCAAAGCCAACGCAGCCAGACAACAAGACAATTGGTGAGTTGAGTTGTAGCCCACAAAACTCAGTTTTCAGGTTATTATGCATGCGAGGTATTATACCAAAATGTAAAATAGAGCAGATGAAAGGATTGTTTATTAGTGGCAGTGGTACCGATGTTGGTAAAACATTTATTGCTCAGGTTATTATCAAGGTGCTGAGCAGCAGGTTTAGAGTTGTTGCTAGAAAGCCTATTGAGAGTGATTGCAAGCCAACAAAAGGCGAGCTACACCCTAAAGATGCGTTTTTGCTAAATCAGGCTTGTACAAACCAAGAAGCTATTGACACGGTTTGCAAGTTTCGATTAGAGGCTTGTGCTAGCGGTGAAAAAGCCAGTTTGGAAAAAGGCATTGAATTAACACTGGACGATTTGGTGGCAGCGTCACAACCTGCCAACGTTGACGATTTTGTAGTGTTGGAAGGTGCAGGTGGTTTGTATTCGCCAATTGCCCAGCAAACGCTTAATAGCGATTTGGCAATAGCACTAGGGCTTCCTGTGGTGCTGGTGGTAAAAGACGAGTTGGGGGCAATCAACCAAGCGCTGTTGAGTTTGCACGGCGCAAAACACAACAATTTAAATGTGGCAATGCTGGTGTTAAACCAAATAGTGCCAAATAATTTAGACAACGCCCAAGCGTTAAAATCCTATAGTGATGTTGAGGTGGTGGTTTTTAGCCCAACCTACAGACAAGCGTTTACTCAAAAAGTACTAAGGTTGTTTGCTTAGTCAAGTAAGGTTAAGTTGGGCTTTTTCTGATTGTTTTGCTCAGCGTCCTGAGTGTTGTTTTTAAAAAACATACCCTTACCGTTTTCTCCAGTATAGATGCTAAATACTGCCCCTATTGGCACTTTAACGGCTTGAGATTCACCATCAAAGCGCGCTTTGAATGAAATGGACTCGTCATTAATAATCGACCCACTGGTAGCATTGTTATCAATATTGAGTACAATTTTGCCTTGTTTTATATAAGTTTTGGGTACAACAACGCCAACTTTAGTGCAATCAACCAATATATGTGAGTGAGTTGTGATACTTCAATCCATTGATGGTAGGCACGAAGTAAATAAGGCGTTACACTGGGCATGTTGTGTTTAATTGTATTCTTTTTCGCAGTCGGTTAGACTTTGTTTGAAGCTTTGTTTGTTAAACAAACGTTTGGCATAGTCATGAATTGGTTTGGCTTTAGCGTCTAAATTGATATTGAGTTTTTTTAGTCGCCATAAAAGCGGCGCTAAACAGGCATCAACAATACTCATTTCTTCGCTTTTGAAATACGGCTGGTAGGCAAATAAAGGAATCAACTCAATTAAGTTGCTTGACAGAATTTTGCGTGCGGTGTCAGCATTTTTTTTAGTGCCAGTTGTAATAGTGTTGGCAAGTTCATACCAGCAGCCCGCGGCGCGCGTAAATCTAAAAATAAGCAAGCGCTTTTCTGCCTTTTCAATCGGGTCAACAGGTAGCAGCGGTGGGAACGGAAAACGCTCATCCAAATATTCAGCAATCACCGATAAATCATACAACACCATGCCACGGTCAAACAAGATTGGCAGGGTTTGGCATGGATTCAGTTCTAAAACCTCTTCAGGTATTTGGTTAATTTTTAAATTAACCACCTCTCGTTCAATGTTCTTCTCCGCCATAATGAAACGCACTGCATGTGATTCCATTTCTTCTTCAGAGGTGTAAAGCGTGGTTGAGGCTGGGTTTGGTCTGGTTAGCATAAGCGGTATCCTTAAAAAATAAAAACAACACCTTAATAAAGGACGTTATCCAAATTGTATCATAAATTAGTTTTTAGCACGCCATTTGCCATATTTCACATCTTTCCAATATTCTTGTTTGAGTAAATATGCAAGAATCAGAAGAATCGACAAAAAGCCCAGCACTTTATAACCAAGGCTTACTCGAACGAGTTTTGCTGGCTCGCTAACATAGTCTAAGAAATTAGTAATATCTCTAGCGTCTTGGTCAAACTCTGTTGTTGTTTTGCTTTGTCTTAGGTTCCATAAAACATCTGGCATGGAAACGTTTTCTAGCAGCTTGTTGTTAACCCCAAACGGACGTTCAGTATCTTCATAAAAACTGTGTAAGTAAGTATAAATCCAATCGGTACCGCGTGAGCGTGCTACCAAGGACAAATCTGGCGGCGTTGTGCCAAACCATCTTACTGCCCCCTCTTCAGACATTGAAGAGACGACTTGAGCACTAATTTTCTTAACGTTAAACATAAGGTTTTTTTCCACATCTGCCTTAGCAATATTTAAATCCTTGCTGATACGATTGTAGCGCATGAATGAAATAGAATGACAGCCTGAGCAATAGTTCATAAATAGCCGCGCACCATTTTGAAGTGATTTTTCATCGTTAATATCAGTATTGGCATTGTCTAAGTGAACGGCACTTGAAGCTAGCGCATTAAAAGAAATCAAAACCACCGACACGGCTACCAATAGCAAGGTGTTTAATATTTTTTTCATCAAGCTACTCCGTTAACCTTGCTGGCACTTGTTTGGTTTTACCAATGGTGGTAAACCAAGGCATTAAGACAAAAAAGCCAAAATACGTTACGGTAAAGACTCTGGCTAAGAACGAATATAGCGGCGTTACCGGCTGCATACCTAACCAACCTAAAACAATAAAACTAACCACAAATACACCTAAAGCCACCTTATAGGGCCAAGAACGATAGCGAATGGATTTGACCCTAGAGCGATCCAACCACGGCAATGCAAACAAAATCAATAAGGCAGAAAACATACCCACCACCCCTGGAAATTGCGAGCCAAACATCGGCGGAATGGCGCGTAGCACTGAATAAAAGGGCGTTAAGTACCAAAGTGGCGCAATGTGGTCAGGGGTTTTTAGCGGGTTGGCTTCAACGAAGTTAGCGCTTTCTAAAAAATAACCATTCATTGCTGGGGCAAAGAACACCACTGCTGAGAAAATCATTAAAAATACCACCACACCTACAATGTCTTTAACGCTGTAGTATGGGTGGAACGGAATGCCGTCTTTGGGAATGCCGTTTTTGTCTTTGTTATTTTTAATTTCAATGCCATCTGGATTGTTAGACCCTACCGTATGTAAGGCAACAATGTGTAAAAACACCAACACCACCAAGATTAACGGCAAGACAATGACATGTAATGCAAAAAAACGGCTCAGTGCTGGGTCACCAACTGTATAATCTCCCAAAATCCATATCAATAAATCAGGGCCCAGGATAGGCACTGAACCAAACAAAGAGATAATTACTTGTGCACCCCAATATGACATCTGCCCCCAAGGCAATACGTAGCCCATAAACGCCTCAGCCATCAGTACCATATACAATACCATCCCAAGAATCCAAATTAGCTCTCGCGGCGCCTTGTATGAACCGTAGAGCAATCCGCGATACATATGCAAGTAGATAACCACAAAAAATGCTGAGGCGCCAGTCGAGTGCATATAACGTATTAGCCAACCCCAGTTAACATCACGCATGATATGTTCAACTGATGCAAAAGCAAAAAGCTCATCAGGCTTAAAGTGCATGGCTAAGAAAATACCAGTGATGATTTGCATTGCCAGCACCAGCATCGCTAGTGAGCCAAAAAAGTACCAAAAGTTAAAGTTTCTAGGTGTGTAGTATTCAGCCAAATGTTCGTTCCAAACCTTGGCGAGCGGAAATCGTTGATTAATCCAATTTTTATTATTGTCCATAGTATTACGACAACTTGTTAAGTTTCAAAATAGGTGTTACTTCGTGCGTTTCTGGGCTAACACCAATCTTAATAAGCGAGTCATTAACAAACTTATAAGGTGGAATGAGTAAATTAGTTGGTGCTGGGGCGCCTGCATAAACACGACCAGCCAAGTCAAATTTTGATCCGTGGCATGGGCAGTAAAAGCCACCTTTCCAAGCGTCACCACCCAAATCAGCCGCACCAAGCTCTGGTCGATAAGTAGGTGAGCAGCCCAAGTGCGTACAAACACCAACAATAACTGCTATTTCAGCCTTTAGAGAGCGGTATTCGGTGGTAATATATTTAGGTTGTTGTTGTTTTGAATTACCAGAGCTGCTTGGATCTTCTAGTTCAGTATTTAGAGTTTTTAGATCGGCGATTGCTTGAGCGTCGCGCTTAAAAATCCAAACTGGCTTTTTACGCCAAAGTACTCGAACCAACTGCCCTTGTTCCAACTTACTAATATCAACATCAATGGGTGCGCCTGCAGCCTTTGCTCTGGCAGACGGGCTCCAAGTTGATAAAAATGGCCAAGCAACAAAACCTACACCAACCGCACCAACCACGCTGGTTGCGTTCGTTAGAAAGCGTCTTCTCTTCAAGTCTAGTTCTTGTTTTGCCATAAGACTGAACTCCTTTGTGTGTGAACGGTTTTTTATTTATGACAATAAAAAGCCAATAATTATAGTCTATATCAGTTTTATACAATAGAGGTATTTTGTATAAATTTTAATCTTAGCAAAAAAATCTAAGACACTGCCCTGGCTAGGCTCATCACATCACAACGCTCAACCTGAGTATTTTTGAGGATGGTTTGTGCTAACTCGTTCATGCTTGCTCCCGTGGTCATTACATCATCAACCAATAAAACATTTTTATAAGACATATTTTGTACACTAAAAGCACCTTTGATTTCCTGCTTACGTTGTTCTAGTTTTAATGATGACAAGGGCTGGGTCGTTTTAATACGTCTACAACAACGCCTATCAATAACGACAGACTGTTGTTTGCCAAGCACTTTTAATAATTCCACAACTTGATTATAACCACGCTCGGTAATACGTTCAGCACTCAGCGGCATAGGGATAACGGCGTCATACTGAGTGTTAATCGATTGATATAAATCGCGTAATTGATAAGCAAAATAATCCCCAACGCAAAGCTGACGGTTATATTTAAAGGCTTTAATCAAGTCTGCAATCGCTCCCTCATAATCATACAAAGTATAAGCGCGACTAAATACCGGGGCATGGCTCAAGCACTTCCCGCAAAAATCAAGGCTACCAGCAACAGGATGGGCACAAGATTGACAACGCCTTGGATTGTTACTAAACCCCATCTGGCACGCTTTGCAAATACAAAACTTGGCCAATTCTGCACATAACACACAGGATTGCTTGGGGATTAATCTTTGGTAAATGTCCACGTCAATGCGTCTGACATTGCTACTCTAAACTGGTAGCCCTCGGTATCAAACGACTTGAGTAGTTCAGGCTCACACACACGGTTTTTGATAATATAATTTACCATTAGACCGCGTGCGCGTTTGGCGTAGATGCCAATAATTTTATATTGGTCATTGTTACGCTGTTTAAAAGCAATATTGATGATTTTGGCGTTTAGAGATTTTTTGTCAATACTTTTAAAATACTCATTCGATGCCAGATTAATAACCACCTCAGGCTCATCTTCATTTAACGTCTCAGAGATTTGATTGCCCCAAAACTCATACAAATTTTTGCCTTTGCTATTCGTCAACCGTGTGCCCATTTCTAAGCGATATGGCGCAATTAAATCCAGCGGCCGAACCACCCCGTACAAGCCTGAGAGCATACGTAAATTATCCTGTGCAAATGCCAAATCTTGCACGCTCAAGCTCGGCGCGTCAATGCCGTTATAAACATCGCCCTTAAATGCTAATAATGCTTGCTTGGCGTTATCTAAGGTAAGTGGCGTTGAAAAAGTTTGAAATCGCCCAAAGTTTAATTGCGCCAATTTATCACTGATTGACATCAGCTGAGCAAGCTCGTCTTTGGTTTTTTCTTTGAGCAAACCAACTAATACTTGGGACTGCTCGATTTGGCGTGTTTGAGTATATTCATCGCAACCACTCGGGCTAAAGTCTTGAGTTTTAGAGGGAGAAATAACCGCTAGCATGAATTAAAATTGTAAAATTAAGCATGTTAATATTCTACCTGAAATAAAGACAACGTATTAGGGTTTAAAATGACCTAAAAGGCGATTTTCAACCCTAATACGGTGGTCTTTGAACCTAGTTACTAAAAAAAGCCGTGTGTTTTACGATATAATTGGGAAGTTTTTTTCGATTTTTATTTGTCCGTTCTACATTATGAAAAACCAACTATTACACCTGCCAAAAGCACAAGGTCTTTACCATCCAAACAACGAAAAGGAGAGCTGTGGTATTGGCTTTATTGCGCATATTAAAGGGCAGCCGTCCCGCCAAATTACTGTTGATGCGCTGGAAATGTTGGCGCGCATGGATCACCGTGGCGGCTGCGGCTGCGAGTCTAACACCGGCGATGGCGCAGGCATTCTGACCAATATCCCACACGATTTTTTTGTAGCAGAAATCAAGCGTTTATTTGCTATTAATGCTGAAAAAGGCGCTTATGGCATAGGTAATGTTTTTCTGCCACAAGACCATGCACAAAGGACGCACTGCATGGAGTTATTGGAAAAATGCATTACCGCGCAAAAACAAACCTTGGTGGGCTGGCGCGATGTGCCAATTGATGCGGACAAAGCCGATGTTGGCGATATTGCTAGACAATCTCAGCCAATTATCAAACAATTAATCATACAAAGTGCCAACGGGGTTGACAATAAAGCCTTTGAGCGCGCTTTGTTTATTATCAAAAAACAAGCCTCAAACACAATTCGCACCGATACCTCGCTCTCACAAGGCTTGTTGTTTTATATCTGCAGCCTATCCACCAGTGTGATTATTTACAAAGGTATGTTGATGGGGTCACAATTACTTGACTTTTACCCCGATTTATCCAACTCTCAATACACCACTTACTTGGCGATGGTGCATTCGCGTTTTTCAACCAATACTTTTCCATCTTGGGATCGCGCCCAGCCTTGTCGCTATATGTCACACAATGGTGAAATCAACACCCGCCAAGGCAATTACAACTGGATGCGCGCTCGAGAAGGCGCATTAAAAAGCGCTTTATTTCAAGAGGATTTACATAAAACCTTGCCAGTGATTGAAACTGACGTATCTGATTCAGGTGGTTTTGACAATGTATTAGAATTCTTAATGATGAATGGTCGTTCCTTGCAAGAGGCGGTTTTGATGATGGTGCCTGAAGCTTGGCAGAACGACAACAATATGAATGCTGAAAAAAAAGCATTTTATGAATACTTTGCCAACGTAATGGAGCCGTGGGATGGTCCTGCCTCCGTTGCATTTACTGATGGTCACTACATTGGTGCGGTATTGGATCGTAACGGCTTGCGTCCTTCACGTTTTTATCTAACCCATGATGAACGTGTGATTATGGCATCAGAGGTTGGTGTGGTTGATGTGGCAGCTGACAACATCAAAACCAAAGGCAGATTACGCCCGGGCAAGATGTTCCTAGTTGATTTTGACAAGGGTGAGCTGGTTGATGACGAGACGATTAAACTTGAACTTGCCACAAAAAACCCTTATCAAGACTGGCTAAATAATCAAACAATTCACTTGTCAGAACTTAGCTGCAAACAAGAGGCGCACGGGTTTCATCCTGAGTCGTTGATGCATCGTCTCAAAACATTTGGCTACAGCACTGAGACCCTACAGTTTATGTTGTTGCCACTGGTGAACGAATTGCGCGATCCAGTCGGATCAATGGGTAATGACTCAGCACTTGCTTGCCTGAGCGAGCAATCACGCATTATTTATGACTATTTTAAGCAGTTATTTGCTCAAGTTACCAACCCGGCGATTGATTCAATTCGTGAGGAAGTAGTGATGTCGTTGCGTTGTTCGATTGGTCCAGAGGGAAATTTGCTCAGCAACAAGGCTGAAAACGCACATCGCCTAATCATTGAACACCCTATTTTGACCAATGAAGAAATGGCAGCGCTACGTTATTGCAACCATCGTGGTTGGAGTGCTAAAACCATTGATATTACTTACGACATCAATGAAAATAAAAAAATTGTTGAGCGCCTAGATAAGGTTTGCAAACAAGGCTCACAAGCTATTCAAGACGGGCACTCGTTGGTAATTCTATCAGACCGTAATGTGGGTGAAAATCGTGTACCTATGAGCGCCTTGCTGTCTTCTGCCGCACTACATCGACATTTAGTGGCCAGCCACCAACGTACACAAGTGGGTATTATTGTTGAAACTGGTGAGGCACGCGAAGTGCACCATTTTTGTCTATTAACTGGGTTTGGCGTCGATGCCGTTAACCCATATTTGGCTTTTGAAGCACTCTGGCAAGCACGCCGAGATGCCATGATCGACATCGAAAGCGATGAGGCAATTATTAATGCCTACCGCAAGGGTGTTGGCAAAGGCATGCTTAAAGTCATGGCAAAGATGGGGATTTCTACCTTAGCGTCTTATAAGGGCGCACAAATTTTTGAAGCACTTGGTTTAGCGCCTGAAGTGATGGAAAAATGCTTCTTTGAAACCGCATCTCGTATCAAAGGCGTGGATTTTGATCTGTTGCAAGCAGAAGCTGAAAAACGCCATAAAAATGCTTATCAGGCTGATAATCTTGACAATTTAGGCCATTATCATTGGCGTAGTGGCGGTGAATCTCATATGTGGGAGCCACAAACCATTACCAACTTACAACTTGCTGCTCGCAATAATGATGAAGACGCTTATTGGGCATTTGCCAAGCGCGCCAATGAAGAAGGTACGCGCAACTGTACACTGCGCGGTTTAATGGCGTTTAAAAAAGGCGACTCAATAACTATTGATGAGGTAGAAACAGCTCAAACAATCGTCAAACGCTTTGCCACAGGAGCGATGAGTTTTGGTTCTATTTCTGCCGAATCTCATGAATCCTTGGCCATTGCCATGAATCGTCTCGGGGGTAAGTCTAATACGGGCGAGGGTGGCGAGGACTCTAAACGTTGGACGCCAGACGAAAATGGTGATTCACGCAAATCTGCCATCAAACAAGTGGCTTCAGGACGCTTTGGGGTAACCATTGATTATCTAAACAACGCTGATGAGCTTCAAATTAAAGTCTCGCAAGGAGCAAAACCAGGTGAAGGTGGTGAACTACCTGGTGGTAAAGTGGATGAAGATATTGCAAAAATCCGTCATTCAACTCCAGGTGTGGGGTTAATTTCACCACCACCTCATCATGATATTTATTCGATTGAAGATTTATCACAACTGATTTTTGACCTAAAACGTGCTAATCCAGCGGCGCGCATTAGCGTGAAACTTGCGGCTGAAGTTGGCGTTGGTACGGTTGCCGCTGGCGTTACCAAGGCAAAATCCGACCATATTGTGATTGCAGGTCACGATGGTGGCACAGGTGCATCGCCACTTACCTCAATTAAACACGCAGGTCTGCCGTGGGAGTTGGGTTTGGCAGAAACTCACCAAACCTTGGTGATAAACGATTTACGCTCGCGCGTGACTCTTCAAACTGACGGACAACTAAAGACAGGTCGTGATGTTGCCATTGCTATATTGCTCGGCGCCGAAGAGTTTGGTTTTTCCACCGCGCCACTGATTACTTTGGGCTGTATTATGATGCGTAAATGCCACCTAAATACTTGCCCAGTAGGGATTGCCACACAAGATAAAGCGCTGCGCAAGAAATTTACTGGCAAGCCAGAGCATGTGGTCAACTATTTGTTTATGGTTGCACAGGAGTTGCGCCTAATTATGGCACAGTTGGGCTTTAAAACCGTGAATGAAATGATTGGTCGTGTTGATATGCTGGAAATGGATAAGGCAATTAAACATTGGAAACAAAGCACTATTAATTTAGATGCGCTACTAGCAACTGCACAAAAGCCTAATAAAGATACTGGCACCTACCAAAGCATCATGCAAGACCATCAGCTAGATTTACAGCTTGACAATACACTGATTAAGCAAGCAAAAGCAGCCATTACCAACAATCAAAAAGTGCAATTTAATGCTACCATTAGCAATATTGATCGTAGCGTTGGGGCGATGTTGTCCTCGCATATCGTTAAAACCCGTGTTGGCAATAATCTAGCTGACGATAGTATCTACATTAACCTTACAGGATCAGCTGGTCAATCATTAGGTGCGTTTTTGGCGCGCGGTGTTACGCTTGAAGTTGAGGGTGATGCGAATGATTATGTTGCAAAAGGACTATCAGGTGGTCGAGTAATTGTCTATCCGCCGAAAAACTCCACCTTTAAAGCGGCAACAGAGATTATTGCTGGCAATGTTTGTGGTTATGGTGCTACAGGCGGAGAAATTTACTTATCAGGGCAAGTGGCAGAGCGTTTTTGTGTGCGCAACTCAGGCGCGGTTGCCGTGGTCGAGGGTGTGGGAGACCACGGTTGCGAATATATGACTGGTGGCCGGGCTATTATCTTAGGTGAAGTTGGTCGTAATTTTGGTGCTGGTATGAGTGGTGGTATCGCTTATATTTATAATCCTAACAAAACTTTCGAAGCACTGGCTAACCGAGCCATGATTGACCTTGATCCGATGGATGACGCGGCGCAAAAAGAACTGCATCAGTATCTGTCAAATCATGCACAATTTACTGGCTCTAGCATTGCGCAACACATTATCGAACATTGGAATGATGAGCTGCAACATTTTGTTAAGGCTATGCCTAAAGATTTCAAACGGGTATTGAATAAAGAGAGTAATTAGGGCTAAAGATTCATTAATTATTGCTGTGTAAAAAGATGTTTTGGTTCTCAAGTTAATAACAGCTTGCTAAAATTAAAATGTTTATTGCGCCAAGGCCAACTAATCGTTTGTCAAAGCCTGTTTCCTGACTGGCTTTTTGGTTGTTTGGAAAAAACCTGTTGCCTTAAATGCAACTATCTTTAGGCTATCTTCTGTTATCATTTTCTATCCAAAGCCACAAAGTCGTAATGATGTGGGTTGTGCTTGTCTGGCAAATGAGATTTGCGGTAAACCTCTTCAAAGTCACTGCTGACAAACGCTGGGAAATAAGTATCGCCTGTAAAAACACCATCAATTTTAGTAATGTAGAGTCTGTCAGCCATAGGTAACATTTGCTCATACAAGGAAGCACCGCCCATCACCATCACCTCTACTTGATTTTTTAGGCTGTGTAGCGCCACATCAATATCAGACATGACCTCACAGCCATTAGCCTTAAAATCGGCATTAGCGCTGATAACGATGTTACGACGGTTGGGTAGAGGTTTGCCGATTGACTGATAGGTTTTGCGCCCCATCAGCACAGTTTTACCCGTTGTCATTTGCTTAAAATATGCCAAATCGGCTGGCAGACGCCAAGGCAGGGCGTTGTTTTTGCCGATAAGCTGGTTGTCGTCCATTGCTACAATAATAGATAAGCGCATTGTGCAAGTCTTTGAATAAAGTAAAATGTAGTATTTTACAAATATTGTTAATTTTGGTGTCATTAATTCTTGCTTCATCTTCGCCTTTTAGAAAAGCACTGCTACAAAAGCTGGGGCTGAGGTTTACAATATGCGCACCTGATATTGAGGAATCAAGACAAAATGATGAAACGCCTGAACAGTTGGTGTATCGCTTGGCAGAAGAAAAAGCACGTAAAGTGGCAATTGAAAAAACAGGATTGATTATTGCCTCAGACCAAGTGGCAGTGTTGAATGGTGATATTTTAACCAAGCCTTATACTCATCAAAACGCTGTTAAGCAACTGCAACAAAGCGCTGGCAATATGCTTACTTTTCTCACCAGTTTGTCGCTTTTAAACACAAATAGCAACAACATCCAAACCATTGTTGAGCCTTTTAAAGTGATGTTTAAACATTTAAGTAGCGAACAAATCGAGTATTATCTAAAAAAAGAGCGGCCTTATGGCTGTGCGGGCAGTTTTAAATCTGAGGGTTTGGGCATTGGTTTAATTGAGCGCTTAGAGGGCAATGACTTGAACGCTTTAATTGGTTTGCCATTGATTCAACTAATCAAAATGCTGAGCAATGAAGGTGTTGATATTTTGAGCGATTAAAACACTGGCGTATCATAATGTCTTACCTGTATTCACAAAACGCCTTATCGCCTCAATCAGGGCAAAAGGCATATTGGGGCGGTCTGTATGGTAGCGCACAGGCTCTGGCTTTAATTGAGTTTGCCCAGCAACAAAGCCAAGTTGTTTTAGTCATTGCTAATGACATCAGCCAATGTCAACAACTGTATCAATCATTACAGTTTTACAATCAAAACTTAGACATTCTTAGGTTTGATAGTTGGGAGGTCTTGGCTTTTGATCATTTTTCACCACACCCAGACATTACTTCTAGTCGACTCAAAACTTTATCCAAACTGGATAACTTAATAAGCGGCATTGTCATTACCACGTTAGAATCGTTATTGCAACGAATTTGCCCTTTGTCTTTTATTCAACAATACAGTTTTAATCTGCAAGTAGGCGACAGCTTAGAGCCGCAAAGTTTTGTCAAAAAGCTGCTCAAAATTGGCTATCAGCGTGTGACCACGGTGAGGGAACATGGCGAATTTAATATTAAAGGCTCGCTTATTGATTTATACCCAATGGGGGCAAGGGCACCTTGCCGGCTTGATTTATTGGATGCAGAAATTGAATCGATGCGCACATTTGATGCCCGTACGCAACGCTCGATTGAAGGTGTTCAGCATACTACATTGTTACCTGCCAGAGAGTTTTCGACCGATGCAGATAGTATTGCAATGTTTAAAAATAAATACCAACAAAGTTTTGGCAATAGCGATGACTTTATTTTTACCGAAGTCAGTGAATCACGCTTGCCGAATGGCATTGAATTTTACTTGCCGTTATTCTTTGCTGAAACCAGCAGCCTATTTGATTACCTGCCCGACAACACCGTTATTGCCTTACAACAAGGCTTCAACAGCTTGGTAGAGATAACTTTTGATGAAATTCAAGCTCGGCACGAACAGGCGCTTGGTCATTTAGACCGCCCCCCTTTGCCAATCTGGCAAGTTTTTTTAAGCAAAGACAGGCTGTTTGGCAGTCTTAAATCAAGCCAGCAGTTGGTTATTGGCACTGCAAAACTAAGTGCTCGGCAAAACGGGCTGAATTTTGCCAGTAGCCTATTGCCACCTTTGTCTATTCAGGCACAAAACAAAAGTCCGCTGGTCAAGTTGCTAAATTTTGCTCAAACATTTACCGGCAGAATACTGATTGTTTGCGGATCTGTGGGGCGTCAAAGCGTGCTGATGGATTTGCTCACAAACCATAATATAGACCCAAACCCTGTTGAGAATTGGGCGGCATTTGTACAAAGCCAATTTGTACTGTGTATTAGTCACGGCAACCTAAGCGAAGGTTTGTTGATTAAAGACATTGCTATTATTGCCGAGGCCCATTTATTTGGCGCTGATGTCGTGCAGCAACAAAGACGTAGGCGCGCCAAACACAAAGATTTTGATGAAGCGATTAAAAGTTTGGTTGAAGTTCAAACGGGTGACCCGATTGTACATGAACACTACGGCGTGGGTCGTTATCTCGGGCTAAAAACTCAAGTTTTTGACGACTTAGCACAAGACTTTTTAGTCTTAGAATATGCAGATAACTCAAAGCTAATGGTGCCAATGACCTCGCTGAATTTGATTTCTCGCTATTCGGGTGCGTCAGCTGAATTTGCACCGCTGCACAAATTGGGCACCAGCCAATGGCGCAAAGCCAAAGAAAGAGTCAAAGAAGCGCTGCATGACATCGCTGCTGAATTGTTAGAAATTTACGCCAAACGCCAAGCACAAAATGGCTTTGCTTTTCCTGCGCCAAGTGACGCTTATTCGGCATTTGTTACTGGCTTTGCCTTTGAAGAAACCCCAGACCAACTCAAAACCATGGGCGAGGTATTGGCAGACATGCAATCAAATAAACCAATGGACAGATTAGTCTGTGGCGATGTTGGTTTTGGCAAAACTGAAATTGCCATGCGCGCGGCATTCTTAGCCGTAGAAGCGGGCAAGCAAGTGGCAATATTGGTGCCAACCACTTTGCTGGCGAATCAGCATTATCAATCTTTCAAAGATCGGATGGTTCAGTACCCGATTGAGATCTGCGCGTTATCGCGCTTTCAAACTGGCAAACAACAAACACAGATTAAAACACAATTAGAAAACGGCAAAGTGGATATTGTTATTGGTACGCACAAGCTGATTCAAGGCAGAATTAAATATAAAAACCTTGGCTTGGTAATTATTGACGAAGAACATCGTTTTGGGGTTAAACAAAAAGAAACATTGAAAAAGCTGCGCGGGCAAAGTGACATTCTTACCATGACTGCTACGCCAATTCCACGTACACTTAATATGGCATTAGGGTCTTTACGGGAGCTTTCCGTCATTGCCACGCCGCCACAGGGACGCAGTGCGATTCAGACTTTTGTCAATGAGTGGAGTGATGACACCATTATTGAGGCGTGCTCACGAGAATTGCACCGCGGCGGGCAAATATTCGTGCTGCACAATGATATTGATTCAATCGATAACATGGCGCAAAATTTAAAATCATTGATGTCAAACGCACAAGTGCGTATTGCCCACGGACAAATGCCGAGTAAAGAGCTTGAACATATTATGAGTGATTTTTATCATGCGCGCTTTCAAATTTTGGTCTGTACCACTATTATTGAAACTGGTATTGATATTCCTAACGCTAACACCATCATCATTAACAATGCACAAAATTTTGGCTTGGCGCAACTCCATCAATTACGCGGTCGAGTTGGGCGTTCACACCATCGAGCTTATGCTTATTTGGTGATTAAATCACATCAATCCTTAAGCAAAAATGCTAAAAAGCGCTTAGAGGCGGTGGAATCCTTAGAAGAGTTGGGTGCTGGCTTTATGTTAGCCAACCATGATTTGGAAATTCGTGGTGCGGGGGATTTGCTTGGTGATAATCAATCGGGCAAAATCAGTGAAATTGGCTTTAACCTCTACCAAGACCTACTCAAGCGCACCATTAATGTTATCCGCAAAGGCAAACAAATTAACTTAAACGATGCCATGACCCAGGAAATTCAAATTCACACAGGCTTGGCTTGCATCATTCCAAACACTTATTTAAATGATGTGCATGAGCGTTTGGTGTTTTATAAACGCATTGCCAATGCCAAAAACAACCACGAATTGAAAGATTTAAAGATTGAAATGATTGACCGTTTTGGCCTATTGCCAGATGCAATAACGAATTTATTTGCCAGCACCGCACTCAAACTGTTATGCGAAAAAATAGGCATTGATAAAATCAGTATTGTTGATGATAAATTTACTCTCAATTTTGCCAACAACACCAAGATCGAGCCTATTGTGATTATCAAGTTGATTCAAAACCAGCCTAAAACCTACCAACTAAAAAGTCAAAATCAATTAATTGTTAAACAAAATATGCCGCAAGATATTGCTCGTATTGAACAAGTAGTAAGCCTGCTAAAAACGCTGAATAATGAAGTTGGCTGTTTTCTGCCAAACTTAATCAAGTAAGAGAAAACAAGAAAAATAGATGTTATTTTTGCTTTTTATTCAACATAATAATCACCTCGAATAACAGATTTTTAACGCTGAGTTAAATTGATAAAAGGTTGTCTGATAATTGTCTGCTTTCCAGTTTTTATCAGGGGCAAAACTCACCCAATTTTGCCTAGCAATTGAGTTGGTGTTTTTCTCAACGATTTAGGGTGAATATTATCGGTTTTTAATCCACAATCTAATGGCAATCACTAGTAACACCAGTGCCATTAAGAACCATTGTAATGCGTAGCCTAAGTGCTTATCAACCGAACCATAAAAAGGCTGCCAGTTACGGTAAAAACCGTGCTTCTCTCCTACTTCAAGCTGCGCCAACATAGGAATAATCTGGTAGCCTGATAATTGCGATATCTGGTTTAAATCAAGTGATTGAATTAACATGGGAAAACCACTACCAACACCTTGCTTTTTGAGTTGAATACGCTGTTTGGGCTTAATTAATTTGACTTTGATGGTAGTTTGAGAATTACCAACCTCAATATCAGCCAATTTAGCACGATTGCCAAACCAAGGCACAAAGCCTCTATTTACCAAAACAACGTTTTTATCACCCAAGATAAAAGGCGTTAGCACGTAATAACCAGCATTACTGGCTTTGGTTTGATTGTCATAAATAAATTGCTTGTCTGTGTCATAACGCCCTTTGAGTAAAACCTGATGATGCTCTTTATTGATTAGGTCGCCCGTCGAAACTGATTTGGCACTTTGGCTTTGTGCTTTGATAATCACACTTTCAATCGCACGTTTTTCATCAGCTCTATCAAGCTGCCAAAAGCCTAACGACAACAGTCCCCACAGAGTAATTAGAATTAAAACCCCTGGCAGTATAATGGCGCGCTTAATCATTTATGTGTTGGTGCATCAAACACAACAGTATTTGGCTCAATCCAGCCCATATAGCCAGCAAATAATACCAGTAAGAATAAAAATACCGATAGCGCAACACGGCTAATTAATGATTTGAACATTTTATCCGAGCCTTGTTTACCACCTTTTACTAGGCCAATTAAACCCAACCCTAATGCCGCTAGAATGGCGATGATAATTATCACTACGAATACTTCTGTCATCAAGTTTCCCGATTCATTCTAGTAAAAAAAGACCCTTTATTGGAGCCTTAATTATATATAAAAAGATGGGTTTATTATATTGTGAACCTTAAAAGGCTAGTTATGGCAAGGCTATAGCCAATAGACGAAAACAAACAGCCCCAACCATACCACATCCACAAAATGCCAATACCAAGCAACCCCTTCAAAACCAAAATGGTTGTCGGCATTAAAATGGCCTTTTTGTACGCGGTATAAAATCACCGCGAGCATGATAGCACCAACCGTTACATGAAAGCCGTGAAAGCCAGTCAACATATAAAAAGTTGAACCATAAATACCAGAGGTTAATTTCAAACCATCCTGATAAGCATGGCCGTATTCAGCAATTTGGAAGCCTAAAAATACCACACCCAGTACAATGGTTGCTACCAGCCAAAATACAATCTGGTTGCGATGACCTGCGCGCAGCGCATGGTGCGCAAAAGTTAGAGTTACCCCTGATAATAACAGCAAGGCAGTATTAAGTGCTGGCAGACCCCAAGTATCGACCAACTTGGTGGGCACTGAAACCTCAACGCCTGACTGCAAAACTGCACCTGGTGTACTAAAGGCAATCTGGTCCCAACCTGCTTTAAAACCATTCCATAACTCAGGGGTAAAGACATTGTTACCCTCGCCACTCAACCAAGGAACCGAAAGCTCCCTGGCGTAGAATAATGCGCCAAAAAAAGCAGCAAAAAACATCACCTCAGAAAAGATAAACCAACTCATGCCCCAACGAAACGAGCGATCCACTTGTTTGTTATAAATACCATTAGTGCTCTCATACACCACTTGGCCAAACCAGCCAAACATCATAAACACCAAAATTGCGAAACCTAATGCCATGGCTGAGCCACCCCAACTAACGCCGTGCATTTGATTGGCAAAACCTATAAATAGCGTCGCTACTCCGACCGAGCCAATAATTGGCCAATAAGTACCGTCTGGTACGTAATATGCTTGTTCATCTTTCATTGTTTTTCCTCGCTTTATCAACTCTCAAGTTTAAAAAAATTATAGGATAAGCTAATATCTTCGATACGCCTATCCAATTCTGGCTCCACCACAAACCTCAACGTCATCTCAACCTCTTCACGCGGCTTAAACACCTGTTTATTAAAACAAAAACACTCTAACTTCTTAAAGTGAAGCGCTGCATCTGTTGGTGCAACACTCGGTATCGCCTGACCAACCACCACTTTATCAGTGTTGTTTTTGGCAACGTAGCTGGTGGTGTAAAACTTACCCGGCACTACGTCCATTGAACTCACCTTGGGTCCAAACTGCACCGGAAAACCGCCCATGGTCATGGCAAAAAAACTCACCTCAACCTTGCGATTTTCATCAACCACATACGCTTGTTCAGTCTCAACTCTGCCAGTAGTGCCATTAAACCCAGTGATTTCACACAAAACATCGTAAATAGGCACCATTGCATAAGCAAAAGCAAACATTAATATTGGTGCTGAGACCAACTTAATCCAAAACCCTTTTGTTATCTCTTTTCGTTTCATTTAACCGCCAGAGCCGTATAACGCGATGGTTGCTACAAATACTCCTATTGCTACGACCCCTACAATTATTGCAGTAATTACAGCGCCTCGTTTATTTTTATCCATTAAGAATGTTGGGACTCTTGTTCAATCAATTTTCTTGATGGCGCTTCATTAAAACTGTGATAAGGTGCTGGTGATGCTAAAGTCCACTCCAGACCTTTGGCACCCTCCCAAGGGCGTGAAGTTGTTGGCTCGCCGTTACGAATACAATCAATTACGATATAAGTTAATAGGATAAATGACGCGCCGAAAGCAAAAGCACCAATCGAAGAAATCAGATTGAAATCCGCAAATTGTAATGCGTAATCAGGAATACGACGTGGCATACCTGCAAGACCTAAGAAGTGTTGTGGGAAAAACAATACGTTGACTGAAATAACCGACCACCAAAAGTGTATTTTTGCCAAGCCTTCGTTGTACATTCTGCCAGTCCACTTAGGCAACCAATAGAATACTGCTGCAATGATTGACCATAACGCGCCTGTTACTAATACATAATGGAAATGCGCTACCACAAAATACGTATCGTGATATTGAATATCGGCTGGCGCAATACCCAACATCAAACCAGAAAAGCCACCAATCGTAAATAAAAATACAAATGATACTGCCCACAACATGGGTGTCTCAAATGTCATAGAGCCACGCCACATAGTAGCAATCCAGTTAAACACCTTCACCCCGGTGGGAACGGCGATTAACATGGTTGCATACATAAAGTACAACTCGCCTGCTACTGGCATACCAGTTAGGAACATATGATGCGCCCAGACGATGTATGATAAAAATGCGATTGACGCAGTCGCATAAACCATAGAGGAATAGCCAAATAACGGCTTACGAGCGAAAGTCGGGATAATATGAGACACCACACCAAAGGCTGGCAAAATCATAATATATACCTCAGGATGACCAAAGAACCAAAAAATATGTTGGAACATGACTGGGTCGCCACCACCAGTTGCATCGAAAAACGCCGTACCAAAGTTACGGTCTGTAAGCATCATAGTTACCGCACCTGCCAATACTGGCATTGCCCCAATTAGCAAAAATGAAGTAATTAACCAAGTCCATACAAACAAAGGCATGTCCATTAACTTCATCTCAGGTGCACGCATATTCAGCACCGTTGCAATAATGTTAATCGCGCCCATAATCGATGAGAAGCCTAACAAATGGATGGCAAAAATAAAGAAGTCAGTACTGTCTGGCGCAAACGTTGTTGATAACGGTGCATAGAACGTCCAGCCAAAAGCTGGTGCGCCACCCTCCATGAAGAAAGTGCTAAGCAAGATGCCGCCAGCAAACGGCAAAACCCAAAAAGACCAGTTGTTCATTCGCGGTAGTGCCATATCAGGCGCGCCTACCATCATTGGAATCAGCCAGTTACCCAAACCAACAAAAGCCGGCATAATCGCACCAAACACCATGATTAAACCATGCATTGTAGTCAGCTGATTGAAAAATTGCGGATCCATCAATTGCAAGCCAGGCTGAAGCAGTTCAGCCCGAATACCCATCGCCATTGCACCGCCAATTAGAACCATGGCGAATGCAAACCACATGTAAAGCGAGCCAATATCTTTATGGTTAGTGGTTTTAATCCATCTCATTATGCCGCTTTCAGGGCCGTGATGATGCTCATCGTGAATAGTTGCTGTTGCTGTTGTCATAATATTTTCTCCTGTGTCCTAATTTAACGTGCAGATTTAACATCCGCTGGCTGCACAACACTGCCAGTATTATCAAAAGCATTACGTTCATAAGTAATAACTGCTGCTAGGTCAACATCATTGAGTATCTTGAATGCTGGCATCGCTGCCTTACCATGAAGCACGATACCGATATGGTCTGGTGCTGGACCATTGGAGATCCTCGAGCCTTTGATTGGTGGGAATACAGGAGGCAGACCAAGCCCATTTTCCTGATGGCAAGCCACACAGTTGGTTGTATAAACACTCTTACCTTTTGCCATTAAGTCTGCCTTAGACCAAGTTTTTGTCGCACTGGCTGTTACTGCTGCTTTTTGTGCTTGTTCTCCAGCTACCCATTTTTTATAATCCGCCTTAGAGACCACATCAACCACAATTGGCATAAACCCATGATCTTTGCCACAAAGTTCAGCGCATTGACCACGGTAAGTGCCAATCTTGTCAATTTTCGCCCACGCATCATTAATAAAGCCAGGGTTGGCATCTTGTTTTACGCCAAATGCTGGTACCCACCAGTTATGAATCACATCATTTGAAGTAACTAGAAAACGAACTGAAGTGTCAACTGGCAATACTAAACGTTTATCAACCTCAAGTAAATAATTGTCTAGTGATGCACGTTGTGCGTCTGTGCCTCTAATTGCATCTTTAGAGGATTGTGCTAGATTTGAAATAAAGCTAATGTCTTCCTTAGGATAATCATACTGCCACTTCCATTGATGACCAGTAATCTTAACCGTCATTTCAGCCTTGGAGGTGTCTTCTAGGTCAATCAGTGCTTTAGAAGCAGGAATTGCCATACCAACTAAAATAAGGATTGGGATAGCAGTCCAAAGAAATTCTGCTTTGGTGCTTTCATGGAAATTAGCTGCCTTGTGTCCTTTAGACTGTCTATGTGCAAATACAGAGTAAAACATCGCACCAAACACAACCACAGCAATTATGGTACAGACCCAAAATACCATCATATGTAGTCCATAAATATCACGACTAATCGAGGTTACGCCCTCGGTCATATTGAACCCGTACTCAGCCAAAACGCTGGTTGACGTTATGCCAAGTATACCGACTAGCGTGCTCACAAGCCTTGTCAATCTTTTCATAAATCCTCCAAATAAAAAATATTGCACCTCTTGACGCCCGAAATGCCAAAAAACTTTCAAAATTATACCTTTAATTTTTTGGAATTAATTAAGGTTTATTCAATTTAATAAGTATTAAAGTATTAAAATACTGCCATTCAATTATTGAAATGACGCATTAACCCATATTTTATGTTTAGCAAGTTGCTGCAAATCTCGATCATTTTGGCGCTTATTGTGGTGGTACTTGGGGCGTACACACGCCTTAGTAATGCGGGGCTAAGTTGTCCAGACTGGCCGTTGTGCTATGGTCAATTTGGGGTGCCAGACGTAGCAGACGGTAGCAAAATTAAAGGATTTGAGCGTCCATTAGAGGCTGTCAAAGGCTGGAAAGAAGTAATACATCGTTACGCAGCGTCTGCGCTTGGCTTGGTCATTATTGTGTTATTCTTGTTGGCGTTAAAGGGTAGGACTCACTACCGTCAACCAATGTTTTTGCCTAGTTTTAGCGTCTTTTTTGTGATGCTGCAAGGCGCATTTGGCATGTGGACGGTAACACTACTGGTACATCCAGGCATTGTAACTGCACATCTGCTGGGGGGCTTTATCACCACGGCGTTGCTGGGCTGGATGCTGTTTAATCAAAGTACTGAGCCTGCCACTTACCAAGCCATCTCAAAACGCCATAAGTTGCTATTAATTGGTGTTTTGACGGTGCTGAGTATACAAATTATTTTAGGCGGTTGGACCAGCACTAACTACGCCGCACTTTCCTGTGGCGAGCAGTTTCCTACTTGTTTAGGTTCATGGTGGCCAGAGATGGATTTTGCCAGAGCGCTTTACTGGGGGCCCATTGGCACGGATTATGAATATGGCGTATTGGAAAATCAAGCGCGCGCTGCCATTCAAATGATGCACCGTATTGGCGCACTGGCCACAACAGTATGTATCGCAGTGCTGATTTATTTATTTAGAAATTATCAAATGCTAAAATTGAATCTGACTTTAATTGGTGTTTTACTGGCAATGCAAATTACCTTGGGCATTCTAAATGTATTGTTGTCGTTGCCAATAGTGATAGCGGTATTACACAACGTAGTTGCGCTACTACTACTGTTAAGTGTTATCGGGCTGTTGCATAAAACCATAAACCGCCTACAAAATAATTAAAGTCAAGACAATTTGAGCGGTTTTTTTAAATTTTGCCACGCATTGTATGCTTGTTGTCTTGACTGCTTTTAATACAGCAATTAGTTGAAAAATTTTAGTGCAAAGCCTCTGGCGAGATATAGTTTTGTTTTGAAGGTTGTAGGGTTTCTTGAATTAGTAAGGCGCCGATGCGTACGAACTCGATAACGTCGCTTAAATCGTGTGCATTTTGTTCATTATCAAGCATGTTGGTGTCCAGCTTAGAAATTTCGTTAAAATCTTTAATCATCTCCAACACCTCTTCGTCATTGGTACTAATTTTGCATAAGCCTAAACCAGTCAAAAACCCCTGACACCATTGAATTAAGGTGTCAGCCTGTTCTCTAAGCGTGTAGCTTTCATCGGCAATTAGTGGTTGAAAATTTAGTGTCGCATCGTTAAGTTGCGATAGCGTGTTGTTGTAGATTTGTGCTAGTTGCTGGTGGGCAGACTTTTCATCGGGGTTGTTAAGATTGATACTGACTAGGATTTCATCCAACCAGTCATCTAGCAATAGGTCTGGTTTGACACAGGCAAAACCGCATAAAATTCCATGTGCTGAGGCAATGGTATCATCCGTATTAAGCGCATATAGCAGTGTTTTTACTTGACCATAATCAATTAGATTGTTCATCATTGTGTAAGACTCAAAGCCTACCCGCTAGAATTTCCATTACTGCCATACGCACAGCAATGCCATTGGTTACTTGTTGCAAAATAACCGATTGTGCACCATCAGCAACTGATGAGTCAATTTCAACCCCGCGATTAATGGGACCAGGGTGCATTACAATTGCATCAGGCTTGGCAAGCGCTAGACGCTCGGCAGTTAGACCGTAATTATCAAAGTAGTCTTGTTTGTTTGGAATCTCAGCTGCCAACATGCGTTCTTTTTGTAGCCTAAGTACGATGATAACGTCGCAATCTTTGAGTCCTGTTTCAATGCAATTAAAACATTGCACATTTGCACATTGTGTTTCATATTGTAAGCCTTGGGGCGCAATCAGGCGAATGTCTTTTGTGCCTAGGGTTTTGAGTGCTTGGATATTTGAGTGGGCAACCCGCGAATGGGTAATATCACCGACAATGGCAACCGATAGATATTCAAAGGCTTGTTTGTGCTGGCGAATGCTGAGCATGTCTAATAACGCTTGCGTGGGGTGGGCGTTGGTACCATCACCTGCATTTAAAATAGAGACACTAGGTATATTTTTTGCCACATGGTGCGCTAGACCGTTTTGTTTATGGCGCATTACAAACATACTAATTTGCATTGCCTTGAGTGTGTGCATAGTATCTAACAAGGCTTCGTTTTTCTTGAGTGCTGAATTTGCTAGGTCAACATTGATGATGTTTGCACTACTACGCATGGCTGCGATTTCAAAGGTGTTTCGCGTGCGAGTCGAAGGCTCAAAAAATAAATTTGCTACCGACATATTATTTAGTGCTTTGGATTTTTTCAAGTTGCCGGACTCATCAATTAAGTGGTCGGCCTTATCAAGAATTTGGGTTAAATGTTGTTTGGACAGACCTTCAAGGCCTAATAAATGGATTAATTGACCATTTTGATTGAGTTGAATCGAATTATCAATATTGTTGCTCATGTATCCAAGTTTGTAGTATGAGTTGTGCGGATTGCTTGTCAACTTCGCCGCGATTTGCGTTTTTATGATGATGGCTGTATTTTAAGTTTTTTTTGGCTTGGCTGGAAGATAAATATTCATTCACAAAGACGACCTCAATACCGTATTTTTTAGCTAATTTACGCCCGAATGATTTGGCAATAAAACTCATTTCTTGGTCTGTTTCGTCTTTATCTAAGGGCAGCCCCACGATAAACAAATCAATCGAATGCGCGTTAATTATGTGGTCAAACGCCTTCCAGTTGGTCGAGCCGTTATTGTGGTGGGTAACAACTTCAATGCCGCTAGCTTGACGAGTTAGGCTGTTTGCAATAGCAACGCCAGTGCGTTTGGTGCCTACATCAAAGCCAAGATAGGTGTTAATGCCCATTTAGGTGTTGAAATAGCTGGTAGCCAACATAGCCATCAACAGGCAGTTGGTTTTGTGTTTGATAAGCACGGACAGCTGCACGTGTTTTTGGGCCAGAAATGCCATCAGGTACCCCAGCATCAAAGCCTAATTCACCAAGTTTGGTTTGTATGGTTAAAATGTTGCCATGACTAAGTGATGGCTCTTTAATTGGTCTGGCAGATAATGCTTGGTTGTTAATCAATTTATCAGCCAAATGTCCGACTGACAGCGCGTATAAAATAGAGCGATTCCAGCGCAAAATAACATGAAAATTACGATACACTAAAAATGCAGGGCCTTGAAATCCCATTGGTAATAGTAGCGACGCGGAGATGTTTGAATTTGGTAAATCATCACCATTTACACGCCGCACGCCTAACACTTGCCACTCATTGACGCTTTTTTTGGTTTTTAGGCCTGCTAAGGAAAAGTCAAAATCAGACTTTATGATAACTTCTCGCCCCCATTTTTCACCCCTATGCCAGCCGATATGAGCAAGGAAATTGCCGCTGCTGTGCATAATATCTTCCAGACTGTTCCACAGGTCAAGCATGCCATCAGCGTCATTATCAATCGCATAAGCGGCAACATTACTGGGCATAAATTGGGTACTACCCATCGCACCTGCCCATGAGCCCCCAACATTTGGTGGCAACTTACCTGAATCGATTAGTTTGAGTAGAGTTAATAATTCGCGGGTAAAAAAATCACGCCGTCGTAAATCAAAACTCAGTGTTGCTAATGAACGCACTAGATTCATTTTGCCAACGTGTTTGCCATAATTGGTTTCTAACCCCCAAAATGCCACTAAAATTGCGGGCGGTATCCCGTATTTTTGATAGACTTTAGCTAGTAAGCCTTGGTTTTCTTGTAGTTTAAGCTGGCCTTTTTCTAAACGTGTTTGGCTGACCCTAGAGGTTAGGTAACGCCAAAAATTAACACTAAACTCTGCTTGATTGCGGTCATATTGAATAACTTTTGAATCGGGCGTTAGCCCTATAAAAGCCTCGTCTAACGTCTGTTCAGATATGCCTTGTCGTCTTGCTAGGGTGCGAATATCTGTTAAAAAGGCTTCAAAATCCTGTTGGTTAAACACCACTTTGGTATCATCTGGCGTGGCGTTAGTTGCAAAAGCTGTCAAAACCGAGACACCAATAAGCAATAAGAGTATGAAACGAAACATATTAAAATTATACCTCACCCCATTGGTGCTTTTGTTGCTCAGTGCCTGTATTAATACGCCAACTGATACCATACGTGGCACCACCATGGGCACCACTTACGGCATCCAGCAGATCGACGGAAAGCCGTTATCACGACAACAAATTGAAGATAGGCTGGGACGCATTAGCGCCATATTTTCAACCTGGGATCCTAATTCAGAACTGTCTTTACTTAATCAAAAACCGATTAACCAGTGGCTTGTCGTCTCAGATGAATTATTTTTTTTATTGAGCAAGTCGCAAGCAATTTATCAGCAGACTCACGGTTATTTTGACCCTGGCATTGGACGTTTGCTTGATATTTGGGGCTTTGGAGTCGCTGTAGTTCAACAAAAACCCAGCCTAGCCCAAATCAGTGAAGCGTTAAAAAACAGCTCTATTAAATATTTAGAGTTAAAAAACGGGCGGGTTAAAAAAACCAAGGATATTCATATTGACTTATCCGCGATTGCCAAAGGCTACGGACTTGATGAAATTGCTAAATTACTGATGAGCAACAACAGCCAGCATTTTTTAGTGGAAATTGGCGGCGAGGTTGCTACCCGTGGCAAGAATGCTAATAGAGATTGGACGCTGGGTATTGAGCATCCTCACAAAGCTGAGCCGATTGTAATTAAACTGAACAATCAAGCGATTGCTACCTCGGGAGGGTATCGTAATTATTTTATTTGGCAAACCAAGCGTTATATGCACATCCTTAACCCAAGTACTGGCTTGCCTGTTAATACTGACCTCGCCTCGGTTAGTGTGCTACACCCACAAACAATGATGGCGGATGCTTATGCAACTGCAATGATGGCAATGGGCAGTAAAAAGGCAATTGCTTTGGCTCGGCAATTAAATTTATCAGCGGTGTTGATTTTTGGTCAACAGCATGACTTTAAAGTGGTAAAAATTAACCTATGAAACCCTTATCAAAACCCTTAGCAGAAATCCTACGACCACAAACACTGGATAATTTTTTTGGGCAGTCACATTTGCTAAGCACTACTCACCCATTCAGGCAAGCGCTTGACAATCAACAGCTACACTCAATGGTTTTGTGGGGTGCGTCAGGGACAGGTAAAACCACTTTGGCACGCATTATCGCCAAATATGTTGACGGGTATTTTGTCCAAATTAGCGCGGTGTTAGACGGAATCAAACAGATTCGAGTGGTAATTGAAGCAGCTAAAAAGTTTCAAAGTATTGGCAAACAAACCGTTTTATTTGTGGATGAAATTCATCGTTTTAATAAGGCTCAGCAAGATGGGTTTTTGCCACATATTGAATCTGGGTTGATAATCCTGGTTGGTGCTACCACGCAGAATCCATCGTTTGAGCTTAATCACGCGCTGCTTTCTCGTTTGAGTGTGTATGTGCTAAACCCGCTAAGTTCAACAGAGCTTAATCAAATATTAGACCGTGCGCTAAAACATGTTGCATTGCCACTTAAAAACAACATAGCAAAATCAAGCATTATTAATGCCAGCAGTGGTGATGCACGACGTTTGATTAATATTGTAGAGCAAATTGCACTGGCTAAGCTGGATAAATTAGATGTACCTTCAATTGCGCAATTATTACAAGATAAAATCAGCGTGTTTGACAAGGGTGGCGATGTTTTTTATCAGCAACTTTCTGCCTTTCATAAATCGGTACGCGGTTCTTCACCCGATGGCGCCCTATATTGGATGGCAAGAATGTTGGTGGGTGGTTGTGATGTTAAAACCATTGCTAGAAGGTTATTAGCAATTGCCAGCGAAGATATTGGCAATGCCGACCCACGTGCATTAGAAATTACCCTAAACGCCTGGCAAGTGTTTGAACGTGTGGGCGATAAAGAAGGCAATCGTGCGATTGCACAAGCGGCAGTGTATTGCGCTGTGGCGCCAAAATCTAACGCGCTTTATCGAGCGTTTAACCAAGCGTTGAGCGAGGCAAAATTAACCAGTGATTTGCCTGTACCTAAGCATTTGTGTAACGCCCCGACTGGGCTGATGAATGATTTAGGCTATGGTAGAGGCTATCGTTACGCTCATGACGAGCCAGAGGCGTTAGCCACAGGGCAGACTTATTTTCCTGATGATTTGGGTGAACAACAATATTACCAGCCAACAGAGCGCGGTTTAGAGATTAAAATCAAAGAAAAACTAAAACAATTAAGACAAAAATGACCATGTTAACCACTATCTTTACCATTGCCATTGGCGCCACCATCGGCGCATCAATGCGGTACTATTTAGGTATTTGGAGTGTACAACTGTGGGGCAGCGGCTTTGCATACGCAACTTTGCTTGCCAATGTGATTGGCTCGTTTGTTGCAGGAATATTGTTAGTAGTGATTTTGGAAAGGGCTTTATTGTCAGAGGCTTATCGCTTGTTATTATTAGTTGGCTTGTGCGGCTCACTCACCACGTTTTCTACCTTTTCGTTAGAAACATTACAATTTTTTCAAGCCCAACATTATTGGCAAGCTGGGTTAAATATTACGCTTAATCTGGTGTTGTCTTTAGCTGCTGTAGTGTTGGGTTTTTTGCTCGTTCGCCTAGTTTTTGTTCAATAACGTCAAACAACTCACTGGCAATATTTAAGCCAAATTGTGCGTCTAACTCGCGAATACAAGTTGGACTGGTAACATTTATCTCGGTAATGTAGTCGCCAATTACATCCAACCCAACAAATAGTAAACCTTTGGCTCTAAGGGTTGGAGCAATTTGTTCACAAAGCCAATAATCTCTCATACTTAGTGCCTGACCAACGCCAATAGCACCCGCCGCTAAGTTGCCTTTAAAACTACCCTTAACAGGCATTCTAGCTAGTGCATAATCAATTGGCTTACCGTTAATTAAGAGAATGCGCTTGTCGCCTTTGGCAATATCAGTTAAGAACTCCTGTGCCATAATTGGGCGCTTTTCGTTGTTTGTTAGGCGTCTTAACGTCGAATCCATTTCACTATCCCCTGTTTTAAATTTGAAAATATTATGCCCGCCCATGCCGTCTAACGGTTTAACCACGGCTATTCGTTGATCCTCAATAAAAGACTTGAGCTGGTTTTGGTTGTTACTCACCAAGGTTTTAGGCATACAATGGGCAAAGTTTAATGCAAACAGCTTTTCATTTGCATCGCGCAAGGATTGAGGCTTATTAATAATCAACACACCTGTATTTTCAGCTTGCTCTAATAGGTAAGTGGCATAAACATAGTCCATATTAAATGGCGGATCTTTACGCATTAAGATGACATCAAACTCAGCAAGCGCAATAACTTTGGACAGTTTTTTGTTAAACCACGCGTTGGGATTATCAACAACTTGGGTTTTTGAGGCGTTTGCAAAAACGTAGTCTTTTTTTGCAAACAAATCTGTTGTATCAAAAGTATAAATTTCCCAGTTGCGCCGTTGTGCTTCTAACATCATCGCTAATGAGGAGTCTTTTTTTGGGTTGATATTAGCAATATCATCCATCAATATTGCAACTTTAATAGGCTTCATGTTATTCATTATAAATTGCCTGCTTAATTTTTACTGGACAATCACACAATAAACGCGTAACATAGCTGCCTTTATAGTGCGGGGTGGAGCAGTTTGGTAGCTCGTCGGGCTCATAACCCGAAGGTCATAGGTTCAAATCCTGTCCCCGCTACCAAGTTTTGAATTTGAATTAGGGTACGCAAAATGCGACTTGTATTCGGATTAAGAATTTTTTTAGACCCCCTTTTTAGGGGGTTTTTAGTCCTTAATAGGGTTATTTTTAAAGCATTTAAATGGCAAGAAATACTGACAAAATTATTGATCTAATCTCTCCCAGCGTACAAGGCTTGGGTTATGAGTTGGTCGGTGTTGAATATGTTGCCAATGGTAGGCGCAGCATTGTTAGGGTTTATATTGATGCAGATGAGGGTATTGGGCTGAGTGATTGTGAGGCAGTATCTCGCCAAATAAGTAGTATTTTTGATGTGGAAGACCCGATTGCTGGTCAGTATAATTTAGAGGTGTCGTCACCTGGCATAGAGCATCCTTTATTTCACATTGGGCATTACCATCGCTTTTTAGGCCATGATATTAAACTCAGACTGCTGCGACCCATAGCAGGACAGAGAAAATTTAACGGTACGATTAGCAGTGTGAGCGATAAAGACAATAGTATTGAATTGGTAACAGCATTAGAGCGAGTAACATTGGATATTGATTTGATTGAAAAGGCGAATTTGGTTGCCGTTTTTTAGGAGAGAAGTGTGAAAGATAAAGAATTATTTTTGATGGTTGAGGCGATTTCTAACGAGAAGAACATCTCTCAGGAAGACGTACTTGAGTCTTTAGAAGAAGCACTTGCAGTCGCAACTAAAAAGCGCAATAATATTGATGCCCATGTCGATATTGACAGACAAACAGGCGAGATTCATACTTTTAGACAATGGATGGTGATTGAGAACGGTGAATCGTTTGTTGATGATAATGGTACGGAATTTGACCCAGAGCTACATATCTACGCCAAAGATGCAGGCGGCATTGCGGTCGATAGTTTTAAGCGTGAGCCGATAGAAACTGAAGAGTTTGGTCGCATTGCTGCACAAGTTGTTAAACAAGTGATTATTCAAAAAGTACGCGAAGCCGAAAGAGAAGTAATTGTTACAGATTATACTCAACGTGTCGGTGAAGTAATTATGGCAACAGTGAAACGTATTGATCGCGGCAATGCGTATATCGATATGGGTGGCGTTGATGGCATGATTGCTAAGTTTGATTTAATTCCAAATGAATCGATTCGCAAAAACGACCGCCTCAGAGCTTATATTAAAGAGGTTAAGTCAACCCCGCGCGGTGCGCAGATTTTTCTCAGTCGCACTGCGCCAGAAATGATGATTGAATTATTTGCAATGGAAGTGCCAGAGATTTCCGAGGGGGTAATTGAAATTATGGGCGGCAGTCGCGACCCAGGTTTGCGCTCAAAATTAGCAGTCAGGGCCAAGGACAAACGTCTCGACCCGATTGGCTCTTGTATCGGTATGCGCGGTTCGCGCGTGCAGGCAGTGTCAAATGAGCTGAATGGCGAGCGTGTTGATGTGATTTTGTGGGACGAAGACCCAGCACAATTTGTTATCAACGCCATGGCACCAGCTAAAGTTAGTTCAATTGTAGTTGATGAAGGTAAAAACTCAATGGACATTGCAGTTGAAGAAGATCAATTAGCACTTGCGATTGGTCGTGGCGGTCAGAATATTAAGCTAGCGTCGCGTTTAACTGGTTGGAAGCTGAATGTGATGTCGGTTAGTGAGTCGGACGATAAACAAATCGAAGAAAATCAAAAAATCAGTGAAAAGCTAGCTGAGCAACTGGGTGTTGACTCTGAAGTGGCTGACGTGTTAATTGAAGAGGGTTTTGGCAGTATCGACGAAGTAGCGGATGCAGACGCCTCAACATTAGAAAGTATTGAAGAGTTTGACACCAGCATGGTTGTAGAATTACAAGAGCGTGCCTCTGATGCGCAATTAGTACAAGCCTTAGGCGACGCAGAATCCTCTGAGATATTGATGAGTGTTGAAGGGGTTAGCCAAGATTTTGCACAAGCGTTGATTGAGGCTGATATTGCTACCGTGGATGATTTAGCAGAACTCTCAATTGATGAGTTGTTAGACATTCACGACATGGACAAAGACCAAGCATCAGCTGTCATTATGACAGCCAGAGAAAATGAAGGTTGGTTTGATTAAAACAGATTTTTGTATTTTTTTGACAGCAAATTCTCGCGTAGAAATATAGGCAAACACTATGGCACATACAGTTGAAACCTTATCTAAATCACTGAAAAAGACCGCAGATGAAGTTATTGCTATTTTGGCAAATGCTGGCGTTGGTGGCAAACATGCCGATTCTGAAATTTCTACTGAGGAACGAAAAATTTTAATGGCTAGCCTATCTAAGCGCTCAAGTGGCAAACCTAGTATATCGGTCTCTAGACAGCCTAGCAGTAAAACAAGTGCCAGCTTTAGCGGTGGTATTAAGATCCAAGTTAAGAAAAAACGCGTTAAAAAACCCACTGTTCAGACCAGTGAAGCTATTGATAACGAAGCAGCTATTAAGGCTCAACATGCATTAGAGGCTGGGCATGCTGCTGATGAAAAGTTATTAAAACAAGATGCTAAGCGTATTGAAATGATACATTTACAAAAAGAGCAAGAACAAGCCCATAAAACCCAGCAGCAACAGGTTAAACAAAAAGCGCAAGAAGCCGATAGTAAAAAAACAGTGCCTGGCAAAGATAAGAAACCAAAACGCTTGCGTAGCGCGCCAAATAATAATGATAGTCCTCGTAAACAATTACATGTTGCTCACAAAACCAAACGCAAACTCAAAAAGAAAGACAGAACTCGCCTGTCACAAAAGATTCAAGAAGAACAAGCCCAACATGGTTTTCAAAAGCCAGTTGAGAGAGTTGTGCACGAAGTTGCCATTCCTGGCAACATTAAAGTTACTGACTTAGCACAAAAATTGACCACCAAAGTTGGTGAAGTGCTTAAAGTATTGATGGGTATGGGGGTGATGGTAACTTTGAATGATGTGATTGACCAAGACACCGCATTATTAGTGGTAGAAGAGATGGGACACAAAGGCATTGCTAGTGTCCAAGAGAACGTTGAAGACAGGCTTATTGAAAAATCAAAACCAACTGGTGATGAGAGCCCAAGACCACCTGTGGTAACGGTTATGGGGCATGTTGATCACGGCAAGACCTCGTTATTAGACTATATTCGCCAAACTAAAGTCAAAGTGGCTGATGGTGAGGCAGGCGGTATCACGCAGCATATTGGTGCTTACCAGGTGAGTTCAGATGGTAAGACCATTACTTTTATTGACACCCCAGGGCACGCAGCTTTTTCACAAATGCGTTCTCGTGGTGCGAATGCCACGGATATTATTATCTTGGTGGTGGCAGCAGATGACGGGGTAATGCCACAAACGATTGAATCTATCAAACATGCAAAAACAGTAGGCGTGCCAATGGTTGTTGCGATTAATAAGATTGACAAAGAAGGGGTAAATCTTGATAAGATTAAACAAGTGTTGTCAACTCATGATGTAATTTCAGAAGAATGGGGCGGTGATGTGATGATGCTAGGCGTATCAGCACATACTGGCGAGGGGGTGGATGCACTATTAGACGCTATTTCACTCACAGCTGAAGTGTTAGAATTTTCAGCTGTGGTTGAGGCACCAGCAAATGGCACTGTATTAGAAGCGCGCCTTGAAAAAGGCCGTGGTAAGGTAACCACCGTTTTGGTGCAATCAGGCACTTTAAAGAAAGGCGATATTGTGATTGCTGGTTTTGAATATGGCAAAGTCAAGCAAATTATTGATGATACTGGCGCAATACTTACATCAGCCGGGCCTTCGATGCCAGTAGAAGTGCTGGGCTTGTCTGGAGTGCCAAATTCTGGTGATGAAGTGCTGGTGGTAGAGTCTGAGCGTAAAGCGCGAGAGGTGGCTAATTTTAGAAAAATCAAACAGCGCGAGGCTGAATTGCAAAACCAACAAGCATCAAAAATGGAAGATTTTCTCCAAAAAATGGAAGCAAGTGATGTTTCTACCGTTAATGTCTTATTAAAATCTGATGTTAGAGGCTCAGCACAGGCTCTGGTTGAGGCATTAGAAGAGCTTTCAACTGATGAAGTTCGGGTAAAAGTAGTTTCAAGCGGTGTGGGTGGTATTAATAATACAGATATTTCCTTAGCAGCGACCTCTGGCGCACTAGTGCTTGGTTTTAATGTTCGTGCTGATGCTGTTGCGCGCAGGAACGCTGACAGTGAAGGGGTTAGGATTGAATATTACTCAATTATCTATAATCTCATTGATGATGTTAAGGCGATTATGAGTGGCTTGTTAAGCCCGGAGTTAAGCGAAAATATTATTGGTATCGCAGCAGTGAAGGATGTATTTAAATCGCAAAAATTGGGCGACATTGCTGGCTGTATAGTAGCAGAAGGCGTGGTCAGAAAAGACAGCCCAATTCGTGTGTTGCGTGATAGTGTGGTAGTTTATGAAGGCGAGTTAGAATCGCTTAGGCGTTTCAAAGATGATGTCAATGAAGTTAAATCAGGCACAGAATGCGGCATCGGTGTTGCGGGTTATAATGATGTGCAAGCGGGCGATCAAATTGAAGTATTTGAGCGTGTTGAACACGCACGTAGTTTGTAATTATAGTAATCTATTAATGGCAGAACAACCGTCTTATCGAATAGAACGTATTAATGAATTGATGCGTCGAGAATTGGTTTTATTGCTCAAAAAAGACACCAAAGACCCAAGACTGCAAAGTGTGAGAGTCACTGATGTGCTCACCAGTCATGACCTTAGTAGTGCCAAAGTTTTTTATACAATTACTGAGGAAAATGAGCTGGAGATTGATAAATTACTTGCCAAGGCAGCTGGATTTTTCCGCTCACGTTTGTCTAAAACGTTGGGTTTTCGCCACACGCCAACACTGAGATTCATCTTCGATCCTGCGCCTAATACTGGCGCTAGAATCGAAGACCTACTGTCCAATCCCTAAAACTTAAACCTTGTGTCAAAACACAATTCTAAAGGCAGAGAAATCAATGGGGTTGTCTTACTAGACAAGGCTATTGGGCTGAGTTCAAATGTCGCCCTACAACAAGTTAAACATTTGTTTAATGCCAACAAAGCTGGGCATACGGGCAGCCTAGACCCACTGGCGAGTGGGATATTGCCGATCTGTTTAGGTCAAGCCACCAAGATAGCACAATTCTTATTAGGGGCAAACAAACGCTATGTTGCCGTTGGGCAGCTAGGCAGCCAGACTACTACAGCGGATAGTGAGGGCAAGGTGGTCAAATCGCAAGATTATCAACACATTACTGAGACAGACATCAAGCGAGTGCTACCAACCTTTTTGGGTGATAATCTACAAACACCACCCATGTATTCTGCCCTTAAAAAAGACGGCAAACCCTTATATCAGCTGGCGAGACAGGGTATTGAAGTTGAACGCAAACAACGCCCAATTAACATTGATGAGCTTACCTTGCTGAGTTTTGACGAGGGTGCTTTTGAGATAGAAGTGTTGTGCTCAAAAGGCACTTATATTCGCACCCTAGTGGAGGATATTGCTGCCTCACTTGGTAATGTTGCTTTTGTCAGTCGTCTTAGGCGCACAGGTTTTGCCCATTATGATGTTACCCAAGCACTGAGTTTTGATCGGTTGTGTCAGACAAAAGATAGAGATAAATATCTACGATCAACTGCAAGTGTACTAAAAGATTACAAAAGCATTAAATTGGATAAAATTCAGGCAAAAGACATACAATATGGGCGTATTATTACCTATAATTCAACAGATTTTGATGAACAACTATTGGTTAAGTTATTCACACCAGATAATCAGTTTTTAGGATTGGGTCGTTATAATAACGGTAATATTTACCCAAAACGATTGTTAATAACGCAGGATTAATAAAAAGATGACTAATGATAGCCAATCAAGTGTAAAAGCCCTAAAAAAAGCCTTAGTAGGCTATGGTTTTGACAAGCATTTGGTAAAAAGCATCAAAGGCGATAAGCATTTAAGGGAAAGCGTGTATGACCGTCCTAAACATAATAGCTCGGTTGATGACCATTTAGGTGAGGTGCTATCGATTTGTGAATATTTGTTACTTAGTACAGGGGTGCATCGCCTGAGTATTGGTTTTAATAATGGAGAGGTTAAGACCTTTTCTATTTTTGACCCAGCTAATATGGAAGTGCATCTAGCACAAGATTTATTGGACACAGCGTATATTGCAGATAACTTTGTTGAGATACCCTTGGAAGAAAAAGACCAATTTTTGAAGCGACTTTGTACTATGCTGACTAAAGATAAAATATTTGACTATCTATCAACTAGGTGGCAGGTAGATTTTAAAGCGCGTAATCATAGTATGAAAGGGGTGGCGTTGACCAATGTTGAGGAGATAAAGCATATCTTGGGCATCCTGCCGAGGCTGAGAAATTTAGAAGGTTATTATTTGCGTAGTGCTAGCATTGGTCTGTTTAATAGTACAGTGGATATGACCTTTAATTGCGATGGTACCCATATTGTTGCCCATCAGGCATTTAAAAACTTTATTCAGGAAAACATATTATGATGAAAATTTCACAAATCATAGAAAAAATTGATGAAAAACAATTATTTATCCCTGCCTTTCAAAGGGAGTATGTATGGAAAAGAAAAGATGCCAAGAATTTGATAAACTCGTTAATTAAAGACTATCCAACAGGAACAATGCTAACTTGGGAGACTAATAATCCGCCTGAGTTAAAAGGAAGTCATCAGTACAGTTCAAGCCAGGGTTCGGTCAAGTTAATCCTAGACGGACAACAAAGAATCACAACGCTTTATATGTTGATAACTGGTAATATTCCTCCGTATTACACAGAAAAAGAAATATTAAACGACCCAAGAAATTTATATGTCCATATAGAAACACTTGATCTTGAATATTACAAGAAAAGCGTAATGAAAGACAATCCTATATGGCTAAGTATTACAGATTTATTTAAAAGAAAAATTAATCCACGAGATATAACAGACCAGTTAGAGTCATTAAATAGCAATGAAAGATTATCTAGAGATTACGAAGATAAAATTTATCGCAATATTGTATTAATTGAAAAGATAAAAGACAATATTTTTGCCGAGCAAATTATTCCTGCTAAGGCATCAATTAAAGAAGCAATAGACATATTCTATATTGTTAATGCTAGTGGAGTGAGTCTGACAGATGCAGAACTGGCATTGGCTCAGATTTCAGGTTATTGGCCCAAAGCAAGAGCAGTATTTAAAAGAAAATTATCGGCATTAGGGGAGCAAGGGTGGGTTTTCAATCTTGATTTTATTGTTTATGTTTTACTTGCCATTTTGTATAGACAAGGTTCCAAACTAGACAAACTACACACCGCCAAGAACAAAGAAAAAATACAGAATGCTTGGAAATTATTGGAAAGGTCTGTCCTAGACTACACTTTTAATATTATGAAAAGCCATGCCTATATTGACCATACAAAAGAAATTAACTCAAAATATGCACTTATTCCAATTATTACCTATATTTTTAATAAGCCAAATAATAAATTAGACGAGGGCGAGATTAAGCGTATTGTTAAATGGTTTTATTATTCTCAAATTCGCCACCGTTATATCAGCCAACTGCCACAAAAACTTGATAAAGATATTGGTATTATTTATAATGCAGACGGACCTTTTGAGCAATTATTATTAAATCTTGCTGAGGAAAGACCATTAGGAATAAAACCTTCGGAATTTGCTGGTAGAGACGTTAGGCATCCTTTATTTTATTTAATGACCTGGTATTTTAAAAGCATTGGTGCAGTATGCTTCGGTACAGGCGTTACTTTAAGAAAAAACATGGGTAAGCAATACACTCTAGAAAATGATCATATTTTTGCTTATTCTTTATTAAGAGACTCAGATTATTATGACATGGATGACCGATTTCAATATGCCTTGGCTCAGGAATTAACCAATAGAGCAATTCTTACAGGCGTTGAAAATAGAAGTAAATCTGCACAAGGTGTTAAGCAATATTTGGGCAATGTCCAGCAAAATTATCCGCACGTCCTAAAATTACAGTGCATTCCTGAAAATGAAGCCCTCTGGGATATTAAGTACTATGAGCAGTTTTTAGAGCAAAGGAGGGTACTTTTAGCTGACAAACTTAATGAATATCTAAGCAATATATCTACTGCGGATGAACATCTAAAAGTTGAGATGCACATTCAGGAACTAATAGACAAAGGTGAGAATGAAAATTTAGAGTTTAAATCAACCTGTCGGTGGAATTTAAGAGAGAATAAAATAGACAAAAAAATGGAAGAAATAATTATCAAGACCATTGCGTCTCTGTCTAATTCTGAGGGTGGAAAACTATTAATAGGGGTTGGTGGCAATGGTGATATGCTAGGATTAGAATACGACTACAATACTTTGAAAAAACCAGATCAAGACGGTTTTGAGTTACATATAAGAAATCTTATTAATGTCAACTTTACAACAGAGTTTTCAGCGACTAACATAAAAATTAAGTTTCATACTATAGATGACCAAGAGTTATGTGAGGTAGATGTAGCCGCGTACAAAACACCCTTATTCTTGACGCAAGTATCAAACTCTGGTCAAAAGCAAGAGTGTTTCTATATTAGAGATGGTAATTCATCTAGGGTGCTAAGTCTTTCTGAGGCCTCCGAATATATTAAAACTAGATTCCAAGGGTAACAGTATGAAAATTTTAGTGATTGGTTCAGGCGGTCGTGAACACGCCTTGGCTTGGCAGTGCGCCAAATCAGACAAAATAACCCAAGTGTTTGTTGCTCCAGGTAATGCAGGCACAGCCTTGGAGGACAAGCTGGACAATGTCAATATTGCAGTAGATGATATTGCAGGGTTGATTGATTTTGTCAAGAAAAATCAAGTAGAGTTAGCCATTGTTGGTCCCGAGGAGCCTTTGGTGTTGGGCGTGGTGGATGCCTTTAATGCTGAGGGTTTAGTGGTTTTTGGCCCCACCCAGGCTGCTGCACAACTTGAGGGTTCCAAAGCATTTTGTAAAGATTTTTTAGCGCGCCATCACATCCCTACTGCTTTTTATGCCGTATTCACTGAGACCCAAGGTGCGATTGACTATGTCAAGAATAAAGGCACACCGATTGTGATTAAGGCCGATGGCTTGGCGGCAGGCAAGGGGGTCATTATTGCCAATACTGAGGCACAGGCTATTGCCGCTATTGATGATATGCTACAGGGCAATCGCTTTGGCGAGGCGGGTTCGCGGGTGGTGATTGAGGAGTTTCTAGCAGGAGAAGAAGCAAGTTTTATCGTCATGGTGGATGGTAAAAATATTCTACCGATGGCAACTTCACAAGACCATAAAGCACGAGACAATGGCGACAAAGGTCCCAACACAGGCGGCATGGGTGCGTATTCGCCCGCACCGGTTGTGACTGATAGTATTTTTCAAACTGTGATGGACAGCGTCATCCGTCCGACTGTTGAAGGTATGGCGGCAGAAGGTAGTGTTTATACTGGGTTTTTATACGCTGGACTGATGATTGACAGTAAGGGCAAGGCAAAAGTACTGGAGTATAACTGTCGTTTTGGCGACCCTGAAGCTCAGCCGATTATGTTGCGTTTGAAATCTAATCTTGCCGAACTTTGCTTGCTTGCCAGCCAAGGCAAGCTAGATAAGGCTAACATTGAGTGGGATGAACGCTCAGCGGTGGGCGTGGTGTTAGCGGCAAATGGCTATCCTGATGCGTATCCCTCTGGTGAAATAATTGCCCTGCCAAGTAACAGCGATACGGCTAAAGTATTTCACGCGGGCACTAAGATGGACGGTGATAATATTGTTAGTAGTGGCGGGCGTGTTCTGTGCGCCACTGCATTGGGTGAAAATCTCTTAGATGCCCAAACCAAAACTTATGAATTGGTTAAAAAAATTAATTGGGATAGTGCTTATTATCGAGACGATATTGGTTTCAAGGCGATTGATAGTTAGCGCTACAATGTTATTGTTTTATATTGATATAACGTATTTTGCCAATAAAGCGATTTCGAGACTGTTTAACTATATTGATACAAAGCAGGTGGGACAACAGCAGGTATTAAATTTATTGAGAATTTACCTTACAGGTGGAAAGTTAAACCCGAACCAAGTGATGTTAGTTTAGCATGCGTTAAAACATTCAAGCACAAGCTATACTTTTGTAGTACATAAAATATTGCCCCAGATTGGATACGTAACTGCAAAGGCAGACTTGGAAAAACTGGCAAAACTAGAATTATTACAACAATCTAAACACGAGCAGGCTTTTGTATTCATTACAGCTAACGATTTAGAACAAAAAATTAAGTCTTACATATGATTATTGTTGGTGTGGACGAGGCAGGTAGGGGCTCTTTAGTAGGCAATGTGGTGGCAGGTGCGGTGATTTTGCCTAAGGGTTTTGAACTGCTAGGATTGACGGATGCTAAAAAACTCAACGAGAAAAAACGCAAAACACTATACGCACAAATTACCCAGCAATGCAGCTGGGCAACGGGTCAGGCAAGTGCCAAAGAAATTGATAAAATGAATATCTTGCAAGCCACCCTGTTGGCAATGATTCGTGCAGTAGAAAATTTAAACACTCAGTATCATAAAGTTTTGGTCGATGGCAACCACTGTCCAGATTTGGAAAATTGTGAGGCAATTATCAAAGGGGATCTAACCCAGCCAGTCATATCGGCCGCTTCGATTATTGCTAAAGTAGTACGAGACCAGCAGATGATTGAGTTGGACAAACGTTATCCTGAGTACGGGCTTAAACAGCACAAAGGTTACGCTACAAAAACGCATCTTATGGCGTTAGCAGAATTTGGTGCAATTAGTGAGCAACATCGGTTTTCTTTTGCGCCAGTTAAAATAGCCTCAGTCAGGAAAATAATTGACAAAAAAATATTGCCTAAGTTTTAGCAAGTAAGTTAGAGTATAAACATTACCCTGCTTTGGCGCTGGGTAGAACCCTTGTTTACAAAGACGATATTTAGACCTGTAGTAGCTAAAAAATGGTTTCATAGCATCTTTTGGTATTTACATCCATCAATAAAAGAAGTCAAAAGAAGTGTATTGTTGTTTTTATTATTTTTATTATTTGTATTTTTCATATTATTTCTCACTTAAAAAAGGTGCTGGGTGTTCGAATAACTCGAATAACTGGTAAAAACGTTAAATGAGGATTTAGCATTTTCATTGAACCTCATTCACTGCAGCTGCTAATATTCGTAAACATTAGCATCACCAGTCTGGTCGTCATTACTGATAGACCCACCCAACATAAAAGTCATTATCTCTTAATTTAAAAAAATAGTATTGATTTTGCACACCAAATGTTGGTGTGGTGTTTTGATGCCAAGAATTAAACAATAGTGTAAAAATGCGACATTATTTTGCATCATAACAAAATAAAGCTACTTTATTATTGTATTAGTAGGCTTTACCGGCGATTTTAACAAGCCAGTAAAACAAGACCCAGAAAGTCTTGCTTTGTTTTTGCATTTCATTATAATAGGCACCGCACAAAAAGAACAAAACGTACATCAATCAGATTTGCTTAATTAGTAATTTGTTGGTATAATTGGAAACATGATGAACAATGAACATAAATGGAATTAGTAAAGCAATCAACGTAGTCACTACCACCGCAGACGTGGTGGGTACTGCTAAAGATATTAAAGACGTCAAAGAGGGTAAAAAAGGCGTTACTGGCTTTGAGATTATCCTTGATGTGTTTGCGCAAGCTTTTAAGGCTGTTTTGTGGGTTGTTACAAATCAGGTAAGCTTAGAGTCTAAAAAAGACGACTATGACAACTATTACGACCCAATGACACCAGGCGGCTTTTATGATGATATAGATTATATAAACAAATAATAGTTTTCTATTTTAGTATTTAGCGTTTATTTTTTAACGATATCATAACCCGCCTTACCAATTCCCATATCTTTTACTCCATCCATGGATTGTGCTATGTAAAGCCATTCCTTAAGAAAGCCATTCCTTAAGTTTACCAGCACCTTTGGTGATATTGCTAATACCTGAACCAGTAATACCTATATCTTTTACTCCATCCATGGATTGTGAAATATGTTTTGTAGCCTCACCCCCAAACTGCATCATAAACCCAAACCAAATCTTAATCGCAATCAGATAGAATATCAAGATTAGCAGGTTTATCAAAAAGAACTCCAAGCCTTTGCCTGAGCCTGCAATATGCACAGCCTGCATAAAGGCATTATCACTACCACTATTAGCCGCATAAATAGAAAGTAATGCATTATCAATAATTGATATAACAGCGATAATTACACTGACAAATTGAATAGCGAACATTGAGGCAAATATTGAAAATAAAAACGCTGGTTTAAATCCTGAGAATGGCAACAATATTGGCAACACAACCACAATAACAAATAACAGCAAAGCTTGCACTAAAGGTAAAATCAGAGTAATCAGGTAGGTGGTAATGGTTTTTAAAAGCCACGTTGCTCCTGCGCCAATAATGCCTATTATCCACGATACCACAGATTTTAAAGCCGCTAAAATACCCCAATGGTTGCCCTCTTCCTTGTCAATCAATGTCTCAGCTTTTAAAAACGATCGCACCGCTTGTTTTTTCTTGACCTCGGCGTGTGCAGTCCCAAGCGATCGCTCAATCTCTTTAAACCCATCAGATTCATCAACCCTAAACTCGACCCTAAGCTGTTTATAAATCCAATCCCAGCCTTCACCACAAGGATAAGCTTTGTCTTGATTTATAAATTGCAATGCATCATAAGTTTCACAAATGCCTGCTTTTGAATTACCACAAGGTTTATAAAACCCTGGTGTTTTAAGATAATAATCACCACCCACCCAATCGCCTTAAAAGTCCAAAACGCATATTATTCAACTTTATTGTTGAACTTAGTGTCTATTATACGATAGCCAGTAAAACAAGACCCAGAAAGTCTTGCTTTGTTTTTGCATTTCATTATAATAGGCACCGCACAAAAAGAACAAAACGTACATCAATCAGATTTGCTTAATTAGTAATTTGTTGGTATAATTGGAAACATGATGAACACACTACAAATATCAAATGAATTAACAAGATTAGGCATGGATAAATCCCAGTCCGATTTTATTGCACAGACTATTGATGGTAAAAATCAAGAGTTAGCAACAAAGAAAGATATTAAAGATTTACGCTGGTTAACTGTGGCAGGTTTTACTATTATAGGTGTTGGATTTGGTTATGTAATTAGCATTTTAAATACAATCATCGGTAAATTAGGTTAGGAGACATGATGAACACAACACAAGAACAAATAGTAAACCAAGCAAGCGACTTTGTCATTGATGAAATCAAAGAGAACTTGATTAAAAGAGTGGCACAGTACACTTGGAAACTCACCAAAAACTTAAGCAAACTGGTTTGGAATATTGTTAAGATTATTGTGCCACCACTATACGATGGCTTGAAGTTTGTTATTAAAGCTGCTATCAATGCTGCTGCGAATGAGCCTGCTAAAAAACACAAGCCTGCTGGATTTGAATACGACCCACTCAACCTTTATGCCGATAAAGATGGGCATGTTTCTCATGATGGTCGTGGGGGCTATTACACTCCTGGATCAAGTAAATGGTTCAAATAAATCCACCTAGTCATTTTTTAATTTTTTTATTTAATTGAACCTTTAATTGCACCTATTCCTTGATTAATTGAGCTATCTGCTACATTCAAGTCATTCATCGATTGATTGCCTATATCATAAGCTTTTTCAGTTGCTATTTTTAATAAATTAACCCACAAACTAATTGCACCAGCGTATAGCCCCAACATCATAAAATCTATCAAAAAATACTCAAAATTTGAGCTAGCATAGCGCTCGGCAGCAGTGAGCATGGCGTTGTCTTTACCCCTACTTGCAGCAGTACCCAGGTTGCTATTTAAGGTTGTTATTTGCAATACAAACTCATGCAAATAGCTCACAATAATTATGATTACTTGGGTGAATGCCACTGAGAAGTAAAGCATAGCGTAGAAGATTAAAAAATCAATTCGAAACGCCGCAATTATCATGACAATGGGTAAAAATATAATCATCAATGCTTGGGTCATGGCAATGGTGATGGGTATGATTAGTTTGGTAATGTAAATACTTAGGTCTTTAATCAGTCCAGCAATTAGACTGCCAACAAAAGCAAAAGTTTGTCCGATGATAGCTATTACAAATCCACCAGGGTCTGATGCAAAAGCTGTGCCAAAATCTGCTATATCTTCATACCAAGGCTTGTCATTTGGATCTTCCTCACCTGTTAGATATAGTCGCAACAGTTTATCCACAGTTGCGTGGGTATATACATAATTATAATTTTCATTAATCTTGAAGTCTATATACAAGGATGGCTTTAAAACCAAATCCCAATATTCGCCACATTCAAGATCGGTAGGCTCGCCTTTTTCGCCTTGTGCAGCAAGCGGTATTGTAAATCCTCCTGGCGTGGTTGAATACTTGCTATAACAACTAACCGATGTATCAGACGGGTCACAAGACCGATAAAAGCCTTTCCCAGTGGTTTTATCCAAAAAATAAGCAGCACCTGCCCAGTCGTAAGCCTCTTCATCAATGCCTGTAAAGTCCAACACGCCTTCATCAATGTTGATTAGATTTTTCTTGACAAGGTTATCAAACTTAGTGGCTTTAACTATAAAATGGGTAACGACAACCTAAGCGACTTTTTTTAAGATGTAAATTAAGTATATTTTTGTTCATTTCTTTAAATTTTACCGGTCCAGTTTTAACGTAGTCTCAAAAATGACTCGATACCATTTATATGTGCAGAAAATCAAGTGCTATTAAGGGTTTTATTATTGTGCAAACTCTCTGGCGAGTTCATTCTTAATTATGCACCCCGAAACGGCTTTTATAACCAAAATCTACCAGTCCAGCACACCCTTTCAAGCCATCAGATTAAAAAGCTCGGATAATTCCAAAATTCTAAGTCTAATAGCCGTTAAATAGTTGTGTATTTGGCTACTTAATTGTGTTAATTCTTTCTCTAAATCTCTTTGTGTGAGATGCGGAAACGAGCTATATATTTATTTTTTTTACCTTTATAACAATAATTTAACCTGTTTTTATACATAACTTAATGCCATGACTCTTTATTTTTTAACAACCAAGGTTACAATATTCGCGTTGGGCAACAGGGAAAGGTAGCGAGACAGAGTTAGAACCTTGTACCGCTACTCTCTGTATCGCTTAATTGATCAATTTGCTGTTGAATTTTTAACTCTTGTGCTCTAATGAGTGCTTTTTGCCTTTCGAGCGCTTGTTTTTGTTTATCAATTTCTATCTTTGTTTTTGCCTCTAGTTCGCGTCGTTGCTGCGCCTTGATTTCGCTAATCGGTCTAGATTTTAAGTATTCAAAAATCTTGACAATTTTTTTGACGCCGCTTACTTTTTTGGTTGTTCTTACTGCCTCTTTAGCCTCTCTTTTGGTTACTTTCCCCATCAAATAAACGGTTTTATTTTCGGTTGAAACCTTGACACGTGCTGGATGGAAGACCTCTTGATTGTAAAATAAAGCCTTAACCTTAACAGTAATCAAGCTGTCGTTGGCTCTTGAAAGTAGTGAGCTGGCTGGTGCGACTTGTACTTCGTTGATAATTTTTAATACTTGTGGCACATGCTCGATAATTAAGTGCTCAATTAGTGCTTTGTGTTGTGCCTTGGCAACTTCGCCAGTCACCAACACTTTGGATTCATAGGTTAGAAAATTCAGGTGCGCATCTTTGAGTATGTTGTTTTTGTCCTGACTGATTGCATTATAAAGTGCTAAATACAGGGTGCCATCATCTAAAATCGTGCCAAGACTACGGCGATCATTTTGAATGCTGGTTGCAGCATGAATGGTAGAGACGTTTTGAACAGGGGTGGCACAAGCGCCAAGTGTCAAGGTCAAGGAAATTGATAGAGTTTTTAACATTTGGTTTTTAACTTTAAAAAGCATCTTTAATCCAATTAATTACAGGATATTTTAGATTAGATTCGACCCCAACAACATCAAATCTGCACGTAAAATCTTGATATTGTGGTTTGTGTTGTAAATAATGCTGCGCAGTTTTGGTAATTTTTGTTTGTTTGTTGTAATCAACCGTTTCTATTGCGGTGCCAAATTTGGTATTTTGGCGATAACGTACTTCAATAAAAACCAATTCATTGGTGGTTTTATCAAGCATAATAATATCTATTTCACCCAATTGAGTTAAATAGTTTTGCGCAATCAGTTGTAGACCATGCTTAGATAGATATTTAAGCGCAATTGCCTCAGCTGTATTGCCAATTTTTCTTTTAAAACTAAACATGGATTGTATGTATGTCAGGTTGTTTATATATTGTCGCCACGCCGATTGGAAACCTAGATGACATCAGCTTTAGGGCGATTCAAACTTTAAAAACAGTTGACGTCATTTTGGCAGAAGATACCCGTCATAGCAAGGTGTTATTGAGTCATTATGATATTATTACCCCGATGCGCGCGCTACATGAACACAACGAGTCCCAGCAAGCTGACAACATCATCAAGCAACTGCTAAGCGGTAAAACCATGGCGCTTATCAGTGATGCAGGTACGCCATTGATTAGCGACCCAGGCTATGTTTTGGTACGCCGTACCAAGCAATCTGGTGTTAATGTGATGCCAATTCCTGGGGCGAGTGCTATCATTAGTGCTTTGTGCGCGTCAGGCATTGCCAGCGACAAATTTAGTTTTTTTGGGTTTTTACCTGCCAAACAAACTATGCGTATTAAGGCTATTCAAACCAAAGCATACTTGGATGAAACGGCTATTTTTTACGAATCGCCCAAGCGCATATTGGCAAGCTTATTGGATTTTCAGTCGGTATTGGGCGATGAACGCTTGGTTTGTTTGGCAAAAGAAATCAGCAAATCGTTTGAGACCATCAAAACTGCAAGTTTATCCGTATTGGTGGATTACTTGCAGGCCGATAGCGCGCATCAGAAAGGAGAATTTGTGATTCTAGTCGCTGCGATTGATAAATCCAATAAAGTTTTAAAGGAGCGACAATTAGATAAAATACTCCCTATCTTATTAACAGAAATGAGCGCTTCTAAAGCAGCTAAATTGGTGGCTAAAATCACTGGTATTGACAAAAAATATTGTTATCAACGCGCCATTGAATAATGAGCTATTATCAACATCACATCTTTTTTTGTAATAATCTGCGCAAGGACGCCGCACCTTGCTGTTCGCAACTTGGTGCTGGGCAAATGTATCGTTATGCAAAGGACAAATGTCGCAACGAGGGATTGCTTGGTAAAGGCAAAATCGGCGTGAGTGAATCGCGCTGTTTAGGACGCTGTGAGCATGGGCCAGTGGTCGTGGTTTATCCAAATAATATTTGGTACCAGTACGTTGACAAGCATGATATTGATGAGATTATCACCAAACATTTAAAAGCGGGCAAGGTGGTGAAGCGTCTACAAATTAAATAGCTTTTTTGCTAATTTTTTGACCGTTTGTTCTAAAGCAAGCATATCGGCATTATTGTTAATAACATCGATTGGTAGTTTTTTACCCAAGGCTAAGCGCTGGCTTGAGTTGGCTTGCGAAGCGATCATTTTTTTTGCAAGGTTTTCATCAATATTTTTACGTTTTAGTAGGCGGTTTAACTGATTTTGCGTACTGCAATCAATCACAATAGCGCGCTCAAATAACGCATAAAGATTTTGTTCCACTAATAACGCCACCTCAACCACCACTAAATCTGTATCCAATTTTTTGATGTTTGCCTGCATTTCTGCCAATATTTTTGGATGCAATATTTGTTCAATGTGTTGTTTGTTGGATGTGCTAGCGAACAAGTGTTGGCGTAATATTTTGCGATTCAAGGTTTTATCAGTATTGAGAATGCCCTGTCCAAACTTTGCTACCAATTCGTTAAAACCCTTGGTGCCAGACTCAACTACTCGACGGGCGATACTGTCAAGCTCAATAGTGGGTACACCAATTTCTTCGAAAATCTTGCATACACTTGATTTGCCGCAAGCAATACCGCCAGTTAGTGCAATTTTAAGGATGGACATAGATATTATTTTAGCAATTATGGGCGTTTGATAATAACAATATTCTACGCCGGCTATTGACATTTTGCCTAAAGCTTTCGATAATACACGCTCTTTTGGTTATGTAGCTCAGCTGGTTAGAGCACAGCATTCATAATGCTGGGGTCGGTGGTTCAAGCCCACCCATAACCACCATTTTTACCACTATATTTTTCATACATCAAGTTGGGGCACTAAAAAAGCGACTTGATTAAATTAGCGGTTCGCTGTATAATCACGAGATTTTTGCTCAAGGAATGACTATGCCATCACGCAGAGATTTAGCCAACGCCATTCGCGCCCTTAGCATGGATGCAGTTCAAAAGGCCAATTCGGGTCATCCGGGCGCGCCCATGGGCATGGCAGATATTGCACAGGTGCTTTGGAATGATCATCTAAAATACAATCCAAGCAATGCTAAATGGGCAGACAGAGATCGCTTTGTCCTCTCCAATGGTCATGGCTCCATGCTCATTTATTCGTTATTACACCTGAGTGGTTTTGACCTCAGTATGGATGATATTAAGAACTTCCGTCAATTGCATTCAAAGACAGCTGGTCACCCCGAGTACGGCTATGCTGATGGCATCGAGACGACCACAGGTCCACTCGGACAAGGTATTACTAATGCTGTGGGTATGGCGATTGCCGAGCGCACTTTGGCTGCTCAATTTAACAAAGATGGACATGAGATTGTTGCTCATCATACTTATGTATTTATGGGCGATGGTTGTCTAATGGAGGGCTTGTCACATGAGTCTTGTGCCTTAGCGGGTACACTGGGTCTAGGTAAGCTGATTGCGTTTTGGGATGATAATGATATTTCGATTGATGGACATATTGGTGAGTGGATGGAGCGCGGTGTACCAGGTCGTTTCAAGTCTTATGACTGGCATGTTGTCTCAGTTGATGGGCATGATAGTGAGGCGATTAACGCAGCGATTGTTGAGTCAAAATCAGTCACAGACAAACCAAGTCTTATTTGCTGCAAGACTACTATTGGCTTTGGTTCGCCAAATAAAGCAGGTGGACACGACTGTCATGGCGCGCCTTTGGGCGATGATGAGATTGTCCTAACCCGCGAAGCATTAGGTTGGACACATGCGCCTTTTGAGATTCCTGATGATATTTATGCAGGCTGGGACCATAAAGCACAAGGTGCGGCCGATGAGAGCGCATGGAATGAGAAATTTGCCACTTATGCGAAAGAATATCCTACTGAAGCAGCTCAGTTTGAGCGCCGTATGCGTGGTGAATTGCCCGCTAATTTTGCGCCTGAAATGGATAAGTTTATTGCCCAAACTCAGATTGATATGCCCAATATTGCTTCACGTAAAGCTTCACAAAACGCGATTGAAGCGATGGGTCCTTTGCTGCCTGGACTGTTTGGCGGCTCAGCGGATTTAACAGGCTCAAATTTGACCAATTGGTCAGGCACGGTTAAAGTTAATAAAGAAAATGCTAAGGGCAATTATCTGTCATGGGGGGTGCGTGAGTTTGGCATGGCACACATGATGAACGGCATGGTGCTACATGGCGGTTTTAAGGTTTATAGCGCAACCTTCTTTATGTTTATGGAATTCATGCGCAACGCGTTGCGTATGTCAGCACTGATGAAAATTGGCACGATTTATGTCTATACGCATGACTCAATTGGTCTGGGTGAAGATGGTCCGACCCATCAACCCGTTGAACAAATGTCCACCATACGCATGATTCCAGGTTTTCAAACTTGGCGCGGTTGTGATGCGACTGAGTCAGCAGTTTCTTGGAAAATGGCAGTGATGCGTACCGATGCGCCGACTGCTTTGGTATTCTCGCGTCAAAATTTAACATCGATGAAAAGAACGCCAGCGCAAGTTGCTAATATTGAGAAAGGTGGCTATGTGCTCAAAGATTGTGAGGGCAATGCTGATATTATCTTTATTGCCACTGGCTCTGAAGTTGGTTTAGCAGTGGAAGCTGCTGAGGCAATGACTGACACCAAGGTGCGTGTGGTTTCTATGCCATCAACTGATGTCTATGATGAGCAAGATCAGACATACAAAGATTCAGTCTTAACCCCAGGCGTTAAGCGTGTTGCAATTGAGGCGGGTGTAGGCGATAGTTGGTACAAGTATATCGGCTTAGATGGCGGTTTGGTTTGTATGACAACATTTGGCGAATCTGCGCCCGCAAATGACTTGTTCAAAGAGTTTGGTTTTACAGTAGACAATGTGATTGCTACTGCGAAGTCGGTAATTGGTTAACTTAATAAGGAGTAGAAAGATGGCAATTAAAGTAGGTATTAATGGTTTTGGTCGTATCGGTCGTATGGTGTTTCGTGCAATCACAAAAGATTTTCCAGAATTAGAGGTAGTCGGCATTAATGATTTATTAGACAACGATTATTTGGCGTATATGCTCAAGTATGATACTGCACAAGGTCGTTTTGACGGTGAAATTGCGCTAGATGGCGATAATTTTGTGATTAATGGTAAGCGTATTCGCCTGTCCGCTGAGCGCAACCCAGCTGACTTGAAGTGGGGCGATATTGATGTAGATGTGGTGATTGATTGTACTGGCTTCTTCTTAACCGAAGAATCTTGTCAAACACATATTGATGCAGGTGCGAAAAAAGTAGTTCAATCAGCACCGAGTAAAGACGCTACGTCAATGTTTGTATACGGTGTGAACCACAGCGAATATGCGGGTCAAACGATTGTTTCAGCAGCTTCTTGTACTACTAACTGCTTGGCACCGATTGCGAAAGTCATCAACGATAACTGGGGTCTTAAGCGTGGCTTGATGACAACAGTGCACGCCGTAACTGCAACACAAAAAACCGTTGATGGTCCTTCTATGAAAGATTGGCGAGGTGGTCGTGCGGTATTTGAGAACATCATTCCTTCATCAACTGGTGCCGCTAAAGCAGTAGGTGTCGTTTTGCCTGAGCTTAACGGTAAATTAACTGGTATGGCTTTTCGTATCCCATCAGTTGATGTATCTGTGGTTGATTTAACTTGTGAATTAGACAAGCCTGCTACTTATGATGAGATTTGCATAGCGATTAAACAAGCCTCAGAAGGCTCAATGAAAGGTACTTTGTCTTATACGGATGAGATGGTAGTCTCTAGCGACTTTCGTGGCACTAGTGCCTCTTCTATTTTTGATGCAGGCGCAGGTATTGCGCTTGATGATACGTTTGTCAAGGTAGTGTCTTGGTACGACAACGAGTATGGCTACACGTGTAATATGCTACGCTTAGTTGCATACATTGCTTAAAAAATAGCCTTTAACTTAGCTAGCTTGATAACGGCGTTGGAAAAAAAACTAATTTACATTTGTAAACTCGTTTTTGTGCCTTGTGCTAAAGTCAGCTAGACAGGTTAACAGTCGTTTTTAAATTTTTTAGGAAAAAAATATGTCGGTAATTAATTTATCAGAGTTAGATTTAAACTCAAAAAAAGTGCTTATTCGTCAAGACCTTAACGTGCCTATTAAAGATGGCGTTGTGACCAGCGACAAGCGTATTCAGGCTTCATTGCCAACCATTCAAATGGCAATAGAACAAGGCGCAAAAGTCATGCTTATGTCGCATTTAGGCCGTCCAACAGCTGGGCAATATGAGGCAAAATTTTCATTACAGCCTGTTGCTAATCGTCTCAGTGAATTACTAGACCAGCCAGTCCGCCTAGAAAAAGACTGGTTAAATGGCATTACCTTAGATGCAGGCGAAGTGGTACTATGTGAGAATGTGCGCTTTAATGAGGGCGAGATGTCTAATGATGATGCTTTATCTCAAAAAATGGCGGTCTTATGTGATGTTTTTGCCATGGATGCTTTTGGTACCGCACACCGCGCCCAAGCCTCTACTCATGGTGTGGCAAAATACGCACCGATTGCTTGTGCAGGCCCTTTACTCTCGGGTGAATTAGCAGCCCTAGGCAAGGCATTGGATAATCCTAAACGCCCAATGGTGGCGATTGTAGGCGGCTCTAAAGTATCCACCAAATTAACAGTGTTGGAAAGTCTTGCTAAGATTGTTGACCAATTAGTAGTCGGCGGCGGTATTGCCAATACCTTTGTTGCCGCTCAAGGACATAATGTGGGTAAGTCACTTTGTGAAGACGACCTGATTCCAACGGCTAAAAAGTTGATGAAAAACTGTGAAATACCGGTACCCACCGATGTGGTTTGCGGCAAAGAATTTTCTGAAACTACAACGGCAGAAACCAAAGCTACAAATGGTGCATCTGACGATGATATGATTTTTGATATTGGTCCTGATTCTGCAACGCAATTAGCCAAGATTATGCAAAGTGCAGGCACCATTGTTTGGAATGGTCCAGTGGGTGTGTTTGAATTTGAGCAATTTGCAAGCGGCACTAAAACTTTGGCGATGGCTATTGCTGAATCTGACGCTTTTTCAATCGCAGGCGGTGGCGATACATTAGCGGCCGTCGATAAGTACAATATTGAAGACAAAATTAGCTATATTTCCACAGGCGGCGGTGCGTTTTTAGAATTTTTAGAAGGAAAAGTTCTACCAGCTGTTGAAATCTTAGAGCAAAGAGCAAAAGGTTAAAATGCGTTTAAAAATAATTTTAATTTCAATTATTGCTTTGTTTATGGCTAGTTGTGCTGCTGTTCCTTTAAAGACAGCAAAAGAATCTAATATGACCAAACAATTTATAAAACCATCAATGGATGTATCTAATTTATATGTTGATAGAGACTCTTATCTTGGAGCTTCTTTGAAGAAGGATATATGGGTTAATGGTAAATGTGTCGGTGAGTCTGTTGCTAAGGTTTTCTTCAAGAAAGAAGTTCCAGGAAATAATTCTTATACTATATCAACAGAGTCAGAATTTTCACCAAATGATATAGTTATAGATGCTAAAGGTGGAAATAATTATTTCATAAGACAATATATTAAATTCGGAGTCTTTGTTGGAGGAACAGGATTGGAGCTTGTAGATGAGGATAAAGGAATTAAAGATATTTCTACATTAGAGCTAGCAGAAAACGGCACTTATAGCGAATAATAAAAGGAAAACATGTTAAGAAGAACAAAAATTTTAGCAACTCTTGGTCCTGCAACTGATAAAGAAGGGGTTTTAGCAGGTATATTATCAGCAGGAGTTAATGTTGTACGTATTAACTTTTCTCATGGTGACGCAAGTGAGCATATGGCTCGCGTAAAAGCTGTTAGAGCATGGGCTAAAGCTAATAATACTTATATCGGTGTATTAATGGACTTACAAGGTCCAAAAATACGTATTGCTTCATTTGCAGACGGTCAAAAAATTAGTTTAGATGTTGGTGATGAGTTTATTCTAGATGCTGACCTTGATGAACAGTCAGGCGACCAAAAATCAGTTGGATTAACTTATAAAAGCCTGCCACAAGAAGTAAAAGCTGGCAATACATTATTGCTTGATGACGGCAGAACTGTAATGGAAGTTAAAGAGGTATCTAGCAATAAAATAATTTGTACAGTTACTCAATCTGGAGTTTTATCTGATAAAAAAGGTATTAACTTACGAGGTGGTGGCTTAAGTGCAAATGCCTTAACTGATAAAGACAAAAAAGACATTTTAGTTGCTGCTAAAGCCAAGGCAGATTATGTGGCACTCTCGTTCCCAATGAGTGGTGATGATGTACGCGAAACAAAACATTTGTTAGCGCAAGCAGGTTGTGATGCAGGTGTGATTTCAAAAATTGAACGTGCCGAGTCTTTGGTGCAAGAAAGCATTCTTGACATTCTGAAGGAATCAGCAGGTATTATGGTCGCACGTGGTGACTTGGGTGTGGAGATTGGCGATCCACAACTACCTGCACAACAAAAACGTCTGATTAAATTGGCTAGGTCAAACGATCGCATTGTGATTACTGCAACACAAATGTTAGAGTCGATGATTGCCAACCCCATTCCGACCCGTGCAGAGGTATTTGATGTAGCTAATGCTGTGTTAGATGGCACCGATGCAGTGATGCTTTCTGCTGAAACAGCAGTAGGTGGCTACCCTGAAAATGCAGTTAAGACCATGCACGATGTTTGTTTGGAAACTGAGAAAAACCCAATTGCAAAAACCTCTCATCATAGACTGCATGAGCATTTTGAAGGTATTGATGAAACCATTGCTATGAGTACCATGTACGCTGCTAATCATTTAGGGGTAAGTGTGGTTGCTGCATTGACGCAGACTGGAAAAACAGCGATGTGGATGTCAAGAATGAGTTCTAATATTTCAATTTTTGCCATGTCAGACAAAGTTGAAACCCTGCGCAAGGTGACGTTGTACCGCGGTGTCTACCCTTGTGATGTTGAGAAAACCAGTGCTGATGATTGGGGTCAGGTTAATCAAATAGTGATAGAAACACTGAAAAAAAACAAGGTTGTAGAGGAACAAGATTTGGTAGTATTAACCAAGGGAATGTATAAAAATCAATCGGGTGGTACCAATATGATGAAAATTCTTCGTGTTGGCGATGCTAATTATTAAATTGTAAAACAAGAAAAAGGAGAAAAAGATGTTAATTTCATTAAGAGAGTTATTAGACCACGCGGCAGAAAACGATTATGGAATGCCAGCGTTCAATGTCAACAATATGGAACAAGTGCATGCGATTATGCAAGCGGCCGATAAAACCAATAGCCCAGTGGTCATGCAGGGTTCTGCAGGTGCGCGTTCTTATGCAGGCGAGCCGTTTTTACGCCATTTAATCATTGCAGCGACTGAAATGTATCCACATATTCCCGTGGTTATGCACCAGGACCACGGTAGTGAGCCAGCAGTGTGTTTACGCTCAATCCAGTCAGGTTTTTCATCAGTAATGATGGATGGCTCGCTAGAGGTTGATATGAAAACCCCAGCCTCATTTGAATATAATGTGGCAGTGACCAAAGAAGTGGTTGAGATGGCACATGCGGGCGGCGTGTCTGTAGAGGGTGAATTGGGTTGTTTGGGTTCGCTTGAAACGGGCGAGATGGGCGAGGAAGATGGTCATGGTGCAGAAGGCAAATTAGACCTAGACATGCTATTGACTTCGGTGGAAGAGGCGGCAGACTTTGTTAAGGCGACTAATGTAGATGCTTTGGCGATTGCGATTGGCACCTCACACGGTGCGTACAAATTTACTAAAGAACCTGATGGTGAAATTTTGCGTATTGACCGTATTAAAGAAATTCACACGCGTATTCCAAACACTCATTTAGTGATGCACGGCTCATCTTCAGTGCCACAAGACTGGTTAGAGATTATTAATAACCATGGTGGCGATATGGGTCAAACTTATGGTGTGCCAGTGAGTGAAATCCAAGAAGGCATCAAAAACGGTGTGCGTAAAGTCAACATTGACACCGACTTGCGCATGGCATCAACGGGTGCAATCCGCAAACATTTGATTGACAATCCAGCCAACTTTGATCCACGTAAATTTCTCAAAGAATCGACTGTTGGCATGATGGAGATTTGTGCTGCTCGTTTTGAGTCGTTCGGCTGTGCGGGTAATGCAGATAAGATTAAAGTCTCTTCACTAAATACCATGAGTCAAAGGTATCTTTCAGGTGAGCTAGACGCCAACGTTAAATAATGCCTCACGATTAAGCATCAAAAGGCTCGTTTAAACGAGCCTTTTTTATTAAACGGTAAAAGTATGAATATTTTTAAAAACCACCGCAATTAAGCTGATGCGATTTAGGGAATGCAAAAAAAAATTATTTTATGGGTTTTATAAACTGTATTGGGTGAATGCAAAGGCTCCTTTTAGCGTACTAAATATAACTATTTGATTGTGGTGGAGGCTAAGTCGTAGCTACTACTATTAAAAAAGTTTTTGCAAGAGGGCAATATTCAAGCACTAAAGTTACGGAGAGACAAGTTTTTGATTTCCTAGAAGTTAAATGAATCTTTTAGACTTATTATGAATAAACATTATTCAATTATTATCATTGGCGGCGGACATGCAGGCACTGAAGCGGCGCTTGCATCCGCACGTATGGAGGTTAAAACCTTGCTGGTTACGCACAATATTGAAACCCTTGGACAAATGAGTTGTAACCCAGCGATTGGCGGTATTGGCAAAGGGCATTTGGTTAAAGAAATTGATGCGATGGGTGGAGCAATGGCGCATGCGATTGACAAGGCCGGTATTCAGTTTCGCACCCTCAACGCTTCCAAAGGGCCCGCAGTGCGTGCCACACGGGCACAGGCTGATAGATTATTGTATAAGGCAGCCATCCGTTACGCTTTAGAAAATCAAGAAAATTTGTCTTTATTTCAACAAGCAGTTGAGGATTTAATCATTGAAAATGATCAAATTAAAGGCATTAAAACGCAAATGGGCTTGCACTTTTCTGCTGACAAAGTGGTATTAACGTCAGGCACATTTTTAGGCGGCGTGATTCACATTGGACGGTCTAACTTTCAAGGCGGGCGTGCGGGTGATGCACCTGCAAATGCTTTGTCAAAAACACTTAGAGCCTACGATTTAGGCGTAGGGCGATTAAAAACAGGCACCCCACCAAGGCTTGATGGACGCACGATTGATTACAAAATACTGCAAATACAAGCAGGCGATAACCCTTTGCCGACTTTTTCTTTTATTGGAAAAGCCTCTCAGCATCCCAAACAAATCCCGTGTTATATCACTCATACTAATGAAAAAACCCACGATTTGATTCGTAGCGGGCTGCAAGATTCGCCGATATTTACTGGTAATATTGAAGGTATTGGCCCAAGGTATTGTCCATCGATTGAAGATAAGATAGTACGTTTTGCACAGCGTGATTCACATCAGATTTTTGTAGAACCAGAGGGGTTAACAACGAACGAGGTTTATCCAAACGGGGTTTCCACATCGCTGCCATATGAAATACAAGTGGATTTTATTCATTCAATCAAAGGTTTTGAAAATGCGCAGATTATGCGCCCAGGCTATGCCATTGAATATGATTTTTTTGACCCTAGAGGTCTCAAGCAAACTTTAGAGGTTAAAAAAATCTCAGGACTATATTTTGCTGGGCAAATCAATGGCACCACAGGTTATGAGGAGGCAGCAGCCCAAGGCTTGTTGGCTGGGGTGAATGCTGCCTGTGCCGTACAGGAAAAACAACCATGGCTGCCCAAACGTGATGAATCTTATATTGGCGTGATGATTGATGATTTAACCACCAAGGGTGCAAATGAACCGTATCGCATGTTCACCTCACGTGCGGAATATCGCTTGTTACTTAGAGAGGATAATGCCGATCAGCGCCTTACATCCAAAGCCAAGCAATTAGGCTTGATTGATGATACGCGTTGGCGAGCATTTGAGGCTAAATACGCTGCTGTGGCAAAGGAAAAGCAACGTTTGCAAGATACCTGGATTCGAGCTGATGATACTCAGGCTAAAAAAGTTTTAGGTCAATTAAGTCACGAATATTCCTTGTTAGAGCTGCTTAAACGACCTAAGGTTGATTATCAAAGTTTAACTCAAATTGAATCTGGAAAACCATTTTTATCCGACCCAACTTTAATTGCTGTGGTTGAAAATCAGATTAAATATGCAGGCTACATTAAGCGTCAATTTGATGAAATTAAAAAATACCGCAATAATGAAAATACCCAGTTACCAATAGATATGAACTATGCTGCGATTAAGGCACTCTCAGCAGAAGTCAGGCAAAAACTGAACGAACATCGCCCAGAAACCATTGGCCAAGCTAGCCGACTTCAAGGCGTGACCCCTGCTGCTATTTCAATTTTATTGGTGTATTTAAAGACTTATGCAAAATCAGCTGATTGATAGTGCTAGGCAAATGAACGTGCAAGTGGATGGACATCAGGCAGATAAATTGATTGAATATTTGCAACTCATTATTAAATGGAATAAAGCCTACAACCTGAGCGCTATTCGAGACCTCAATCAAGGTTTAAAAAAACACCTGCTTGACAGCTTGTCAATATTGCCTTATATTGGTAATCAAAAATTATTAGATGTGGGCAGTGGCGCTGGTTTGCCGGGTATTGTATTAACTATTATGAAACCTAATTTATCAGTCAGCGTACTAGATTCTGTTGGTAAAAAATGCCATTTTATGCAATTTGTTAAGACCCATTTAAAACTTAATAACCTAAATGTTGTCAATGACAAAGTAGAGCATTATCAGCCTGATTTTTGTTTCGGACAAATTACTTCACGAGCTTTTTCAAAAACAACCAAGACATTAAAGCTCAGCCAACATTTATTATGCGATAATGGTCGATACTTATTGATGAAAGGTGCAAATTTTGAGCAAGAAACATTGCCGATTAATGCAAAAATTCATCATTTATCTGTACCAGGTGTGTCAGATAGTCGGTTTTTAATAGAAATAACAGAGGAATAACAAAATGAAAAAAATAATCTACACCTTGGTTGCTTTGGCCATTATTGTGGTAATCACAGTTACCTTTATCTTTGATTCAGTGGGCAAAAAATATGCACAAGAATACGCCACTACTCTACTAAAAACACCCGTTAGCATTAGTCAATTTAGTACCAGTTTTTTAGATAAAAGCCTCAATATTGATTTTGTTGAAGTACAAAATCCACCTACTTTTAAGAATAAAAACGCCTTATCTCTAGATCATTTTTCTTTGGAAATTGGTGGCGATGTATTCTCAGACTTAATTGTGGTTGAATTGTTAAAATTTGATGGACTTAAATTTGTATTGGAGCAAAGTGGCAGCAATGTTAATTTAACCCAATTACTTGATAACTTAAAAACCCAACCACCAAGTTCTAGTTCCGCTCCTCCGAGAGACACAAGCGCTAAGCGCATTAAAATCAAGCGTTTTTTAGTTGAGAATATTGAGCTAAAAGTGGACACTCAACTGCTTCAAACTCAGATTAATGTGCCTGATATTTCTACCAGTAATTTTGGCGGTAGTGCAGGGGTTGACGTTGATGAAATCGGCAAACAAATCGTTGAAACCGTATTAAAAAATCTACAAAAAGTACTGGAGGAAAAAGGCATTGAAGTGGGCAAAAAAGAAATTAAAAAAATATTAATCAAAAAAATAGGCGACAAATTAGGTCTTGATGGCATCACTGACAAATTAGGTCTTGATGGCGTCACTGATAGGTTAGGTTTTGGTGTGCCTAGTGAGTCCACAGGCGCTAAAGATTTGCTCGATACCGATAAACTAAAAGACCAAGCCAAAGACTTACTCAAAGGCTTCGGTTTTTAATGGGTTGAATTTAGGGGCGGTTTAAGAGCACCCGTATCTAGGCGTTACATAAATAATGCAAATTATCGACTCCCATTGTCATCTTGATCGAGTGGATTTATCCGCCTTTGGTGGCAGTGTGGAAAGCATGTTTGAACATGCCAAGACTTTATCAGTTGAGTATTTTTTATGTGTTTGCATCGATTTAGAACATTTTGATGATGTCTTTTCCTTGGCTAAAAAATACCCGCAGATTTACGCCTCGGTGGGCGTCCACCCTTGTGAATTAGAAGGTAAAGACCCTACAGTGGAAGAATTGTTAACATTGGCAAATGACGATAATATCATCGCCATTGGTGAGACTGGCTTGGATTATTTTCATGTAGAAAAATCAACCGCTGATTGGCAGCGAGAACGCTTTAGAAGGCATATTCAGGCATCGAATCAGTCGGGCAAGCCGATGATTGTCCATACCCGTGAAGCCCGTGCTGACACAATTCAAATTATGCAAAAGGAACAAGCACAACAGGGTGTGATGCACTGTTTTAGCGAGGATTGGAAAACCGCCAAAGCAGCGCTAGATTTGGGTTTTTATATTTCATTTTCTGGCATTATCACTTTTAATAGTGCAGCTGATTTACGTGAAGTGGCAAAAAAAGTACCCAGTAACAGACTTTTGGTTGAGACCGATTCGCCGTATTTAACGCCTGCGCCTTACCGCGGCAAGCCAAATAGCCCTGCTTACACGTATTATGTGATACAAAAATTGGCAGAAGTGCGTGGCACCAGTATTGATGATATTGCGCATACAACAACAACAAACTTCAAACAGCTTTTCTTTTCGTGAGTGTTAAATTCAAAACCATTGATGAATTTTCTGACACACAACGTCTGGATAATTATTTATTAAAAATGCTAAAAGGCGTGCCAAAATCGCACATTTACCGTGTGATTCGTAAAGGTGAGGTGCGTGTCAATAAAGGCAGGAAAAAAGCGGATTACAAGTTAAAAATCGGCGATATGGTGCGCATTCCACCGATTCGAGTGAGTGAATCTTTGCCAGCGAAGGTATCAAACAGTCTTGAACAATTATTGCAAGCTGCAATTTTGTACGAAGATAAAGGCCTGTTGATATTAAATAAACCCAGCGGTTTGGCGGTACATAGTGGTAGCGGTGTTATTGTAGGGGCGATTGAGGCACTTAGAGCTATTTATAAAGAGCCAATTGAACTGGTGCATCGTTTAGATAGAGCCACTTCTGGGGTGTTGTTAATTGCAAAAAAGCGCACTGTGTTAAAAAATCTGCATGAGCAGCTAAACCAGCACCATATGGAAAAACGCTATACCGCATTGGTAAGAGGTATTTGGTCAAAAAAGCAACATACGATTGATGCCCCGCTTTATCAAAATTCACGATATACGGTAGTCAACACTCAGGGTAGGCAGGCAATCAGCCATTTTCAACCACTTAAAAATTTTCATCAAGACGGGTTTAAAGCCTCGTTAGTTGAGGTGTTGATTGAAACTGGACGCACCCATCAAATACGCACCCATGCAAAGTATGCAAACCATCCGATTGCAGGCGATGATAAATACGGTGATACTGGGTTTAATGAACAGGTCAAAGAGAGGGGCTTAAAGCGTTTATTTTTGCACGCACATCAGTTGGTTTTTACTAACCCTTTGACTAAGGATATTCAAAAAATACGCGCACCTTTGTCAAAAGAATTACAAACATTTTTGCAACAATTATGAATGCTTATTTACGTTTAATGCGTTTTGATAAGCCAATTGGCATTTATTTGCTTTTGTGGCCAACCTTCTGGGCATTATTTTTGGCATCAAATGGCATGCCTGATTTAAAAATTTTATTGATTTTTGTCTCAGGGGTGGTGTTGATGCGCTCAGCAGGCTGTGTAATTAATGACTATGCCGACAGAAAAATTGACAAATTGATTGAACGCACTAAAAATCGTCCTATAACCACAGGCGAAATAACGCCTAATAATGCGCTTAAACTGTTTATTGGGTTAATATTATTAGCATTTATATTGGTATTGTTGACCAATTGGCTGACTGTGCAGCTGGCTTTGATTGCTGGGGTTTTGGCAACCTTATATCCATTTACTAAACGTTGGATACATTTTCCTCAATTTATTTTGGGTTTGGCATTTGCCATGAGCGTGCCAATGGCATTTGCAGCAACCAATGGTAGCGTGCCTAATGCGGCTTGGTGGGTGTTTGTAGCAACAGTTATTTGGACGGTTATTTATGACACCATGTACGCCATGGCAGATCGTGCGCAAGATTTAAAAATTGGGGTGAAATCAACCGCAGTATTGTTTGCAAAATTTGATAAATTAATCATTGGCATACTACAAATTTGCTTATTATTGGTACTTATAAAAATTTCTAACATTTTTAATTTAGGGTTTTTTTACGATTTTTCGCTGATTTTAAGTGCGTTTTTAATGGCTTATCATCAAAAATTAATTAAAAATCGTGAAGAAAAAGCCTGCTTTCGAGCTTTTTTGCATAACAACTTCATCGGCATGGCGATTTTTTTTGGGATTGAATTATCCTTTATTATGCAAGGGGCTTTTTAAGTGTTGCTAGCATGTGATTGTTAAACGTTTTGTTTGATTTGTGAAATTTTTAAAATATGTTCGATAATCCTACTATTCATAGTAAAAGGTTAGTCGAAGCAGGTTTAGCATTAATTGCTTTGGTGATTGTATTGCAAGTAATTTTTGGTGGTAGCGTTTCATTTGTTGGCGGCGACGTGGTTGACACCATTACTACAATTGTTGGAGGTCTTGGTGCACAAAGTTTAGTCGGCTCAGCCACAATTATAGAATATATCATTTAAAAAGTCCGTCTTTCGACGGGCTTTTTTGGCTTTAATAGTTTAAGCAACTGTCTCGCCCTAACCTAGGACCACTGGCAATTAATACAGTGGTGTCAAGTTGGTTAGATACCTCGTAACAACTCGTTAATTCCAACTTTAGAGCGCGTTTTGGCATCGACTTGCTTGACAATCACCGCACAATAAAGTGAATACGCGCCGTCTTTGGATGGCAAGTTGCCAGAAACTACAACTGAGCCTGCAGGAATACGTCCGTAAGTAATTTCACCAGTTTCACGATTAAAAATTTTGGTGGATTGTCCGATGTAAACCCCCATTGAAATTACCGCGTCTTGCTCAACAACCACCCCTTCTACCACTTCTGAACGTGCACCGATAAAGCAGTTATCTTCAATAATTGTAGGCGCAGCTTGAAGCGGCTCTAGCACACCACCGATACCTACGCCACCTGAAAGGTGGACATTTTTACCAATTTGTGCGCAAGAACCAACCGTTGCCCAGGTATCAACCATTGTGCCTGAATCCACATACGCACCAATATTGACGTAACTCGGCATCAGTACAGTATCTTTGGCAATGAACGAGCCACGGCGCGCGCTGGCTGGGGGAACAATGCGCACGCCTGCTGCATTGAGTTCATTAGCACTCATATTAGCAAATTTTGAGGGAACTTTGTCATAATACTGAGTAAAACCGCCTTGCATAGGTGTGTTGTTTTCTAATCTGAAAGACAACAGCACTGCCTTTTTTAGCCATTCATTAACGCTCCAATCGCCAACACCTTGCTGCTCGGCAACACGTGCTTGACCTGAGTCTAGTAGATGGATAGCCTCAGCAACGGCTTGTTTGAGCTCTGGCGTGGCTGTTTGCGGGGTGAGGTTGGCGCGTGCTTCAAAAGCTTGTTCGATAATGTCTTGCATGGTTGTGTTGTTTAAGAAAATGCAACATTATATCACAGACATTTTTTTAAGCACTTGTAGAGCGCTGCATTAATCTGGTGCGATTTAGCGAATGCAAAAATAACGTATTTTATGTGTTTTATAGGTTGCATTGGATTAATGCAAGGGCTTAAGTTTGCTAATCGTCGTGACAATGATTATGGTGGTGCTCGTAAGTTGCCATCAACTCGTCCATTTGGTCGGCAAATAAGTCATTAAATTGTGAATCTTGTAAGATAGATTCTGGCCGTCCCATACAGCAAATATGGTGATACAAGCAAAGTACTTGGGTGGATTCTTTCATTACCCGGTGTAAATCATGCGATACCATTAGCACTGCGCAACCCTGCTGCTTATGAATATCTTGGATGAGTTTGTAAAGGTGCATTTGCCCATTTACATCTAGGTTTTGTGCGGGTTCATCTAAAATTAAAACATTGGGCTTTTTGAGCAGTGCCCTGGCTAGCAGTATGCGTTGCATTTCACCGCCAGATAAATTTTTTAATGAGTGTTGTAGCAGTGGTTGAATGCCAGTTAGGGCGATGGTAGCAGTTAAAAATTGAGCATTAATTTTTTGGTTGAGTGTTAAAAAATCCAATACCGAAATCGGAATAAATTGATTAATTGTGAATTTTTGCGGTGTATAGCCTAGTCGAATATTTTTGGATTTTTTAACCATACCATCATCAGGCTTCATTAACCCTAGTAGAATTTTAATCAGCGAGCTTTTCCCTGCCCCATTAGGGCCAATCAGAGTGATAAACTCCCCTGCCTTTAACTCAAAACTAACATCATTTAATATCAGTTTTTTATGCCGGTTAAGGCTGATGTTGTTGGCACTAATAAGCGCTGCTGACATGGGCGTGATAAATGAGATAAATTAGTACCATTTTACAACTATCACTATTTTAGGTTTGCAAAATTGGTAAAATTTACCCATGTCGCCTCAACTCATTTTATTAGACGGTAGCGCTTTTTTGTTTCGGGCTTATTTTTCCACGCTTTCGAAAAATCTAACCAACCAGGATGGCTTTCCTACAGGGGCAATGTTTGGGGTAATTGGTGCGATTAAGCGTTTTCAAGTGCAATATCCCCAAGCGAAAATAATTGCGATTTTTGATGCCAAAGGCAAGAATTTTAGACATCAAATTTATCCTGAGTATAAGGCGCATAGAAAACCAGCTGATGCAGAATTGGTGATGCAGATTGAGCCATTATATGAAATTGTCCGTGCTATGGGTTTGCCGTTTTTGTGTGCAGAAGAGGTAGAGGCTGATGATGTGATTGCGACTTTGACGCGTCGTGCAAATGCACAAAATATCAAAACTTTAATTGCCAGTAGTGATAAGGACTTGATGCAGTTGGTCGGTGATAATGTGGCACAAGTGGATATGCAAGGCACGCTTTACAACCGCGAAGCAGTGATTGAAAAGATGGGCGTTGCTCCTGAACAAATCTTAGACCTGCTAGCACTTACAGGTGATAGTGCAGATAACATTCCAGGGGTGCCAAGCGTAGGGCCTAAAACTGCGATTAAATGGCTACAAACTTATCATAATATTCAAGGTATTAAGGAAAATGCAGACCAAATCAAAGGCAAAGTAGGCGAAAAATTACGTGATAGTTTTGACTTGTTGGCATTATCACACCAGTTGGTCGAGTTGAAATTTGATGTTGATATAGCAGATGATGTCCTTACTGCAAATGTACAACCACAGATTCAAGAGTTGACAGACTTGTATCAACAATACGGCTTTTCAATGTGGCTTAAACAATTAGGCGTAGTTGATATTGAGTCAGACAATAACGAACCACTTGAGCCAGATTTGCTTGAAGATAAAGACCCAGATAGGCAGCAAAATTGCGAGTCTTGGTTTGAGAGTTATACCCAGACTTTGGTTCTAGACCAAAGTGAATTTAAGCAACTTGTTAAGCGACTCAAAAATAGTCAATCATTTGTGTTTGATTTAGAAACGACATCGCTTGATTATATGAATGCACAGATTGTTGGCTGGGTATTTTTAGTCGATTTTGACAGCTTTTATGTGCCTGTTGGGCATGATTATTTAGATGCGCCCAAGCAATTAGAGTTCGAATTTGTCCTGAGCAGTTTAAAGCCTATTTTGTTAGATCAGCGTATTGGCAAGGTTGGACAAAACCTAAAATACGATAGCCATATTCTGGCAAATTACAAGGTTGTTTTAAACAATATTGTGGATGACACTATGGTTAAGTCCTACTGTTTAAATTCAGTAGCAACTCGGCATAATATGGATGATTTGGCTCAGCATTATCTAAATTATCAAACCATTAATTTTAGTGATGTAGCAGGCAAGGGCAAAAAGCAAATAACCTTTAATCAGGTGGCCCTAGATGAGGCTTTCCCTTATGCTTGTGAGGATGTTATTGTTACTGATAAGCTCAATCAAGTGTTGGAAGTTGAGCTGACGCAATATCCAAAACTGGAAAAACTCTATCAAACCTTAGAAGTGCCTTTAATTCAAACCTTAGTAAAAATGGAACGGAATGGCGTGGCATTGAATGTGGATTCACTCTATCAGCAGCAATCAAACGTTAGCACGCAAATGAAAACCATCGAGTCTGAGGCATTTGAAATGGTGGGTGATGATTTTAACTTAGAATCGCCAAAACAAATTCAACAAATTTTATTTAGCGAAGAAGGTTTAGGTTTAGAAGCAAAAAAGAAAACCCCGAAAGGCGTGGCATCAACTAATGAAGAGGCTTTAAAGCTCTTGGATCATCCGTTGGTAGATTTAATTTTAAGGTATCGCACGCTTACCAAGCTCAACTCAACTTATCTTCAAGCTTTGCCTAAGCAAATTGAGCTTAAAACTGGGCGACTGCACACCTCGTATCATCAAGCAGTAACAGCAACAGGACGCTTATCATCATCTAACCCAAATCTACAAAACATCCCTATTCGCTCAGACCAAGGCGCGCGCATTAGAGGGGCTTTTGTGGCTGGCAAAGGCAATGTAATTATTGCTGCGGATTATTCACAAATTGAGCTTAGAATCATGGCGCAACTTTCCCAAGATAAAAACTTGTTAGAGGCTTTTAATCGTGACAAAGATGTGCATAGTGCCACTGCTTCGATGATGTTTAACGTGCCTATTGATCAAGTGAGTAAAAATAATAGGCGCAATGCCAAAGCCATTAACTTTGGGCTTATTTACGGCATGAGTGCTTTTGGTTTGGCAAAACAAATTGGTGTTTCACGTACTGAGGCAAAGCAATACATTGATGCCTATTTCGACAATTATCCAGGCGTTTTAAACTACATGGATAACATGAAACGCATAGCTAAAGCACAGGGTTATGTTGAAACGCTAATGGGTAGGCGTTTATACCTACCACAAATTAACGCCAAAAACAAAATGTTGCAACAGCATGCTTTGCGTACTGCCATTAATGCGCCGATGCAAGGTTCTTCAGCCGATATCATCAAACAAGCCATGCTTGGCGTTGATGCGTGGATTGGAGCAAACAACCCTGATATTAAAATGATTATGCAAGTCCATGATGAGTTGGTGTTTGAAGTCAAAGCAGACAAGGTGGCGGAATTTTCTAATAAAATACAATCACTGATGTCAGATGCTTACTCACTAGATATTCCATTGGTAGTTGATGTGGGGATGGGCAGTTCTTGGCAACAGGCACACTAGGGCTAGCTTTTTTTGCCTTAAACTGCGTTGGACTCACCACTTAGTCATTTAATATTATCTAAACCCTTTTACCTGTTTTGTCGTTTGCCCGCCTGATGAAGTAACGATTTTAATAACCAGGATTGGGCATTGCAAGAATGTTTATAAGTGAATAATACATAAAAAGTAAAAAATGAAAAAATTTAATAAAAATTATTTTATTAAAAAGGTTGTATCAAAAAAAGATGAGCCAAAATGAGCTTGATGATTGGATAATTTAAAAAATTTTAACAAGTAAGGAGCAAATAATACTATACAGAACAAGGGCATGATAAACATTGGAACAAGATAAGAGGTTCATTTAATGGGGTTGATGATAATCCAATTGTGCTATTTTTAAGAAAAATCCAACAGCTAAATTCTGTATTTTTAAACGTAAAGACTATACCATCGTATCAAGACACAAAAAAAATTTTTAAAAAGACAATTATAAACCCATAAACAACTTAATCAGCCGCCGCATAAACAACACTTAGCTTGTTTTGGCGATAAAAAGTTTTTATGATGAAGTCAGGTATTGTGACTTATAAAGGCAGCATTAAAAAATGACAATTTAGTGCGTATTTTGGATACTAAATGAAAGCTGATTGATGAGGGGCAATCAACCCCTAAATACAAAGCAGACAACAGGCATAAAATTAAACAAAGTGATATGTATCAATTAGTTGTGTATGGCAAAAAATACGAAGTGCAAAAGTTGTTTTAATTTATCCACCATGGGAAAACTTTGAACAACAATTTGATTTCCGATTAGATGATGATTTAACATTATGTGTCATACCCTTTGGTTTGGATAATGAAGTTAAAATGACGCTTTGCTAAGTGTGTAAAAACATAATGAAACAACAATTACAACAATTATTAAAACAAACCCTAACTTCATTGGTGAAAAATGATGTGCTTGAGAGTGTGCCAGACAACATTCGCATTGACCATTCAAAGGATAAAACCCAAGGGGACTTTGCTTCAAATATTGCCATGATATTGTCTAAGCAGGCAAGGTGCACGCCGCACGCGTTGGCGGAGCAAATTGTTGCTAATTTTCCAGATTCTACCGAGGTAGAAAAAATTGAGATTGCCGGCCCTGGCTTTATTAACTTTTTTATGTCACAAAGTTCGAATGTTTTGGTGGTCAATCATATTATTGAGCAAGGCGCTGGTTATGGCTTGTCAAATGTGGGTGCGGGGCAACGAGTTTTATTGGAGTTTGTGTCCGCTAATCCAACAGGCCCACTCCACGTTGGGCATGGGCGCGGGGCAGCGTACGGTGCAACGGTGGCAAATCTGTTGCGTATGCTTAGGTTTGAAGTGGACAATGAATACTATGTAAACGATGCGGGGCGACAGATGGATATTTTGACAACCTCGGTTTATTTGCGTTATGTTGAGACGGATAAGTTTCCAGATAACGGCTATAGAGGCGATTATATTTTTGACATTGCTAAAAAGTTTAACAACATTGAAAAACTCAATATTTTTAAAGGTGTTGGTAAAGATGAGAAAGACGGTGGCGACAAAGAGCGACAAATCGATGATTTAATTAAAAATTGTAAGCACGCATTGGGCGATGACTACAAAACTATTTTTGATTTGGCGATTAACAGTATATTGAGCGATATTAAAACTGATTTGAGTGAGTTTGGTGTGGATTATAATCAATGGTTTTCTGAGCAGTCACTGGTGGATAACGGCTTATCAAAATCAGCGGTTGAAGCATTGCAAACATCAGGTCACATTGTTGAGAAAGACGGTGCATTGTGGTTTAAAACCACCGATTTTGGTGATGACCTAGACCGTGTGGTGGTGCGCGACAATGGCGTGCATACGTATTTTGCCTCGGATATTGCTTATCACCGAGAAAAGTTTGAACGCGGTTATGACAAAATTATCAATATTTGGGGTGCAGACCATCACGGCTATATTGCGCGAGTCAAGGCGTCCATTGAAGCGTTAGGGTATGATGCAAACAAGCTAGAAGTGCTACTGGTGCAATTTGCCAACCTGTATCGTGGCGGTGAAAAAATGCCGATGTCCACCCGCAGTGGCTCGTTCGTTACTCTTAAAGAATTGCGTAAAGAAGTCGGCAATGATGCGGCACGTTTTTTCTATGTGTTGAGAAAGTCCGAGCAACACATGGATTTTGATTTAGACTTAGCAAAGTCAAAAACCAACGAAAATCCAGTTTTTTATATTCAATATGCTCATGCACGGATTTGTTCAGTGTTTGAAAAAACCAGCGGTGATGTGCAAACAAAAGAGCTAGATTTATCATTATTAAATAATGCCGTAGAAACAACGCTGATTAAACAACTCAATCGTTATAAAGATGTGTTGCAAGCCTCGGCACTAAACTATGAACCCCATGTGTTGGCACACTATTTACGCGAATTGGCAGGCGATTTTCACAGTTATTACAACAACAGCGAGTTTTTGGTAGAGGATGTTAAGTTACGAAATTCAAGGCTGCTGTTAATCAGAGCAGTTAAGCAAATTTTATCAAATGGACTCAAACTATTAGGTGTGTCCAGCCCTGAAAAAATGTGAGCGACCAAAAACAACGAGAAAAAGCCCTAGACATTACCCAGTCCTACATTGTACAAGCACCTGCGGGCTCAGGCAAAACAGAGCTATTGATGCAGCGCTATTTGAAGTTGTTATTAGTATGTGATCAGCCAGAAAATGTGATGGCCATGACGTTTACCAACAAGGCGGTAAATGAGTTGTCTGAACGGGTTTTGTCTGCACTCAAGTCAACTCAAAATCCGCCGCCAGTGGAGGCACATAAACAGACCACTTACGGCCTTGCAAAGCAAGTGATGAAACGTTCAAATCAGCAAGATTGGCAACTTTTACAAAACCCCAAGCGTTTAAAAATTTCTACTATCGATGGTTTGTCGAGTTTGATTGTCAGCCGTTATCCAAGCGATTGTCAGCTGGTGCCATACCAAGTGATGGCAGAAAAGTGGGAGAGAGACAAGGCTTATAAACACGCCGCCATGCAAACGTTATTACTGATTGATGACAAGCAACACGGCAAGGAGATTGCAGATTTATTGTTGTATTTAGACAATCATGTAGAGAGGTTTTATCGTTTAATCATGCAGATGTTAGCCAAGCGCGACCAATGGCTAACGCGCTTGTATCGTGATAATGTGTTAAATGCTGGTATTTTGCAGCACAGTGCTAGGCAGATTGTAGAACAACATTTGCAGCAGCTACAACAGCTTGCCAAACCTTATTTAGACACATCGTTTTTTGCGTTAATGTCATCCAGTACCGAGCAGACATACGCCCAAGTTGATGTTTTGCCCAGCATTCAAGCGACTGATTTAGGTAAGTGGCAAGCGGTTCAATCTTTGTGCTTAACTAAAGACGGTTCTTGGCGCAAAAGTTTGAATAAAAACAATGGTTTCCACACACAGCTGAAGACACAAAAAAACGCATTGATTGAGATAATACAAGGTTTATCTGAGTGTGAACCATTGCAAATTGCATTACAACAGTTAACGCAATTGCCTGATGTGGATTTTTCTCAGGCCCAAGTGGACATGCTAACAACTATTGCTGAGGTATTAAAGTTGTGTGTGGCACAGCTGAATGTTTATTTTGAGCAACAACAGGCACATGATTTTATTCAGGTGGCACTGAATGCCAATCAAATATTAGACACGCAAACGCACGTAAGAGACATTGCTTTGTGTTTGGATTATCAGATCCAACATTTGCTGGTTGATGAGTTTCAAGACACATCGACTGCCCAATTTAATACCATTGAGCGATTGATTGACCATTGGCAGCTGGGCGATGGCAAAACGCTATTTTTGGTGGGAGATCCAATGCAATCGATTTACCGATTTAGAGAGTCTCAGGTAGGATTATTTTTGCGTGTTAAGGCAGCTGGCATTGCCAACATCAAACCCACTGCTTTAGTACTCAGCACCAATTTCCGTTCTTCACAAAGTATTGTTGCGGGCAATAACCAATTTTTCCAGCACATATTCCCCACCAATGAAGACATTTACCAAGGTGCAATCCCTTATGCACCTTCAAAGGCGGCATCAGCAGTTATTAACAATCAAGCCATTGCTTTCCACCCCTTTACTAACGGACAGCAACAGGCAGAGGCACAATCGGTGCTTGAGATTGTGCAAACGGCATTGGCAAACAGCCCTAAAGATGAGATTGCCGTATTGGTGCGTAATCGCTCGCATTTAGCAGTGATTGCCCCGTTGCTAAAACAGCATAATATTACCTTTGAATCGCTCAAAACGACCCTGCTCAAAAACCATTTATTGGTGCGTGATTTATTGTCGCTGACCAAGGCTTTATTGCATTTGGGCGACAAGCTGGCATGGCTGAGCGTACTCAGAGCGCCTTGGTGCGGACTAATACTGAACGATTTATTGTTGCTTGCTGAAAGTGAAACAGCCATTATTTACCAACAGCTGGCTGATGAAACCGTATTAAGCCAGCTGAGTGAGGATGGGCAAAGTCGTGCCCGCCATCTGCATCGTTGTTTGCAAGATTCAATCAATAATCAAGCACGGTTTACGTTTGTGGAATTACTGACCCATGCGTTTAACCAACTCACTATGGGACAAACACTGCCCAGTGAAGATATCTTGGCAAAAACCCAATTCTTGCAAATTATTAATCATTGTGAACAGCAACAACTGTTGAATATTGACAGCATTGAGAAAGCCTTGAATGAGCTGTATGCACCGAGTGAAAACGCACCAGTGAAACTGATGACCATTCATCAGTCCAAGGGCTTGGAATTTGACACCGTGATACTCCCAGGTTTGGGCAGAGTCCCGCGTCATGATGATGTGCCGATGATTTACATGAAAACTTTTGCCAATCAAGCTTTATTGTTAGCGCCGATTAAATCGGCAACACAGGCTGAGCAGAGCAATACCTATCGTTATTTAAAATTTGTGGAATCCAAGCAAAATCAGTTTGAAACCATGCGCTTATTGTACGTCGCCATGACCCGTGCCAAAAAACAATTGCACCTACTCGGTGCGGTTAATGGCTCGGGTCGAGCAGCGAAAAACAGCTTATTGGCGTTGTTGATGCCGTTTTATCAAAATACCTTTGGGCAATCACCCGTATCTGATGTGCCAGTTATTGAAAACCAGCCAATAGCCCCCCCATTACAACGCTTTAAAAACTTGCAAACGCCGCACAACAAATTTGCTGGACAAACAGAAACAGTGGCATACCAGCAAAATGCTGAACGCTTATTTAAAAGTGCGGTAGGTACCTTGGTACATCAATATTTTGAATACGGCTTACTGAATCCAAGCCGAAGCAACATTAACGCACGCCTGATTGAAATAGGAACACCGCCAAGCACACTTGAACATTGGCGTAACTTTGTTTTGAAGCTGTTGAACAATGCCAAATACGATACTCAATTTAATTGGCTATTTAAGCACAGGGCATCAACTCTAACCGAAGTTGAATTCATCAGTGATGGACGCAGCATTATGATTGACCGCTTATTTATTGATAACGATGTATTGTGGATTATTGACTTTAAAACTGCCGAGCCAGCACAGAGTGAGTCGCTTGCACAATTTATCAGCAGACAACAAACACAGCATGCCGAACAATTATTATTTTATAAAAGTGTGTTGGCAGATATTTATCCCAACAACATTCAATGTGCCTTGTATTGTCCTGCAGTGTGCCAGTTGATTGAAATACAACCTTTTGCAACAACCTCAATAAGCGAATACTAAACAATACAGAAACCAGTCTAAATTATTTACAAAACATCCATTGATTATTCTTATTGAGGCTGTGTTTTAGCAATTATCGCAGGTGTTTTTTTAAGGTATCTTTTATAATTATAATTGCAACTTAGTCACCAATTGCAATAGCTGCTTGCAGTTATGGGTATGGGTTTTGGCAAAGATAATTTGCAAATGACTTTTCACTGTCTCAGGCGAAACGTTCATTTTCTGGGCAATAATTTTTTGATTGTCCGCCTCCACCAGATGCGATAAAACCTCGGATTGTTTGTTGCTAAGTTTAAACAAATGCTGATAAAGGCTTTGATTGTTTGCAACATTGTTGGCATCTTTAATCAGCACCGTTGTGCCATTTTGGCTGGAAAATCCTTGGTCTTGATTGGGCACAAAATACAGTGTCAACGGTTTTGCCAAAGAGTTGTTGCCATACAAAGTCAGCGTGGTTAACGTGTTATTCTTTAATATTTTTTGTAATTTCTCATTTTCTAAACCATTTTTTTGGCAACTAAAAATAAGCCTTTTTGGCTAAGAATATTGGCGTTATGAAGCAACCTATCAGCATAATGATTGGCATAACTCACCATATTTTGGCTGTCTAAAGTCACCACCCGATTGGCAGTTGTTCTAAGCTGTGCTTCAGGCTATTATGAGATTGCTGGAATAAGGAAAATTGTTGTTTGATTTTAAGGATGTTTTTTGATATGTGGGGCAATAACTTGCAATTTATCTATCTCATTTTGCCTGACCTCATAACCACTACCGCCATGTATAAATGAACAAAATGAAGGCGCACCAAATGTGCTGGACATGTGAAAGCCAAAGATATGCTCGGCTTGTCACGGCTTAGAAAAGTCGTTATAAACCTCACTGCTGAGTAATTGTTTTTAACTATAAAAATCATTGGCATCAAAAACATCCTCAGGAACATTGGGATTACAGATGGCTAGCACTCTAAAATCATTCGGTAAAAAATCATTCAGATAGATGTCCAATCCTTTTTTTGGGGCTAGAGAATTATTGGCACTGTAGAGAAAATCACCCTCAGGAGAACCAATATGAATATGCATAACATAATAATCCAACAAGACAGTCAGTTGATCCATTTTTTGGGTAAATGCCGCCTCATCAAACAACTTTCATACAAGGACAAGACAACTTTCTCAATTTTTTTTATCAACCTTATTCATTGGCTATCCTCTCCTCTGCCACTGTGTAACAAACTTATTTTATGATCAAATTGTTCCATTAACTCGATAAAAGGCATGCTTAGTGCCAAACATATTTGATAAATTTCCACCACATCTAAAATCCGCTCGCCGTTTTCGTATTTACTCACAAAGGACTGTGGTTTATTGAGTTTTTTTGCCAATGTATTTTGAGTTATATTTTGCTGTTTTCTGATTTGTTTAAGTAGGCTGGTTAGTAGAATTCTTTGCTGTTGATACGGACTTCTTTTGCTCATGGCAAAATATTCTACTTTAGAATAAAAAATATCCTATATTAGGATTATTTATGTATAATTTTTCAAAAATACCCCCAAAAAAAAGGGGATGTTTAAGTATCAAAATTTACTAAATAATGTTGTTTAATTATTGGTTAGTTTAAAAATCAGGGGGGAATTTAGCCCATGCTTACTCACACTAAACTCAAATTATTATTAGTTGTGTTATTTGCTTTTATATTAAGTGCCTGTGGTGGGGGCGACGGTGCTAACGACAATCAGGGAATCACTAGAGTTTTATTTGACGCCCCAGTTAATGGTGTTAGTTATACTTGTGATAATGGTGCTAGTGCAGGTCTTACTCAAAATGGGGGTGAGTTCATCTGTCAAGCCGCTCCAGCGACTTTTAGTATTGGCACTTTAGAATTAGGCACAGTTAATACTTTTGCTGATGATAATCGGGTGTTTCCACAAGACCTTGCTGGTACCACGCGCGATGATTTCACTGGCAAGGCTGTTTTAATCGCTCGATTGTTACAATCGTTAGATACAAATGATGATGCCGATATTATTAGTATTCCGCAGGGTATTTTTGCTGAAACTGGTTTGAGTATTGACAATGAGAATGATTTGGCTGGTTTAGTAGCGACAGTCCAAAGTGCAACACTTATTCCTGCAGACCAAGCCATTTCAAACTTGCGTGGCAATATGTATAGTGTTATTATCAATGTGGCAAATGCCAACCCCAGTGGGGCAATTAACACCCCAGTCACCCTGACTTTTTCTGGTGCTATGGTGATTAACAACCAAGGTGCTCGTATCAATCAAATGACCTTAGCCAGTGGTGATACAAAAACGGTGAGTGTTTTCCTAATTGACGAGCCAAGTGCTAACAATCAAGAATTACGCATTATTACCCAAGCTAACGGCTTTTCAGACAGTGGCGGTGTGGCGTTATTAGAGACGGACGAAGCACTGTATGAAGTCAATATAAATTTAACCAGCACTAGCGATGGACAAGCCGCCGCTGGGGTGATGGTTAGCAATATGGATGTCAATAATAATGTAGCCGATACTGGTATAGTCAGTGAAGCAATCGTTGTCAGCAACCAAGCAGCAAGTTCAACCTTGCGAGTCACTATTCCAGCAAACACTATGCTAACTGATGCAGTTGGCAACCCTGTTAGTGCAACCAATCTACGAGTAACCAACTTTAACCCCACCGAGCAACAAGCCTTAGATGCCTACCCGGGCGGCTTGGATGTGATGGCACAAGTGGATGGGCTGGTGATGAATGGACAGACACAAACAGGTGAGGCGCAAATCAGCTTTAAATCTGCTGCTTTTGCAGCGATTACTCTACAGGATGATAACGGCAATAAAGTGCGTAACTTTAGCCAGCCAGTTGAAGTGGCAATGCAGTTTCCAATCGGCACTACTGATGGTGAAGGCGTTGTTGTCAGAATTGATGATGAAGTGCCGATTTGGAGTTATGATGAGGATACTGGCAGATGGACCTATGAGGCGCAAGGCATAGTAACTGACCGAAATACCTCAGACGATTTATATGATGTGGTTTATTCAGTAACCCATTTGTCTTATTATAATTTGGATTGGTTTATTACTGGAAGTTGTGATTTTACAATATTTAATTTTCGAGACGCCTTGGATGGTATAGATTACACACCTTATAACACGACTCTTCTAGTCGATGGTATAGCAGATGCAAATCGTTGGAGTAGAGAAGACAGGCGTGCATTTGTGTTAATTCAAAACGCACCTCCTTTTTCAGGCTCTTTAGATGTTTTACAAAGAAATGCAGACGGTAGCGATGGTGCACCAGTATTGGCAGCACCTGTTACTTTTAGTAACTTGTGTGCTCCAACAAACAGAGACATCGTTATTCGTCTGGCAGAGCGTGATGTTGATGCGGGTGCTGATAGAACCATTAGCAGTGATGTTGGCTCAAGTATCACAGCGCAAGTTGCCACTTATGACTCTGCTTGTAATAGTACTATTACTTACGATTCCAGCAACCCAGCAGTGGCGACTAATCCTAATACCAGCACGATTACGATTGCTGGGGCAGGCACCACAACTATTACTGCCAGTGCTGCTGAGACTAATCAATGTGAAGCGAGTAGTGACAGTTATTTATTAACGCTTAATCTCAATCCAGTGCTAAATGCTTCGGTAACTGCCACCGTGGATGAAGATAATTCTGCTACTTTTGCTGTGAGTGTTAATGCTAGCGATACTGTAGGTGATAACCTTACTTGGTCGCTATTGACAGCGGCTGGCAATGGCTTAGCAAGCGTTAGCGGCTCAGGCACTGCGCCGACTATTACTTATGCACCTAATTCTAATTATAGTGGTACGGACAGTTTCACAGCTCAGGTAGCAGACGGTAACGGTGGCAGTGCTCAAATTGTTATCAATGTTACTGTAGCTGCGATTAACGATACCCCAACCTTTACTTCAAGTCCACTCACCACAGCGACTGAAGACAGTGCTTATAGTTACACTGCTACTGCCACAGATGTGGACGGTGATAATCTAACCTTTAGTGCAACCACAATACCCAGTTGGTTGAGTTTGAATGGTGCAATACTCTCAGGCACGCCAACTAATGAGAATGTTGGCACGCATAGTGTTACCCTTAGTGTCGTCGATGATGGCTCGCCAAATCTCAGTGCACAGCAGACCTTTATCATTACCGTTGCTAATACCAATGACGCCCCAGTGATTGCACAAGGCGATAATGTGAGTGTGAATATGAGTGAAGATGGCTCACCTACTGCTTTTATTGCACCAACTCTTACTGCCAGCGATGTTGATGTTGGTGCTGTCCTAAATTGGTCTTTGGCATCTGTAGCCAGTAATGGCAACGCAAGCGTTAGCGGCACTGGCACTACGCCGACTATTACTTACGCACCCAGCTTGAATGACAATGGCACAGACAGTTTTGTGGTTCAAGTAACAGACAATGACGGTGCAATTGATACCATTGTGATAGATATTACTATTGCAGCAGTGAATGATGCGCCAACAATTAACGGAAACAGTTTAATTACAACAGCAACGACTGGCACACTTTATACAGCATTTAGCCAACTGCCGATTGCCAGTGATGTAGATGGCGACACGCTAACTTTTAGTATTCAAAATACACCATCTTGGGCAAATTTTGACAGCACTACTGGGCAGTTATCAGGCACGCCAGCCCAGGCGGATGTTGGTGACTTTGGTAATATCATCATCAGCGTTCGTGACCGCGATAGTGGCGGTCTTAGCACCTCATTACCTGCCTTTAGCATTACCGTAAGTGACATCCCACCAACAGGTGCGCTGTGGAATCAATTTAATTGGAACGATGGGGATACATGGCAATGACAAATAAAACACCAATACAAAGCAAAACATTTAATTTAACTTTAAGGAGAATCACCATGAAACAATCAATCAAAACCAGTGCTTTGATAGTATTTACACTATTACTGAACAATACCAGCTGGGCAAGTAGCGTAACCATTACCGATACTTTTATAGCCAACACAGCAGCAACTGCTGGCTCAGTCAATACAAAGTTTGAAGAAACGGGAGTAGCAATCAATGATAACGATAGCCGTATTATTACCAATGTTGCAGACATAGGAACCAACACAGCCAATATTCAAACCAATGCCAATAATATTAGCAGTAATGATACTGATATTACCAATTTGCAAACCTTAGCGACTGATAATGCAACTGCAATTACTGCGGCTCAAACCACGGCTGATAATGCCCAAGGCTCTGCTACAGCAAACGCCAGTGCAATTAGTGTTTTACAAGGCTCTGCAACGGCAACAACAACTAGTATTGATACTAACACCAGCAGTATCAGCACCAACGCTTCAGGTATTACTAGCAATACAAATCGTATTACAGTCTTAGAAAACGCTAGTAACACGGGCGGATCTAGCACAATAGTTGTTAACAGCACCGCGGATAATCCACTCATTATAGTGGATTGTGCCAGTGGCGACTCCCTACAAGCGGCAATTGAAACCGCGCCACTGCATGGCAGGGTAGAAATTACTATTAGTGGTGATTGTAATGATGATATTTACCTGCGTAGGGATGGCATTGTGATTCAAGGTAATCCTAGTGACGGCGAAGATAGCATCACTGGCAATGCCACAGGTTTTAGTAGTGCGGCGAGTGAGGGTTATCAATACAATGGTAGCGTGACAAATCCAGTGGGTTTAGTGCAAAGACAGGCTAATACAGTCAGTGGCTTGTTTGGTGCATTTGAAGCTAGAAACAGACGTTTTGTGTTGAAAGATTTAACTATTAATGCAGGCTTAAATGCACATGCTATTAGAGTGGGTGAACACAGTAGAATCCGTTTAATCAATGTGGTTTTAAACGGACACAATTATGGCATGCGTATGTTTGATAATTCCGTGGCAAGATTATCAAATACCACGGTGAATACTGATGGCGCGTCTGGTATTAATTCTGACGGCACGTCTAATTGTAATAACCCATTTTGTGGCTCAGGTATTTTTGCCTCGGTTAATTCCAGCGTGATTTTAAAATCAGGCAATACTTTGAATGCCGCTGCTAATGCTGCTGAGAGTGGTTATGGCTTGGCAGCAATCAATGGAGTTGGTATAGCACTTAGAGGAGCAAATAACAATATTGAATCGCTTAGTATCGTTAGCTCTGACTTTGAGCAAACTCGCTTTGAACAAGGGGGTGCTAGCAATCAAATTACTGGTGATTTACACGTGTGCCATAACTCATCTTTTATTGCACAACAAATTACACTTGGCAATAATAGTAGCCCAAGTGAAATCGAAGTTTGTGCGCAATCTACCATGCTATTGGAACCTCGTAGTGTCAATGCCATTAGCGTTACCACAAGCGAGATTGATATTAATGCCGCCTCAATTTTTATCGTATCAGAGGGAGAAGACACCACGTTTTTCCCAGTTGCCTTTACTAGCCTGAATGGCAGTAATATTTTCATAGAGGTTGATGTTCAATCAAGTTTTGTGAATGAAAACGGTGGCAGTATACCGGCTGATTTTGAGGTTTCTGATAATAGTCATCTGTCTTTAGATAACGATACTGAAATTGCTGGTAATGTTGAAATGTATCGAAGCAGTTCGTTTTTTAGTGAGGGGGGTTCTAACATTAATGATAATTTAACCATTAGTGGTTTTAGCACTTATGAGGCTGTTGAACATGGCACCTTAGTTACCCCGGGTAGCATCAATCAATCCGTCTTAGGCACAGTTACTTGTGGTAATGCTGAAGCATTTGAATATGAAGGTAATAGCACTAGTGCCAAAAATGACCTTTGTAGCAACACTGATTAAATGTTAGAGGCCTTGCCTCTAAATTATTGGTCTAACCCAAAAACACCTGTTTTGGCGGGTGTTTTTTTAAACTTTAACAAATAATAATTTATAAGGAATCAACAATGAAAAATAACCAATCTTACCGCGGGAAATCGTCATCTTAGCGTTATCGCTTAATGTAACTACAGAGCAGCTGGGTGATGGGTAAATAACTGCCAAAATTCCCACCAGGGACTATGGCGTGGAATACACGCATCCCATTAATTCGGTGCTAAGCGTGGGTTTTGGGGTGAGTAAATTTAGCAAAAGCGACTCTGTTGATGAGGATGGTATTGATTATAAGGCGATATTGATTTCCAAAGTGCCTCTATTATTGCCAATTATCACCCATGGGAAAATGGCTTTCGCTTACGTACTGGTGCTTATTACAACAATAAGGTTGACTTGTCAGCCAGTGGCAATGATTTTGACGACATTGGCAATGGTGATTTTACTGGTGCAAATGTTAGTATTAACGGCGAATTGAGCTTTCAGAAATTTGCCCCTTATACTGGTATTGGCTACGGCTCTGAGCCAATTGGTGATAATAACCTGTTTTTTGACCTTAATATAGGGGTAATAAGAAGCCCTGTTAAAGCACAATTATCAGGCACTTGTCTTATTGGCGGTGTTGCCGATGCAGATGTATGTACAACGCAGAATTTTAATGGTGAATTAGCAAACGAACAAAACAACCTTACTGATGATGTTGATGACCTTGATTTTTATTCTGTCATCTTCCTAGGCTTGAGTTATCGTTTTTAAATCAAAATGACGGCACAGGTGCTATGAATAATCTTTGTAGCACCTCTGAGCAACAAGCACAAAGCTCAAAGCAAGGATTAGGGACGGCTGTTGTTTGCCGCCTCTAGCCTTGCTTTTGAAGAAATGCTTTTCTCTCTTAGAGGCACGTAAAAGCGTAAAAAGGAATGCTACCTTTTTTTAAAATCAACTTGAAAGCCTTGCTTCTGAACCCATTCATTGAGGCGCCGGGCTTATCAATTTTTTGCTGTTTTTCCTCGCTCTCAAACACCTGCTTGGGGATACGTTTAAAATAATTTGAAAAATAAGGATGAAATATTTACAATGTAAATTAAATGTAATGAGACCTTTGCATAATTATGAAAAAAATAATAAAAGGTTCATGACAACTTAAGCATGTTTAAAACCATGTTAAAGTATTGTTATGAAAGCAGAAAATAGGTATGTAAATCGTTTCCGTATTTCGGAGAAGAAATTTAGAGAAATAATTAAGTGTTTTTCTATTGATTTGAACGCAGTTCAGATTAAGGAATTAACAGGGTTAAGCAGACAAACAATTAATAAATATTTGACCGCTATTAGACTTAGAATTGTAAAGTTATCTCAACTTCAATCTGTCCCACTAGTAGGACAGATTGAATTTGATGAAGGCTACTTTGGCGCTCGACGCATCCGCGGAAAACGCGGTCGTGGCGCCTTAGGTAAAACCATTGTTTTTGGCTTGTTAAAATGAGGCGATAAGGTCTATACCAAAATTGTATCAAACTGTAAGAGCACCACCCTACAAGGGATTATCAAGGGTAAGACTGGCATCGATAGTGTTATTCATTCTGATGGGTGGCGAGGGTATAATGGACTTGTATATTTTGGCCGTAAGAAGCATTTTAGAGTGCATCGTGGTAAGGATGAATTTGCTCGTGGTAATGCACATATTAATGGTAATAGAATCATTTTGGGGTTACGCTAAAATAAGACTAATAAAATTTAAGGGAATGAATAAAAATATGTTTAATTTGCACCTTAAAGAATGTGAATTTAGATTCAATAATCGCAAGCAAAATCTTTATAATATTTTGCTTGAAATATTCAAAAAAAAGCCGCTTAAGTTGTCATGACCCTAATAAAATAGAAACAAAAGAAGATCTGGCATTTATTCAGGCAATTGAAGATGGGGAATATGAAAAAATACCTATTGATGAGTTTGAAAAACAGAAAGAGTTTTATACACAAATTTGTACAAAATACGATTAAAAAATTAACCAAGAAAAAAGTCTATTCTATACGGCTAATAGAAAATGATGTTGAAAGCATTAAAGTAATTGCCATGCAAAAAGGTATGCCGTATCAAAGTCTTGTTTCTTCAATTATTCATCAAGTAGCAACCAAACAAATTAGGGTTTAATTATTAAACACCAATTGATTGTACTGGGTTTGTCTATAACGCACTAATCATCGCTACTGCATCACAGCCGGCATCAACAGCTTGCTGTTGATTATTGAAGTTAACGCCACCAATCCCGACAATAGACAGGGTTAATTGCTGTTGTGCTTGTTTGACAACACCCAATGAACAAGCTACCGCTTCAGGCTTGGTTGTGGATGGAAATAGCACGCTAAATGCAACATAGTCTGTCTCACATTGTTGTGTATTGTGGGCTGGTTTTGGATGATTTATTGGTATTTTCTAAGGATGATGAACGCATTATTTATCAGCAATTAAGCGACCTAGAGCTATTGGCAAAACTCAGTGATGATGGACAAAAAAGAGCACAACATTTGCATCATTGTTTAAGCGATGTTTTGGACAATCAAGGGCGATTTCATTTTGTAGAATTACTCAGTCATGCGTTGCAACAACTGGGTATTAGCACCAATTTGTCGCCCACAGAGGTAATGATTAAAGATCAATTTTTGCAAATTATTAGCGATTGCGAACAGCAGCAATTACTTAATATTGAAACCATTGATGCGAAACTGGACGATTTGTATGCACCAAGCGTACAGGCGCAGGTGAAATTAATGACTATTCATCAGGCCAAAGGCTTGGAATTTGATACGGTAATCATACTTGGCTTAGGCAGGTTGTCGCGTGGTGATGACACGATGATGATGCACATCAAAGAATTTGCCGACCAATCTCTATTATTAGCACCGATTAAATCAACGTTCGAACAAAAGCAAAACAACACTTATTGAGTATTTGAAATTTATTGAGGCTGAACAAAATAAATTTGAAACCATGCGCCTGTTATATGTAGCAATGACACGTGCTAAGCGGCACTTGCATTTACTCGGTGCGGTTAATCAATCGGGCAATACTCATGCAAAAAGTCTGTTGGCTTTGCTGATTGAGTTTTATCAATATGATTTTGAACAACTGCCAGTTACTGAAACTTTGGATGAAACCACCCCAGCAGCACCAAAATTACAACGCATTAAACACCTTAAAACACCTGTGAAAAAAGCACAAACTGAGGGTGAGTTTTGCGAATCTCAACAAAATTTTGAACGGCTGTTTAAAAGCCTACTGGGCACTTTACTACATCAATATTATGAGCTTGGCTTGTTTACCCCAAGCGTTACCAATGTTAAAGCCAGATTAGCGCAAATTGGTACCTCAAGTGCTGATATTGACAAATATCAAAATTTTATTTTTAAATTGCTAAATAATACCAAAAATGATGTGCAATTTAATTGGTTGTTTAAAAATCGCCCTTCAACTTTGAGCGAAGCACAATTTGTTGTAGCTGACGGGACAATTATCGTGATTGACAGGTTGTTTATTGAGGATGATATTTTGTGGATTATTGATTTTAAAACTGCTGAGCTAGCAACTGATGAGACGCTTGAGCAATTTGTTAGCAGACAACAATCACAACATGCTAAGCAGTTGTTATTTTATAAACAGACATTAGCACAAATTTATGACAATCACATTAGGTGTGCGTTGTATTGTCCTGCAGTGAGTCAGCTGATTGAGTTGGACTTTTCCACAGCGCACTGATCATTGCCACCGCGTCACAACCTGCGTTAAATGCGAATTGTTGATTGAAAAAATTAATACCGCCAATGCCAACAATCGGGATATTGAGTACTTGCTTGGCTTGGATGATAGTGTCTAGCGAGCATAATACGGTATTAGGTTTGGTGCTTGAGGGGAAAAGCGCGCCAAAGGCGACATAATCTGCACCTAAATTTTGTGCTTGTTTGGCAAGATTAATATCATCATAACAAGACATACCAATCACAGCATCATCACCCAATTGCTTACGAGCGTACCCAATTGTGTTATCATTTTTGCCCAAATGCACACCATCAGCGCCTACTTTTTCAGCCAGGTTAATATCATCATTGATGATAAATAAAGTATCATGCCTTAAGCACAGTTGTTGTAATTGTTTGGCTTCACCTAGTTTGATGAGCGCATCAGGTATTTTGCGCCGGTATTGTAAGATGTTAATTTGGCTGTCGCTAATGATTTGCCCAGCGATGTCCAAGTGCAACACTTGATTAGGTGTAATGGCGTAGATACCTTGCAGACGCGCGCCAATGTTTTTATTTTTTTTTACAATTTTTTTAATCATGAGTTTTCAGCTAAGACAAAACCCGTCAGTTATTGCCGCTATTATAGCAATCATCGGCATTGTATGGCTTTTGATACAAGGTTTATCACAAGACGAAAATGATACCTCATTAGACAATACGCTACCGACCACGAACGTATCGTATGTAGAAAAAATTAATAACTTTTCTTTGCAGGAATTTGATGACAAGCAACAAGTATCACATCTTATTAAAGCCAAATACTATCTAAATTTTAAAGATAAGCCTGCTGTATTGTTGAGTCCAGAAGTTATTACTTATGATAATAAAGGTGATGAGAATTATACACTCGCCTCGCAACGTGGTAATTATTTTGAGAATGGCGACATTAGGTTTTCTGGCAAGGTTGATATTCGTTCTGGTAATGGTATTACGCATAAATTGCAGACGCAAACACTGCTGGTTGACGCCAAAACAAAAAGTTTAATTAGCCGTAAAAAAGTAACTTATTTGGGCAAGGGCGTTAAGATTATTGCCCAAGGTATGCACATGAAACCTCAGGAAGATAAAATGAAATTACTTGGCAACACGCGCATTATGCAAGGCAATGGCCAAAAAATACTAACCAAAGACCTCTACATTGACGAATCAAATAAGAAAAAGCACTATTATTCTAAAAATAAAGCCACCTATTTATCCACAAGTAATACGATTTACGCACAGGCAGTACACGTAGATATGCGTGATAAGTTGGTACAATTATTAGGCAAGGTTAAAATTTTGCAAGATTCAGGCTCTAAGATTAATACTAAAAATTTGATAGTAAACCAGGCGCCGGGCAACGAAACTTATCACACCAAAAACAAGATTCATTACCAAGCAAAGACGACCAACGTTTACGCCAAAGGCGGTATGCGTTATGATGTTAAAAATCAAAAAATCAAACTAATTGGTGGCGTTGTTGCACGTTATGAATAAGTTGTTTTTGATTGTTGCGGGCTTATTGTCGTTTGCAGTTTTTGCACTGCAGCAAGACGCGCAGCAACCAATTGAGATTAAAGCACATACTGTGTTGATTGATGAGCGTACAGGAGTAAGTATATATACAGGTAATGTTAAGGTTTCTCAGGGTTCATTGCGACTTAGCGCAGAAACTGTGCACGTGTTTAGTGTTAAAAATCAGGTGAATAAAATGATTGCCAAAGGCGACAAAAATAAGCGCGCTCACTATCAACAAAACCAAGTTAATCAGCAACGCTTTATTGAGGCAAATGCTCTTAACATTACCTATTTAGTTGGGCAAGAATCGCTACATCTTAAAGGCAAAGCGCACTTGATTCAGGGCTTTGACTCTTTCAGGGGGGACACATTGGATTATGACGTTAAAAACAATAAAATAGTTGCCAAACAATCTAAGGATGGCACGCAACGGGTTAAATTTAAGATTAAACTATAGTCATCTTTACAGATGTTTAAAAAAAATTTACACAAAAAGTCGCTATCGGTATAATGCATCATTTTTTAAAATGAATACAGGATAGCTATGTCAAAATTAGTCCCGCCACACGGTAGCGACACCCTTAACCCACTTGCCTTAACAGGTGATGCGTTGAGCGCAGAATTAGCCAGAGCTCAATCTTTGCCCAAGATTATTTGTTCTTCTAGGGAACAAGGCGATGTTATTATGTTAGGTATTGGCGGTTTTAATCCACTAGGTGGTTTTATGGGCAAGGCTGATTGGCATGGCGTATGTGACAATATGACTATGGCGAATGGTCTATTTTGGCCAATTCCTGTTACCCTTTCAACCGATGATGAAGTGGTTAAAGCGGGTGACGAAGTGACTTTGGTGAGTGGCAAGCCTGGTGATATTATTGCCACGATGAATATTACTGAAAAATACACCATTGACAAAGACCATGAATGTGAAACGGTTTATAAAACTACCGAAGAGGCACATCCAGGCGTGGCAATGGTTAAGGCGCAGGGTAAATATAATTTGGCGGGCTCGATTAAAGTTTTATCAGGCGGCGGCTTTCCTGAGAAGTATGGTGACTTGTATATGACCCCAATGCAGACGCGTGCTTATTTTGATAATCAGGGCTGGTCAACTATTGCAGCTTTCCAAACACGTAACCCAATGCACCGTTCACACGAATATCTAGCAAAAATTGCCGTAGAAATTTGTGACGGGGTAATGATTCACTCAGTGTTGGGCGGTCTTAAAGTTGGCGATATTCCTGCCGACGTTCGCTCTGAGGCGATTGCTACTTTAATTGAAAATTACTTCGTCGACAACACCGTATTGCAATCAGGCTACCCATTAGACATGCGTTATGCTGGCCCTCGTGAAGCCTTATTACACGCATTATTCAGACAAAATTATGGCTGTTCGCACCTAATTGTTGGTCGCGACCATGCTGGTGTTGATGACTATTATGGTCCGTTTGATGCGCATAATATTTTTGATGAGATTGCCGAAGATGCCTTGGTGACTCAACCACTTAAAATTGATTGGACTTTTTGGTGCCATGGGTGTGGCGGTATGTCTAGTATGAAGACTTGTCCACATGAGGCAAAAGACCGTGTGTTATTATCAGGTACCAAAGTTCGTAAAATGCTCTCAGATGGACAAGATTTACCTAAAGAGTTTAGTCGTCCTGAAGTCGCTAAAGTCTTACAAGCCTACTACGCTAGCATTAAAGATGAAGACAAAGTAGAAATTAAACTGAGCGGACATTCAGCTAAATAGGAAGTTATTTGGTTTTTTGTTATCAAGACACTTGTTATTAAGTATAATTATTGAATTTTTGGTATACGTGGACTATGTCAAAAGCAAGACAGAAGTTAAGAAAAACTATTGCAATAAGTGCTAACATTTTTTAAATGTGATTAATTAACCCCTAAGGAGGAAACGATGGATATCACTCAAACCCCAATTGTTGATTTGCCTACCGCGGCAATTTCTATCTCGTACGATACAATGCAAATCTTTGTTGTTGTCATGGTTGCACTGGTCATTGTCATGACAATTATTGATGTCATACATAAGAAAAGCATAAAATGGTTTAATGCCAATGCTGCTGAGGGAAAAAAGAATGCAACCAATGAGTTAAGTGCTGGCGACAAAATGGGTATTGTGGCAAAAACGGTTGTAGAAGATGTGGTTTTATCGGGTGAATTTTGTAATTTCAAACGCAGACTCGCACACCTTCTTACTATGTATGGCTTTATTTTATTTAATGTCATGACTGCAATTATCATTTTTAGTGAAGGCGAAAGTGCATTGATGGCGCAACTTTGGCATTTAGGTGCAATCATGTTAGCAGTTGGCGGCTGGTGGTTCTGGTTATTCATTAGAGTAGATGTTGCGGCTGGGGGTAACAAATGGTACAACATTGACCGTATGGACATGTTTAGCATCTCACTGATTGCCACTTCTACTTTTGCGCTAATTTGGTCATACACCAATGGTGGCACTATTAGCTTCGTATTGTTCGTATTATCTGCTATTTCACTGTTTGGCGGCGTATTGTGGTCTAAGTTTGCACACATGTTCTTTAAGCCATTTGCAGCATATGACAAGCGCATAACTGAGGCGGACGGCTCATACATGAACTTACCAACCATCACTAGAGATGATCCTGAGCAACGTGCTAGGCACTCTATGGAGCTATTGGTTGATGCGCCAATGGATATGGGGCTTGGTATTAAACGTGAAAAGCCGAACCACTACTAAATTTTATTTAATTAACTTATAAAGAGAGGAGAATACTATGCCAACTTTTGTATATATGACCCGTTGCGATGGTTGTGGACACTGTGTAGACATCTGTCCATCTGACATTATGCATATTGATAAAAAATATCGTCGTGCGTTAAATATTGAACCTAACATGTGCTGGGAATGCTACTCTTGTGTGAAAGCCTGCCCACAAAATGCGATTGACGTACGTGGTTACGCAGACTTTGCGCCATTGGGTCACAGTGTACGCGTACTTCGTGATGAAGAAAAAGGCACGATTGCATGGAAAATTAAATTTAGAGATGGTCGTGAGAAAAATTTCTTGTCACCAATTACCACTAAGCCGTGGGGTTCAGCAATTCCTGACTTCAGAAATGAAGCACAGCCTAGTCAAGAAATGCGTGATAGTGAATTGTTGTCATTTGAGCCAGAATCAATTCGTTTAGATGACGGTGGCTTACACACGTTAGAATCTAACGGTTTGAAACTTAAAGAGGGAGTGTATTACTAATGGGTTACAAAACAATTATTGAAGACAACATCGACATTTTAGTCGTTGGTGCGGGTTTAGGTGGCACAGGCGCTGCTTATGAGGCGAGATACTGGGGTCGCGACAAGAAGGTTGTGATTGCTGAAAAAGCAAACATTGATCGTTCTGGTGCGGTTGCGCAAGGTCTTTATGCAATTAACTGTTATATGGGCACGCGTTGGGGTGAAAACAATCCTGAAGATCACGTACGCTATGCACGTATGGACCTCATGGGCATGGTTCGTGAGGATTTGGCTTTTGATATGGCTCGTCACGTTGACTCTGCGGTACATAAATTCGAAGAATGGGGCTTGCCTTTAATGAAAGACCCTAAAAGAGCAGATTTAGCTGACGATGACATCGGTAAGGGTGCATATATGCGCGAAGGTCGCTGGCAAATTATGATTCATGGTGAATCTTACAAGCCTATTGTTGCAGAAGCTGCCAAAGTTAATGCTGATAAGACCTTTAACCGTATTATGGTAACGCACTTATTGATGGACGATGCACAAGAAAATCGTGTTGCAGGTGCTGTGGGTTTCAATGTGCGTACAGGTAATTATCACGTATTTAAATCCAAGACAGTTGTGGTTGGTGCAGGTGGCGCGTCTAATATCTTTAAGCCACGTTCAGTCGGTGAAGGTGCAGGTCGTGTATGGTATGCACCTTGGTCTTCAGGTTCTGCTTATGCGTTACTGATTGAAGCTGGTGCGAAGATGACACAAATGGAAAACCGTATCGTTTTGGCACGTTTTAAAGACGGTTATGGTCCTGTTGGCGCATACTTTCTACACCTCAAGACATACACACAAAACGCTTATGGCGATGAATACGAGTCTAAGTGGTTCCCAGAATTGACACAGAGAGTTGGTAAAGCGTATTTAGATACAGAAAATCAACATTTCTCTCACAAGCCTATTCCAACTTGTTTGCGTAATCACGCCTTTATCTCAGAAGTAAATGCAGGTCGCGGTCCCATTCACATGGTTACCATGGAAGCATTCCAAGACCCTCACCTAGAAGAGGTAGGGTGGGAAAATTTCCTAGGCATGACCGTTGGTCAAGCGGTATTGTGGGCTGCAACAGATGTTGACCCTAAATATACCAATCCTGAATTAACCACTTCTGAGCCCTATGTAATGGGCTCACACGCCACAGGTTGTGGCGCGTGGTGCTCAGGTCCTGAAGATATCTCAGGCGATATTCCTGAGTACTTTTGGGGCTATAATCGCATGATGACGGTTGATGGTTTGTTTGGTGCAGGTGACGCCGTTGGCGGTACACCGCATGCATTCTCATCAGGTTCATTTACCGAAGGGCGTTTGTCTGCGAAAGCTGCTTGCAAGTATATTGATGATGGCAAAGCACAAGGCATTATGGTTTCAGACGAGCAGATTGCAAACCGTAAGGCTGAAATCTACAAGCCTTTAGAGACTTATAAGGTTGGTCGTAACGAAATTGTTGGTGGCACAGTATCGCCTAGCTATATTTTACCAATGCCCGGCCTACAACGTCTTCAAAAGTTGATGGACGAGTATGCAGGGGGTGTAACGGTTAGTTATATGACTAATGATAAGTTACTAAATATGGGTCTGCAAAAGTTGAAAATTTTAGAAGAAGATTTGGATAAAGTGGGTGCAGAAAACATCCACCAGTTGTTACGTGCTTGGGAGCTTAAGCACCGTCATCGTACTTCTGAGTGTGTTGTTCAACATACCTTGTTCCGTGAAGAAACGCGTTGGCCTGGTTACTACTACCGTGGTGATAAGATGAAGTTAGATGATGAAAATTGGCATGTTTTGACAACGTCTCAGCGTGATCGCAATAGTGGTGAATACACAATGGAGAAACAACCATTGTATCACTTGGTTGATGAAAAATAGAAGTAAAAAACTCGCTTAACAAGGCTTATTAAGTCTTGTTGGATGTTAAAAAACCAACATTTATGTTGGTTTTTTTGTTGGTTTTCAAGGTTAAATATAAGAGCATAACAAATGAACATTACTGAAAAATCAGATGAAGAAATATTGGCAATTGCTAATCCAATGTGGAACGATCTTATCAAATATTCTAACAATAAAAACTACGGTGCATTTACGCGGAATTTTTCTGAAGAAATGCTGCGTGGTGCAAATGAAATTGAAATGGGTAAACAATTCGCTCGTAGCAAACTTACCAAAGGTCTCAACAATAACCCTGAACATCTGGGCATGATCCGTCGTGGCAAACACGTTAGCGTGTTATATAAGCAAACCAACAAAAATTTGGATGGAGAGTATTTGGGTCGTTTGGTATTAGGCTATGAAGACGATAAGGTTAAAATTTTCGGCGCAACTATTTTTTAGATGATAGGCAAGATATGGTTATTGAAGACGGTAAATTTGTTGAACTGATTTACAAAGTAATCGACAAAAAAACTGGCGATGTTTTAAGTGATGTTAAGTTTCCATTAGGCTACATACATGGTATCAGTGAGATTTTGTCACCAGAAGTTAGCGCAGAATTAGTCGGACAAGTTCAGGGCGATGTGATTGAAATCCCAGTTGATATTGATCAATTGTATGGGCCTAGGGACGAAAGTCTGGTTGTTACCGACTATATTGATAATGTGCCACAAGATTATCGCAAGGTCGGCGCGACTATCACTATGGAAAATTCAAGTGGTGAACTTAAAGATTTTATTGTAACCCGTGTGGATGAAAATTCAGTTACCGTTGATGGCAACAATCCATTGTGTGGCAGAGTCGTTATTTTTGTCCTTGAAGTGATTACCGTACGCGAGCCAACAGATGAAGAGGCGCTAGCAGGTGGCCCTGTTGACATTGCACCACTTGATATACCGAACGCTAGAAAAATACATTAACGAAAATTTTTTAAAAATATATTATGCCTATAGACTTTACTCAATCTGAGATTGACACCATTAAAAAACACGTTGATAATCGTTGGCGTGATAAAGACCACGGCGTACACATGGGTGATATTGAGGTCGATGGCAAAGAGCAGCCTGCTATTGTTTGGGAGGATAAATACTACACTTTTATTATTATTAAGATTGCTGCATTCACTTATAAAAGCCTGTTTTATTTTATGCGTGATAAGCGCTTTGATACGGGTGTTGATGAATATCATGATTTGGATGAATGTGTGGACAAATTGCTCAAAGCACAGGCTGATTTTTCACTCTCAAAAAGCACCAAAGGCTTAAAAGTCGAAATCAATAAATAGTTTGGGCCATGGCAACTTAAGTTATGTATAAAAACAGGTTAAAGTATCATTAAGAAAGTAAAAAAATAAATATGTAATTCGCCCCCGCATTTCACACAAAAGAAAGAATTAGCACAATTAGATAGCCAAATACACAACTATTTAACGGCTATTAGACTTAGAATTTTAAAATTATCTGAGCCTTAATTTAATGGCTGGAAAGGGTGTGAAGGTTACAATATCGGCGTTGGGTAATGGGACAGAGTTAGAGCCTTGTAGTCGCTAGTCTCTGTATTGTTTAATTGATCAATTTGCTGTTAGATTTTTAGTACCCAAGACCTAAAAGTAGAAATTAATCAATAAAAACTGGAACAATGTGTTGAAACTGGACAGGTGACATAATTAGCCAGACTGTGTTTTTGAGTTTGCTTGAAACCATGAAATGGTTAAATACGTATAAAGAGTGCACAATTAGTAAAAATTGTGTTTATAATAAGATTATCAACTTTTGCAGTTGTGTGTGATTTAGATTTTTTTAATAATTAAGGAGTAACAAATGAGTTTAAAAAAGATATTTGCAACGGTTTTAATTTCCTCAGCAGTCGTGAGCGTTAACGCAGGCGTATTCGAGGATAGTATCGGCGGTGAAAGGGATGTTTTTTCTGCTTTTGATGGTGATGGTGATGGCAAAATTTCTATGACAGAATTGGTTGAAGGCATGGTTCACTTAGTCGGCAAAGACCGAGATGGCGATCATTATATTTCTAGAAGAGAGTCTAGATTTGTATCAAAACCTTTAGGTGTATTTGATGATAGTATTGGTGGCGAGCGCGATGTATTTTCTATCTTTGATAGTAATGATGATAACAAAGTATCTATGACAGAATTGGTTGAAGGCATGATTCATGCAGTTGCAACAGACAAAGATGGCGACCACTTCCTTTCTAGAGAAGAGTTAGGTGTTTTCCAAGACAGTATTGGCGGTGAAGCTGACGTTTTCTCTGTTTTTGATATAGACAAAGACGGCAAAGTCTCTATGACAGAAGTTATTGAGGTAATGGTAGATGTTGTTAAGAGAGATAAAGATGGCGACCATGTTATCACTAGAGGTGAAAAAGCAAAAGGTTATGGTTACTAAACAATAATCATTCATCTTAAAAGGCGAGTTAATACTCGCCTTTTTTGTTGCTAAATTTGGTATGAAAGTAGGTTCATAGTATTTGTTAAAGTGTTGGCCAAGTTGTAACAAAGTCTGCAATTGCAGACTTTGTTGTTTTTGAATGGTACTGTTTTACAACAATGGAATAATCATAATTGCCACAATGTTAATAATCTTAATCAGTGGATTAATCGCTGGACCAGCGGTGTCTTTATACGGGTCGCCAACTGTGTCGCCTGTTACTGCAGCTTTATGTGCATCCGAGCCTTTACCACCAAAGTTACCATCTTCGATATATTTTTTAGCATTGTCCCATGCGCCACCACCTGTGGTCATTGAAATAGCCACAAAAATACCAGTAATGATAGAGCCGATGAGCAAACCACCTAGTGCTTCAGCGCCTAGTAACAAACCAACTACCACTGGAAAAGCAATCGGTAAAATAGAAGGGATCATCATTTCCCAAATAGCAGATTTGGTCAGCATATCAACCGCCTTAGAATAATCAGGTTTTTGGGTGTAGTTCATAATGCCTGGCATTTCGCGAAATTGCCTACGCACTTCATTCACAATGTCACCCGCGGCGCGGCCAACTGCCTCCATTGCCATGGCGCCAAACAAATAAGGAACCAATCCGCCTAGAAATAAGCCAATGATAACGCGATGGTCTGATAAATCAAACAAAGTGCTGCTGTCACCACCAAGTGAGTGGGTAAAATCAGCAAATAATACTAATGCCGCCAAGCCAGCAGAGCCAATGGCATAACCCTTGGTAACTGCCTTGGTGGTGTTGCCAACTGCATCGAGTGGGTCGGTAATATTACGAATTTCTTCAGGTAACTCTGCCATTTCAGCAATACCGCCAGCATTGTCAGTGATTGGGCCGTAGGCATCAAGTGCCACAATTACGCCCGTCATCGATAACATCGCAGTAGCGGCAATAGCAATACCATACAAGCCACCTAAGGTATGAGAGGCCCAAATACTAACGCACACCGCTAACACAGGTAGTGCGGTTGATTTCATTGACAAACCCAGCCCAGCAATGACGTTGGTACCATCGCCTGTGAGTGAGGATTGTGCGATGTGTTTTACGGGGTTGTATTCGGTTGAAGTGTAGTACTCGGTAACCACCACCATCACTGCGGTTAGTATCAAACCAATGAGTGAGGCATAGAATAAATTTAGTCCCATGCCCATATTAACGGTAATGAAGTAAAACGCAACACCTGCCAGCACAGCAGACACAATTAAGCCCTTATATAGTGCGCCCATAATCGAGCCACTCTCTGAGACTTTAACAAATAAAGTGCCAATGATGGAGGCAATAATTGACGCTGCCCCTAATACCAGCGGATACAAAATTGCATTGTTGCCCAAACCCAATACACCTGCCAGTAGCATGGTGGCAATAATGGTTACTGCGTAAGTCTCGAACAAATCAGCCGCCATGCCAGCACAATCACCCACATTGTCACCCACATTGTCAGCAATCACAGCAGGGTTGCGCGGGTCGTCCTCTGGAATACCAACTTCAACTTTACCGACAATATCTGCACCTACATCAGCACCTTTGGTGAATATGCCACCACCTAACCGGGCAAAAATTGAAATCAGTGAACCGCCAAATGCAAGACCAATTAATGCGTGTAATGCGTCTGTTTGCGCCACGCCAAATGCCAACATGCCGCTATAGTAGCCTGAGACACCAAGCAGTGCCAAGCCAACCACCAGCATACCTGTTACCGCACCCCCTTTGAATGCTACTTGAAAGGCAGCATTTATGCCATTTTTAGCAGCTTCAGCTGTGCGTGAATTAGACTTAACCGATACATTCATGCCAATGTAGCCAGTTGCGCCTGATAGAACTGCCCCAATTAAAAAGCCAAGACCAAGCGCAACACCTAAGAAGTAGGTAATCAAAACCAGCAACACAACACCTACCATACTGATAGTTGTGTATTGGCGGTTTAAATAAGCACGGGCACCTTGCGTAATAGCATCTGAGATTTCTTTCATCTTATCGCTACCTGCGGATTGCTTGTTAATCCAAGCAATGGTTAATAGACCGTACAGAACGGCAATAACGGATGTCATAATGGCAAAGTTAAGCATCATCCCTTCTCCTCAATTTAAAAAATACAGTGCATTATAAGTGAATTAGTCTATAACCAAGAGATTATTTGACTTTGTCGTCATAATAGTGGTAGAATAACTCGAACCTGATTACTTGAGGAGAATCATATGTTAAAGCAAATGGATAACTGCCCTTATACTTTGTTAGTGGGCCGTGTGTTGTTGGTGTTAATTTATTTTATTGGTGGACTGAGTCTGTTTTCTGGCAATATTCCGATTGATTTTGCGGCATCTAAAGGCATGCCAGCAGCATTAGTTTGGATTGGATTTGGCATTAAATTGTTAGCTAGTTTGGCCATTATCATCGGCTATCAAACTCGAATTGCTGCCTTAGCCTTGGCGGTATTTACTGTCATTACTGCTTTTATGTTTCATGAGTTGCTTGGAACAATCTTCATGAAAGAAGTCTCAATGATTGGTGGCTTATTGATTTTGGCGGTAACAGGTCCAGGTAAATTTAGTATTGACAACAAGTAGTTTTTACTTACCCCAATGTTTGGTTTGAATGGCGTAACCTAGGTCGGCATCAATTAGACGTGATCGCAATTTGAGTAATTTTTTAATTAGCGCACTTTCGTCTTTTTGATACGCTTCGGTGTCTGGGGTGCGATTGACTACCACGCCTAAGAGTTCGGTAATCGCGTTACTAATTGAATTTTGCGAAATGGTAACAATCATTTATTTTCATCATTACGATAGATAAGTTGTTTAAACGCAGGTTGTTAGCGAATGTTTGAGGCGTACCTAGCATCATCAATACATTTGTCACGCACTTTTTTAGCCGCAGATAAGAAACAATTATTGAACAATAATATCTTTTCGATTGCTTTGGGAAAGTAGGCATTTTTAGGTACGCCAGAATTTCTGCTGGACACTTGGTTAAAAAAAGTTCGGTAAAAGTCTAAGAAACCTTTTAACATCAAATCGTATTCTTTCTAAAAATCAATATTTTTTAAGCTATCAATTCCGCCTTGAATCTCCCAGTTGGGCAAGCCTCGTGGGTAACCTGAGGAGCAGACTAGAAGTGCTACCAACCGTAGGTTTGAGTATTTCTAGGTCTAGTTCACTTAAAAATTCGACATAAACATCTTGCATATATTTTGCAAACAAGGAATGTTGCTCGCCATCGGATAAGTTAGGTTTGTTCACGTCTGTTAATTTTGCATTTTCAAGTGCATTTTTGTCAAATACGATAAAGTGGTTATGTAGCATTCTAATACTCGGTACACCTGCTGAAGTGATTGCCCAAGTTGAATCTAGCGATGCTTCACCTACCAAAATTAAGTGCTTTTTGGCGTCTGGGTATTGCTCCAACATAAAGCCAATGATGATTTGATTCATCCGATTCCAAGCTTTTTTGACAGTTTTAGGCAGTTGTGTGCGGCGCACTGGTCTGCCTAATAGATTCAAAATGCTTTTTGACGTGTTGTAGATAATTGAGCAATCAGATTCATTTGAATGACCCAGTGCCTTGCGGTAAAGCAACAAATCTTCTTGGTTTGCTAATAATCCATTGTTATCAGCCAAATCCCCTAGATTTTCTGGTGAATTAAAAAATTCGTTCGGACTCATGCCTTCTGGCACATCTAGCGAAATAGGTCGAAAGGGAATATTAATCTCTCTGGGTCCAATAATTATCAGTGACCAAACTGCTGGTTTTAACTTAAATTAACATCAATACGATTTTTGACTTCATCAAGTTCGCCCACGCCATTTATTGCACTGTACTTTGGTGCGTTGTCATCCTCATTCATCCATGATTGGTAGTAGTCTACTAAGGGTTGAGTTTGCTCATGGTAAACCTCTAGGCGCGAATGCACGGTGTCTTCATTGTCATCAACACGTTGTACTAACGCCTCACCAGTCACATCGTCAATACCTTCAGCCTTAGGCGGATTGTAAATAATATGATAAGTACGACCCGATGCCAAATGTACGCGACGACCAGACATACGAGCAACAATATCCCCATCTGGCACTTGTATTTCAACCACATAATCAATCTTAACGCCATCTGTTTTGAGTGCTTCAGCTTGTGCAATAGTGCGTGGAAAGCCGTCGAATAAGAAGCCGTTAGTACAGTCTTTTTCTTGAATGCGCTCTTTGACTAAGCCAATAATAATGCCATCAGATACAAGCTCACCTGCGTCCATAACTTTTTTTGCTTCAACCCCTAATGGCGTGCCTGCTTTAACTGCGGCACGTAGCATATCTCCTGTTGAAATCTGTGGAATAGAATATTTCTGACAAATATTGGTGGCTTGAGTGCCTTTACCTGCGCCTGGTGGGCCTAATAAAATAACATTCATTCTTTCTCCTTTTTTGTTTGGTTAAATTAACAAGCTCGGCTTATTGGTAAGTATTTAAATTTCAAATGCTGGTAATTTTTTTGCTACCATGGTTTTTTTCATCACCACGTAATCTGGCAAACCGTTTTTGTATGGCGGATAATTTTCACCTTCAATTAGTGGCTGTAAGTATTCATGACAAGCATCAGTAATGCCAAAGCCATCGTCAGAGATGTAGTCCATCGGCATCATTTTTTCAACGTTGGCAATATTTTTAAGTTTGCCTGAGCCAATCTTCCAAGTATAGGGATTGTTAGAGGTGCGAATAATAGCAGGCATCACTGAGTTTTTACCATCAAGTGCCATATTAACTGCCGCTTCACCTAAGGCATAGGCTTGTTCAACATCAGACTCAGATGATAAGTGACGTGCGGCACGTTGCAGGTAATCAGCCACTGCCCAATGGTATTTGTAACCCAAAGTAGTTTTAATTAAGTTGGCAACCACAGGGGCTGCGCCACCAAGTTGCGCATGACCAAAGTCATCACGTGTGCCTTGTTCTGCTAAAAATCGACCGTCTGCCCATTTCGTGCCTTCAGAAACCACAATCGTGCAGTAGCCAAACTCTTTGACATTGTTATCGACTTTGGCGAGAAACTTTGCCTCGTCAAAATCAATTTCTGGGAATAAAATTACCACAGGAATAGTGTTATCAACCAGTCCGCCAGCAGCAGCAATCCAACCTGCGTGGCGACCCATGACTTCAAGTACGAAAATTTTAGTCGAAGTGGCGCACATAGAGGCAACATCAAAACTGGCTTCTGTGGTAGAAACTGCAATGTATTTCGCCACCGAGCCAAAGCCTGGACAGTTGTCGGTAATTGGCAAGTCGTTATCAACCGTTTTAGGAATATGAATCGCCTGAATCGGATAGCCCATCGACTCAGACAGTTGTGAGACTTTAAGGCAAGTATCTGCACTATCACCCCCACCGTTGTAGAAAAAATAGCCAATCTCATGTGCTTTAAAGACTTCAATCAGCCTTTCATATTCTGCTTTGTTGGCCTCTAAGGATTTCATCTTGTAGCGGCAAGAACCAAAACCACCAGCAGGTGTGTGTTTGAGTGCTTTAATATCAGCAGCTGATTCTTTCGAGGTGTCAATGAGATTTTCGCTCAGTGCACCGATAATGCCGTTTTGACCGGCATAAACAGTGCCGATTTTGTCAGCATGTTTACGTGCGGTTTCAATCACCCCACAGGCAGAGGCGTTAATCACCGCGGTTACCCCACCAGATTGTGCGTAAAAAGCATTTTTCATATAAAATTTCCTAAAAATCAAAACCAGTGATTATACTGGTAAACCGTTTATATTTTTTCCAAAATACGAGCTAGATTAACAAAAGTATAGACATAAAAAAACACCTACTATCAAGCAGGTATTTTTTTACTTGAAAGAATAAACCTGCTATTGGCTAGTTTTTATTATTGTGCATCACTACAAAGGTCAAAATCGTTAGCGTTAGTATCAAATTCAAAGACTAACACTCATAACTGCAAACAACTGTTGCAATTAGTTTTCAAATTACAGTTATAGATGCCGCTACATCAGATATAAAAATAAGACTGGGCAAGATTGGTTGTCGATAAGCCTGGCTGGGGTAAAAAATTTTTTTAGGTAAAGGTATAAGGCGTGATTTGCCATTGTTTGTCATTAGCCTCAATCACCAAACATTTTGAAGCGCCGTGGTTACGCACTGCGCCAGCTGCACCAGGGTTGATGACCCAAGGGTTTTGGGTTTGGTCAATTACTTGTTTGTGGGTATGCCCGTAAATGATGGCTTTGACCGTTGCATGGGCACGTCTTAAAGATTCGTGTGAGGGGGTTTGCCAGCCGTGCTGATGTCCATGTTCAACTGCGAGTTTTCCACCCGGCAAGTCTAGGGTTTTAATTGTTGGCAATTGAGTCAGATGTATATCGTTATTACCACGCACTGCAGTTAACTTGGGTGTGATGACGTCAAGTGTGTGTTTATCAATAACATCGCCTGCATGCACAACTTGGTCGCAGTTGTTCATCAACTGGATAATTTGCGGATGAATCCAACCATGTGTGTCTGAGAGAATGCCGATTTTCATTTTTTTCAAGCTGTTAACTATTACATTATCATTATGCTATTTTAATATATTTAAGGCTTTAGCTGTTTTAAGTTTGTTACTGAAAGATAAATGATATTCAAACATCAGTACTACTTTGTTATACTTTTACTATGGGGAATGATGAGCAGAGTTTAGATGCACTGGTGATTTGCCGCAGTTGTCATGCGCTCAACCGTAAAGTTTTAATTATTGATGGTGCTGCGGCGCATTGTGCGCGGTGTAATAACGCATTGTACAAAACCAATAGCAAAATACTAGCGCACGGCATAGCACTTGCTATTAGTGCTTTATTGTTATTTTTTATTGCTAGTTCGCTACCTATGGTTAAAATTGAGTTAATTGGCGATTATCAGCTGATTAATTTATTTGGGGTCATTGGCGTGTTGTTTGAACATGGATTTTATTTGTTGGGCGTTGTCACCGCTTTATTCATTTACGTTATTCCTTTATCGACGGTGATTTTGCAAATAGTCATTTTTTCCTTATTAAAAGCTAGGCAAGGTAAGACATGCACCGGATTTTTATTGGTTATTTTGGCAAAGATTTTGCCGTGGAATATGAGTGAGATATTCTTAGTCAGTGTATTGGTCGCATTGGTTAAGTTATTGAGTTATGCCGAAATTGAGATAGGGGCTGCGTTTTTTGCACTGGCTGCTTATGTGGTAATCAACCTGTATATGATTAGAATTATCGACATGAATGAATTATGGACGCTCAGAGCGAAAATTCACTAGACTTGGTGCGCTGCGAGGTGTGCGGTAGCGTTAATCGTAGTTTAGGTGCTGGATTGGTGTGTCGGCGTTGTCATCAACCTATCTCTCATCATAGCGAGCTGAGTTTGGACAAAAGTTTTGCCTTGTTAATTGCTGCGATAATCGCTTATTTTCCAGCGAATTTATACCCGATATTGATTAATAATAAATTTGGCAAAGAACAAAGCAGTACCATTGTTGATGGTATTTTGTTATTATGGCAACAAGGCGCATATCCAATTTCTCTAGTAGTATTTTTTGCCTCAGTGTTTATACCAGTGTTAAAATTTGCCTTAATGGGTTATTTGCTGATTAGTGTGCAATATGCGATTGGTAACAATAAAAGTGTCAACAGAGGCAAACTATACCTGATTGCCGAAGTGATGGGACCTTGGTCGATGATTGACATTTTTGTGGTAGCAATATTGGCAGGTCTGATTCGTCTAGCAAATATTGAAGTAGTACCAGGTCCGGCTGCTACGGCATTTGCTTTGTCGGTACTACTCACCTTATTGTCTGCTCGTGCTTTTGACACGCGTTTGATTATGCAAAGGTCTTAAAGGGAAATAATGCAACAAACTGTTTTAACGCCTAAAGAATCCAACAAGTTTCACTTTTTTACTTCAATCTGGATGGTGCCGCTTGGCGCGTTGCTTATTTCTTTATGGCTGGTGTATCAATATTATTCAGGTTTGGGTACTGAGATTAACATTTATTTTAAGAAAAGTGCAGGACTCAAGGCGGGGCATTCAAAAGTCAAATACAAAGACATTACTGTGGGCACGCTCAAAGATATTGTGTTGGATGGGGAAAGGGACGGGGTGCTGGCTGTGGTTAGTATGAATAAAGAAGTTGAGGCGTTGGTTAATAAAAATACCCAATTCTGGATTGTCAAACCTGAAATTGGATTCTCTGGCATTTCTGGGCTTGATACGTTGTTTTCAGGGTCATATATTAGTATGTATAGTGAAGGTAAAGGGAAGTTTGTGAGTAATTTTGTTGGTTTGGAAAGTGCTCCTTACAACAAAGAGGATGTTAATTTTTTTCATCTAAGCGCCACACCAGATCAGCATGTTTCTCAAGGTATGCCAATTTATTATAATAGTGTGGTTATTGGTAAAGTGCGGCGCGTGGCGGTATCAGCTGATGGTACGGCAGTGGATGTTTCAATACATATTGAAAGTAATTATCTGCCTTATATTCATAGAAAATCACAATTTTGGTTAAAGAGTTTGATTGATGTTGGTTTGTCTAACGTTGGGTTGAGCGTTAAAGTTGCGCCTTTGAGTCATTTAGCCAGTGGTGGTATTGTTTTGTCTACTCTAGGGAAAGGAGATAATATGTCAGTACCTAGTGATTTTATTTTTACTCTACATGATAGCGAATATGCCAGCAAAAACCAGCATAATACTTTGGGTCGTGGTGGTGATTTTGTTAAGGTTTTTCAAATTAATACCACACAAAATGTTGCCAAGTTGAGTGTTGGCTCAAATGTTAGCTATCAGTCTTATCAGGCGGGTGAAGTGCTTGATGTGGCACCTAGCTATGATGCACTCACGCATCAGGTTAAGACGCGCATACTACTTAGCATCGATACCTCAATATTTGCCACTGATGCGCAAGATATAGCACAAAGTATACAGGCTTTTTATCAGGCTATTTCTCAAGGCTTGCATGCCAATATTGACTCGAATAACCCGATTACAGGTGCACTTTTTATTGATTTGATCTTTGGTGATAAAGACGTTAAACAACAAATTATGCTAGCCGACCCTTATCCGATTTTGCCAACCACAGGGCAAGCTAGTGTCGGTATTTTGGATGGCATTAGCAAGGTTGTTGATAAGGTTAGCAAATTGCCACTGGAGGAGTTGGTTGTTGCCATTAGTGAATTGATAGACGACAATGCAACGCCTGTCAAGAGTATTGTTGCAGATTTGTCAAAGACCATGGCGCAAATCAAAAAATTTACTGACCAGCCGTCGTTTGCTACCCTGCCTAATCAGCTAGCCTCGACCATGGAGGAGCTAAGCCAAACTTTGAATGCGACTAAAACTTTGCTTAAAAGAGACCAGCAAAGTGTATTAGCAGAGCAGGTTACACAAACATTAAAAAGTGTAACTGAGGCGGCACAACAACTGGAGAAATTTTTATCCCTGCTTAATCGCCAGCCGAACGCGCTGATTTTTGGAGAGGATGAATGAGAATAACACTCAAATACTTTAACGCTTGTACAAAACCTAGATTGGTATTATTGGTTGTTTTATTGAACGCTAGTTGCTCGTCTTTCACGCCGAATTATTACAGTCTTGCAAATGTCAAACAACCTGATGATACTTATCTCACTATAGATAAAACAATTGGGGTTGAGCAAGTTATTATGCCGGCTTATCTTAGTGGTCGCAGGCTCTTTATTACCACTGCTGATCGTCAAATTAAGCGTTTAAGCGGGACAGCATGGATTCAGGATTTGGATATTGGTTTAACCCATCGATTGATTGCGTTTTTGCAACAGAAATTTCGTCAGCCATCGGTGTATCATTATCCGTGGGATACGGATATTGCGCCCGATATTAAATTAACACTTTATATCACACGCTTTAGTGCTTTGGCAGGACAGGTTTATCTACAGGCTAACTGGGTTATTGATAATTTGAGCGGTACCAAGCCCAACACTCATTTATTTAACACCACAGTGTCCACCGATATGAGTGCAGATAATATTGTTAAGGCCATGAGCCAAGGGTTTGGACAATTGGAAGAAAAAATTGCTTTGAGCGTTAAGCAATATTAAACAATATTTTTTATCTTGGTGCATCGTAGCGTTGCAGTGTGCCTTTAGGGGATAAGACGATTTGAAATAGTTGCAAGTATCTTGCTCTAAATACGCCCGCAAAAAATAGCAAATAATAACGCCACATTCGATAAAAGGTTTCATCATATTGTGCGGATAAATCTTGCCAATGCTGCATAAAATTATCATGCCACGCCATTAATGTTTTGTCATAATCTGAGCCAAAATTTTGCACATCTTCTACGATAAAACAGCCCTCAGCACTTTGTGCGAGTTGTGTCAGCGAAGGAATCATTGAGTTAGGAAATATATATTTAACCACCCAATCATTGCCTTGTTTGACAGAGATATCATTACCAATTGTATGGAGTAACATTAGCCCATCTTGTTTGAGAAGTCGGCGACATACTTGCATATAGGTTCGATAATTTTTATACCCGACATGTTCAAACATTCCTAGTGAGTAAATGCAGTCAAAATCTCGCTCATTGATATGACGGTAGTCTTGTACAATAGCTTTGATAGGCAAATCACTAAATCGGTTATTGATATAATTAGCTTGTTCTTTAGAGACAGTGATACCGATGACTTGGACATCGTACTTTTTAGCCAAAAACGCCATCATGGTACCAAAACCACAACCAATATCCAAAACTTTCATACCGGGTTTGAGTTGTAATTTTTCCGCAACAAGACGAAACTTATTGATTTGCGCTTGCTCTAGTAACTCGCAATCTTTCCAGTAACCACAGGTATAAGCCATGGTTTCGCCTAACATGGCTCGATATAAGTCGTTACCAACATCGTAGTGTTGTTCGCCCACATGAAAGGCTCGCCTGATGGTTTGCGTATTAGACAGACGATTAATAGTTTTTAAAATAAATCCATAAGGGCTTTTTGATTGGTAACTTGTGTCAACACACAGGCGACTTAATCGATAAAAAAATTCATCCAACTGTTCAATGTCAAACCAACCTTCCATATAAGCCTCACCCAAACCCAAGGTTCCATGTAGAAAAACCCTACGCCATAATTTCTGGTTATGAACTTGTATGTCCCAGGCTTGATTGCCATTGATTTGAATATTACCTTTGGCAAATAGTGTTTGGTATTTATTAATAAGTTGCTTCATCTATCATTGTCTATTAAACCAAAATATTACGCTGAATTATAGCTTGAGACCTTTGTGTAAGTATAAATAATTAGCAAAATGACAGATTGTATTAAATTGGATATTTTTTAAGAGTTTACACAGTTTGGGTTGATACTCTCTGATTAGGGTTGTAAAATCAACAAGGCTAAGTCGTTTAAAGCCAACCTATTGCAAATCTGAGCGAGTGGATTTGCGTTTTGAACGTGGTATTTTGTTGGCTTTTGTCTTAACTTTATCTGCTTTAGAGGTGATACTGTTCACTGAGATTAAATCAGCCACACTTTCACTGAGTTTTTTAAAAGCCTTAGGTGCTTGAATTTCAATCATTTGCTGTACAATCCACCTTGAATCAACATCGGTCATGGCTTTTTGGATTTTTTCTGCGAAGTATCTTAAAAAATGATAATTAGGTTCGTTGTTGATAAATTCATAATCTGAATAATCTTTTGAACGTTGGTTGTAAATGTTGATAAATGCCTTCCAATGGTTGCCTTCGCCAATGCGCTCTGTTTTGTTTTCTTGGTAATAAAATGCCGATTGCTTGGCAACTTTATGGATGAGTTCTTGTCGTTGCTGGGCGTTGAGTGTTTTAAACACGAGGCGGTCAATGCACTGAATTAGGAAACACAAGTATTCTTTAATCACATCAAAAACTTGCTCTTTTTCAACCACAAAGCCTTCATTGATTAAATCTTCCAGATGGTTTTTGGTAATACGCCAGCAAATAAACGCCATTGCACCACCGATATCTTCAATGGTTTTGACTTGGGTTTTGTGCCATTTGCTTTTGACTCTCACGTATTAATTTTAACAAGAATTGACTTTACCCACAGTTATAGTTTTTAAAAGAACCTAAATCATGCACCTCATTAAAGCCCATTTGCATCAGGTAGTTTTTAGCAGTTGAGGAGCGTGCACCTGAGACGCAGTACAGAATAATGGGTTTATCATCATCAATGATATTTTTAGCACCCATAATGGATTGCAAGGGCATATTAATGGCATTAGGCAATGCGCCACGAGCAAATTCACTACTTGAGCGAACATCTACCAACTGCGCGCCTTGTGCTAATAGTTTGCAGGCATCGTCACCTGTAAAAGTGTTGAACATAGTATAATTCCCAACTAATTAAATTTTAGAGTATGTTTTAAAATTGGCGTTCGTATTCCAGCGCCTAATTTTGTTAAACCTATATTAGAGAAGTATTATATAACAATGTTAAGTAAAAAGCAACTAAGAAATGATATTGAGGCGGTTGAAAAAGCACTAAAAAAACGATACTTTTCTTTTGATAGCAAGCATTTTAGTGCTTTGGAGAATAGCAGAAAAGAACATCAAGTTGCCATGCAAGCATTGCAAAACCTGCGCAACACACAATCAAAATCAATCGGTAAAGCTAAGGCTGCTGGCGAGGATGCTACGGCGTTATTAGCTGAAGTGGCAGAGTTGGGCGATAAACTTAATACGGCAAAATCTGAATTGCAAACCATTCAGGCAGAAATTGATATTATTGCTATGGCATGCCTAACATTCCGCATGGGTCAGTACCTGAAGGCAGCTCAGAAGATGACAATGTTGAAGTATTAAAATGGGGGCAGCCGAGGCAATATGATTTTGAAGTGAAAGACCATGTTGATTTAGGCGAGACGCATGGACTAGATTTTGCAGCAGCAGCAAAAATATCGGGCGCACGTTTTTCAGTGATGATGGGTAAAATTGCATACTTGCATCGGGCATTAACACAATTTATGTTAGATCAACATACGCAAGAAAATGGCTATACAGAAGCCTATGTTCCGTATTTGGTCAATGCTGAGTCATTAACTGGCACAGGGCAACTGCCTAAATTTGAAGCGGATTTATTTAAAACCCATTTGCATGGTGAGGATGATGACGCTAAGGTGTTGTATCTGATTCCAACGGCTGAGGTGCCAATTACCAATATGATGCGTGATACCGTGGTTAAGGCGAGCGACTTGCCGCTAAAGTTTGTCGCGCATACGCCAAGTTTTCGCTCAGAAGCAGGCGCTTATGGACGTGATACGCGTGGTTTAATTCGCCAACATCAGTTTGAAAAGGTGGAGTTGGTGCAGATAGTAAAAGCCACTGACTCCTATCAGGTGTTAGAAGAGTTGACTGGTCATGCTGAAGGTATTTTGCAAGCATTAGAATTACCTTATCGTAAGGTGGTTTTATGTGCGGGTGATTTGGGTTTTTCTGCGGCCAAAACCTATGATTTAGAAGTTTGGCTACCAGGGCAAAACGCTTACCGCGAAATCTCTTCTTGCTCTTGTTTTGAAGATTTTCAAGCCAGACGACTGCAACTTAGGTGGAAAAACCCCGCCACTAATAAGCCTGAATTATTACACACATTAAACGCCTCTGGCTTGGCAGTTGGCCGAACTTTGGTGGCAGTGATGGAAAATTACCAAAACGCTGATGGAAGCATTAAAATACCGCAAACTTTACAAAAATATATGAACAACCAACAGGAGATAAAATGAACCTATTAGACTTAATCATATCACCAGCATTTGCTGAGAGTGCTACATCAACTGTTTCAGGCATTGGGCTTGGTGATTTGGCACCGTTAGTTATTCTATTTTTTATTTTTTATTTTTTATTGATTCGTCCTCAGCAAAAACGCGCTAAAGATCATAAATTATTATTATCAACCCTGAAAAAAGGCGATGAAATAGTTACCAATGGCGGCGTTGTTGGTACGGTAGTCACGGTCGATGAATCATTTGCAACGCTTGAAGTTGCCAAAGATGTGATTGTTAAGGTGCAAAAGCAAGGCATTAACCAAAAACTCCCCAAAGGCAGTGCTAAAATTTAGCCAAATACAACAACCATGAGCCAAACTTCAGCCCTTAAAAATGTACTGATTGTTTTTTTCTTATTGTTCTGTGCACTATATGCTTTGCCTAACGTATTTGGCTCAGATTTGGCGCTGCAGGTTTCTAGTGCAGGGAATGATACTATTAGTCAGGCCGATCTGAGCAAGGTTACGCACGCCCTCAAGAGTAAGAATATTGGCTATAAATCAGCAGTGCTGGCGAATCAGCGAGTTTTGGTTCGCTTTAGTGATAATGCTGCCCAACTTTTGGCCAAAGAGTTACTTAAAGACAAGTTGGGGCGTAATTATGTAGTCGCACTCAATCTCGCGCCTGCAGTGCCATCGTGGCTATCTGGTTTTGGTGGTAGAGCCATGTCGCTAGGGCTGGATTTGCGTGGTGGCGTGCATTTTCTACTAGAAGTCGATACGCAGGCTGTATTATTGACGTCCATTGATAAACACACCAATGAGTTGCGTACATTATTGCGTCCTAAGCGTTTGTATAAGCGCGTTAACAAGAGTGGCGATGTTATTACCATCGAATTTAAAAGTGCCGAGTCAAAGCGTCAAGGCTTGGCTTTGATTCGATCTGAGTTGAGTGATTTGGTAGTGCACAATAGTGATGCTCAAGAGTCGTTATCGGTGCGCTTAGGTGTTAGTGATTCGGCACAAAAAGCAGCCAAATTAAATGCCTTGAGGCAAAACATTACCACACTGAGAAATCGGGTAAATGAGTTGGGTGTGGCAGAGCCGATTATTCAACAACAAGGTGCGCAGCGTATTGTCGTGCAATTACCTGGCGTGCAGGATACTGCCAGAGCTAAAGAGGTTTTAGGTGCAGTAGCAACCCTAGAATTTCGTTTGGTTGATGAAAAGAATGACCCACAAACAGCCGTGCGTTCAGGGCGTATACCGATTAACTCGAAACTTTATTATTTTAAAGATGGTCGTCCATTACTGCTCAAAAACCGCGTGATTGCTACTGGTGAAAATATCACTGGTGCCGCCTCAGGCATTGACCAGGAAAGTGCCACACCCATGGTAAATATCACGCTGGACAGTGCAGGTGGTCGCTCCATGTTGGATACTACCAAAAAATACCTGAATCATCGCATGGCAGTGGTGTTTATTGAGAACAAGGTGGAAACGTTGAAAGTTAATGGCGAAAGCGTTAAAAAACGTAGTACCAGTAAAGATATTATTAATGCTGCTACCATTCAAGGTACGTTTTCCAATCGCTTTCAAATTACTGGCATTGACAGTGCGCGCGAAGCACGTAACCTAGCATTGCTACTCAGAGCAGGTTCGCTTTCAGCACCGATTGAAATTATTGAGGAACGCACCATTGGTCCAAGCCTCGGTGCAGATAACATCGCCAAAGGGGTAATGAGTGTTATTGTTGGTTTTGTTTTGGTATTGATATTTATGGCGCTACGTTATCGCGTTTTTGGACTGGTGGCAAATGCTGCACTAACGCTGAATTTGGTGATGATTGTGGCAGTGTTGTCTCTCTTACAAGCCACATTAACCTTGCCAGGTATTGCTGGCATTGTGCTAACAGTGGGTATGGCAGTGGATGCCAATGTTTTAATCTTTGAACGCATTAAAGAAGAATTGGGTGCTAATAGCACTATTCAAAAGGCCATTTCCAGTGGCTACGATAAAGCGTTTCGTACCATTGCTGATGCGAATATCACCACGCTAATCGCAGCGCTGGTATTGTTTAGTTTTGGTACAGGGCCGATTAAAGGCTTTGCTATTACTTTATCGATTGGCATTGTTACTTCAATGTTTACCGCGATTATTGTCTCACGTGCGATTATTAATAGAATTTATCGCGATAAAAAATCTCAGGAGATTTCAATATGAAATTGCTAAACATTCCAAGTATTGATTTTGTTGGTAAGCGTCTGTATGCGGTTATTTTTTCAGCATTGTTAATTATTACAAGTGTTTTTTCTTTGAACACCAATGGTTTGAAGCTGGGTATTGATTTCACTGGCGGTACGTTGATTGAGGCAAGTTATCAAAACAGCGTGGATTTGTCCGCAATACGCCAAACCTTAGACGATGCGCAGTTTAAAAGTGCTAATGTTCAATATTTTGGCGCAACTAATGAAATTTTGATTCGGCTTGAGCCACAAGACATTTCCAGTGCAAAACTCAGCACAAGAATTATTCGTCTATTAGGCGATGAAGTTGATATTCGTCGGGTTGAATTTGTTGGACCTAAAGTTGGTGAAGAACTAACCAATGACGGCGGCTTGGCGATGTTATACGCACTGATTGGGATTTTGATCTATGTGGCATTTCGGTTTGAATATCGTTTTTCGTTAGGCTCGATAGCTGCATTGATTCACGACGTTATTATTACTTTGGGGATTTTCTCACTTTTTCAAATTGAGTTTGATTTAACGGTATTGGCTGCTATTCTTGCTGTGATTGGTTATTCGTTGAATGATACGATTGTGGTGTTTGATCGCATTCGTGAGAACTTTTTGTCCACTCGACACACGGATTCACAAAAAATTATTAATAATGCACTTAATCAAACTTTATCCAGAACAATTACGACCTCAATCACCACTTCGTTGGTTTTGCTGGCGTTGTTTTTGTTAGGGGGTGAAATTATTCACGGCTTTGCTTTGGCGCTATTGATTGGCGTGGCGATTGGTACTTATTCTTCGATTTATGTTGCCAGTTCAACGATTTTAATCTTAGGCATTACCAAGCAAGATTTGTTACCATCGGAAAAAGAAGAAAAAGCGATTGATAATCGTCCTTAAAGCAAGTGACAGAATAAAAAAACCTAAGCCTTAAATTTCTCAAATACCAAGCAAGCATTGGTACCACCAAAGCCAAAACTATTTGACATTACTCGATTGAGTGTTTGTTTTGTGGTTATTCGAACAACTGGCACGCCTTGTGCTGCGTCATCCAAGGTATTGATATTGACAGACTCTGCCATAAAATCGTTTTGTAACATAAGCAATGAATAAATTGATTCATTTACACCTGCGGCGCCAAGTGCGTGACCCGAGAGTGATTTGGTTGAGCCAACATTTGGAATTTTGTCACCAAACACCGCCTTGATTGCATCGATCTCCTTAGCATCGCCCACTGGTGTGGAAGTGCCGTGGGCATTGATATAATCAATCGGCCCGTTAACTGTTGAAATAGCTAACTCCATACAGCGTTTAGCGCCTTCGCCTGATGGTGCGACCATATCATAACCATCAGAAGTAGCACCATATCCAGTGAGCTCAGCAAGGATAGTTGCGCCGCGCGTTTGTGCATGTTCTAAAGATTCCAAAACAAGCGCGCCACCACCACCAGAGATGACAAAGCCATCACGCTCGGTGTCAAATGCCCTAGATGCCAGTTCAGGCGTTTCATTATATTTTGATGAGAGTGCGCCCATGGCGTCAAACAACATAGTGAGCGACCAGTCTAGCTCCTCACCACCACCTGCAAATACCACGTCTTGCTTGCCGAGTTGGATTTGTTCCATAGCATTGCCAATGCAGTGTGCACTGGTTGAGCAAGCCGAGCTGATTGAGTAGTTAATACCTTTGGTTTTAAATAAAGTGGAAAGACAAGCAGAGGTAGTGGAACCCATGGCGCGGGGTACACGGTAGGGGCCGACACGCTTAATGCCTTTTTCTCGTAAAATATCAGCCGCTTCAACCACATTTTGATTACTGGCACCACCAGAACCCATAATCAACCCTGTGCGCGGATTGGAGATTTGTTGCTCTTTTAAGCCTGATTGTTTAATAGCTTCGTCCAGTGCTACGGCATTATAAATTGCTGCATCTGCCATAAAACGTTTCATTTTTCTGTCAATAACTTCGCCAGAATCAATCTCGGCAATTGCGCCAGAAACTTGAGAGCGCAGTCCTATTTTTGCTTGATTTTCATCAAATTTAATGCCTGATTTGGCAGTTTTTAAAGACGCTAAAACTTGCGTGCAATTAGCCCCCAAACTCGAGACAATACCCATACCAGTAACAACAACTCTATTCATCATTGTCAGCAAATAACCCGACCTTTAGTCCTTTTGCCGTATATACCAACTCATCATCTACAAACACCTGTGCATCAGCAAACCCCATGTGGAGTTTGCGTTTGACAACCCGGGTTAAATCAACCCGATAAGTGACTTTTTTATTACTTGGAAAGATTTGCCCAGTAAACTTGACTTGACCTGAGCCTAGCGCCCTGCCTCTACCTTTGCCGCCTGACCAACCTAAAAAGAAACCAACCAGTTGCCAAACCGCATCCACACCTAAACATCCTGGCATGACTGGGTCTTCATTAAAGTGGCATTGGAAAAACCATAAATTAGGGTTTAAATCAAGCTCTGCAACAATGTAGCCTTTGTTATGTTTACCGCCTGTGTCTGATACTTCTGTGATTCGATCAAACATTAACATGGGCGGCTGTGGTAATTGTGCATTACCTTTGCCAAATAACTGACCGTTGCCACATCTAATAAGGTCTTCGTAAGAGAAGGCGTTTTGATTATTCATAGTAAAGGTTTTTGTAATTAGGCAAAATTATACCAAAAACCCCCTGCTGATGTCATTTATCACATCATCGACATCTTCCAGACCTACTGATATTCTAATTAATTCTTGAGTAATGTTAGCATCTTGTTTTTCTATCTCACTCAAACGAGCATGCGTGGTAGTGGCTGGGTGAGTAATGGTGGTTTTTGTATCGCCTAAATTTGCGGTAATTGACAGAATTTCGGTGCTGTTAATCAGCTTAAATGCTGCTTCACGCCCCCCTTTAACTTCAAACGATACAATACCGCCAAATCCAGACTGCTGAGTTTTGGCTAATGTGTGGTTGGGGTGAGATGCTAATCCCAAGTAATGCACTTTTTCAATTTGATTTTGCCGCTCTAGCCATTGTGCAATTTTTAATGCATTTTCGCAATGCGCTTTCATTCTCAGACTCAGTGTGTCTAAGCCTTTAAGCACAATCCAGGCGTTAAACGCGCTGAGACTAGGTCCTGTGGAGCGAGTAAAGGTTCTGACTTGCTCTATTGTGTCTTTATCTGCTAATACTGCACCTGCTAAACAACGCCCTTGACCATCAATATACTTGGTGGCAGAGTGGATCACAATGTCTGCGCCAAGTGCCAGAGGATTTTGCAATGCTGGGGTAAGAATTGCGTTATCAACCGCCAATAAAATTTTATGAGCTTGGCTGATTTTACTCAAAGCGACAATATCCACCACTTCGCCGAGCGGGTTAGAAGGGGTTTCTAATAAAAACAATCGAGTGTTATCTTTAACGCCATCTCTCCAAGCACTTAAATCATTTAAATCTACGTAATTAATCTCAACTTCAAACTTGGCAACAATCGTATTGAGTAAGACAATAGAAGTACCAAACATATTGCGCGAAGCAACAATATGGTCACCCGATTTGACCAATGCCATAATTGTGGCAAAAATTGCTGCCATGCCGCTGGCGGTCGCAACACAGGCATCTGCGTCTTCAAGGGCGGCTAATTTTTTCTCAAAGGCGTCAACTGTTGGGTTGGTAAAGCGCGCATAGATGTTGCCTGGCTGTTCTTTAGCAAAGCGCTTAGCGGCTTGTTCGGCAGAGTCAAAAACAAAACTAGAAGTTAGAAAAATTGCTTCTGAGTGCTCTTGTTCTTGCGTGGTTCGATAACCTGCGCGGATGGCCTTGGTGTTAAATTGTTGTTCTTTCATACCTGAGTATTGGTGGTTATATTGATGGTTAAATGCTTATTCTACATCATTACAAATCAACTCAGAGCTTTCGTTGATGTTACTTGTTTGTTTAGCGGAATCTGAGCGTAATGATTCAATTTGAGCCAAATAATCTTTATCAACATCTTGTGTGACATATTGGCCGTCAAAACAAGAACAATCAAAAGTATGAATGTTGGGATTACCTTGTTGCACACACCAAATAAGGTCGTCTAAATCTTGATAAATGAGCTTGTCTGCACCAATTGCTTGGCAGATTTGATTAACACCTTTGCCATGTGCAATAAATTCTTTTTCACTCGCCATATCGATGCCATACACGTTAGGATGACGAATTGGTGGCGCGGCAGAAGCAAAAAATACTTGATTAGCACCTGCATCACGTGCCATTTGTACAATTTGTTGGCTCGTCGTACCACGTACGATAGAGTCATCAACCAAGAGCACGTTTTTGCCTTTAAATTCTAGTTCAATAGCACTAAGTTTTTGCCGTACTGATTTTTTACGTTGTTTTTTTCCAGGCATAATAAAGGTGCGGGCAATATAGCGATTTTTGACAAAACCTTCGCGATATTTTACGCCAAGCTCGTACGCCAATTGTAGAGCCGAGGTTCTTGAGGTGTCAGGAATAGGGATAACAACATCAACATTTCTATCTTGCCATTTGCGTTTAATTTTTGCAGCCAATTTATCACCCATTCTCAGTCTTGATTTATAGACTGAAATGTTGTCAATGACCGAATCTGGACGTGCGAAATAGACAAATTCAAAAATACAGGGCGAGTATTTAGCATTATCAGCGCATTGCTGGATAAAAACTTGTCCTTTTCTATTGATAACAACTGTCTCGCCTGGTTTAACATCACAGGTAATTTCGTAGCCCAGTGCACTGAGTGCGACACTTTCTGAGGCAAGCATATATTTAGTACCCTTCTCGGTAGTGCGTTTGCCTAATATCAGTGGGCGAATGCCATTAGGATCACGAAATCCAAAAACACCATAACCCGGAATCATACCAATGCAAGCATAAGCACCACGTACGCGTTTGTGCACTTGCTTGATTGAGAAAAAAACATCCTGTTCATTGATACGGTGTTTTTGTAATTTTGCTAATTCAGAGGCAAACACATTCAGCAGAATCTCAGAATCAGAATTGGTATTAATATGTCTACGGTCTTGTTCAAAAATCTCTTTGGCTAGTTGTTCGGTATTGGTCAGATTGCCATTGTGGGCAAAGGCGATACCATACGGTGAATTGACATAAAATGGTTGTGCTTCAGCACCTGAGGAGCTGCCAGCGGTTGGATAGCGTACATGGCCAATACCCATAGTGCCCAATAGTTTGGTGATATGTTTGGTTCTAAAAGCATTACGTACCAGGCCATTGGACTTACGCATATAGAAGCGACCCTTGTGCGAGGTGACAATCCCTGCCGCATCTTGCCCACGATGTTGCAAAATGGTAAGCGCATCATAAATGTAAATCGCAGCGTCTTGTTTGGTGGTGGATAAAATTCCGACAATGCCGCACATGGTTATTTCTCAATAAAGGTTAAATAATCTGACAAAACAGTTTGTGTATTAGTAGCAATGGTATTGAACTCATCTGTCAAGATTCCGTTGATGGACGTATCAATATGGTTTAAGACAACAATGACCAGAACAATAAACACGGCTCCTTTAAACAATCCAAGCCATAAACCAAAAAAATGATTGATTGGGCTATTGATATTTTTAGCGCTTAAAATTGAATCTAGCGGCCGTAGGGCAAGTAGTAATGGGCAAGGTTGGTCAGTACCGACTTTGATATTAAGCATTTTGATGAGTACAAAAGCACTGATGATAATAGCGCCAAATATCAGTATTAACGAGGCAATAGTGCGAAATTCTTCGTGGGTGATTAAGCGCACAATGAGTTCGATATGGGCGATATTGTGTGCCAAGACCCAACTAATACCAAACGCAATAGCGACACTGATAACAATTGCTAAGAACCGGTTTAACGGACAAGAGCCGTGGATTTTTGCAATACTTGCTAATATTTTGTAAAGTCCTATTTTTAGCAGCAAGAATGCCACGAACAAGACACAAAAGCTAATCAGCGCTTGATTTTTAAATAGCCAAAAACCACTTTCGTTAAGCATTTGATAAAACACGCTTGCCACAATAAAGGCGGCTATTATCCAAATAAAGTTAATCAGGCCCAGTGCAAAGCCACGCTTAAGCCCAGTGATGGTAAATAATACTAACAGTAGAAAAATTGAATAATCGCTCCAAGTCAATTGCTCAATCACGTTCAAGGGGTCTGTCCAGGTGCTCTGTGCGGGATTTTGTGCTCCCAGTGTGTTTTCCCAATTGTTATCGATAGTTTGCATTATTTGCCCTTGTTATAAGTAATGTTGATTTTACAATTAATTAAACCCCTCAAGTGCTTTTATTGTATCGGCAATTAGATGAAATGAACCCCACACAACAATGTGTGAATAGCTGCAATCACGCAGTGCCAGTTTTAGTGCTTGTTGTGTGCTTTCACAGGCCTGAATATTATCACTTAGTGCAAACTGATTACTTAAATCCTTAATTTGAATAGCGCGTTGATTGTTCAGCCTAGGTAGCAACCACTTGTCCACTTTGGAGCGCATCACTTCAATCATGTGCTTAATATCTTTGTCTTTCATGACGGCAAAAATAGCCAGGGTTGGTTGTTGGTATTGGGTTAATTCATTTGCCAACACTTTTGCCGCAGCGGGATTGTGAGCAACGTCTAAGATAAGCGTTTTATTGGCAATGGTTTGAGTTTGCAATCTCGCTGTAATTGTGGCATTTTTAATGCCCATTTTAAGACTAGCTTGGCTGATTGGAAAAGACACCTCAAGTGCTGCTATGGCTTGGATTGCTGCTTGTGCATTATGCTTTTGGTGTGCACCCAATAGGCTTATTTCACCCAGGTAGGGCGTACTGATAAGCTCAAGTTTCGCACCCACTATGTCGGCTTGTTGTTGAATGGATTTTGGTGGCTGTATATCGGTACAAATACACGGCTTGTTGCGGCGCATGATGCCTGTTTTTTCAAAACCAATCTGTTCCCGCGTATTACCCAAATAATCACTGTGGTCAATGGCAATATTGGTAATCACGCATACATCGGCATCGACTATATTGACTGCGTCTAGCCGACCACCCAAGCCGACCTCAAGCACGGCAATATCAACTTTTTGTTTGGTGAATATCAGCAAGGCTGCCAGGGTTGAAAACTCGAAATAGGTTAAAGAAATACTACCACGCGCCAGCTCAATCTGTTCAAAGGCATCACAAATTTGTGCGTCATTAACGAGTTGCCCGTTAATAGTAAAACGCTCGTTATAAGTGAGTATATGTGGTGAACTGAATTTACCTACTTTGATATTTGCATATTGGCAGATGCTATCAATAAAGGTAGCTGTTGAGCCTTTGCCATTAGTCCCAGCGATGCTAATCACCTTAAACGATATGCCATTTGCAAATAATTGCATATAGACTTGTTGAACGCGCTCAAGCCCTAGGTCAATTTCTTGGTTATGCAAGCCTTCTTGATAGCTTAGCCAATCATTCATAGAACGGCTTATTCTTCCCAAAATTCTCCCTCAATGGTGTTGTCTGGTTTGTTTTTTTGGCTGGGTTTTTTGGCTGGCGACTGTTGAGAAAATCGTGTGGTTGGTGTGCTAAATAGTATTTTTGTATTATTGGCAATTTTGTTGATGATGATTTTTCTTGACCACGGCATTAACCCCAGAAGTCCAACTCCATCGGTGATAAAACCAGGGGTTAATAATAAAATGCCAGAGATCACAATTACCACACCTTCGAGCATTTCAAAGGCTGGAGTTTGCCCAAGTGCGGTTTTTTCTTGTACTTTTGCTAAGGTTGAAAACCCTTGTTGCTTGAGTAGCGTTGAACCAATCAGTGCAGTAATTATCACTAAAAGTATGGTAGAAAGCCCACCAATAGACTCACCAACTGAGACTAATACATAAATCTCAAACAAGGTCATCACTATAAAAATTGGAAATAGCATATTATTTCTCGTTAGTAAAAATTAAATCCCAAGTTCTGTGCCCCAGCCGTTCGCCGCGTTTTTCGAACTTGGTAATGGGTCGGTGTTCAGGTCGTATTGAGTATTTATGGGCAGCTTGGGTGTTTTTAAAGTTTGGATGAGATTCTAATACTGCCATCATTTGTTGCGCATAATGTTGCCAATCGGTTGCCATATGCACCACGCCACCAGTGGTGATTTTTTGTACAAGCAAGTCTAAAAAATCAGTTTGCACCAGTCGGCGTTTATGGTGTTTTTTCTTATGCCACGGATCAGGAAAAAATAATTGCAAAGTATCAATGCTATTGTCGCCTAAATTATTTTTCAAAACTTCTAGCGCATCAGCATTGATGATTTTTAAATTATTCAACTGTTGTTTGCGTGCTTCGTTGATTAAGCGCCCAATGCCCGCCTCATAAACTTCAATGCCAAGGAAATTTTTGTCAGGTGCGTTAATTGCCATCTCTAATAGACTATCGCCATTACCAAAACCCACTTCTAAAATCACTGGCTGCTGTTTGACAAATATTTGGGCTAAATCAAGTTTGGTAGTGCCAATATTAATACCATAAATTGACCAAAACTCATTTAACCCTGATTTTTGCCCTGCTGTTAGTCGCCCAGAACGCCTAACAAAACTTTGAGTCATTCTCACAGCTTAAAGTCAACGTTTCAACTAGTTATCCACATCATCAGTATCAAGTTGCCCACTCATGCGGCGACGAATGTGCGACCAACTCATACCAATTGACAAAATGAATGCCAAAATCGCTAGTATCACCCAGGTAAAAGCATTCGTTTGCTCTAAATTGAGCCAACCCAAATCAATAAATAACCAGATTAAAAAGCCAAAAAATACACTCGCCAACCCTAAGCCAATTGGCCCGAGTGAGCGCAAACTAGCACGAATAAAAATCACCCAGCCGATCAATAGAGCGATGCCGCCCAAGCCTTTTAGCGGCTCGAACTCGCCATCCATAATCCAGCTGATAAAATTGTATTGACTGGGATTAAAGGTTAAAAATACCAACACCAAAGCCAAACTTAGGCGTATTAAAAATCCTGAAAAGGTCAGTTGTTTCATATTCTCTCCTTTTTAAAAATTAACTATTTTACCGTTTGCTTGTTCATAATCGCAGCCCTTTACATCAAATATGCAAAGAGCTTATTTAGTTGTAAAGACTGTTTCGTTAATGTAGAAGCTGCTGATAATTCACAGTGCTTTTTCTTATTTTTTAAAGCAGGTGAGTGGGTTTTGATAGAGTCAGCAATTCAAGGGCGTTAAATACGGCAAAAAAACTTAATCAAAAATCACGCTAAAAGTTGACCCTTGTCCTTGTTTGCTATCAATTACAAGCCTGCCTTTATTTTTCAATACTGCCTGATTAACAATGCATAACCCTAAACCAGTGCCTTGGATTTGCTTAGTATGTGCCTCTTTAGAGCGATAAAATGGCTCTATTAGTCTGGATTTGTCTTCTTCATCAAAGCCCCTACCTTGGTCAATCACTTTTAATGTTGGGCGATTATCGACAACCCGCCACAGCACTTTTACTTCATCGTCACTATATTTAAGCGCGTTTTCAATCAAATTAAATATCATGCTATAGATTTGTGAATGCACACCATCAATTGTTAATTTTTCATCAATATCGTAAACAACTCTATGTTCAAAATCACTGGTATTGTAAATATTGCCTACCACTTCATCAACTAACAACCCGATGTTGATGGCTTCAAACTTACTAACTTGCACTTCGCTATTTTCTAATCCTGACAGCATCAACAAATCAGCAACCAAAGTGGTTATACGCTGTGAATGCTGATAAGCCTTATCAACCATAAATTTAGCATCCATTGAAAGATTTGGGTTCTGATTAAGCATTTCTAAATAACCATTAATAATTGTCAATGGTGTTCTCAATTCATGCGAAGTATTGGAGATAAAAGTTGTTCTGAGCTTTTCTAAACGTCTTTTGTCTGAGACATCTCGTATGCTTAGAATACGTGTATCTTTGCTGAGTTTTGAAATGGCAATCGCCAAGATAATGTTTTCATTTGTTGGAGACTGCATCTGAAATTCAGACAAATCTGGCTTTGAGAGCATGGTTTGGAATTCTGAACTTCTAAAAATATTACTAATTCTAATGCCAACATTTTTTTTACGATTTAGGCCGAGAATTTTTCCAGCATCTTTACTCAACCATTGAATCTCACTATCGGCATTAATCACAACCGTTGGATAAGGAAACGAGCGCAGTACTTCATTAAATCTTATTATCAATTTTTGGTAACTTTTTTTTGATTTTTTTTGCTTATTTTTGAGTTTAACTATATTACCAATTATTCCACCTATAGTGCCTGATGTATAAGGTGTTTGCTCCGTGATTGCGCCTTTGTAGAGCCAGTTTTCCAACTCAAACAAGCCAGATAACAACCAAATAATATAGGCAAACAACATCAATAACAAAAACTGCCAAATGTAGCCACTTAATAAGCCGACTACAATTGCAATTAGCACAACCCACAACAGTCTAAGTTTTTCTGTCTTTTTATTCACGCATTTATCTCACATCGGTTTCTAGGCGATAACCTGACACTTTAGAGGTCATATTAGTTGTCTTAGTCAAAAAAAATCCTCCAAACTTTATTTTAGGTCAAGTTGTTCATTTTAACTTACACGAGTACTTTGCAAACAAGCAAACAAGTTCAGAATTAATGCAATAATTCACAAATTACCCATGTTAAAGATACGTGCAGATAAGCCTATCTGCTATAATTTCTAACATTTAGTTGATCAATTTACCATTCGTATGGACTTAGATTATCTCGACTTTGAGCAGCCGATTGCAGAGTTAGAAAACAAAATTGATGCTCTTCATAATATTGAACACAAAGTTGATATTGTTGAAGAAATGCGGGCACTCAAAGAAAAAAGCACACTATTAACAAAAAAGATTTTTGCTTGTTTATCAGATTGGCAAATCTCGCAACTTGCTCGTCATGCAAAACGTTTGCACACACTAGATTATATTAGTACAGTGTTTGATGAATTTAGCGAACTACATGGAGACCGCGCCTACGGTGATGACCGCGCCATTATTGGCGGTATTGCTAAATTAGACGGCCAATCACTGATGTTTATTGGCCAACAAAAAGGACGCAGTACTCAAGAAAAGCTCAAGCATAACTTTGGCATGCCTCGCCCTGAAGGTTATCGTAAGGCTTTACGTTTGATGAAAATGGCAGAAAAATTTTCATTGCCAGTGGTTACTTTTATCGACACGCCAGGTGCTTATCCAGGCATTGGCGCAGAAGAGCGTGGTCAAAGCGAGGCAATTGCCAAAAACCTGTTCGAGATGTCAACTTTAGCAACACCGATTATCTCTGTGGTAATTGGGGAGGGTGGCTCAGGTGGCGCGCTAGCGATTGGTGTGGCAGATGTTATGATGATGTTTGAATACAGCATTTATTCAGTGATTTCCCCAGAGGGTTGTGCTTCTATTTTGTATAAAGATGTCGCCAAGGCAAATATTGCAGCCGAATCACTTAAGTTAACCAGCACCCACCTAAAAGAATTAGGCTTGATTGACGTTATCATTGCCGAGCCGCTAGGCGGGATTCACCGCAATCCAGATGAGGCACAAGTATTACTTAAAGACGCACTCAAGCAACAACTACAAGCACTTAGCAAAATTAACACCGACCAACTCACTCAAAAACGTGCAGAGAAACTATTAAGCTTTGGAAAATTTAAAGAATAAAAACCTAAAGGATAAAAGTCTAAACAACAAAGACCCTTACCTGCAAGGCAAGCAACTTGTTGTAGCTTTGAGCGGCGGGATTGATTCGGTTGTACTGCTACACTACTTGAATGTGCATTGCCCGAATAATCTACGCGCCATCCATTGCAATCATCATCTATCAACACACTGCGGTCAATGGGCTGAGTTTTGTCAAAACCTATGTCAAAGCCTAGCTATTGAATATTTAAATGTGGATATATTTATCAAAGATAGCACTAATATCGAAGAAAATGCACGTAAAAGACGTTATCGTGAATTATCAAACAATCTCAACAAAGACGAAGTATTGTGTACTGCACATCATCAAAACGACCAGGCTGAAACCCTGTTATTGCAACTGTTTCGTGGCAGTGGTGTAGCAGGGCTTGCTGCCATGCCAAAATCAAAGCCTATCGGCAAAGGCACCCATTATCGTCCTTTTTTGACGGTCAAAAAATCGACTATTATTGAATATGCGCAGAAAAATAAACTGTCTTGGATTGGTGATAATAGCAATACAGATACCAATCTTCGACGAAATTTTGTACGCTTAGAAATTATTCCAAAGTTAGAAAATGTTTATAAAAACTTAACCAAAACTCTTGCTCGTAGTGCCAAACATCAAGCTGAAACATTGCAACTCATCCAAGACTTAGCCTTGATTGATATTCAAAAGCAACAATTAATTAATCAGAATAATCGACTCAATGTTACTAATTTAAAAAAGTTGGATTTAATTCGAGTCAAAAATGTCATTAGACACCATTTAAATACGCTAGATTTTCTAATGCCTAGTAATAAAATTATGACCCAAATTATTGGACTATTATTCTTAAAGACCGATGCACAGCCTTTAGTCAGTTGGAGTCAGTTTGAAGTCAGACGCTATAAAAATGAATTATATTTTATTAACACCCAGGCAAACAAAGACAAAAATACAGACTTTTGCCCATTTTTTGAGGAGTTTAAAGACTTGCCAAATTTTTCTATTCGTTATCGCGTTGAGGGGCAGCGTGTCAAATTACCCGGCAAAACACATAGTCAGTCACTCAAAAAAATTTTACAAGAGGCTAGTATTGCGCCGTGGGAGCGCAATACATTGAAGATGTATTATGTTGATAATGAATTACGTGCGATGGAGCGCATTGGCAAAATAGCGCAATCTGATTAATAAATAATCATTTATAAGGATTGGCAATATCTAAGGTTTGCAAAATTTTCACCTCCAATGCTTCCATGACCTGCGCCTGCTTAGAGTCAATATGGTCATAACCCAGTAGATGCAAAGTGCCGTGAATTGCCATATGTATTAAATGATTCTCAAAAGTTTTGTGTTGCGCCTTCGCCTCATCTGCCACCACTTCAGTACAAATCACCACATCACCTAAGATGGCTTGGTTAATTTCAATCGGCAAATCACTTGGAAATGACAACACATTGGTAGGCCTTTGTTGATTGCGATAAGCACTATTCAACGCTTGAATCTCAGTCTTTTCAACTAATCGAACCAATAGTTCGCTCTCACTTTGATTTGAATTTTCCAAGACATTTTGCAAAATATTCATCAGATTTGATTCATCAACTGGCGCATCATCAGTCGTGTTTTGAATAACAACCATTTAGTTTTGTTTAAGCATAAAATGGTTCATTTTATCGTATATCCTACCCTTAATGGCAATCATAAAAGTCGCTATTCCAGTGCCACTGAACAAAACTTTCGATTATGTATGCGACGATAAAGTAGTGGTTGGTGCACGTGTACGTGTGCCTTTTATTCGCAAAAAAGTCATCGGTGTTGTGCTCGGGCACAAACAAAAAAGCGCTTTTAAAAACCTAAAACATGTCGATAAAGTACTAGATGAAATAGCAATTTTAGACAAACCTACTCTAGATTTTTTGTTTTGGGCAGCTCGTTATTATCATCATCCGATTGGTGAAGTTATCTTAGCAGCACTGCCTAAAAACCTACGTTTAGGCAAAGATGCAATCATAAAAAAAACAACCAAATTATCCAGCAAAATTGATAAACCTGACTTTTCAATAACCGCAGAACAAAAGACTGCAATTGAGAAAATTCTGACCTCAGAAAATAACTACCACAGCTTTTTGTTGCATGGCGTTACGGGCAGTGGCAAAACTGAAGTGTATTTAAACATTGCCCAGTCTGCACTTGATAAAGGCAAGCAAATATTAGTATTGGTGCCTGAAATTGGGCTCACACCGCAAATGATTGCGCACTTTGAATCACGACTTAAAACCAAAATTGTTACCATTCATTCGCAACGTAATGAAACACAAAAACTCGATGCCTATCTAATGGCAAAAAATGACGAAGCGGGTGTGGTACTTGGCACGCGCAGTGCTATTTTTGCCCCAATGCCAAACTTGGGACTAATTATTATTGATGAAGAGCATGATGTTTCGTTCAAGCAACAATCAAGCTTTCGTTATTCAGCCAGAGACTTGAGTTTTATTCGCGCAAAACAAGCTAACGTTCCTCTAATTTTAGGCACAGCGACACCTTCGCTAGAAACTTTAAAAAATGTAATGGATGAAAAAATCACCTGTCTTAGATTGACCAAACGCGCTGGTGGTGCTCAGCTGCCAAAAGTTAGTTTGATTGATATGCGCTTGTATGCACATGGACTGTTATCTGAGTTATTGATTGAAAAAATGCAACAATATTTAATCCATGGCAAACAAGTAATGTTGTTTATTAATCGGCGTGGCTATGCACCAATTTATTACTGTCAGGATTGTGCTTGGCAAGCGTGTTGTAACCGTTGTGATTCAACCTTGGTTTATCATCGTCACATTAACCGACTCAAATGCCACCACTGTGGCGATGAACAAATGCCTGATGCCGTGTGTCCAGAGTGCCAACAGTTTAGCCTTAAGGTGCTGGGTTATGGCACAGAAAGACTACAAGAGACTTTAATATCACATTTTGCTAATATTCCTATTATTCGCATTGACCGTGATACCACACGGCGTAAAAAAGCCTTTGTCCAACATTTAGAGCAAATTAATTCTGGCGAGCCTTGTATTATTGTTGGCACACAAATGCTTGCCAAAGGCCATAATTTTTCTAATTTAGCAATGGTTGGAGTTTTAGATACCGATGCAGGATTGCTCTCACTTGATTTTCGAGCGAGTGAGCATTTGGCGCAATTGTTAACTCAAGTTTCTGGTCGTGCTGGTCGAAATACTGAACAAGGTGAAGTGATTATCCAAACGCGTTATCCCGAACATCCTATTTTTAATTATGTGTTGTCTAATCGCTATACACAATTTGCCCACAATCTACTTAAACAACGCATGAGTGCTGCGTTGCCACCATTTTCACATCAAGCATTATTATGTGCAAACGCCAAAAACCAGCAAAATGCGCAGAATTTTTTGCAGGAAGTAGCAAATTTACTTAATAATATTAAAATTGAAGCAGTGGAAATTTGGGGGCCAGTTGCCAATGTGATTGAGAAAAAAGCAGGTTATTACTATTTCAACCTATATTTACAATCAGCCCAGCGCTCGGCACTACATAAATTACTGGCAACTTTTCATCAACATCTTGATACCCTGAAGTTGAAAAATAAGGTTCGCTGGTATTTAGATATTGATCCTATTCAATAATTGTCAAAAGCGCTAAGTTTGATGCCGTTTTTTACCCTTTTGGCTCTAAGCTACCCAATGTTAATTTCTCACACAAACCATTTGGCAAATCAATATAAGCGTCAAGTTGTCCGTCTTCAAGCGAATGCCCAGCGCAGACGTTAAGACTGGTGGAACAATCATTTTCACCCGCTAACACAACGCCAAAACACTGCTCTGCGCTCGCCGCATTGCTCAAACTTAATAGCATTGCACCTGCAAGTACCCCTGTTGTTTTGCTATTCATCACTCACTCCTAAGAAGTTATAAAAGTGTTGATTCTAACACTTTATTTAAATTCGTATCGATATTTTCCAGTAAAAATCCAATTTATTTAACTAATGACCTTTTTAACGGCATTTGTAAGTTGTAATAACTCATCATTAGTGATAATAAAAGGCGGCATGGTATAGAGCAGTTTACCAAAAGGTCTGAGCCAAACGCCTTGTTCAATCAAAAAATTCTGCACAGACTCAATATCAATTTCGTTTGTCATTTCAACGATGCCAATCGCCCCTAAAATACGTACATCTGTTACGCTTTGATGTTGTTTAAGTGGGACTAATTCAGTATGAAAATGTTGCTCTATACGAGCAATGTTATCCTGCCAATCTGATGTTAGTAGTAGCTCAATACTGGCATTGGCTACAGCGCAAGCCAGCGGATTAGCCATAAAAGTTGGTCCGTGCATCAATCTGCCAACATGATTGGCAATCTCATTCGTGGTAAGTGTTGCAGCTAGGCTCATATAGCCGCCAGTCAGTGCCTTGCCTAGACACAAAATATCAGGCTCAATATCGGCGTATTGTATCGCAAATAACTCGCCTGTCCTGCCAAAACCCGTGGCAATTTCATCAACAATCAACAATACATTATGTTGCTTGCAAAGGTGCTGTGCTTGAATTAAATATTGTGGATTGTAAATACGCATTCCACCTGCACCTTGCACCACAGGCTCTAAAATCATCGCTGCAATGCTACTTTCATGTTGTTCAAAAGTTGTTTGCAAATCCTCCAATGCTTCATCCATTGGCACCATCGATGGGCTTTTAACAAAAAATTGCGACATCAAAGATTGTGAAAATAAATGATGCATACCTATAACTGGGTCGCATACACTCATTGCGCCAAATGTATCACCATGATAGCCACTATCAATCGTTACAAACTTATGTTTATTGGGCTGATGTTTATTATACCAATATTGCAACGCCATTTTTAGCGCCACTTCGATTGACACTGAGCCTGAATCGGCAAAGAATACTTTGGTCAAATTATCAGGTGTAATTTCTAGCAAAATCTTAGCCAAATCAATCGCAGGTTTGTGGGTGAGTCCGCCAAACATCACGTGCGACATTGTACCAAATTGGTTTTTAAGTGCCTGATTTAACATTGGATGATTGTAACCATGAATAGCCGACCACCATGAGCTCATACCGTCAATTACCCGCCTGCCATCTGCTAGTTGCAGACAAACCCCCTCGGCTGATTCGACTAAATGAGTGGGAATATCATTGGGGATTTTGGCATACGGATGCCAAATATTCTGGTTATCAAACGTATTCATAAATATTTTTTTGATGCTAATGCCTATAAGTGATTTTTCAACTCAGTCATCGAATCAATCACCAAATCTGGATTAGCATCACGAATATCATCGCCATGGTTATAGCCGTACGACATACAAATAATATCAAAACCAGCCGCACGTGATGCTTTGACATCGCTAATAGAATCGCCCAACATCAATGAATCTTTTGGTTCAATTCCAAAAAATTTTGCTGCGTGAAGCAGTGGCAATGGGTCTGGTTTTTTTCGTTTTAATGTATCGCCAGAGACAACAATGCTAAAATCATTAAAAATACCCAAATCTTTTAAAATCGGCAAAGTAAATTGCTCGGCTTTGTTAGTCACGCAGCCTAATACATAACCGCATGATTGCATATAATCCAACCCCTGCCTCACGCCTTGATATAACGATGAGCGTTTTGAAGTATTTTCAGCGTATAAATCCAAAAAAATCGGATATGCTTGGTCAAAATCAGTCTGATCAACACTACCTTCTAACTCACCTGTCAGGCTACGTTCGACTAATTTCTCCACACCGTTGCCTACCCAATGGCGCACTTTGGCTTTACTCCAAGTGTTCCTATTTAGTGCTTTCATGGTTTCATTCACGCAATAAGCTAGGTCTGGCACACTATCAACCAAAGTGCCATCCACATCAATCATAATTAGTTTTGGGTTAAAATTCATTTTTACTGTTCCTTAAATTTGGAAAATTCTATATGCAAACAATTGGTCTTATCGGTGCTGGAAATATGGCATACAGCATTATTTCTGGGTTAATCAACAATAGTTATGATAAAAATTTCATCAAAATCAGTGATGCTAACACGGTGTTATTATCCCAAAGAAAAACTGAGTTTGATGTGGAAATTTTTGAGAATAACATCGCTCTTGTGCAGGCTTGTGATACTATACTGATTGCGGTTAAACCTCAAGTGCTGCCTGAGGTTTGCAGGGAGGTAGGGTCTCATTTAGGTCATAATCCACTTATTATTTCGGTTGTGGCGGGTGCTAAAACAACCGATATTAACCATTGGTTAGGGCAAGATTGCGCCATTGTACGCACCATGCCTAATACCCCGGCACTATTTAATCAAGCTATTACCGGTGCTTTTGCTAATAAGCAGGTTGACATGAAGCAAAAATCACACTCAGATACTATCTTAAAAACTATAGGTAAGTGCGTTTGGGTAGCTGATGAAAACTTGATTGATGTGGTTACAGCAGTTTCTGGTAGTGGTCCAGCTTACTTTTTTTTACTGATAGAATCAATGACTAAGGCAGGTGTTGCTATGGGTTTAGAGCAATCAATAGCTGAGCAACTCAGTATCCAAACTGCCTTAGGTAGTGCTGTTATGGTAAGTCAATCAAGCGATTCACCTGAGTTATTGCGCATTAAAGTTAGCTCACCAAATGGCACCACACAAGCAGCAATTGAGTCTTTTCAATCTCAAAACTTTGAGGCAATTGTTAACCAGGCAATGCAATGCGCTTTTGAGCGAGCAAAAAAAATAAGTATGGAAATGGGCGTAGAATCAGACAATGCTAAATAATTCTGCTAGACTTAGTATCCAAATTCAAGCGTCAAAAGCCCACTTAATACTTAGCATGATGGTTTATTTGTTCAGCAGCTTTTGTGCCTGGTATTATTTTTACCAGTTTGAGTTGAGTGTCGCCATTCATATCGGCTTATCAATTTGGCTGTATAGCTATTTGTCAAACAAGGTGCTACTCACCAGTGCCGATGCTATTCATAGCATTACTTTGGATGAAAACCATATTTTAATTCAAAAAAATAACCAATCGAGTGCGCAATATTCTAAATTTTATCCAGCATACCAATCTCGATTTTTGGTGATAATCACTACCGCTAAAGAGTCGGTTGTTATTTTTAAAGACAGTATAGACTCTCATTCATTTTCAACACTTAATAGATTGCTCAATGCTAACACCTGAAGACACGCTACGGCTCAATGTAATGGTTTCCACCTGTATTGCGATTCGTATTGATGTTTATAAATTGGTGGTGATTGGGCTGAACAAAAATAAAAAAGAACAAGTCATTAATCTTAATCCAAATATTGACAGCGGTAAATACATTCAAGCAGTGCAAAAATTACTGGTTAACAAAGTGCTTGGTTCTATGGGTGGCTATCCTTCGTATTTAAAGCGTTGGTCAAGAATGGGACAAGTTGGTTCGGCTAATTTGAGGTCGTTATTAAAAATTGGCAATATTGAGGCAGTGGTTGCTGTTGCTAATTCTCAGCATTTAGACACAGATGTGTTAGACCTAGTTTGGTGGTGTGCGATCAATACTGACCAACAAGCTGAAATTGGGCGATTTTTGCTGACCCGTAGCTTTGTTGTTGAGCATCCTATTGGTGTTGAAATTGCTAATTACTTACTAGAGTTTCTACCCTTTACTGATGACACCACACAACTCATTGATACCACCAATTTACTCTTACAAGGCAATCTTATCAGCCAGGAGGCAAAGTCTAGATTGTGGCAGCAAGGACAAAGAAAAACTGCTTTTTTGGTTGGCTTTATTGAACGATTACAAAACAACTTGCCCAATACCGATAACACTATTGCTATTGATTCCAATATTAAAGAGCTGGCGTGTGTCAATAGCGAACAAGGGCAAATACTATTAAAAACCATCGCCCACATTTTGCAAAAAATTAACCAAGAGCACGTTTTGTATCGTACCTTAGAAGTTTTGGGTGGTTATCTGTCGCATCCGATGATTCAACCTTTAACTGACATTGAGCAATGTCAAATTCAGGCTCAAGCAGTATCGGATAAATTAGGACTAGATAATGAAAAGATCAAAGCTCGATTATTACTCGCTGGCGTGAGTGAGCAACTTGCAGTTAGTACCGTCTCTGCCCACAGTTTAGCAGGCTCTGCTATTCGCAAAAAATTGGTTGATGTTCTAAGTCCTGTCCAGTTCGCATTAAAGCTCTTAACCGCCCCATAACAACTGCATATTGGCAATAGCAGCGAGTGAGGCAGTTTCTACCCTTAACACACGCACACCTAATAATAACGATTGATAACCCGCACTAGTTGCTTGGTTAATTTCAGCTTCAGTTAACCCACCTTCTGGGCCAATTAAAAGCAATGCTTGACTGAGTGGATTGAGCTCTAACAAGCCTAATTTTGCGCGGTGATGCAAGACAAAACTATTACTATTTGGTTGTTGCAGTAATGTGTCTATATTAATCGGGCTAGTAACTTCTGGCACGATTGAACGGCCTGATTGTTCACAGGCGCTAATCACGATTTTTTGCCAATGCGCTATGCGTTTTTTAAGCCTATCACCTGTAATTTTAACCACACAACGCTCAGTTAAAATCGGCATAATTTTATTCACCCCCAATTCAACGGCTTTTTGTATAATAAAATCCATTTTTTCACCTTTAACAATGCTTTGTGCTAGGACTAGATTGAGTGTTGACTCAGATGAATTGTGCGTTTTGGCTGATATTTTGACCACACAGTGCTTTCTTGCCGTTAATATATTAGCTGTGTAATCCATACCATCACCGTTAAATAAAATAATATTTTGTCCTGTCGGAAAACGCAACACCTTAATTAAATGATGCGTGGCATAATCATCCAGTGTCAATTCAGCGTTAATATCAAGCGTGGTGTTTTGGTACAGACGAATGAACTTCATAGTATCTTTACGCATTGGTAAAATAACTATCCAAATGATACATAAAAAAAGACGAGAAACGTTATTAAACCAACTGCCTGATGGTGCTATGGTGATTATCAGTACCAATCCTGAGCAATTGCGTAGTGGGGATGTGCATTATCCGTATCGTGCACAAAGTGATTTTTGGTATTTAACAGGCTTTACTGAGCCTGAAGCGGTGGCGGTTTTTTCAAAAAATAACGACACTATTTTTCTACGAGAAAAGGACCCTGCACGCGCAATTTGGGACGGTGAACGCTTAGGGGTTAAAGCAGCAGTGCAAACCTTAAAAACTGATAACGCTCAGCCAATTGAGCAACTAAAAACCCTATTACCAAAACTAATAGCTAATGCTGAGCAAGTGTATTATGATTTTAAGCCTTGTGTATTAGATAATGAGATTATTACCTTATTAAAAACATCACAACCCCAATCTCTATTGCCTTATTTGCATGAAATGCGCCTAATTAAAGACGCTGAAGAAATTAAACTGATGCAACAAGCAGCGGATATATCTGTGGTTGCACACACATTGGCGATGCAACAGACCCAAGCAGGCTTATTTGAATATGAAGTTGCCAGCGTGTTTGACGCCCACTTTAGAAAACATAATGCTGAGCATGCTTATACGCCAATTGTGGCAGGCGGTGAAAACGCCTGTGTGCTACATTATATTAAAAATAACCAACCCTTAAACGATGGCAATCTTTTACTGATTGATGCAGGTTGTGAAGTACAAGGCTATGCCTCAGATATTACTCGAACTTTTCCAATTAATGGTAAATTTAGCCCAGTACAAGCACAAATTTATCAAATTGTATTAGATGCACAGTACGCCGCTATTGCCGTTATTCGCCCAGGTGAGTTGGTAACCAAACCAAACCAAATTGCCACTAATATCATTCGTCAGGGTTTAATTGAGTTGGGTATTTTGCAAAACAATGGCGATTTGTCTGAATTTTATATGCATGGTACTGGGCATTGGCTGGGGCTAGATGTGCATGATGTTGGCAGTTATCAACAAAATGACAAGCCACGTCAATTTGAAGCGGGTATGGTAAGCACAGTTGAACCTGGTATTTATATTCGTAAAGATGATAAAATCAACCCTATTTATTGGAACATTGGGATTCGCATTGAAGACGATGTTTTAGTCACAACAACTGGCAATCGCGTTTTAACCTCAGTGCTGGTTAAAGAAATTAACGATATAGAAGCATTAATGAAATGAACATACAAAACGCTATTAAGGCAGTAATCAAAGGACAGAATTTAACCCAAGTGCAGATGTATGCGGTGATGAATGACATCATGAATGGCAAAGCCACTGATGCCCAAATTGGTGGTTTTTTAGTCGGTTTGTCAATTAAAGGCGAAACAGTTGAAGAAATTAGTGCTGCGGCTAACGTGATGCGCTCTTTAGTAACTGGAGTGCAAATTCACCACCCAAAATATTTGGTTGATACTTGTGGCACAGGCGGTGATAGCTCTAGTTTATTTAATGTCTCAACGGCTTGTTGTTTTGTCGTTGCCAGTGCTGGTGGGCAAGTTGCTAAACACGGCAATCGTTCTATCTCTTCTAAATCAGGCAGTGCTGATGTGTTAGAAGTCGCCGGTGTTAACCTTGAAATGAATCCAGAGAAAATTGGCAAATGTGTTGAAAAAATTGGGGTTGGTTTTATGTTTGCACCCTTACATCACTCTGCCATGAAACACGCTATTGGCGCAAGAAAAGACTTAGCGGTTCGTACTATTTTTAACTTACTCGGTCCACTCACTAACCCAGCCAAAGCACCCAATCAAGTCATGGGCGTGTACAGTAAAGCCTTGGTTGAACCGATTGCCAATGTACTAAAAAACTTAGACTCTAGGCACGTGATGGTCGTGCATTCTAACGATGGATTGGACGAAATATCCATTGCAGATGACACGCTTGTGGCGGAGTTAAAAAACGATAAAATCAGCACTTATACCATCAATCCAAAAGATTTTGGCTTGCCACTAGGCAATCTTGCTGATATTACAGCGGATAATGCTGAGTGCTCGTTAAAACTCATTCAGCAAGCCCTAGACGGCAAAGCAGGTGCGGCGAAAAATATCATTGCGTTAAATGCGGGCGCAGCCATTTATGTCGCTGGCATTAACGATTCGTTGCAAGAAGGGGTAAACACTGCTATTAAAATTTTAGACAGTGGAGCCGCCCATCAAAAACTCGATGATTTTGTTAAAGAAAGCACAGGTTGTTAATTATGAATAAAGCAACTAACCTAGTTTGGATTGATTTAGAAATGACAGGGCTGTTACCTGAAAAAGATGTCATTATTGAAATTGCCACCATTGTAACTGATGCACACCTCAATATACTAGCAGAAGGCCCCTCACTTGCCATCCATCAAAGTAGCGAGATATTAGCAGGGATGGATGAGTGGAATACGCAGCATCATACCAATTCTGGCTTGATAGAACGCGTTAAGCAAAGCAACGTCTCCATTCAACAAGCGCAGCAACAAACGCTAGATTTTTTGCAACAATACGTTGATACTGGCACCTCGCCAATGTGTGGCAATACTGTTTGTCAAGACAGGCGTTTTTTGTACAACTATATGCTCAAGTTAGAGCAATTCTTCCATTATCGACACATTGATGTATCAACTTTGAAGGAGTTAGTGATACGCTGGAATCCTGAAAAAAAAATGATGCGAGAGAAAGAGTCTCAACATTTGGCATTGGCAGATATTCGCGATTCAATTGATGAACTAAAATATTATCGGCAAGTTTTTATTAATGTCTAAAATTTGGTATTCACCAGCAAAAATCAACCTATTTTTGCACATCAACTCTAAACGAGAAGATGGCTATCACAATCTACAAACCATTTTTCAATTGCTTGATTATCACGATGAACTGAGTTTTAAACTAAGACAAGACGGTGTTATTCGGCGCGTAAGTGGCAACGACGAAGTGGTAAAGGCAAGTGATTTGATTATTAAAGCCGCAACAGCATTACAAAATGCAACAGGCACAAATTTAGGTGCAGATATTTCCATTATTAAAAACATTCCCACAGGTGGCGGTCTTGGCGGCGGCAGTTCCAATGCTGCCACTACACTAATTGCGCTAAATCAATTGTGGAAAACACAATATTCAACACAACAATTGGCAAAAATAGGTTTGTCATTAGGTGCGGATGTGCCAATTTTTGTTGCAGGATGCAGTGCTTGGGCACAAGGTATAGGGGAAATACTTATCCCAATGACATTACCAGAACATTATTTTTTAGTGGTTTCAATTAACCAGCATGTTTCCACTCAACAAATTTTCTCACATAAAGCATTGACACTGACTCCGAGAATAGGGAAAATGGCGGACTTCTCAGCGCTAATCAACCCACACAATGATTGTCTTGAGGCGGCTATAGAATTAGAAATAGCAATATCAGAAGCGTTAAAGTTTCTGGCTTCAACTGCAAATTATTGTTATCAGCCGAGAATGACAGGCACAGGAAGTTGTGTTTTTGTGGAGTTTGAATATGAGAGAGATGCGCTGGTAGCATTGAAAAAAGTACCAAAAAAATGGTCAGGGTTTGTCGCAAAAGCACTCAACACCTCGCCAATCTGTTCTGCCTAATAATCAAGGTAGTACGTCTTAATTGGGCTGTCGCCAAGCGGTAAGGCAACGGGTTTTGATCCCGTCATGCGCAGGTTCAAATCCTGCCAGCCCAGCCAGATTTCTTTCTTTTTACACAAAGGTCTCACTATTATATTTATAAAATTCGTCTTAAAAATGAAATTAAAATACGCTTGTTTAAAGAAAGTACTTGCATAAAAAAGACCCAACTCTTTCTGCTTGAATTTAAAACAATATCCAATCAACCGTTGTATAATTCATCCAATTGATACACCCTTATACAAACTTATGTCACTTGACAAAATTAAAATCTTTGGTGGTAATGCCAACCCAGCGCTCTTTGGTGAAATCATCTCTCAACTCAATGTTATGCAAGGCAAAGCCTTAGTTAGTCAATTTAGCGATGGCGAATCACAAGTTGAAATCTTAGAAAATGTACGGGGTTGTGATGTATTTATCATCCAGCCAACTTGTGGGCCTTCGCCAGCCGAAACTTTAATGGAATTATTGGTTATGGTAGATGCGCTAAAACGCTCATCTGCAGCACGAATCACTGCTGTTGTACCCTATTTTGGTTATTCTAGACAAGACCGCCGCTCGCGCTTAACACGCGTGCCAATCACTGCAAAACTTGCCGCAAAAATAGTTGAATCAGCAGGAGTTGATCGCATTCTAACCGTTGATTTACATGCCGACCAAATTCAAGGCTTCTTTAATATCCCGATTGATAATATCTATGCACAACCAGTGCTAGTGGCTGATATTTTGTCTAAAGGTTATAATGATGTTGTTGTTGTATCACCCGATGTCGGCGGCGTGGTGCGTGCTCGTGCTGCTGCCAAACGTATCAATGATGCTGACTTGGCAATTATTGATAAACGCCGCCCTATACCAAACATGGTCAAAGTGATGAATGTCATTGGTGATGTCAAGGGTCGCACTTGTATTCTGATTGACGACATGGTCGATACCGCAGGGACTTTGTGTCAAGCAGCCAGCATTTTGAAGCAAAAGGGCGCAAACAAAGTGGTGGCTTACGTGACCCATGCTGTGTTGTCTGGCAATGCAATTGATAATATTAATAATTCTGAGTTGGATGAATTGGTTACCACCAACACCATTCCTTTGTTTGAAGGTGCTATCAACTGCGTTAAGATTAGGCAACTCTCTATTGCGCCAACCCTAGCAGAAGTGATAAAGCGCATCAGTCAAGAGGAGTCTATTAGCACTATTTTTACCGACACTCAATGAACCTTTGAAAATCACCTAAGGTCATATAATTTCTAAAAAAATATGTATAATCCTTCATTTGCGTTATCACCGATTGATTAAAGCGACTCATTTATGAAAACCACAACCAAAGCAAACAAACAAGCATTACAACAACTCATCATGATTGGCAAGGAAAAAGGTTATTTAACCTATTCCGAACTGAACGACTTATTGCCAAAAGATCTACTAACACAAGAGCAAATTGAGCCAATCGTTTCCATTTTAGAAGAGCTCAATATTGTGGTTTCTGATACCATTCCTGACGCTGATACCCTAGTAGTAGAATCAGGTGCTAAGGCACAATCAACCTCTGCTGAAGCTGCTATTGCGGCGTTAGCAGCACTAGATTCAGAATTTGGTAGAACCACTGACCCAGTTAGAATGTATATGCGTGAAATGGGAGTGGTTGCCCTATTAGAGCAAGAAGATGAAGTCCGTATTGCTAAGGAAATTGAAGCAGGCGTATTCGAAATCATGCAAGCGGTTACGCTGTATCCTGCTATTACCAGTTTTTTCTTTAAAGCACACACGCGCCTTGAAGAAGGCAAATGTAAGATGACCGATGTCATTATTGGCTATCAGGGCGATGCTGAGGATTTTGCAGCAAAAAAAGCAGCGTTTGATGCGGGTGAATTTGATAACGATGAAGAATATGAAGAAATGGAAGAAATGGAATATACGGGTCCAGATGAAGCGCAAGTATATGAGCGCTTCAATATTATTCTAAGTTGTGCTGAAAAATATCGAAAAGCTAATAAAAAGTATGGTTTCCGTGATAAAAAAACTGTTACTGCGCGTCAAAAATTATCACACAGTTTGTCTGACCTACGTCTAGCCCCAAAATTAGTAAACACCATGATGGATATTATCTGCGAGCGTGTAGCGCAAGTTAAAAAACAGGAGAAAGCCATTCAAAATACCTGCCTATATGCAGGAATGGAGCGCGTGCAATTCTTTGAGTTGTTTACTAACAATGAAGCCAATTTCGATTGGTTAAAAGATGTCAAATTAGACAAAAAAACCGCTCAAATGCTAAAAGCCAGTAAAGACGAAATTTATTATGCACAAAAACACTTACTTGAATATGAAGAAGAAATGCAACTCACTATTGCTGAATTAAAAATGCTCAATAAAACCTATCTTCGTGGCGATCGTCGTGCTAAAAAAGCCAAATCACAAATGATTGAAGCCAATTTGCGTTTGGTGATTTCCATTGCTAAAAAATACGCCAATCGCGGCCTGCAATTCTTAGATTTGATTCAAGAAGGTAATGTCGGCCTAATGAAGGCAGTTGATAAGTTTGAGTATCGTCGTGGTTATAAGTTTTCTACTTATGCAACTTGGTGGATTCGTCAAGCCATTACTCGCTCTATTGCTGATCAGGCGCGCACCATTCGTATTCCAGTGCACATGATTGAAACCATCAACAAGCTCAATCGTGTACGCCGCCAATTGTTGCAAAAATTTGGACGCGAAGCAACGCCAGAAGAGCTTGCAGTTGAGATGGAATTACCCGAATATAAAATCACAAAAATTCTAAAAATTGCCAAAGAGCCATTATCAATGGAAACCCCAGTGGGTGATGATGAAGATTCAAATATTGGTGATTTTATCGAGGATACCAATCTGTCTTCACCAGTAGAAATTGCCACCAAAGAAAGCCTAAAAGAAACCACTAACGATTTACTTGCTAACCTCTCTTCTAGGGAAGCAAAAGTATTAAAAATGCGTTTTGGTATTGATATGAATACTGACCATACATTAGAAGAAGTGGGGCGCCAATTTGATGTTACTCGCGAGCGTATTCGCCAAATCGAGGCCAAAGCGCTGCGCAAACTCAGGCATCCTTCTAGAGCGCACAAACTATCAAGTTTCTTAGAATAAACTTTTCGGGCCTATAGCTCAGTTGGTTAGAGCAATCGACTCATAATCGATTGGTCCTAGGTTCAAGTCCTAGTAGGCCCACCATTTACAAAATAAGGGACAGTTATGTTTTTTAAACAAGAAGCACTGGATAAGATAATAAAAATAATAACTCAAGCGGGTAAGATTATCAAAAAAAACTACTATCAAGTAGTAGAGTTTACCAAAAAAAATGATAATACAAAACTGACTCAAACCGATATTGAGGTGCATAACTTCTTAATTGAGCAATTAAAAAAAGTGAATCCAAGCCCAAATACAAAAATAATAAGCGAAGAGTCTGAATATATTGCATTTGAAGAACGTAAAAATTGGGAACAATACTGGTTGGTTGATCCGCTAGATGGTACCAATGGTTTTGTCGATAAAACTGATGACTTTTGTATTTGCATTGCTTATATTAAAAACCACAAACCGGTATTTGGCATGATTTTTATACCAATGCGTGATACTTGTTATTTTGCTAATGACGAAAATATCGCTTATAAATTACAAAACAATAAACTCAAACAAATTCAAGTTAGCGAGCCGCAAGTACCACTTCGTGTTGTTGTTGGTCAACACTCGGCATCACGCACACCGGTAACGCGACACCTGCAATATGTTACAAAAAACGGACGTTATAAAATCAACGGTATTGGTAGCGCCATTAAATTTTGCTTGATTGCTGAGGGAAAATTTGACTATTACCCAGGCATCGGTATTTGCTCAGAGTGGGATACCGCAGCTGGTAGCTATATTCTATGTGCTGCTGGTGGGCATGTTGTTGATCAAGAGGACAATGCCTTGAAATATAATACCAAAAATGACCTATTAAGCCCTATGTTTTTTGCCTCAGGTGCAAACCCTCCTTCAAGAACTGAATAAAAAAATTAATCAACTATCAAAGACAAATCGATTGCTTGAATGTTCTTGGTAATCTCACCAATCGAAATATAGTCCACTCCAGTATTCGCAAATTCAACAATGTTGTGTTGGTTAATATTGCCAGAGACCTCTAAAGGCAATTTCCCTTGGGCTAAATCCAGCGCATGCGCCAAACTTTGAGGGGTAAAGTTATCACATAATATTCGAGTAATGCCTTTTAAATCAAGTATTTGTTGTAATTGTGCCAAATTTTCCACCTCAACAATCAAAGACAAATTTGGATATTTTTCAACTGCGACTTCAACCGCTATGCTGATAGAACCTGCGGCAATAATATGATTTTCTTTAAGCATAACACAATCATACAAACCCATGCGATGATTAACACCACCGCCACATTCAACGGCATACTTTTGCGCCAAACGTAGTCCTGGTAAGGTTTTTCGAGTATCTAGCAATTGCGCGCTAGTATGCGCAATTTTATCAACCAAATATCGAGTTTGCGTAGCGGTTGCACTGAGTGTTTGTAAAAAATTAAGCGCAACACGCTCAGCACTGATAATAGCGCGAGATGAGCCTGTAATCCTACACAATAGCTGATTGTTATTAACTAAATCACCATCAGTACACTGCCAATCAAGTTTGATTGAAGCGCCAACTTGGGTAAATACAGCATTGGCATATTCAATCCCACAGATAACGGCTGATTCTCTAGCAATAATATTAGCTCTCACGAATTTATCTTTAAGCAAACTGGTAGACACGTCACCAGTGCCAATATCTTCCGCCAGTGCCAATTTTATAATAGGGTTATTCATTGATAAATTCGTTAATAATACGTGCCGATTCGCCACTGGCATCTAAATCAAGTTGATAATGAATCTGTGAAAATTTCTTAATCAAAACTTTGGTGTCGCCATTCATAACACGCATTGCATGTTTGGCAATATTAACGCCATTGGCTTTTTTTTGAATCAGTTCAGGTACCAATGCTTGATTAGCAATGACATTGGGTAGCGATATATATTGGCTGCGTATAAGTCTGGATGTGATGAAATGACTCAACCAAGAAAGTTTATACACCACCACCATCGGCACGCCGACTAACGCCAATTCCAGAGTGGCTGTACCTGAGGCGACTAAGCTCAAATCTGCTTGTTGCATATGCAAATGCACATCACCCGTTGAAATCTCAACAGGCATATCGCTAACTTGCGTGCGTGCCCAACCCAATAGTGTATTATCTGCCAACGCCAAATGAAAGCTAAATTGTGGGTCTTGTTTAGACAAAATCCGCACTGCTGATAACATCTCAGGCAATAGTTTTTTAATTTCACTGCTTCTTGAGCCTGGCATAAGTAAAATATTTTTACCTTGAATATGGCCCTTTCTGGGTGTTAAACTACTTGCTAACGGATGCCCAACAAATACTGCCCGCTGCTGATGCGTTGTATAAAAATCTACTTCAAAAGGGAATAAACACAGCATCAAATCAGTGGATTGTTTGATTTTTCTAACCCGTGAGGCGCGCCATGCCCAAACCGAAGGAGAGACAAAATGCACGGTCTTTATTCCTTGAGACTTTAGCTTGCGCTCAATGACAAAATTAAAGTCTGGGGCATCAATGCCAATAAATACATCGGGTTTATTTTTAGAAAAATACCTAATGATGTCTTTTCGCAATTTTAACAAGGTGGGCAATTTTAACAACACTTCGCTAAAACCCATCACATTCACACGCTGCATATTCCATAACTGCTGAGCACTACTAGCACGCATTTTTTCGCCCACTAAGCCTTCAATAACAATATCAGGTTTTTGCTCTTTGAGTCGATCAAGCAATTGCGCGCCAAGCAAGTCGCCCGAAGTTTCAGCTGCGCTAATAGCTACTTTCATCATCAAATCTAACGGCGTGGCAGAATAATCCTTGGAGCTTCATCAAAAGCGTGATAAATCATTAATATATTGCCAATCACTTGCACCAAATACGCCTGAGTAAAGGTAATAATCTCATCAATTATTTTTTGTTTGTTGTCTTTATTTTGGGTGCGAATTTTGATTTTTAACAGCTCGTGTTTAGTCATCGTTATTTTTAATTCCGCTAACACCGATTCACTCAATCCATGTTGACCAATTATTACCACTGGTGTAAGGTTGTGTCCATATGAGCGCAAGAATTTTTTTTGGTTGTTGGTTAGTTTAATCATTGAAAATATACTCTTTAGCAAATAAATCTTGAATACTTTCACGCTCACGTATCAGTTGATGGTGTGAGTTTGAGACCATTACTTCGGCCACGCGAGGACGCGAATTATAATTTGAACTCATTGCGAAACCATAAGCACCAGCAGACATAATTGCCAAATAATCACCCTCGGATAAAGTTAGCTGCCTATCTTTGGCTAAAAAATCACCAGTTTCGCATATCGGTCCAACTAAATCCCAATTAGCTTGAACGCCAGTGGCATTTTCATTAACAGGCAGGATTTGATGATAAGCATCATAAAAACTGGGACGTAATAAATCATTCATCGCCCCGTCAACAATCGCAAACGCATGTTCGGTATTTTGCTTTAAAAACTCAACTTGGGTTATAAGTGCACCTGCATTACCTACAATTGCTCTGCCTGGCTCTAAAATTATTTCAATATCACCTGCTTTATTGATAATTGCATCGATATAAGTTTGAATGTCAATGGTTTTTTCACCGTTGTAATCAATACCAATCCCACCGCCTAAGTTCAAATGAGTAATATCAATATTCTGGTTGTTGAGTTGCTCAAGCAATGTTAATATCGCGTCAAGCGCATCTAAAAATGGCGACACTTCGGTAATTTGTGAACCAATATGGCAATCCAAACCTTGCACACTTAAATATTTTGAATGGTGTGCTTGTCGATACAAGGTGATGGCATCATCAATCTCAACACCAAATTTATTTTCCTTCAAACCTGTGGAAATATACGGATGGGTTTTGGCATCAACGTTAGGGTTTACGCGAATGGCAATCGGGGCTTGCGTTGATAATGATTTTGCCACTGCTTCAATTCTGCTCAACTCACTTACTGATTCCACATTAAAACAACGTACACCTGCGCCTAACGCATAGGCAATTGCTTGGCTGGTTTTTGCCACACCTGAAAACACACAACGATTTGCTTGTCCACCTGCTGCTAATACGCGCGCCAATTCACCCTCAGAAACAATATCAAACCCCGAACCAAAACCTGCTAAGGTACTTAATACTGCCAAATTGGAATTGGCTTTAACCGCATAACAAATTAAATGTGGATGATTGCCAAATGCTGAATCAAACTTGTGCCAATTATGCCCAATATCACTACGAGTATAAACGTAAAGTGGCGACCTGTAGGTCGCCACTAAGTCTGTTATTGCAACAGATTCAATATGCAGTGTCTGATTCTTATAAGAAAAACTCAATGGCTATTTAGAGTTATGCGGCATAATGTCTGATTCTATTACTACAGTTGGTTCTACCATTACAGCTGACTCTACCACTGCAGCTTGCTCTACCATTACAGCTGACTCTGCTTGTTGTGTTTCTTTCTTAACAGGCGTTAACTCACCAGTTTTCCCGCAAGCAGAAATACCCACAACAACAAAACCCAATACCATTAATTTAATCAGCTTATCCATATCACACCTATTGTTATTAAAAATGTCATTTTACAACAATTCTTGCAACAGTTTTACAAACGTGGTGCGTTTTATATTAAACGCCCCCAAACGTTCTAAATATGGACTTTCAACCTGACAGTCAACTAACTGGTAGTCTGTATGGGTTAATAAATGCGCAAAAGCCACCTTTGAGGCATTACTAACAACAGCAAACATCGACTCACCAAAAAACACTTTGCCTATTGTCACTCCATATAACCCGCCTACCAATTGATTATTCTCATACACCTCAATAGAGCGTGCAAAGCCTTGATGATGTAGTTTGATATAGGCTTGTAACATCGCATCATCAATCCAAGTGCCTTCTTGGTCTTTGCGCTTAATGTGCCTACATTGGTTAATGACCTGCTCAAAATTCGTATCAACCCGCATTTCAAATCGCTTGCTATTGAGTGTTTTTTTCAAACTTTTTGAGATGTGCAACTTGTCTTGAGTAATCACCATGCGTGGATTTGGACTGTACCAAAGTATCGGCTCACCTTCACCATACCAAGGAAAAATACCTTGTTGGTAAGCAGTTAATAATCGAGTGCTGGATAATTCACCACCAACAGCAATCAGCCCATTTGGCTGTGTTAACGCCAACTCAACATTTGGAAATGCAACATTAGGCGAATGAAGCACAAACGCAGGCGGGATGTCTATCACTGGTTTTTGATAATTGCACGCGCCATATACAATGCTGCGATACTCCTAGCTTCGGTTAAATCCTGGTTATATACCAAAGTTTCTAATTCAGATAATTTGTGCTTGACCACTTCCAATGGCTCAGGCTCGTCACCTTCGGCACTGGCTGGGTATAAATCTTGTGCCAGTATAATATGAATAATATTAGATTGATATCCAGGTGCAAGGGTCATAGTTTTAATAAAATCGAGCTTATTAGCGCCATAACCAATTTCTTCAATCAACTCACGATTAGCCGCTGCAATTGGCGTCTCGCCTTTGTCAATTTTGCCTTTAGTGAGTGTTAATTCGTATCTATCTGTTCCGCCAGAATATTCATAAATCATCAGCACCGTGTCATCGTCTAACATCGGCACTACCAATACTGCACCATTGTCTGGTGGCTTTAGGCGTTCATATTCTCGTCGTTCGCCGTTCGAAAATTCAATCTCCATTTTTTCAATATTAAACACACGGGTTGTGGCAATGGTCTCAATATTGACTACGATGGGTTTTTTGCGCATAGTGATATTATCGCCGTATTCTGTTTATTAGATATACCCAAATCCAAAAATAGAACAACTAAACTCTTAAAAACCATTTTCCCCACACTTGTGTACTGGTTAAAAACAGTTTTTCTACTGCTATTTTTGGCTTTTTATCGTTTATTTTGGATCTTTTTTATGGAAACAGGACAAATTGTAGTTGATATTGATGGTTTTTTTAACGAAAACTGGTTTTTGTATTTTTTTTGACTTTGAAACGTCAAAAATTGAGGGTTTTAGTTTTTAATTTCTATTTTTGGATTGAGGATATAATCATTAACAATAGTCAACTTTTACTCAAAAAAACCAAATAATGCGATACAATAAATCTTTTCTGAGAATGAAAAAAATAATGAAAAAAATAATGCCTGTATTTACCCTAGTTCTATCAACCCTATCAAACGCTTGGATGATTGAAGGCGTAGGCGATTTTAAATTTGAAAGCATCAACCCTAAGGTTTGGGTTATGCACGGACCAAAAGGCGAACCCAGTAAACAAAACCAAGGCTTTATGAACAATCCTGGCATGATTTTAGGCAAAACTGGCATTATTATTATCGACCCTGGCAGTACGTACCAAGTTGGCAAAAAGGTTATCAAAGAGGTTGAAAAAATCAGCAAACAGCCTATTGTTGCGGTATTTAACACCCATGTGCATGGCGACCATTGGCTTGGCAATCAAGCAATTGTTGCAAAATATCCTTTAGTCAAAATCTATGCACACCCTAATATGATTGCCAAAGCAAAAGCAGGCGACGGTGAGTTTTGGGTTCAACTGATGCAAGATTTAACTCAGGGTGCCGCTAATGGCACAATCGCCACTTATCCGACTAATTCAATCTTGCATTTACAAGTGATTCATGCAGCTGGAGAGGCGTTTAAAATCCACAGTCCTACGCTCAAAGCGCATACTGATACTGACATTATGGTTGAGCATGTTCAAAGTAAAACCTTGTTTTTAGGTGATAATGGCTTTGTGCATCGTCAAGCTCGATTTGACGACTCATCAAGTATGCACGGCAACATCAAAGCATTACAATACGCCATTGATTTAGGGCTAAATAACTATGTGCCGGGGCACGGTCCAACGGGTGACGCACAGCAGGCAGTTCAGCCATTTTTAGACTACTTACTAACCATTCAAGCTGAGGTTAAAAAAGGCTATACTGAGGATCTAGCGGATTATGAAATTAAGCCTATTGCTGAAAAAAAACTCACCCATTATCACGACTGGCATGGCTACGCAGCGCAGGTAGGGAAGCATGTCAATAAAATGCTTTTAGAGGTTGAGGCACTGGATTTTTAATTGCTTCTATTTATACCCACAGGGCATAAGTGCGCCTCTATTGATTAAAAAACCATCCATGTGTAGCTTCAGTTAAATCACCAAAGCCAGTGATGTGTTTGCCATCAATGATGATTTTCGGCAACTATTCTAGCACCATTAGTAATACGCGAAAACTCCGCCACTGCAGCGCTACTCGTCAAGCATTTTTGTTCAAAAGCCAAGCTCTATTTGTCCAACAATTCTTTGGTTCTAACGCAAATCAGACAAGTATGGGTTGAGCACACTTCAATTTTTATGATTATTCTTGTAACGCTTCAACGACTAAATCACCCATTTTTTCGGTGCCAATAATATTATCACCCTTGCTGGCAATATCTTGTGTGCGATAACCTTGGTCAAGCACCGTGTTAACTGCGACATCAATCTTGTTCGCTAAATCAGACTGATTGAGAGAATATTTGAGCATCATTGAAACTGACAAAATGCTCGCCAAAGGATTGGCAACATCTTGTCCAGCAATATCAGGTGCGCTACCGTGAATTGGCTCATACATGCCGAAGCCGTCTTTGTTAAGGGCTGCTGATGGCAACATACCAATTGAACCGGTGAGCATAGCGGCGCAATCAGACAATATATCGCCGAATAAATTCGAGGTTACTATGACATCAAATTGCTTAGGTACTTTAATCAGTTGCATGGCAGCATTATCCACATACAGGTGCGAAAGTTCGACATCTGGATAATATTTACCCACATCAATCATAATTTCACGCCATAATTCACATACTTCTAACACATTGGCCTTATCTACTGAACAAACTCGTTTGTCACGTTTTTGGGCAATTTTAAAAGCAGAATGCCCAATTCGCCTAATTTCTGATTCAGAATAAGTCGCTGTATTAAAACCGTAACGTTCACCATTACGTTTCTTAATGCCGCGCGGCTGTCCAAAATAAATACCAGCCACCAACTCGCGCACAATCATCAAATCCAACCCAGATACAATCTCTGCTTTCAGCGTTGAAGCCCCAGCCAGTTGTGGGTATAAAATTGCTGGACGTAAGTTAGAAAACAAATCTAATGCCGCGCGTAAACCTAATAATCCACGTTCAGGACGCAAATCGCGCTCTAAACTTTCCCACTGATAACCACCGACTGCACCCAGTAAAATACTGTCACATTTATGTGCTACATCCAGCGTGGCTTGCGGCAGTGGCGAGAGTGTTTCATCATATGCTGCGCCACCAACAAGACCATGTACCAATTGCATATTTAGCGCATGGTGTTGATTTAAGAAGTTGATGACTTTTAGTGCTTGGGCGACAATTTCCTGCCCAATGCCGTCGCCCGGCAGTATTAATACTTTTGACATTTATGTCGCATTTACAAAAAAATGTTATATTTCAAACATTTCAAACTGATCTTTGGCAGCGCCGCAATCAGGACAAACCCAATCTTCGGGCACATCTTGCCATTTGGTTTTAGGTTTAATGCCTTCACTTGGTGCACCTAGATATTCATCGTAAACCCAATCACACACCGCACATCTGTATTTTTTAAATTCCATACTGCTAACTCCTAAACAACAAAAAGGGAGTAAAAAAACTCCCTAAATGATACCCAGTTATTGATTATAAATTATCAGCATTCTTGGCTAAATATGCTGCCACACCCTCTGGGGTGCCTTTCATGCCTTCGTCGCCTTTATTCCAACCAGCTGGGCAAACTTCACCATGAATTGTATGGAAATCAAGCGCATCAACCATCCGTAACATTTCGTCCACGTTTCTACCAAGTGGCAAATCATTCACAACTTGATGGCGCACTTCAAAATTTTCATCAATTAAAAACGAAGCGCGCAGCGCAATACCAGCTGGATGCACAATACCATACGCTTCCATGATTGCATGATTGGTATCTGCCACCAATGGAAAATCGATCGCACCTAAACCGCCATCTGCAGGTGCTGTATTACGCCATGCGTTGTGAGTAAATTGCGAATCAACTGAGATGCCGACCACTTCAACACCCTTTGAAGCAAATAGTGCCACGCGATGATGATGCGCTAAAACCTCTGAAGGACAAACAAAAGTAAAGTCTAATGGATAGAAAAAGATAACAATTTTCTTACCTTTTAGACTGGATAATTGAAAATCATCAACGATAGAACCGTTGGCCAAAACTGCTGCTGCAGTAAAATCAGGGGCTTGTTGCGTTACTAAAACACTCATACTTTTCTCCAGTTAAATAATAAAAATACTCCCCGATTATATACAATTGATAGCTCGTGGAAGTCATATAAAAATTAAGGATTTGTCGTAACGCTGGATAATCACGTAAAATACTCACCATGCTCAAAATTTACAACACTCTTAGCAAACAAAAAGAAGAATTTCACCCTATCAATGCTGATAAAGTAGGTATTTACGTCTGTGGTATGACGGTATATGATTATTGCCACATGGGGCATGCACGTGTATTGGTGATGTTTGATGTAATTACTCGGCACTTGCGCAGGCATTTTCCCCAGGTTGAATATGTACGTAATATTACCGATATTGATGACAAAATTATCCAGCGTGCGATTGCAAATAAAGAAGACTTTCATAACCTAACCAATCGCTTTATCAATACTATGCACGAAGATGAGCGTGCACTGGGCGTGTTGGCACCCGATATTGAGCCACGTGCAACCGATGCTATCGAGCAGATGTTGTATATGATTGAAACATTGATTGAAAAAGGTATGGCTTATCAGGGTAATAATGGCGATGTGTATTACTCAGTACGCGACTTTAAAGACTATGGCAAATTATCAGGAAAAAATCTTGATGAGCTTGAAGCAGGTGCACGTGTTGATATACAAACTGACAAACAAGACCCGCTTGATTTTGTCCTGTGGAAAATGGCAAAACCTGATGAGCCAAGTTGGTCGTCGCCTTGGGGAGAGGGCCGACCTGGCTGGCATATTGAATGCTCAGCCATGTCCACACATCACTTAGGTAATCATTTTGATATTCATGGCGGCGGTATGGACTTGGCTTTTCCACACCACGAAAATGAAATTGCCCAAAGCGAAGGGGCGAATGATTGTGCTTTTGTAAATACTTGGATACATGTTGGCTTTGTCAACATTAATAATGAGAAGATGAGCAAATCGCTCAACAACTTTTTCACTATTCGCGGAGTATTAGCAAGTTACGATGGCGAAACTCTACGCTATTTCATCATTAGCTCACATTATCGTAGTGGGCTTAATTTTTCTGATGACAGCCTTAATAAGGCAAAATCCGCACTGACACGCCTATACACCGCGATACGGGGTTTAAATGCTTCTCGCGCAGCGATGATCGAGGTATCACAGCGCTTTGATTATGAGCAACGTTTTGTTGACGCACTGGATGATGATTTCAACACCCCGATAGCATTAAGTGTGTTGTTTGAATTGGCAAAAACAATTAATTCACAACGCGATAAAGACATCGACCAAGCAAGTGCTTTGGCGCAACTATTACAAAAGCTCGGTGGTTATATTGGCATTTTACAAGCTGATGCAGATACCTTTTTAAAACAAGGCGTTGTGTTGTCTGATAATGAAATTGATGAAAAAATCAAACGGCGCAATAACGCTCGATTGAATAAAGATTTTGCTTTGTCTGATAAAATTAGAGACCAGCTAACTAGCCTAGGCATTGTACTGGAGGATAGTGCAAATGGCACTAGCTGGCGCAGAAGCTAATATCAATTGGGTACAAATTGATACCATCTTGTTAGATATGGATGGCACATTGTTAGACCTTAATTTTGATTTGCATTTTTGGATGGAATATGTGCCGCTAGTATTTGCTAACAAGCACAACCTGAGCCACCAACAATCAAAAGACAAAATCTATCCAATCCTGCGTGCTGAAGAAGGAAAACTGCATTGGTACTGTCTAGACTATTGGCAAAAAGTATTTGGACTGGATATCGCTAAACTCAAAGAAGATGTAGCGCACTTAATCCAAATTCATCCGTTTGTTTTAGAATTTCTAGTTCAAGCAAAACAGCATAAAAAACGTATTTACTTGACTACCAACGCACATCGAAAAACCATTGCACTAAAAATGCGTATCACCAATCTAGCGCAATATTTCAACGGTATTATCTCATCACATGATTACAATGTGGCTAAAGAGCAACAAGATTTCTGGCGCATACTGGCGCATGAAATTCACCTAAATAAAGCCAACAGTATATTCTTCGATGACTCTGAGGCAGTACTTAAAGCTGCCAAAAAATACGGCATCGGCACCGTTGTTGCTATCACTAAGCCCAGTTCTCAAATGGATGCTAAACCGATAGATGGATTTATTAACATTGAAAATTTTGAAAAAATCACAATGTAAATTTGCATCATACACGCACCACTTAGTTTCACCGCAAAAGATATTTTTTTGGCGCGTATTGTCCTCTTATTTTTTATTTTGAACCAACAGATCCAACTGAGCCGATGGTGGTTGTACTACCTAAAGTGGTACAAACACTGCCCAATGTGCTAGCACTGCCCGCTGTGCCAATTGTACTTGCGCAAGCTGCCGCTTGAATATTCTCTAAATCAGCTTGAGAAAAATTATTAGGCATAACAATATAAGTAGTGTTTCGCGTGTTTTTGACCACATTAACCTCAATCTCTTTGTTGATTTCTTGCAACATAAGTTTTGGATTGGCTATCAACTTTTTACGAAAGTCGCTATCGTAAAGGTTATATGTTTGCATTTTATACCTCGTGTTTTTAATTTACTATCCGATACTGCCCAACGAACCGACACTGCCCGCTGTGCTGGCACAGCCAAAAGTACCGCCCACGGTAGAAAGAGTGCCAGCAGAACCAGCAGAGCCAACCGTGCCCGCTGTGCTGGCTTTAACACCTGCATTTAACATGTCCAAAGCATCGTCATTAAATTGCTGGTTTAATTTCTCATTAAAGACTACATAAGTAATCTTTTTAGTATTTGTTTTCACAATATACTGCTGGTCATCTGTGACTTGATAGCCCAATTGAGCAAGATATTTTTTCGGGTCGTCTCTCAAGTTTTGACGAAATTTTTTATTATAATCTTGGTTCATATTAATTACTCCTGATTATGCTTGAGTGCCGACTGTGCCGACTGAACCTGCCGAGCCTACTGTACTCAGTGAAGCCCCTCCTGTGCCTGCTGTGCTACAAGCACTACCGATAGTGCTGACTGTACCCAGTGTGCTGGCTGTACCTCCTGAACCTGCTGTGCTGGCTGTGCCTGTTTTTGCTGCTTGAAACATTTGCAAATCTGTATTATTAAGAATTTTATAATCCAACATCACACAATAAAAGATTGTTTTAGTATTCGTAACCACCTTAAAATCAACACCATCAACCTTAATGTAGCCTAACTGCTGCGCATAGGTATCGGGATCATTGATTAAATTGGCTCTAAATGTTTTGTCATTCATTAATTCTTTTATTTGACTTATAGTATCCATAATTAAACCATCCTTAATTTTTTTATAACAAAATAATCCAAACTATTGCTTCACACTTTAATTTCAATATTTTTTGCTATTTGTGCTTGCAAAACTTTCAACGCTTGTTCTGGATTGTTGATTAACTCATTTTGAAATTTTTTATCATATATATCGTACTCCATAATAAACTCCTATTTTTAACAGTTGTTCCAACAAATACCTATTATCTTAACAACACGCATGCGCAAATTGTAATAGATTTATCAAGATTTTTTAACAGTAGTTATAATGATTAATCTACACTGATTAGTTTACACTAGATGAATTTGACGCATAAGTGGGGAGCATACAAGGTACCAAAATATAGGCGTTAATAGGCATATACTTTATAAAGCTGGTTGGATAATTCAAAACTCCAGTGGCACATGGCTTATCAAGTAGTGCTGCCCATGCTTATAATGCTGGTGGCGCATAACATTACGAACCAATGAAATCACTATAGTTTGGTTAGTAACGGTTAAAATAGTAACTTTAAACCAACCTAATTAGTATGATAATAATCCCCGCAATCGATCTCAAAGATGGGCAATGTGTGCGCTTGCGGCGTGGATTGATGGATGACAGTACGATTTTTTCCGATAATCCAGTTGAAATGGCACAACAGTGGGTGGCTCAAGGCGCAAAGAGGCTGCATTTAGTGGATTTGAATGGTGCCTTTGCGGGCAAGCCTGTGAACGCCGCTAGCGTTACGCAAATTGTGTCTGCATTTCCTGATTTGCCAGTGCAGATTGGCGGCGGCATTCGTGATGTAAGCATTGCTAATACTTATATTGAAGCAGGGGTTAGTTATTTGATTATCGGCACTATGGCAGTGACTCATCCTGAATTTATCACTACGTTGTGTCGTGAGTTTTCTGATAAAGTGATTGTGGGTTTGGATGCTAATAATGGCCTAGTAGCCACTGAGGGCTGGGCACAGCAAACGGATTTACATGTGGTTGATTTAGCGAAGCGGTTTGAGCAAGACGGAGTCAGCTCAATTATTTATACCGATATTGCACGAGATGGCATGATGCAGGGGGTAAATGTTACGGCAATCGTTGATTTGGCGCAGCAAACATCAATTCCAATTATTGCTTCGGGCGGTATTACTGATATGAGTGATATTAGTCATTTATTGAGTGAGGCGCATCACGGCATTACCGCTGCGATTACTGGACGCGCAATTTACGAAGGCACGCTTGATTTTTCCAAAGCACAACAGTTGTGTGACCAACAAGTTTGATGAATATTGAAGTTGCTTACGCGTTAGAAAATAAGCAGACCTTATTCAGTCTTGAGGTCAATGAACATACTACGTTAAGGCAAGCCATTGAGTTATCAGGTATCTTGGATATTTACCCACAGATTGATTTGGGCAAAGACAAAACTGGTATTTTTGGTAAAATCGCTAAACTTGATACAGTTTTGCGTGAAAAAGACCGCGTGGAAATTTATCGACCTTTGATTGCCGACCCTAAAAAAGTACGTAAAGAACGCGCTAAAGCGGGCAAAAATATGCGTAGTGGCAAAACAACCTGAGTTTTGGTAAAATGCACTTTAATTCACATAAATATTAATAAAGACCCTTGCATAATTATGAATAATCATAAAAATACCCTCTTTCAAGTTAATAAAATCTGTCATTTTTCTAGTCATCCATAATTGCAAAGGTCTCTAATGAGCGAAGAACAGCCCCCGTCGAAACCATCTTTTTTACAAAGACTTAAGCAGCCGTTTTTTCACACACCACTTGATTCAAGCGATGACTTTTTACAACTCTTAAAAAAAGCCGAGAGTGATCATATTATTGATTCTCATAGTCGCTTGATTATTGAAGGCACATTGCAGCTTGAAAAGTTGGAAGTGCGTGATATTATGGTGCCGAAATCAAAAATGATATTGGTTAAACATAATGCTTCAATCAAGGATTTTCTAAATGTGATGATTAATTCTGCACATTCTAGGTTTCCTGTGTTAAATACCCAAGAAAACAAAGTTCAAGGTATTGTTTTGGCGAAAGATTTATTGGGGTACGTTGTTGGCAATAAGCATAAAAAATTCAGTTATAAAGAATATTTGCGTCCTGCAGTTTTGGTGCCAGAGAGTAAAACTTTGGGCGCACTATTGAGAGATTTTCAACAAAAACGTTCACATATGGCGATTGTGATGGATGAATATGGTGAAATTGCTGGACTGGTAACACTTGAGGACGTGCTTGAACAAATCGTTGGTGAGATTGAAGACGAGCACGATTTTGAAGAAGATAATATTATTGATTTTGGTGATGGGCGTTATCTACTAAAAGCCAGCACACCTATGGAAGAGTTTAACGAATTTTTTAAAGTAACGTTAGAGTTTAACGCTATTGACACGGTTGCTGGTTTTGTGGTTGCTGGTTTTACTTATCTGCCAAAACAAATGAGTGAAATTGATTTGCAGGGGTTTAATTTTAAGGTATTAAAGACTGATTCACGCAGATTGCACTTGTTAGAAGTAACCAAAATTAACACCCCAGAGGTTGAGTAACTATGCCGTCTTTAGAGCAAAATGTACAACTGGCAATTGAACTATTAGCACAACATCAGGTGAGCGATTATGAAATATCACTTAGCACTAGTGTTGGCACTTCAACAGCGGTACGTCTCGGCGAGGTGGAAACTTTGCAACATCACTTAGATAAAGGTTTTGATGTGAATGTCTATCTTGGTCAAAAGAAAGGCCATGCTTCAAGTGTTGATTTGAGCAAAGACAGTCTGAATAAAACCATCGAATCTGCTTGTTTGATTGCAAAATATACTCAAGATGACCCTTTTAACGGCTTGGCACCTAAAGCATTAATGGCGTTTGAGGCGCCTGATTTAGATTTGCACCATCCTTGGGATTTAGACGCACGTCATAGTATCGAGCTGGCAAAAGAGTGCGAAGCAATTGCCCTACAACAAAATGATATTGATAACTCTGAAGGCGCAGAAGTGTCAAGTTTTCAAGGTGAAGATTGGTATGCCAATTCAAACGGCTTGGTTGCTATGCAAAATAGCACCCGCCATTCTCTGAGTTGTGTGCTAATTGCCAAACATGATGATGACATGCAAACTGCTTATGAATATACCACGGCACTGGATGCCAGTGATTTGCAAAGCCCTAAGCAAATTGGCATGAATGCTGCGGTGTTAGCACAGAAAAAGCTCGGTGCGCAACCTTTAAGTGCTAGAAAATGCCCAGTAATTTTTATCCCACGTCTCTCGAATGGACTATTTGCACAGCTATTAGGTGCTTTGGGTGGGTCAAGACAATACAAAAAATCAACCTTCTTATTAAACAGTTATGAGCAACTAGTGTTACCTGAGGGTATCAGCGTGTTTGAAAATCCGTTGGTTAAAAAAACATTGGGTGCCAAAGCCTTCGACCAAGATGGCGTGTTAAAGCGCCAGCAATATTTTGTACAAGATGGTCGTGTAAAAAGTTATGTAATGAGCCAATATTCCGCCAACCAACTGGGTTTAAAAACCACGGCAAATGCTGGTGGCACTAACAATGTGAGCGTTGAGGCGAATTTTGACGGTGGCTTGGATGAAATGATTAAGTCTATGGGCAAAGGCTTAGTAGTCACCGAACTAATGGGTCAAGGAGTGAATGCCACAACGGGTGATTATTCTCGTGGTGCATTAGGGTTTTGGGTGGAAAACGCAGAAATACAATACCCAGTCTCTGGCATTACTATTGCTGGCAATTTAGCCGATATGTTGTTGGGAGTAATATATGTGGGCACTGATGTAGATAAGCGTAGTAATATGAAAGTGGGCTCGGTATTGGTCAATCGAATGACCATTGCTGGCGAGTTGTGAGACAGTTTGATATTGTTATTATTGGCGCAGGTATGGTTGGGCAGGCTTTTGCACTGAGTATGGTAAATAGTCATTATAAAATTGCCATTATTGAGCCGAATAACCCTAGTCCAGCACTTAATTCAGATTTTCATACGCGTGTCAGCGCTATTACTCCGGGTTCCGAGGCATTATTACGAAAACTTGGCGCTTGGGATTTAATTGTACGCAAATACGCGTTTGCTAATACGCGAGTGTGGGATCAAAATTCCCACGGTAATTTGGATTTTAGTGCAGATGATGAAGCTGTAGCGCATTTGGGACATATTATTGAAAATGATGTCATTCAATCCGCCTTATTTGCAGCACTTAAAGCAACCCAAGTTGAATGGATTAGCGCTACGTTAGATACTATTAAAAAAACCAATGGCTATGATTTACAACTGAATAATAGACAAACGTTGTCCTGTGATTTACTGATTGGTGCAGATGGCGCACGCTCAAGAGTTCGTGAGTTAGCAGGTATTGAATTTAGTGAAACCAACTATCAACAACAAGCTATTATTTGTAATATTCGTGCAGAAAAAGGCTTTGAAAACACGATTTGGCAGCGATTTTTATCCGATAGTATTATTGCTCTATTACCTTTGAGCGAAAACCAAGCATCCATCGTTTGGTCGGCTGAAAATCATTTGGCAGATGAGTTGATGGCACTTGCAGATACCAATTTTTCTGAGCGACTCTCGGCAGGCGTGGAATATCGATTTGGTGAATTTGAAGTGCTGAGTGAACGTCAGTGTTTTCCGCTGGTTGAACGTAGTGCTAAAAAGTACGTTAAAGAAAATTTAGCTTTAATCGGCGACTGCGCACATAACATCCATCCGCTTGCTGGGCAGGGGGTTAATTTAGGGTTTGCCGATGTTGAACAATTGTTTAAGCGGTTACAAGAAAGCAAAAAGTCACTGGGTGATTATAGCGCGCTACGTACTTATGCCAGAGCACGTCGATTGGATAATGAACGAATGGCAAAAACCATGACTGGGCTGAACTGGATTTATAAAGAGAATAACGAGTCACTCAGATGGTTACGCGGGTTTGGTATGAATTTGATTAATAACAATCCAAGCCTTAAGTCTTTTTTCCAAAAACGTGCTACTGGTAGTAGGTAGTTGGTGTAATAACAGCGTTCAGTGGTACGTCCCAAGGTTGGGTTTTTAGTTTGTCAACCTGTTGGCAATCAAATGCCAAACCAATTAGTTTTGGATTGTTATAGGTTTTTTGCCGTTTTTTAAAAGCCAACGTGCGGTCATAAAATCCGCCACCCATCCCAAGTCGATTTTTATTAGCGTCAAAACCCACCAGTGGTATTAAAATAATATTAAGTTGGTTAGTGTTTAAAATTGGCGTATCAATGGGCTCAAAAATGCCAAATTTATTTTTTTTAAAGCATTTTCCAACTTTTGCAAATTTAAGTTTTTTACCGACTAATACTGGTAGATAGGCAGAAAACCCTGCCTTTTTAAAGAAGTTGTTGATGTATTTTGTATCAATTTCGCCATCATGTGGCAAATAAGTGGCAATTTTTGCACCCGATATAAGGCGTTGTTTTTTGAGTAGTTGTGATAATAACTGTCGGGAAAATTTATCTCGACTGGTTGATGATATGAGTCGTCTTTGTTGTCTTAATGTGTTTCTTAATGTGTGTCTTTGTGTTTTCATGCCTTGATGACATTTTAAGTAGTATCCATTGTGCCGCGTTGATGAAACCTGAACCTTTGAGATTCAAGGCGGAAGTTTGAAACTTACCGCAGGCTTCCCGCTTCAGGCTAGTTAGCAAGGCGAGCTTGCTCAATAGTAAGTTATCTCATTTCCTTATTTTTTTTATTTATCGGCTCAGGGGATATATCAACCACAAGCACAACAGACAGTTACTATTATCACCCTTTGCTGGATTAATATTAAATTTTTTTTGAAAATTTATAACTAGGTTTGTGGGGCACTGTTAAGTAAAATGATGATTTTATTGTTGGCATTATAATTTTGAATACAACTGGTTTTACCTCGTTGAACCTGCACCCTGATTTACTCAAGAATTTGGACGCTTTGGGTTACGAGTCAATGACCCATCCAAAAGCTCAGTTTACCAGTGGTTTTATCAGGCAAAGATGTGATTGGTCAGGCCAAAACTGGTTCGGGGAAAACTGCGATGTTTGGTTTGGGTTTGTTGCAAAGGCTTAACGTTAAATCTTTTAAAGCACAGTCTATTGTATTATGCCCAACTCGTGAGTTGGCAGACCAAGTCGCGACCGAGATTCGTAAACTTGCCAGAACCATTTATAATATTAAGGTTTTAACCCTATGTGGTGGCATACCTTTTGGCCCACAGATTGGCTCGTTAGAACACGGTGCACATATCGTGGTAGGTACACCCGGGCGTATTGAAGGACATTTGCGTCAAGGCACATTAAATTTTAATCATATCAATACGCTGGTGCTTGGCAGACCGTATGCTGGATATGGGTTTTCAAGAGTCGATTGATAATATTATTGCAAAAATACCTGCCAAGCGCCAGACCTTGTTTTTTAGTGCAACTTATCTTGATAAGATTGCCCAAATTGCCCAGCGCGTCATGCGTAATTCTATTATGCTGAGTGTTTCACCTGGCAATGAGAAAAACACCATTTTGCAAACTTTTTATCAAACCAATACAGATGATGAACGTATGCGAGCTGTGAGATTGTTGCTAGCAAAGCATAGGCTAGATTTCGCTTTGATATTTTGTAATACCAAACTTGATACCCAAGCTGCAGCAGATGAATTGATTTATTATGGATTTTACGCGCTTGCCATTCATGGTAATTTAGACCAGTGTGAGCGCGACCAAGCGTTGATTCGGTTTGCTAATCGGAGTGTGTCTGTACTGGTGGCGACTGATGTCGCGGCGCGCGGGCTGGATATTGATGCGCTTGATATGGTGATTAATTTTAACCTTGCTCACAACCCAGAAACGCATGTGCACCGCATTGGTCGCACTGGTAGAGCAGGGCGTAGCGGTATTGCTTGCAGTTTGTATAGTGATAGAGAGTTGTGTAAGTTAGATGCTTTGGAACTTGATATTGACACCCAACAACTTCCCGACTTACTGCCGAATGATACGTATTTAGATAAGCCGATTAAGCCACCAAATATGACCACACTTAAGATTGATGGCGGCAAAAAGCAAAAACTGCGACCAGGCGATATTGTCGGCGCACTAACAGGCAAGGGTGGACTTCCTGGCGATAAGATTGGCAAGATTAATGTTGCTAGTAATTGGTCTTATGTTGCAATAAATTCGGACTTAGTAAAGGCTGCCCTGCAGAAAATTCAAAACCATAAACTCAAGGGGAAATCATTTAGAGTGAGGGTTTTGTCTTAAATGTTAACCTTTAATAGGTTTAATGCTAAAACTCTCCCAATTATCGCTGTCGTAGGTGATATAAAAGCCGTCTAGCATTTGTGAGGCTTGTGCCTTCATTTCATCAGGCAGTTGCCAAATACGATTACACTGCTCAAAGCCGCTTATTTTCATAAAATTATTGACTCGCATTACATCTTTTTTTGTGAGCTCCAGATTACTAAATGTGGTGATTACATCGCCTACAAAGTCGGGTTTGACTAGGTTGTAATAGCCTTTTTTATCGTAGCTTCTGACGATGTTGATACAGCCTTGTATGTGAGTTTTAACTTTGTCAATATCGTAATATTCCTGTATCAGTGATTTCACGCTATCACCCTCAATGATAATAGAGGTAATTTCTGGATAAGTTTTGATTTTTTCTGCACTCATGTTTTTATTTTAGATAGTTTTTTAGCTTAACTCATGGTGTTTATAGCGTCTGATTTTATAAAAATAGTAGTAGCACAGGCAGAGCTTTTCGTCCAGATTGAGGCGTAAAGTCAACGAAAGTTGGGAGTTTACAATTAGTAAATAGACTGCCTAGAGGCTTGGCTTTACAACAAAATATAGGCGAAAAACGCAGCTGTGAATTAGTGCTTAAAGTGGCGCATGCCTGTCAAAACCATCGCTATATTGTGCTCATTCGCCGCTTCAATTACCTCTTTATCACGCATTGAGCCACCAGGCTGGATAATAGCTTTAATGCCTGCTTCAGCAGCAGCGTCAATGCCATCTCGAAACGGAAAAAAAGCATCTGATGCCATCACTGAGTCTTTAATTTTTAGATTTTCATCAGCAGCTTTAATACCCGCAATTTTGGCAGAATACACCCGCGACATTTGCCCAGCACCGATGCCAAGTGTCATTTGATTTTTAACATAGACAATGGCGTTTGACTTAACTGCTTTGGCAACTTTCCAAGCAAATAACAAATCTTGAATTTGTTCAGCGGTGGGAGTTAGGTTGGTGACACAGTTAATGTCATCTTTGGTGACAATACCAAGGTCTTTATCCTGTACTAACAGTCCGCCAGTGACGCGTTTATAATCAAGTGAGGCTTGTACTGCGGTTAACTTGCCACATTCCAATACACGCACGTTTTGTTTGGTGGATAACACTGCTTTGGCATCGCTATTAATCGTGGGTGCGATAATAACTTCGACAAATTGTTTGTTGATAATGGCTTGTGCTGTGGCTTTATCAAGTGAGCGATTAAACGCAATAATACCGCCAAAAGCCGAGGTTGGGTCGGTTTTAAAAGCATCTAAATAAGCCTGATGAATAGTGTCGCGCAATGCTACGCCACAAGGGTTGGCGTGTTTGACAATCACGCAAGCTGGTGCATCGAAACTACGCACACATTCCAGTGCAGCATCAGCATCTGCCATGTTATTGTATGACATTGCCTTGCCTTGAAATTGAGTGCTTGAGGCGATACAAGACTCAGCAATGTTATTTTCAATATAAAAAGCAGAATTTTGATGTGGGTTTTCGCCATAACGCATCGATTGAACTTTGTGAAACTGGAGGTTTAGCGTGTTCGAGAAACCATCATTATCCTTGCCTAAATAATTAGCAATTGCACCGTCATATTGGGCAGTATATTCAAAAGCTGTGAGCGCGAGCTTGGTGCGCGTTTCAAGTGTAGTATTGCCATTTGCATTAATTTCATCAATCACACTTTGATAATCTTGTACGTCAACCACCACCGTAACGTCGGCGTGATTTTTAGCTGCTGAGCGCAACATGGCAGGCCCGCCAATATCAATATTTTCAATTGCCTCTTCCAGTGTGCAATCAGGATTAGCAACAGTTGCTTGAAAAGGGTAGAGATTAACCACCACTAAATCAATCGAATTTATATCATTCTCACTCATCACATTTTCATCAAGTCTGCGCCGTGCTAAAATTCCGCCATGAATTTTTGGATTCAGGGTTTTAACACGCCCTGCCATCATCTCAGGAAAACCTGTGTAGTCAGATACTTCTATGACTGGAATGTTATTATCAGCCAGTAGTTTGGCTGTGCCGCCAGTCGAGAGAATTTCAATATTTTTATCGGCTAAAGATCGAGCAAATTCAACAATACTAGTTTTATCAGAAACACTGATTAAGGCACGTTCTATGGACATTTTTCTTTTGGAAAGGATGTTAAAGGAAATAATTATAGAGCTTTAGAGTTTATACAGCTCAATTTTTTTCTTCAAAGTGCCACGATTCATACCCAAGATGCTGGCAGCTTGACTTTGGTTTTGTTGGCTAAATTCGAGCACAAATTTGATTGCTGCCGATTCGGTTTCTTGCATCACCATTTTGTGCACGCCACTCGCTTGTTCACCATTTAACTGTTTAAAGTAGCGCTCAAGTTTTGCGTTAATACAGGCTGTCAGGTCAGTTAAGTTCATTTAAAAAATTATTAAAGTGTTGGTATTGTTTTTCAGATGAGCTAATTTTACTAATTTTTGCCCAACAGGTTTGACTATTATTGGCAAAATGTTGCAGATACCAAAAAATATGTTTTCTGGCAATTCGCACGCCGAGTGGTTCGCCATAGAACGTATGAATTTGTTGAATATGTGCAAGTGCTGTTTGTTTTTTATCTTTAAATGATGCTATTTTGGCAGGTTGCCCAGTTTAGATAATGATCAATCTCGTTAATAATCCATGGGTTGCCCTGTGTGGCTCTACCAATCATAATTCCTGCTACGCCTGTGTAATGTAAGACTTGTTGCGCCTTTTTAGCTGAAGTAATATCGCCATTGGCAATCACTGGAATATCAACCTGACTTAGCACTTGCCTGATGGTGTCATATTCCGCTGCGCCACGGTATTTATCCTCATGTGTGCGAACATGGCACACCGAGCATTTGAATACCTGTATTTTGGGCAATTTTTGCAATTAAAGGGGCGTTTTTATTACTAACATTCCAGCCAGTGCGCATTTTCAAAGTGACAGAAACATCAACCGTATTAACAACCGTATTAAGAATATCTGCTACCAAATTTTCGTCTTACATGAGTGCGGAACCTGCGGCTTGGTTACAGACTTTTTTTGCAGGACAGCCTATGTTAATATCGATAATATCAGCACCAAATTGAATGGCAGCTTTAGCAGAATTTGCCAATTCGAGCACTTTAGAGCCAGCAATTTGAATACTAATTGGTGTCAACTACTCTTTAGCGGCTTTTTTAGTTTTTTCCAATAGACGTTTTTGTTTGAGTTTGGAAAGGTGGTCAACAAACAAAATACCTTTTAAATGATCCAATTCGTGTTGAATACAAATTGCCAGCAGGTTGTTTGCGTGTAAAGTAAAGGTTTCGCCTTGTTTATTTAAAGCCTCAACCGTAATTTGGTTAAAACGCTCGACTTCTGCTTGAAAACCTGGTACCGACAAACAGCCTTCAATATGTTTCTCACATCCCTGTGTTGCTGTTATAACTGGATTGATAAAGCATAAAGGGCGATGTTTAATAGACTTTTTATTGACAGAATGGCGGCGATTTTTTAACAACAATTGATAGTCATCTTGTGAATCAGGCACATCCATTACTACAATTTGCAAATGTTGATCTATTTGAGTGGCAGCAAGTCCAATACCATCTTCAGAATACATCGTTTCAAACATATCTTTTATCAAAATTTGTGTAGTTTTGTCAACCGTTTTAACAGGTTTAGCAATAGTGCGTAAGCGTTTATCCGGATAGCGTAGGATTGGTAAAATCATGATTTTTTTATGACAGTATTGGTTGCTTTGCTGGCTTGTTGTGGATAATCTTCATTGTAATGCAAACCACGACTCTCGGTTCGTCTAATTGCTGATTGTACGATAATTTGTGCAGTTTTTACTAAATTTCTCAGTTCAATCAAATCGCTAGAAATTAAATACAGCTGATAGTATTCGTTAACTTCAATTTGAATTTGTGCCAAGCGTTTTTCAGCAGAATTAAGGCGTTTGTTACTACGCACAATGCCGACAAAATTCCACATAATACGTCTGATTTCATCCCACAAATGTGTAACCACTACTTTTTCTTTTGAGGCAGAAACCCTTGAATCGTCCCAGTGTTTAATGTCTGGATGTTTGCTTGGTAAGGTAGCTTGATTGATATGCTTGGCACAGGATTTGGCAAATACAACACATTCTAACAGTGAGTTACTGCCCATTCGATTAGCACCATGCACACCTGTATGTGCCGCTTCACCTATTGCGTACAAATTTTTAATATTGCTATTGGCATTCAAGTCGGCCTCAATGCCGCCACAGGTGTAGTGAGCAGCAGGTACAATAGGAATTGGCTGGTGTGAAATGTCAATACCAAAGGATAGGCATTTTGCATCAATGGTTGGAAAATGTTTTTGAATCCAGGTTTTGTCTTTGAAACTAATATCCAAATACACACAATCAAAGCCGTTAGTTTTCATCTCTGAATCAATTGCTCTCGCGACAATATCGCGTGGCGCTAATTCTACGCGTTGGTCATACTTGTGCATAAAACGCTCGCCATTTGGTAATATGAGTTTTGCCCCTTCACCACGCAACGCTTCAGAAATTAAGAATGATTTAGCGTGCGGGTGGTACAAACATGTGGGGTGGAATTGGGTAAATTCCATATTAACAATGTTGCAACCTGCGCGATATGCCATGGCAATACCATCACCCGTTGAGGTGTCTGGGTTAGAGGTATAAAGGTAGGCTTTAGAAGTGCCACCAGTGGCAATAATGGTTTTATGGGCAGTAAAACTCTCAATCTGATTGTTGAATTTATTCAAAATATAAGCGCCATAACAGCACTGATTTTGTGTTAATAAATCAATCGCAATAAAGTTTTCAAATAAATGGATATTTTTTTTATCCTTTATCTTTGTCAACAAACTGGCTTGGATAGACTGCCCAGTTTTATCGGCTACATGAGCGACCCGTCTATTGCTATGGCCGCCTTCAGTTGTTAAGTGAAGTTGCTTATCTTTGCGGGTGAAATTAACGCCGAATTTTTCTAAAGAATCAATAGCGGCAGGTGCTTGCTCTACCATAAAGCGCGTTGCCAACTTGTCTCCCAAATGAGAGCCTGTTGAGAGTGTATCTGCTATATGTGATTCAAAATTATCATCAGCATCTAGTACAGCAGATATGCCGCCTTGTGCATAATACGAACTACTCTTTAAAATTGTGTCCTTGGCAATTAGAGCAATAGAAAAATTGCTTGATAACTGTAAAGCACTCATCAACCCAGCACTTCCAGTGCCAATGATTAAAACATCAAATTGCTGTTGGACAGACATAACAAGTTATGTTGAGATTTTTGGTTTAATCATTAAAATCAATTTTGGCAATAGTGTTAAATTCGCTAACAGTGCACTGAGCATAGCAATGGCAGTAAATATGCCAAAATAAATACTGGGGATAAAGTTTGATAACACTAAAATCAAAAAACCTAAGGTAACTGTGATTGAGGTATAAAACATTGCCAAGCCAATACTTGCGTGCGAGCGATACATCGTGGCTAGATAATCTTGGTCTTTTTGAAATTCGGCTTTAAAACGATGAATGTAGTGAATCGCATTATCCACCCCAATTCCAATCGCAATGGCTGAAATGGTGATGGTCATCAAATCCAAAGGAATATTTAATAACCCCATAATACCAAGGATAAATAGTGACGGCAACGTGTTTGGAATCAGTGCCAGAATAGATAGGCTGAGTGATTTAAACACAAATAAAAACATAATAAATATTATCGAAAAAACCACAGCAATGGTTTTAATTTGTGAATCAAACAGGCTTTGCAACATATTATTGTAAAGCACTAACATGCCTGTTATGTGAAAACTATCTGGCTTGAAACCCATCTCAGTTGTAATATATTGTTGTACTTTCTTAATTAAAGCATCGCGTTTTAATGCTTTGTTGGTCTCGCGAATGCGAATCACCATACGCAGTTGACCATTATCCTCTGACAGATAAGGGTCTAATACGTGTTTTTTTGCAGCTTCTGGTACTTGGCTTTTGACAATATTTAAGAAAAATCCATTTAACGCGACACCATTATTTGCCTCGTTCAACATTTGCATGAGAGTATCAATTGATAACACTTTGCCAGTTTCGTCTAAAGCATCTAAATATTGATGAATTTTATGCACATCAATGCGCAAATCTTCATCAAACCAATAATCCTCGCCGACATTGTCAAAAATGATTTCCAGTGGGATGGTGCCACCAAGTTGCTTATCAATTAAGGTTAGTCCTTGGTTGATTTCGGTACTTTCCTTGAAGTAATCAATAAAACGATTTTCAACGCTGAGTTTGTTAACGCCCACTGCAGAAATACCCACAAATAGCACTAATACCACCAATAGCTGATTGCCAAATTTTTCTACAAACTTTGCCAAATCATGCGTAACGCCAAGCTCGGTTTTAAATGATGCAGCCTTGGCTTTTGGCAATAATGCCATAATAACTGGAAAGGCTATAAACGATAAAACCAAAGCGATACTTACACCAATTGACATCATCCAGCCGAAATCAATCACGGGCTTAATGCCGCTAATTAATAGCGAGCCAAACGCGGCAATGGTGGTTAGTGTAGTGAACAGACAAGGTTTAAACATTTGTTCCAAGGTGTTTTTAATTAAAGTGTGGTATTTTAAATTTTGGTTAAGTTGCGCCAGTTCTCGGTAGCGCACCACCAAATGAATGGTAACTGACAGAGTCATGACTAATAATAACGAGAAAAAATTGCTAGAAATAACGGTTACTTTCCAGCCTAAAAATCCCAAAACACCAGTCATGATCAGTGCGCCACTAATGCTAATACCAATTGGCATCAGCACCCAACGAATGCCTCTAAAAATTAATGCCAAGATAAGCGTCATTAGCCCAATAACAGCTAAACTAAAGACAATTAAATCACTGTTGATATAGCTGATGATGTCGGTGGTAATCATTGGCAGCCCACCTAAAAATAGCGAGGCTTGGTCACGATATTTGTCGATAGTGGCGCGAATTTGTGCAATGGTTTTGGCTCGTAAATCACTTTGTACAGTTGCGTCTTTTAACACTTGGTGCTCAAGCGTTTTAAGTTGGGTTAGTTGTTTGGCTGAGAGTTGCTTATTGGCGCGTAAAAATCGCATTTCGTTGCGTTTTTGGCGACGCTCTTTGAATTGTGCGTTGTCTTTGAGCGTCACCAAAATGGCGGTGGTTTTGCCATCACTACTCACCAAATTATTACTATATAGTGGTGAGAATTTGAATTCTTGATTGGCAAGTTCAAGGTTAGCATTGCCTTTGTCGATTCTAATATCAGTGCTGGCTAATTCGATTAAAGATAAGGGTGGTGAACGAAATAGTGGCACATCTAAAATGCTGGTAATCGAGCGTACTTGCCCAATTGATTGTAAATCTTTTTTAAAGTTGGCAAGGTGGGCGAGTTGTGTTGGGGCAAGTAAATCGCCTTTAACTTGATAGCTAATAACCAGAAAATCGTCCGAGCCATAATTTTTTCTAATACTTTCGTAATAACGTAGGTTGTTATCCCCTTCAAGTACTAGTGAATCAGAAGAGGCGTCCAGTTGGAAGTTGGGAATTTGAACAATAAAAAAACCAACCACCAATATTAGCAAAGTGCCGCTGATGCGAGGGGTTTTTAGGACTAAACCATACAGATATTTCATGGTGTTTTTTGTACCTAATTGAAACTTAAAACTCAAAACTTTGGGCACTTTCCAAGCCTTGCATGGTGTCCAAGTAGGTTTCAAACAATGACTTGGTTTCCCATTTGTGCTCGTTAATTCGAGTGATGAGTTTTGCTTGCATGGCATTATCTGTGCCTTCAACCACAAAGGTACGTCCACCAACATCTAGCAAGTGAAAATAACGACCAGTAATTTTTGGTACTGCTGCTCCAACGATAACAACATCAAAAAAATCATTTGAATGCCAGTCTTGTGCAACATCGCCTATTTTTAATTGCACGTTAGTAATGCCTAGCGCATCAATCTTAACCCTAGCATTAGCACTAAGTGTCTCATCAATCTCAACACTGGTAACTGATTTACAAAGCCTTGCAATTACTGCTGTTAGATAACCACTGCCTGTGCCCAGCTCTAAAACTGTTTCATGTTGTTGAATGTTAAGTGCGTCCAATAATCTCCCTTCAATTTTCGGACTCAGCATTTTGGCTTTATTACTGAGTGGAATTTCAATATCGGCAAAGGCTAAGTTTTTGTATTTTTCAGGTACAAAATGCTCTCTTGGTGTCTTTTTTAGGGCGTTATTGGCAATATGGTTAAGCCCGCCCCAGGGGCGAATTTGTTGGTCGATAGAGTTACCTCTTGCCTGCTGTACGTTCATTTTATCGTCTTATTTATTTCAATTCTATTGTGGGATTTTAATGTATTTTATGGGGGTTTTTTTAAAAAAATGACAATGCTATTAAATCAAAAAACTGGACATAAGAGCGTGGTTACATACCATTATTTATATTACCTCAATGGTAAAAAAAACTTAAAAAAAATGGTCAGGTTGAATTTACGGAAAAAGAATTTATAGTGCTCCGCACGCTTGACGAAGAAAAACCTCAGGCTATTTTTTATGATACAATTTTTAATTTTTATTGTCAAAAAACTAAAATGCCACGCATACCGAGAGGATAGATTAAAGAACTATGTCTGATTTATGAAAGAGGGGCTTACACAATCTAGTTTACGGGGTTGTGTACCTCCATTATATGCTGACAAACAATTTTGGGCAGCAATTGTTGCTGCAGTTGTGGTATGGATTTTGACATATTTTCTTGTTGATAATCTAATCATCAGTCGCAATCCTAATCTGCTCTACGCTATTATCATTTACCCAATCCTTGAAGAGTTGGCTTTTAGAGGTTTTATTCAAGATACGATTCGGCAAAAAATCCGACAAAATCTAGTAGCCAGGCTTTCTTATGCCAACATTTTAACCTCAATTTTATTTGTTTTGGCGCATTTGTTGTATCAAGCACCGTTGTGGGCATTATCGGTATTCATCCCGTCATTGGTTTTTGGTTATTTCAAAGACAGAACTGGTGGGGTGATGGCCAGCATCGTTTTACACATTTTTTATAATGCAGGATTTTTTGTCATATTTTCATAAAGAGTATAACTTTTAAGATTGTTAAAAGTCCTCATCCCAATCAACCAAAATCTGTCCATTATCAATATCAATCTGAATTAAAAAAGGCTCGATATAAGGCACCCAATGCTCTTTTTCGCCATTTACCACTAGCACGTGATTAGCGCCAGTATCGACCAAACTTGACACCCTTCCCAGAGCAATATTTTCCTGGTTGATTACGTTTAAGCCGATTAAATCCTCCCAATAGTGCTGCTCTTTAGGTAACTTAGGTAATTGCGATTTGTCAATATAGATATTAATACCAATCAAACTTCTGGCTTGGTCTGAGTCATTAATATTGGCTATTTGTGCAATAATAGTTTTGCCTTGTTCGCGACTTCTTTTTGCTTCAAGTGTCTGCCACTGGTTATTGATTTTAATATGCCACGGCTGGTAGGATAAGATGTTTTTACGCGGATGCGTGTGGGAAAATACTTTTACCCAGCCCTGAGTGCCAAACAGACCATTGATTTTACCAACCAACAGTCTTTTATTGTTAGAGCTAGATTTTGGATTACTCAGCAGCTTTTTCCTTTTGCGTTGTATCAGCGTTTTTTGCTTCCTCTGCAGGTGTTTCTGACTCAACCACTACCTCTTTTGTCTCTGCTTCAGTCTTGGATTTTGCTTTAGCTGCTTTTGCTTTCTCATCAGCTTTAGCTTTGGCTTCGGCTGCTAATTTAGCTGTTACTGCCGCCATTCTAGCTGCTTGGAGCGCAACACGCTTGTTACGAATTGAAGGGTCTTTAAACTCTTTGACGAGTTGCTTAACACGCTCAGAGATTTGTGCACCTTTTGAGCGCCAATAATCTAGTCTATCTTCTTCAATGGTCAGCCTAACTTCTTGTCCACGAGCCACTGGATTAAAATATCCAAGTCGCTCAATATAACCACTATCTCTACGCTTTCTAGAGTCGGTTGCTACAATTGAATAAAAAGGTTTTTTCTTGGCTCCACCTCTGGCTAGTCTAATTTTAACCATGGGTTTTTTGCTCCTTTTATTGTTTTTAATTTAATCCTCATGCCAAAACGACACAAGACGCGAAATTATATCAGTTTTTCAATATCACGTGCTAATTTTTCAGCGTCACCAATATAGTTCATCGGGGTTAAAGCGGATAATGCTTGTTTGGCTTCATCAGGCAGGTCTAAGTTTTTGACAAACACGGCTAATACTTGTGCATCAATAGCCCGACCACGCGTTAGTGCTTTGAGTTTTTCATACGGATTTTCAATACCGTAGCGGCGCATTAGCGTTTGAATCGGCTCTGCCAATACTTCCCATGAACCATCCAAATCCTCCAGCAGTCTAGCCTCGTTGATTTGTAGTTTACCAATACCTTTAATAATTGAGACGTAAGCCACCAACGAATGTGCGCAACTAACACCGAGATTTCTGAGTACGGTCGAATCTGACAAGTCTCTTTGCCAGCGAGAAACTGCCAACTTGTCAGCCAAATGGGTGTTGATGGCATTTGCCAAACCTAAATTACCTTCGCCATTTTCAAACTCAATCGGATTGACTTTATGCGGCATGGTGGATGAACCCACCTCACCAGCGATGGTTTTTTGCTTGAAATAACCCAACGACACATAGCCCCAAATATCCCGACAAAAATCAATCAAAATGGTGTTGAAGCGATTTATCGAGTGAAAATATTCTGCCATGTAATCATGTGGCTCAATTTGAGCGGTATAAGGCGCATAATTCACCCCCAAACTCTGAATAAAATCTTGCGAAATATCTTGCCAATCTAAATTAGGGTAGGCAGCAATATGGGCATTAAAATTACCCACGGCACCATTAAATTTACCCATGATTTTGACTGATTGAAAATGCTCAATTTGTCGTTTAAGGCGATAAGCAAAATTCGCCATTTCTTTGCCCACTGTCGTGGGTGAAGCAGTCTGACCATGCGTTCTGGAAAGCATTGGGATAGCGGCATTGTCTTGTGCCAATGTGGCAATTAAAGACAAGATATTTTGCATCTGCGCAAGCAATACTTCACGCCCATCAATCAGCATTAACGCATGAGAGAGGTTGTTAATGTCTTCCGAAGTACAAGCAAAGTGAAAAAATTCACTTACCACTTCTAACTCAGCGTTACCCTTGACTTTGTTCTTAAGAAAATATTCAACCGCTTTGACGTCATGGTTGGTCGTACGTTCAATGTCTTTGACTGTCTGTGCGTCATTTGGCGAAAAATCCTTGGCAATCTTGGCTAAAAATTGACTTGCCTCAATGCTGAGTTTTGGCACTTCGACAAACTCATCATTATTTGCCATGGCTTGTAACCATTTAACCTCAATCAGCACGCGATATTTAATCAGTCCAAATTCACTAAAAATTGTATTTATGACGTTGGTTTTGCCAAAATAGCGTCCATCTATGGGAGAGATGGCAGTTAACGAACTGAGCTGCATAATCGTGTTTATCAAATTAAATAAGTGATACAATTATACGCATTATACAACCCACGGTAATGATGATGAAAACAGACTATTTAACCCATATTGACGAACGCACCAAAGAGGGGCTACCGCCCCTACCACTGAATGCCGAACAAACTCAATCTGTGGTAGAGAGTCTAATCAACGACAAGGAGGTGGATTTTTATCTTGACTTGCTGACTCATCAAATCCCCCCTGGCGTCGATGAAGCTGCCTATGTGAAGGCTAGCTTTTTAAGTAGCGTGGCAAAAGGCATTCAGGCTTGCAACGCCATCAATCAACAACAAGCCACATTTTTATTAGGCACAATGGTAGGGGGCTATAACATTGCACCATTGATTGAGCTACTCGATATAGAAGCAACAGCACAAATCGCCTGCGACGCCTTGTCAAAAACTTTATTGATTTATGAAGCCTATCAAACAATATTAGACAAATCAAACAGCAACGACTTTGCCAAAAAAGTGATTGATTCTTGGGCGAATGCCGATTGGTTTACGCGTAAAGATGCGCTACCAGCTGAAATAAAATGCACGGTTTTTCGGGTTGCAGGAGAAACCAATACCGATGATTTATCCCCTGCCACACAAGCTTGGTCACGCCCCGATATTCCGCTGCACGCACAATCAATGCTGGTCAAAAAGATGGATAACCCTTTGGAAACCATTACCGAGCTTAAAGAAAAAGGTTTGCCACTCGCCTTTGTAGGCGATATTGTGGGCACAGGTTCATCACGCAAATCAGCCATTAATTCCGTGCTATGGCATATGGGCAATGACATTGACTATGTGCCTAATAAACGCAGTGGTGGCATAATATTAGGCGGCAGCATTGCCCCAATTTTCTTTAATACTGCAGAAGATTCAGGGGCTTTGCCGATTGAATGTGACGTCTCTCAACTCAATATGGGTGATACAATTACCATCCATCCGTATGCAGGCAAAATCACCAATGCGACCGATGAAGTGGTGTCTACTTTTGAACTTGCGCCTACGACAATGATTGATGAAGTACGTGCTGGCGGGCGCATTCCGCTGATTATTGGTCGTGGACTGAGTGACAAAACCCGTCAAGATTTAGATCTGCCTATTAGTGATGTTTTCTTACGTCCGCAGGACGCTAGCAAAAACAATGCAGGCTATACCTTGGCGCAGAAAATTGTCGGCAGAGCTTGTGGTGTGGCAGGCATTCGCCCTGGCACTTATTGTGAGCCACGCATGAGTACTGTGGGCTCGCAAGACACCACAGGCGCCATGACCCGTGATGAACTCAAAGAGCTCGCTTGTCTGGGTTTTTCAGCTGATTTAGTGATGCAAAGCTTTTGTCACACGGCCGCTTATCCCAAGCCTGTTGATTTAGAACTCCAACATTCTCTGCCTGATTTTATGCACTCTCGTGGCGGGGTTGCACTTAAGCCAGGTGACGGGATTATCCACTCTTGGCTGAACCGTATGCTATTGCCTGATAGCGTTGGTACAGGTGGAGACTCACACACACGTTTCCCAATTGGTATCAGCTTTCCAGCAGGTTCTGGCTTAGTCGCATTTGCTGCTTCTATTGGTGTGTTGCCACTGAACATGCCAGAGTCCGTCTTAGTGCGTTTTTCTGGTGTCATGCAACCTGGTATTACCTTACGTGATTTGGTTAATGCGATTCCTTATGTGGCGATACAAAAAGGATTATTGACCGTTGAAAAATCCAATAAGAAAAATATTTTTTCGGGTCGTGTTTTAGAGATTGAAGGTTTGGGCGATTTAAAAATCGAACAAGCCTTTGAGCTGACTGATGCCTCAGCTGAGCGATCAGCCAATGGTTGTACTATTAAGCTCAATAAAGAACCTGTTGAAGAATACTTACAATCAAATATTGCACTACTCTCATCTATGATAGAAATGGATTATGAGGACAAAAAAACCATTGCACGACGTATTCAAGCCATGCAAAAATGGCTAGACACATCTGAATTATTGACAGCAGATAATAATTGCGAGTATGCGGCCATCATTGATATTAACCTTGATGATATTAAAGAGCCGATTTTAGCTTGCCCAAATGACCCTGATGATGTCAAAACACTCTCAGAAGTCGCTAATATCAAAATTGACGAAGTATTCATCGGCTCTTGCATGATGAATATTGGTCATTTTAGAGCAGCAGCTGAGTTGCTAAAAAACACCACTAAATCTGAAACAGAATTATGGATTGCACCACCCACCCGTATGGACGAGGCACAATTAAAAAAAGAAGGCATTTATTCCATATTCGAAAACCTCACGCAGCGTACTGAAATACCGGGTTGTTCACTATGTATGGGCAACCAAGCGCGGGTTAAAAATCAGGCTACTGTGGTTTCAACCTCAACACGTAATTTCCCAAATCGCCTAGGTGACGGTGCTAATGTGTATTTGTCTTCTGCTGAAGTGGCTGCTATTTCTGCAAAACTTGGACATATTCCAACCATAGATGAATATTTAAGTGCTATGAAAGCAATTAAACCCATAGCAGATGATATTTACCAATATTTAAACTTTGATCAAATATTTGAGTACCAAGAGGCAATTGGACATATTGCGCTTGATACAATATTAGAACAACAACATTAGAGTTTAAGCTAATAAAAAAAGCCACTATTTAGCATAAATAGCGTTTATTGTAATTTATTCGAGCAGAATATAATTTTAGTTTTTTAATATCTTTTGATCACATATTGACATCATAGATTGGCATATAAATATGATTATAGCAACAATATCATCATTGCTTTACTCAAAATTTGGATGAAAATTAATTGCTAAATTTTTTAAAGTATTGGTTTAAAACATTGATAATTTGAAAATAGCAATAACTTGCTTATATTCTAATACAGCATAACATTTATGGTCGTTTAGTTCGCTCTCAAATATGGCTTTTCTGTTGAGTCTAACTATCGTTTTTAGTCTTTTAAAATTAAACCATTTTGAGCGAACTTTTGACAACTAAAACTCACTTAATCTTGGCTTCCTTATACATCACGTGCTGTCTAACAACGGGGTCAAACTTTTTCACTTCTACCTTTTCTGGGTGTAGGCGTTTGTTTTTAGTTGTGGTATAAAAATGACCTGTTTTAGCCGATGATACTAATTTAATTTTTTCTCTCATTGCTTACCCCTCAAATCTTTTCGCCACGTGCACGAATTTCATTTAATACTGTGTCAATGCCTTTTTTATCAACAATACGCAGCCCTTTTGCAGTTAGCTTGAGTTTTACAAAACGATTCTCATTTTCCACCCAAAAACGATGTGTGTGTAAATTAGGATAAAAACGACGACGCGTTTTATTATTTGCATGAGATACATTGTTGCCACTAATCGGGCGCTTGCCTGTTACTTGACATATCTTTGCCATAATCAATTCATCAAAAATACAAAAGAGGTTAATTATACTTAAAAACTGCCTTTTTTAAAACTAAATTAAGGAAATGTTCTATTTACTCTTTAGCAAACAAGCGGTATCATACCCGCACTCGGAGGGATGGCAGAGCGGCTGAATGCACCGGTCTTGAAAACCGGCAAGGGTTAATCCCCTTCTAGGGTTCAAATCCCTATCCCTCCACCATGTTACTGTCTAACAGCATCTAATAAGATACATAAAACCCTTTTAAATAAAGGATTTTTAATTTACGTCATCTTATACTGTCCAATCACATAAAAAAATATACCTTAAATAACGGGTATATTTTAGGGCATATCATAACTTAAAAATTTACACTCTAAATTTTGTTATTTAACCCCAGTAATATTTAAATCAATGGACAATCTAAAAGACATTTAAATCAAAGCATTTAAACCTAGGGAAAAATCTCCCTTATTCAAGTTCTAAGTGCAACTTTTATTATTCTAATTATTATTTGGCTAAGGGCTAGTAAAAATCAGCATGACAAAACAAAGCAATTGAAAAAGTTAAAAAGTAATAACAATCAAATAACTCCAGATTGGATACCTAAAAAGAGCAAGTAAACCAAGAAGATGGTGACAAACAACAGATGCTAACGGTTTAATTAACCAAGCCGCCCATTCTGCTAATATGAAACGTTAAACAAGCAAATAAAAGTCATCAAGGGGTGCGAGTTTTGTACGACAAAGAAGTAGCTCTCCCCAAGCCAATGGTAAAGCACTGAGACGGCAAGGTTTAAGAGGCAGCATAATGGATAAAAAAGCCAAAATATAGGTGCTTTTTTAGATAAAAATTCAATTTTTTATATTTTTTGACTTGCCTAAAAAAAATAGAGGTTTTTAAATTTTAGTGGTTGTTTTTTTAAGGGTTATATAGTGGTTTTTCTTATGAAGTTTTAAAAAAAATATCAAAGCGTAGACTTTGCTATTGTTCTAATAGTTGTTTAAAATCAGTAAATTAGTTTCTAAACCTAGAAAACAATATGGATGCAAATTTAATACAAGCAACGGCACTGGCACTAGGGATTGGTTTAGGTGGTGGTTTTAATATTTATGCCACCATGTTGGTGTTGGGTTTATCTGGCATAACTGGCAACGTTACGCTACCAACTGAATTGCAAGTTTTGCAAAACCCATTGGTGATTGGCGCGGCAGGGCTGATGTATGGAGTGGAGTTTTTTGCTGATAAAATCCCAGGTTTTGATAGCGTTTGGGACTCGCTTCATACTTTTGTTCGTATTCCACTCGGTGCGTTATTAGCGGGCGATGCGATGGCGGAGTATGGCGTGATTACTGAAACTGTGGCAATGATTGTTGGCGGCAGTTTGAGTTCAGCGACACATTTTACCAAGGCGGGTACGCGCGCTATTATCAATACCAGTCCAGAGCCACTAAGTAATTGGACTGCCTCTGTTTCTGAAGATGTGATGGTATTTACTGGCATGTGGGCAGCAATTAATCATCCAGTGGTTTGGATTGTTGTCGCCATTGTTGCCATTAGCCTAATGGTTTGGCTAATCCCTAAACTTTGGCGCGGCATTAAATTGATATTTAGAAAAATTGCCAGCCTGTTTGGCAAAAAATCAGCCGCAGAACCGTCTGAAGAATCCAAACAAACACCTGTTTAAATTTGTTGAAACTTTTTTCTAGTGGGTGCGTATATTAAAAACATGAAGATAAAAAATATCATATCCGTACTACTATTAATACTTGCTAGTAGCGCCTCACTTGCAAAAGAATTACACTTTGAAAGCGGTGATTACCAAAACACTTTGCTTGAGTTGTATACCTCTGAGGGTTGTAGTTCTTGTCCGCCTGCAGACAAATGGCTTAGTGCGCTCAAACACCACCCAAAACTATTTAGCGAAATTGTGCCAGTTGCATTCCACGTAGATTATTGGGATTATATTGGCTGGCAAGATAAATTTGCCGATAGCGAATATTCACAAAGACAACAACAGCATTATCGTCAGGGCAATGTGTCTTCTGTTTATACCCCAGGCTTATTGCGCGATGGGGTTGAAGATCGTTCGTGGCGATATAATCGTGATGATTTAACTCGTGAAAAAACTGGCAAACTCAGTGTTGACGTGCTTGATGACATAGTATATGTCAATTTTAAACCGACAAAAAAGCATGGCACTTTAGTCGCTCACGTTGTATTATTAGGCTCTGGTCTTAGTAGTACAGTAACTGCTGGCGAAAACGAAAACAGAGTTTTAAAACATGACTTTGTGGTCTTAAACCACACGCAAAAAACCAGCAAAGCTAATCATTGGTCAATCAAATTGCCCAAGTCTTCAATTTTGGCGAAACGTTTTGCCGTGGCAGTTTGGCTCAGTACAAAAGATTCATTAAAGCCTGTTCAGACCATCGGTAGCTGGCTATAAATAAAAACTTTTATCCCTTGAGCGGCATATTCAGCACTGTCCATCCTATTTTATCAATCCCGCAACAAGTCAGAATTATCTTGCGCCAAAATCTCAACCGCTTGCTGAGCATAAGGTTCGGGCACCTGCACTTTCACCCCACCTAAAGCGTTAGAATACAGCCACTGCATGCCAATTGTGTATTCATCAGCCAAAGTAGCAGGAATACCTTCAGAATCTAGCTTAGCTCTGGCGATATGCGCCTCATGTGGAAAAGAAAAGCTAGCGACTGTTATCAACATCACACACCGTACTTATCTCGATAAAGCTCAATGCGTTTAATCAAATCCGCATCATCACTTGCTTTAAGATAATCAATCACATTAGACAGGTTAATAATACTTAACACTTCAATACCAAGCTGAGCTTCGATTGCTTGAATTGCTGAACTCTCACCCCGACCTTTTTCCTGTCTGTCAAGCGCAACAATCACGCTTTTAGCATTTGCACCATTGCTATTGATAATATCAAATGCCTCACGAATTGCTGTGCCAGCGGTAATCACATCATCAATGATTAAAATATCACCACTCAAAGATGCGCCGACAGTATCGCCGCCTTCGCCATGGGTTTTTGTCTCTTTGCGATTAAAACTATAAGGTAAGTTTTTGCCAAAATCCTCATATAGTGCCACTGCCGTAGATGCTGCCAAAGGAATGCCTTTGTATGCTGGACCAAACAAAACATCAAACGCCAAGCCATTTGTCTCAATTGCTTGAGCGTAAAACTTGCCAAGTTTAGCTAAATGCTCACCGGTATTAAATGCCCCTGCATTAAAAAAATAAGGACTGGTTCTACCTGATTTAAGTTCGAATTTGCCAAATTTGAGCGCACCCACTTCGAGCACAAAAGCAATAAAGTCTTTTTGATACTGCCACATATTGTTGCCTGTAAAATTTAGATAAATGAAAATTATAACGGCAAATGTTAATGGTATTCGTGCAGCTGAACGAAAAGGTTTTTTCGATTGGTTGCAGATGCAAGACCCAGATGTGGTTTGCTTGCAAGAAATCAAAGCCCAAGAATATCAACTGGACGAGCGTTTTTACCCAAAAAACTATCATTGTTATTATCAGCCAGCACAGAAAAAAGGCTATGCTGGCACCGCAATTTTTAGCAAAATCAAGCCCCAACAAATCAGTATTAGCCCGTGGGACGATATTAATTCTGAAGGGCGGTTTATTCAAGCCGATTTTGACGACTTTAGCGTGGTGTCAATCTATATTTATTCAGGCAGTAGTAAGCAGGCGCGTCAAGATTTAAAAATGGAATTTTTGACCCAACGTTTTATGCCATATCTTCAACAAATCAAAAAAAACCAACAAAAAATCATATTTTGTGGAGACGTAAATATCGTGCATAAACGCCGTGATATTAAAAATTTTACTGGCAACAAAAACCGTTCAGGTTGCTTGCCTGAGGAGCGTGCTTACTTAGATATAATGTTTGAGAATATGGGTTTTGTCGATGGCTTTCGCGAGGTGAACAATAAGGACAATGAATACACCTGGTGGTCTAATCGCGCACAAGCCTGGGCAAATAACACTGGCTGGCGAATTGATTATCAAATTCTTAGCCCGAATCTCAAAGGCAGTGTAAAAAACGCCTCTATTTATAAAGATAAACGGTTTTCTGACCACAGCCCCTTAGTAATGGAATATCAATTGAGACCGCTAAATATATTTTTGTAATATTGCTAAAAACAATTGATTGTTATGATTTCATATAGTTCATTTTGAGACGATTTTTTTAATTTTAACTGATAGGACATAAGTTTAAAAAAAACTACGACTACCTGTTCATTTGTTTTGATAATCGCTTTTTCGGCTCAAGCAGCTGAATTTGAATTTGATAATTCTGTGTTTGAAATTAAAGGCAAGTCTCATATTGCCAGTGCTAGCACTAAAAGATGCTAATGGCGATAAATTCAAGGTTTTGATAGGCTCTGGTGAAACTGGTAATGATGGCGTTAATGCTTAGTATCAAACTGATAGCACTAAATTGATACTACTTGCGATTAACGAAGATGGGGGTGACGTACTTGTTATTGGTGCAAGGTTCTGATTTTAAGATAAAATATGCACCATAAAAACACTTTACCACATTGATTAAATTGGACATTTGCATCATTATGCAAAAACTTCTAAGAATTAATTTTAAAAAAACCAGGAGTAGATTATGTTAAAAAATATTTTAATTAGCGGTGGTCTTACGACTGCTATGATATTTACAAATCATGTTATGGCGCGTAATAATATTGAAGTTGTGGGTTCGTCAACGGTCTTCCCTTTTGCCACTGTGGTTGCTGAGACTTTTGGCAAAAAAACTGGTATGCCAACACCTAAGATTGAAGCTACTGGCTCTGGTGGCGGTATGAAATTATTTTGTAAAGGTGATGGCATCAATACGCCAGATATTGCTAATACATCACGCAGAATAAAGCATGCAGAGCTTAAAACTTGCTATAAAAATGGCGTAACCAATATTACTGAAGTATTGGTTGGTTTTGATGGTATTGTAGTGGCAAATTCAAAACGCGGTCCAGATTTTGACTTGTCTTTAAGGGATATGTATTTAGCCTTAGCTGCCAAGATTCCTGCCAATGGCGTGGGTCCAAATTTAGTTAAGAATAATTACATGTACTGGGATCAAATTAACAAAAATTTACCAGCAGTCAAGATTAAAGTATTAGGGCCGCCACCCACCTCAGGCACGCGTGATGCTTTGCAAGAGCTTGCGATTGAGGGCGGTTGTAAAACTTTTTCTTTTATGAAGGCTATGCAGAAAACCAACAACAAACAATACAAAAATTTATGCCGTACTTTGCGTGAAGATGGAAATTTTGTAGAAATGGGCGAGAACGATAATTTAATCATTCAAAAGCTAGTTAATGATAGCAATGTTTTAGGGATTTTTGGTTTCTCATTTTTGGACCAGAATGCTGATAAAGTAAAAGGTTCTAGTATTAATGGCAATGCAATCACATTTGAAAATATTGCAGATGGTTCATATCCAGTGTCACGCCCATTATACTTTTATGTAAAAAACTCGCATAGAAGCAAAGTTAAAGGCATTAATGAATATATTGCTGAATTTGTTGATGAAGACACTTTTGGAGAAGAGGGATATTTAACTGATAAAGGCTTAATTCCATCTGCTAAAAGTACGCGTGATGAGTTTGCACACAATGCCAAAAACGCTATTAAGTTAGAGCTATAAAAAACTGCTAAAATCGATGCTAAAACCCGCTTAATTATATAGGCGGGTTTTTATTTTATGTCTAATAATATCCGTTATAATTCGACAATACTTGAATCGGGTAAATACTCAATATGAGTAGTTTGAATTTTTTAACAATTTTACTAATTGGCACTGTTGCTGTATTTTTTATCGGGCAAAGAAAAGCCTATTTGTGTCAAATATCCAGTGGTGCTAAGCTACACTCTTTGCCAAACTATTATGGATATTTAACCGCATTGTGGACATTTCTACCTGCGCTAACCATTTTTGTTATTTGGTCATTTTTCGAAGGCAATATTGTATCAATGCTAACTGTTGCCAATTTTTTTGAACTGCAACAACTCTCAGCAGATGGATTAAGCCTAGCATTCAATGAAATTAAAGAGCTGGCTATTACCAACACCTATAATTTAGGAGATAGCACAAGTATAAAAAATCAAGCAGCGGCTATGTATATTGAGTATTTAGGCAATAGCTTCAAGCTAAAAACTATTGTTGCTGTTTTGTTGGCGTTGTTGGGATTTGCCTACGCTTACTGGCGTATAACTCCAACTATGAAGGCTAGAAATAGCGTTGAACGGCTGAGCGTATCTGTGTTATTGATATGTGCATTAATCGCAATACTTGCAACGGTTGGTATTGTTTTTTCAGTGCTATTTGAATCTATTGAGTTTTTCTCCAAAGTAGCTATTACAGAATTTATTTTTGGCACACATTGGTCGCCACAAATCTCTATTAGAGAAGGCCAGGCTGGGAGTTCTGGCTCGTTTGGTGCGGTGCCACTTTTTTGGGGAACAATATTTATTTCAATCATTGCCATGATTATTGCGGCACCTGTAGGGCTAATTTCTGCCATATTCTTATCTGAATATGCCTCTTCTAAAGTACGCTCAACCATCAAGCCAATACTGGAGATTTTGGCTGGTGTCCCAACGGTAGTGTATGGATTTTTTGCCGCACTTACGGTGGGGCCAATGGTCAGAGATTTTGGCAATTATTTGCGTGATATTGGCATTAATCTTGATATTCAAATATTAGAAAATCTAACCGTATCAACTGAATCAGCATTAGCAGCAGGGCTTGTTATGGGAATGATGATTGTGCCTTTTATTTTGTCTTTGTCTGATGATGTGATTTCAGCGGTACCTGATGCCATGCGTGATGGCTCAACCGCGATGGGCGCAACCCAATCAGAAACCGTTTGGAAAGTGATTATTCCCGCTGCATTGCCAGGTATTGTAGGTGGTTTTCTGTTAGCCATTTCACGTGCAATTGGCGAGACTATGATTGTACTTATGGCGGCAGGTGTTGCAGCAAACTTAACTGCCAACCCGATGGATTCTGTTACGACAGTAACCACTCAAATTGTGACCTTGTTAACTGGTGACCAAGAGTTTGACAGTGTAAAAACTTTAGCAGCATTTGCATTGGGACTAGGACTGTTTATTACCACTTTGGTGCTCAATATATTCGCGCTTTATGTTGTTAGAAAATACCGAGAACAATATGAATAATACAGATATTGTAAAAGCTGGTTTGAAAAAACGTTATGCCAAAGAACGGCGTTTTAAAGTGTACGGCGTTTTTTCAATCGTATTAAGTTTGACTTTTTTGTTATTTTTATTGTCTGATATTTTCTACAAGTCAATACCAGCATTTACCCAGACTTACTTAAAACTGGATATAGATTTTTCCCACCAAACTTTGAAACTAAAAAAGGATGCTTATTATACAAATGATGAATTATTTAAAGCATCCTATCAAAAGTTAATAACGCAGTCGTTATATAAATTATTTCCAGATGTTAAAAATAGGAAACACAAAAGAGCGTTGCGTATGTTGGTGAGCTCAGGTACTCAATATTATTTAAGAGATTTAGTCATACAAGAACCATCCTTGATTGAGCGCAAAAAATCGATTTGGGTATTGGCAAATGACGATGTTGATACTTTTGTGAAAGGATTAATTGATCGAAATTTGCCAGAATCTGACCGGCGTGTCAAAGATTTTCAGATAGCCTGGATTGATAAGTTACAATCCGAGGGAAGAATACAGAAAAAATTCAATACCAATTTTTTTACTCACGGAGATTCACGAGAGCCAGAACAAGCAGGTATATTAGGCGCACTTAAAGGGTCTTTGTACACGATGTTGGTAACATTACTATTAAGTTTTCCAATTGGTGTAGCAGCGGCGATTTATTTAGAAGAATTTGCACCAAAGAATAATTGGTGGATTGATATAGTTGAAGTTAATATTAATAATCTTGCGGCTGTTCCTTCAATTGTGTTTGGAATATTGGGTTTGGCAATATATATTAATTTATTTGGGGTACCGCGCTCAGCACCATTAGCAGGAGGGCTGGTGTTAAGTTTAATGACCTTACCAACTATTATTATTGCTACGCGTGTTGCTATTAAATCAGTTCCACCTTCGATTCGAGAAGCGGCATTTGGGTTGGGGGCATCAAAGGTACAAGTCATTACCCACCATGTTTTGCCCTTGGCGATGCCCGGTATTTTAACTGGCTCTATTATTGGTATGGCGCAAGCATTAGGAGAGACAGCACCATTGTTAATGATTGGCATGGTGGCTTTTGTGGTTGATATTCCACAAGGGTTTTTAGACCCTTCTACAGTACTACCTGTGCAAATCTATATTTGGTCAGATTCTCCTGAAAGGGCTTTTATTGCACTAACTTCAGCTGCTATTGTAGCGTTGTTAATTTTTTTATTTTTAATGAATCTTCTTGCTATTTTATTGCGTAAGAAGTTCGAAACGCGATGGTAGACAATGTGGACAAAATTGAACTAGACCAACAGCTTAGCAAAACAGTAGGTAGTCCGCTTATTGATGGGCAATCAAAGATGAGTTGTAGAAATGTGGATGTATTTTATAATCAAGACTCACAAGCGATTTTTGATGTTAGTGTGGATTTGACAAAAAACCAAATTCTTGCTATGATTGGACCGTCTGGCTGTGGCAAATCTACTTTACTTAGGTGCCTTAATCGTATGAATGATACAATTGACGATTGCAAGGTGAGCGGTGAAATCAAACTTGATGATGAGAATATTTACTCTAATAGTGTTGATCCAGTACTGCTCAGAGCTAAAGTGGGGATGGTATTCCAAAAACCTAACCCATTCCCAAAATCTATTTATGATAATGTCGCTTATGGTCCAAGACTGCATGGTTTAACCAATAACGGTCCAGAACTAGATGATGTTGTTGAGGAAAGCCTAATCAAGGCAGGCTTATGGAAAGAAACAAAAGAGCGTTTAAACAAACCAGGAACTGGACTATCTGGCGGTCAACAACAGCGCCTATGTATTGCTAGGACAATTGCAATCAAGCCAGAAGTCATCTTGATGGACGAGCCTACATCTGCGCTTGACCCGATTGCAACAGCAACGATTGAAGAGTTAATGTATGAATTAAAATCTTCTTATACTATTGCAGTTGTTACCCATTCAATGCAGCAAGCAGCCAGAATATCAGATAGATGTGCCTATTTCCACTTAGGAAAATTGGTGGAGGTGAATGATACAAACATTGTATTTACCAACCCAGAACACGAGCTAACAGAGAATTATATTACAGGGAGATTTGGATAAGGTTATGAATATTAGACAACATATATCTCAAGAGTACAACGACGAACTAGAGGATCTACGCAATAAAGTTTTATCGATGGGCGGTCTTGTTGAAGAGCAATTCCTAGGCGCATCACAAGCACTACTTAAGGGGAGAATTGACCTTGCACAGGACGTAGCAAAGCTCGATTACAAGGTTAATGCTATGGAAGTAGAAATTGATGAAGAATGTGCACAAATTATTGCAAAAAGGCAACCAACTGCAATCGACCTAAGAAACTTGTTTACTGTCATTAAAGTGGTTACAGACCTTGAGCGGATTGGTGATGAAAGTGAGAAAATTGCAAAATTTGCATCTGAGTTATTAACCGACACGAAGAATATGAATTTTTATAAAAATTTGAAATATATGGCATCAATAGCCAAAACAATGCTCTCAGATTCGCTAGATTGTTACGCTCGATTAGATGCAAAAAAGGCATTAGAGGTTAGCAGTATGGATGCTGATTTAGATGCAGAGTTTGAAAATCTCAATCGATTATTAACGACTTATTTATTAGAAGACACCAAAAATATAGAATCAACACTTAAAGTAACTTGGTGTGCTAGGTCTATAGAAAGAGTCGGTGATCATGCAAAAAATATTTGTGAATATGTTGTTTATGTGGTTCATGGTAAAGATATTCGCCATGTTAGTGATAAAGAACAGGGGTAATTTATGACTTTAGATGAAGTGCAAGCTAAACTCGAAGCAGGCGTTGAAAACGCGGTAGTTACCATGGAGGGTGATGGCTGTAATTGCTCTACCTTAGTGGTATCGCCAGTTTTTGAGGGTATGTCACTACTTGCTCGTCAAAAAATGGTGTTAGCAGCCGTGCGTAGTGATATTGACAGTGGTGAGCTACATGCACTGAGTATTAAAGCACGCACTCCTAAAGAAAATTCTTAAACTTTATTCGTTTTCATGAGTGGCTAACACCTGAATTTGGTTGTTAAAATCAATACGGGTGCTGATGTTAATCGGACAACAACATACTGAGCAATCTTCGATATAGTTCTGATATGGCTCAGAACAATCAATATCAATACTTATCCGCTGCCCACAATACGGGCAGTTGATTGATTTTTCTTGTAATTCATTCATCAATACCTCTATTTTTAAATCCTGTATAATTGCCTAACACACCACACCACATTGGAATAATTAACCCACTTCGTGATTTTATTGCTATGGTGCTTGCAACTCACACGATAATTGCGCTGAGCGTATTTACAAAGATCCACAAGGACTTTTAACTGATTGCTTTTGATTCACCCATTTATTATAGTTTCAGCAGGGTTTCCAATGTAGAATGCTCGGCTTTATTTTAATATAGTTAGTTAGGTGGTTTTAAGGGTTGACTAACTTATTCTTTAAAAAGGCTCTTGCAAAAACGCCGCCCATCTCACCAATACCTAAAACAACAATCGGTTTTTTCATTTAACTAATGCCAATAAAGTTTCACCCATAGTTGCAGGTGTGGGTGCAATGCTTACCCCTGCTTTTTCCAAAGCGTTTATTTTGTCTTGCGCCTTGCCTGTGCCGCCAATAATCACCGCGCCTGCGTGACCCATGCGTTTGCCTTTGGGCGCAGTCAGTCCAGCAATATAGGCAACCACAGGTTTAGAGATGTTGGATTGAATATATTCAGCCGCCTGTTGCTCGGCTGAGCCGCCAATTTCACCCACCATAATAATGGATTTAGTCTGTAGGTCAGATTCGAATAACGCCAAGCAATCAATAAAGTTCATGCCGCCAATCGGGTCACCACCAATGCCGATACAGGTGCTTTGCCCAAGACCTGCTTGTGTGGTTTGATGCACTGCTTCATAAGTGAGCGTGCCTGAGCGCGAGACTACACCAACACTGCCAGCCTGATGAATATCACCTGGCATAATGCCGAGTTTGCATTCGTTAGGGGTAATTACGCCTGGACAGTTGGGTCCGATTAAAGTCGAATCTGAATCTTTTAAGATGGCCTTGATTTTAAGCATGTCTTGCACGGGAATACCCTCAGTAATGCAAGCAATTACTGGCACTCCCACTTCAATCGCCTCAATGATAGAGCCGTAGGCAAAACGTGGTGGCACATAGATCATACTGGCAGTGGCACCTGTGGCTGCTACTATGTCTTTAACCGTATTAAACACAGGTAAATTAAGGTGGGTTTGTCCGCCTTTACCAGGCGTTACTCCGCCGACAAAATTTGTACCATACGCAATCGACTGTTTAGAATGAAACGTACCTTGCTTACCAGTAAAGCCTTGGGTAATAACTTTGGTATCTTTGTTGATAAGTACACTCATTTGGATAGCCTCACAATTTTGACTGCCGCTTGAGTTAAGTCTGATTCGGTATGAATATCAAATTGCGCATTTTCTAATAATGCCAAACCTTGTGCGGCGTTTGTGCCTTCTAGGCGTACTACAATCGGCAACGTTAAGCCGACTTTTTCAATCGCTTGTAAAATACCCTCGGCAATTAGGTCGCAACGCACAATGCCACCAAAAATATTCACCAATATGCCTTTAACATTCGCCTCAGTTTGAATCAACTCAAACGCCTTGGCAACGCGATTAGTAGTCGTGCCACCACCAACATCTAAGAAATTGGCAGGCGAGCCACCATGATGTTCAATCAAATCCATGGTTGCCATTGCCAAACCTGCGCCATTTACCATACAGCCAATTGTGCCATCTAGCGAAATGTAGTTCAACTGTTGCTCACTTGCCATACTGGATTTTTCATCCTCTTGCGAAATGTCACGTAGTTTGTCAATATCAGGATGACGATATAGGGCGTTGTCATCAAAATCAATTTTTCCATCCAACGCAATCAACTGGTTTTGCGTTGCGATAATGAGCGGATTTATCTCAATCATACTGGCGTCTTTTGTGGTGAAAATCTCGTACAATCCTAACAAAGTTGTGCTGAATTGTTGTTTAATTTTGTTTGCTAAGCCTAATTTTTTAGCAATAATAGCGCAGTCATTCTCAGTTAAATTACCAAGTGGATTAATATCAAATTTAATGATTTCATCTGGCGTATCGTTGGCAACTGTTTCAATATCCATGCCGCCCTTGGTTGATGCTAAAACAGCAATTTTTTGCGTTTGTCTATCTACCAACAAACCCAAATACAGCTGGGTCTGTATGTCCTGACCTGCTTCTATTAGCAGCTGGTTAATCGGCAAACCTCGTAGGTCAGTTTGTGGAGTGATGAGCATCGAGCCAAGCAGTTTGTTACAAGCATTTTCAACTGCTTTAGTCGAATGACACAAAATTACACCGCCCCCTTTACCTCGCCCGCCAGCATGCACTTGTGCTTTAACCGCCCAAATCTCACCGCCTAATTTATCACAGGCAGATTTGGCTTGATTAGTGTCGTTAATCAAAATTGCATTCGGCGTTTGAATATTGAATTGTCTGAATAAAACTTTAGCTTGGTATTCGTGGATGTGCATGGTTTTTTTTACTTCAATGTTTTAACGCATTATTTTATTTAAATAATACTGCCTAACTGCGCTTGATAAAAGTCTTTGACTGCTTCTATTTTGTAAGGAGGTCTGGTTTTATGAATAATGCGATGACAATTAGCACCAACTGGAATTTAGTATCTTGTTTTTTTACCATTCTGTATAACAAAACTAACTCATGGGAAAAATCGTTGACTATTTTTTTTTGTGCTTCCATTAATTGAAAAATATAATGCCTCACCACCTAAAAAAGGTTCAAAGAATCTGTTGAATTTTTTAGGCATTTTTGAGTGTATATATTTTAATTCACTCGTTTTCCCGCCAGCCCATTTTACCAGTGGGGACAATTTTCTCTCTCTTATCATGAATTAGCCTCTCATTAAATATTTAGTTATTTTACAAACAAAATTTGGCATAGTTTGATATTTGCGTAAAATAAGATTTTTTTAATTCTGTAACTTTTAAAAATGGCAAATTACTCAACCAGTCAATTTAAAAATGGCTTAAAACTGATGCTTGATGGTAATCCTTGTTCGATCATGAGTAATGAAATTGTTAAGCCTGGCAAGGGTCAGGCGTTTAATCGAGTAAAATTTCGGGATTTGATTACGGGCAAAACACTGGAAAAAACCTTTAAATCTGGTGAATCTTTAGCAGTAGCGGATGTGATGGAATTGGAGATGCAATATCTTTACAATGATGGCAATGTTTGGAATTTTATGCAGCCTGAATCGTTTGAACAATATGCGATTGATGATAGCGTAATGGCTGATGCTAAGGGCTATTTGGTTGAGCAAGATAGGTGCGTGGTAACGCTTTGGAATGACAATCCTATTTCAGTTGCGCCGCCAAACCACGTAACCCTTGAAGTGGTAGATACTGACCCAGGGCTTAAAGGCGACAGTGCTGGCACAGGTGGCAAACCAGCAAGAATGAATACTGGAGTTGTGGTGCAAGTACCACTATTTGTGGGTATTGGAGACAAAGTTAAGGTCGATACGCGCACTAATGAATACACAGGCAGAGTTTAAAAATCGCTGCCAGCTGATTCAAAAAATCAGGCAATTTTTTGATGAACGAGAGGTGCTTGAGGTGCAAACCTCAGTACTTTTAGACTATCCTACGACTGATGTGTATATTGACAGCTTGAAAACCAGTGCCAATCAACAGACAAAATATTTGCACACTTCGCCTGAGTTGGAGATGAAAAAACTGCTGGCAAATGGCAGTGGCGATATTTATCAGATTTGCCCTGTGTTTCGTGATAATGAACAAGGCGCGTGTAATTTTAATGAATTTACCTTGTTGGAATACTATCGTTTAGGGTTTGACATTCATCAGTTGATGGATGATATTGTTGCGTTGTTGCTGGCATTAGGCGTGAATCGTGAGGTTGTTAGATTATCGTATGCGCAAGTGTTTGCTAAATACGCCAATATTGATATTCTTGGTAGTGATTTTCAAACCTTAAAACGCATTGCTAAGTCGCACCAGTTGACAGACAATTTTGAGTATATTGAAGATTTGCAAATGTTATTGTTTGTGCATTGTATTGTCCCCCAATTAAAAACATTACCCGTGTGTTTTATCTATGATTATCCTTGTCAACAACCAGCCTTAGCAAAAGTACAGGGCAAGATAGCCTGTCGCTTTGAGTTATACGTATTTGGTGTTGAGGTTGCGAATGGTTATGATGAATTGCGAACTGCTCACGAATACACACAACGTTTTGCATTGGAAAATAATAAGAGGAAAACTGCACTTAAGCCAACATTTGCTACTGATGAGACATTTTTGCTGACGTTGAAAAATACACCTTTGCCTAACTGCGCTGGTGTGGCAATTGGTATTGAGCGATTACTAGCCCAAATTTGATGAGAATTGGGCTAAAATTAGATTTTTTTGTAGGAATGTAATAATGACTAATAACAATGATTAAATTTATTTACCTTATTTTTTTGCTGTCTATGCCGCTACATGCTTTACAAATTTTGCAGCCGATTGATAACCATGAGATGGTGCAACAACACAATGGTAATACGCAAAACAGCCAACAAAAACCTTCCGCACAGGTCTTGGTCGATTTAAAAAAATCCGCCAAAAGTGGCGATGCACAAGCACAGTTTAGTCTAGCAAACGCATATCACAATGGAGTTGGCACACCTGTTGATGATAAGTTGGCTTTTTATTGGTATTTTGAAGTTGCTAACAAAGGCTACGTCAACGCACAACTCAATATTGCTAATAGTTATTATCACGGTATTGGCGTTACTAAAGATTTAACACAAGCATTGTATTGGTATGAAAAAGCCGCTGTGCAGGACTCTGCAGTAGCGCAGTACAATTTAGCGGTAATGTATGGACTCGGTGAAGGCACTAAAGCAGATAATAAACAAGCATTTTATTGGTATCGACGTTCAGCTGAATTGGGTCACGGCTTATCACAATTTAGCCTAGCTCAGCATTATGAAATTGGTAAAGGTACAAAAGTTGACTTGAATTTAGCCCAAAAATGGTATCAGGCTGCTGCCAATCAGTTAGGCGTAGAGGCGTGGTTTGCTTTTGCGCAATTTTTAGAAAAACGAGGGAAGATCGCCGAGGCACTAGCGTGGTATAAAAAATCAGCCGAACAAGGTTTTATTGATGCGCAAATTCAACTCAGCGCTTTTTATCACGCTGGGGTTGTGGTTGAAAAAAACGATATACAGGCTTTGCGCTGGGCATTGATGGCAGCTATGCAGGGACATGCGGGGTCGCAATTTCTATCAGCAAGCCTGTATCAGCGCAGTGCACAAATGCAAAGCAACTTACCCAAGGCACTGTATTGGTATCAACGCTCAGCTGAACAAGGTAATGTCAACGCCCAATATAATTTGGCAAAACTATATGCAAATGGGATAGGGGTTAAGCGCGATATAAAGCGTGCTATTCAGTTGTATCAAGCTGCTGCCAAGCAAGGTTCTACCTTGTCACAATATGCGTTAGCGATTGAATATTTACGTGCAGAAGGGGTTAAAAAAGATGATGAAAAAATCACAAAATGGTTATTAAAAGCAGCACAGGCTAATCATCTGCCATCACAATACTTATTAGCATTTAGGTATGAGCAAGGTAGAGATATTACTAAAAATACTGAACAAGCGGTTTATTGGTATCAAAAGGCTGAAAAACAAGGCGATAACGCGGCGCGTTATCGTTTAGCCATGTTGATGTTGGCAGGAGATGGTATTGCCAAAAACACGCAAAATGATAAAAAGGCATTGTCGATACTGCTCAGTTTATCAGCTCAAGGGCATCCATTATCACATTATCAACTCTACCTAATTTACAATCAAGGTATCGCTACAGACAAGGATGCTGAATTGGCGCAGGTTTATTTATCCAAGGCTTCTAAACCTCAACACTTTGAGATGCAATACTGGCTTGGTCAGGATTTTTATCATCAAGGCAAGATCCAAGATGCACAATACTGGCTCAGTTTAGCAGCTAAGCAAAAACACCCGCTGGCAATTGATTTATTAGCCAAACTGAATCAGGTTAAAGAGCCAAATAAGATTCATAAAGATAAAAAACTCAAAACTACTGTAGTGGCAGATGCTACGGATTTATCAAATCAGACATCAGCAATTGATTCATTAGCCGAACCAAACCAAGTTAAGCAAGCTGATAAGACTGATAATGATAAAAAGACCCAGACTGCTGTGGTAACCGCCATCGCGAATTTATCAAGTCAGCCGATTGTAAATTTTCCGCAGTTTATTGATGCTGTTTTTAGCAATCAGCCGCCTTTACAAACCATACCTAATCCGATTCCAACCCAATCACAAATCGCTCAATCATTAAGTAGTAATGCCAATGCCATTGTCAAAGTAGAAGAGCTAATTGCCAGTGCTAAACAAGGTGATGCGCTTGCACAATATAATTTGAGCCTATTGTATAGTGCTGGCGAGGTGGTAGATAAAAATGAAAAAACAGCATTTGTACTCATGAACGAGTCAGCCAAGCAGGGCTTAACCCAGTCGCAAAATGCGTTAATAATTATGTATATTAATGGTTATGGCGTTGATGCTGATTATAAAAAAGCCTATTATTGGGCAAGCATTACAGCGAATAAAGGTGATGCGTATGGTAAGAAAATTTTGCTGTATTTATTTAACAACCTCTAGCCTAGGCAACTATTATGAAATTTTGGGAAATCATTGGTTTGGCAGATATGAGCCAACAACAATGGGAATCATTGTGTGATGGTTGTGGGTGTTGTTGTTTACACAAACTTGAAGATGAAGACCATAAAGAGCTTTATTTTACCGATGTGGCTTGTCGTTATCTGGATGATGAAACCTGCCAATGTTTGCATTATCAAACTCGTCAATCTTGGGTAGCCGATTGTCTGAGCATTAAGCCCGATTGGGGTGATAAGTTTAATTGGTTGCCAGATACTTGTGCTTATCGGCTATTATATGAAGTTAAGCCCTTGTATGATTGGCATCCGTTTATTAGTGGTAGTGTTAACTCTGTTACAGTTGGCAGGCATTTGTGTACGTGGTCGCACTTTTAATGACGATGAGGTCGATAAACAAGAGCTTTACAAGCATACCATTACTTGGGTGAATTAAAAGATAAAAAATGAAAGACAATAAAATTAACAAAGTAGTACTTGCTTATTCAGGCGGTTTGGATACCAGTATCATCGTTAAATGGTTGCAAGATACTTATCAATGTGAAGTAGTCACTTTCACTGCTGATATTGGACAAGGTGAGGAGGTAGAGCCAGCCCGTGCCAAAGCGAAAGCCGCGGGCGTTGAGCAAATCTATATTGAAGATTTGCGTGAAGAGTTTGCGCGTGATTTTGTCTTTCCGATGTTTCGTGCGAATGCCATTTACGAAGGTCAGTACCTACTTGGCACCTCGATTGCGCGCCCGCTCATCGCCAAGCGTTTGGTGGAAATTGCGAGTGAAGTAGGTGCAGATGCCATCAGTCACGGGGCAACGGGCAAGGGCAACGACCAAGTACGCTTTGAACTCAACGCTTACGCACTGAATGCTGATATTCAAGTCATCGCCCCGTGGCGCGAGTGGGATTTATCCTCGCGTGAATCGTTAATGAATTTTGCCCAACAACACGGCATTGAAATCGACCACAAAAAGCAAAGTAAAAAATCCCCGTATTCGATGGACGCTAACTTGTTGCATATTTCCTACGAGGGTGATATTCTTGAAGACCCATGGACCGAGCCAGAAGCGGATATGTGGCGTTGGACTCTATCCCCTGAAGATGCGCCAGACACGCCAGAAATCATCGAACTCAGCTTTGAAAAAGGCGACATCATCGCCATTGATGGCAAGCCCATGTCACCTGCTAGCGTGATGGAGACGCTTAATAAGCGTGCTGGCGCACACGGTATTGGGCGTGATGATATTGTTGAGAACCGTTTTGTGGGGATGAAATCGCGTGGTTGCTATGAGACCCCAGCTGGCACTGTCATGCTCAAAGCCCATCGTGCGATGGAAAGCCTCACACTTGACAGAGAGGCGGCACACCTCAAAGATGAATTGATGCCTAAATATGCCAAGTTGATTTACAACGGCTTTTGGTTTGCACCAGAGCGTGAAATGTTGCAAGCTGCCATTGATCAAACACAAGCAGTGGTAAATGGCACAGTGCGTTTGAAATTTTATAAAGGGAATGTGATTGTGGTCGGTCGCAAGTCTGAGAACTCATTATTTAGTGAAAAAATAGCCACCTTTGAAGACGATGAGGGCGCGTATGACCAACAAGATGCAGCTGGGTTTATCAAACTAAATGCGCTACGTTTACGTCTTAAGTCGTTAAAGTAAATCAAGCAACAGTAGTCAGTTTTGAGCAATAATAAAAAAACCCCGATAAAATTGGGATTTTTTTATTTTGTATGGAGGCTGGGACCGGAGTCGAACCGGTCTGTAAGGCTTTGCAGGCCCCTGCATAACCGCTTTGCTACCCAGCCAAATTTAACAAAAAACGCAAAGTCAGTAATAAAAAGACCTGCAATACAACAGGCCTTTAAATTTGGAGCGGGAAACGAGATTCGAACTCGCGACATTCACGTTGGCAACGTGATGCTCTACCAGCTGAGCTATTCCCGCATAAGTAGTAGCTGGTAAATTATAGTGTTTTTTCACTCACAGTCAAATGTTTTTACCCCTTCTTTTAGGTAGATAAACCCTGAATACAAGGTAAGTGCTGTTGCAACGACTAATAGCACTACTCCGATTTCAAAACTGGGTAGTCCAAAGAAGGGTTGTTGGTACAATAACAACACAATGGCAAAAATTTGCATAAAAGTTTTTACTTTGCCAATAAATAAAACATTGACATTAGAACGCTGACCAATCGTGCTCATCCATTCGCGCAGCGCTGATACCAAGATTTCACGAGAGATAATCACCAATGCACATACACTAATATACCAATGTGATCCACTTGGGTAAAAATCAACCAATAAAATGAGTGCAGTAGATACCATAAGTTTGTCAGCAACAGGGTCTAAAAAAGCACCCAGCCGTGAAGTCATATTCAGCTTTCTGGCAAAATAACCATCCAAATAATCGGTCATGCTAATCGCAGCATAAGTGGCTGTTAAAAAGAAATTAATCCAGGTAAATATCGGTGTGGCTGAATAAGCAGGCTGTAGATAATACAGCACAACAAAAGCTGGCATCAGAGCAATGCGTGAAAGTGTTAGAATATTAGGTAATGTCATCATGGTGTAGGCATTCTACCAAATATTATGAGTAATATGGCGCGCTCGGCAGGAGTCGAACCCTGACAACTGCTCGGCTCAACGCCGAGTACTCTATCCAGTTGAGCTAAGAATTACAAAGTTTCAATTAGCCGTAAAACAAAAAATATGGCGCGCTCGGCAGGAGTCGAACCTGCAACCGCTCGGTTCGTAGCCGAGTACTCTATCCAGTTGAGCTACGAGCGCAAAAATCGTTTAAAAATGCAAACTACTACGTTATTTATACTCTGCCGTATAAAAAATACTGTCTGAGTATAAACGCCTTGTATTTTACATTTTTAAACAATTTTTAAATCAAAAAAAATGCAAACTACTGGGTGTATGCCATCTGCCGTATATGGAATACTGTCGGCAAATACAAACGTGCAATTATACTAAAGTTTGGCAATAATTGTTTCTAGTTTTGCGATTCGTGACCCTTTGAAAAGGATGGTAGCATGCGTGTGTTGTTTTAGCATGCTCAGCAACTGGGCTTCAGTATTAAAGTTTTGTACACCATAATCGGCTTGATAGCTATATATACTATCAATCTCCAGCGACTTTGCAAATTGCCCTACTTCGCTGTGGTAGTGTTTGGATTGATTGCCCAACTCTGCCATTTGTCCCAGAATGGCAATTTTTTTGCCGGTAAAGTTATTCAACACTTCCAGGGCGTATTTAGTGGAGCTTGGATTGGCGTTGTAGCTGTCATCAATAATGACCCGTGTGCCTTTTTTAATCAAATTAAGTCTACCTTTTTCTGCTCTAGTATTTTCCAAGCCTTGTTTAATGGTGTTAATATCAATATCTAGGGCGTATGCACAGGCGCTAGCGGCTAAGGCATTGTCAATATTATGTTGGCCAAGTAGCGGTAGCGTAACGGTGATTTTTTCATCAAAGATATTCAAGTCAAAGCGATTATTCAAGACATTGCTGGCGAAAATATCACCTTTTTTACCAAAGCTAACATCGCCCTCAAACAAGGTTTTTGTATTGACAATATTTTTTGAATTTTCAGTGTAGATTTCACCTTTGGCATGCACTAAATTGTCAAAGCCACCAAACTCACCAATATGTGCATCCAGTGTATTGGTCACCACCGCAATATCGGGGTTGGCAATATTACGTAAATAGGTAATTTCACCCACATGGTTCGCGCCCATTTCGATCACCGCATATTGATGTTTTGTATGCAATTCAAGTAAGGTCATCGGCACACCAAGGTGATTGTTGAGGTTACCTTTGGTGGCAAGGGTTGGTGCGTTTAGCGTGAGAATATTTTTGAGTATATTCTTGGTCGTGGTTTTGCCGTTACTGCCAGTAATAGCAACGACCTTGGCTTGACTTTGTTGGCGATGAAAATGTGCTATTTTGCCCAGGGCAAGTGTGGTATCTTCAACGTAAATTACGGGCAAATGACTGTTGATTTTTGCGCTAGCTAAAATTGCTACTGCGCCCATTTTTTCTGCTTGGTCAATATAGTCATGCCCGTTAAAGTTTGCCCCTGATAAGGCAACAAATAATCCGCCTTTGAGTGGCGCTCGAGTATCGGTAAACACGCCTTTAAAATTGATGTTTTTATCAATAGATGTTTGTAGAACTTGAGCAACGGTTTGAGTGTTGGATAGTAGCATTGTTATTTTATTTGTAAAATCTCATCAACCCCTTCAAAAAATGTCAAAATTGAGACATTAAGAATTTTAGCAATACTGGTCAAATGTAGTAGATTATATCGCTGGTTGTTGAGTGGCATGATAAAATTTTATCAGGGTTTTTCTTAACTTTTAGGCGTTATAATCAAACTTTAAACTCATAGAGATCTTGCAAAGCTCTCATAGGAAAAGCACATGAAAAAATTATTGACAATATTGATATTAAGTTCGACGCTAGTGAATATTTCTATTGCTGGCTGGAATCCATTTGCAATAGAAGAAAAAAAGTCGATTACAGCCAAACCAACACGGGTCAATTCAGATGCGGACAGGACTGTTAATCAGTTTAAAGCAGCCGAACCAAAATTGCACAAATTTTTTGAAAAAGCTTATGGTTACGCCGTTTTCCCGACTGTGAGTAAAGCGGGTTTTGTTTTAGGTGGTGCGTATGGTGAAGGCTATGTTTATAGAAAAGACGGTTTTATTGGCAATTCAACCTTGACCCAAGTGACAGTTGGTTTCCAGATTGGCGGGCAGGCCTATAGTGAGATTATATTTTTCAAAGACAAGGTGGCTCTGGACAGATTTATTAGCGATGACTTTGAAATAGGTGCACAAGCTTCTGCAGTGTTGCTGGGAGAAGGTGTTAGTGCAGATGTTGATTATAGCGATGGGGTTGCTGTGTTCACGATAACCAAGGGCGGACTCATGTATGAGGCAGCAATTGGGGGGCAAAAATTTAGTTTTGATCCAAGGTAGTTGAGTTTTTTAAAATTAAACAGCATTTTGGGCGATTTCAATATCGTTTAGAGGCACAATTTCATCTTTGAATACTTGTGTGGATTCATGCCCCTTGCCAGCAATTAGCAAACATTCGTTTTCATTTAGGGTGGCGGTTGCAGTTTCAATCGCGAGTTGTCTATCAAGGGTAATATTTACCGCAAAGCGCTCATCAATCCCAGACAAAATATCATTGATAATGGCTTGTGGCTCTTCATCTCTGGGGTTGTCATTGGTGAGTACGATTGTATCCGCTAGTTTTGCAGCAATGTTGCCCATTTTCGCGCGTTTGTCTTGGTCACGATTGCCACCACAGCCAAATAACACACGAATTTTATGGGTTGGATAATGTGTTTTTAAAGTGTTAATTGCATTTTTAATGGCATCAGGCGTGTGTGCATAATCTACCCAAGCGAGCATGCCCTTTATTTTTTGCATTCTACCAGTTGGTGGCAAGAGTTGAGGCAATAGTGGAATGATATTTTCACGCTCAAATCCCAGCTGTTCAACACTACTGAGTGTTGCCAAGATGTTGGATAAATTAAATTCACCTAAAAGCCCCAGTTCAAATACGAAGTCGTCTAATTGGCATAAAAAACCGTGTTCAGTAGCGGTTATTTTTGTCAAGTCATCCAGACCATAAGTGGCTTGATTATTACATTGGGTAGCGTTTAAGAAATCAAGGTGATGCCCGTCATCGCGATTAACAACCACACTGTTAAGTGAGGCAAATTTGAATAGTTGTTGTTTGGCGTGTTGATAACGCTCAAGTGTGTGATGATAATCCAAATGGTCCTGGGTTAGATTGGTAAAAATTGCTTGTTTAAAATTCAGCCCTGCTACTCTATCTTGGTCGAGTGCATGAGAGGATACTTCTAATACTGCAGTGTTGATACCGTCTGCGTGGTATTGATGCAGTGTTTTGTATAAAGTTAAAATATCGGGCGTGGTGTTGTGAGATTTCGCGCTACTATGGCTGATGCCTAGCGTGCCAATTAAGCCATTTTTAACCCCGACTTTGTCTAATAATTGGGCAATAAAATGGCCTACCGAGGTCTTGCCATTGGTTCCTGTAATGCCGATTATTTTAACCTTTGTGGCATTAGGGTAGCACCGAGATGCTAGGGTTTGTAAGTGTTGTTTTAAATTGTCAATACGAATAGTAGCAACGCTGCACTTATAATCTTGAGAATCAACCAAAATTGCAACACAGCCATTTTTAATCGCCTCATCAGCATAGTCAATCCCATGATTTGAGCCACCGCGCAATGCCACGAACACTTCCCCTGTTTGTACCTGAGCAGCATTTAACCGTAGGCCTTGTACTTCAACGTTAATTTGGGTATTACTAATACCCGCGAGCAATTGGTTTATTTTCATAAAATGATTATAATCTAGGCCATATTAGCATTTGATGATAATTTTTCCCATGAGTTATTTATTGGGTATGATTGGTAATTTTTACTTTGGGGAATGGCGATGGCTTTAACGCGACGAGATTTTATTAAAGTATTGGGGATTGGTTCGACAGCAGGTTTGATTGGGGCGGGTTACGTCAATCGTCATAGTTTATTTGGGCAAGATAATAAGTACGAAGTTGCAAAAATAGGTAATGCACGTATTTTGCATATTACTGATACCCATGGTAATTTGTTGCCAAATTATTTTCGTGAGCCGAATGTAAATCTTGGCTTTGGTGACACTTTTGGCAAACTGCCACACGTGGTGGGCAATAACCTACTTAAGGAAATTGGAATAAAACCAGGCTCAGCTGAAGCGTATGCCTTTACTTATAATAATTTTGAGGATTTGGCTGCTAAATACGGGAAAACAGGCGGTTTTGGGCAAATTAAAACCGTGTTAAACTCATTGCGTGACAGTGCAGGTGGCGTGCAAAACACCCTGACGGTGGATGGTGGAGACACTTGGCAAGGCTCCGGCACTTCGCTTTGGACACGTGGCGGCGATATGGTAGAGGCTTGTAATTTGCTCGGTGTTGATGTGATGGTGGGGCATTGGGAATTTACTTATAAAGAAGCAGAAACACTAAAAAATATCGGATTTTTTAAAGGCGACTTTCTTGGGCAAAACGTGCGTATCTTGGAGCAGGCTTTGTTTGACGATAAGTATATTGCCATGACTGAAAAATACGATGGCAATGGTTTGTTTAATGAAGATGAAGGTTTGCCATTCAAGCCGTATGTGATTAAAAATGTTGGCGGACATCGAATTGCGGTGATTGGTCAGGCATTTCCTAGAACTTCAAACGCCAATCCGCAAAAATACTTTTTCCCTGACTGGTCATTTGGTTTGCGTGAAGAGGAAATGAACGAGTTGGTGGCGGATATTCGCGAAAATGAAAAGCCAGATGCGGTGATTGTGGTTTCGCATAATGGGATGGATGTGGACATTAAAATGGCATCACGTGTGGTGGGAATTGATGCAATTTTTGGTGGACATACGCATGATGGTATGCCCAAACCTATTGAAGTAAAAAATGCGAGCGGAATCACTATTGTTACTAATGCGGGTTGTTCGGGTAAATATATTGGGGTGATGGATTTTGATATTAAAGACAACAAAGTCGCAGGCTACAATTACAAAATGTTGCCGATTTTCACGAATTTGATTAAACCTGATGCAACCATGGTGTCTTATATTAACAAGATGCGCAATACTAAATACGACAAAAATGTGGTTGAGGCGCGCAACGCTGCTACGTCAAATAACCCTAACCGTGTAGGTAAAACTTATGATGCCATTCTTACAGAAAAACTCTGTACAACTGAGCAAACCTTGTATCGTCGTGGTAATTTTATGGGCACTTGGGATCAAGTATTGGTTAATTCATTGCGCGAAGAGCACGATGCTGATTTCTCCTTGAGTGCAGGTGTGCGCTGGGGTACATCGGTATTGGCAGGAGGTGAGGTCACTATGGAGGATTTGATGACCAACACCTCAATGACCTATGGTGAAACATACGTAAATGAGTTAACAGGCGCACAAATCAAAGAAATTTTAGAAGGCATTGCTGAGAATTTGTTTGTGCAAGACCCTTACTTGCAATCAGGTGGCGATATGGTACGCGTTGGCGGTCTGGATTATACCATTGAACCTGCGGCTGGGCTGGGCAAGCGTATTAGTAACATTAAAGATGATGAGGGCAGTGTTATTGACGCCAAGAAATCGTATAAAGTTGCAGGTTGGGCACAGGTTAATTCAGTAGGTAGTGGGCGTTTGATGTGGGACGTAGCGGCGGATTATCTACGCCGGCAAAAACATCTAAATCTAAAAAAAGTTAATCATCCAACCATTAAAGGGGTTAAAAACAATCCTGGCATTGAAAACTACGACGGTAAACTGTTGTAAAAATTGTGCTAAGAACAATTAAAAGCACAGCTAAAAACCTTTGGTTTCGCGATCTTGGTGAAGATTCTATCTATATTAATGATACCGCTGTTCGCGTACGTGCAGGAATGTTGCTAATTATTCCAATTTATATGGTGTTTACGTTATTTGACGCGGTGTTTGGTTCGGCTTGGGAAGTGGTTGTCAATACCACAGCGGTTGATACTTATGAAACCGACTGGGATGAGCGGATTGTATATCAGGTGGAGGCAGTGCGGCGGGTATTTGATTATACTTTTCAAACCCAATTACTAACCTATGCTTTATTTGAAATGTTGCTTGGTATGTCGGTACTCAGTGCGCGTTTTTCTCCAAGTATTTTAATCGCCAGTTTGCTTACGCTTGGTCAACAGCCAGTTTGGAAACCGATTGCGCCAAAGCGTTGTGCTTGGGGGTTAGGCGCTAGTTTTATTTTTGTTTGTATTATATTTTTTAATCCTGATAGTATTGCAAGTTGGCTTAATAATTTGTTCGGCACGCATATTCCGACCGAGGAAAACTACGTACCCGCTTGGCTGGTGCTTAATTTAGTTTGGATTTGTTTGTTGTTTATGTGGCTAGAGTCAGTACTGGGTTTTTGTGCAGGTTGTAAAATACATGCAGGCTTGGTCAAACTCGGCATTGCTAAGAATCAGTGTCAGGCTTGTGATAACATTGATTGGGACGCCGTTGCCAAAAGAAAACAACAGAAAATAGAGCGACAAGATAAAGCCTAAAATATGCGTTTTCTAAAAACGTTAACGCTGTTTTTGTGTTTTATTGGCATATCTGCAGCTGACGTTGTCAAGCCTGCCTTGGTGCAGATTTCAATTTATCCTGATAAAACCATAAAACTAGTGGTTGATTTGAACCTTGAGGCTTGGATGAGCGGTATTGGTACCCAGTATCAAAACACCACAGATGCCCCAAATGCTGCTGAGTATGATGAGTTGCGCACATTAGTGCCAAATATATTAGAGCAACGTTTTAAAGATTTTGAAGCGCAATTTTTAAACAGCGTTCAACTGGTTATCAATGCTCAAACTCAAACTTTGCATTTAGAGGATGTTAAAATTGATATTGTAGGCTATAAAAAACGCCCCAGAAAAACCATTCTTACTTATTCGGCACAGCCTAGTCAATGGGCAAAAACTCTCTCATGGCGATATACCAAAGCAGCTGGCGATAGTGCGCTACGCTGGCAAGTATTTAAAGCAGATGAATATAATTGGAGTCCGTGGCAATGGCTACGCAACGGTGAATCTAGTGGTGTTATTGACATTAATTATCCAGAGCCAATAAGTACTAGCACGCGATTCAGCCAATTTATTATCATTGGCTTTGAGCATGTTATTCCGCTAGGCTGGGATCATATCTTGTTTATTATTGGCATGGCGTTGTCTTCATTATTGTGGCGACGATTATTGTTATTAGTGAGTGCTTTTACCTTGGCACACACTTTAACTTTGGGTTTAGCAATGGCGGGTGTAGTAGCAATATCCTCACGCATTGTTGAGCCCCTAATTGCTTTTTCGATTACTTATGTGGCGATTGAAAATTTACTCATCAAGCAACCAATTCAGCGAAAAAGCATACTGGTATTTTTGTTTGGATTGGTACACGGATTGGGTTTTGCGAGTATGTTAAAAAATTTTGAGATGCAACAAGGCTGGTTTTTAATCACGTTGGTTGGCTTTAATATCGGGGTTGAATTGGCACAAATTATTATTGTATTATTGGTGGTTTTGTTACTATTGATGTTAAAATTTTTGCACATCAATTATCGCAAATTTGTTATTATCCCTGTCTCAATTATTATTGCATGTATTGGAATTGTATGGGGTATAGACAGGATATAAGTTGCATTTTAAATAACCTTTGCCTGCATTAAAGTATGGTTATTAATCGCTCCAACCACGTGATTATCATCATCAACCACAGGCAATGAATTTAGGTTAAATTCATCCATGATTTGTATCGCTACCATGGCTGGTTTGTTAGCAGAAATTGATTTGCAATTTGTGCTCATCACCTCGCCAATGGTTAAGTCTTGAATGTTATTATGAGCCTCCAAAACTCGCCTCAAATCGCCATCGGTAAAAATACCCAACAAGGTTTTTTCCTGAGTAATAAGTACCATACCTAAGGTTTTTTGACTCATAACCAACAACGCATCCAGCAGCGTGGTATCGGCACTTACGATTGGAATGTCATCACCCGTTTTCATAATATTTTTAACCAAGGTGAGCAGGCGCCTACCGAGCGCACCAGAAGGGTGTGAACGGGCAAAGTCATCCACACTAAAGCCTTTGTCAATCAGTAAACTGACTGCTAAGGCATCACCCATTGCTAATGCGACTGTGGTGGATGAAGTGGGTGCTAGATTATGTGGACAGGCTTCTTTTTCCACGCCAACGTCAAGATGCACTTTGGCTGTTTTAGCAATAGTGGAATCGACATTGCCAGTCATTGCAATTATTGGTACGTTTAAGCGTTGAATGATGGGCATCAAAATCATAATTTCACTCGCTTCTCCTGAATAAGAAATAACCATCACCACATCGTTTTCATCGATCATACCCAGATCGCCATGTCCTGCTTCGCCTGGATGCACAGCAAAAGCTGGGGTGCCAGTGGAGGCAAATGTAGCAGCAATCTTATTCCCAATATGCCCAGATTTTCCCATACCAATTAAAATGACTTTTCCTTGGCAATTTTGGATTAGTTGACAGGCATTGATAAAATTCTCATCAAGACGATTGGTCAAATCCGCTATTGCACGAGCTTCAATTTGTATCACTTGTTGGGCAGATTGTATGAGTGAGTGAGTCATGTTGAGTAATATTAGTTGATATAATGCTAGATTTTATCTAAGTTGAGTGTTGATGAGCCAAGAAAAAACCAAAATTTTATTTGTTTGCATGGGTAATATTTGTCGCTCACCAACGGCTGAAGGTGCGTTTAGAGCACAAGTCAAAAAACGTGGCATTCAAGACTTATTTGAAGTTGACTCTGCAGGTACGCACGCTTATCACATTGGTGAAGTGCCCGATTCACGCTCACAAATCGCGGCTAAAAAACAAGGCATTGATTTGTCACAACAAAGTGCCCGCCAGGTGCATGAGTCTGATTTTTATTATTATGATGCTATTTTTGCCATGGATAGGTCAAATTTAGCAGATTTACAAGCAATTTGCCCGCGCGAACAACAGCATAAACTGTCTTTAATATTAGATAATATCCCTAATAGCCAAGGACAAAATGTGCCAGACCCATATTTTAATGGCGGTTTTGACAATATTGTTAATATAGTTAATAACGCCATAGAACATCTTTTGAGGAAAATAAAATAATGAAAATCACAACGGGCTATTGAGACAGTTTATCCAAAATCAACAATAAGGACAACTGATTATTCATTTATGCAAAGACCTTAAACATCCGTCATAAAAAAAGACTAAAACTTATTGACATAAGTCCTGCTAGCACAGTATAATTTCCTCCCTTTCATTGCCTCTAATTGCTTTTTAAATAAAAAATAACGGAAAATTTGGCGTGTTTTACCAATATTGGTGTTTTTTTATTTAAAAAGTATTTTAAGAGACTCAGTTATTTAAATTAATAGAATTTGGAGTAGTGTATTTATGTCAACAGTTAATCAGTTGGTGTGCAAGCCTCGTAAGAAAAAAGTTGCTAAAAGCGGCGTTCCAGCATTAGACAGCTGCCCGCAAAAGCGCGGTGTTTGTACCCGTGTCTATACAACCACACCTAAAAAACCCAACTCAGCATTGCGTAAAGTTGCTCGTGTTAGATTAACTAACAGTGCTGAGGTAACGACCTATATTGGTGGTGAAGGTCATAATTTGCAAGAACACTCAGTGATTTTAATTCGCGGTGGTCGTGTTAAAGATTTGCCTGGTGTACGTTACCATACAGTACGTGGCGCACTAGACACTATAGGGGTTGATGGCAGAATGCAGGGGCGCTCAAAGTACGGTGCTAAAAAACCTAAGAAGTAGTTAAGTAAAACCTAGGCCTGTTAGAACAACTGGCTAAAAATAAATTGTTTTACAAAATAAGCAATAAAATAAAGAGAATATTATGAGAAGAAGATCTGCACCTAAAAGAGTGATTCTACCAGACCCAAAGTTTGGTGATTTAGTATTGGCTAAGTTTGTTAACATCCTAATGTTAGATGGCAAGAAATCTGTCGCTGAGAAGATTGTTTATGATGCCTTAGACACGATTGAGGCTAAAGGTAATGCACAACCGATTGACACCTTTAAACAAGCACTTGATAACATCGGCCCTCAGGTTGAAATTAAGTCTCGTCGAGTGGGTGGCTCAACTTATCAAGTGCCTATCGAAGTTAGAGCCGAGCGCAAGATTGCATTGGCAATGCGTTGGATTATTGAAGCATCACGTAAGCGCGGTGAAAAAGGTATGAAGCTTAGATTGGCTGGCGAAGTATTAGACGCAGTACAAAACCGCGGCACCGCATTCAAAAAGAAAGAAGACACGCACAGAATGGCAGAAGCAAACAAAGCGTTTGCACATTTCCGCTGGTAATAAGGACTTAGAAAAATGCCGAGAAATCACTCACTTAATCGCTATCGAAATGTCGGGATTATGGCGCACATTGACGCTGGTAAAACCACCACTACAGAGCGCATCTTACTATATACGGGCCGTACACATAAAATTGGCGAGGTGCATGATGGGGGTGCTACTATGGATTGGATGGAACAAGAACAAGAGCGCGGCATCACGATTACTTCTGCGGCAACTACGTGTATGTGGAAAGGCATGGACAAGCAGTTTGATGAGCACCGTATTAATATTATTGACACTCCAGGACACGTTGACTTTACCATTGAAGTTGAACGTTCGCTTAAAGTACTTGATGGCGCTTGTGCGGTATTTTGTGCAGTTGGTGGTGTTGAGCCTCAGTCTGAAACGGTTTGGCGTCAAGCTAATAAATATAACGTGCCAAGAATTGGCTTTGTCAACAAAATGGACCGCGCTGGTGCTAATTTCTTGCGTGTCTGTGAGCAAATTAAAAACCGTTTAGGCGGTAATCCAGTGCCGATGCAAATTGCCATTGGTGCTGAGGAAGATTTTAAAGGGGTGATTGACCTTATCAGCATGAAGGCAATCTTTTGGAATGAATATGATCAAGGTGCAACTTATGAAGCCAAGGATATTCCTGGTGAATTACAAGATTTGGCTACAGAAAAACGCGAATTTATGATTGAATCTGCAGCTGATGCGAATGATGAATTAATGGAAAAATACCTTGAAGAAGGTACACTCAATGATGATGAAATTAGCTCAGGTATTCGCATACAAACCATCAAAGGCGCAATTATTCCGATGTTTTGTGGCTCTGCTTTTAAAAATAAAGGCGTGCAAGCAGTGTTAGATGCTATGGTTATGTATATGCCTTCTCCACTTGATGTAGATTCGATTGAAGGGATTTTGGATGATCAAGATGAGACTAGAGCACTAAGAAACGCTAACGATGATGAGCCATTTGCAGCCTTAGCATTTAAGATTGCAACCGACCCATTTGTAGGGAATCTAACCTTCTTTCGAGTTTATTCTGGCGTTTTAAAAGCGGGTGATTTTGTTTACAACTCATCTAAAGGTAAAAAAGAGCGTATTGGTCGTATGGTGCAAATGCACTCAAATGAGCGTGATGAAATTAAAGAAGTGCGCGCTGGTGATATTGCCGCTGCGATTGGTTTAAAAGATGTAACCACGGGCGACACTTTGTGCGATATGAAAGAGAAAATCGTACTAGAAAGAATGGAATTTCCCGAGCCAGTGATTGCTCTAGCAGTTGAACCTAAAACCAAAGCAGATCAAGAAAAAATGGGTATTGCGTTAGGAAAATTAGCAGCGGAAGACCCTTCATTTAGAGTATCAAGTGACGAAGAATCTGGTCAGACCATTATCGCTGGCATGGGTGAGTTACATTTAGATATTATTGTTGACCGCATGGTGCGTGAATTTGATGTTGAATGTAATGTTGGGGCACCACAAGTCGCTTATCGTGAAGCCATTACTACAATGGTCGAACATCAGCATAAATTTGCCAAACAATCAGGTGGTCGTGGTCAATATGGTCATGTTTACTTGCGTATTGAGCCGCAAGAACCAGGCGTGGGTTATGAGTTTGCAGACGAAATTAAAGGCGGGGTAATTCCTAAGGAATATATTCCTGCAATTAACAAAGGAGTTCAAGAGCAAATGGAAAACGGTGTATTGGCTGGTTTCCCATTGGTGGATATGAAAGTTACAGTTTATGATGGCTCGTATCATGATGTGGACTCAAGTGAAATGGCATTTAAGATTGCCGCGAGTAAGTGTTTATCTGAAGGTGTTAGATTAGCAAATCCACAACTACTCGAGCCAATGATGGCAGTTGAAATTGTTACCCCTGAGGATTACATGGGCGATGTGATGGGCGATCTTAACAGGCGACGCGGCTTAGTTGGTACTATGGAAGATTTACCGAATGGTAAGCAACTTAAAGCGGACGTACCGCTGGCTGAAATGTTTGGCTATGCCAATGATTTACGCTCAATGACTCAAGGCCGTGCCAGTTATTCTATGGAATTTGCCAAATACACCGCAGCACCCAAAAATGTGGCTGATGCGGTGATTGAAAAGTTAAACAAATAACAAGCAGTGAGGAGATAAAAAAAATGTCAAAAGAAAAATTTGCAAGAACCAAGCCCCACATCAACGTCGGCACCATTGGTCACGTTGATCATGGTAAAACTACCCTAACCGCTGCCATCACCAAAGTCATGGCAGAGGCACGTGGTGGTGAATTTAAAGATTATGCTGACATTGATAATGCCCCTGAAGAAAGAGAGCGCGGTATTACTATTTCAACAGCACATGTAGAATACGAAAGTGAATCTCGTCACTATGCCCATGTCGATTGTCCTGGACACGCTGACTACGTTAAAAACATGATTACTGGTGCTGCCCAAATGGATGGTGCTATTATCGTTATCGCTGCCACAGACGGTCCAATGGCACAAACTCGTGAGCACATTCTTTTGTCTAAGCAAGTAGGCGTTCCCTACATTGTTGTCTACATGAACAAAGCTGATATGGTTGATGACGAAGAATTGGTTGAATTGGTTGAAATGGAAGTCCGTGAACTATTGGACGAATACGACTTCCCAGGTGATGACACCCCAGTTATCTTTGGCTCAGCACTAAAAGCATTAGAAGGTGACACGTCAGATATTGGCGTACCTGCTATCATAAAATTAGTTGATGCCCTAGATACATACATTCCAACACCAAAGCGTGATACTGATAAGACTTTCATTATGCCGATTGAAGATGTATTTTCAATCTCAGGTCGTGGCACAGTCGTTACCGGTCGTATTGAAGCGGGTGTTGTAAATATTGGTGATGAGCTAGAAATCGTTGGCATCAAAGACACTCAAACCACCACTTGTACGGGTGTTGAAATGTTTAGAAAACTACTTGATTCAGGTGAAGCAGGTGATAACGTTGGGGTACTACTACGTGGCACCAAGCGTGAAGAAGTAGAGCGTGGTCAAGTACTGGCAAAACCAGGTTCAATTAAGCCACATTCAAAGTTTGAAGCAGAGGTCTATATCCTGAGTAAAGATGAAGGTGGACGTCATACGCCATTTTTTAACAACTATCGTCCACAGTTCTACTTTAGAACCACAGACGTAACGGGTGCTTGTCAACTCTCAAGTGGTACTGAGATGGTCATGCCAGGGGACAACGTTAAGATGGACGTAGAACTGCTCTCGCCAATCGCAATGGAAGACGGACTTAGGTTCGCTATTCGTGAAGGTGGTCGTACTGTGGGTGCGGGTGTTGTTTCTAAAGTAGTCGACTAGGTGTTGGTATTTAGTATGTGTAATAGTGATGGCTTAAGTTTTTTTTGGTATTGACAACAGTTGACAGGTTAATTGCAAATTAACACAACATAGTTGATAAAAGGCAGAGGCTTTCTTGTATAATGCTTCGTTTTTCGTTTCAAATCTTGGACGAAAAATACAACAGAGTTGGTGTTATCAGTTATGTCAATAGATTTTTTGTTTTAGGATTTTTTAAGGTGAGAAGATGAGCAATCAAAATATTAGAATTAAACTCAAAGCGTTTGATCATCGTTTAATCGACAAATCAGCTATTGAGATTGTAGAAACTGCTAAGCGTACTGGTGCGAGTGTTCGAGGCCCAATACCTTTGCCAACTAGAAAAGAGCGTTTTACGGTACTGACTTCGCCACATGTAAATAAAAAAGCAAGAGATCAGTACGAGCTCAGAACTTACATCAGACTCATGGATGTTATTAGTCCGACTGATAAGACAGTAGATGCGTTAATGAAGTTAGACTTAGCAGCTGGCGTGGATGTTGCAATTAAACTTAACTAAGATAAAAAGTATTGAGTAATTTAGGATAGAGTCATGGCAATCGGTTTAGTAGGACAAAAATTAGGAATGACACGCATAATCAATGACGATGGCTCTGCCACACCAGTGAGTGTTATTAAAATTGAGCCTAATCGTATTGTGCAAACAAAAACCACTGCAGTTGATGGGTATAGTGCTGTTCAAGTGACGACTGGTGTAAAAATTAATAAAAAAGGTGATGCAAAAATACGTCGTGTACCCTCAGCGATTAAAGGTCATTATGTCAAAGCTACGCAGCAAATTGGTCTAGGTTTATGGGAGTTTCGAGTTGACGAAGAGGCGCTAACAGACCTGGACAGTTTTGATGTGTCTTTATTTGGCGCGGGTCATTATGTTGATGTGACTGGCCAATCAAAAGGTAAGGGGTATCAAGGTGGTGTGAAGCGTCATAATTTCTCAATGCAAGATGCAACCCATGGTAATTCAATCTCGCATAGAGCGATTGGTTCAACAGGTCAGTGTCAAGACCCAGGACGCGTCTTTAAAGGTAAGAAAATGGCAGGCCACATGGGTGATGAGCAAGTTACCGAAGAATGTTTGGAAGTGGTTAGAGTCGATAGTGATAAAAACTTATTATTGGTCAAAGGTGCAATTCCAGGGTCAAAAAATGGTTTTGTTAAAGTTACGCTATCTATTAAGAAAGATAAAATTAATAGCGATATTAGCCAACAAATTCAAACGCAAAAAACGAGCCAATTAGCTCAAGCAGAAGAGGCAAAAACAGCAGCAGTTGAAAAAGACAGCGCAGTAACAGAACAAGCATAAGGTTAAATGAGAATTTAAGATGGAACTAAAGGTATTAAATATAAGCACCAACAAGTCAAGTGCTACTGAAGTGGCTGATAATGTGTTTGCAAGAGATTTTAACCAATCGTTGGTTCACCAAGTAACCACTGCCTATATGGCAGGTGGTCGTCAAGGCTCTAAAGCACAAAAAAATCGCTCAGTAGTCAGCGGCGGTGGCAAAAAACCTTGGGCACAAAAAGGCACTGGTCGTGCACGTGCAGGAACATCGCGTAGCCCGATTTGGCGTAGTGGTGGTGTAACGTTTGCCACACAGCCAAAAAGCTATGTGCAAAAGGTAAATAAGAAAATGTATAAGGGTGCTATCAGTGTTATCTTTTCAGAATTGGTGCGTTCTGAGCGTCTAAAGGTTGTGAATGATTTTGGCGTGAAAGATTCAAAAACTAAAAATATTATTGCTTTATTAAAAACCTTAAAAGTTAAAGATGCGCTATTGATGAGCGATGAGTTGGATGAAAATTTATATTTGTCTGCACGTAATTTATATCACGTTGGCGTTTGTGATACACAAAGCATTGACCCAGTTAGTTTGATTGGTTATGAAAATGTAGTGATAACTGAAGCGGCATTAAAGAAAGTGGAAGGCATGTTATGAACCAAGAAAAAGTATTAAAAACTCTATTAGCACCGATTGTTTCTGAGAAAACAACTTTAATGTCGGCTAATAATCAATACGTATTTAAAGTACGTCCTGATAGCAACAAAAAAGAAATTAAAGCTGCTATTAAGGCTTTGTTTGGTGTGGATGTTTTAAACGTAACCACTGCTAATGTTAGAGGTAAAAAGAAAATATTTAAAGGCAAGGCTGGTCATCGTGTTAATTGGAAGAAGGCAATGGTTAAAGTGTCTGAAGGTCAAATGATTGACGTAAGCGCATCCTAAGTTGAGAGCAAGATTATGGCACAAGTGATTAAAAGAAAACCAACCTCACCTGGCAGACGATTTGTGGTTGGTGTAGTTGACAAAGAACTGTATAAAGGCGCACCTTATGCACCGTTGACTGAAAGTAAAAATAGAATTAGTGGTCGTAATAACCGTGGCAAAATTACCGTGCGTCACAAAGGCGGTGGTCATAAGCGTCGTTATAGAATGATTGATTTTAAACGTATTAAAGACGATATTCCAGCAACGGTAGAGCGCCTAGAATACGATCCAAATCGCAGTGCAAATATTGCTTTGGTTTTATATGCTGATGGCGAGCGTCGATATATTATTGCACCGAATGGCTTAAAAGTAGGAGACGAAATTATCTCAGGTAACGCCGTTGCTATTCGACCAGGCAATGTTATGCCGTGTGCTAATATCCCTTTAGGTAGTGTGATTCACTGCATCGAACTAAAGCCTGGCAAAGGTGCACAGATGGCACGCAGCGCTGGCACTTCTGCACAGTTGATTGCAAAAGAAGGTAATTATGTAACCTTAAGACTACGCTCTGGTGAAGCGCGTAAAGTCCTAGCAGATTGTCGTGCAACGATTGGCGAAGTGTCTAAGAACGAACACAGTTTAAGGAAACTCGGTAAAGCAGGTGCCACACGTTGGCGCGGCGTTAGGCCAACGGTTCGTGGCGTAGTCATGAACCCAGTTGACCATCCTCATGGTGGTGGTGAAGGTAAAACCAGCGGCGGTCGTCATCCTGTGTCTCCTTGGGGTACGCCGACCAAAGGTTATAAAACACGTAGTAATAAACGTACCGATAAACTCATCGTACGTCGTAGAAATAAGCAGGGGTAATTATGGCTAGATCACTCAGAAAAGGTCCATTTGTTGACGAGCATTTAATTAAAAAAGTGTTAATCGCTCAAGAAAAAAACGATAGAAAGCCAATTAAAACTTGGTCACGTCGCTCAGTGATTGTGCCAGAAATGATTGGATTAACCATTGCGGTTCATAATGGTAGAGCGCATGTGCCAGTGTCTATCAATGAAAATATGATTGGTCATAAATTAGGTGAATTTGCAATCACTAGGATTTTTAAAAGTCATTCTGGTGACCGTAAAGTGTAATCAAAGGTAAATGATGATGAAAGAAGTCAAGGCAATTCATAAGTATGCAAAAACCTCAGCTTTTAAAGCGCGACTGGTGGCAGATCAAATTCGTTTTAAGCCGATAGAAGAGGCACTCAATATTTTAGCGTTTAGCAATAAAAAAGCAGCAGTTTTAGTTAAGAAAGTGTTAAATTCAGCAATTTCTAATGCTGAACATAATGATGGGTTGGATATTGATGAGCTTAAGATAAGCAGTGTTCATATCGATGAAGGCTCAACCATGAAAAGAATTCGTCCAAGAGCCAAAGGTCGTGCGAATCGAATTTTAAAAAGAACAAGCCACATTACAGTTGGCGTAAGCGCAGGTTAATTATGGGTCAAAAAGTCAATCCAAAAGGTATTAGATTAGGCATCGTCAAAGATTGGGATTCTAAGTGGTATGCCAATTCTCAAGATTATGCTAAATATTTATTATCTGATATTGAGGTGAGAGATTATTTATTTGAGAAATTAAAATCTGCTTCTGTGAGTCGTATCCAGATTGAGCGCCTAGCCAATAATGCCAAAGTTGTTATTCATACAGCGCGCCCTGGTATTGTGATTGGTAAAAAAGGTGCAGATATTGAGCAATTAAAAAACAGTGTGTCGAAAATGATGGGCATTGCTGTACATATCAGCATTGAAGAAATTAAAAAGCCAGAGGTTGATGCACGTTTGGTAGCTGAAAATATTGCCCAACAGTTAGAAAAGCGGGTAATGTATCGCCGTGCGGTTAAACGCGTATTAGGCAATGCAACACGTTTAGGTGCACAAGGGATTAAAGTGATGGTCAGCGGCCGATTAAACGGTGCTGAGATTGCACGCTCTGAGTGGTATCGTGAAGGTCGTGTGCCTTTGCACACTTTTAGAGCGGACGTGGATTACTCTTCATATGGTGCCAATACACAATACGGCGTGATTGGTATTAAAGTTTGGATTTTCAAAGGCGAAATACTAGACCATAAAAAAGGCACATTAGATGAGGTTGCTCGTCGTGGCGCAATAACGCAACTGGGCAAGAAGCAAAGGAATTGACAAATGTTACAACCTAAACGGACCAAATACAGAAAAATGATGAAAGGTCGCAATCGTGGCTTGGCAACTGGTCACCAAGTTAGTTTTGGTGAAATCGGTTTGCAGGCAGTCGGTAGATGTCGTATGACTGCCAGACAAATTGAATCAGCACGTCGTGCAATGACACGCCATGTTAAGCGTCAAGGCAAGATTTGGATTCGTGTGTTTCCAGATAAACCGATTACTAAAAAGCCACTTGAAGTGCGTATGGGCAAAGGTAAAGGCGGTGTTGAGTATTGGGTGGCACAAATTAAGCCAGGTCAAATATTGTTTGAAATGCAAGGTGTGAGCGAAGATATTGTGATGGAAGCGTTTGCATTGGCTAGTGCAAAGCTGCCTGTGAAAACAACCGTTATTAAAAGGACAATAATGTGATGGATATTCAAGAATTAAGAGCGCAAGATGTCCCGACCCTGAATGAAACCTTAATGGATCTTTTAAAACAACACTTTGAATTGCGTATGCAACACAAAAGCGCCCAGTTAACTGATTTTTCAAAATTAGGTCAAATTAAGAAATCGATTGCACAAGTTAAAACTGTTATGAACGAGAAACGAGCATGAGTAATATCGCACAAAAGCAAGCAAAAGTAGAACGCGTATTAACGGGTAAGGTTGTGAGCAATGGCCGCGATAAAACCATTGCGGTCTTAATTGAGCGTAAGGTAAGACACCCAATTTATAAAAAATACATTAAGCGCAGTACCAAAGTCCATGCCCATGATGCTAACAATGAATGCGGTTTAGGCGACACTGTGAGAGTGGTAGAAGCCAAGCCATTTTCTAAAACTAAATGTTGGGCCTTGTTAGAAGTTCTTGAAAAACCAGTGGCGATTGATTAACTTGTACCCAGTTTAAAAGAGAGTAAAAACATGATTCAAATGCAAACAAAACTAGATATTGCCGATAACAGTGGCGGTGTCAGAGCAATGTGTATTAAAGTATTAGGCGGCTCTAAGCGTCGTTATGCAAATATTGGCGATGTGATTAAAGTCAGCATTAAAGAAGCTGCACCACGTGGCAAGGTTAAAAAAGGCGATGTGTATGACGCAGTTGTGGTGCGCACAGCTCAAGGCGTGCGTCGGTCTGATGGGTCGTGTATTCGTTTTGATAGCAATGCAGTGGTACTTTTAAATACCAAACTTGAGCCAGTTGGAACGCGTATTTTCGGACCTGTTACTCGCGAATTACGCAGCGCACAATTTATGAAAATTGTGTCATTAGCACCAGAGGTATTATGAATAAGATTAAATTAAATGATGAAGTGATTGTGATTGCTGGCAAGGATAAAGGTGCTACTGGCACAGTGACTAAAATAGCCAATGCTAAAGTGATAGTTGAAGGGCTTAATCTTGCTAAAAAGCATGTTAAGCCTAATCCAAATGCTGGCGTAACTGGCGGTATTGTTGATACTGAAATGCCAATAGCAGTTTCGAATGTAGCAATTTACAATCCGAGCAGTAAGAAAGCGGATAGAGTGGGTGTGCGCACTGACAAAGATGGCAATAAAGAAAGATTTTTTAAATCAAACAGCGACACAATCGTTTGAAACGATAGCAAAAGTTAAAGGAATGCACCATGTCTAGACTACAACAACAATACAAAAACGAGATTGCGCCTGCTTTGCAAAAGACGTTAAATTTGAAAAATCCAATGGCAGTACCAAGGATTGAGAAAATCACTATTAATATGGGTTTGGGCAACGCATTGGGCGATAAAAAAGTCTTGCAAAGTGCTTTGGAAGAAATGAGCCTAATTTCCGCTCAAAAACCAATGATTTGTAATGCGCGTAAATCAGTGGCAAGTTTTAAACTTAGGGAAGGCAATCCAATTGGTTGTAAAGTAACATTACGCAAAGAAAAGATGTATGATTTTTTAGATCGTTTGGTGAGTATTGCCATTCCACGTATTCGCGATTTTCGCGGTCTGAATGAAAAATCTTTTGATGGTCGTGGCAATTACAACATGGGGCTTACTGAGCAAATCGTATTTCCTGAAATTGATTTTGAAAAAGTAACAAGAATGCGCGGTATGGATATTGCGATTACCACTAGTGCACAAAATAATAATGATGCTAAGAAACTATTAGTAATGTTTAATTTTCCGTTTAAAGGCTAAAAAAGCTAAAAATAAGGTACTGAAAAATGGCTAAAAAATCTATGATAAACAGAGATATCAAGCGCTCAAAGTTGGTTGAAAAATATGCAACTAAGCGCTTAAAGTTAAAGAAAATTATTAAGAGTGCAAACACTTCTGATGAAGAACGTTTTCAGGCAAGCATTAAATTACAAGCACTACCGCGTGATGCTTCGCCAACACGTCAGCGTAGTCGTTGTGGTTTAACAGGTCGTCCGCATGGTTTTTATCGTAAGTTTGGCTTAGCAAGAACCAAACTCAGAGAGCGCACCATGAATGGTGAAGTGCCGGGTTTGTCTAAGGCAAGTTGGTAAGTTATTTTAAGGATTGTGGAGAAATAATATGAGTATGTCTGATCCCGTTGCTGATATGTTAACCCGTATTCGTAACGCACATATGGCTGATAAAGTGCAGGTTAATATGCCAGCATCAAATTTAAAATCTGCTATTGCTAGTGTAATGCAACAAGAAGGCTATATTGATTCGTTTAGCATTGCAGGCGAGACCGCTGAGAAGACGCTAACTATTAAATTAAAGTACTATGATGACAAGCCAGTAATTGATAGTTTAGCGCGAATCTCCAAACCAAGTTTACGTGTCTATGTCAATAGCGATAAAATGCCAAGCATTATGAATGGTTTGGGCATTGTCATTGTCTCAACACCTAAGGGCGTTATGACTGGGCAAAATGCAGCGGCTGAAAATGTCGGCGGTGAGGTTTTGTGCAGCGTGTGTTAATTAAATTAATCAAGGAATTATCAAATGTCTAGAGTAGCAAAAACACCAATCACCATTCCAACTGGCGTTGAAGTCTCATTAACAGATGGTTCAATGTCGGCGAAAGGCAAATTGGGCCAAATGCGCATGGATATAAATTCGGCAGTAGTAATTAGTAATAGCGACAATATATTGACGTTTGATATTGCCAAAGTCGACAAGAAAGATCAAAAAAAAGCCTGGGCACAAGCGGGTACTGTCAGAGCAAACGCCGCTAATTTAATTCAAGGTGTATCAATAGGTTGGGAGAAGGAATTAACTTTAATTGGTGTTGGTTATCGTGCCAAAGCTATGGGCAAAGTGCTGGATTTAACCTTGGGTTTTTCACATTCTGTTAAGTATAATTTGCCAGCAGATATTACTGCTGAAACTCCATCGCAAACTGAAATTATTGTACGTGGTATGGACAAGCAAAAAGTCGGTCAAGCGGCAGCTGAAATTAGAGCTTATCGTTCACCAGAGCCTTATAAAGGCAAAGGTGTGCGTTATACTGATGAGCGAGTTGTGCGTAAAGAAGCTAAAAAGAAATAAATAAGATTAAAAGGTATAAAAAATGAAATTGTCTAAAAAACAAGCCCGCTTAAGAAGGGCAACTAGATTTAGAGCCAAACATGCGCAAAAAGGCGTTGAACACTTGTGTGTGCACAAAACCGCGCAACACATCTATGCACAAATTATTAGCCCTTGCGGTACAAAAGTTTTGGCTGCTGCCTCTACGTTGTCCATTAAGGTTAAAAATGGCGGCAATAAAGATGCAGCCACTGAAGTAGGTGGTGCAATTGCTGCGGCAGCAAAAAAAGCCAAGATTGTTAAAGTGGCTTTTGACCGTTCTGGTTTTAAATACCATGGTCGTGTTAAAGCCCTAGCAGATGCCGCGCGAGATGGCGGTTTGGATTTTTAAAGATGTTTTTATGGATGATAAAATAGGCGAGAACAATGGCTGAATATAAGAAAAACAATAATAGCGATGATGACGAGTACATTGAAAAGTTGGTTAATATTCGTCGTGTTGTTAAAGTGGTAAAAGGTGGTCGTATCTTTGGCTTTTCAGCATTGGTTGTGGTTGGTGATGGCAATGGCAAAGTGGGTTATGGCACGGGCAAGGCACGTGAAGTCCCAGTTGCGATTCAAAAAGCCATGGACAAGGCTAAAAGAGCCATGAAAAGTGTTCCTTTAAAAGACGGCACACTGTATTATCCAATTACCTCAAATGTTGGCGCGGCAAAAGTTTATATGCAGCCTGCATCACAAGGTACCGGCGTCATTGCTGGCGGGCCAATGCGTAGTGTGTTAGAAGCGGTCGGGGTGCATAACATTTTGGCTAAGTGCAATGGTACGCGTAATCCTATTAGTGTGGTTCGTGCCACGATTGAAGGACTAACATCAATGTCATCACCACTTTTAGTTGCTACTAAGCGCGGCAAAACGGTTGAACAAATTACTGGGGAAGCGTAATGGCAAAAGAGAAAAAGGACGTTAAAAAACCAGCAACTAAAAAAGTAGTGGCTAAAAAACCAGCAGCTAAAAGGGCAACTACCAAAAAGCCAGTAGCAGTAAAAGTAGCCACCAAAGAGTCAGCCGTTAAAAAACCAGCGGCTAAAAAATCAGCAACTAAAAAAGTAGTGGCTAAAAAGCCAGCTACCAAAGAGTCAGTCGTTAAAAGACCAGCGGCTAAAAAAGCCACTATGAAAAACAACACACTCAATGTTACTTTGGTAAAGAGTTTTTACGGTCGCCTACCAGCACATCGTGCAACACTAACAGGTCTTGGATTAAAGCGTATTAACCACACAGTTGAGTTAATTGACACACCTGAAGTTCGAGGTATGATTAATAAAGTGGCTTACCTGCTTAGGGTAGAGGCCTAAAGGATTACATTATGAGTACAATGCAATTAAATACATTATCACCAGCGCAGGGCGAAAAGCAAGCTAGAAAACGTGTCGGTCGTGGTATTGGCAGCGGTTTTGGTAAGACTTGTGGTCGTGGTCATAAGGGTCAAAAATCTCGCTCAGGCGGTTTTACTAAAATCGGCTTTGAAGGCGGTCAAATGCCTTTGCAGCGTCGCCTACCAAAAGTTGGTTTTTCCTCAAGAGTCTCTATTATTACCTCGCAAGTTACTTTGTCAGAGCTAAATAAATTACCAGAAACTGAGATTAATATTGAGGTATTAAAGCAGCACAATTTAGTGACTAAAAATATTAAGCGTGTTAAGGTTGTATTGTCTGGTGAAATCATCCGAGCAGTCACCTTGACAGGCATTAAAGTGACTAAAGGCGCAAAAGCAGCAATTGAAGCGGCTAAAGGTACAGTCAACGAATAGGATGTTATTAACAACGTTATGAGCCAATCAACCTTAGGATTTTCTCAAGATTTAATCAAGCGCATCTTGTTTTTATTAGGTGCGTTAATCGTTTTTAGGTTTGGTACGCATATTACCATTCCTTTCATCTCAAGCACGGCACTGGCATCACTGGTACAGGATCAGCAAGGTACGATTTTGGATATGTTTAATATGTTTTCAGGTGGTGCACTGGAAAGATTATCAATTTTTACCTTAGGTATCATGCCTTATATTTCGGCATCGATTATCATTCAGTTAATGACAGCAGTTGTACCAAAGTTAGAGCAACTGAAAAAAGAAGGCGAAAGTGGCAAGCGTAAAATTACTCAATATACTCGGATTGGTACGGTTGTTTTAGCAGTATTTCAATCATACGGTATCTCTATTGCTTTGCAATCGCAAAGTGCTGGTGGTGTTGCCTTAGTCACCCAAGGCGGCTTTACTTTTAGCTTGATAACTGTGGTAACACTCACAACAGGCACTTTATTCTTAATGTGGCTGGGTGAGCAAATTACTGAAAAAGGCATTGGTAATGGCATCTCGATGATTATTTTTGCTGGCATTGTTTCTGGTTTGCCTTCAGCACTTAGCTCAACTTTGTCATTGGTCTCTACGGGTGAGTTAACCGTGATTTTGCTGGTTATTTTGCTGGCAATGACCTTGTTAGTAACCGCTTTTGTGGTGTTTATGGAGCGTGGGCAACGCCGTATTACGGTGAATTATGCCAAGCGTCAGCAGGGGCGTAGAATGGTTGGCGGTCAAAGCTCATACCTACCGCTCAAGATTAATATGGCAGGTGTGATTCCGCCAATTTTTGCCTCATCAATTATTTTATTTCCAACAACCTTAGGTGGTTGGTTTTCACAAGGCGGAGATTTAACTTGGATTGATAAGTTAGTCAGTGCACTCTCACCAGGACAGCCTTTGTATGTGTTGTTTTATGGTTTGGCTATTGTATTTTTTACCTTTTTTTACACCGCACTTACTTTTGATTCAAAAGATACAGCTGACAATTTACGCAAATCAGGGGGTTTTATTCCAGGTATTCGTCCAGGCAAACATTCAGCGGACTACATTGACGGTGTCATGTCACGCCTAACCGCTTCAGGTGCAATTTATATTACCGCAGTTTGTTTATTGCCAGAATTTTTAATTTTATATTGGAACGTACCATTTTATTTTGGCGGTACCAGTCTGCTTATCATCGTGGTTGTGGTGATGGATTTTATTGCACAAACACAGTCTCATTTAATGTCTAATCAGTATGGATCATTAATGAAAAAGGCAGGTTTAAATTAATCATAAACGAATAGGATAGTTATTATGAAAGTTAGAGCATCGGTTAAAAAAATTTGTAACAATTGCAAAATTATCAAGCGTCATGGTGTGGTGCGTGTGATTTGCACGGAGCCTCGCCATAAGCAAAAACAAGGATAGTATTATCCTTTAGGTGAGGAATTTTGCAATTGACACTGCAGGGCTGGCGAGGTATAATTAGCGGCTTTTTGCATTTTAATAAAATTATTTTAGGATTATTTATTTTGTAGAGGTTTTGGGTAGAGAAGTGCAAAAAAAACACATAATTAAGAGTACGAAAATAGAACACAAAAAATAGGATTAACACTATATGGCTAGAATTGCGGGGATTAATATCCCAACACATAAACACGTTATTATTGGTTTAGAGTCAATATTTGGCATTGGTGGGTCGCGTGCAAAAGCGATTTGCAACGAACTTAAATTAGACCCAGCAACCAAAGTGTCTGATTTGGCTGAAGATCAGTTGGAACTTATTCGCACTGCTGTGGCAAAGTTTGAAGTTGAAGGTGATCTTCGTCGTCAAATCGCAATGGATATTAAACGTTTAAAAGATTTAGGCTGTTATCGCGGTGTTCGCCACAGAAAATCACTACCTCTGCGTGGTCAAAGAACCAAAACCAATGCAAGAACTCGCAAGGGTCCTCGCCGTTTAATCAAATAAGGTAGATATTATTATGGTTAAAGAATCAGCAAAAAAGAAAGCAAAAAAGCTCGTTACTGATGGCATTGCGCATATTCATGCAACTTTCAACAATACTATTGTGATGATTACTGACCGTCACGGTAATACAATCTGTTGGGCGACTTCGGGTGGTTCTGGCTTTAGAGGCTCAAGAAAATCAACCCCATTTGCAGCCCAGGTCGCTGCTGGTAATTGTGGCGAAAAAGCACTTACTTTTGGCATGAAAAACCTAGATGTTCGTGTCAAAGGTCCTGGTCCTGGTAGAGACAGTGCCATCCGTGGTTTAAATGCACAAGGCTTAAAAATTCAATCAATTACAGATGTGACACCAATTCCGCACAATGGTTGCCGTCCTTCTAAAAAACGCAGAGTATAAGGATATAAAATTATGGCAAGATATACAGGACCTACTTGTAAATTAGCACGCCGCGAAGGCACGGACCTATTTCTAAAAAGTGGCATTAGATCGTTAGATTCTAAATGCAAGATTTCACAATTACCTGGTATGCATGGTGCTAATGCTCGTCGCCAAAAAGGCACAGAATACGGCTTACAATTACGTGAAAAACAAAAAGTTAGACGTATTTATGGCATTTTAGAAAAGCAATTTCATCTGTATTATAAAAAAGCATCACAGAAAAAAGGTTCTACGGGCGATAACTTATTGTTTTTATTAGAATGTCGCCTAGATAATGTGGTTTACCGTATGGGTTTTGGATCAACACGCGCCGAGGCAAGACAATTGGTATCGCACAAAGCTATTTTGGTGAATGGTTCGGTGGTGAATATCCCTTCTTATCAGGTAAGTGCTAATGATGAAATCTCTATTAGAGAAAAAGCCAAACAACAAAGTCGTATTCAATTGGCAGTTGAATTGGCTGAGCAATCCACTCAAGTCGAGTGGGTTGATGTAGATATTAAGGCGCTCAAAGGCGTGTTTAAAAATGTGCCTGCTCGTGATGATTTGTCATCAGACATTGCAGAACATTTGATCGTTGAATTGTATTCAAAATAAGGACAGAATTATGCAAGGTAGTGCAAGAGATTTTTTAAAACCAAAACTGGTTGAATCAACACAAATAGGCGTCAATGAATACAGAGTTATTCTTGAGCCTTTAGAAAGAGGGTTTGGTCATACACTAGGCAACGCCCTTAGAAGAACACTTTTGTCTTCTATGGTTGGTTCTGCCATCACTGAAGTGGCAATTGATGGTGTGATGCACGAGTTCTCTACCATTGATGGTGTGCAAGAAGATGTGTTAGATATTTTGTTAAACCTCAAAGAAGCCTCTGTTGCACTCAATGTTGGTAGCAATGCTGAAGTGGTAATTGACAAAAAAGGCCCATGTGAAATTACGGTGGCTGATATTGAAGTAAACGGCACCGACATTGCAGTCTTTAATGGCGACAAAGTGATTGCAACACTAAACGATGGCGCACATATGCGACTAACGCTTAAAATCGGCACAGGTATTGGTTATGATACAGCGGTTGCGCGTGATGGTGGGGCATTAACTATTGGCGGCATGCAGTTAGATGCAAGTTTTTCGCCGATTAAACGCGTTAATTTTACCGTAGAAGCTGCCCGTGTTGAGCAAAAAGTTAATCTCGATAAGCTGGATATTATTCTTGAAACTAATGGCTCGATTGATGCCGAAGCAGCCATTAAGCGTGCAGCAACAATTTTACAAGAGCAATTATCTTCATTTGTTGAACTAGAGTTGGTTGAAGAAGCGGCAGCATTGCCAACTTCTGGTGATTTTGATCCACAATTATTAGCAGCAGTTGATGAGTTAGAATTGACCGTGCGTAGTGCCAATTGCCTAAAAGCAGAGCAAATTTACTACATCGGTGATTTGATTCAAAAGTCTGAGCAAGATTTATTAAGAACCCCTAATTTGGGTCGTAAATCACTGAATGAAATTAAAGAAGTATTAACTGAAAAAGGTCTTGAATTAGGTGTAGCCATTGAAAATTGGCCACCTGTTGATTTAATGAGTGAATAAGGAATAAAGGGAAACACATGAGACACAGAAAGTCAGGCAGACAACTCAATCGTAATGCGCCTCATCGAAAGGCAATGTTCAAGAATATGGCAAACGCGTTGTTTTTGCACGAAACCATTAAAACCACCTTGCCCAAAGCAAAAGAACTTAGACGTGTGGTTGAGCCACTCATTACTAAGGCTAAGAGCGATAGCGTTGCTAATCGTCGTAATGCATTTGCTAAATTGCGTGATGACGCGATGGTTGCTAAATTATTCACTGAGTTGGGTCCGTTTTACAAAGACCGTCCTGGTGGCTATATTCGCATTCTTAAAGCGGGTTTTCGTGCTGGCGACAAGGCGCCTATGGCGATTGTCCAATTGGTTGATTTTGATAGTAGCTCAACTGTAGAAGTTGACACTGATGCCATAGCAGCAGAGTAAGACAAATAGTTTAGACTGATTCATAAAGGAAAAATATAAAATATGCCATCAATTAAAGTAAGAGAGAACGAACCTTTTGATATTGCCCTACGTCGTTTTCGTCGTTCATGTGACAGAGCTGGTGTTATCACCGATGTTAGAAAAAAAGAATTTTATGAAAAACCGACTTGGGTTAATAAGCGTATGAAAGCCGCTGCAGTGAAACGCACTCATAAAGAAATGGCAAAGAATCGTATTCGTCGTAAAAAAATGTATTGAGTTTTAAATTAATTGATAATATAGATGAATTTTTTAGGTAGCACTAAAGGTAGGTTTATTTTAAAAAAGACATAACAATGTTTCTTTTGATGCAACAAAATCAAATAAATCTATCAAATTTTACTTAAATCTTATGGTAGAAGGTGAAATTGTTCCAGTATATACTTATATGAAAGGCATGCAAGAAAGTGTCAAGACGCAGAAATGTCTGAACTAAAATCTCGTGTTATTGCTGACATGAAGTCAGCTATGAAAGACAAAAATAAAGGCGCGCTGAAAGCCATTCGTATGATTTTAGCTGCTATTAAACAAAAAGAAGTGGATGAGCGTATCGAATTAATTGACACGCAAGTGGTGGCAGTAATTCAAAAAATGATCAAACAACGTAAAGATTCTATTGCACAATTCTCAGATGCTGGCAGGGCTGACTTGGTGGCTGTTGAACAGGCAGAGTTAAACATTATCAATCACTATATGCCAGCGCAACTCTCGCAAGCGGAAGTTGTAGCAGCAGTCGATAAAGCCATTGCCGATAGTGGTGCTAGTTCGATGGCAGATATGGGCAAGTTAATGGCTATACTCAAACCTCAGCTAGATACTAAGGCAGATATGAGTGTTGTCTCTGGGTTGATTCGTGCAAAATTGTCTTAAATATTTTTCGGGTAAGGGAAGTCTAATTACCCGTATCCTTATTATCTTTTAAAATTAACTTTTGTCATCTTTTTCTTATTTTTGATTCTTCAGTAAGCCTTGCTTACTGAAATCAGATTATTTGCGTTTTGGCGGTAATAAATCGGTAATTGTGCCCTCTGCCATTTCAGTTGCAAAAGCTGTGGTCTCGCTCAGGGTTGGATGTGGATGGATAGTGAGCGCGATGTCTGACATATCGCAGCCCATTTCAATTGCCAAGCTCGCTTCAGCAATTAACTCGCCTGCATTAGTGCCGCAGATACCCATGCCTAAAATTCTGCCAGTTTTGGCATCAAATAAGCCTTTGGTTACGCCTTCGTTTCTGCCAATACTTAGGCTACGTCCGCTGGCTGACCAAGGAAATACGCCTTTTTCATATGCAATGGAGCTATCTTTAAGCTCTTGTTCGGTTTTTCCAGTCCAGGCTACTTCTGGGTCAGTGTAGGCAACTGAGGGAATGGTGAGCGCATCAAAGCCTGATTTGTGTCCTGCAATTACCTCAGCGGCAACTTTTGCTTCGTGCACCGCTTTGTGAGCCAGCATTGGCTGACCAACAATGTCACCGATAGCAAAAATATTGTTAATATTGGTACGCATTTGTTTGTCAACGGGGATAAAGCCCCACTCATCAACTTTAATGCCAGCTTTATCAGCATCAATTAGTTTACCGTTTGGTGTGCGACCAATAGCAACCAGAACCTTATCAAAGGTATCAAATTCAGGCGCACTGCTGCCTTCAAAACCAATTTTAATGCCAGCTTTTTGAGCTTCCATACTACTAACTTTGGTATTTAAGAATATATTGGCATATTGCTTTTTAATGCGTTTTAGTAATGGATTGACAATATCTTTATCGGCAGCAGGAATCAGCTGAGCGTCGAGTTCAACTACGGTGATTTCACTACCAAGGGCATGATAAACCGTTGCCATTTCTAGTCCGATAATGCCGCCGCCGACTACCAATAGGCGTTTTGGTATGCTGTCTAACTCTAAGGCGTCGGTAGAATCCATAACGCGTGGATTATCAAACGGAAAACCGGGAATTTTACTCACGCGTGAGCCTGCGGCAATGATGCAGTGCTCAAATTCAATCACTTCACCAGTATCAACAGTGATTTGTTTGCTACCAGTGAATTTGGCGTAACCTTTTACAATGGAGACTTTTCTAGCTTTTGCTAGGGCACTGATGCCGAAAGCTAGTTTGCTGACAATGTCTTCTTTGTTGCTGCGTACACCATTAATATCAATGATTGGGGTGTTAAAACACACTCCCGAATGTTGAACTTCTTGTGCCTCGCTAATAATTTGCGCAGTGTGTAGTAAAGCTTTGGACGGGATACAACCGACATTCAAACACACTCCACCGAGATTTTCATAGCGCTCAACTAAAATTACTTCTAAGCCTAAATCGGCTGCACGAAACGCTGCGGTATAACCACCAGGCCCCGAACCAATTACTACAACTTGAGTTTTAATCATAATTAGCCTCGCTTAATAAGGTAGCTAAATCTGCCATAAAACGCCCACCTTGAGCACCATCAATCACGCGATGGTCATACGAAAGGGCAAGTGGTAGCGTGAGTGCTGGCTTGAACGCCTCACCATCCCAGACAGGTTTCATGAATGAGCGAGACACACCTAAAATAGCCACCTCTGGTGCATTAACAATTGGCGAGAATTGTGTACCACCAATGCCACCGAGGCTGGAAATGGTAAAACCAGCACCTTGTATGTCGGTAGGCTTGAGCTTGCCTTCGCGTGCATTTTGTGAGGTTTGTCTGAGTTCGTCGGCTAATTTCACCACAGATTTTTTATCCACATCACGAATCACTGGCACCACAAGGCCTTTTGGCGTATCCATGGCAATGCCAAGATTGTAATATTTTTTGATAATCAAATTTTCACTAGATTCATCTAACGAGGCGTTAAACCGTTGGTGTTTTTTAAGTGTTTCAACCACTGCTTGCATAATGAAAACTAATGGCGTAAGTTTTACGCCTTGGGATTTTTGTGCTTGTCGATAGCTCTCCATCTTGTCAATATTAACTTCGTCAAATTGAGTAACATGGGGAATATTAAGCCAGCAAGCAGTTAAATGTTTGCCTGAGATTTTGTTGATTCGAGATAGTGCAGTGGTTTCAACTTCGCCGAATTTAGAAAAATCAATAACAGGCACTTTTGGTAACGTAGCGCCACTGCCGTTGGTCATTATTTGTTTGACATAGCCTTTTAAGTCGGTGTCTAGCACTCTGCCTTTTTGTCCCGTGCCTGAGACCTTGGATAAGTCCACACCAAGTTCTCTAGCCAGTTTGCGAATAGTGGGCGATGCGTGAGAATCACCTGCTGGTATATTAGAGATGGACTCATTAATATTGGTTGTTGGGGTTGGCACGGTAACTGGCTGAGCGGGTGATGGGGCTATTGGTGATGCTACCTGCTCGGTTTGGGTAGCACCACTGCTTTGTATTTCAAGAATTAAATCACCCAGAGTAACTTGATCACCCAAACTGACTTTAATGTCAACAACTTTCCCAGCAATTGGGGTTGGTATTTCCATTGAGGCTTTGTCGCTCTCTAAGGTAATAATACTGTCTTCTTTAGATAAATCATCACCGACAGATACCAATACCTCAATCACTTCTACTTCGTCAAAATCACCAATATCAGGCACCACAACGGGCATAATTTTTGTGCTTGATTCTGTTGTTAATTTAGCACTTGAGCCACTGGACTTTGTGTTGTTTGCAGATTCTTTGCTGGTTTCAAGATTAATTAGCGAATCACCCTGTTTGATTTTATCACCAAGATTGATGTTAATTTGTGTAACTATTCCTGCTGATGGAGAGGGAATTTCCATTGAAGCTTTATCACTCTCTAAGGTAATTATGCTGTCATCTGCTTGAATTTTGTCGTCAACAGCTACTAAAATCTCAATAACTTCAACCTCATCAAAATCACCAATATCGGGCAATTCTATATTTTTAATCATAGTGAAACTCTGATATGTTCTAAAGCCAATTATTATCGCAAAAATCTTGCTATAAATGTAAAATATTGTTTCATATGAATGCACTGAAAATATCACAGTTGACCAAAGTTTATAACAACCAATTTGTCGCTTTAAAAAGCATTGATTTACAAGTTGAGGAAGGTGATTTTTTTGCGCTACTTGGTAATAATGGCGCAGGAAAAACCACTATGATTGGTATTATTTGCGCCTTGCTGAATAAAACCGCTGGTGATATTAGCATACTGGGTATTAATCAAGTTGAGCAACCTAATCAAGTAAAGCGACTGATTGGCCTGATGCCTCAAGAATTTAACTTTAATCCGTTTGAACCGATTGAGGAGATTTTGATTAATCAGGCGGGTTATCACGGCATTAATCGTCATGCGGCAAAGGAATATGCTGAAATTCTACTCAAACGTTTAGAGTTATGGGATAAGCGCCTAGAAATGGCTAAAACGCTTTCAGGTGGTATGAAAAGGCGATTGATGTTGGCAAGAGCCTTGATTCATCATCCAAAAATACTCATTCTTGATGAGCCTACTGCTGGAGTTGATGTGGAGATTCGCCGTTCGATGTGGGCGTTTTTAACTGAACTCAATAAACGTGGGATGACCGTTATTCTTACCACCCATTATTTAGAAGAGGCTGAGTCTTTGTGTCGAAACATTGCTATTTTGAATCAAGGAGAAGTCATCGAGCAAACTAGTATGAAAAAACTTTTGGCGCGTGTCTCACAGCAGGCTTTAATTTTAGAAAGCGTTGAAAAACTACCCGAATTGATATTTGAAGCAAATTTTATGATTGATAAATTAGACGACTACGCACTCAAAGTAGTGCTTAAGCCCGGTATGAGCATTACAGATGCGTTGACAGCGTTGTCTGAACAAGGTATTAACATTGACCATGTACGTAATAGCCAAAATCGTCTTGAAACACTATTTTTACATTTGACTAAAAACTAGTATGTGGGTTGCCTATAAAACGATTGTTATTAAAGAAATATTGAGGTTTTCAAGAATCTGGGTACAAACTATTTTTCCGCCGATTATTACCACCTCGCTGTATTTGCTGATTTTTGGCGGACTAATGGGTCAACGTATTGGGCTGATGCAAGGTGTGGATTATTTGTACTTTATCATCCCTGGCATTATTCTTATGACTGTGATTCAAAATGCTTATGCCAATACCGTTGCATCATTTTTCTTGGCAAAGTTTAACCGTAGCGTTGAAGAATTATTGGTGTCGCCTGTACCGCATTGGGTGATTTTGTTCGGCTATATCTCGGGTGGAGTGGCGCGTGGTTTTGTGGTTGGACTAGGGGTCTTTATTACCGTTTCGTTTTTTGTAGATTTTACCATTGACAATATTTTTATTGCTTTGAGTACTTTTTTATTGACTGCCATTTTATTTTCTTTGGCAGGATTTATTAATGCAGTGTTTGCCAAATCATTTGATGATATTTCTATCGTACCTACTTTTATATTGTTGCCGATGACCTATCTTGGCGGGATGTTTTATAGCATCGAAATTTTGCCAACATTTTGGCAAGGAGTGAGTAAATTTAATCCAATATACTATATGGTGGACGCTTTTAGATTAGGCTTTTTAGGCACCAGCAACTCTGATTTTATCACCTCAATTTTAGTACTATTGACGATGATTTCTATTTTGGCAGGGGTGGCTTTTTATTTATTAAAAAAAGGTGTGAGTATCAAAACTTAAAAACTATTTGATTGGGTCTTAAACTTTGGACTCATTTCCTGCAAATATTCTTTTAATATTGTTTCGATGAGTAATAAAAATCCAAATACAGATAATACTAATTACATACGTTGCCTCTAGATTATGAGTAATAAAATAAAAATAAATGGGTGTGAGCAGCGTTGCAATTAATGCTGAGAGCGATGAAATTTTTAGCACTTTAGCAATTAATAGCCAAGTTAGTGCAAAACTTAAGCCGATTAAATAATTCATAGCAAGCAAACTGCCTAGAAAAGTTGCCACCCCTTTGCCACCCTTAAAACCAAAAAAGATGGGATAGACATGACCTAAAAAGGCCACCATGGCAATCAGTGTTATCGTCAATAAATTCAGCCCCAGATATTGTGCCACGAGTACTGGTACCAAGCCTTTTAGCCCGTCTCCAAGTAAGGTGATAATGGCAACTTTTTTGCCGCCAATTCTAAGCACGTTGGTCGCCCCTGGGTTGTTTGAACCTCGGGTTCTAGGGTCAGGCAAGTTGAAAATTTTGCAAACAATAATGGCTATCGAAATTGAGCCTAGCAGATAGGCACAAATAATAAGTGTGAGTAGCATATAATTTTCAATATTTTAATGATAAAAAGGCTAATTATAGATGGATATTGTTTTTATTCAAGGCTTGAAAATTGACACGGTGATTGGTATTTACGATTGGGAGCGACAAATTCGCCAAGACGTTACGTTGAATATTGAGATGGGTTTTGATACTAGCGTTGCGGCTAAAACAGACCATATTGACCAAACTCTAGATTACAAAGCAGTCGCTAAACGACTCATTGAATTTGTTAAGGCTAGTAAATTCCAACTGGTAGAAACACTCGCGGAAAAAATTACACAGATTATTCTTAACGAATTTAAGGTAGAAAAAGTTAAATTAACCCTAAACAAAGGTGAAGCAGTAACAGGTGCGCGCGGTGTAGGAGTGATTATTGAGCGTTATCGTGGCTAAACTTCATATCAATATTGGCTCTAATCAAGACCGCAGAAAAAATATTTCTTTGGCACTTGATGCGCTAAAACTAAACTTTTTTGAGATAGTTTGTTCAAATGTTTTCCAAAGTCCTGCCGAAGGCTTTGACGGCGACGACTTTTATAACGTGGGGGTAAATGCAACTACCAACTTAGCCGTTTCTGACGTGGTGCAGATTTTGCATAATATTGAAGATAGACAAGGCAGAGATAGAATGCAAACCAAGTTTTCTTCTCGACAAATTGATCTAGATTTGGTGTTGTATGACAATGTTATTGATGCAAAATACAATCTACCCAGAGATGATATTTTGAAGTATAGTTTTGTGCTGGCACCGCTAACGCAGTTAAATCCTCAAGGTATTCATCCGATTGAGGGCAAAAATTACACGCAGTTGAACGCAACCATGGCGACATTAAAGTCGTATAATATTGAAATTTTAAACGAGAAATAACTATGAATAAAATACTACTGGTTTTACTATTAACTTTATCTATCTTTGCACATGCTGACTATGAAGCGGGCGTTGATTATGTGGTATTGGATAAACCCGTTAAAACGGTCACTGGCGATAAGGTTGAGGTGCGAGAATTATTTTGGTATTACTGCCCACATTGTTATAATCTTGAGCCGATGTTAAGTGCTTGGACTAAGAAACTACCCAGTAATGCACAGTTTTTACGTCAGCCTGCGATGTTTTCAGAGCGTTGGTTAAATGGTGCAATCTTTTATTTTGTGCTTGAAGAGTTAAATTTATTGGATAAGTTGCACAGTGTTTTATTTGAGGCAATTCATCAGCGTAATAAGCGTTTTAACTCTAAGGATAGCTTTATTGACTGGGTGGCAAGTTTTGGTGTAGAGGCGCGTAGCGTTGAAAAGGCTTTTGATTCTTTTAGCGTGCGGGTTAAGACCAATAAGGCCAAAATTAATACCACTAAATACCAAGTCAAAGGTGTGCCAGTGATTGTGGTAAATGGTAAGTATTGGACCGATGCTGCCCATGCAGGCTCACACGTTGAAATGCTCAACGTGGTGGATTATCTTATCAAACAAGAAAGTAAATAATTGGACAGTGTTTTAGTTTTTTCAGGGCTTGACCCTTGTGGCGGTGCAGGGATAGTGGCTGATGTTGAAACCATCAACCAGTTTGGGCTGACACCGCTATCAATTATCACCAATTTAACGGTGCAAAGTACCGTCTCAGTTAAAAGCTTGAATGAAGTGGACAGTGATTTAATCATCCAGCAATTTAATCATTTGCAAGAAGACGTGGATTTTGCAGTGGTAAAAATCGGACTGTTGTCGTCGGTTGAGCAAATCAAAGTGATTGCTCAATTGGTTAAAAATAAAACCATTATTCTTGACCCAATTATAAAATCTAGTAGCGATTTTGATTTTTTAGATAAACCCTTAATTGCTGCCTTGGTTCGAAAATTATTACCAATCACAAAAATCATCACCCCTAATCTAACAGAATTACGAGCTTTAGCAGGCGAACAAAATGAGCAAAAAGCTGTACAAAAATTAAATTGTAATTGGGTTTTAGTCACCAGAACCGATATATCGGATTTTGAGATTGAACATCGTTTATATCAAAACGCTAAATTGATGAAAACCTACACTTATGAGAAGTTGTCGGGTGATTATCATGGCTCTGGTTGTACACTTGCTAGTGCTGTTGCTGCTTTAGTTGCACAAGATTTGACAATACAAGATGCTTGCCAGCAAGCACTAGACTACACTTATCAGACTTTATTAAATGCCAAGAGTGTGGGTAGCATGCAATATCATTTGAATAGGCAAACATCGTGAGTTTTATTAACAATTGGTTACGCCGTGATATTCAGGCCGTTAATACCTATCATGTTCCTGATTCTAGCGGTATGATTAAACTTGATGCAATGGAATCTCCATTTGCCTTGTCTGATGAATTAACCACTCAATACTTGGCTTATTTGTCTGATGTTCAGCTCAATCGCTACCCAGACCCAAGTGCGATAGAATTGCAACAAACCTTACGCCTGTTAATGAATATTGCCGATGAATTTGGCGTACTATTAGGTAATGGCTCCGATGAGCTAATACAACTATTGGCATTGGCTTGTGATGCTGGTGATACAATTTTGAGTATTGAGCCAAGTTTTGTGATGTATGAAATGATTGCCAAATTCACTCATCTTAATTATGTAGGTGTGCCGCTGGATGAGGATTTTGAAATTGACCTTCCTGTCATGCAAACAGCGATCGCTAAACATACGCCAAAATTGATTTTTATCGCCTATCCGAATAACCCTACAGGCAATGCCTTTAAGCGGACTGATATTGAGGCCATTATCAAATCAACCGATGCTTTGGTGGTGCTTGACGAAGCGTATTATGCCTATGCAGATGATAGTTTTTTAAACGATATTAACCAATATTCAAATTTGGTATTATTGCGAACTGTGTCGAAAATCGGTTTTGCAGGCTTACGTTTAGGGTTGTTAATTGGTAGCCAAACCACGGTAGCGCAACTGAATAAATTACGCCTGCCTTACAACATTAACACTTTAACTCAAATCAGTAGTAATTTTTTACTGCAACAATACGATGAAATTAAAAAAAACGCTAATATCATTCTTACTCAGCGTCAGTTTTTATCAGCAGTACTTGGTGATATAAAGTGTTTAAAGGTCTATCCATCGCAAGCTAACTTTATTTTATTTAAAGCACCTAATGCCAATGATTTGTTTGAGTATTTGAAGGTAAGTGGCGTGTTAATTAAGAATTTATCAAACGTACCACAACTTGATAACTGCTTGCGTGTTAGTGTAGGCAACGGCATGCAAAACCAACAATTTATCATTATTGTGAGAAAATTCTATGATCAATCATAAGGCTTTATCCGCTTATTGTGCGGATTATTTGAGTGTTGACAAGTTTGCTGATTATTGCCCCAATGGTTTGCAGATTGAAGGCAAATACGCCATTCATAAAATCATTGCTGGGGTGAGTGCCAATCAGGATTTAATAAAAGCAGCAATTGATTTAAGGGTTGATGCACTGTTTGTGCATCATGGTTTTTTTTGGAAAAATGAAGATGCCAAAATTACTGGTATTAAAAAAAATCGTATTAAGGCATTATTAGACCATGACATTAATTTATTTGCTTATCATCTACCACTTGATGCCCATCTCATAGTTGGTAACAACATTCAGCTTGCCAAGCGGTTAAACATTCATAATCCGACACCGATTGGCGACACATTGGTATGGCAGGGTGAGGTTGATTTGACTTTGTCCATCCTTGTGGAAAAGATTGAGAAATCACTAGGCCATAAGCCGTTAGCATTTGGTGATAACAAACCCATCAAAAAAATCACCTGGTGTACGGGTGGCGCACAAACCTACATTGAGCATGCCATTGAAATCGGTGCAGATTGTTTTATTACTGGCGAAGTTTCTGAACAAATCCCTGCCATTGCTAAAGAAAATAATATGATATTTATCTCAGCAGGGCATCATGCTACTGAACGCTATGGTGTGCAAGCCCTGTGCCAACATCTGAGTGAAAAGTTTGAGTTGGATTATCGGTTTGTTGATATTGATAATGCGGTTTAAATAAATATGTCAAAATTAAAAGACTACTGCTATAAAAATAAAATCTCGCTTAGGCCAGCACGCTTATCTCTCAATTAGCACAGATAACATAAGAGACAAGTAAAGCGGTATATAAAGTAATCTCTCAAAAAGACAATAAGGAGGCTGATAGATTGAAATTTACTATTTAATCTGAGCAAATTGAATCATGGGCAATAAAAGCAGATAAAACAGGTGAAAAATATAAAAACCAAACAGACAAAACATAGCCTATCTCCGACAAAGAAAACACGGTTTAAAACTCAAGTATAATGCTATTTTTTTTGTAATTTTCAATTTCTAATACTATGAACAAGAAGTTTAATATTGCTGTAGTAGGTGCAACAGGCGCAGTTGGTGAAACCATTTTGTCGATTTTAGAGCAGCGTAACTTTCCCATTGATAATTTATATCCGCTTGCCAGTGTCAATTCTGCCGGCAAAAAAGTATTTTGCCAGGGCAAAAGTTGGACAGTACAAGATTTAGATATGTTTGATTTCTCAAAGGCGCAAATTGGTTTGTTTTCAGCAGGTGGTGATATTTCTGAAAAATATGCACCGATTGCAGCACAAGTTGGTTGTGTGGTGATTGATAATACCGCGCATTTTCGCCGTGATGCAGATGTGCCTTTGGTGGTGCCAGAAGTGAATCCACATGCCATTGCGGGTTACACCCAGCGTAATATTATTGCCAATCCGAATTGTTCAACCATTCAGATGCTGGTGGCACTCAAGCCGATTTATGATGTAGCGGGTATCATCCGTATTAATGTGGCGACTTATCAGGCGGTTTCTGGGTCGGGAAAATCAGCCATTACTGAGCTGACTGAGCAAAGTGTGAGATTGCTAAATGGTCAGCCCATTGAAGTGCTGAGTGTTTACCCTAAGCAAATTGCTTTTAATGTGATTCCGCATATTGATGTATTTCAAGATAATGGTTACACTAAGGAAGAAATGAAAATGGTATGGGAGACGCAAAAAATTTTTGAAGATGACAACATTTTGGTGAATCCAACAGCAGTACGTGTGCCAGTGATTTATGGACATTCTGAAGCCATTAATATCGAAACCAAAAGCAAAATTAGCGTTGCCGAAGCCACAAAAATTTTGTCTGAGGCAAATGGGGTAATAGTAATGGATCAACAAAAAAATGGCGGTTATGCCACGCCGTTTACTGAAGCCACTAATCATGACGATACGTTTGTGAGTCGTATTCGTGAAGACATCAGCCATGAAAAAGGTTTAAATTTGTGGGTGGTTTCTGATAATATTCGCAAAGGGGCAGCACTCAACAGCATCCAAATTGCTGAAATTTTAATTGAAGAATATCTATGAGCCCTTTACATAATTGTAGATAATAAAAGCAATCAAAGCAATGATAAGAGTATCAAGAAAAACCAACGAAACCGATATTGATGTAGCACTGAATTTACACGGAACAGGTAAGGCCAATATTGATACTGGTGTGCCATTTTTAGACCATATGCTAGATCAGATTGCCCGTCATGGCTTAATGGATTTAACCATTAAATGTGATGGCGATACACAGATTGACGATCACCATAGTGTGGAAGATATTGGCATCACTTTAGGACAGGCTTTTACCCAAGCAGTGGGCGATAAAAAGGGACTAACTCGTTATGGGCACGCTTATGTACCACTCGATGAGGCACTTTCACGTGTGGTTTTGGATTTATCTGGTCGCCCAGGGTTAGCGTTAAATGTGAACTTTACCCGTGCGATGATCGGCACCTTTGATGTCGATTTGATTGCTGAATTTTTCCAAGGCTTTGTTAATCATGCACTTGTTACATTGCATATTGACAATCTAAAGGGGATAAATGCCCATCACCAAGCTGAAACCATTTTTAAAGCCTTTGGCAGAGCATTGCGTATGGCAACTACTGTGGATAAACGTCAACAGGGCGTTATTCCATCAACCAAAGGTAGTTTATAGATGCAAAGCATTGCCATTATTGACTATGGCATGGGCAATGTACGCAGTGTGCAAAAAGCACTAGAATACGTTGCGCCGAATGACAATATCTTACTAACAGATAATCCTGAGTTAATTCATAATTCAGATCGTATTGTCTTTCCAGGTCAGGGTGCAATGGGAGCGTGTATGCAAGCACTCAACACCTATGGCTTGGTTGAAGTTATTAAACGTGCTGCTGCTGAAAAACCTTTTTTAGGTATTTGTCTAGGCTTGCAATTGTTGTTTGATTTTTCTGAAGAGAATGGCGGCACGCAGGGCTTGTCTATTCTTTTTGGTGACGTGGTACGTTTTCCCAAAAGTGCATTAAAAATCCCGCACATGGGGTGGAACACTGTTAAACAAACCATGTCTCATCCGCTTTGGCATAATATTGATGATAATTCACGTTTTTACAGTGTGCACAGTTATTATGTACAAGTGCAAGATTCAAACTTAGTAGCAGGCAGTAGCAACTACGGTGTGGATTTTGCTTGTGCGGTTGCCAAAGACCAACTATTTGCTGTGCAATTTCATCCTGAAAAATCCCAACAGGATGGTTTACAGCTGTTAGCCAATTTTGTCAAATGCTAAATACTAAATAGCATCCAAGCAAGTTGATTCTTATACGTTTAAATATTCGCATGAAAGTTAACGCTACCAGCACTACCTAAACTACCAACGGATCCCACACTACCAATTGTGGTTGTAACACTACTCACAGAGCTAGCAGATCCAGCAGACCCGGCTGTACCAACGTTATTCAAATTAGCAACGGCTGCTGCTTGGATTGACGACAAGTTGGCTTCTAGTAGAGATTGACTAGGCATCACAAAATAAAAAGTTGTTTTAGAATTGCTATGCACAACGTATTCATAATTCTGTTGCACTTCGCCCAATTTTATTAACGCCTGCTTTGGGTTGGCTCTAAGTTGTTGGCGAAATTCTTTGTTATAAAGTTGTTCTGTATTCATCATTGGTTTTCTCCTTAACTGCGAATATCGTTATTAACATTAACATTAGCACTACCTGCTGTACCTACCGTGCCAGCTGAGCTGACAGTGGAAAGAAACGAGCCTACGGTGCCAGCTGAACTTGCCGATCCTACGGTGCCAGCGGCATTAATAGCACTCAGTTGTTCTGTGTTAAGAGCTTGGTCTGAGCTTGGCATCGCAATGTAGGTAATATCTTTGGTGCAAGTAACCACAACGTACTCGGCATCAGCGTACTCCCCACCATAAATCTCTGCTAGATGTTTTTTAGGGTTCGTAGTCAATTTTGCACGAAAGTCCTTGTCCTGTACTTTTTTAAATATTTTATCCATAGCGTACATCCTTTGTTGTTGATTAAAAAATATTAAAAAATATTAAAAAATATTAAAAAATATTAAAAAATATTCTATAAGGACTTATAATACAACATAATGAGTATTATTTGAGAGTTTTGTTTTTGTTTTTATACACTGGTTTGTTAACACAACTTAAATGCAGTTGTGTAGTGCATGCTAGTACACTGGCGTGATAGGCAACGCCAAAAATATTCAAATGGTTTAAATAATGATAAAGCATGTATAGAGGCTTGCGTTTTTCAAAGTCACTTTCTAGCGGGTAAACAGTTTCATAACTGTTGTAAAAGTCGCTTGAGAATCCGCCAAACATAAAAGTTAAGGCAAAGTCGATTTCCCGATGTCCGTAATAACAAGCAGGATCGATGAAAGTTGGATGGTGTTTGCCACTTAACACATTGCCTGACCACAAGTCGCCATGTAGTAATGACGGCTTGATGTTGTCATCTAATAGGCCTGGCAAAAGGCACTCTACGCGTAATAATTGTTGGTATTCTCCGGCACTGAGTCGTTTATTTTTCTTAGCCAGTTCAATTTGATGTAGCAAACGATATTGCCAATAAAACGCAGCCCAGTTGCTTAATCGTTGATTAACGGCATTTGGTTGTGGTGTTTGTCCAATGGTATTGTCGCTGTGAAAGCCAAAATAGGGCTGGGTATTTTGATGCAGCCTAGCGAGTGCAAACCCTATTTCTGCTTGATAGTTTGGGTTGTTTGCTGGCTGAATCCACTGCAGTATTAAGCATTGTTCACAACTGCCCAATACTTTGGGTGTGTGAATAGTATTGCCCAATAAAATCAACGCTTTGCCTTCATCAATAAGTTGTTGATTGTGCTGATTTTGCACTTTAATAAAAACTTTTTGATTGTTACCTAAAGTAACTTGATAGGCTTCAAACAAGCCCGTACCAACCAGTTGTTTGCTACTAATGTGTTGGTTTAAGTGTTTTTCAATGTGAGAATTTATCGACATTGTAATTTTAAGCACTCAATATAAGCTTGAGGATTCATTGACGCATTACTTTTTTGCGCGGTAAAAATCATTTGTGCAATGCAATCCATTATCCTGTGCTGTGCTTCGTGCGGGTTTTTAATTTTGTTGAGTGTTTTTTGATAATAGTCCTGAATACCTGCTGGCTGGCTGATGGATAATTGTTGCGTAAGTGCTAAATGCAAGTTGATGTGTAAAAATGGATTGACCTCACCTTGTTCAACAAAGTAGTCAGATTTCACGTCTTGAATCAATGCGTGATACTCTGGATGTAGTGCAATAATTTTTATGAGTTGATTTTCAAGTGGGTTAAGCGCTTGCTTATTTAACAATTTTTGCCAAGCATTGGCAAGAAATTGGCGTTGCTCGGTTCTATCTTGCGTGTAAAGCATAAAACTCTATGCTAAGTCTTTATAAATTCTTTTCTTCGTATTCACAAAGATCAAGCAAAATACACTCATTGCAAAGTGGAGAGCGAGCCTTGCAAGTGTAACGACCATGTAAAATCATCAAGTGATGCGCAGGGACGCGGTATTCATCAGGAATGAATTTAACCAGCTTTTTTTCTACTTCTAATACCGTTTTGCCACTAGCAATTGCAGTGCGATTAGCAACTCGATAGATATGGGTATCCACCGCAATAGTTGGGTGACCAAAGGCGGTATTAAGAACCACATTGGCAGTTTTACGACCAACACCGGGCAAGGCTTCGAGTTCTTTACGGGTTTCTGGCACTTGAGAGTTGTATTTATCAATCAAAATTTTGCAGGTTTGAATAATATGTTTGGCTTTTGAGTTGAACAACCCAATAGTTTTTATTATATTTCTGAGTGTGTTCTCGCCAAGTTCAGAGATGGTTTCAGGAGTGTTGGCAATCGGGAAGAGTTTATCGGTAACTTTGTTGACACTTTTATCTGTTGCTTGAGCTGATAGTGTAACGGCAACGAGTAATTCAAACGCAGTTGAATAATTTAATTCTGTGGTTGGGTTGGGTATTTTTTTTAATAACCGACCAAACATTTCACTACGAGTCTCAGCGTTCATTTTTATTTTGCCCATTTTACTTAATGAGCAAAAATTATACCCTAAGTTAGTTGAATAGTAAAATACCTATGTTTGCAGTTTTTTTTAAGACATTTTATTAGTAGCATCAGAAGAAGGACTCTGCGTAAGTTTCAAGTTGTTGCCAGAGGGTTGCCTTGTCAGCATATTGGCTGCGCATTTGTTGAATACGTTTCAAGTAGTCATCGATATTTAAGTAGCCATTTTCACCAGATTGCACTCTGGCTTGTAGCGTTTCAAACCAGTATTCTTGTTCGTCTGAGCTGAGTGATTCAGGGTAGTTGCGTGCTTTGAAGTGCATCAGCAAAGTTAATAATTTTTCATCTTTAAATTTTGGGTGAAAATCCTTTAACTCATCAGTGCTCAGAGTTTGTATTTGTTGAAAAATGCGCTGGTCTGCATTGTCGGTAAAGCCATCATATAAAGATTGGTCAACGTCAGGCGTTGGCTTGCGCGCTTGGTTATTTTTGTACAAATCGTGCACAACTTTACTAATTGCCAATTGGTTGTTGTTAATAAAATCTAAGTATTGCATACATTGTCGCATATCGATTTGTAATTGTTTGATAATTTTTGGCTCAAGATTGCGCACATTCGGTACAAACATTGGACTTTTGTTAAAAATTAGCTCTTTAATTTGTAGGCGTTCAACCCCTTTTGGCAATGCTGATTGTTTGGTAAACATCAAGTCTTTGAGCACTTTAGCGTCTAGTGTTAATAATATTGTTGGGTCTTGATCAAGATTAAAAACAATCGCGCGATCACTATATTCTGGATGATACGCCAGTGCAACCGATAAGCGCGTGCAAGAGAGTTGCGCTGGATACATGCCAGAAGTGTGCAACATCGGCTCAAACAGCTTGATTTTATTTGCTACAATTTTTTTCTCACGCAGGCTAAAGGCGTAATCAAATAATTGCGATTGAGTATCTTTGATAATTTTAGCAATTGCAATGGTAGCACGCACATCAGCCAGCGCGTCATGTGCATTAGCGTGTTCAATACCGTTTGCCAACGAGAGTTGGTCGAGTTTGAAAATTGGCTGAGCGTTTTCGTCATAAACCCATTTGAGACTTGTGTGTTTTTTCAGCGCATAACACAGGCGCACAACATCAAGAATATCCCAGCGTGTATTGCCATTTTTCCAGTGCCAAGCATAAGGGTCAAAAAAATTACGATATAAGCCATAACGGGTAAATTCATCGTCAAAACGAATTGAGTTATAGCCAACTATGCAAGTATTTGGTGTGGTAAATTCATGATTTATTTTGCCAATAAATTCGTGTTCAATCACACCTTTTCTATTACATAATTGTGGTGTTATTCCTGTAACGAAACAGGACTCAGGCGACGGCAGGCAATCGTTAGTGGGCTTGCAATAAAACATCTGTTCATCAAGAACGTTTAACTGTTCATCGGTACGAATACCAGCGAATTGCGCAATTCGGTCGGTTTTTGGAGTTATGCCGAAGGTTTCATAATCGTACCAATAAAATGTTTTCATAGGTTTATTTTAACCAATATTTATTTTAGACAATAAAAAACCCAGTGTTTAAACCGGGTTTTTAAGTCCAAATAATAATTAAATTATTGTGGATGTACGTTTGCAGCCTGTGGACCTTTTGCGCCATCTTCTAATTCGAACTCAACTTCTTGACCCTCTTCGAGTGATTTGTAACCATCACCCTGAATAGCGCGAAAGTGAACGAAGACATCTTCGCCACTTTCTTGTTCAATAAAACCAAAACCTTTTTTTGCGTCAAACCACTTGACTTTACCTGTTGTTGTAGACATTTTTACATCCTAAAAGTTAAAAAAAATACCGAAAATACCACTTTTATAACTTCAAAGATATAAAATAGAATCACCAGCAACTGTCATTTTAACGTAATTTTTTAGTAGCAATCAACAAATTGTACGTATATTTTTTTTTAAATTTTTTGTTATTGGCTTTCAAATTAAATTTTGTGCCTAGGAGGGGCGTGAAAATTTACGCTTTTTGCCACCATTATGATTACGCTCAGACCGTTTATTATTATGGGCATTTTTAGAGAATTTTTTACGCCCAAAGTTGCGCTTTTGTTGCATTCCACTGCCAATAGTCGCCTTGTTATTTTTGTCAGTTAACACGACAATGTTCAGACGTTTGCCATTAACAATTGTTTTTTGTAATAGTTCAAAGGTTGCTTTTGGCATTTCGTCTGGCAAATCAACGGTTGAAAAATTATCAAAAATCTGAATTGCGCCAATGTATTCACTGTTGATATCCGCTTCGTTAGCAATAGCACCAAGAATATTGCCAGGCTTGATATTGTTGCTGTTTCCCACTTCAATTTTGTATCTACGCATTGGGATTTGTGGATTATTTTTTAATGAATTGGCTGTTATTGGTACATTTTTTTGTTTGCCTGATTTTTGCTTTCTGTCAAAACTTAGCTCTTGTTCGCATAACAATAACGGCTCACTACCTTGTGCGATTAGTGCCAGAGCGGCAGCAATTTTTATTGGTTCAATGGTGTCATTGGTGCTTTGATATTCACCAACTAACTTCTCAAAAATGCTTAAATCTTGGTTATTGAGTGTTTCTGATATTTTTTGCTTGAAAGTTTCAATACGTTTCTCGTTGATAATTTTCGCGCTGGGCAATTCAATAGGGTCAATTTTTTGCCGGGTAACATGCTCAATAGTTTGCAGCATACGCCGCTCACGATGCGAGATAAACAAAATCGCCTCACCTGTGCGCCCTGCACGTCCTGTGCGACCAATACGGTGTACGTAAGATTCTGCATCTTGTGGAATATCATAGTTAACCACATGAGAAATACGCCCAACATCCAGCCCGCGAGCGGCAACATCGGTAGCAATCAGAATATCGATTTTGCCTTTTCTAAGGCCATTGATAATACGTTCACGTTGATTTTGGGCAATGTCGCCATTAATAGCCTCGGCTATAAAGCCTCTGGCGACAAGTTTTTCTGCAAGTTCTACGGTTAGTGTTTTGGTGCGCACAAAAATAATCATTGCATTAAAGGTAGTGACCTCAAGAATACGTGTGAGTGCATCGAGTTTTTGTGCCATATTGCTAACCAGCATATATTTTTGGCTGATGGTGGTTGCGGTTTCAGTTTTGGATTTAATTTTGACAATTTTAGGGTTGTGTAAGAATTTTTCCGCTACCTTTTTAATAATATTAGGCATGGTGGCCGAAAACAATGCGATTTGACGTTTTTCAGGGATACGTTCCATGACCCATTTGACGTCATCAATAAAGCCCATCTTTAACATTTCGTCTGCTTCATCAAGTACGAACGATTTCAGATTGTCGAGTTTCAAAGTGCCACGCTTGATATGATCCATTACCCGGCCAGGTGTGGCGACCACGCAATGCACGCCGCGCTTAAGAGGACGCAATTGAACAGCATAAGATTGCCCGCCGTAAATTGGCAGCACGTGGAAGCCTTTCATGCCTCTGGCGTAAGTTTGCACTGCTTCAGATACTTGAATAGCAAGTTCACGCGTGGGTGCTAAAATCAGCAATTGAGGGCTAACATTGGTTAAATCAATGGTGTCTAACAATGGCAGGGTAAACGCTGCTGTTTTGCCAGTGCCAGTTTGTGCTTGACCAATGATGTCTTCACCACTCAGTAAATGGGCTATACATTGTGCTTGAATAGCAGAGGGCGTTTCATAGCCAATATCATCTAATACTTTAAGGATAGAATCAGACAGACCTAAATCGCTAAATTTGGTTTGAGCATTATAATTAGTGGTATTTTCAGACATATCAAGTTACCAGAGGACAAAGAATCGCAATCATACTCTAAATAACCCCTTTAATAATTTATAGACACTGTTAAAACCTAGACACAAAAAAAGCACAAACATAAGATTCAAACTTAGTAGCATAAAATACTCTCATTTCCTGCACTATCCTAAAGTAGAATCTCGATTTCGCAGTCGTTTTTATCCTTGATTGGCAGAGTCATTATACCAACAAGTTTGTCACACTCAGTCAAAGGTTTAAGAGTTAGCGTCCCTTGACGAAGTGTAGTAAGTTTGTTAGGGTTTTGACTGTCAATCATGATTTTATGCCACCAGTTTTTTGTCTGGGTGGAATCCTGCCTAGTGCAAAATGTAGTCGTTCATTATCGTCAAGCCATCTCACGCCGTTGAGACGACTTTAGAGCTTTTTTGTTAAAGCGTATAATTAAAACCACAGCATTTGCTTGTTCATGTGATTAAGTCTAGGCTAACAATCATCATGAAATGGCAGTCAGTGCCTAGATAAGTTGGTTGACTCATGGGCGAGTGCTATTTTTATATGTTGCAATAAATCAACTCTATTAGCGTCTATTGGCTTATGTCTAATTGATATTGCATCGCAAATTAGTTGCTCGTCTTTTGATACTTTTACAATAACACTAATCACATCTTTACAATAACACTAATCACATCATCAACTGACGTGGCGATGGACAGTGTTTAAAAATAAGGTGTTTGTCAATGATGTAACAGTCTTTTTTTAAAGTTTAAAATATTTTGGCTCCAAGCATCAAATATCTTATAATTAGCACATTCTAACAACTACTATTTAAATTGTGCAAAAACACATTGTTTCAACTGAAAAAGCGCCACAAGCGATTGGTACCTATTCACAAGGCGTGTGCATTAAGGGGGGCTCAACCATTTATTTATCAGGTCAAATCCCACTGGTGCCAGACACTATGGAGATGGTTAAGGGCGATATTAGCCAACAAATTCATCAGGTATTTAAAAATTTATCCGCCGTTTGTGAGGCCGCTAAAGGTAATTTGGGCGACATCGTCAAACTCAATATTTATTTAACCGATTTGAATAATTTTCCGCTAGTAAATGAAGTTATGGAACAGTATTTTGATGAACCATTTCCAGCACGTGCGGCCGTGGGCATCAGTGAGCTGCCTAAAGGTTCAATGATAGAAGCAGACGGGGTGATGATAGTCAAGGAAGACAATTACAATTACTAGAGATACCTTTAAACCATGTATTATCTGAGTGATTCGATAATTTCACTAAATGGATTAGGTGCGGTCGCACAGCAAAAACTCAATGCTATTGGTATTTATAATTTGCAACATCTATTGTTTCACTTGCCGTATCGTTATCAGGATAAAACCAAACTCGCTAAATTAAACCAAGTTCAAACAGGCGAAGAGGCGTTGGTTGAAATGCGTATTGAGCGCATTGAAGTCATTCCTAGCAAACCACGCCAACTTTTATGTTATTTATCTGATGATAATAATCAACGCTTGCTTTTGCGATTTTTTCGCTTTCATCAAAACCAAAAACAACAACTCATCCGTGGTGATTTAATTCAATGTTTTGGCGAGATTAAAATTGGACATAAAGGCTTGGAAATGCACCATCCAGAGTATCGGCTAATTTCTAAAAATCAGGCAAATCTATTAGAAAAAACACTCTCACCAGTTTATCCGCTGACGGGGAATATCCGTCAAGCACAATTAAAAAAATGGATAAATACTGCATTAGAAGTGTTAAAACACGCAAAAATCAGTGATAACTTTACAAATTTTACAAAAAATTCAATGCCGACACTTAAACAAGCTCTGGCAACACTGCACCATCCACAAGCAGGGGAAAGTGTTCAACAAATAGCCCAATTTCGCCACATTTCACAACAAAGATTGATTATTGAGGAGCTGTGCGCACATCGACTGAGTTTATTACAACTAAAACAAGCGCGAAAAAGCCAAACTGCAAATCGCTTCGAGATAAAAAATACCCTATCCAAACAATTATTAACAAACTTAAAATTTCAATTAACCGGTGCACAACAGCGTAGCATTGATGAAATTAATACTGATTTAGGTGCCACTCATCCAATGCTTAGATTATTGCAAGGCGATGTTGGTTCTGGCAAAACCATTGTGGCCGTTTTTGCTTGCTTACAAGCCATTGAGAACGGCTTGCAAACGGCTATTATGGCACCGAGTGAAATATTAGCTGCACAGCATTTACAAAGTTTTTCAAATTACCTGAAGCCGTTAGGGGTAAAAATTGCCTTTTTAACCGGCTCGCAAAATAAAACCGAGCGCACCCAGCAACTGGCAATCATCGAATCAAACGCAGCACAAGTGGTGATTGGCACACACGCCTTGTTTCAAGGGGCAGTTAAATTTAACAAACTGGGCTTGGCAGTGATTGATGAACAGCACAAATTTGGCGTACATCAGCGCTTATCACTAGTGCAGAAGGCGAAAAGCACGCCGCATCAATTGGTAATGACTGCCACACCTATTCCGCGCTCACTAACCATGAGTGCCTATGCCGACCTTGACACTTCTATTATTGACAAATTGCCACCTGGCAGAATGCCAATTAAAACCATTGCGTTGAGTAATGGGCGAAAACCCGAGGTAATTGAAAAAATAAAACAAGTTTGTCATGCCAATAATCAAGTGTATTGGGTGTGTACCTTGATTGAAGAATCTGGAGCTCTGCACGCCGAGTCTGCCGTTAATACCCATCAATATTTACAAACAAATTTACCTGGCTTATCGGTAGTATTAATTCATGGTAAAACGCACAAAGATGAAAAATCTGAGGTCATGCGTAAGTTTTTTCATGGTGAAATCAATGTTTTGGTCGCCACCACTGTGATTGAAGTTGGCGTGAATGTGCTTAACGCCTCACTCATAGTAATTGAAAACTCAGAAAGATTAGGCTTAGCGCAATTGCATCAGCTACGCGGTAGAGTCGGACGCGGGGTAGATGTGAGCATTTGCATCTTGATGTATCAAGCACCACTCAGCCATAACGCCAGACAGCGCTTAGACATTCTTAGACAAACTAATGATGGTTTTGCGATTGCCAATAAAGACTTGGAGTTGCGTGGTCCAGGTGAGATTTTAGGTACACAACAAACTGGACTTGCCGATATGAAAATTGCCAATATTGTACGTGATGCTTACTTGTTAAAACAAGTGCATTTTTATGCTGAGCAATTTATGCAAAACAGCAAACAACAACAACAACAATTGATTACCCGCTGGATTACCGATGACAAATCCCAGTATGTTAACGCTTAATGCGACTTAACATATTGGTTAACGTAAAATAATCAACATAATGCGCACCCAAAACCTAATTTGGACAGAATTGGTAGATATTAACAATATACCTAAGGTAGTGTTTTTATGGCTTGATGATACGCAATCTTTAACGGCTAAACTCAAACAAAAGTTTGATGATTTTTCCGTTAATGTGTTGTCGCAAGAGCAGGGTAACCCCTATGCTAATGAAGGTGATGCAATTGATTTTTCTGGGCAATGTATGATTCGTGAAGTAGAATTATTGGGTGGCGGACAAGCGGTGGTATTTGCTCGCTCCATTATTCCTGTCACTAAAGACACTGAAAATTTACTCAAAATTGGCACCAAACCGCTTGGTGAAATTTTATTTAATGACGTCAATATCCAGCGTGGGCAATTACAAATCACCCATGCAAATAAAATCTGGGGTAGGCGCTCAACCTTTATCGTCGGAAACACCAGAGTGCTGGTTAGTGAATTTTTTCTAAAAGCTTTATATGCGTGACAAACTGTTTATAAAAAAAACCGATTTGGTTGATTTTACTTTTGATGCTCAGGTCGTCAACGTGTTTGATGACATGGTTAAGCGCTCGGTACCTGGCTATCAAAGCATGATTGAAATGCTGGGTTTAATCGTTCAAACCTATGGTCAAGATAACACTAATTATTACGACCTTGGTGCTTCAACAGGGGCTAGCACTTTAGCACTAGGGCTGAATAACACCCATCAAAATAACACCATTTTTGCCGTTGATAGCGCTCGTGCTATGGCGGATAAATGTTTAGAAAATCTGACAGGTAAAATAGCAAACTTTAGGGTTATTTGTAACGATATTAATGATATATGCTGTGAAAATGCATCGATTGTCGTGCTTAATCTGACCTTGCAATTTGTGCCCATCGAACAAAGACAGGCACTGATTAATAAAATCTACCAAGGGCTTAATGCGGGTGGTGCGCTGATGGTAGCTGAAAAAATTCATTTTGACGACAAACACAAACAAGCTCAAATGAATGAGCTACATCTGAATTTTAAACGAGCTAATGGCTATAGTGAGCTGGAAGTTGCTGCCAAGCGCCAATCAATAGAAAATGTACTGATTACTGATAATCAACAAACGCATTTTGAACGATTTAAAAAAGCTGGCTTTGGCCAAATCACTTGTCACTTTCAGTGCCTTAACTTTGCTGCCTTTTTAGCGGTAAAATAGCCCTCTATTATGTTACTGATGATTGACAATTACGATTCGTTCACTTATAATTTGGTGCAGTATTTTGGTGAGCTGGGGCAAGTGGTTGAAGTTTATCGTAATGATGAAATCGACATCTTAGAAATCGAAGCGCTTAACCCTGAATTTTTAGTTATTTCACCAGGACCTTGCACACCAAATGAAGCTGGTATTTCTATTGAAGTCATCCAACATTTTGCAGGGAAAGTCCCAATATTAGGGGTGTGTTTGGGGTTTCAAGCCATGGTACAAGCCTATGGTGGTAAAATAGTTGGCGCAAAACAAATCATGCACGGCAAAGTCTCGAGCATCCACCACAAAAACCAAGGTATGTTCAGCCATTTAAAAAATCCTCTCAACGCAACCCGTTACCATTCTTTAGTGGCACAGCAATCTAGCCTGCCAAATTGTTTTGAAATTACTGCTTGGGCTGAAAATGATCAAGGCAAACTAGATGAAATTATGGGCATTCGCCATAAAACATTAAAACTTGAAGGGGTACAATTTCATCCTGAATCTATTCTAACTGAACAAGGCCATCAAATGCTGAATAATTTTTTACAACAACAAACTGGGAAAATATAATGGAAGTACTAGAGTTTTTACTAGGTGATGACCAAATCTTTACTACCATTACCCTGGCAATATTAGTGGCACTATTGATTGGTAGTATCATTGTTGATAAGTTAAAAAAATACCAAGATATTGATGCGAATGGTGCAATTACTTTAATGGATGAAAAAGATTTAATCATCCTCGATGTGCGCGAAGCCAAAGAGCGTAAAGCTGGCTTTATTAATGGCGATACCCACATTCCACTAGCGCAAGTAAAAACCAAACTGGAGGAGTTAGATAATAACAAAAAAGTTTTGGTGTATTGTCATAGCGGCACACGTTCAGCGCATATTGCTGGACTGTTAACACGCCACAATTTTACTCAAGTCTACAGCCTAAAAGGCGGATTTAAAGGCTGGAAAAAAGCCAACTTACCCATTAAAAAATAACCAACCTCGATGAAAAAAAATATTATTTATTGTTCCGATGCCTGCCCTTTTTGTCAAAGAGCTTATCAACTACTGGAAAATAAAGCCATTCCTTTTCAAAAAAAATACGTTAGAGACCAAAACGATTGGGACGAAGTCATGGAAAAAACCAATAGCACAACAGTGCCGCAAATCTTTATCAATGGCACGTATATTGGCGGTTTTGATGATTTATCAGCTGCTGAGCAATCTGGAAAATTAGACGCTATTTTAAAAATACCCTGTTAGAATGGCTAATCTTGCTATTATTGGTGCAGGTGCATGGGGTAGTGCGTTATCTATTGCATTATCAAAGAACTTTAAACGCATTTATCTATATACCCATACCAAGGATGAAGTCGCGACACTCAAGCCCAAACATCCTACTTTATCGGTTAATTATCCGCGCAATGTTGAGCTGACTTTTAATCATTCGTTGATTCAAAAATCTCAAAGTGTGTTAATTGCCACGCCCAGTTATGGCTTTGCAACAACACTAGAGACTATAAAGCCTTTGCTAACAACCAAGCAATCCGTCGCCTGGGCAACTAAAGGGCTCGACACACAGCACCAATGCTTTTTGCATGAAAGTTTTGAAAATATTTTGCCGACTCATCCTGCCTGTGTTATCTCAGGACCTAGTTTTGCCTTTGAAGTTGCTAACAATAAGCCCACGGCATTAACCGTCGCTTCAAACAACAAAAATACTCGAGACTATTGGGCTAAAACGTTACATAATAGAACTCTCAGAGCCTATACAAATAATGATATTATTGGGGTTGAAGTCGGTGGTGCAATTAAAAATATCCTAGCAATTGCTGCAGGTATTGCTGCTGGATTAGACTTTGGCGCTAATACTCAGGCAGCACTAATCACTCGTGGCTTGGTTGAAATGATTCGATTTGGCACAGCTTTAGGTGCTAGTGCTCAAACCTTTAACGGGCTCTCAGGCTTGGGAGATTTAGTGCTCACCTGCTCAGATGACCTATCCAGAAATCGCCGTTTTGGCAAAGCACTAGCAAACAATCAGAGCGTAACACAAGCGCTTAACAATATTGAGGCAACCGTTGAGGGGCTAAATACACTAACATTAGTTTTGTCTATTGCACGTAAAAACCAAGTAGAAATGCCAATTTGCGAGCAGGTTTATCAAGTTATACAAGGGCAGGTTTCTCCCAAGCAAGCACTCAACTATTTGATGTCAAGAGCACAGATTAACGAATGATTATTGATTTACTAAGGCATGGTGAACCTAGAGGAGGACGATTGTATCGCGGTACTCAAGACGACCCATTAACCAAAAAAGGTTGGCAACAAATGTTAGATGCCACACACGCAAAATCATGGGATATGATTGCTACTTCGCCACTATTGCGTTGTTGTGAGTTTACCAAACACCTATCCAATACTCAACATATACCTTATCAAATATTTAATGATTTTAAAGAACTAGGGTTTGGTGATTGGCAAGGTAGTAGTGCCAAAACCATTGGGCAAAAAATTGTTGATGAGTTTAAGGCTAACCCAATTCAATACCGGCCACCGAATGCTGAAGATTTATATGCTTTTCAGGCACGCGTTTTATCAACATTTGACCAAATTATTCAAAACAACACGCAACACCAATCAATTTTAATTGTGGCACATGCAGGGGTTATTCGAGTGATTAAATCTCATTTATTGCAACAACCGATTGAAAGAATGTTTACAATACAAGTTGTTTCTGGGTCCTGTGAACGGTTTGAAATTTAAAATCATCCTGTTAATCTGCTGTAGCGTCTTGGTCATCCCAACACAAGCGCGTAACCTTTGGATAGACTCTTTGATTGAGCGTTTCACAACGCCAAATTTTGATGAAATCCAAGATGTTAATGAAAGGAAGTCCACCTTTTTTAACTACCTAGCACCGCTTGTTGAAAAAGAAAATAAAAAAATACAAATTATCAGGTCGTTAATCAAAAACAACCAATTCAACAATAGACAACTTCAAAAATTAGCAAAAAAATATCGATTACAAAACCTTAGTAAACAAGCCTTATTAGATGCCGTTGACATTATTCCAACTTCCTTGGTATTAGCACAAGCGGCAGTTGAATCAAACTGGGGTAGATCTAGATTTGCCAAACGTTGGAATAATTATTTTGGTATTTGGTGTTTTGAACCTGGCTGCGGTATTGTGCCCAAAAATCGCAATCAAGGTGCCAAACACGAAGTCATGCAATTTTCATCCATCAGCAAAGCCATTGAATATTACTTATTAAACATTAATCGTAATCAGGCTTACGCACTACTACGCAGAATTCGCGCCCACAAGCGCACCCATCACTTACAACTCACAGGCACCAGTATTGCCGAAGGCCTGGAAAATTACTCGGGTATTGGTTATGAATACATTGAGTTGATACAAAGTATTATTAAACAAAACAACCTGATTAGGTTTGACTAAACTTAAGTATTGATAAATACGTTGATTTAGAGACGGACAGATAATTGGATAATGTTAAATAAAACCCGCTTGTGCAGGTTTTTTCAAATCGTACAAACAAGCAAACTTAACGCTTTGAATACTGTTCGCTCTTACGGGCTTTTTTATGCCCCACTTTTTTACGCTCGACAATTCTGGCATCACGCGTTACAAAACCAGCCTTGCGTAATTCAGGTCTTAAATCATTATTGTATTTTATCAGTGCACGGGTTACACCCAGTCTAATCGCACCCGCTTGACCTGTATCGCCACCGCCTTTAACGGTGATGTTAAAATCAAACTTGTCTCTCATATCAATTGTATCAAGGGGTTGGTTGATAATCATTGATGAAGTTTCACGGCCAAAATATTCACTCATAGGGCGTTTGTTAACGCTAAATACACCCCTACCCTTAGTCATATAAACACGAGCAACTGAGGTTTTTCTTCTACCAGTTGCGTAAAAAATTTCTGTCTTTGCCATAATATTACCTTATTAGATATCTAAAACTTGTGGCTGTTGTGCACTATGCGTGTGCTCGCTACCTGCGAATACTTTCATTTTTCTAAACATATCCCTACCTAAAGGGCCTTTTGGCAACATACCTTTAACTGCTTTATTGATAATTTCTTCAGGTTTTTTAGCTTGCAAATCTTTAAATGCAATTGATTTTAAATTGCCAACATAGCCCGTATGATGATGATACATCTTATCTTCAAATTTATTACCCGTTATCTTAACCTTGTCAGCGTTAATAATAACAATATAATCGCCAGTATCGGTATGTGGTGTATATTCTGCCTTGTGTTTGCCACGAAGTCTGGACGCAACTTGACTAGACAAACGACCTAGCGTTTTATCGGTGGCGTCAACAAGCCACCAATCTCTTTTTACTTCATGCGCTTTGGCACTAAATGTTTTCATAAGCCTGTCATTTATCTTGATACAAAATAATCGAACCATTATAATCAATTTTGTTTAAGTTTGTTAAATAAATATAATTAATTCTCACGCACCTAGACTTCGACAATATGCAAGCCATTGCACTTTTCAACTTAGAGCAATGATGAGTAGTTGCACGCATACTGAAATATTTTTGGCTTGAGAATGGTAGGACATAGCATCCAAACTCTATTAAAATATTGACTTTCAGTGGCTTTAATAAGGAGAAAACATGGTTAGCACTCAAACCCCAATTTGCGATTTTAACTCACCAGCAATTGATTTTAACCTCAAAGGCGTTGATGGGAAAATGCACAGCCTAGAGAGTTGCGCCGGCGAAAATGGCTTGCTGGTGATGTTTATTTGCAATCATTGCCCGTATGTTAAAGCCGTTATTGATCGTATTATTCGCGATACCAAAGCACTTCAAGCAATCGGCTTGAACGCGGTTGCGATTATGTCAAACGACCCAACAGAATACACAGAAGATTCATTTGCAAATATGCAAAAAATTTCAAATCAGATGGATTTTCCTTTTCCTTATTTAATTGACGAAACCCAAGTAATCGCCAAAGCCTATGGCGCAGTTTGCACGCCTGATTTTTTTGGCTACAATGCCAATTTAGAATTACAATATCGCGGCAGGCTGGATGCCTCACGCAAACAAAGTGCCCCACTAGAAGCTAAGCGCGATTTGTTTGATGCCATGCAACAAGTTGTCAACACAGGCAAAGGTCCAAAACAGCAAATCCCATCTATGGGCTGCTCAATTAAGTGGTTTTGATGCCAAACAAAAAAAGACCAGCTGATTGATTTTTTTCTTATTTGATGCCATGCAGCAAGTTGTCAACACAGGCAAAGGTCCAAAACAGCAAATCTCATCTATGGGCTGCTCAATTTAAGTGTAATGGGTCCCGCCAAATTTGAGTCTTGAACAGAACTTTAAAACACATTATGAGAAATTTTAGCAAACGATTCAAAGAACAAAGGGATTTTATCGGATGAATTTTTCAATGCTTGCTCATTAATGCCAATACCATAAAAATCAGAATATTGATAAGGAATATGGGTAGATAGTGTATTGCCTTGTTCAACAATTTTGTCAACCAATTCCATTGCAATTTTTACTTGTTCATAAGGCGATTCACCAACTGACAACACAAACCCATCTTGGGATGAAAAAATATTGGTAGCAATGACTTGGACCGGGCTATTTTCTTGCGTCCATTTGGCGACAAGTTTGCCCGATACATACTGTTTTTGATTAACCGTCTCATTCGATGTTAGTTTTCGGTAACCTGTTACCAGCAAATAATCTATCTTTTTATCAGCAAGTGACAATACAGCTTGTTTCCATTCGTCAAGTGTATTAGTGATTTGTGCCTGGAAATTAAAACCTTGCCAATCTTGTTGGCTTAAATGATCTTTGTCTAACTGACTACTAAAAGCATTATCTGATAATAATAAAACATTTTTCTTATCAGGTGTATTACGATGGATATTTAATTGAGACATGACAAATAATATTCCTTTAATGGGCTTGCGTTCAAAAACGCCAGTAATCTGTTTATTGTCAATATAGTTATATTGTTCAACACCGTTATTAACACCAGCAAAAACAATCGGAATATCTGTATCAAGATAATATCGAGATAAAAAACGTTGCGCATTATCATCAAAAGCAACAATAATATCTGGGTCGTATTGTTCAATGGTTCTTATAGCCAGTTTTTCACTGCTTTTAGTATAAGCATCCTTGGTGTTCATATAAAAGGTTTTGGAGCGAATTGTTGGGCGTTTTTTTAATTCAATTTCTAGTCCTTTATCTAGGGTATTTGTCCAAATATAATCAACGTTATAACTATGTAGAATTAAAATTTTTGGCGAGCTTGAAATCACCATTCCAAACAACGCAATGGTGAAAGTGATAAATATAACAGGACCTAACAAGGCTTTTATTTTTTTCATTCTAATAGTCCCAAATATTGCCAAAATGGTACAGAGACAATAATACCTAAAAACTTAACTATATAGACAAAAAGTTGTAAGGACAATAAACGCCAATGGGTTTGGTGATAATCAATTAAAGAAAAAAACTGCACCACATAAGAGGCACTAAAATTATAAGTATAAGTCTCAGCCATAAGCAGGATAATAAAAACAGTTAACCAAGGGTTAACGGCAGTATTGGCAGAAATAGGGATAAGAACACTAGCCGCTAAAATAACGGCAATATTAATGGGAAGTATTAACCTTAATAAAATAACGACGGTTGATAAAATGAGACTAAATGGAATAAATCCTAGATTAAATATATTTTCTATCCACTCTGTATAGTGGCCAATCCAAGTATGTACATCTAAATAGTTCATGGTATTACTAAAACTTAAAATAGCTGCCAGAAAAATTAAAAAATCCCAATCAATAGCATGTTTAAAATCATTGCGTTTTAATACGCCTAATACAAATAAGAAAAATGTTAAAAGCATAGCCAACCATGAAATACGCAAATTGTGATAATCTGTTGTTGACACAATAATAACAAAGGTAATAATAGTGATGCTAGCAAATATTTCCTCTATTGTCAGTTTGCCCAATACTTGTATTTGGGTTGAAAGAATTTTGTTATCAATAGGATGCTCTTCTGTATTACGAAACAACAACCAAACTGCCAAAAAATAGAACAATAGCAAAACAATAGCAACAATCGATGCTGCCACCAGCCAATAAAAAAATTGAAAATTATATTGCTCTTGTGGCGATAACATCCCTAATGCGATTAAATTGATGGATTTACTGGTTAAAAATATAGGGGATAAAAGACTAGCACCACCGATGGTTGCTGCAATTAACCGCTGAAATTCTTTTGACCCTGGCTTAATTTTAAATAAAGTAACAATCTCATTAAATAATGAATAAATCATACTCACTCGTCCATTCGCACTCGGAATAACGGGTGTTAATATAAGACCGGATATAAAGATAGAAAAGTGATACCAAAATTTACCCTTTTGACGACCAAGCCTTAGCATGTACAACAATAAACGATAACTCAAGCCAGAAGAGCTAATAATAACCCCCATAATAGAGAGTGCCAATGCTAAAAAAAAGGTATCCGAGCTAAACCCGCTTAGCGTAACTGAAGTGGGCGCTAGTGATAACAACACCATGCCCAACAACAAATAAATTGAGGGAACAAATTCGGGCACCAGTTGTAAACTCCACATAACAACAGCAGATAAAAATATAAATATAAACAACAGTTGATTTTGATTCGGCGGGTATTCTAAGAATAATAAACTATAAGAAATCAATAACGGTAATACCAAACTTGCTAACCAGCCAAAAATACGCAGCCTGTACTTTTGTTTTTGTTGGTCTTTTGACTGGTCACTTAATTGATTAGAGTACACTAGTGGATTTTGATATTCTGTGTTTTGAAAGAAATTATCACGAAAAAGGTTGGCGCAATGTTTAAATGATTGGCTTTGCATCAAAACTTCAGACTGAATCGCTAACACTGTTGTATCAGTCTGGGCATAAGCATTAGATAAATAAATACCCGAACCAAAAGTGCTTTCATCGCCAAAAGAATCAAAGTCGTTTAAAACTATTTGTTTTTGCTCATTATTTTCTAAAATAATGCTACCAGAATCAATCACATAATAGTGCTCAGCACGTTTTTTAAAAGAAAAAATTAGCTCACCTTTTTGAAATACTTGGCGCTCAATATAAGGACATAGTTTAGATAAGTCTATGTTTTGGAATTTTGCCAAAATATTATTTTTATCAAACAGTTGTCTAATATTATGCATAATGACCAAGGTTAGGTTGTTGGTTCCTATTAAAAACAAGTGGGTAAATACCCATTAACGCCTCAAATGCAACTTTCCATTCGGTAAATAAGCAGTTGTTTTAAAATGCTTTTTACCACAACCTCTGACCTTGTGTTTTGAATAATTGACAATAAAAACCCGTTTTAATCTTTTTTAAGAGCTGAAATCTTTGCATAATTCAACCAAATTACACTAATTTGGTAAAATAATCCATCTAAACTACCAACAAAAAAACCAAATATAGATTAACAACTTGGCAACTAAAATAATAAAATCTTTACAGCAATAAACCTTTAACAAATAAACAACAATAAAACAAGCAACGCTCATCTATTTGCTATATTGTTAAATGCACCTTTGGACTATTTGAGCAACACTATGGATTAGGTAAAGTTAAGATAGCTTGGAATACAGAGTAATAAACCCAAAGCACAACCCCATTGCTATGAGCCGTAATCTTAAAACAAAGATGAATATTTTTTAAACAGATGCAAGATTTACAGGATTGTTGCGTCCAATGAGCGGTAGAAGGGTAAAAATAGCACAGATAAGATAAGAAAAATCCGAGTAAGTCAAGGTTTTTAAAAAAAATACCAAAAAGGTGAAAAATTATGAATTATGCACCAGTCTCATTTTAAAACTCAGTTTAAAAACCAATTCTACGTAATTCACAGATTTCCCATTGTCGTTCGCATTGATCTTGCGTCAGCTCTATCAATAGACCCAGTTGTTAAAAAAGTAATACTTGCTTATCTTGCCGTTGTTTATTTGACAGAACTGCCTTATAATTAATTTTAATCAATGAAATTAGCAAGGAAATAGCAATGAATAAATTAAGATTTTGTATGGTTTTGTTGCTTAGTGGCGTTGTATGGGCAGCTGATACACCTGATTATGCTAGAGAGTCTCGCTGGGCGGCCCAAGTAGAGGACGGCTTATTTGAAGGCGAGGCAGTCTGGCTTGAGGCAAATAAACATCCATTTTTATCGATTGTGACCGAGAGCGAAACACCCACTCGTCAAGCGGTAATTCTGATACATGGCTTAGGTGTACACCCTGATTGGCCACAGGTAATTCAACCACTTCGTGTGGCACTTGCCGAGCGTGGCTTCCATACTCTGTCTATTCAAATGCCAGTTTTGGATAATACTTTTGACGCACCAGCTTATGTGCCTTTATTGGCTGACGCAGATAAGCGCATTCAGGCTTCTATTAAGTATCTTAAGCAACAAGACTGGGCGCCTACAGCACTTATTGGGCATAGTTTAGGGAGTACCATGGCCAGTCATTATTTGGCTAATCATCGTCATCCTTTTAAGCGTTTTGTTGGTATTGGCATGCCTGCTCGTGTCACCCAGTATTTATCTCGGGTGGAGATTGCAACTGGATTTGTACGGCACTGAGGATATTAAAACGGTGTTGGAGTCTGCCACCAAGCGCAAGCAAGCCGCCAAGCATAATAAGGCTTATCAGCAACAACAGCTTAGTGCAAATCACTTTTTTGATGATAAAGATGCGCTATTAATTGATACGGTGAGTGCGTGGTTGAAAATAGCGCCTTGATGATTATTGGATGTATTTACTGACTTTATTGCGGGTTTGCTAGCTGGGTAGTGGTTTGATTATCGCACCAGTTTTGTTGCAATTACTTTTTTAGCATGTCATTGACTTAATTCATCCGTTGTATATACTGCCTATTTTTATCATTCAGCACCGTTTAATAGCGGGTAGATTTATCGAGACCTTAGGTGGTAATCAATCTACCAGATGACCCAATTAAACCCTACTAATTTTAACTGTCGTCATTTTGTCGTCATTTGTGTTTTTCAGACAATAAAAAACCCTTCGCCTAAAAAACCATAAAGTCAATTAAACAAAGGGTTTGAATGTGGTGCCCGGGGCCGGAATCGAACCGGCATGCTATCGCTAGCGCAGGATTTTAAGTCCTGTGTGTCTACCAATTTCACCACCCGGGCGATGCAAAGGTTTGTAAACAAATGACTTGCGAAAAAGAGGGAATTATATACTAGAGTAACGGTAAAATTTTGATTTTTGTCTTGGTTGCGGGCGTGGGAATTGTTAAGTTAATTATTGTTGTTTTGGTTGTTTGGCTGGGCTTTAGTTTGCTTAAGAAACTCAGAAAACCACCCGAGCAACAAATTACAAGTAATAAAACCAATGCTAAGATGCTGGCTTGTAGTGTTTGTAAGACCCATATTCCAGCAGATGAAGCGATTGTTCAAAATAACAAAGTTTATTGCTCTAAGGATTGTTTATGAAATTTTTATTGGATTTCTTCCCAATTGTATTATTTTTTGTCGTTTATAAGATTAAAGATTTGCATTTTTATCAAAATGAAGGCCTGCATTCTGCGATTATTGCAATGACAATTGCCATATTGATACAGATTTTAATCACGCGGATGCGCAGTGGAAAGTTTGAAAAAGCACAGGTGATTGGTTTGGCTTTGTTAATTGGGTTTGGCGGGCTGACTATTTATATTGACAATCCTGCTTTTATTATGTGGAAAGTTAGTGTTTTATATGTTGTCTTTGCACTGGTTTTAATTGGTAGTATTTTGGTTGGTAAAAAAACTTTATTACAGCGTGTGCTTGGTAAACAGTTGCAGCTGCCTAATCAAGTTTGGAAAAATCTAACTTGGCTTTGGGGGCTTGGCTTTATCGGCATCGCACTGGTTAATGCTTATTATGTACTGCCATCTATCCGCGCCAATGATGCTTTTTTTGGCAATAGTGAGCGTTTTGGGTTGAGTGGTTTTGATTGTGCAACTAGCACTCAAGAGGCGCTTTGTTTAATGGCACAACAAAGTGAAGCGTCATGGATAAACTTTAAGCTATTTGGCACCATGGGGCTGACCTTTATGCTGCTTGTCATTACTGTGATATTTATCTCTAAATATACCAAAGAAACTAAGGAAATAGCATGAAACATACTCCTTTATATCAAGCACATATTGAGTCGCAAGGAAAAATGGTTGATTTTGGTGGCTGGGAAATGCCACTGAATTACGGCTCACAAATCCAGGAACATCACCAAGTTCGCACCAATTGCGGTATGTTTGATGTCTCGCACATGAGTGTGGTGGATTTTAAGGGTGTGCAGGCAAAAAAATTCTTACAAATGCTAATTGCTAATGATGTTGATAAATTAAAAACCGAGGGCAAAGCGTTGTATAGTTGTATGCTAAATGAGTTGGGCGGCGTGGTGGATGATTTGATTGTGTATTATCAAGATGATGAAAATTATCGTATGGTAATTAATGCTGGCACTACGCAAAAAGACATTGACTGGATTAATGCTCAGGTGCAAGATTTTGAAGTATCAGTTGAGCCGAGATTTGACTTAGCCATGATTGCTGTGCAAGGGCCTAATGCACGAAAAAAAGTATTCTCAGCGATACCTGGGGTGGAGGAAGTTGCTGGTGAGTTAAAACCATTTAATGCTGCAAGTATCGGTAGTTTATTTATTGCGCGTACGGGTTATACCGGTGAAGATGGCTTTGAAATTATACTACCTGAAAAATCTGCTGAGTTTACTTGGAAAATGTTATTAGAAGTAGGTGTACGCCCTTGTGGGCTTGGCGCGCGCGATACCTTACGACTTGAGGCAGGTATGAGTTTATACGGCTCAGAGATGGATGAGTTGGTCTCGCCACTGGAAGCAGCACTCAGCTGGACGGTTGATTTAAGTGATGAGGATCGTCAATTTATCGGACGTGATGCGCTACAAGCCTTACAAGACCAGGGCGTTGAAAAAACCATTGTTGGTTTGGTATTAGAGGGCAAAGGCGTGATTCGCGATCACCAAAAGGTATTGACCAATATAGGCGAGGGTGAAACTACTTCAGGTACATTCTCACCAACGATGAATCAAGCAATTGCGCTGGCGAGGGTTCCAAAAGGCAGTGAAGGATTGTGTGAAATTAAGATGAGAAATAAATTGGTTTCAGCTAAAATAGTCAAGCCGCCATTTGTGCGTAATGGCAAAGTATTGGTTTAATAACACAACAAGGAAGAAAAATGAGCGAAGTAAGAGACGATAGACAATATACACAAACCCACGAATGGGTTTTAGACAATGGCGATGGCACTTATACAATGGGAATTTCTGATCATGCACAAGCCTTATTGGGCGATATGGTGTATGTTGAATTGCCCAGTGCAGGTGATAAGGCCAATGCAGAAGATGAGTTTTGTGTGGTTGAATCAGTCAAAGCAGCCAGTGGCGTATATGCCCCTACCGAGCTTAAAGTTATTGAGGCTAATAGAGCACTTGATGATGAGCCTGAATTGGTGAACACCAGTTGTTATGATGATGGCTGGTTGGTTAAATTCAAGTCTGATAACCTCGATGGTTTGATGGATGCTGCAGCCTACGCAGAAACGCTAGATTAAGTCTTGATTAACGCTTTGGTTGCCTACAAAGGTAAGCCTGCTCGCATTGTTAGCCAAAATATCCACAAATTTGAATTAGAATTTGCTGATGGCTCATCGCGTAAGGTGCGAGAAAAAGATTTCCGCTTTATCCACCCTGAATTTGTTAAAGTGGATGGTGATTGCGTACAGGGTGATATTGCGATATTGGCAGATTTTCAAGAAGAAAGCCTAACACCCAAAGAAATCACTGAGTGGCTATTTGATGAGTACTCAGCTAAAAATGCTTGGTGCACGTGCTTATTAGCAGAAGACGGGCTGTATTTTTATTGGCAAAAAGATAAAATTTTTGTACGACCTATCGAACAAGTCAATAATATTCAGGCTCAACGTGATGCCGAGGTAGCTGAGGTTGAAAAATTACAACATTGCATCGATAACATTAAACGCAATATTTATGACCAACAAGATTTGCCTTGCTTAAGGGATATTGAAAAAGTTGCACTAAATCAATCAAAACACGCAAAAATACTTGATGCAATTGACGTAGAAAACACACCTGAGGCGGCGTACAAATTGCTGTTAAAGCTTGAGTATTTTCAGCCACTTTTTAATCCTTATCCATCACGTTTTGGCATTCCTGAAGATGAAGATATTGCAGCGATAATGCCAACACTTGACAGAGTTGATTTGACTCATTTAAGTAGTTTTTCGATTGACAACGCTGATTCAACTGATGCTGATGATGCCATTAGTATTGATGGTGATAAGTTGTGGGTGCATATTGCTGATGTTAGTGCAATCGTTACCCCTGGTTCAGATTTGGATGATTATGCTCAAGGGCGTGCATCAAACTTGTATTTGCCTGATCAGATTTTGCATATGTTGCCTATTGCAATTACACAAGCCTGTGCGCTGGGGCTCGATGAAACCTCACCTGCTTTGTCGGTTGGTTTTGTGCTAAATGAGGGTGAAATAAAAGACATTGAAGTAGTGCGTAGTACGATAAAAGTAACCAATATCAGCTATGGGGATGCAGATACTTTATTGGATACCAACAAACACCTTTTACAACTTAGCTCGATAGTAAAAGCGCATCAAACTTATCGAAATTTGAATGGTGCTATTAGCCTTAATTTGCCAAATGTTGATGTTAGGCTAAGGGGGGATTCGGTATTGATTACTGCGCAAGTAGCGAGTCCAAGTAGAGACTTAGTGGCAGAAATGATGATTATAGCAGGGCGGGTGATTGCCCAATTTGCTGTTGAAAACGATATTGTCATGCCTTATGCTATTCAAGATGAGGGTGATTTTCCACAACAAACACTGGACAATAAAGACGCGTTAACACTATCAGAATCATTTAAGGCGACCAAGTATTTTAAGCGTTCTACTACTGCTATTAAGCCTTCGCTACATTATGGTTTAGGATTAGCATCATATTTGCGGGTAACCAGCCCACTTAGAAGGTATTTTGATTTGCTTGCACATCAACAGTTATCCAGCTTTATTAGTGGTAAAGCAACGTTAAGTAAAGACAGGGTGAAAGAGATTATTGGTATTACCAATGCCTCAATGCCCGATATTGGCAAAACCATTCGTTTAAGTAATGACCACTATAAATGCTTATACCTAATGCAAACTCCTCAATGGCAAGGAGAAGGTGTGGTAGTCGATACACGGGGCGATAAGGCTTTGTTTATGATTCCAGAATTAGGCATGATGACGCAAATTAAATTTAAGAGTTTGCCTGCCTTAGATGAAAAAATACAATTGCAAGTTGGCAATATTAATTTAGTTGAGTGCTTAGTTAACTTTAAGCCAGTTTAACTTGGTATTAATACTAATGGCATTGCCTTGTTCGTTAGCCCAATCGCCTAATACGTAGCGTGTGTAATGTTCACCAATATGGGTGTTTTGTCGATGCGTATGTCCATGAATAAGATGTGTATTTGGGTATTTTTGCATCAGTCTGTCCACGCTAGATTGGTTTACATCCATAATATTATAAGATTTGACTTGCTGTGCTTCGACGCTTTTTTTGCGCAGTTGTCCGCTAAGTCTTAAGCGCATTTTTTTTGACAAGTGTGTAAAAATAAAAATAGTAACTGGATTGCGTAAAACTTTTTTAAGTTTTTGATAATTCGCGTCGTCAGTACAAAGTGAATCGCCATGTATTAGTATATACTTTTGATTATTAACCTCTAGTAGGTAAGGCTCGTTTATCAACTGGGCACCAGATTGTTGTTCAAAATCAGAGCCAATTAAGAAATCACGATTGCCAGCCATGATAAAAATTTTAGTTGTTAGACTAAGTTGTTTTAGCGCCTTAATCACTGTTGGGTAACGCCCCAGAGATAGGTCATCGCCTAGCCAAGTGTTGAATAAGTCACCTAAAATAAATAGTTGATCTGCTTTTGATGCGTGTTGTCGGCAAAATTTAATAAATAGTTGGGTTTTTTCTATCTCGCCAGTAACGAGGTGTAGATCCGCTATTAGTAGCGAACTGAGCATAATTATTGGACGTATGCTTTGGTAATAATAATGATGTCATTTGGTACATCGTTATGTCCTGCTTGATTGCCAGTAGCAACATCGCCGATTTTATCAACCACCTCTTGTCCTTTGACCACTTCACCAAATACACAGTAGCCCCAACCATCTTGACCTGGAAAATCGAGAAATGCGTTATCAGTAGTATTGATGAAGAATTGTGAACTGGCAGAATGTGGTGTAGTGGTTCTTGCCATTGCTAAGGTATATTTTGTATTTTTTAGACCGTTTTTAGCTTCATTTTCAATCTCCGCTTTAGTGGGTTTTTGATTCATATCTTCAGTAAATCCACCGCCTTGAATCATAAAGTTTTTGATAACGCGGTGAAAAATGGTATTATCGTAAAAACCATCGTTAACATAGTTTATAAAGTTTTGAGCACTGATGGGTGCGTTTTTTGTATCTACGTTAATATGAATATCGCCCATGTTGGTTTGCAAAATAATCATTTTGTATAAGTCCGTTAAAATAATAAAACGTAAATTATACGCAAACCCTCTTTCATAAATAGTGTCGTTGGCGTATAATTGCCTCTTTTTTAGCAAACATGTTTAGGATTTTTTTATGTACGCAGTGATTAAAACAGGCGGCAAGCAGTATAAAGTTATGGAGGGCAACATCTTGAAAGTTGAAAAACTAGAAGTTGAACCTGGTAACAATATTACCTTTAACGAAGTACTTATGATTGCTGATGGCGATAAAGTACAAGTCGGCACACCAACCCTTGAAGCAGCAAGCGTTGAGGCAAAAATCCTTTCACAAGGCAAAGGCAAGAAAGTACACATTCTTAAATTTCGTCGTCGTAAGCATTCAATGAAACAGCAAGGCCATAAGCAGCTTTTCACTGAAATTAAAATTAGCAAAATTAAGGCGTAAGGAGTAACTCATGGCTCACAAAAAAGCGGGTGGTAGTACTAATAATGGACGTGATTCTGTATCAAAACGTCTTGGTGTTAAAAGATTTGGCGGTCAAGTAGTATCGGCAGGTAATATTTTAGTACGCCAAAGAGGCACAAAATTTCATCCAGGGCTTAATGTTCGTAGGGGCAAAGACGATACTTTATTTGCTACCAAGGATGGCAGGGTAACTTTTGCTAAAAAGGGCAAATTTATGCGTCAAACTGTTTCCATCGAAACTACATAGTTCACACGATATTATTGTTTTGAGATTTTTGCAGTATTAATAAAAAAGCACCGAATTGGTGCTTTTTTATTAATTAAAATAGCCCTATCTTTAAAGCACTTTGCATAAATATGAATAATCATCAAAATACCAGTTTTCATCAGTGCTAGCTTCATGAAATACGCGTTTATCTTTCCAGGTCAAGGTTCACAATCATTAGGTATGCTCAGCGATTTAGCGGCTAATTTTCCCATTGTAAAAGATACGTTTACACAGGCCAGCGAGGCGCTTGGTTTTGATTTGTGGCAACTCACACAAACCGACCAAGAGAAACTAAATCAAACGCAAAATGCTCAGCCAGCGATGCTTACTGCAGGCTACGCTACGTACTTGGTGCTTGCTAGTGAAACCAATCTGTTGCCAACCTGTATGGCAGGGCACAGTTTGGGCGAATATACCGCGCTTGTCGCCTCTGGCGCGCTTGAGTTTGATGCTGGCATCAAGTTGGTTAAAAAACGTGCACAACTGATGCAATCGGCTGTGCCTGCTGGTGTGGGCACTATGGCGGCGATTTTGGGTTTGAGTGATGAAATCGTAATCAAAGTGTGCAACGATTACACAGGTGTAGGCATTGTTGAGGCGGTGAATTTTAACGCACCAGGACAAGTAGTGATTGCTGGTGATAAGGCTGCGGTAGAGACGACTTGTGACATTTTGAAAGCAGCAGGTGCTAAGCGTAGCATGATACTACCAGTTAGCGTGCCATCACATTGCTCACTGATGAATGATGCGGCTATTGAGTTTGCAAAAGCACTGAATGTGACACAATTTTCTACCAGCAATATTGATGTGTTGCATAATGTTGATACACGCAAAGCTGATAACGTTGATGACATTAGGTACAAACTCGCAGCACAATTACACAAACCTGTATTGTGGACGGGCACGGTCAAAGCGATGCGTGAGCTGGGTGTGGAAAAGTTAATCGAGTCTGGGCCAGGCAAAGTACTTGCTAGATTAACCAGCAGAATTGATAAATCATTAACGGCAAATGCAGTATTTGATTCATCCAGCGTCGAGACAACCCTACAGGAGATTTTATTATGAGCAATTTATCAAAAAAAGTGGTACTAATTACTGGCGCAAGTCGCGGTATTGGTCAGGCAATTGCATTGTCCCTAGGCCATGCTGGAGCAATTATTATTGGCACAGCAACCAGCGATAAGGGTGCTGAAGCTATTAGTGCCACGTTACAAGACCGCGGTATTAGCGGGCAAGGCATGACACTCAATGTGACTAATAATGGACAAATTGCTGGGGTTATAACAAACATTACTGATACATATGGTACGGTTGATATTCTTGTTAATAATGCGGGTATTACCTGTGATAATCTGCTGATGCGTATGAAAGAAGAGGAATGGGACGATATTATCAACACCAATTTGACTGCGGTTTATAAAATGTCAAAAGCAGTATTACGCGGAATGATGAAGAAAAAAGCAGGTCGTATCATTTCTATTACCTCAATAGTGGGCGCGATGGGCAATGCTGGGCAAGCCAACTATGCTGCTGCGAAAGCTGGGATTATGGGCTTTAGCAAATCTTTAGCACAAGAAGTCGGCTCGCGCGGTATTACCGTTAACAGCATTGCCCCAGGTTTTATCAAAACTGCAATGACCGATGCTTTGTCAGAAACTCAAAAAGCAATATTGGCTGAAAAAATCCCTATGGGTCGTTTGGGCACTGCAGATGAAATTGCTAGTGTGGCTTTGTTCTTAGCTAGTGATGCTAGTGCTTATATTACTGCTCAAACCATTCATGTAAATGGCGGCATGTACACCGTTTAACACTTTGAGAACACCGTATTAGCTCAATGCACAAATGACACCTACGCGGATATTTGCCGATTGCTCAGGGAAAACAACGCTTTTTTAGCTAAAAATTCGGCAAATAGTCGGCTATTGTTCTCATTTCTGGCTAAAAAATACATTATTTTTTGCCTTCCTTAGGTCGCACCGCTAATACAGTGGTCTCACTTTGTCTTTTCCTGCTTCTGTGTTGAATGTCAATTAGACTCACGCTGTAATTGTGTCCTGTGGGTGCATGGGTTTATTTTTAGGCTCGGCGTTGTTTAAAAAACTGTTGCAATAGTCGCTTGCAATCATTTGCTAAAACACCGCCTTGAATTTGTATTGAATGGTTAAAACACATACTATTTGGTAAGTCTTGACAAGAGCCACAAACGCCGTTTTTTTCATCAAAAGCACCAAATACAATACGCGATATGCGCGCGTGAATCATTGCGCCAAAACACATGGTACAAGGCTCTAGGGTAACGTAGAGTGTGGTATTGGGCAAGCGGTAGTTGCCGAGTTTTTTGCCAGCGGTGCGTAATAGTTGGATTTCGGCATGGGCAGTTGCATCAAAGGTTGATATGGGTTGATTGTGCGCCTGGGCAATCAACTGATTGTTTTGTACCAAAACCGCACCAACAGGCACCTCGCCTATACCCCAGGCAAGCTTTGCTTGTTCAATTGCTAATTGCATCCACTCACGATTAAGTGATTTATCGTCCATTTTTTTAGCCACTTAAACTTTATAGGTATTGACTAGTACGACACCTGCGGTAATTAAAACCAAACCGACAATAGTTTGCCAATTAAGCACTTGTTTGTAAATGAAATAACTTAGAACTGTAATTAGTAAAACACCCAAGCCTGCCCAAGAGGCATAAACAATTGCTAGAGGTATTTTTTTAATGGCAAAAGTTAGCAAGTAAAAAGACGCAGCATAAGAAGCTAACAATGTAACCGAAGGCAGGGGTTTTGAAAAATTATGCGCGGCTGGCAAGAGTAATGTGCCAATAACCTCAAAAATGACTGCCCCTAATAAAAACCAATAAGCAGACATATTTATTCCCATTCAATGGTGGCAGGTGGTTTACCCGAGATGTCATAAACCACACGCGAGATGTGCGTGATTTCATTCATAATGCGATTAGAGACAAGGTCTAGAAAGTCATAAGGCAGTCGCGCCCAACGCGCAGTCATAAAATCAATGGTTTCCACTGCACGCAGGGCAATAACGTAATCATAACGACGCTCATCGCCAGTTACGCCAACGGATTTAATTGGTAGAAAAACCGCAAAGGCTTGATTGACTTTGTCGTATAGGTTGTGATTGTAGAGCTCTTGCATAAAAATGGCATCAGCCTGGCGCAAAATATCGGCGTATTCTTGTTTAACTTGACCTAGAATACGCACGCCTAAGCCTGGACCTGGAAACGGATGACGATATAGCATATGCGCAGGGACGCCGAGTTTTACACCAATCGTGCGTACCTCGTCTTTGAATAATTCTTTTAAAGGCTCTACTAATTCAAATTTTAAATTCTCTGGTAATCCGCCAACATTGTGGTGTGATTTAATGACTTTGGCTTTGCCAGATTTAGCCCCAGCTGATTCAATCACATCAGGGTAAATGGTACCTTGTGCCAAGTATTTAATATCATCAAGTTTTGCGGCCTCTTCTTCAAATACTTCAATAAAGGCACGGCCGATAATTTTGCGTTTTTTCTCAGGGTCAAATTCATTTTTTAAGGCATTGTAAAATTTTTGCTGAGCATTGGCACGAATCACCCTAACGCCCATATTATTGGCAAAAGTTTGTATTACTTCATTACCTTCATTCAGACGTAATAGACCATTATCAACAAATACACAAGTGAGTTTTTCGCCTACCGCCTGATGTAGTAGTGCAGCAACCACCGAGGAATCCACCCCGCCTGATAAGCCCAGCAATACATTGTTATCACCGATTTGGTGTTTTAAGTTTTGAATCAAATCGTGGATGATATTATCAGTCGTCCAGTTTTTTTGGCATTGGCAAATTCCACTTACAAAGCGTTCTAAAATATGAATGCCTTGCTTGGTGTGGGTAACTTCTGGGTGGAATTGCAGGCCATAATAATGTTTTTCGCTATTGGCAAAACCAGCAACTTCACAATTATCGGTTGAGGCAATCAATTTAAACCCGTCTGGCAACTTTGTTACTTCAATACCATGACTCATCCATACGTCTAATAATCCATGCCCATCGTCATTAACTATATCAGCAATGTCATTTAATAATGATGAATGATTACGTGCGCGAATTTGTGCAAAACCGTATTCATGCTTGTTAGCTGAGGTGGCACGTCCGCCGAGCTGGATTGCCATGGTTTGCATACCATAACAAATACCGAGCACTGGCACATTTAGCTCAAATACAATTTGTGGTGCTTTAGCAGCATCGTCCAAAGTTACGGTATCAGGACCACCTGAGAGGATAATGCCACCTGGGTTAAAATCCTTGATAAAATTGTCATCTACATCATACGGCAATAGTTCGCAGTAAACGCCAATTTCACGCACACGACGAGCAATGAGTTGTGTATATTGCGAACCAAAATCAAGAATAAGAATTTTGTCAAAGTCGATATTTGTCATAATACTGCCACTATTGTTAAATCTAAAAGAGTAACATTTTAATGAAAATTTTAAACCGTTATATTATTAAAACTATGGGCTTTTACACATTAGCTGTTTTATTTATTTGGCTTGGTGTGTATGGGTTTTTAAATTTTATTAACGAAATCGATGCCATTGGTCAGGCAAATTACACAGCACCTGAGGCTATAAGCTATGTGATAATGGATTTACCAGCAGTTGCTTATTCGCATTCTTCAATAATTATTTTGTTGGGCTCGTTATTGGCACTTGGTCATCTAGCATCTACCTCACAGTTGATTATTGTTAGAGCTTCTGGACTGTCTGTTATGCAAATTGCACTAATTGTCGTTCGTACTGCCTTGGCTTTTGTAGCGACTATTATTATTTTTGGCGAATTAGTTGTGCCACTCACCACTGAGTATGCAGAAAATTCACGCGCTAAAGCATTAGGAAGAAACATCACTGCTGAAAATCAACAAGGCTTTTGGCTCAAAGATGGCGACTGGATTGTTCATGTTAAAAAGAACTTTGGTGGGCGTTTGTTTGAAAACATACTTTTGATTAATATCAGTCAATTAAAACAATTAGACTCAGTTATACGCGCTGACAGGGCTGCATTTAATGGTGACAACTTGAATTTGGCAAAAGTCAATCATTACCAATTAGACCATACTGGCGAATTTTTAAACATTCAATCAAGCGAGCGTGATACCCATAAATTAAAAGTCTCGTTTGATCAGGTGTTGAGCAGTAGCCTAAATAAAGAGCCTTACGAATTATCAACTTGGAATCTGTATAAGCAAATTAACTTTTTAACCAATAATAATTTGGCAGCCAGCGCATTTGAAGTGGAGTTTTACAAACGTTTGGTCAAGCCTATCACCTTAGCAGTAATGCTATTATTTGCTATGTTGTTTATTTTTGGCTCTTTGCGCGACGCATCACTGGGTAAAAATATTTTTTTTGGTTTGATTATCGGCTTGTGTTTTGAATTAATCTCGCGCATTGGTGGTGCTTTATCATTGCGATTTGATTACAACCCTTTCTTAATCGCCTTTATGCCAACCTTAATCGCACTAGGGTTAGTATTATTTTTTCTAAAAACTAGATCAGAACAATAATTTACGCTTTTATAAATACTACTTTGAGTATCAATTTATGCCCATTACCGTTACCCAAGTTAGCAAGCCTAAACCAAAAGTCCCTAAGCGTTTTGAGGTACTACTACTGAATGACGACTACACACCTATGGAGTTTGTAGTTGAGGTATTGATGCGATTTTTTGCCAAAAATTCTAACACCGCTAATATTATTATGCTCAAAATCCATACCGATGGTGAGGCAGTTTGCGGTGTTTTTTCGCATGATATTGCCCAAACCAAAGCATCCCAAGTGGTAGAATTTTCACGTAAAAACCGGCAACCACTAATGTGTGTGCTTCGTGAGTTAAAAGAGTGATATGGTTGTATAATGACCCAATGATTGAAACAGAATTACAACAAGAAATTAATATAGTGATGACACAAGCGCGTAATAACCGTTTGGAATATGTCAGTGTTGAGCACTTGTTATTGGCCTTGTTGAACATTGAATCAGTGATTACTTTTTTGCACAATAAGCGTGTAGATATTGAGGTGTTGCGTTTAGAACTAGAATCTTATATTGAGTCACACACCCCTCTGATTGCGCAAGACTCTGAAGTTGATATTGTGCCAACTGTTGGTTTTCAACGAGTGTTGCAACGTAGCGTGTATCAAGCACAATCTGCACAAAAAAATACCGTTTATGCAATGAATGTATTGGTTAGTATTTTTGCTGAGAAAGAATCACATGCGGTTTATTTACTAAAGTTAAATAATATTTCGCGCCTAGAAGTGATGGAAGGCATCTCTAGCAGTACGTTAGAGCCGATTGAAGCACATCCGTCAAGCGTTACATCCAGCACTAAATCTAAGCAATCTTCATTAGACTCATATACCATTAATTTGTGTGAAAAGGCTAAATCTGGCAAGATTGACCCGTTGCTAGGCAGAGAAGAAGAAGTAATGCGCAGCATTCAAATATTGTCCAGACGGCGTAAAAATAATCCATTGCTTGTTGGGCAAACTGGCGTTGGTAAAACGGCAATTGTCGAAGGTCTTGCCAAACGCATTGTTGATGGCAAAGTACCCGAAATATTGCAACAGGCGAGTATTTACGCATTGGATGTTGGGGTTTTGATTGCAGGCACTAAATATCGTGGTGATTTTGAAAAACGCTTAAAGAAGGTACTCAGCGACCTAGAAAAAATCCCGCAAGCAATTTTATTTATTGACGAGATTCATGCCCTGATTGGTGCAGGAAGTGTCTCGGGTAGCGCACTGGATGCTTCTAATTTACTTAAACCTGCCCTGGCAGATGGCTCGCTAAAATGTATGGGCTCGACCACTTATGAAGAATATCGTAAGGTTTTTGAAAAAGAACACGCACTAAATCGCCGTTTTCAAAAAATTGATGTGGATGAGCCATCTGTTGACGATACAATTAAAATTTTGCAAGGGCTTAAGAAATACTATCAAGATTATCATCAAGTTAAATACTCCACTGCGGCCTTGACTTGCGCGGTTGAATTGTCGCATCAATATATCAATGATAGGCGATTGCCAGACAAGGCCATTGATGTGATTGATGAAGTCGGCGCATTGCAACAAATTTTGCCAAAATCAAAACGTAAAATTAACATTGGCGTGAGTGATATTGAAAATATTGTTGCTAAGTTGGCAGGTATTCCTTCTAGGCAAGTTAATAGTGATGATAAGTCGTTGCTTAAAAATTTGGAAGTAGAGTTAAAACTCGGTGTATTTGGTCAACGAAGCGCAATTGAGAGCCTCTCTACTGCTATTAAATTGTCTCGTTCTGGCTTGGCACAAGCCGACAAACCGATGGGTTCGTTCTTATTTGCCGGTCCTACAGGTGTAGGAAAAACTGAGATTTGCAAGCAACTTGCGCGGATTATGGGGGTGAAATTATTACGTTTTGACATGAGTGAATATATGGAACGTCATTCGATTTCTAAATTGATTGGTTCGCCACCAGGTTATGTGGGTTATGATGAAGGTGGTTTGTTGACTGAGGCTGTGAATAGCAACTCGTACGCCGTTTTATTGCTTGATGAAATTGAGAAAGCTCATGCGGATATCTTCAATTTATTATTACAAGTAATGGATAACGGTAAATTGACTGATGCAAATGGTCGTGAGGTTGATTTTAGCAATATTATTTTGGTGATGACTTCAAATGTTGGTGCACAAAGTGTTGGACGTGCATCAATTGGTTTTAGCGAACAAGACCATTCTTTGGACTACGAAGGTGAACTCAAAAAAACTTTTACTCCAGAGTTTAGAAACCGTTTATCTGAGATTATTTATTTTAATTCGTTGAATGAAAAAACCATTGTGTACGTGGTGAATAAATTCTTATTTGAGTTAGAAGGTATTTTAGAGGATAAGAACGTGTCGTTAATTGTCTCAGATGCTGCACGACAATGGTTTGCTAAATATGGTTATGATGCTAAAATGGGCGCTCGACCAATGGCACGTTTGATTGAAAAAACAATTCGTAAACCGCTTGCCGATGAGCTGTTATTTGGTCAATTGCTTGGGGGCGGTACAGTGAAAGTGGGTGTGAAAAAAAGCCAAATTGTCTTAAACATCTCCAAGTGAGAATTTTAATCAGTAATGATGATGGTTATCAGGCTCAAGGTATTAAAACACTGGCTCAATACTTGTCCACAGAGCATCAAGTAATCATTGTTGCCCCGAATCAGAATAAATCTGCCGCTAGCAGTTCGCTGACACTAGACAAACCTTTAAAGCCTGTTCAAGTTTCGAGCAATATTTACAGTATTGATGCCACGCCCAGCGATTGTGTGCATTTAGCCTTGTGTGGATTCTTACAAGAAAATGTTGATTTGGTGGTTACAGGAGTTAATTTTGGTGCTAATTTAGGTGATGATGTAATTTATTCTGGCACGGTGGCTGGGGCAATTGAGGGACGTTTTTTAGGCTTGCCGTCAATTGCTATATCGCTGGCAAGTTGGGATGGCAGACATTTTGCAACCGCAGGTGTTATTGCTAAACGCTTGATTTGTCAAATAATGCATGCCCAACTCTCACACGACACAGTTTTGAACGTGAATGTCCCCGATATACCCTTAGATGCAATCAAAGGCTTTCAAACCACGCGTTTGGGTAAACGTCATATGTCTGAGCACAGTATTCAAGACAAAGATGATTCGTCTCTATATTGGATAGGTGAAAATGGTGCAGAGGCAGACAATGGCGTAGGTACAGATTTTCATGCGATTGCCAATCATTATGTCTCTGTTACCCCGTTGCAAATTGATTTAACAAAATATAACGAGATTGACACGGTATCAAGCTGGTTAAATAATTTAACCTAACTAAAAACCTCCTTGCTTATTTATTGCTTTGTCCAAGTATCGCGCAGACTAACAGTTTTGTTAAAAATCAAATCTTCAGCTTGGTTGTCCCGGCAAAAATACCCCTCACGCTCAAATTGATAAGCCACCCCAACTTTGGCATTTGCCATACTAGGCTCAACAACACCATCGATAATCACTAATGATTCTGGATTCATGAGTTGTTTGAAGTGGTCGTTTTTGCCAGGGTTTTCCAGGGTAAATAAACGCTGGTAGATTCTGAATTCAGCTTTGAGTGCCTTGCTGGCTTCAACAAAATGAATCACTCCTTTGACTTTGTGACCATTAAGCGGATTCTTACCCAATGTGTCTGCATCATAAGTAGCATAAACGGTGGTGACGTTGCCATCAAAATCAGTGTCAAAAGTGGTAGCATTGATAATGTAGGCATTACGCAGACGCACTTCTTTGCCAATCGCTAGGCGTTTAAATTTTTTATTTGGAGCGACTTGTGCAAAATCTGCACGGTCGATGTAGAGCTCTCGAGAAAAATATATTTCACGTTTGCCCATTGCCTCGTTTTGTGGATAAATAGACGCCTGCAAGGTTTCTATTTTGTCTTCGGGATAATTTTCAATGATGACTTTGATAGGGTCAAGCACGCCCATAGTGCGCGGTGCTTTGGTGTTTAAATCATCACGAATAGCATCTTCTAGAATTTTCATATCGGTCATGCTGTCAACTTTGGAAATACCGATTCGCTCAGAAAAATCACGAATACTAGCAGCTGTGTAACCACGTCTACGCAACCCAGAAATGGTAGGCATGCGTGGGTCATCCCAACCCGACACTAAATTTTCCGCCACCAATTGTTGCAGTTTGCGTTTGCTCATCACTGTGTATTCAAGATTCAGACGTGAAAACTCGTACTGATGTGGGCGATTGGGGGTATTGAAGCGTTCTAAGTTTTCCAAAATCCAATCATATAGGCGACGATTGTCTTGAAATTCCAGCGTACACAGGGAATGAGTAATGCCTTCAATGGCATCAGAGATTGGGTGGGCGAAATCGTACATTGGGTAAATACGCCAGTTATTGCCTGTCTGATGATGTTTGTCAAAGCGAATGCGGTAAAGTGCTGGGTCACGTAGGCACATAAAACTTGATGCCATATCGATTTTGGCGCGTAGAACGCATTCACCTTCGGCAAATTTACCCTCTTTCATTTTTGCAAGTAGTGCTAGATTTTCTTTAACTGAAGTATCACGATAAGGGCTGTTTTTGCCGGCTTGTTTTAAAGTGCCACGATACTTACGTGTTTCATCTGCATTCAGAAAGCAAACATAAGCCAAATTTTTGTTAATCAGTTCAGTTGCACTGTCATAAAATATTTGAAAATAATTTGAGCTAAAACAGATCTCGCCATCCCATTTAAAGCCCAGCCAGCGAATATCCGCCTTAATTGATTCGATAAACTTCACCTCTTCTTTAGCAGGGTTGGTATCATCAAAGCGTAGATTACACTTGCCATTAAAGTCTTTTGCCAAGCCAAAATTAAGGCAAATAGATTTTGCATGACCAATATGTAAATAGCCATTGGGTTCGGGTGGAAATCGAGTGTGAATTTGAGTGTGTTGTTTTTGCTCTAAATCGTTATTAATTTGATTCAGAATAAAATTAGTGTGTTTGGTTTCGTTCATGGGTAATAAATTATATAGTTAAAATACCCGTATGAGAATTGCCATCGTTAAACTTTCTGCCTTGGGTGATATTGTTCACGCTATGGTGGTATTGCAATTTATTAAAAAATATCGTCCTGATGTATTGATAGATTGGGTAGTTGAAGAAAGTTTTGAAGATGTGCTGGCTAACAATCCAGATATTCATCAAATACACACAGTCAACTTGAAACAAGCTAAAGCAAATAAATCTTTGAGTTTAACTTTTAAAGAATTGCAAAAAGTGCGCAGTTTTGGTGTCTATGATTTAGTGATTGATATGCAAGGTTTGATTAAATCATCGTTGGTGGCAAAAATCATCCCATCAGATAAAACGTTTGGTTTTGATAAAGCCTCATTGCGTGAGACTTTTTCCGCTCATTTTTATTCAAATACCTGTCATATCGACTATGCGCAAAATATCATTAAACGCAATCTTGCAGTGGTATCTAGTGCTTTAAAGATTGATATTACTGATGATGATATTAAAAATAAACAGGCTTTTTTATATGCACGCCCTCATACATTTAATTATTTAGCTAAAGATCAACCCAATGTTGTGCTGGTACTCGGCGCATCGTTTGATGCCAAAATTTACCCGATAGAGCAATATGCACAAGTGGCTAGAGTATTAGATGTGAATGCAAACATTATCGCCATTTGGGGCAATGAATCAGAAAAACAGATGGCAGCAAAAATTCAACAGATAACGCCCAGTGTGGTGATTGCAGATAAATTATCGCTGGACGGATTAAAAGCATTGATTGCACAAGTGGATTTGATAATTGGTGGCGATACTGGTCCGACACATATGGCTTGGGCGTTGAACGTACCTTCTATTATATTGTTTGGTGCAACGCCTGCCTATCGTAATACCTATCAAACTCAAATTAACAAAATACTTGAATCTGACTTCAAAGTGGACATTGATAAAATTGATAAAGCGGATAGTTCGATTAAAACCATTCAAGTGAGTAGTATTGTGCAAATGGCTAAAGAATTGCTACCGATTGCTTGATTGAGTCAATAATAAATTTGGCGTTAGAATTTTTCTCATCAACCCTATGTCCACTTCTGACTAAAATGGTATTTGTTATATCAGCAGAATTTGCCGCTTGAACATCCGCCTCTTTATCGCCAATCATCCACGATTTTTGCATATCAATATTGTATTTTTTCTGTGCTTTTACTAGCATCCTTGGTTTTGGCTTGCGGCATTGGCAGTTATCTTCTGGGTCGTGTGGACAATAAAATATATCTAAAATATCAACATCATGTTTTTTAAATTCAGCTAACATCCAGGCATTTAGTTTGTCAAAATCGTTTGTGTTGTAATACCCTTTAGCAATCCCCGACTGATTGGTAATGATAATAATTTTAAAGCCTGTTGTGTGAAAATATCGACAAGCCTCAAACGCCCCATCAATAAACACAAAGTCTTTGATTTTGTAAAGATAACCCACCTCTTGGTTAATTACGCCATCACGGTCAAGAAAAATTATTTTATTCATCCTTTAGGATTTCGCTCAGTTTTTTGTCCATTTGTCTTTAGGTTTGTCAATATGTTGGTAGAATTTGCTAATGTTTTTTTAAGTAATTGAGCCTATTGCAAACTAAGACAAACAATTTCACAAGATTGTTTTTTAATAAGATGAGTGGGTAGAATTTTACATTAAAATAAGTATTTAATTGGTTGACGGTTTTATTAAATTTTTTGATAAAAATACAAATCTGTGGTGATTAGTCAAAAATGGCGCAAAAACTCTATTTTAAGCAACCCTTGATGCCTTACCGAGTTTTTCTGATGTGTGTGCCTTTTCATTGATGGAAAATACCATGAATAATAACACAAAAAACACATACACTCCATTAGGTGCGGAGCGCACAATCCAAGTCTCAGTTAAGCCAAACACTATGCTTGATAAAATAATCCATATACCGATGATAGATGCCCATAACTTATCAGGCTGATTTTTTGCTATTTGCAAAAAGTATCTTAATGGCAATAAGAATACAGTGAAAATAAGCACTAAAAACCCGACAACACCGAACACGGCCAGCCACTCAAAGAATATATTATGGGCTGATCCAAACTGGTCACCAATTGCTTTGTATTGCGGATTTTGATGGGTAAATTTGCGCAACTCTAATCTAAAATCTCCACTACCACTGCCAAAGAATGGATATTGTTTTAGACTGTCAATAGAAGCTTTCCAAAAAATTAAACGCGCACCAGATGAGGTTAAAGGTTGTTTTTCTTGGGCCTGTTCATGCTTGAAAAATAACGCAATATTACTCATTGCCGTATCAAACCGAATCATGGTTTTTCCATGAAAATAATGGACGCTTGCGCTGATTGTTAACAGAATAGCCGTCAATGCGATAATGATTTTTAGTCGCAACTTTTTTTGTGAAAATAAAAGGTATAAAAAAATACCCATCAAAACCAATAATGCCAACCAGGACCCTCTAGCACCTACAATAAGACTGCCACTGATGGCACATAACCCAGAAATAAGCAATAGTATTTTTGTTGTTAAGTTTTGATTGGTTAGTGCAAATAGCAATAAGTTGATGCCTGCTATTAGCATTGCAAAACTGCCATACATAATAGAGTGATAAGCACCCGTAGAGCCTGGATTGATAATTAAGTATAGCAATATAGATATGCCAGCAATGATTAGACTAATATCAAAGTTTTTTATGAGTGCTGTTTTGTATTGTCTAAGTAGCACAAAAATCGGTATGGCGAACAAAAAATAGTGAAACTTGCCAAGCACTTTAAAGCCTTTGTATATGTCGTTGGAGTTCAACATGCCCAGTAGGTAAATTGCAAAAACGGCTATAAAGCCAAACAAAACAGTTTTTTCTTGTTTATTGAGGTGCCTCTTAGCTATATTTTTATAAAAAATTGTGCCAATAATTAACAGTAAAAGATAAATGCTAGATACCGAACTTACAACGATGCCCATCATAATAGGAAATAAAAAAACCAATATTATGACCAATGGCTTTGTTAGAATTTTTAACATATTTTTACGGTTGTAATATTATTGTGAGACCTTTGTATAAATTATGAATAATCGTCAAAATATCACTATTCACATTTATACAAAGGTCTCATTGCAAAAATCTTTCATTAGCCATAGAGCCAATGGTTTTCGCAGGATTGCCTGCCGTCGATTATACTGTTTCCCCAAAACAGGAAACAACATTTTTACAGGCTGAGACAATGTTATTGTTGCCCACTGTAACGCCTTTTGGAAAGGTAGATTTTACACATACCTAAACATGATTGTGATTGCCTATATTAATAGGCTGGTCTGGGTTTAAACGTTGATTATTTTTGTCTTGTATTGAATGAAAGTCAGTATCCATAAATAGTGTTTGCCACGCAATTGAGCAATGGTTTCCAAAACTAATCTGTTTATTGCAGGTAATTGCTTGTCTTTCCAGAGAAAATAACATAGTTGCCAAGAATAAGACTGCCAGACACGTAGAGTTTACTACCTGTCCCAATCTTGATATTATTGCCAAACTTGATAACACCTGTTTTTTCTAAGTGTCAAATAGCCCTAGAATAGCTGTTGTCAGCCGCTTGCACATCGTCAAATCCTATTTTAATTTTAGCAGTTTTTGCATCCTCTGGTATTAAAATCTTGCCCTTTAACTTTTGTAATTTTGTTCTATGGCTTCACGATAATGGGTATTTTTATAGCTTGTTTAAATGGCAAATAGTAAAAATTGAAAAAAATAGATTTTGGAATACATAACAAGTAACGAATTATTTTTATTATAGATTCCATAATGTTGACAATGTAAATTTAAAAATGTGTCTATCCTAACAGATAATATAGAATTATAACTTTTGGATAAAGCAGGAAAAATGAGATTGTTAAACGCTAAATTCAACCCTAAAAAAATGAAAAGACAGTCGCAGGCGCATACCAATGAAAATTAAATACTAGAGTAGGGATAAAATTTCCGTCTTAATTGCATAAATTTTAGGTTAATATTAATCAAATTTTACTCAACAATAACAAAACCTCTTGGAATTGTTGCTTGGCATTAAATTTAACCAAGGCGTGTTTTTTTCCTGCTAAGGCAAGACTTTTTCTAAATGCTTTATCGGTGTATAGGGCTTTAATTTTTACAGATAAATTGATGCTATCGCCACTGGTAAATAACAATCCAGTTTTGCCATCCTCAATAATCTCTAACGACCCGCCATTGTTACTGGCAATCACACAAACGCCTGCGTGCATTGCCTCTACTAGCACCATGCCAAAGGTTTCGTTGTCAGTTGCTAAAACCAGCACATCAAATAATTGCATGAGCTGATGGCTGTTGTCGATAAATCCTGTGAAAATAATGTGATTACTGAGACCCAATTTATTGATGTGGTTTTTAAGATGGGTTAAATATTGTTCATTCATCGCACTGCCTACAATTAATAATTTTGCACTCACATCTTGTGCGATTAATTTTGCCAGAGCATCAATCAGCAGATATTGTCCTTTTTGGTGTTCTATTCTGCCAACAATACCAATACAAAATTCATTGTTAATGCCATACTTTTGCTCAAGAACAGCTCGTTGCGATGGGGTGATACTAGGCGTTGATTCTGTACCAATGTAGGATAATTGCGCCTGTACGTTGCATTTTTGAGGAATAAATCTTGCTATTTGTTGTTGGACTTGCTGGGTAACTGCAATCATCAGATCAATGTGTTTGTATAGCCAAACATGATAAAAATCATTCTTTGATGTGGTGATACTCATGTGTCTGGTTTGAACTAATTTGGGGGTATTGTTTGCCAGTATTTTAACCATAACAGCAACCAATAAATCCTTTGTCCAATGAGCGTGCATGGTTTTTATTTGATGTTGATTGACCAATTTGGTGATTTTGATAATATTGGAAAATAAATTTAAAAAACCTGTTTTAACAGCATAAGAAGTAATGTTTTGTTTTTGAATATAAGCCGACAAATCACCATTTTTATTGATAACTGCCACCACATTGGCTTGGCTGTTTAGAAACTTTGACAATTTTGTGACATATAATTCCAATCCACCTTTGTTAGGGGACAAACAAATTTGCATGACGTTGAGTTTTTGATTGTTATTTATCATGCGGGCTGGCAGTTTATTGTTAGATGAATAATATTTTAAGCCATTCAAGCATGATAAAATATTTCGTTTTGTTGCTAATGGTTTTTTTAAATATTATGGGTAGCAGACAAGCCAATATTTATTTATTTTTAATCATTCCTATCCTAGTTAACTTGGTGTTAATGGGGTTTTATTTTTCAGGTGTTGGTATATTGCAACAGATTATCTCGCCAGTGAGTGATTTTCTAACACGAGAGTTTGGCTTGTTAGAGCAATTACAAAATCTGTATTTATTGATCATACTGGGCATTTTTATAGTCGCTTTTAATAACAGTAGTAGTGTTAATGAACGACTATTTTTGGGTTTATTATCTGTATTGTCGCTTATTGTTTTTTTAGAAGAAATAGATTATGGCATTAGTCTATATGAATTTTTTGCAGGTCAAAATACTGGCATTGGTATCCGAAATTGGCACAATCAACGAGCAACTAGCACCCACCAAAATGTGCATTATCTTAAGCAAGCTATAGATTTGATCAATTTTTTTTGGTTTGTTGTTCTACCTTTGATGGCCAATAAAATAAATACACCCATTATTAAAAGCCTAATTCCCAGTCGTTTTTTTATTGCCGCTTTTTTATTAACAATTGTATATTCTCGTATTGCGCATGGTCTACAGGATGCAGGCTGGGGCTTCATTGATGGGATGAACGGTTCTTTGACTGGGAATATTTCCGAATTTAGAGAGCATAATACTTATTATTTATACTTGCTTTATGCGTGGCAAATAATGAGCAGTGAATTAAAGTTAACTTTTAAATGAATGATGTCTAAAAAAATTAAACATTAGCAAAATCAAATGAAAAACTACGATAATTATAATTTTCCAAAGAAGTAGTACGTGCATATATTTTGGGAGCTGCAAAAGGAAAATAACCTTGATGAGGTTATTGCCCAATTAAAGTACATGCAAAGAAAATAAATTTAAAAGATTGCCAGCACAAAAATGAAGCCGTTATTTAACTGGGATGTTAATTCTGACCAGCCTTATATCATCACCGATCAGGCGTTTAAAAAACAACAAAAGCAGAAATATTTATTTGAGTATTTAAAAATGTTTTTGTTGTTTGTGATAATTTTTCCTATTGTTTTTGTTTGGCAGTTTTTGATGCGATTTCCAAAAGTAAAAACCCAAATTGGCATTGGGGTGAATTTAGATAAGGGCGATATTCAGTATGAATTGGTGAAAGAATTGGAGGTTAAAAACTTACTGATTCGCTTGCCGTTGGCTGATATTGGTAAAATTGATGCCTATGTTGATTTTATTGCTGGGTTTAAAAATAATACGATTTTGATTAATATTTTGCAGGATAGAGAAAATATTGAGAATCACCAACTTTTGGCAAACAACATCAAACTTATTTTTACTAAATTGCAATATTTGGTAACTGAATATCAAATCGGCAATGCTACCAATCGTAGCAAATGGGGCTTTTTTGCACCAAGTGAATATCTAGATTTTTATCAAGTAGTGCAAGCCATTAGAGACGATAAATTTCCCCAATTAAAACTGATTGGATCGAGTGTGATTGACTTTGAATATTATTATACCAGTGCACATTTATTCCATTTTAGAAGGTTAAAGTTTGATAGGCTCTCATCACTTTTGTATGTGGATAGGCGTGGGTCACCAGATAATCGGCAGTATGGGTTTAATCTTAAAAACAAAATCAATTTATTGGCCGCTATGGTGCATTTAGCAACCAAAACTAATAGTGAGATTGTGATTACTGAGGTGAATTGGCCGTTGAAGAATACCGCGCCTTATGCGCCTACCAGTGAAACAGAATGCGTGAGTGAAGCGAAATATGATAAGTATATGCAAAGTTATTTTCAAACTGCAACCAGAAGCAATAAGATTAAAGCCGTTTATTGGCATCAATTAGTCGCTCCAGGGTATGGTTTGGTGGATAATCAAAATGGAAAGATACGCAAAACCCCAGCTTTTTATAGTTTTCAAAAAATGCTCAATGAACAATATATTAATTGAAATTCCTACTTGGTTGGGTGATAGCGTCATGGCAACGCCAGCGATTGAGAATATTGTTAAAACCTATCCACAGGTACAAATAACGATTTTTGGCAGTCAAGTTGCCAGCACGATTTTTAAATCTCATCCTAATGTTGAAAAAATTATCATTGATGAAAGTAAGGCACCAAGCAGTCGTTTTGTTGGACAATTTATTTGGCGATTCATTTGGCTTTACAAAACCGCCAGAAAATTGGAATTTGATACTATTTTTTCTTTTAGAAGGCGGTTTTCGGCTAAATTTTTTGCTTTTTTTATTCACAGTAAACATCGTTATGCTTATCATCGATTCACTCAAAATTTACAACATCAAGTTTTGCACTACAATGATTTTATCAATCACAGTCTCAACACTAAAAACACGGCTAGCGTGTTAAAAATTTATGGTGATTATTCCACAACTGATAAAACAACCTTAGGCATCAACCCTGGTGCATCTTACGGCAGTGCAAAGCGTTGGTATCCTCAAGAATTTGCTAAAGTGGCAATTGCCTTATCTGACAAATATGATATTGTAATCTTTGGCGGACAGGCTGAGGTGGATATTGCTCAAGATATTGTTCAAATTCTGGACGATAACGGTATAAAAAATTATCAAAATTTGGCGGGTAAAACCACGCTTGATGTTTTAATTGTCAAGATTGCCAGTTTGCATTTACTCATTACTGGGGATAGTGGACCGATGCACGTGGCAGCGGCTTTTAAGGTGCCAACAGTGGCAATTTTTGGTCCTACAAAAGACGATGAAACTTGCGCGTGGATGAATAAAACAAGTTCAATTGTAAAAAAAAACCTAGATTGCCAGCCGTGTATGCAGCGTACTTGTCCGTTAGGACATCATAATTGTATGAAACTTATTAAGGCATCAGATGTGTTGGATGCTACTCAGAAAATGCTTGGTCAATCAGATGGCAAATTGTATGCCCAATAATAATGTGCATTTCCTGAATACGCGGCGTATCATTCGCTGGGACAATCAAGTTTACATTACATAATTGGTTCATTTCTCCACCGTTATTGCCACTCAAACCAATCAATTTTGCACCCTGTTTTTTGGCAGATTTTAAGCCGTTTAATACATTGCTGCTATTGCCACTAGTGCTAATACCAAGTGCCACATCATTGTTATTCGCCAGCGCTTCAATTTGGCGAGAAAACACTTTATCAAAGCCATAATCATTGCCAATTGAGGTGAGCACTGAAGTGTCGGTAGTTAGTGCAATCGCTGCCAAGCCTTTGCGTTTAACCTTGTACCTACCTGCCAACTCTGCGGCGATATGCTGGGCATCGGCAGCAGAACCGCCATTGCCAAATAGCAGAATTTTTCCGCCACTTTTCAGGCTTTTAATACAAAGTTTAGCAGCGATTTCAAGTGGCTCGCTAATTGACTCAATGGTCATTTGAGTGGTTTTTAGGTGTTGGTTAAATTCATTTTTAATAATTGTTCTCATGATTTTCAATTTACTGACTGTTGAATTTTTGTAATGGTATTTGTGGTGCTTTTGCCATCGATAAATTGCACTAGTTTTAGCTCATCAACAATGTCTTGCCCGACGACTTTTCTACCCTTATAATCGCCACCTTTGACTAATACGTGAGGCTGAATAGCTTTGATTAGCTCATAGGGTGTTTCTTCGTTAAAAATAACCACATAATCAACCACCTCTAATGCGGCCAGAATGTAGGCGCGGTCATTTTCAGCATTAATTGGTCTATTGTTGCCTTTTAAGGTTTTGAGCGAACTGTCGCTATTTAAGCCAACAATTAATATATCGCCAAAATTTTTGGCACTTTCTAAATAGCGCACATGTCCAGCATGCAATAAATCAAAACAACCATTGGTAAAAATGATTTTCTTAGCGTTTAATTTTAGTTCTGCGCTGAGAGTGGTGATTTCGCTAAAGGTTTTAATATGCACGTCACTGCTGGATTTATTCAGGCTGGATTCATATTCAATAATTTCATTTAAGCTAGCGGTGGCAGAGCCGATTTTGCCGACTACAACACCCGCGGCAAGGTTGGCAAATTTAACTGCCTCGTCAATTTCAAACCCACATGATAATGCAAAGCCCAACGATGCTAGCACCGTATCGCCTGCACCCGTTACATCAAATACTTCTCTAGCTTTAGTAGGATGAATGCGTAATTTATTGTCATTATCAAAGATTGCCACTCCTTGCTCACTCAAGGTGATGAGTGATACGGCTAAATCGCACCTAATTTTGAGTTGGGTAATTGCTTTGTTGAGGCTATTTTCATCTGTAATATTAATACCTGTAGCCTCACTGGCCTCTTTTTTGTTCGGGGTGAGTAAATACGCGCCTTGGTATTTTGCATAATCCAAACCTTTAGGGTCAACCAAAACTTTTTTGTTATTAGTATTAGCAATCGTGATTAAAGATTGTGTCAATTCACTGGTGAGAATGCCTTTTCCGTAGTCGGACAGTAGTAGTGCATCATAATTAGCGATTATCTTTTTAAAGGTGTGTGTGATAGCATTTTGCGAGGCGTTGTTAATTTCTTGAGTGCTTTCATAATCAAACCTTACCACTTGTTGTTGGGCGGCAATAATTCTACTTTTTTTACTGCTAATTCGATCGTTTTGGGTGATTAAATACTTGCTACTCACATCGATATTTTGTAGTAATTCTTTTAACTCGTCAGATATTTTGCACGCGCCAATTACGCTTATTACATCGACCTTAGCACCGAGTGATTTGAGGTTGCTAATGACATTGCCAGCCCCGCCGAGTAGTGTGGTTTGCTTGTCCACATTGACAATTTGCACTGGTGCTTCTGATGAAATTCGATTGCATACCCCCCACAAATAATGATCAATCATTAAATCACCAATAACTAATAATTTGGGGGTTTTGCCAGGTAGATTAATCATATAAACCAATCATGAAACATTAGTATTGTATAGACATTTAATTTCAGGAATGTAGGCTTTAATACCCGCTTCTAGGCTAATTTTTGGTTCAAAATCCAGTTTGGTTTTGCTCAGGCTAATATCTGCTTGCGTGTGCATTTGATAACCATCAAAAGGGTTTGTAATATAGTCGATTCTTAAATTTGTGGCCAATTCTTTTTGCAAAATATCGGCAATATCTTGAAAACTTCTAGGCACGCCTGTGCCCACATTGTAAATGCCATTTTGCTTAGGATAACAAGCCTTAATATTGGCTTGAATCACGTCCTCAATGTTGATAAAGTCACGTAGAATTTTGTCTGAGCCTTTGAATAATTTAGGGGCATTGCCGCTCAGTATTTGATGACCTAGTTGAATCACCATAGATGCAGTTTTGTCCTTGTAATATTCATGCGAACCATACACATTGAAAAATTTTAAACCTACAATTGTCATTTCTGGGTTTTGATTTGCATAACGATAAGCAATTTGATCCATCATATATTTGCTAAATCCGTAAGGGTTCTGTGGGTTTTCCACCCCTACAGTTTGCGGGCTAGGCAGACTGCCATAGGTAGCAGCTGAACTGGCATATATTATCGCCGCCCCATCACGCTTGGCAATCGCGAGTAAGTCATAAAATGAATTGACATTGGTTTGCATCATAATTTTTTGGTCATACACACGGGTGTCAGAAATCGCCGCTTGGTGGAAAATATAATCAAACTTGTACTCTTCTAGGTGCGCTAAGTCGGCTTTGATATTGATATTGCCACAAATTACATCGCCAGTAAAACCAATTAGATTTTTGTAATGTCCAAAACTTTGTAAGTTACCATTAGCAAAAGTCTCGCCACTCCTAAAGCAATCAAAAACCACCACATGAGACTGCGGGTAATTTTGTTGAAAATAAAAAGCCAAATTACTACCAATAAAACCTGCTCCACCAGTAATTAAAATGGTTTTATGGTTAAAGTCAATATTGTTGTAAATCATCTTGAAGTCTTTAGGAAACTATAAGTGCCTATGTTAAACAAAATTTGATGAAATATGCCACTAATCAACGCTATTTATGCAGGACTCTGAAGTATAATCAAGTTCATTTTTAACCAAGCTATATCGCTGTGAAATATTGTAAAAACTTCTATCAAATCAAATCAAATAGTGATATTTTCGAGCAACTTAAAGCCGAACGTGAGAGCATTGGTTATTACAATTTGGTTTATCAAGATACTACCGAGATTAAAACTTATGCAAACAGTATTGGCAAAAAACATATCATAGTGGTTGGTATTGGTGGCTCTAGTCTAGGCGCGCGCGCAATTTATGATTTTTTATTACCCTCTAATACTTATGCTAAAGACCTGTTGTTTTTAGAGACAATTGATCCGCTAGAAGTCAAACGCTGTTTGAAAAAAGTTGATTTGAACAACGCCCATTTTGTGATAATTTCTAAGTCGGGCAATACGATTGAAACCATTAGTTTGTTTAAATATCTTAGCAGTTTGGTCAAAATTGATAAGACAAATTGCACCATTATTTCTGAAGCTAGTAGCACACTGACCCAATTTGCTAAGAATAATCATATTAAAACTTTTACTCTAGCACAGAATGTCGGCGGGCGTTTTTCTGCATTTAGTGTGGTCGGATTGGTGCCATTAGCCATAGCAGGGGTGGATATTGACAATCTTTTGAATGGTTGCAAGCGCGTCTCTGAGAGTTTTTTTGAGCAATATGATTATTATCAGCCGATTATTGAAAAGGCACGATTTTTGGTGGAAAATAAACATCGTTTTAACATTAATGTTATTTTTTCTTACTCATCTTCGCTTGAGAGTTTTAACAAATGGTATGTGCAATTATGGGCAGAAAGCTTAGGCAAGGTTAATATCAACAATACTCGTCAAACACTCACGCCGATAGCACTAATTGGGCCGGTTGATCAACACAGTTTTTTACAAATGATTATGGATGGTGTGCGTGATAAAACCACCACTTTTATCAAAATTAATGACCTCAAAGATAAAACCATTATTCCTAAAAACACCACCCAAGATTTAGGTTTGGATTATATAGAAGGGTTAAGTTTTAACAATTTGTTGAACAAGCAGGCGGATGCGACTATTGAATCAGTTGCAACGCAAAAAGACATCCCTTATGACGTGATAACCATTTCCACGGTGGATGAATACAACATTGCCAAAATGATGTTTAGTTATCAACTTTTAGTCTCTTGCATTGGGCAATTTTTGCAAATTAACACCTATAATCAGCCAGGCGTTGAGCAAGGCAAAACAATTTTATTGGATAAATTAAAACAGACCTTTGCATAAATATGAATAACCATAAAAATACCATTTTTTACCCCTCAAGGCACAAAAAAGAGCATCAGCTTGAAAACGTTTTAAAAACACTTTTAGCTCTGCTAGGGGTGGATTTAAAAAATCCCCAACTTAATAAAATCTGTTATTTTGTTAGTCATTCCTATTTATGCAAAGGTCCCTAAAAGCCAAAATGAGCATTATCACTCAATGTCTTTTCCCTGTAGCGGGCTATGGCACGCGTTTTTTGCCAGCTACTAAAGCTATTCCTAAAGAAATGCTGCCAATATTGACTAAACCACTGATTCAATACGCCGTTGAAGAGGCAATGAGTGCGGGTATGTACTCCATGGCAATGGTGACTAACAAACACAAAGGCGCGATTAAGCAGCATTTTCAGCCTCACGCACAGATTGAACAAAGCATTAAAGGTAGTAGTAAAGAGCGTTTATTAGACGGAGTGAGTGATATTATTCATCGGTGTGAATTTAGCTATGTTAAGCAGCAACAGATGTTGGGTTTAGGGCATGCGATTTACACAGGAAAAGACTTAATTGACAACCAGCCGTTTGCCGTTATTTTGCCTGATGATGTATGCACGAATGAAGGTGATTCGGTGCTGATACAAATGACAAAAGTTTACCAACAATATCCTGGTTGTTGCATTGTTGCTATTGAAGCAGTGCCAGAGAACGAAGTCAATAAGTATGGCGTGATTTCTGGAAACTTACTGTCCACTGGTGCCTACCAAGTACATAATATGATAGAAAAACCTGAGCCAGAGGATGCGCCAACCAATTTAGCAATTATTGGCAGGTATGTCTTAACGCCAGAGATTTTTACCGTGCTGGAAGACACGCAAGCTGATAAAAATGGCGAAATTCAAATCACCAATGCGCTAAGTGAGCTCGCCAAGCAAGGCAAAGTCATAGCTTGTCAGTTTGAAGGCAAGCGTTTTGATTGTGGCAGCGTTGAGGGATATTTAAGTGCCAACAATTATTTTGCTAAAAATTACCGTTCAATGCTTGAACACGATGTATAATTCGAATTTTTAGCTTCTTGTTTGAAGCGCGCTAGTCCGCCTGATTGAAAATGATTGATATTCAAAACCAAATTGATATTTTAAAAACTTTGGAAAAAAATCCAACTTGTTCACAACGACACCTTGCCACTGGTGTTGGTATGAGTTTGGGCAAGGTCAATTATTGCCTTAAAAGTTTGATTGATAAAGGCTTTATTAAGGTAGATAATTTTAAGAATAGCCAAAATAAAATTCAGTACGCTTATTTACTAACGCCCCACGGTATTAGCGAGAAAGCTAAATTAACAGTGCAGTTTTTAAAGTGCAAAACAGCCGAATATGAACAATTGAAAGTTGAAATCGAACAACTTAAACAAGAGGTGGAGTCGCAATGAAGATTACCGTCGCAGGCATCGGTTATGTTGGCTTGTCTAATGCAATGCTTTTGTCTCAAAACCATGAAGTAGTCGCTTTAGACATTGTATCTGAAAAAGTTGAGCAACTTAACAACAAATTATCGCCAATTGCTGATACTGAAATCGAAGATTTTTTAGCGAATAAAGACCTAAATTTTAGAGCGACTCTAGACAAGGAGCTTGCTTATGACAATGCAAATTTTGTTATTATTGCCACACCAACAGATTACGATACTAATAATAATTACTTTAATACAGCTTCAGTAGAAATGGTTATTAAAGATGTGATAGCAATAAATCCTAGTACAGTGATGGTGATTAAATCAACTGTGCCAGTGGGCTACACACAAAGCATTCAAGAAAAATTTAATTGCGATAATATTATTTTTTCGCCAGAATTTTTACGAGAAGGCAAGGCTTTGTATGATAATCTCTACCCTTCACGTATTGTTGTTGGTGAACAATCTAACAGGGCTAGAATTTTTGCTAATGCGTTGATTGAAGGTGCGATAAAAGAAAACATTGAAGTTTTGTTTACTGATGCTACCGAGGCGGAGGCAGTGAAACTTTTTAGCAATACTTATTTAGCCATGAGAGTGGCTTATTTTAATGAACTTGATTCTTATGCTGAAACTTATGAACTCAATACAAAACAAGTCATTCAAGGGGTGGGACTAGACCCAAGAATTGGCACTCATTACAATAATCCGTCATTTGGCTATGGTGGCTACTGTTTGCCGAAAGACACCAGGCAGCTTAGTGCTCATTATAAACAAGTACCGAATAATTTAATCAGTGCAATTGTTGATGCTAACTCCACCCGTAAGGACTTCATTGCCGAGTCTATTATTAAAAAAAATCCTAAAGTGGTCGGTATTTATCGCCTGATTATAAAGTCTGGATCAGATAATTTTAGAGCGTCAAGCATTCAAGGTGTGATGAAACGTATCAAAGCTAGAGGCATTGAAGTAGTGGTTTACGAACCAGTGTTAGAGACTGCGGATTTTTTTCACTCAAGAGTTATTCAAGGCTTGGAAGAATTCAAAAAAATCAGTGATGTGATTGTAGCTAATCGCATGTTAGCAGAGCTTAACGATGTTCAAAATAAAGTTTATACACGCGATTTATTTGGGAGTGACTAAATGAATATTATTCCTGTCATTTTATCAGGTGGCTCAGGTACTCGTCTTTGGCCATTGTCTCGTCAGAAATACCCTAAACAGTATTTACCACTCTCAAGTGATAAAACTATGTTGCAAGAAACCATGCTGCGTATTGATGCTTTAGATAGCCTTGTGAATCCGATTATAGTTTGTAATTCTGAGCATCGTTTTTTAGTAGCACAGCAGTTACAAGAGATAGAGATAAAAAAACCAACAATATTATTAGAGCCAGTTAGTAGAAACACTGCACCAGCAATAATTGCAGCGGCGTTACAATCAATCAAACAGGAAAATGATGCGATATTATTAGTATTGCCAGCTGATCATGTCATTCAAGATATTGATATTTTTCATCATGCTATCAATGTTGCAAATAAGCAAGCCCAAGCTGGAAAGTTAGCCACTTTTGGTATAGTGCCAATTGATGCAAATATTGGTTATGGTTATATTAAGAAAGGCAAAGCTGTTGGTAAGTCTTTTAAGGTTGAGAAATTTGTAGAAAAACCCAATCAAGAGAAGGCAGATATTTTGTTTGCTTCTGGTGAATATTTGTGGAATAGTGGCATGTTTGTGTTTAAAGCAAATACCTTGTTAGAGGAAATGTCTATCTATTCACCTGAAATTGTTGATGCAGTTAAAAAATCCACTAATAATGCAACACAAGATTTAGACTTCATTCGTTTGAATGATGAAGATTTTGCAAGTTCCCCTAATGATTCAATTGATTATGCTCTGATAGAAAAAACAGATAATGCTGTAGTTGTGCCATTAGATGCCGCTTGGAACGATATTGGCTCTTGGGACGCACTGTATGAAATTAGTAGTAAAGATGATAACGGAAATTCTATTACAGGGGATGTGATAACTTTTGAAACAAACAACAGCTATATCAACGCCAATCATCACATAGTAGCAACCATTGGTGTAGATAATTTAATTGTTGTTGATACAGTTGATGCAACGCTAGTAGCCTCAAGAGACAAGTCTCAGGAAGTTAAAAAAATTGTTGAATGGTTGCAAAACAGTAATCGATGTGAATATGAACATCACCGTAAGGTTTATCGTCCTTGGGGTTGGTACGATTCTATTGCATCTGGTAAATATTTTCAGGTAAAGAAACTGCATATTAAGCCGAGAGCAAAATTATCTTTACAGTTGCATAATCAACGTGCAGAACATTGGGTGGTTGTGAGTGGTGAAGCTGTTGTTACTAACGGAGATAATGTTTTTATATTAATGGTTGGCGAATCTACCTATATTCCAATTGGTGTTATACATTCCTTAGAAAATAAAATTGATAAACCATTAGAGGTTATTGAGGTGCAAAGTGGCACCTATCTGGACGAAGATGATATTGTAAGATTTGAAGACATTTACGGCAGAATAGAGAAATGAAGAAAGCATTTGTGACAGGGATAACAGGACAAGACGGGTCGTATTTAGCAGAATTATTGCTAGAAAAAAATTATGAGGTACACGCAATTTTACGCCGTGCCTCGGTGTTTACCACGCAGCGCATTGAGCATATTTTTGACCACCCTAATTTATATACTTATCATGGCGACTTGACCGATTCATCTAATTTGCATCGGTTGTTGACAAAAATTCAGCCTGATGAGGTTTATAATTTGGGTGCACAATCGCACGTGGCGGTGAGTTTTGAAGTGCCAGAGTATACTGCTGAGGTTGTTGGTATCGGTGCTATTCGCTTGTTAGATGCGATTCGTGATTTAGAGCTTGATTGTAAATATTATCAAGCCTCAACCAGCGAGCTTTTTGGTGGCATACCTGGTACCGAGCCACAGAGCGAAACCACACCGTTTTATCCTAAATCTCCTTATGGCACTGCCAAACTTTACGCTTATTGGGCAACAGTTAATTATCGTGAATCTTATAATTTATTCGCTTGTAATGGTATTTTGTTTAATCACGAAAGTTCAAGACGGGGAGCAACTTTTGTTACTAAAAAAATTACTCAAGCGGTTGCACGCATTCATCAAGGCAGACAAAAAGTGCTAAAACTTGGCAACATAGATGCTAAACGTGATTGGGGTCATGCTAAAGATTTTGTTTATGCACAATGGTTGATGCTACAACAAAATAAGCCACAGGACTACGTCATTGCTACAGGTGAAGCGCATACAGTGCGTGAATTTGTTGAGTTGGCATTTAAAGAGGTAAATGTCCAGATTAAATGGCAAGGTCATGGTATTAATGAACAAGGTATTGATGACAAAACTGGTGATATTTTAGTGCAAATTGACAAAAAGTATTTTCGACCTGCTGAGGTGGAGTTATTACTTGGCGATCCATCTAAGGCTGAAAAAGAATTGGGTTGGAAAAGGCAGGTATCTTTTCAAGATTTAGTTAGTGGCATGGTTAGGTATGATTTAGCAAACGATAACTTTGGTGGCGATGAATAAAAATGCAAAAATCTATGTTGCTGGACATAGTGGTTTGGCCGGATCAGCGATTGTTAAAGATCTGCAATCTAAAGGTTATCGTAATTTAATTTTTAAAACCCATCAACAGCTAGATTTAATCGATCAACGGGTTGTTGCAAATTTTTTTGCTGTAGAGCAACCAGATTACGTCTTTCTTGCTGCTGCCAAAGTGGGCGGTATTGTCGCTAATAATATTTATAGAGCAGATTTTATTTATCAAAATTTGCAAATTCAAAACAATATTATTCACCAAAGTTATGTGAATAAAGTTAAAAAATTATTGTTCTTAGGTAGTACTTGTATCTACCCTAAAAATACACTACAGCCGATGAATGAAGAGTCGCTTTTAACTTCGTCTTTAGAATATACTAATGAGCCATACGCTATTGCTAAAATCGCAGGAATAAAAATGTGTGAAAGCTATAACTTGCAATATGGCACTAATTTTATTGCTGTCATGCCTACCAACCTTTATGGGTTCAACGATAATTTTGATTTAGAAACCTCACATGTTCTGCCTGCATTGTTACGCAAAATGATTGATGCTAAAGCTGCTAACAGTCCAACAGTAGAAATTTGGGGCAGCGGCAAACCAAGGCGAGAGTTTTTGTACTCAGAAGATATGGCAGATGCCTGTGTTTTCATTATGCAGAATATTGATTTTAAAAATCTAATACAAGGCAATAAGGAGGTAAAAAATACCCATATAAATATTGGTACAGGTGAGGGTATATCGATTAAAGCACTTGCCAAAACCATTCAAAAAATTGTGGGCTATACAGGACAACTGGTTTTTAATACCGATAAACCAGACGGCACAATGATAAAACTCACTAATCCAAGCAAACTTCATCAACTTGGCTGGCAACATAAGGTCGCATTAGAAGACGGCATTAAGAATGTCTATCACTGGTACCTAAATCAGTCATGGTAACACGATTAAAATCCCTAAAAAATCACCCAGGGTTTGTTAAGTATTTTAAAAACACCTCGTGGTTATTTGCCGAAAAAATATTTCGTATCATTACTGTGTTATTTGTTGGTATTTGGATGGCACGATACTTAGGTCCTGAAAAATTCGGTTTATATAATTATGCTATTAGTTTTGCTGGGATTTTTATGGCAATTTCAACATTGGGACTAGATAGTATTGTTGTACGAGAGTTAGTCAAAGCTGAAAATCAAGCCAATGAACTAATTGGTACAGCCTTTTGGCTAAAATTAATAACCGCAGTGTTGGCTTTGTTGTTTTTGCTATTCGCTATACAATTCACTGAGAATGATTCATATACCAACATTTTAATACTCATCATTGCTTCAGCGACAATTTTTCAAAGTTTTAATGTGGTTGATATGTATTTCCAAAGCCAAGTGTTAAGTAAGTATATGGTTTACGCTAATATCATTAGTCTTTTTATATCTAGTTTGGTCAAAATCACCTTGATTATAAATCAAGCTCCACTCATTGCTTTTGCTTGGGTAATTCTATTTGACAGTATAGTTTTGGCATTAGGATTTATTTATTTTTTCCTCAAAAACTCAACCTTAAAAATTAAAAAATTTCCCTTTAGAACAACAATAACAATTGTGCTTTTACGAGACAGTTGGCCTTTGATTTTAAGTGGTATCGCTATTGCTATTTATATGAAGATAGACCAAGTAATGATTAACGCAATGCTAAATTCAAAGGCAGTAGGGGAATATGCTGCTGCAGTCCAGTTAAGCGAAGGTTGGTACTTTATTCCAGTAGTGATTACTGCGTCGCTATTTCCCGCAATTATTAATGCTAAGAAACAAAGTAAGCAATTATATGATGCTAGGCTACAAAAGCTATATGATTTAATGGTTTGGGCGGCGATTACCATCGCATTGCCAGTAACTTTTTTAAGCGATTGGCTAACGAATTTACTTTATGGTGACCAATATCATCAAGTGGGCGGCGTTTTAAGCATTTATATTTGGGCGGGTGTTTTTGTATTTTTAGGAGTTGCAAACGGGAAATGGCTAATTATTGAAAATTTACAAAAATTTGCCATGATGAATACCATTGCTGGCGCAATTATAAACATTGTATTAAATTATGTTTTAATTCCTAGTATTGGAATTCTGGGGGCAGCATGGGCTACCTTGATTGCCTATGCTTTTTCAGGGTATATTCTACTAGTTGCGTTTAAAAAGACAAGAAGGAGCTTTGCCAATTTGTCAAAATCTTTGTTTTTTATAACCTAACTTCAAATTCTAGCTACAACACTAAGGGGTAAATATGGATTATCAAGTGAATTTGAAAGGGCTTTTTTTATTTGAACTAAGAAGTTGGTTAGGACGAAACTTTTTTCAAAAAAAGCCAAAATTATTTCATGGAAAGAACTATCTAAATTTAGGGTGTGGTAATCGTATAGTGTCTAGATATATTAATGCGGATATGTTTTATGGGTTCAAATTTTTAAGAGAAGATAAATTAGATTTACAATGGCAATTGGATTTAAGATATAAGTTAAGTTGCAATAGTGATATTTTTGACGGTATTTATTCAGAACATACGCTTGAACATCTATATCCAAACCAGGCTCAAAATTTATTATTAGAATTGCATCGAGTTATGAAGAGCGGATCAATTATTAGAATTACAGTGCCAGATATTGAAAAATATGTTGATTTTTATAGCGCTAATTATAAAAATTTGGATATTGATAGATTTAATGAAAAATACTGTAGTGGTTGCTCTGCCATTAGGAATATTACACAAAATTACTTTCATGTCTCTACTTGGAATCTCCAAGAGTTAAAAAAATATTTAAAAAACGCAGGCTTTATAGATATAAAAAGAATGTCGTATGGAAAAACTCAAGATGAAAGGTTAAGACTGGATTTAGAAAGTCGTGCATATGAAGCCTTGTATATTGAAGCTAAGAAATGAAAAAGATACTAGTAACAGGTGGTGCAGGTTTTGTTGGATCGCATCTTTGTGAGCGATTGGCACAAGATAAAAATAACAAAGTGTATTCGTTGGATAATTATTCTATGGGTAGTGTGAATAATCATGTTGAGAATGTGGCTTATATTAAAGGGGATACTAAAGACATTAAAAAAATAATCAAATTTATGCCAAATATGGTTTATCACTTGGGCGAATATTCAAGAGTAGAGCAAAGTTTTGATGATATAGAAACTGTTTGGGAGCATAACAAATATGGTACGTTTGCTGTATTAGAATTTACTAGAAAAGCAGGCTGTAAAATCCTTTATGCTGGTAGTAGCACCAAATTCGGCGATGGCGGGCTTGGTAGAAGTGCTTCACCTTATGCTTGGACAAAAGCCACTAACACTGAACTGGTAATGAATTACGGTAACTGGTTTAATGTGCCGTATGCGATTACTTATTTTTATAATGTTTATGGTGAACGAGAAATTCAAACAGGAAGGTATGCCACGTTGATTGCTCTATTTAAAGAAAAAATGAAAAATGGCGAACCTTTAACTATTGTTTCTCCTGGTAGCCAAAAAAGAAACTTTACTCATATTGATGATATTATTGACGGCTTAATATTGGTTGGTGAGAATGGCTTTGGTGATGAGTTTGGTATCGGCAGTTCTGAATCTTTTACCATTAAAGAAATTGCAAAAATATTTGGTGGAAAAATTAAAATGTTGCCTGAGCGACAAGGCAATAGAATGACCGCCGATGTCATTACAAATAAAACAGAGGCGTTAGGTTGGAAACCGACTAAAAGCATTGAAAAATATATTCAAGCAATGAAAGAGCATGATTGGAAATAACGAAACAGATGAATTTAACCCAAAGATACCATTAGATACTGCTGTTTTGTTTTTAGTATTTAATCGCCTGGACGTCACTCAGAAAGTATTTAAGGAAATTCAAAGAGCAAAACCACCTAGGCTCTATATTGCTTCAGATGGTGCGAGAGAGACAATGAAGGGTGAGGATAAAAAAGTAAGGGCAGTTCGAGAATATATCGTTGCAAATATCAACTGGGATTGCGAAGTAAAAACGCTTTTTAGAGATAAAAATTTGGGTTGTAAATATGCAGTAAGTGGTTCGATTGATTGGTTTTTTGAGCAAGAAGAAATGGGTATAATTCTCGAGGATGATTGCCTTCCTAGTCAAAGTTTTTTTTGGTATTGTGAAGAGTTGCTTGAGACATATAAAGATGACATGAGAATTTGGCATATAGCTGGTAATAATTTTCATTTTGGATGGAAAAGAGATAAAGACTATAGTTATTATTTTGGTGGGATATACGGTTCTATTTGGGGCTGGGCTTCATGGAGAAATAGGTGGAATAAATACGATGTAGAGCTAAGAAACTATGACGAAGTAATGCGCAAAGAATATTTAGAAAGCAGCTATGATGGCAGTGATGCGGTTAAAGGGAGAATAGGGGATTTTAAACATATTAAGCAAGGGTTAGATACGTGGGATTTTCAATGGGTGTATACCAGATGGATAAACAATGGGCTGACTGTTGTGCCTATTGTGAATCTAGTTAAAAATTTAGGTTTCGGAGGAAACGCAACACATACACATACTACAAATGATAAAAGGGCTGACATGAAGTTTTTTGATATTGAACTTCCTCTTAAGCACCCGAATTTTATTATTAGAGATTCTATCTCGGAAAATAAATTTTATAATAATTTTGCAAAACCATCACTTCTTAAAAAGCTAGTTAAAAAAATTATTGGGAACATAATATGGGCGAGAAAATAAAAACTTTATCAACAGGCAAACTTTTAAATGTTGATTTTGAGATAGAATTAAACCACCCACCATCAATTGGACAGGATGAGCAAATACATATTCAGCCAAACAAATTTAGATTCGAGGTGGACAAAAAAGATTATTTAAGATATGCCCTGTCTATTTTAGTAGCAGAAAAAAATCTTAAAAATTTAAAAGATATGAAATGAGCTTAATTCAAAGTAGTGAATTAATTAATATTTTTAAACTTCTAAATAAGCAAGGGCTAGATTATATTCTAATGAGAAATATTAGTAACGAACTGCCTTTTTCTTTAGAAATAGGAAAGGATATTGATATTTTGGTTAATAAAAAAGATGAAATTTTTTTTATTAATTTTTTTCATTCTAATGATTATAAAACTATAAGTCATCCATTTAGAAATGATATTTTTTTATATGGTGTTGATAAATTTAAGTTTAAATACAACAATAATAATAATAATATACTTTTTGATTTGAATTTCCAGGTTGCTGTTCGTAGTTTTGATGCAGGGCAATGGATACCAGTTAATCAAATAATACAAGAGTCAGTATGGAAAAATAAAAGATTCGAAAAAATGAACAATGATTTTGGCTATTGGACTTTTAGTTATGATGACGAATTTATATGTTTATTAGCCAGATCTATTTTTGATAAAAAAAGATTTCAAAGGGGGTATGTAAAAAGAATCAACGAACTTTTTGGATTAATAAGTAAAGAGGAGGTGATTAAAAAACTTAATATGGTTTTTTTTAAGTTTACTCCTTGTTTAATGCAATTGATAGCAAAACAAGACTACCAAAACATAATTAAAAATTATTTAACATTTAAAGAATATTAGTATGAGCAATCCAGCTGTTATTACATTGGCAAATGCAAGCAACCGATTTGGAAAATTTAAAAGATTTGTTGTAGAAGATAATATCGGCGAATCCATCCACCTGCATATTGACAACATGAGGATAGATTTTACGATTAAAGAATTTTTAGAGTTTTCGCAAACAATACGTAGTTCTTTGAAAGGGCTGGACCTTTTAAAGGGTTATTCTATTAATAGTTTTGATGAACATTTTTTAAGCGAATGTTCAAAATTTATACCAAAACTTAAAGCTATAAAAATAGAGGAGATAAAACTCTCAAAATTAAAATGTATCAAACGAGTCTATTATAAATATGGGCTTAGTTTTACAAAGTTAGTGCCTATTACTAAAGCACCATCTTATCAATATTTACAAGGTAACAAAGCAGAATTTTTAGATTACACACAGTTTAATTATTTCAACATAAATAATGAACAAAGATTGTTGAGTATTCTAGCATCAGTAAAAAGGAATGACTATCCTTTTAAAGACCAATATTTAGTTTTGTGCAATGGGCAGAATGTTATTAGAGATGGGCAACATCGTGCCGCAGTTTTGGCTTATTTACATGGGGAAAACTGTAAAGTAAAAATAATGAGATTTTATTTTGACACTAGCAGACATAGAGTCAATATAATAGCCAGTAATTTAAAATTTGGCTTGATTTGGTTAGTTAAAAAACTTTACAAAAAAATGAAGAGTGTGTATTAAAGTGGTTTTTAAAAATTAATGACTGCATTAAATATAAGAATCATCACCAATATTTAAGCCTTAACAAACTAATATAAATAAGGTCGTGAAACATATATTTCTACTATTGGCTTATGGTGATAACTTAACTTCGTTATCTTTATTAGGTAATGTAACTAATAGCAACATTAGAATACACGGCACATCTTTAACCAAAGAGGTCTCCAAGCTTTTAGAGCAAGAAGACCTCCAAATTCATGATGTTTTTAAACAGATTCCTGCATTTTATGATGTAAAAAAATGTGGAGTAATGAAATCGCTAAAGGATTTTTGGTATTTTATTCAATACGTTAGAAAAAATATAAGTAAGCATGAAGCACTATTTTTTGAAAAGAATGATTTTAGATATAAATTATTAAAGATTATATTTTTTCGTTATAAGATGTCTAGCATCCATAAGCACGATAATTTTTATTCAGACAAAAGAGCGGCATTAAGTGCTTTTCTGAATGTTAATTTGACTTATCAAGGCTCAGTAGTGATGCCAGAACAGAAACAAACTAAAACTATTTTAATTAACCCAACTGGTAGAGTGGCGTTGAGAAATTTAGAGAAAGGTGTTTTAGAGTCTATTGTGATGTTTTTAACCAATGGCGGTTATCAAATTCATTTAATTGACCATTTGAAATTGTATTCGAATTTGTCGAAAAAAGTGTATCGTTACTACGATCATACCTCTTTAACACAAGCAGTAACAATCCTGAAATCTGTCGATTTGTATTGTGGACCCGATTCTCTATTCATTCATTTGGCTTATGTTTTTAATACGCCATATTTTGTCATTCTAAATTATGATAGCAGCTATTTTTTACCGCCAAAATCTAAAAATTGTTCGTTTATTAAAAGCCATCCACACGCAGATAAAAATAAAGACCTGATAAAAGTTTTTGAAAAGTGGCTTGAGTTTGTATGAAGGTATCTATTATAACTATTGTTTATAATGGTAAGGCAACGATAAAGGATACGATTTGTTCTATATTAAGCCAGACCTATAACAATATAGAATATATCATTATTGATGGTGGTAGTAATGATGGGACGCTAGAGATTGTAAAAAACTACGGAGATAGAATCAATGCCCTAATCAGCGAGCCTGATCAAGGTATTTATGATGCGATGAATAAGGGCATTGCTTTGGCAACGGGCGATGTGGTTGGCATTTTAAATAGCGATGATTATTATATTGATGAGTTTGCTATAGAAAAAATTGTCAAGGCCTTTGAAGAAAAAGAAGTTAATAGTGTGTTTGCTGACTTAGTTTATATTGGGCGTAATGATTCAGACAAGATTGTGCGTAAATATGACAGTTCACAGTTTAGTTCTGACAAATTTGCTTATGGTTGGGCACCAGCACACCCCACCTTTTTTGTCAAACGTAATGTATATAGAAAATACGGCATGTTTCGAACCGATTTAAAAATTGCAGCTGATTTTGATTTATTAGTGCGTTTTTTGTACACATATAAAATCAGCTATTATTATTTGCAAGAAACGATTATAAAAATGCGAATTGGTGGCGTAAGTACTTCTTTAAGTAGCATTTGGATAAACAATATTGAGACTTTAAAAGTTTGTAAAGAAAATGGTATTGAGACTAATATATTTAAAATATTATCTAAGTATCCAAACAAAATAGCAAGCCTGTTTAGACGACAATGAATATTCTGCTTACAGGTGCAACAGGTTTTATTGGTAAGGTTTTGGCAAAAGAGCTGCTTGATAACGGTTTAGATTTATGGGTTGTTGTTCGTAGCAGGGTTGATTATTTTCCTAATGCCGTAACTCAGTTTGTAGTGGGTGATTTTTTAGATAATTTGAGTTTTAAAGTAGCGTTAAAAGACATTGATTGTGTTATTCACTTGGCAGGAAAAGCACATGTGACCGACTCAAAAAGAGTGCCTGTATTAGATGACTTTAGAAAAATAAATACAGAATTAACATTAAATTTAGCCAAACAAGCGGCTGATACTGGTATCAAAAGATTTGTATTTTTGAGTTCAATTGGGGTTAATGGCAATCAAAATAGTGCACCCTTTGTAGAAACTGACGTTCCTAATCCACAAGAGCCTTATGCAGTATCGAAATATGAAGCAGAACAAGGCTTATTGAAGATTGCAAAAGAGACAGATATGGAAGTTGTCATCATTCGCCCCCCTTTAGTTTATGGCAAAAATGCACCAGGCAATTTTGGACGATTGGTGCAGTGGGTAAGCAAAAGACACTTTGTGCTATTGCCATTGGGCGCGATTCATAATAAACGTTCATTGGTAGCGATTGACAATCTAGTAGATTTTATAATTATTTGTATTCGACACGAAAGAGTCAAGAATGAAATATTTCTAATTTCTGATAGGCAAGATTTGTCTACTACGACATTATTAAAAAAACTTGGTACAGCCTTTAACAAAAAAGTATTCTTATTGCCAATCCCAGTAAGTTGGATGAGATTTTTTGCTAAGTTAGTTGGCAAGCAAGCTGACACAATTCGTTTATTTTCATCGCTTCAAGTGGATAACTCAAAAGCAAGAGATTTGCTTGACTGGGAGCCAATTATAAGTATAGATCAACAGCTACAAAAAATTGCTCATGAAAAGAGCGTTTGATTTATTGGCGGCTTTGGTGCTGATATTAACTTTGTTACTGCCTATTTTTGCGCTTGCAATTTTGATTAAATTGATTTCAAAGAGCGATGTGTTGTATTGGTCTGAGCGTGTTGGTAAGGATGGTCAAATCTTCACGATGCCAAAGTTTCGCACAATGCGGGTCGGCACTCCTAATGTCGCAACACATTTGTTGGAAAAACCTGACCAGTATTTAACTTCGGTTGGTGGTTTTTTACGCCGTACTAGCTTAGATGAACTGCCTCAACTTTTTTCAGTACTAAAAGGAGATATGAGTTTTGTTGGGCCACGTCCTGCACTATTTAACCAAGATGATTTGCTTGCCTTACGCAAACAAAAAGGCGTGGATAAATTGCTGCCAGGCATCACAGGTTGGGCGCAAGTAAATGGACGAGACAAATTATCAGTTGCAGATAAAGTCGTTTTAGAAGTTGAATACTTACAAAAACAATCGTTTTGGTTTGATGTGAAAATATTATGGATGACTCTGATAAAAGTGATAAAAAAAGATGGTATTTTGCATTGAATAGGCTGTGTTAAAATCTACGCTTATTTGTTCAAAATACCATAGTTATGCAAACACCTATTAGCATCAAAGGAGATTTTTATCTCCTTTTTTTATTTATAACCTTAATCTTTTCGAGTGCAACAAGTGCACTAACAGAACAAGAATTTATCCAAAAAGTATTAAGCCAGGATAGGTTTTTTGAAAAAGACCAACTCTATGTCAACATTAAACAAATTGAGTTAGACGCTAGTAGAGACAGTTATGCGGACTGGAATTCTGATTTAACCATAGAATTGAACAACAGTTATTACGATATAGATAAAGACACTACCTCCAAATCTATCTACGAGAGACAACGTCATAACAACAAACAATCCATCAAACTTGCCACTAAAAAACGATTTTTGTCTAATCCTTCAAGTTTGAATATTAGCTTTTCTCGCCAGACGCCAGACAGCGATATAGAGCGTTATAAGCAAGATAAGTTATATACAACAAAAACTTATAATGGCAGCCACAGTATTAGCACTTTTGATAACGCTTATAAAATCAGTTATAAATACCCTTTGTTAAAGCATGATGGTAATGCAGCATCACTCAAAACCTATCGGCGTAATATCCTTGATTTAGCGCGTGAAAAGTTGGATTTTAAAGATGCACAAGAAAGTTTTTTAGTTAAGCGATTAAGGCAATATTTATCTTGGGTTTGGTATGAAAAACGCGCAGATGTTTATCAAAATTATTTGCAAGCATTGCATGATGTTGAGTTGACACAAGCTGCGGATAAAGGTGTCTTAGAAATTGCTATTTCTCGTGCTAATACAGATATTTTAGCGAATGACAGCCGTCTGCAAGCGCAAAAAAAATCTTTGATGGTGGGGTTAGACGATGCCGATTTGTCGTTGCAAAATCCTGAGATAGACGAAAATAAACAGCCTAATATTATTACTACCGGGCTTGGACAGTATTTAGTTAAAAATATCCGCCGTTTGTTAAAACAAGACATGGATATAGAGCTTAAAACCCTAGATGCCAAACACTACAAAAATCAAGTACTGCCCAAACTAGATTTTACAATCTCTGCTGAAAAAAACGATAATAAAGGCAATACTTTAACCACACGATATAAAAATTCTAGTGTTAATTATGTCAGCAGTTTGGTTTTTAATATACCTATCGGTGAGGATGTGAATAGCGAAAAAGACATTCGTATTGCTAAATTGAATCTTAGAAAATTAAACATTGATTATGATAATATCCTTCAAGATATTAAATCCGATGTGCAAGCATTAGCTGCGGGATTATCAATTAAGCAAAAAACCCTGCGCATTTTTAAAGAGACCCTGGCGGATATTAATGAAAATACTGATTTGGTACTTACGAATTACGCAAATCAGTCAATTAACATAGAGAATTTACTTGATAGTTATACGCAAAAGCGCGATGTTGAATTAGAATATGCTGCTGCCATGCTAGGTTATCATCGAGATATTTTGCAATATAATGATAAATTGGATCGAGTTTTGCCTGATGGACATATTTTTTATTCATCAGGTTCAAATTACCAGCCTAACCAACAGTTTACCAAGCAATGATTAAGCATATTATTCAAATTTCTAGATTAAATAAACAGCTATTAATGCTGTTATTTGATGCTTTGGCATTGGTTTTGGCTATTATCGGTGCATTTTCACTACGGCTCGGGCTTTGGTACGTGCCTGAAGGCGAGATGCTGTTGTTAGTGTTTGGTGCGCCATTGTTGGCATTGCCAATTTTTGTGCGTTTTGGCTTGTATCAATCAATTATTCGTTACATTAATTTTAAAGCCCTGTGGTCGGTCATGCAGGCAGTCTCGCTGTATGCGTTATTATGGGGGGTTGTTACTTTTATGAGTGCGATTGAAGGGATTCCTCGTTCGGCGATACTGATCAATTGGTTTTTGTCTTTATTGCTAATTGGTGGTGCTAGGCTTGCTGCAAACTGGATGTTGGGCGATATGAGAGATAATCAAGGTAGAAAAGTAATCATTTATGGTGCAGGAGCAGCGGGCAGGCAACTATTAACAGCACTTGAGGCTTCTAGTGAATACAACCCAATTGCCTTTATTGATGATGACAAGGCACTTGTCAAACATTTTATTGGCGGCATCCAGGTAATGAATAGAAACCAACTTGGCGTGTTAATTGAAAAAAAACAGGCGAGCGAAGTGCTACTGGCAATGCCCTCTATTAACAATACCAAAAGGCGTGATATTGTTGATTTTTTGCAAAATTATTCAGTGATGGTGCGCACATTACCGGGAGTGAGTGCGATTGTGTCTGGAAAAATAAAAATCAACGATTTGCAAAAAATTGAAATACAAGATTTATTAGGTCGAGATGTTGCTGCTGCCAATCAAACGCTATTAGGCAAAAATATTAATCATAAAGTGGTGATGGTAACAGGTGCGGGTGGCTCGATTGGTTCGGAGTTGTGTCGTCAAATTGTTTTGTTAAAACCCAAGGCTTTAATTTTATATGAGCTGAGTGAATTGGCACTGTATCAAATTAACAAAGAATTATCCAATAGCAATATTACTATTTACCCATTATTAGGCAGTGTTAATAATAGCAATCGACTGAGTCAAACTTTACGTCGTTTTGGCGTTCATACAATTTACCATGCGGCTGCTTATAAGCATGTGCCGATAGTAGAATTTAACAATACTGAGGGCGTGAATAACAATGTATTTGGCACGTTGAGCTGCGCACAAGCAGCCATCCAAGCCAATGTTGAGACCTTTGTGTTAATTTCTACCGATAAGGCGGTGCGTCCAACCAATACTATGGGTGCTACCAAACGCTGTGCTGAGTTGATATTACAAGCTTTGTCACAAAAACGCACCAAGCAAAATCAAACAAAATTTAGCATAGTGCGCTTTGGCAACGTACTTGGTTCTAGTGGCTCGGTAATCCCTTTATTTACCGAGCAGATTAAACAAGGCGGACCAATTACTGTTACCGATGAGAGTATTATCCGCTACTTTATGACCATATCAGAGGCGGTAGAGTTAGTGATTCAAGCGGGTGCGATGGGCAAAGGGGGAGATGTGTTTGTGTTGGATATGGGCGAACCAGTACGAATTACAGATTTGGCTAAAAAGATGATCCGTTTAAGTGGTTTAGAACTCAAAGATGAGACAAATGTTAATGGTGATATTGCTATTGAATACATTGGACTCAGACCAGGTGAAAAACTGTTTGAAGAATTATTAATTAGTGAGAATGTTAGCAATACTGATAATCCGTTGATTATGCGCGCAGAAGAGGATAGTTTATCTTGGACACAGCTAAGCCCTATTTTAACGGCGTTGGAAAAGGCTATTATTGATTGTGATCAAAAAGCATCACATCAGCTACTGATTCAAGCTGTGCCTGACTTTAAACCACAATACGAAGCGGCTGATTTGCCCTTAAAATAAATAATTACTCTACAGTGACTGATTTTGCTAAATTACGCGGTTGGTCAACATTTGTGCCTTTAATCAGCGCGACGTGGTAGCTTAATAGTTGCAAAGGAATAGTGAAAATAATCGGTGCGGTGATGCGACCTAAATTTGTAGTTGTCGGCACTATAGTCATACCTTTCATTGGTGCTACTTTTGCCACTTCATCTTCAAATACAATCATTTCCGAGCCGCGAGATTTAACCTCTTGTAGATTAGATTTTAGCTTGTCTAACAATGCATCATTCGGTGCAACAGCAATTACAGGCGTATCTTTGTCAATTAGCGCAATTGGACCATGTTTAAGTTCGCCCGCTGGATAAGCCTCAGCATGGATATAGCTAATTTCTTTGAGTTTGAGAGCGCCTTCCATAGCAATCGCATGCATTGCGCCTCTGCCTAAAAATAGAGCGTTAGACTTATTCTCAAAAGTTTTTGCCAAGTGTTTGATTTGAGTTTCTTGTTTGAGGGTTTTTTCAATCAATCCTGGTAGGCGGTTTAGTCCGTCAACAATCAAAGCTTCTTGTGCTTGATTTACTCTATTTTTGGTTTTGCCAATGGCAACAGTTAATAAAGCCAAAGACACTAATTGTGTGGTAAAGGCTTTGGTGCTTGCGACTCCAATCTCAGGACCCGCATGGGTTAAAAATGTCAGTTCTGATTCGCGTGTTAAACTTGATTCTGCTGAGTTACAAATGGTCAGTGTATGGATTTTATGCTTGCATTTTTTAACAGTTCTTAGTGCTTCTAACGTATCCGCCGTTTCACCACTTTGACTAATGGTAACGAACAAGGTCTTGTCTAAAATAATAGGGTTACGATAGCGGTATTCGCTTGCCACCTCAATATGAGTCGGAATTTTGGCAATGTCTTCAAGCCAATATTTTGCCACCAAGCCTGCGTGATAACTGGTGCCACAGGCGATAATTTGAATATGCTGGGTATTTTTAAAAATATCTTTGGCTTGATGACCAAAAGCAGAAGATAATGCCGCATTTTTAGTAATACGAGATTCTAAAGTATCACGAATGGCTTGCGGCTGCTCAAAGATTTCTTTGAGCATATAGTGAGCATAATCACCTTTGAATATTTGCCCATTTTGAAGTTTAGAGGTCTTAATTTTACGTTCAGTTTGTTGACCATCTTTATTATAAATAGTGACTGAGTCAAGTGTAATATCAGCAATATCACCCTCTTCTAAAAAGATAAACTCTTTGGTGATATCTAATAACGCCATTTGATCAGAGGCAATAAAATTTCCTTGTTCGCTGATGCCAATCACTAATGGTGAGCCTGAGCGTGTTGCTATAATGTGCTCTGGATATTTAGATGAAATTACCCCAATACCATATGCACCAGTAAAACTTTTAATTGCACTTTGTGTCGCCTCTAGCAGGGCCATATTTTGTGTTAATGCTCGGTGGATGGCGTGGGCAATTACTTCAGTGTCGGTATCTGAGGTGAATTGGTAGCCGTGCGTTTGTTGCTGTGCTTTAAGTTCAAGAAAGTTTTCAATAATACCGTTATGCACCACACTAACTTCGTTATTGCAAATATGTGGATGGGCATTGCGAGAAGAAGGTTCGCCATGGGTTGCCCAACGTGTGTGAGCAATGCCAATAACACCTGCTAAAGGGTTTTCTCTACCCTTGATGTTGGTTTCAAGATTATTCACTTTACCTACCGCACGGGCACGATTAAGTTTGTTATTAGCATCTAAAAGCACTATACCAGCAGAATCATAACCGCGATATTCTAGGTGTTTTAACCCATCCAACAAAATTGGGGTAATGTTATCCCTACAAACCCCACCAACAATACCGCACATAGTTAAGCCCTCTTAATTGCTTTATTATTTAATACAATTTTTTGCTGTTTGCCAACTATACGCATTAACACGATAACACGTTTTTCACCGTCATAATAGGAAAAAATGGCATTTTAGTTTCAAATGTAGTATTGCTAATTTTAATTTTATCGTCTTGGTGAAATTTGGATAAATTAATGATTTTATTGATGGTTTTATTTTCTTGAGCTTTGATGTTGTTAATAATATCGTCAGGCATACGAGCAAACTCCAGTCCAAACCGTACAGAATCTGCCACGTCTTTAGCAGAGTTAATTGGCGAAAAGTTATCAGTCTGTTTGTTAAGTTGTACAAATAAATAACGCGTAAACAAGCTAACTGTTTTTTGATTGATTTTCACTTTTGGTGAATATACCGTATAATTTTGTGCAATTAGATTATCCTGAGCCGTGTTCTCTCGTTTCATTTTCGATTGCAACAAATACCAATTTTTCATGCGCAATATTATAGCCCAAAATAATGGTTGTTGATTTACACAATCATTCTTATTATTCTGATGGAGTTTTATCACCTACTGAATTGGCGCGCCTAGCAAAAGAGTCGGACTGTGATGTCTTGGCGCTCACTGATCATGATACAACCGCTGGTCTGAGTGAGGCGAAAAGCGCAGTTGAAAAACTGGGCATCAAGTTTATTACTGGGGTTGAAGTTTCAGCGATGTGGAATAATATAACCATTCATATTGTTGGTTTGAATATTGATGTTAATAATCAGACATTGCAGGCAGGGCTTCAACAACACCAAGCTTTTCGTCAGACTCGCGCTTTAATGATGGCGCGAGGCTTGGCTGGTGCAGGGATTGTGGATGCTATGGAAAAAACTCAAGCCATTGCCAAAACATCAATGATTACGCGTACACATTTTGCCCAAATGCTGATTCAAGAAGGGATTTGTAAGAACATGAAATCGGTATTTGGGCGTTTTTTAACCGGTAAAAAACCTGGCGGAGTGCGTGGACAATGGGCATCTTACGATATGGTGATTGAGTGGATACACGCGGCTGGCGGTGTAGCAGTATTAGCACACCCATTGCGTTATAGAATAGCCCATACTAAAGTTAGACAACTGCTTAGTGATTTATCAGAAAATGGCTGTGATGGGGTTGAAGTGGTGACCGGCACAAGTAGTATTGAAGAAATTAATCTCACCCATGCTTGGGCGCAAGAATTTGAGTTATTGCAATCAGTCGGTTCTGATTATCATGGCTGGCAAGATCAAACAATACAGTTGGGTCGCTTGCAAAATTTACCAAATGTTGATAATGCAGTATGGAAAGATTGGTAATGGCAACATTGCTAAAAATTCATCCACAAAACCCACAACCTCGATTGGTAAAGCAGGTGGTAGGTGAATTAAATTCTGGAGCGGTGATTGTTTATCCAACCGATTCTGGTTATGCCTTAGGTACAGCGCTCGGTAATAAAACTGGTTTAGAGCGTATCAGGCGTATTCGAAATTTGTCGAAGCGTCATCATTTCACCTTAATGATGCGCGATTTAGCGCATATTGGTGAATATGCAAAACTGGACAATAATGCCTTTCGTTTGCTAAAAAAAATCTTGCCTGGCGCTTATACTTTTATTTTTGAAGGGTCGCGTAATACGCCCAAACGCTTACTGCATGAAAAGAAGAAAACCATTGGTGTGAGGATTTCTCCACATGGTGTGGTACAGGCATTGCTTAAGCAATTAGACGAGCCAATGATGAGTATTTCTTTGATATTAGAAAATCATCAGTTTTATGATATTGACGATGTGTGCGCAGCAGTGGACAAACAAGTTGATGTGATTATTGATGATGGTTATTGTCCACCAGAACCCACCACAGTGATTGATTTGTCAAAAGGCAGTGTTGAAATTATTCGCAACGGTGCGGGTGATACTTCATTCATTATTTAGATGAGAACTATTCCTATTTATGCAAGGGTCTCAGATAAGTATAATTAAACATTTTTACCATCTGTAGAGCACGTGAAAACTGCTGAAATTAGACAAAAATTCCTAGATTTTTACGCAGCAAAAGTCCATACAATTGAGCCGAGTGCCTCACTGATTCCGCGCAATGACAAAACTTTGTTGTTTGTTAATGCAGGTATGGTGCCGTTTAAAGATGTGTTTAGTGGCGCGGAAAAACGCCCTTATACACGTGCTGCATCTTGCCAGCGTTGCGTGCGTGCGGGTGGCAAGCATAACGATTTGGAAAATGTTGGCTATACCGCGCGCCATCATACTTTTTTTGAAATGCTGGGTAATTTTAGTTTTGGTGACTACTTCAAGCATGAAGCGATTGCTTATGCTTGGGAATTTTTGAGCGTTGAACTTGGATTGCCCAAGGAAAAACTTTGGGTTAGTGTATTTGAAGAAGATAGCGAAGCAGAAGATATTTGGGTTAATGAAATTGGTTTCCCAAAAAATCGTATCTCTCGTTGTGGTGCTAAAGACAATTTTTGGCAAATGAGTGATACTGGGCCCTGCGGTCCATCGAGTGAGATTTTCTTTGATCATGGTGAAGACGTCGCTGGAGGTCCGCCAGGCACAGCTGATGAAGATGGCGATCGTTATATTGAGATTTGGAATCTGGTTTTCACTCAATTTGACCGTCAAGAAGATGGCTATCTAAAACCATTAACAGCACCTTGTGTTGATACGGGAATGGGGCTGGAGCGCTTAGCAGCGGTGCTACAACAGCAAAATAATAATTATGATACCGATGGTTTTAAAGCACTCAATAAGGCAATTATTGCGCTCACACCTAGAGCAGACAATATCAAGCAAGATAACGCTTCAGTGCGAGTGATTGCCGACCATATTCGCTCAACTGCCTTTATGGTGGTTGATGGGGTAATCCCGTCAAATGAGGGTAGAGGCTATGTGTTACGCCGTATTATTCGCCGTGCGATTCGTCATGCTCACAACATTGGGATTGATAAAACTTTCTTCTATCGCCTAGCACCGATACTTGCCTTAGAATTTAAGGATGTTTATCCCGAACTCAAACAATCGTTGGCAAATGTTGAAAAAGTGTTGAGACGTGAGGAAGTGCGTTTTGCCCAAACACTAGACCAAGGCATGGGTATTTTAGATGCTACTATTGCTAATTTACAGGGCAGTAAAATTGACGGGAAAACTGTCTTCAAACTGTATGACACCTATGGTTTTCCACTTGATTTAACCGCAGATGTAGCACGTGAGCGCAATCTCACTATTGATAGGCAAGGTTTCGAGATTGAAATGACCAAGCAAAAAGACCGCGCTCGTCAGTCAGGCGACTTTAAGACAATTCAAAAAGGCATAGAGATTAGCGAAGCAACGGAGTTTTTGGGTTATCAGCAACTGCGAAATACCTCAGTTGTACAAGCTATTGTTCAAGCTGGCGAAATGGTGGCTAACATTAACGCTGGAGATGAGGCAATTGTAGTATTAGCCAACTCTAGTTTTTATGCAGAGTCGGGCGGTCAAGTGGGTGATAGCGGCGTGTTGAGTGGTTCGGCGATGAGTTTTATCGTGAATGATACACAAAAACAAAAAACGGGTGCTTTTGAACATTATGGTCAACTAGAGAGTGGCACGCTCAAAGTTGGCGATAAGCTAGAAGCCATAGTTGATAAGCGCCGACGCAAACGTATTACGCGTAATCATTCAGCCACACATTTATTGCACGCTGCATTGCGTACGGTTCTGGGTGAGACAATTAGCCAAAAAGGTTCTTTGGTTGACGGCGATAAACTGCGTTTTGATTTTTCACACGACCAAGTAATGACCAAGTTAGAACTTGATAAAATTGAGAGCATGGTTAATCGAAAAATCCTTGGCAACACAAAAGTCTACACCGATATGAGTGATATTGAGAGTGCTAAAAAGAAAGGTGCAATAGCATTATTTGGTGAAAAATATGGCAATACAGTTCGTGTATTAACCATGGGCAAAGATGATTTTTCAGTGGAACTTTGTGGTGGTACGCATGTTGAGCGCTTAGGTGATATTGGTCTGTTTCGCATCACCTCAGAAAGTGGGGTGTCTGCTGGTGTTCGCCGTATTGAGGCAATAACAGGTTTTCAAGCGTATCAATTTGATAATCAGACGCAAAATAGTTTGAGTGAAATTGCACAGATGACTAAGTCGAGTAATACCCAAGCTGCAGAAAAAGTAGCACAATTGATCAAACAGCAAAAAGTGTTAGAAAAGCAAGTGGCCACTTTTCAAAAACAACTTGCCAGCAATCAAGGCAATGATTTAGTGAATAAGGCTAAAGAGATAAATGGCATCAAATTATTAGCTAGTATTGTTGAAGATGTCAGCGGCAAAGACTTGCGCGATATTGCTGACAAACTCAAAGATAAACTGGGTTCAGCAGTTATTGTTCTAGCAACTGTGAATGGTGATAAAGTATCATTGATTGCTGGTGTTACCAAAGATTTAACTGACAAATATCAAGCAGATAAGATTCTCAGCCACGTGGCAAAAAAAGTGGGTGGTAAAGCTGGTGGTCGAGCAGACATGGCGCAGGGCGGCGGCACAGACCCAAGCAAAATAGATGAAGCATTAGCCTCAGTTTCATATTTTTTCCATTAAGGTCATAATAGTTGAACTCTAGGTATTTTTTTCGATAATATGTGTTGGTTTACCGTCAATACTCTCTTGGTTTTTTTCTTTCCAATATGCCTTTATTCCTGCTTCACCTTTTTTATTCGCCCATTCATTCAACTGCTCTCTTTCTCCTGCATAATCGTATAATGGTACACCCATCCCGCAGGATGTTTGGACAAGATCAACGCTCAATTCAAATACCTGCCTTGCTCCGGGTAACGGCTTAAAAAGCGTAACTATGTCGTTCCACTCAGGATTATTCTTATGAATTACTTTTGCGCTCCCATAGAGTCGCAAAATCATCGGGCTACCTTTTAACGCAGCAAACATAACTGTCATTCGAGAATTTTCCTGGATATGCGCAGCGGTTTCGTTACCACTTCCTGTCACACTTAGCCACACCACTCGATTAGCATCTAAAACTCGCAAAGAATCCATGCCTTTAGGAGATATATTAACTCTACTGTCAGCGGTTGCAGTCCCTACAAAGAATATTTTTTGGTCTTCGATAAATTGTTTTAGCTTTTCGGGTATTTTGAAATATTGTTTTCCCATCTTTCGGATTCTCCTTAGTGTCTAACAAGTGCTGTAAATTCAACGCGAACACTTTTTTAAAGTTTTCACCTTATCTGTTTTATTGTTTTTTCAACAAAATAATAGAAATGACAACGATCAACAGAATAAATGATAATGACTTTAATACAGCAGGTGAGACTAATTTGGCTAACATCTATGAACTAATTGCTACCCAAGCTATGAAAATCTTGCTTAATGAGGCGATGTTGATATAAAAAACTCCAGCGTCAAGGCGCTGAGCATTATCAGCGCAATAGCGATAAACTGGATTACCAATGACTATAAACCCAAGCAAGTTAAAACTCGACTTGGGGCGTTGGATTTACAGGCGCCTCAGACGCGACCTAGTGATTTCTGCCCTGATTGTTTGAAAAAAATCTGCACTCTGAGTGGGCTTTTATAGTGTTTAAGCCTGATTTTATCTTTAACCATTTTCAGTAGTTTTTTATTCGCTATCAATCAATAATATTAAATATTTAAATAAATACTATCCTAACATTAAGTTAGCATAACCATAACTATTTACAGTACAATCACGGCATTAATTAATAGTTAGAGTTAAAACCAGAGGGAAGTTCAATATGAAAAAGATTAAAATCACATGCTTTATTGGCTGCGCTAACCAGTCCATTCTATAGCTATGCTGAACCAGTAAGAATAAGTGATGATAATGCTTATATTTATTATGAGTCACGCGCTGAAATCCAAGCACATAAAAAAAGATCACTTGAATACAATTTAACATCTAAACAAGCAACTATTTCACCAATAGGAATTCAGCGCGTTGAAACAAGCATCTTGTCAGACCGCCTGCAGCATTCTAACAAGCCAATCAACCCGACCTAGACATTTAAAATAGAGTAAACTCTAAACAGGTTTAACTAAGCGAGTTATCACCACGCCGTTATGCTCTTAATTCAACCGTAATGGAGAAAGTAAAATGAATGAAGAAATCGCAACTACAAACAATAACGATAATTTACAAAAGACAGTCACGACAGTTGTATATGGGTTGCAAGCAGTGTCATTCTTGCTTGGCATTACATTCATAATTGCCGCCATAGTGAACTACGTTAAAAGAAGTGATGTTGCTGGAACTTGGTTAGAATCACATTTTAAATGGCAAATACGCACATTTTGGTTTTGTCTCTTATGGTCAATTCTGGGATTGATTGGTCTATACTTTGTAATTGGTATTCCAATATTAATCGCAAATGCTATTTGGTTAATTTATCGTATTATAAAAGGTTGGTTACGACTGAATGACGGGAAGGAAATGTATACAAAACCATAATATGGCAACTACACTAAGACAGCCAAAAGTTGCGCTGCTGATGCGGGGCGTTAGGTGAATGTATGACATTTGAGGAATTTAATAGTGGAGTTAAGGAGGTAGTAGTTAGTATTAGTGACTCAACATCACTACGTTTAATAAAATATTTACCCAATATGTATTAAGCGGCACACTATTCTTGGTCATGGATATGGATTTTATCAATACCAGCATTTATCTATGTAGCAATATCTTATAAATGGTGGGTTGGTATTTTATTGCTTGTGTTTGTAACGCCAACAATCTCAAGCGTAACAAAGCGCTCAGCTTCGCAATTTGTCTTAGAATATACCCATAAGAATAAGCAATTTTATGATATGCTGATTAAAAATAATAATGAACATTCGTTCTAATGTTTGTGTACAATGGGTTGCGTTTAGTTGTTTTTATTTAAACATTCAAGAGAAGAATTAAAATGAAAACACAACTAATAGTAAGTATAAAGTAAGTATAAAGTAAGTATAAATTAATAACTATGAGGATATAAAAGATGAATAATTTTATCGTTAAGGGCAAATGTCGTTGTGAGCACAACCCAGTTAAATTTCAATATACTAAAGAACCATATGAAGTTCATTATTGTTTGTGTACTGATTGCACAGAAACCTGTGGTGGTGCTTTGGCTATTATTGCTGTTGTAGAAAATGCAGAATTTGAGATTACCAATGGTCAAGACAAAATTCAAAATTTTGATTCGTTAGCAACTTGCCATAGAAAATTTTGTAAAGACTGTGGTTGTCATATGTTTTTAAATGTTGATGCTTATCCAGATCATACACTTGTTCATGTACCTACATTAGATAGAGGTGTTGACATTGGTCAAAAACCAGATAGATGGGTTTTCACTGACTCTAAACATCCAATGTTTACTATTCCTGAAGATGGTCTACCTCGTCACGGCGGCTGGGAAGCAAGTTCTAATTAAATCACACTTAAATATAAGTTAAAAAAGGAGAGGTCTTATGGCAAAAATATTATGTGTACTATATGATGACCCCATTGATGGTTATCCTCCAAAGTATGCGTGTGATAATATCCCACACATAGCAAAATATCCCGATGGACAAACTGCCCCGTCGCCTAATGGTATTGATTTTAAACCAGGAGAGTTATTAGGAAGTGTTTCTGGTGAGTTAGGTTTACGTGAGTTTTTGCAAAAGCAAGGGCATACTCTAGTGGTAACCTCTGATAAAGATGCGAAAGACTCAGTGTTTGAAAAAGAGTTGGTTGATGCAGATATCGTTATTTCTCAACCGTTTTGGCCTGCCTATCTTACAGCAGAACGCATAGCAATGGCACCGAAGTTAAAAATGGCTATCACTGCTGGCATTGGTTCTGATCATGTTGATTTGCAAGCTGCAATGGATAATAATATCACGGTATGTGAGGTGACTTATTCTAATAGTATTAGTGTTTCCGAACATGTAGTCATGATGATATTGAGTTTGGTACGTAGTTATATTCCATCTTATGAGCAGGTCATTAAAGGCGGCTGGAATATCGCTGATTGCGTTCAGAGAGCTTATGATGTTGAAGGTATGCATGTAGGGACGGTAGCGTCAGGACGTATCGGTTTAGCAGTGCTAAAACGAATGAAGCCTTTTGACACCCACTTGCATTATACTGATAGACATAGATTACCCATTAAAGTTGAACAGGAATTAGGGCTTACCTTCCATCAAGATGTAGAATCTATGATTAAGGTTTGTGATGTAATTACTATTAACTGTCCATTACACCCCGAAACAGAGCATCTTTTTGATGAGAAGATGATTAACAAAATGAAACGTGGTGCCTACATTGTTAATACAGCACGAGGCAAAATATGTGATAAGGATGCTATAGTCAGAGCGTTAGAAAGTGGGCAATTAGCAGGGTATGCCGGAGATGTTTGGTTCCCTCAACCACCATCAAAAGATCATCCTTGGCGCACCATGCCACACCATGCTATGACACCACATACTTCTGGTACTACACTTTCTGCGCAAGCACGTTATGCCGCTGGAACTCGTGAAATTTTAGAGTGTTACTTTAATAATAAACCTATTCGTGATGAATACCTAATTGTACACGAAGGTAAGTTAGCTGGTACTGGTGCTCATTCGTATAGTGAAGGTGATGCAACTAAAGGGTCTATCTGAGATTAAAAGATAAAAGGGCATAAACATTAATTATTAAGGGTCTTAGCTAGTTAAGACCCTTTATTAAAAGTACCTAACAAATCATTCTAGCCGACCAGCTACGCCGTCGGCTGAGTTTAAGCGTTATGTGCTGAATACAAATTATCGAGACCATTACGATTTATGAATGTTAAGCAAATTTTTCTTGTTGTGGCTGCGCTCGGTCTTATTCCAATTGCACTGTCGTATGGGTTAGCTCCTGAGTTAAGTCTGGAGTATCTTTTTCAGATATCTATAGCTGACACGAACTCACTGCATATATTTAGAGGAATAATGGGCCTCTATCTTGCCTTCGCTATATTTTGGGCAGTGGGTGCCGTTAAACTGCAGTTAACGCGAGCCGCGATATACAGCCTTGTCGTATTCATGTTGGGCCTTGCGCTGGGACGCACCCTGAGCCTGGTTCTCGATGGACAGCCGAACGTCTTACTAATTGCATATCTGCTATTGGAACTTGGTTTGGGTATCATTGGCATTTTACTGTTGCGTGAGAAATCTTAGTGATTTCACACAACGCGAATGATTGAGCACATAACCAGTTGGGTCTAGCGCTCACCACCGTTCGCTCGACTGGCCTATCGGCCAGTCCAAGGCGTTAGCTACCACTCTTCATCTTGACAACTTCAAAAACTACATCTGTCTGGTTAATAATTTATTACTTTATCTAAATAAAAAATAAATTGGTGTGGATTTTAATATATTTTCTTAATTAAAAATAATAATGAACATTCGTTCTAATCTTGTGTACAATGGGTTACGCCTAGTTGTCTTTATTTAAACATTCAAGAGAATAATTAAAATGAAAACACAACTAAAGTAAGTATAAATTAATAACTATGAGGATATAAAAAATGAATAATTTTATCGTTAAGGGTAAATGTCGTTGTGAGCACAACCCAGTTAAATTTTATCATTATTTGTGTGCTGATTGCACAAAAATCTGTAGTGGTGCTTTGGTTATTATTGCCAGTTAGGTATCTACAAAACAAGGAGGAGTTATGAGTATTATGTTTGAGAATGCAGCAAAATTTTTTGAAGCCTGTGACAAACCCGAAGGTTGGGAAGGTTGTAAGCAATATGTTGAAGATGGAGCGACATTCAACGCGCAGTCTGAGCCGGTCGCGGATATTCGAACTGTACAAGACTACTGTGAATGGATGTTTGCTTTTGGGACTATTACTTCACCTGAAGGCAGATACGTTGTGCATGCATCTAGTTTTGATGACTCAACGAATACTGCATCCTTCTTTGGAACCTACCATGTCAAACACACTGGTGAAGGTGGACCAGTCCCACCTACAGAAAAGGAAACTGACACTCATTATGTGTATATTCTGAAGATGAGTGAAAATGGCAAGGTGTCAGCAATGACTAAAATTTGGAATGCACCGTGGGCTATGAAAGAACTAGGTTGGATGTAGACTGATGTCTAACATGAAGTTTAAGGCACCCTTTCAGTCGTTCAGACTACTTTCGGTGGCTGCTTAACTGGCCGTTAGCTACCACTCTTCATCTTGACAACTTCAAAAACTATCTATCTGGTTAATAATTGGCTTTTTTATTACTTTAGTTTTTTATTACTTTATCTAAATAAAAAATAAATTGGTATGGATTTTAATATATTTTCTTAATTAAAAATAATAATGAACATTCGTTCTAATGTTTGTGTACAATGGGTTGCGTTTAGTTGTTTTTATTTAAACATTCAAGAGAAGAATTAAAATGAAAACACAACTAATAGTAAGTATAAAGTAAGTATAAAGTAAGTATAAATTAATAACTATGAGGATATAAAAGATGAATAATTTTATCGTTAAGGGCAAATGTCGTTGTGAGCACAACCCAGTTAAATTTCAATATACTAAAGAACCATATGAAGTTCATTATTGTTTGTGTACTGATTGCACAGAAACCTGTGGTGGTGCTTTGGCTATTATTGCTGTTGTAGAAAATGCAGAATTTGAGATTACCAATGGTCAAGACAAAATTCAAAATTTTGATTCGTTAGCAACTTGCCATAGAAAATTTTGTAAAGACTGTGGTTGTCATATGTTTTTAAATGTTGATGCTTATCCAGATCATACACTTGTTCATGTACCTACATTAGATAGAGGTGTTGACATTGGTCAAAAACCAGATAGATGGGTTTTCACTGACTCTAAACATCCAATGTTTACTATTCCTGAAGATGGTCTACCTCGTCACGGCGGCTGGGAAGCAAGTTCTAATTAAATCACACTTAAATATAAGTTAAAAAAGGAGAGGTCTTATGGCAAAAATATTATGTGTACTATATGATGACCCCATTGATGGTTATCCTCCAAAGTATGCGTGTGATAATATCCCACACATAGCAAAATATCCCGATGGACAAACTGCCCCGTCGCCTAATGGTATTGATTTTAAACCAGGAGAGTTATTAGGAAGTGTTTCTGGTGAGTTAGGTTTACGTGAGTTTTTGCAAAAGCAAGGGCATACTCTAGTGGTAACCTCTGATAAAGATGCGAAAGACTCAGTGTTTGAAAAAGAGTTGGTTGATGCAGATATCGTTATTTCTCAACCGTTTTGGCCTGCCTATCTTACAGCAGAACGCATAGCAATGGCACCGAAGTTAAAAATGGCTATCACTGCTGGCATTGGTTCTGATCATGTTGATTTGCAAGCTGCAATGGATAATAATATCACGGTATGTGAGGTGACTTATTCTAATAGTATTAGTGTTTCCGAACATGTAGTCATGATGATATTGAGTTTGGTACGTAGTTATATTCCATCTTATGAGCAGGTCATTAAAGGCGGCTGGAATATCGCTGATTGCGTTCAGAGAGCTTATGATGTTGAAGGTATGCATGTAGGGACGGTAGCGTCAGGACGTATCGGTTTAGCAGTGCTAAAACGAATGAAGCCTTTTGACACCCACTTGCATTATACTGATAGACATAGATTACCCATTAAAGTTGAACAGGAATTAGGGCTTACCTTCCATCAAGATGTAGAATCTATGATTAAGGTTTGTGATGTAATTACTATTAACTGTCCATTACACCCCGAAACAGAGCATCTTTTTGATGAGAAGATGATTAACAAAATGAAACGTGGTGCCTACATTGTTAATACAGCACGAGGCAAAATATGTGATAAGGATGCTATAGTCAGAGCGTTAGAAAGTGGGCAATTAGCAGGGTATGCCGGAGATGTTTGGTTCCCTCAACCACCATCAAAAGATCATCCTTGGCGCACCATGCCACACCATGCTATGACACCACATACTTCTGGTACTACACTTTCTGCGCAAGCACGTTATGCCGCTGGAACTCGTGAAATTTTAGAGTGTTACTTTAATAATAAACCTATTCGTGATGAATACCTAATTGTACACGAAGGTAAGTTAGCTGGTACTGGTGCTCATTCGTATAGTGAAGGTGATGCAACTAAAGGGTCTATCTGAGATTAAAAGATAAAAGGGCATAAACATTAATTATTAAGGGTCTTAGCTAGTTAAGACCCTTTATTAAAAGTACCTAACAAATCATTCTAGCCGACCAGCTACGCCGTCGGCTGAGTTTAAGCGTTATGTGCTTAAATGAGGTATTCACATGAAATAACTATACGAGCACGTATGACAAAGCGAACTTTATAGTTTTGGAATGTTAAACACACATGCCTATTTACTAACCTGCCCTAATGGGAATGTGTTGTTCTACAACACTGAATTAGCTAGTGATTTGGAGAAAATTATTGAACTTGGGGCATTTAATATCAACTCTTAACTCGTCGCGATGAAGTGGGCGGCTCACTAAAAAAAATCAAAGGTTTATTTGCATCAAAATTAGGTATCGGTTTGCTTGAAAATTCACCTAACGCCAGAGCCACACTTTTTAGTGGTGGTGATGAGCCCATCTCACAACCTTGCAAAGCAAAATCCTATCATGGGTTTTTAGGGATTGAAAAACAGGTGGTTGATTATATATTTGAATTTATCAAAAACAATTAATATTCTTAGATTTTAAAATCTCCGACTGTGGAAAGTGGGGAGTGGATGATAGATGTCAAAAACACCTAGAATATTCAGAGTTAAAATCTCATCTAAAGTTTACAGACGCGACAAACCCCGCACCGTATGGGCTATATCGCCTAGTTAAGTGAGTGTGGTGGGGATGAATAGAATTAATGGCGGAGAGTGAGGGATTTGAACCCTCGATAGGGGATAAACCCTATACACCCTTAGCAGGGGCGCGCCTTCAGCCACTCGGCCAACTCTCCAAAAACAAGGCATTATACGTTAAATTGAAAAATATGAGAATAGCTATAAGCTATATCATCTAAATCCAAATCTAGAAAATCATTAAAAAAACCATCGGTAGATACCCAAGGCGTTAACACAAATAAACACCGTATTGAGCAAAACTAACGCACTGTCATTATTTTTAGCGCCTTGAATAATCCAGCTAATAGCTGAAATCATGAAAGAAATATAACCAAATTTTGAATGTTCAAAATTCAGCGCAACCATTATTCCACCAGCTATACCAGTAATGGTGCCAATCCAACCCCAAATATTATTATTCATTTATATCAAAATCGTGTGTTATTTTGGCGGATTTTCCTAGCATAATCGAGGCTGAGCAATATTTATCAGCCGACAGACTAATGGCTTTAGCGACTTTTTTGTCATTCAGATTATTACCAGTTAATACAAAATGAATATGAATCTTGGTGAATATTTTTGGGTGTTTGGTAGCACGCTCAGCTGTGATTTTTGCGCGACAATCACGCACTTCTTCACGCATTTTTTTCAAAGTAGATACCACATCAATTGTGGCGCATCCTCCCATGCCGAGTAATAACATCTCCATCGGGCGAATGCCAAGGTTTTTACCGCCTAGCTCTTCTGGTCCATCCATCACCACGCTGTGACCACTGGCGGATTCGCCTACCATCATCATGTCATCAATCCATTTAATTGTAGTGCTCATACAAATATTTCCTGTAAGGTTTTTCCTGGATTATCTTGGCGCATAAAGGCTTCACCAACCAAAAAACTATAAATATTATGCTCGTGCATCAGCTTAACATCTTGTGTGCTTAAAATACCACTTTCAGTGATGACCAAGGTTTCCGGTTCTATTTCCTTTAGTAATTCAATGGTGGTATTTAGCGAGACTTCAAAAGTGCGTAGGTTGCGATTGTTGATGCCAATCATGGGCAAACGCAGTTTGAGTGTGCGCCTGAGTTCTTCCAAGTTGTGTATTTCAACCAACACATCCATGTTAATTGCAATCGCACGCATTGCCAAATCTTCTAATTGTCCATCGCTCAAGCAAGCAGCAATCAGCAGTATGCAATCTGCCCCCAGTGTTCTGGATTCGTATATTTGATAGGGGTCAATGATAAATTCTTTTCTCAATACTGGCAAGCTAACTGCCTGCCTGACATTGCTTAGGTATTGATTATCGCCTTGGAAAAAATCTTTATCTGTGAGCACTGATAAGCAAGCTGCACCATGCGCCTCGTAGTTTTTCGCGATTTCTACTGGATTAAAATCCTTACGCAATACACCTTTTGAGGGTGATGCTTTTTTGATTTCTGCAATCACAGCATTTTGTTTTGCGTCGGCTTTATTTTTTAAAGCCTGAAAAAAATCACGCGTATCGCGTTTATCATAAGCTTTTTTTAGTATTTCATCCGCTGGGATGCGTTCTTTACACGCCGCCACTTCTTGTTCTTTACGTGCAATAATCTTTTTTAAAATATCGGGTGTGTTGCTCATAGACAAATTATAATCTAACTTTAAAATTTGAAAAATTAAAATATGAAGCTATTAGATTTTGAAGTAGGCATTGATCAGGCGTTTTTTTTAATTGCAGGCCCTTGTGTGATTGAGTCCGAAGCCTTGGCATTAGCAAGCGCAACACAGCTGCAAAAAATCACAGATGATTTAGGGATCAATTTTATCTATAAATCCTCTTATGACAAGGCTAATCGTACCAGCAGCAGTAGCTTCAGAGGTTTGGGTATTGAAGAAGGTTTGTGTATTTTACAAAAGGTTAAAGATGAAGTAGGTGTTCCAGTGCTCACAGATGTGCATGAAGACACGCCACTTGATGAAGTCGCATCGGTGGTTGATATGATGCAAACTCCTGCGTTTTTGGTGCGTCAGACTAATTTTATTCAAAATGTTTGCAAGCAAGGCATTCCAGTGAATATCAAAAAAGGGCAATTTCAAGCACCGTGGGATATGCAAAATGTAGTTGATAAAGCACTTGAGGTGGGTAACCAACGAATCACCATTTGCGACAGAGGCACCAGTTTTGGTTATAATACTTTAATTTCTGACATGCGCGGTTTAGCGAGTATGCGTGCAACAGGCGTGCCCATTGTTTTTGATGCCACCCATTCTGTGCAACAGCCGGGTGGGCAAGGCACTACTTCAGGTGGACAACGAGAAATGGTACCAGTGCTGGCGCGCGCCGCTATTGCAGTTGGCATTTCAGGTTTGTTTATGGAAACACACCCTGATCCTAACAATGCTAAAAGCGATGGACCTAATTCTATGCCACTGGATAAAATGGGTGATTTACTCAAAACCTTATACGATTTGGACAATATGACCAAACAACACGGGTTTTTGGAAAATCATTTAATGCCTTAGGCGATATTTATCTCTAATGCAGTGGTTACTATTTTTTGGGTGCTTGCCTTGATACCCTGATAAAAAAGATTGCCAAAGGTGTCCGTTAAAGAAGTGTATAAAATAAAAACAAATAGACTGTTTTCTTTATTAACAATAATAGATAATGTAAATAGTGAGTATAGTGCAGTTAAGGAGAATAAACAATGAATAATACAATGCTTTATGACAAAAACTTTCGTCAACGCCTAATAAGCGACCCCTATCAATACAGCAAAGATATGGGCTATGATTTACCAGAGGGGATAGAAATTATCGTTAAAAAGAATACTCAGACAATCACTTATGTTGCATTCCCTGATGCCAAGTTAAATGAATCGATTGTCAATGAACTACAAGCAGCGGGGGTTGGTAGTGTTGGTAGTGCTGGCACTGCAGGCAGTGTTTCTACTTTGGGTTCGGTAACTGCCACACTAAGCACCACCACTTCAGTTGGCACGGTAGGGTCTTTAGGGACTACTAGAGTATGATATAGGAGATAAAAAATGAAAAATAACACAATACTGTACGACAAAAACTTTCGTCAACGCCTAATAAGCGACCCCTATCAATACAGCAAAGATATGGGCTATGATTTACCAGAGGGGATAGAAATTATCGTTAAAAAGAATACTCAGGCAATCACTTATGTTGCATTCCCTGATTCTGAGTTAAATGAATCGATTATCAATCAGCTTCAGGCGGCAGGAAACTGCACTGGTAGCGTAGGCTCTGCTGGCTCTGCTTCTACGATTTCCTCAGCAACTAGCACCATAGGATCGACGACTAGTGTTTCAACAGTTGGCACAGTTGGTAGTGCTGATTTTACTTAAGGAGAGGATTATGAAAGCGCAAAGTATTAACCAAGCAATTGCATTGTTACATAATAAGGATTTTCGTGCCAATTTATTGAAAGATCCTCATCAGTACGCTCGGCAGTTAGGGTATGAACCGAATCAAGATACAGATTTTATTGTTAAACGCAATACGCCTCAAACAATTTATGTTGTTTTCCCTGAAGACGACAACGAAAACCTCATCAGAGAGATGAGAGCAGGCGTTAAAAGCGGTACTACTGGTACTGCTGGAACAGCTGCATCAGCTTCTACACTTTCATCCGTAACTACCACTGCTGGTTCTGCCTCAACATTGGGAAGCATCGCAACGGCGGGAAGTGTTCAATTTAAAGTGTAGTGAGACCCCTGCATTAGCCCAGTGTGATTACAGCTTGTCCCGAACCCAGCTAAAGATAAGGGGACACAAACATTAATTATTCTCACTTCTTTTTTTTCGTTCCAGGCTTGTTTTTCTTTATTTAACATAATTAATGTTTGTGTCCCCTTATCTTTTCAAAAAACTGGACACTAAATTATAACAATTTAGGAGTCCAAAATGACCATAAAGAAACAAAAATTCACCAAAACCTTTAAACTAGAAGCCCTGCATTTAGCAAACCAGCCTAATACCTCTGTAGCGCAACTTGCAAGAGATTTAGGTATTCGCCGTAATATGATCTATAAATGGAGGGAGCAGTTGAATAAAAAACAAGACAAAGCCTTTAAAAGAACCGCTGATAACACCAATACACCCCATCACAAAGCAACACATGCTGAATTACTAAAACAAAATAAACAACTAGAAAAAGACCTAAAGCTTGCACAAATGGAGGTAGAAATCCTAAAAAAGGCCAAGGTCTACTTCAAAAGCCAAAACACTTAAGGTTTAAGTTTATTGCCACTGAGGCAACAAACTATCCAATCACTGTTTTGTGTGGGTGTATGCAAGTATCCAAAAGTGGATACTACTATTGGAAAAATACACCACAAAGCCCAAGAAGTAGGCAAAACGATAAGATTTTACTAAAGATAATCCAAGCCTTTAAACATAGTAGAAAAACCTATGGATCACCTAGGATTTACGCAGAACTAAAAGCACAAGGCGTCAAAGCGAGCTTAAATAGAATTGCAAGACTCATGCATAAAAATGGCATTCACGCCCATTTTAGCATTCGTCATAAGAGAGTTAAAACACCTAGAAACAATGTCAATTTTGCCCATAACATTTTAAACAGAGAATTTGCTGCAACAACACCTAATACCAAGTGGGTTAGTGACACCACTTTTGTCTGGACAAGTCAAGGCTGGTTATATTTAGCAACAATCGTTGATTTATATTCTCGTAAGGTTGTTGGTTGGGCAATAAGTGCTAGTAATGACACCCAACTGGTTATTAACGCACTGTCAATGGCAATCAATAACAAATCAAGACAACAAGCCGTGTTACTACATTCTGACCAAGGATCAACTTATAGAGCCTATGAATACATCACACTATTCAAAGCAAATAATATTACCCAAAGCATGAGTAGAAAGGGTGAATGCCATGATAATGCAGTTGCTGAGAGCTTTTTTAACACCCTGAAAACAGAGTTAATTAATCAACAAACCTATCAAACTAGGCGAGAAGCAAGCAGTGCTATCTTTGAATACATTGAAGTGTTTTATAACAAAATCAGACGACATTCAACGATTGGTTATTACTCACCTAGTGATTATGAAAAGAGGTTTTATTGCAATAACACTCCCTAATTTAATATTAAGCCTTTAAGACTTAAATTAGGGCTTGGAACAAGTTCCAAGTTGGGGCTTTGCCCCAAACCTAGAGAAAACCATTCAATTAAAAAAACAATGGGAATTTAATAAAAAAATAGGCTTATAATTTATTGGGACGGTGTCCAGTCAAGTGGGGGAAGCGCATTGTGTCCCCTTATCTTAGGCTAGGCTTAATCCTGAATGCAACGAACACTATACGCTGACGAAAACACACTGTTGGCGTTACCATCTGCAAGACTCTGCAGGAAAAAAACGCTGTTTGCACTATTATCAATATCAGCACTAACCGAACGACTCCATAAGAAACTGCGGTCATCTACACCTATCAGTGAAGCATCAGGATTTGAAGCATCAGCATTGCGAAAACCAGCAGCGGGCAACCTCAGGAAGCTTGCGAAGGCACTGGGAGCGCCGGTCACCTCCGTCATGTTGGCGTTAGTCGTATCACTTCTTAACTCTGTGGCAGTAGGCACACTAAAGCCTACGGGGCAGATGTCATTCACGCCACCATCAGCCCATGCGTCTGCGCGCAGGGTACCAGTATTATCCACACCGCTTTGCGTCCAATCACTTGCGCCGATAATAAAGTTAGCACTAGGCTCTGCCACCGTGCCAGTGATGGTTGTTGCTAGGTCGGTGGTTATCAGTGTATTGCAGAGCACACTTTGGTCTGAATTATCAAAACAATTGCCCGGTGTGGTTCTATCAATACGCTGGTGTCCATCAGCAGCCCTGCCCCATTGGTACAAATCACCATAGCAAGCCGTATCGGTGCTAGAGGTGCAATCTTGAATGGCGCCTAAGTTTCTACTCATCCACACTCTAGCTGTGGATTCTGGGCTAGCCACGGTGGCAAACGGCACCACATTACGAACCTCACTCAGTAGCGATTGATTGTTACCTATTGTCGTAGTTACTGCAAAATAATAACGTTTGCCATCCAGGGTTGGGGTGGTGAAAGTGGTCCCAATGGTGGTGGTTTGTGCATAACTGTTATCATCATCTATACTGAGATTGTCAGGGTCGGTAATACCATTAAAAGGCAGTACAGCAGTAACAGTTCTGGTCGTGCCTGCGTAATATACGGTATAACTATCAGCATTTGCAACCGCAGTCCAAGTAACTCTTACCACATCTGCTGTGGGCGAGCCGACCAAGCCACCCAGCGGAGTGGCGTTTAGGTTAGTAGGCGCAGCAACAAAAGCATTAATACCAATATCCACGGTTGCTGCATCCGTATTACCAGCACTATCACCTACCACAACTTGGAAGCTGAGGGTTTGTGCAACACTGAGCATTGGTGCGGTAAAGGTTGCCGTTGCGTTTGAGTCATTAGTAATGGTGGCAGCAGATGTACCTGAGGTTTGTGTCCAAGTATAAGAAGTGATACCAATATTGTCACTGGAGCCAGAAGCGTCCAAGGTTACGCTCACGCCGCCATTGATGTTAGATTGGTTTGAACCCGCATTGGCGCTTGGGTTTGTGGTGTCACCATTAATACCAATATCCACGGTTGCTGCATCCGTATTACCAGCACTATCACCTACCACAACTTGAAAGCTGAGGGTTTGTGCAGCACTGAGCATTGGTGCGGTAAAGGTTGCGGTTGCGTTTGGGCCATTAGTAATGGTGGCAGATGTACCTGAGATTTGTGTCCAAGTATAAGAAGTAACACCAATATTGTCACTGGAGTTAGCAGCGTCCAAGGTTACGCTCACGCCGCCATTGATGTTAGATTGGTTTGAACCCGCATTGGCGCTTGGGTTTTCGGTGTCACTGACTGTAAATAGTTGAGTGCCGCTTGCATCGCTGTTGCTGGCAGTAATGGTGGTGGTGCCAGCACCGATAGCAGTTATCAGCCCACTGGCATCAATCCTGGCAACACTTGGATTGCTTGAGGTGTAAGTGAATGCAGTATTAACGGCAGTCGCAGGCAAAACAGTAGTGCTTGTCATGGCAGTTTGCCCAACGAAGGTGTTGGTGGGACTTAGGCTTAGAGTGACAGAGGCTACTGCCACTGCTGTGGCAGAGCTGTTGGCGCGGATAGTGCTGGTAGCAGTATTATCAATCCGCGCAGTTACTGTAGAGTTGCCTCCAGCGGCAATGGCTATTAAGGCATTATCAAATAAGGTGTTAATGCTGGCTGTGCGGGTGTTGTTTAATACAGTAATAACAGCGGCAGTATCGGTGCTGCTGCTAACGCTGGCAGTGTCTGAACCGATTTGTGAGATGCCAGCCAGGGCAATGGCGTATCGGTCATTGGGGTTGTCGGGGTCAATAACCGCATTGGGAGCTTCTAGGTCGGTGGGAATCAGGGTGGTAACATCAGCAGTGGCAGTGCCAGTGCCTGCTAAGCCAAATTGTCTGCCAACTTCACCATTACGAAGCAGTGCATCGGTGGCAATCGTGGCAGTGATGGTGGCTGTGTTGCTGCCGCCAGCACGTTGGAAGGCCAGCTGAGTGAGTGGGGTAACCGCCAGCATGATATTATTACTGGCTGTTGCAACCACTGCGGTTAGGGTGCTGGTCAGGGTGGCTGGCAAGCCACTGGCCTCATCAGTATAGGTGCCACCAGCGCATTGAATAACCGCATTGCCAACCAGATTGCTACTAAAGGTGGCAACACCATCGGGGTTTGATTGAGCTGTAAGTTGGGTATTGGGGTTATCCATGGCAAAAGCCACGCAGTTTGATGTTGCTACTTTGGCAGCATGAACGGTTACCCCAAAGCCTGTAGCAGCTGAACTTGAAGAGCCTGAGTTTGAAGAGCCACACGCCGTTAAAACCACGGCAATGGTGCACAGTAATAATAATTGGGTGAGCTGAGTTAACGCACTAGAAAACGCCCCCCCCGCGATATTGACTATTAGCAGCAGACGTGCGTGATTGGACTGGTGATTGGGTTGATGGTTGAGTGTTCATGATGTTGCCTTGTTAAAAGTTAAAAAAAGTTATTAGAGCTGATATTAAAAAGTTATTGGAGATTATATTGTAATTAAATGGCTTGTGGGGATTATATGGTGGATTATATTGCAATTGAGCAGTTGGTGTCAATTAAATGTACACCTCCATAACACATTGCACTTTTTTTATATTTTTGGGGCTGATATGCTTAATCCCAACAACTCGTTATGATACCCACCCTATTAACAAAAAACAACCTTATGTAGTCCAACCTGAATAACTATAATAAAATTACGCAAGCGCAAAAAGTTATTAGCCACAAGGCAAGTTTTGAAATTACTAGCTATCGTTAATAATGAAAAACTTTAACACCGTGGATGATGACTTTTTGCCTTGCCCAAAGGGACTTAGACAACTTGGTATTTTCGCTGTTATTTTATTTAAGATATGAATAACTATCTTTTCATAAAATGCCTTGAAAATAATAAAGTTGTCGTTGTCGTAAGTTATCATAATTATTCAGGTTGGACTATGTAAAGAAACCATAGCTACTTTTGCGTTATTAAACAAACCCCCAGATAATGCCAGTGCTAGAAAATTTATTGAACAAAAACGCTAGACTAATGCAGATGCGTAAAAAATACCATCAATATTTACAAGAAAGTGGGTCTAATTAGACCCACTTGACCCACTTGACCAACTTTGGTATGATTTTAGACCTTTGCAACAATCTGATTGTGCTTTAATTTAACAAGGTAGAAAATGACAAAAATAGCAGTAGCAGGCACATTAGGGCGGATGGGGCAAGCCATTACCCAAGCAATTAGTCAAACTGATGGCGTGGATTTAGGTGTTGCTTTAGACAAAGGCGATGATTTAGCCAGCACACTCAATCAATTTGATGTGCTGATTGACTTTACACGCCCAGAAGCGACCTTGGAATACTTGAAGATTTGTCAAGATTCAGGTAAAGCCATGGTGATTGGCACAACTGGTTTTAGCGATGTCCAGTTGCAAACTATTCATCAGGCAGCAAACAGCGTGCCGATTGTGTTTGCACCGAATATGAGTGTGGGGGTTAATCTTTCGCTGAAGTTGCTAGATATGGCAGCACGGGTGATTGGTGAGGATGCCGATATTGAGGTTGTGGAGGCGCATCATCGCCATAAGGTGGATGCACCTAGCGGCACAGCATTAAAAATGGGCGAAGTGGTTGCAAATGCTTTGGGTCGAAATTTAAAAACCTGCGCAACGTATGGTCATAAAGGCATTGAAGAGCCGCGTAATCGTCAAACCATTGGATTTTCTACCATTCGTGGTGGCGATGTGGTGGGCGAACATACGGTGAGTTTTTTCATGCAGGGCGAGCGAGTGGAAATCACACATAAAGCCTCATCACGAGTAACGTTTGCCAATGGTGCGCTGCGCGCAGCTAGTTGGTTAAAAGGGCAATCTGTTGGGCTTTACACCATGCAAGATGTGTTGGGGTTGAACTAATGTTATATGCTATTATCTCGCAAGATGTTGAGAACTCATTGAAAAAACGCTTGTCAGTACGTCCAGCACACATTGAGCGTTTAAATGTTTTAAAAAACCAAGGGCGTTTGGTTTTGGCAGGTCCCCATCCTGCGATTGATAATATTGAGCCAGGTGAGGCAGGCTTTACGGGTTCGCTAGTGGTGGCAGAGTTTGCTTGTCTTGAAGATGCGCAAACTTGGGCAGATGCAGACCCATATTTAGCCTCAGGTGCGTATCAAAATGTTATTGTTAAGCCTTTTAAAAAGGTATTGCCATGAGTCTTATTTTCCGCCCTTTATTTGAAAAACAAAGCTCAACTTACACTTATCTTTTGGCTGATTCAGTGAGCAGACAAGCCATTATTATTGATGCAGTTGCCGAAACCCAGCAACGCGATATTGGGCTGATTGAAGAGCTGGGTTTGGATTTAAAATACATTGTTGAAACTCATATTCATGCCGACCACATTACCAGCTCATGTCCACTCAAGCAAAAATTTAACAATGCCAAAATTGTGCTAGGTGAAGCCAACCCTGTGGATTGTGCTGATATTCTCATTAAGGATGGCGAAAGGTTGAAATTTGGTGCATACTTTATTAGCGCAATAGCAACCCCTGGACATACCAGTGGCTGTATGTCGTATAAGGTGGGCGACAAAGTATTCACGGGTGATGCCTTGCTGATTCGCAGCTGTGGGCGTTGTGATTTCCAAGGCGGTTCGGCGGATAAATTATTTGATTCTATTCAACGACTATTCACATTGCCTAATGCAACGTATATTTATCCTGCACATGATTATGGCGGTAGAACACTTAGCTCGATTTGGGAGGAAAAAGCCTTTAATGAGATGATTGGCGGCGGCGTTAGTAAGGCTGAGTTTATTGCCCGCGTGAACGCCATGGAGTTGTCTCTACCCGCAAAAATTCATGTCGCTGTGCCTGCAAATCAAGTTTGTGGTTCTAAAATTATTGTCGATTAATGGTTAATGGCTATTCACTAGACCCGCACCCTAGAGCTAATTTTGCCAAAGAGCAATTTGCGGTGGTGCGTATTCCACGGGTGAAACGCGATCGAGTGCCTGCAACTAGTGTTGAAATTGTTCAAGATTTAGAAGTGGCAATTGCACAAGCCAATCCCGATAATCAACTGTATGCTGCCAAAGTAGTGGGTCCAGCACGTTCGTCTGAAGGGGCGATGCTTTATTATATTATCGAGTTGTATTAAAAGTATAAAGGTTGATATGTGCAATTCAAGCCAGTAAACGTGAGACTTAGTTGTGCCGTGAAAAAACAGTGGAGGTGAACAAGACCAGGCTTGTATTTTATCGGTGAGACGGCGGGCGTAGTGGGTTTATTAGGTGGTTATAATTTTTAAGCAGGCTGAGTTATCAGGCCGGGTCGCTGGGTAAGTGGTTTTAAACATTACAGAAGTAAGTAAAAATTATTGATATTGCCTATGCTTGTGTTGCAGTGATGGGCACTAGTAAAATCGGGAATTATTATGCCTGCATTGAGGATTGTTAATTCTAATGACTAAACTACAACAACGTGCAACTAGACAGGCAAGGTATAAAATTTTTGCATTGATGATACCTGACCAATCCTTTGAGAGGATAAATAGAAACGATAAATAATACGTAACTCTCTTGTCTAAGTGTCGTGGTCTTTTTGCTTCAAAGCCTCAACCACTTTGTTAATTACTCCTGCCCAATCCTCGTTAGTGGTTTGTCTAAAAAGCCGCATGCTATTAGGATACCAAGGTGAGTCTTCTCGCCCTATCAGCCACCGCCAGTCGGTGTTGTAGTCGGGTAGCAGCACCCAACAAGGGATGTTAAGACTGCCTGCTAAGTGGACTATAGCAGTATCTACTGAGATGACTAAGTCTAGTTGAGATACGATAGCCGCTGTGTCTGAGAAGTCTTGTATTTGATTACCTAAGTGCAGTATGGGTTGGTCTCGGGGCGGGTTACTGGCTTGCTCTTCTCCTGCGCCTTTTTGTAGGCTGATAAAAGTAATATTTTTATCAATACTCCATAGTGGCTTTAATACTGAAAGTGAGGGAATAGAACGATTGGCATCGTTTTTATGTATGGTTAGTCCTTTCCATACCAAGCCAATGTTAAAACTATCTTTGGGTAGTTTGTGTTGCCATCTTTGTCGTGCTGCTTTAGGAGAGGTGAGATAGGGGAGTTGATTGGGAATAGTCTCTAGGGTGGTATTAAAGTGTAGTGGTAGGCTCATGATAAAGACCCAGTAGTCTAGCCCTTTTAAGTTTTGAATGCGTTCAAACTCATTACTATCTAATAGATGGTCAATACAGTCTAAGTTTGCAAATAAACTTTTTAGGGGTGGTTTGCAAACTAACATAATCTGTTTCACACCTTTGTCTTGTTTTAACAGCGGTAGATAACGAATGCACTGGATTTCATCGCCGAAACCTTGTTCGAGATAGATGAGTAGGGATTTATTTGTTAACTCTTGTCCAAGGTATTGGGGGGTGGATATTTTAGGTGGTATGGCCATTCTATCTTTTTTATCAGCATGATAGCGAGATTCAAAGTTTTGCCAACCTTGCCTAAATTCACCTAAGCGTAATAATAATAAAGATAAATTTAATTGTGTCTCAGTGTGATTAGGGTCAAGCTTTAAGGCCTCTTGGTAAGATTGCTCTGCCCTATCAAAACGTTTTTGTTCTGCAAATAAAACACCTAAGTTGTTATATGCTTCAACATATTCTGGATTAAGCTTTAAAGTCTCTTGGTAAGATTGCTCTGCCTCATCAAAACGTTTTTGTTCTGCAAATAAAACACCTAAGTTGTTATATGCTTCAACATATTCTGGATTAAGCTTTAAAGCCTCTTGGTAAGATTGCTCTGCCTCATCAAAACGCTTTTGTTCTTTAAATAAAACACCTAAGTTGTTATATGCCTTAGCATCATTAGGGTTGAGTTTTAGGGCAGTTTGATAAGCTTGTTCTGCTTCCTCAAAACGCTTTTGTGCTGCGAATAAATTTCCAAGATTGTAATGCGTACCACGATAATTTTGATCAATAGTTAAAGCATTCTGATAGAACTCTTCCGCCTCGTTAAAACGCTTTTGTTCTTTAAATAAAACACCTAAGTTGTTATATGCCTTAGCATCATTAGGGTTGAGTTTTAGGGCAGTTTTATAGGTCTGTTCTGCCTCCTTAAAACGCTTTTGTTCTTTAAATAAAATACCTAAATTACTATGCACTCTGGCATCGTTGGGGTTAAGTTTTAGGGCGGTTTGATAAGCTTGTTCTGCCTCATCAAAACGCTTTAGCTTTTTGAGCAGACTGGCTAAGTTATTATAGACATCTGGGTGCTTCGGGTTTAGTTTGATAACTAATCGGTAATGGTGTTGTGCTTCACCAAAGCGTTTCTGTTGTAGCAGTAGATTGGCTAAGTTATTATGCGACTCGGTATTATTTGGGTTTAGTGTCAAACTTGTTTTAAAATACTTCTCAGCGGTACTGCTATTGCCAAGCATAGTAGCTATAACACCCGCATTAGATAGCAAGGTTGGCTCATTAGGAAAAGTAACTAATCCTTGTTCAAGTACAGCTAAGGCTTCTTTCATCTTGCCATTTTGGTAGAGTAGGGCAAAATTATTGACTACTTTATCCAAGGTAGGCTGGGATTGATTATTGGACTGCTTGTTAGTTGGAAGGGTTTGTGGTCTTTTGATTTTTTTTAGTTTGCTTCTTGCCATAAGGAAATTTTACCATTTTATCTATTAACAACAAACAGCTCAAGTAAAAAACGCTACTGTGAACTCTTTTAGTAGTGTATGGACTAGGCAACAGTTTAAACATTTAAAGCAGACAAATACACCTATTGAATGCTCATCTGTGGTCACAACAGATGCTAACGGTTTAATTAACCAAGCCACCCATCCTGCTAATGATAGTGACATGTTAACCAAGCAAATAAAAATCATCAGGGGGTGCGAGTTTTGTATGACAAAGAAGTAGCCTCCCAAGCCAATAGTAAAGCACTGAGACGGTAAGGTTTAAGAGACGAAATGATGCGTAAAAAAACCTAAAGGCAAAGCCATGAGTCATTGGAATAAATTGCGCAACCAAGCAATCAGCAGTCGAAAGTTTGTGGTTGAGCGCCAAAGGCAAGCTCAAACGCACTTATGGTTTGACAAGAGCAATATATCTTTGCTAGAAAAAGTTGCCAGTGAAGTAAACCTTAAAGCTATTGTTTATAATTTAACCAGAGTGGCGAATGTTTACAAGCCCTTAGTAAAACAACCTAATCTATTGTCTCGGCTGTTAGCTGGGTTGTTAAACAAGCAACAATTGATATTGTTACTATTGATTCATTCATTGTCTACCTCTACTGGTTAATTTCCATTGCTCTTATACACACATTTTATCCTTAAGTCAAACTTAGTTCAAAATAAACAAAAAATTTAAGACAATTCAATTAAAAGCGACTCCATACTGGATTTAGCATCACCAAATAGCATCCGAGTATTTTCTTTAGTAAATAATGGATTATCGACACCCGAATAACCTTTTGACATTCCGCGTTTAAGTACGATTGTTATTTTACTATGCCAAACTTCAAGTACTGGCATTCCTGCAATAGGACTATCAGGATTATCCAACGCAGCAGGATTAACCGTATCATTGGCACCAATGACAATAGTGACATCGATATTGGGGAAATCATCATTTATCTCTTCCATTTCAAATACGGCATCGTAGGGAATCTTTGCTTCTGCTAATAAGACATTCATATGGCCTGGCATACGACCCGCAACTGGGTGAATACCAAAACGGACATTTACCCCTTTACTCATCAATAGTTGGGTAATACCGCATACCGCATGTTGTGCGTGTGCAACCGCCATACCATAACCTGGAACAATCATTACTTTTTTAGCTTGATTTAATAATGTCGCAGCAGTGGCGATATCGATACTAATAGTTTCACCTTGATCATTCACAGTACCACTTTGAGATAATTTTGTAGTACCAAACCCACCCATAATGACACTAATAAAGTTGCGATTCATTGCCTTACAAATAATATAGCTTAAAATTGCGCCACTACTACCGACTAAAGCACCAACAATAATTAGCAAATCGTTGGACAACATGAAACCAGTTGCAGCAGCAGCCCAACCAGAATAACTATTTAGCATTGAGATGACCACGGGCATATCAGCACCGCCAATTGCAATCACCATATGTATGCCGTAAATTATGCCTATAGCGGTCATAATATAAAGTGCCATATAGGCTACTTCTGGTGATGCTGGGGCTACAAACAGCCAGCCTAAAATCAAGGTAACTGTAAACAAAAGCAAATTTAGAGCATGACGACCTGGTAACAACAAGGGTTTACCATTAAGTATGGCACTGAGTTTGCCAAAAGCAATAATGGAGCCCGAAAAAGTCAAAGCACCAATATAAATGCTCAAATAAACCTCTATATCATGAATGATTTTTTCAGTACCACTAAAGTGAATACTAGTATCCATGTAGTTGTTATAGCCAATGAGTACCGCCGCTAAACCAACCAAACTATGTAATATGGCGACAAGCTGAGGCATTTGTACCATTTGTACGCGCGTAGCGACAGTTAAGCCCAATAGCGAACCAATCGCCATGGTTATTACAATCATTAAATAATTGGTAACCGAACTGTTTAATATAGTTGCTGAAACTGCAAATATCATTCCTGAAATACCGTACAATATTCCTTTGCGTGCACTTTCATGACTTCTTAGGCCACCTAAAGCAAGAATAAAGAGGATGGCTGCACCGAGGTAAGTTGCAGCAATAAGATTTTCAGACATAAAATATCCTTAAATTATTTAGTAAACATCTTAAGCATACGACGAGTGACAGAAAAACCGCCAACAATATTAATACTCGCAATCAAAATAGCAAAACTAGACCACCACATAATGGTATCTACCGATGACGACACTTGAAGTAAGGCGCCTAAAATGATAATACTACTAATGGCATTGGTGATACTCATTAAAGGCGTATGAAGCGAAGTTGACACATTCCAAATCACCATATAACCCACAAAACAAGCTAGTATGAATATACTAAAGTGTGCCATAAAAGAAGCTGGAGCGATCAAACCCAATCCCCATAAAATACATCCACCGAGTGCAGCAAGCGCAATATCTCGGATGGATCTATTTAGGACTGACTCTTCTTTATCTGCCATGGGGATAATTTCCACATCGCTAGCTTGGCTTTTAGTGGCTACTTTAGCAGGTGCAGGAGCAATGGGTAGTGCCCAGGTAATGACACCATCTTTCACCACGGTAGTTGCACGAATCACCTCGTCTTCCATATTAATTATAATTTGACCATTTTTATCTGGTGTCAACTCGACCAATAAATGAAACATATTTGACGCATAGAGCTGACTCGATTGTGCGGCTAATCGACTAGGTAGATTGCAGTATCCTATGATGGTTACACCATGTTTTATCACTATTTCATGTACTTCTGTGAGTGCGCAATTTCCCCCCTGTTCTGCCGCCAAATCTACAATGACACTACCTTGTTTCATGGACTTCACCATATCAGCTGTAATTAACAAAGGCGCAGGTTTTCCAGGGATTAGTGCGGTAGTAATAATAATATCAACATCCTTTGCTTGTTCAGCAAACAAGATCATTTCTGCATCGATAAATTCTTTACTCATGGTTTTTGCATAACCACCTGCACCACTAGAATCTTCTGAAAAATCAAGTTCTAGAAATTCTGCATCTAAACTCAATATTTGCTCTTTTACTTCAAGCCTGGTATCAAAAGCACGAACAATCGCACCTAAGGATTTTGCTGTGCCTATAGCAGATAATCCTGCAACACCAGCGCCAATCACCATCACCTTGGCAGGTGTAATTCTTCCTGCCGCTGTAATTTGACCGGTAAAAAAACGTCCAAAAGCATTGGCTGCTTCGATGACCGCCCTGTAACCTGCAATATTAGCCATTGAACTGAGGGCGTCCATTTTTTGTGCACGTGAAATACGCGGGACTGCATCCATTGCCAATACAGTAACTTTTTGAGCTGCCAGTCTTTGTAATAACGCTTCATTTTGCGCAGGCCAAATGAAACTCATTAATATTGTTCCTGCCTTCATTGCTGAAATTTCATCAAAGTCGTTGTTTGCTTCCAATATTGGTGCACGAACTTTTAATACTATATCTGCATCAATAAAAAGCAAACTAGCATCATCTACAATTTTTGCGCCAACAGACTGGTATTCCATATCAGTAAAACTTGCTGCAACACCTGCATTCGTTTCAATGGACACATCAAAACCTAAGTCAATTAATTGAGTGACAACAGAAGGCGTCGTTGCTACTCGTTTTTCACCAGGATAGCGTTCTTTTGGAATTATAATTTTCATATTATTACTTTTTTTGATAAATCAAGATAATACTTAGTATAGTTTTTTGCTGGTTAAAAAATTTATAATTTAGTGTCCAGTTTTTTTGGCAGTTCAGTATTATTTTGTTACTGGTGATTTTCGGTTTCCATTTTTAGCTTGTCACGCATACGCATTCCACTACCTTGGCGGCGCACCATAACAATCTCAGCGATAATGCATAAGGCTATTTCTTCAGGTGTGCGTGCACCAAGATCTAATCCAGATGGTGCCATAACTCGTTCAATATCACTTTCAGCAAACTCTTCTTCGCGTATATATTCTAATATTAAGCGGGAGCGTTTGCGACTAGCAACCAAACCTATATAACTAGCTTGTGAGTTCAAAGCCTGCGTTATTGATTCATGGTCGCCTCTGTGTTGGGTGGCAATTACAACAAAATCATCTTCTACAGGAAGGAGTTGCTCATACAAAACATCGTCGGTAATTAGGCGTGACGCGTTTGGAAAATGATTCGAATCTGCAATAGGGTCGTTGACCACAACTTGAAGCCCTGTTAAATCACCTAAAAGGCACAAACATTCAGCAATACGTCCATGACCCATAATCCATAGTGTGGGTTTCAGCATTATCGGCTCAATATATACCCGCATATGACCTCCACAGGGCATTCCTATACCAAGCATCTCATCATCAAGGTCAATGTCAATGATTGAAGTTTGACCGGATTTGACGCATTTTAATGCGGCATCACAGCATGTCGCCTCGGCACAACCACCACCAATCCATCCACCAACAACCACTCCTTCGTAACTAATAACCGCCTTGGAACCAGTTTTTGCCGACACCGATCCAACGGTTTCTACCACGGTAGCAACTGCATAGGGATTACCCTTAGATCGCATTTCCATCAATATATCAAGTATTTCTTTTGCCATAGTGTCATCTCTATTATTTAGTAAATTTTTTTTATTTTTCGTCTTAAAGTGTTTGCTGAAAGGTGGCGTAATCCTGAGGAGTGTCTAAATCAACAACCACATGGTTTGTGTCCATTGCTATGGTGGTTACCATGTCTGGGTTATTCTCAATCAGATGCGTACAACCAAGGTTGTGCTGACCGTTTAGAATCGCTTCTTTGTGTTTGTGTGCAAGAATAATTGGGTTTCCTCGCTTGCCTTGGTAGGTTGGTATCAGTATGGTCTCTTGGTTATGTTTTCCAAAAGCATCGATAAGAATGTTAATATCCGTGGATTGCAGTAACGGTTGATCTGATAGGCAAATCATCACCCCGTCGCAGGGTCGAGATAACGACTCCAAACCCTTATGTACCGAGGTCATCTGTCCCTCATAATAAATGTCATTCAACACAATTTTTACCGCTAACCCCTCTAGCAAAAGTCGAACCTTGTCAGACTGATAACCAATTACAACCAGTAGTTCTTGTAGTTGTGATGCAAACAGTATATTTGCTGTACGACGCAATAACGGTACTCCATCAACATCCATTTCCAGTTTGTTGACTTCTCCCATGCGTCTAGATTCCCCTGCAGCAAGCAAAATAGCAGAAATACGATTCATACTGAGGTGTCTTCAGTTTGTAAATACTGCTGTGGAGATTTCTCAAAACTGTGTTGACAACCTGCGCAGCAAAAATAGAAAAGATTGCCTTGATAGGTAAATTGATGTTCAGCTTTTGCAATTTCCACTTTCATATTACAAACTGGATCAATCGCTGTTTTGCTATTTGCATCTCCATCCGTATTCGCACAACAACTTTTGACATTGGTTGATGTGTCATCTGCCAACGACATATCACTAGAACACTGCTCACGGCGAGATTTGACCAATCCAGCCAACACCGATAGGGCAATTTCTTCAGGCGTGATTGCACCAATCTCAACACCAACTGGTGCAAGAATTACATCCAATTCACTTTGTTCGTGTCCGCGCTCGAGGAGATATTGTTTTATCTTCTCAACTTTACGCTCACTAGCAACAAACCCAATATAGTCAGAACCGGTTAATAATGCCGTTTCTAAACTCTGCTCATCTTTTCTACCCTGTGTTGCAACAATCACAAAAGGCGGTGTAGCAAAATTCAATGCTGATGTATCCAGTCCATCAATAATCTGTATAGCATCAGGATACAAGGATTCATCAGCACCGGGGAACATTGCCGTAACATCAAAACCGACACGATGTGCAAGTATAGACAAAGCCTGTGCACTTGGCGTCACACCAATAATTAGCAACGCAGGTTTGGGAATAACTGGGTCAATAAAAATATCCAAAATACCTCCACTATGGCAGCTCATGTCAAAATTAATAATACCATCTTCCACTGAGCCTTCCTTAGTAGGACTGACTCGAATCAGGCGTGCTTGGCCATCATTCAGGACCTTTTTAACAGTGTCTATAACCGCTGGCTGAGCACAGCCACCACCTATCCAGCCTTGAATTGACCCACTCGCATCCACAATCGCCTTGGCGCCAGGTTTTGCAGAAGTAGGTGATTCGCAACGTACGACAGTTACTAGTGCAAAAGGCTGGTGTTGTCTTTTAAGTTCGCTGGCTTTTTCCAATATGACATCGGTTTCTATCATTTTCAAATACTTCTGGTTAGTTCTGTTTCTAAATTATAGAGGCTTTCTAAATTATGTGCTGACGCAAATAAATCAAGGTGTGGTAGTGCAGCCAACATACTACCTGTCTTAGTTTCATAACCTGATCGACCAAGCAAAGGGTTTAACCATATTAATTTCCGACAACGACTCTTAATAAGTTCTAATTGTTTTCCAAGTAGTTGTGGCTTTCCAGTATCTAATCCATCGCTAATTATTATCACAACCGTATTAGTATTAAGACGATGCTTGTAATTAGTGAGAAAACTCTCAAAACATTCACCAATTCGCGTACCTCCAGACCAACCTGATGATATTAATGATAGCTTCTTTTTTACTTTAGCAAGGTTAGGTTGGTGCAAGGCGTCACTAATATGTACCATACGAGTATGAAATGCAAAGGCATCTGCATCTCTAAATATGTTAACAATTCCGTGTGCAAAACGCAAAAAAATATAACTGTACAGAGACATGGAACGACTTACATCAATCAGTATGAGTAATCGAGGCTGATTTTTACGATTGTGATTAAATGCCAGTTTCAACGGAATGCCACCATAACGCAAACTCTTTCGCACTGTCTGACATATATCAATACGCCGACCTTGAGATTTAATTTTCTGCCGTCTGATTATACGTCGTCGCATCTTCTTAGCCAGACGCTTAATCAAATTATCCATCTCGTTCATTTGATCAGTATCTGAAATAAACTGAAAATCTGTGCGAGCTAAAACCTCATGACAACTTGCACCCTCACGTACCCCACCATTGTCAACATCCTCACCATCTCCTTGTCCACCCTGATCAACATCAGAAGCCGCCCCTTTCACGACATTCAGACCTGAAGAAATTAATTTACGCTCTCTCACAGGAGCGCCCACAAACGATTCGCTACAAATCGGCTGCTTAGCAACTGCTAACCAATAGGTATTAAACAAGGTATCAAAGCGATTCCAATCGTTTTTATTGATACAAAGCAGACTACGCAATCCCCAACGTAAATGTTGTAAATCAGTGACATTACATATATGAGCAACCAATTGTGCGTCAATTATTTCAGTAATACCTGCCTGAAAACCGTTGTCACGTGCCAAATGCACAAATGACAGTATTCTCTTTTGCAGTATGTCTGCAATTAATGGGTTATTTAACTTAAGGGTATTGAGACTCATATTGCTTTCACAGCCATGCGTTCGATTACTACATCATCTAGCATTTCCCTATCTTCTTGTGTTTTCAACAAACACACTAACGAGTTTTTAACCGCTTCAAGATTATCATCCAATGAATTAATATTAAGACACACCAGTGCGGCGGCCCAATCAAGTGTTTCTGCTACCCCAGGATTTTTGCGTAAATCAATACGACGCAAGTTTTGTACAAAGGCGACGACCTGACGTGAAAGTTGCTGACCAATATTTGGTAAATGCGTGTTAATAATGCGTAACTCCCTGTCGAAATTAGGATAATCAACATAATGGTACAAGCAACGCCTGCGTAGTGCGTCACTCAATTCACGAGTGCCATTTGAAGTTAGTATAACATAAGGTTTACTAACCGCTTTCAATGTCCCTAATTCTGGCACACTAACTTGAAAATCCGAAAGAATTTCCAGCAAATAAGCCTCAAACTCCTCGTCAGCACGATCAATTTCGTCAATCAGAAGTACTGGCGTTTTTACTTGGCTAATAGCCTGCAATAATGGTCGTTTTAGCAGATATTTTTCACTAAATATTTGTTGCTCGGCATTTTCTAGGTTGAAATCACCTTGCTCCATTAATTTTATTGTAAGAAGTTGATGTTGATAATTCCATTCATAAATTGCAGTATTAACATCTAGCCCTTCGTAACACTGCAGGCGGATTAACGAACAGTCAAAAACTCTGGATAATGCTTTACTGCTTTCTGTTTTACCGACCCCTGCTTCTCCCTCTAACAACAGTGGCCGTCTAAGCTCTTTCATAAGTACAAGTGATGAAACTAAACCTCGTTCCGCAATATAGTTCGCCTGTGATAATTGTAGTTGGAACGAATTAATCTGATCAGGTACACTCATAAATAATCTCTTATTACTAAATCAAGTAAATAATTACCGCTCAATATCATTTATGAAACAGATTTTTAAAGTAGTTAATAAAAAGAGACCATGCAAATGCCAAACCGTTTAACTCTTTTGGTTGTTTGGCGATAGCTTTAGCTGCTTCTTTGGCTTTGCTACCTTTGCCCATAGCAACTACATTGTTAGCAAAATTTTTACCAAATCGATTAAGAATCTGGTCCGCTACCTGTGTCATTAGGCGACCACCAAAGTTAGCAATCTTGCCTATAACAGTAACGGTAGCAACGCCCACTAACTCAACCTTGCCTCTATCTCCAGTGCGCACTGTAGCTGTCAAATCCATTTCTGCAGATGATGTGCCTTTAGTGTCTTGACCCTTGCCAACAAAGTGTATAAACTGCTCACTAGTATTTACATCTAGAATTTCAATACTACCATCAAAAATCATTGTGGCTGGTCCAACCTTACTCTTCACCCTTCCATTGTAATTTTTGTCATCAGTCTGCTCAATAATCTCAGCACCTGGCATACAACTAGCTACACCCCTTATATTTTGCAAAAACACCCAAGTATCTTCAGCAGAACCATTAATTTCAAAGACTTTATTTAGTTCAATCTTCACAACCCTCTGCTATTTGTGTGAATCTAGACCCAAATCATGAGACTGCTGCCAAACTCGGAATGCAGAGTGTGGCATATTCATATGCGTAACCCCTAAGTGTGAAAACGCATCCACCACAGCTGAAGTAAAGGTTGGAATACTTCCTACATGTGACGATTCAGCGACACCCTTAGCACCCAGAGGATGATGAGGAGACGGTGTTACCGTGTAGTCCGTTTCCCAATGCGGTGTCTCCATCGTCGTTGGCAGGAAGTAATCCATCAAACTGTTACCTTCTATATTCCCTTCTTCGTCAAACGAAAGTTCTTGCCCCATGGCAACGGCGAAACCTTCAGTTAAACCACCATGAATCTGACCATCAATAATCATCGGATTGATGCGTGTGCCACAGTCGTCTAGTGCATAGAAGCGACGCACCTTCGTCTCACCTGAATACTTGTCTATATCAACTACACACAGATAGGCACCAAAGGGATAGGTATATTCTGGTGGATCGTAGTAATCCACCGATTCCATACCCGGCTCCATGCCTTCTGGCACATTGTTATACGCCGCCCAAGCAATCTCTTTCATGGTTTTTTCTTGACCAGGTACACCCTTGACCTTGAACCGGTCTATATCCCATTCCAGATCGTTTTCGCTAACCTCGAGCAAATGAGCAGCGATTTTTACTGCCTTGGCCTTAATTTTGCGAGCAGCCACCGCAGTGGCAGCGGCACCAACTGGCGTGGTTCGCGAACCATAGGTCCCAAGCCCGTAGGGTGCTGTATCGGTATCACCTTCCTCAATCTGGATATCTTCAGAAGGAATGCCGAGTTCGGTGGCAATAATCTGTGCATAGGTCGTTTCATGACCCTGACCTTGGGTTATGGTACCCATGCGTGCAATCACACTGCCTGTGGGATGTATACGAATTTCAGCGCTATCAAACATACCCACGCCGAGGATGTCACAGGACTTACTGGGACCAGCACCGACGATCTCTGTAAAGGTTACGATGCCGATACCCATCAACTCGCCCTTCGCACGCTTTTCCTCTTGTTCCTTGCGCAACGCCTTATAGTCAACAGCGTCGAGTACCTTGTTAAGTGCAGTGTGATAGTCACCACTGTCTAAGTTGGCTCCCAGTGATGTCGCATAGGGGAACTGTTCCGGTTTGACGAAGTTGCGTAACCGGATCTCGGCTTTGTCAATATTCAGCTTTTGTGCCAGCACATCCATCATGCGTTCAATAACATACACCGCCTCGGCAACACGGAAGGAACAACGATAGGCAACACCACCTGGTGCCTTATTGGTATATACTCCGTCCACTCTCGCGTAGGCATTAGGTATATCGTAGGAGCCTGTGCAGATATGAAACATACCAGCGGGAAATTTTGTCGGATCAGCACAGGAGTCAAACGCCCCGTGGTCTGCGAGAACATTGACTCTCAGTGCCTTGATCCGACCGTCTTTGTCCGCGGCCAACTCGCCGGTCATGTGGTAATCGCGCGCGAAACCAGTCGTGGTCAGATTTTCGATACGGCTCTCTATCCATTTGACCGGACGACCTAAAACAATAGACGCCACGATGGCTACAACATAGCCTGGATAGATCGGCACCTTGTTACCGAAACCACCACCAATATCGGGTGAAATAATCCGCACCTTGCTTTCAGCAATGCCGGACAGCATCGACACCACAGTGCGTACAATATGGGGTGCCTGCGAGGTAACATAGGCAAGTAGTTTGCCGTTGATTTTGTCAAAGGATGCTGTACATCCGCAGGTTTCCAACGGACAGGGATGAACGCGTTGATAGAACATATCTTCCTTGACAGTAACTTCCGCTTCATTAAACACACGGTCAGTGGCGTCTTTATCGCCAACATCCCAGGTGAAAATATGGTTATCATGCAGACGCTTACTGTGAGCTCCGTCCATTTTATCCACCAGATCTTCGCGTAAAATTGGGGCGTCCGCCTCCATTGCTTTGTGCGGGTCAACTAATACAGGTAATTGCTCATATTCAACCTTTACCAAGGAAACGGCGTCAGCAGCAATATAGCGGTCATCTGCAATCACAACTGCTACTTCCTGCATTTGAAAATGTACTTTTTCGTCAGCTAGAACAGCCTGCACATCACCAGCAAGCGTAGGCATCCAATGCAAACTAAGTGGCTTAAGATCATCTGCAGTCAAAACCGCGTGTACACCTGGTAATGCTAATGCTTCAGATTTATCAATAGAGATAATACGTGCGTGAGCATAGGGACTGCGTACAATCTCAGCATGTAACATTCCCGGTAACTTAATATCATCTACATAATTTCCTTTCCCTTGAATGAAGCGAGGGTCTTCTTTTCGTTTTCGTGAACTACCAATACCTTGAAGTTTGTTCTCGCGTTCGATATTTTCATCAACTGTAGCCATTTTTACTCTCCTTATGTAGTCTGTAGTTTATCAGCTGCATATTGAACAGCTTTAATAATATTTTGGTATCCAGTACATCGACATAAGTTGCCAGACATTCCTATGCGAATCTCCTCTTCAGTTGGATTTGGATTTTCTTGGAGAAATCGGTAAGATCTCATTAACATCCCTGGCGTGCAGAAACCGCACTGTAAACCATGTTCTTGCATAAAGGCTTCCTGCACTGGATGTAATTCACCATTATTAGCCAACCCCTCAACAGTCAACACCTCAGCACCCTCTACCTGAACAGTTAATATAGTACATGACTTGACTGAATGTCCGTTTATATCTATTGTACAGACACCACAATGGGATGTTTCACAGCCTGTATGACTACCGGTTTGCATTAATTGCTCTCGTAATGTATGAATCAGTAGTTCACGAGGTTCCACAAGTACATCAACCTGCTGAGTGTTTAATTTAAAAGAAACTGCTATTTTTTTCATCTTTGACTCCCGCTAATTTGAATAAACTATTATTTTTTTTATCATTGTTATCCTGTCGCCCTATGCAAGGCTGTGCGAATTGCACGTCTAGTCATCTCACCTGCCATATGGGTCTTATACTCAATATTGCCACGTAAGTCCTCAACTGGATCACATATCGCCATAGCTTTTTGTGCCGCCTGTTCAATCAGTGCATCATCAATAACTTTTCCAGTCAATAACGTTTCAACTTCTTCAGCCTTGAGAGCGTTTTGACCAACATTAGTCATTGCAATGTTAATACTAGAACAAATATCCCCATCAAGTGAAAGTATAACAGCCGTAGCTGTCGTGGCGAAATCCCCTGCCTTACGCTTAAATTTAGTATAAGAATAACCAGTGTTTGCAGGTAAAATAGGAATTTGAATTTCTTTGAGAATCTCATTCTCGCCCAGTTCAGTCCAATAAGCTCCCAAGAAGAAACTACTCGCAGGAATAACGCGCTCACCATTAGAACTCGCCAGCACAAACATTGCATTCAGTGCTATCATAATAGCAGGATGATCATTTCCAGGGTCGCCATGTGCGATGTTACCGCCTATTGTGCCGCGATTACGCACTTGTGGGTCTGCAATTAATTTCGCTGCCTCTGGAATTATCGGGCATTTTTGTATTAGTAAATCTGAATTTATTAATTCACTCTCTGTGGTCATTGCACCGATATGGATTTTTCCGCCCACTTCACTAATGCCTTTTAATTCATCTACACCGTTAATATCAATAAGATGGGATGGCTCAGAAAAGCGAAGCTTCATCATTGGTAGTAGGCTGTGCCCACCCGCCAAAATTTTCGCTTCATCATTCTCGCTCATTAGTTTAAATATATTATCTATTGTGGATGGTGCGTGATACTCAAACTGCTCTGTAATCATAATGCCTCCTTAAGCCGGGTGTTGTAAGTGTTAGTGTTGATTATATGTTAATACCTTATCTTATACTGTCTCATTTTATACTACCTTATCTTATTATCTGAAGCAAGACAATTTCACTAAATCGCCTATTTTTTTGTAGTTGGGAGGTTTCTACATGTTTAACCTTCATGCAGTGCAAGTCAATAACAGAATTTCCAAAAAATAAGCCAGACTTTCTCGGATAATTTTCTAAAATTTTAGGGAATTATATATTTAATTCCACCAACCCACCCCAATCAATCTTTTATAAGCCAATCTCTTACTAATACCGCCTATAATCATATTATCAATCCCAAGTATGTATCTTAACATTGACTTGGTTTAACCTAAAAACAAACTCATCAGCAGAATGATTAATCATTATTTGTGTGTCGTATCGGCTGATTTGTGTAATACTTGTCCCGTAAGTTCTCCCTGCTTAGTTGGGTTATGGTATTATCAGTTTTTTAGAAAACCCGCTTAAGTTGTTGTGTGGGACTAAGCAGTTAAACAAATGCCAAATGTAGCACATTTAGAAAAATTAAATACCGATCAAAGACAGTTGTTTTTTTACAGACTTGCTCAGTTTGCAAACCCAAACCCAATCTGCTTTGACTCAACTTGCTCCGATAGAGTATGAGCAATAAAGTCGCTGTGTGTTTGTTGTTAGCGGGTGTGGGTGAGCTGTTGGTGGTGAGTGAAATGGTCACTTATGCTTTAGCAGGTTCTGCTATTCGTAAAAAATTAGCCCCATCTTGACGCCCATTCAAGAGGCTTTGAATGTTTTAACCTAGTAGTAATACCATTTATGTCTGAGACTTGTTTCCCTAAAAATAACCCCATGCTCAGTGTGCAAGAAGCACTTAAGGTGTTATTGTCTCATGCTCATTGTCAGTTGGATACCCAAACCATTCCCATTGAAGCATCTTTAGGGCGTATTGTTGCACAAGATGTGCGTTCAGTCCTACATATTCCCCCACAGGATAATACTGCCATGGACGGCTATACCTTTAATGGGGCGGATTTTGATGGTAGCCCTTTACCTATTAGTGGGCGAATTTGTGCAGGGGATGTAGTCACACCCTTGATGACTGGCACAGCCGTGCAGATTTTTACAGGTGCACAAATTCCAATCGGGGCAGATACGGTTGTGCCTGAAGAAATTACCGAGGTGATTGGTACTCAGGTGGAGATATTTGGCAAACCAATTGCAGGGCAGTATATTCGTCGGCAGGGCGAAGATGTTAAAATTGGCGATATTGTGCTGAAAAAAGGCAAATCCATTCGCGCTCAAGAAATGGGGCTATTGGCTGCTTTAGGACAAAGCACCGTGGTAGTTTATCAACGCCTTAAAGTGGCTATTTTTTCTACTGGTAATGAATTAGTGAATCCTGATAAAACATTAAAAGTAGGGCAAATTTATAATTCTAATCGTTATACCTTATTGGGTTTGTTACAAAGTCTGCCGATTGAGGTATTAGATTTTGGCATTGTAGCAGATGATTTTCAGGCAACCCAAAAGATGCTACAACAAACCAGTGCTCAAGCAGATTTGATTATTTCCAATGGGGGAGTTTCTGTTGGGCAAGAAGACCATATTAAAGCCGCTTTAGCAAGTATTGGACAACTGATGATGTGGAAAGTACGCATGAAACCAGGTAAACCTTTGGCGTTTGGCAAAATTGGTCAGGCGTTTTTTATGGGTTTGCCAGGTAATCCTGTGTCTGTTTTTGCGGTGTTTAATTTATTTGTCCGACCTTTTATCACTCAACAAATTGGGCAAATTCCTAGCCCATTATTGCAATACCAACAAACCTCAGGGTTTGACTGGCTCAAAACGGGCGATAGACGCGAGTATTTGCGTGCCAAAGTGGTGGATAATGAGGTCATTATTTACCCCAACCAAAGTTCAGGTGTGCTCAGCTCTACTTCATGGGCGCAGGGGTTTTGTGTGATTATGGAGGGCACAACGATTAAAAAAGGCGACCCCATTACTTTTATCCCGTTTAGCCAATGGCATTAGTTGATAACATTAACTTAGAGAGACCTTATATATAACAAGCAATAAATTAACCCATAATCAACCAACACAGCGAAGCCAAAATGGTAGATGTTGCTGATAAAACATCCACTAAACGCACCGCAGCTGCCAATAGTTTTATTCAAATGAATAACATTGTGCTGGATTTGATTGAATCAGGCAGACACAAAAAAGGCGATGTGTTGGCAACAGCACGCAATGAGTATTCTGCCATTGTGTTCAAACCTAGCAATCTTGGTGCTTGGATTCATGACTTGATATAGATCATCAAATAACTTGCCATAAATATCATGGATACCATTGGTGACTCTGCTAGTTTTTTTTAACCCTCTTATGTCTAATTGGTAATCTTGTGTGTCATAGTTTGATGATTTTTTAGGGCTGTGGTGTAGCTTGTTCTCTATTGTGTGTTTGATAGAGGTTGTTAGTATTCTTAGGTCAGCTAATTTTGTTTGACTGTGAGCAACACCGATATGTTTTATTATTTTTTATTTTCGGAAACGCGGTGGTCTTTGCAGAAGTCGGGTAATACCGTTTTAAGATCGCTATATACCCATTGCCCTTAAGATGCAGGCCTGCAACCTTTAATGTCAGTCTTTCAAATTATTTTACTCTACAGCTTAAAGTCGTTTCAGTATACAATGATTGTTTTAAGTTTTATTAAAAAACAGACCATGTCCTTATTGGATGCCCATCAAAGGCAAATCAACTATCTAAGAGTTTCAGTAACCGACCACTGTAATTATCGATGTCACTATTGCCGTCCTGAAGACGATAAAACTCTGAGCACTAGAGATGAGATATTATCTTATGAAGAGATTGTGCGTGTGGTTAATATTTTTGCGACACTAGGGGTCTACAAGGTGCGTCTAACAGGGGGTGAGCCACTTTTACGTAAGGATATTGTTAAATTGGTGGGGTTAATTAACGCCAACCCAAACATTCAAGACATTCCTCTATCAACCAATGCCCACTTATTGGAAAAATACGCCAAACCACTTTATGACGCAGGGGTTAATCGGGCCAACATATCTATTGATTCTTTGGATGAAACTCGTTTTAGAACCATTACCCGTGGGGGTGATTTAAACAAAGTTTTACAAGGTATTGATGCTGCTATTGCGGTGGGTATGAGTCCCATAAAACTCAATATGGTGGTGATGCGGTGGGTGAATGATGATGAAATTGAGGCTATGGTTGATTTTGCCATTAGCAAGGGCATAGAGGTGCGTTTTATTGAAACCATGCCGATTGGACAATCAGGTATTGAAGCGCTATCACAACATTACACCCAAGCACAAATTGAGACACGCTTACAAGCATATCTGCCCAACCAATTAACCGCCACACCAAGCGCCCCTAGTGATGGTCCTGCACAAAATTTACATATTGCCAATACTAATTCAAACATTGGGGTTATTTCTGCGGTGTCTAATCATTTTTGTGCCACTTGTAATCGCCTAAGGTTAACCGCCAAGGGTTTGTTGATATTATGTCTAGGGCAAGAAAACAGCTTATCCCTGAGAGATTTGTTGCGTGCTGGAAAAACCGATGAGCAAATTCGCCAAGCAATTATTAAGGCGGTACAACTCAAACCTGAAAAACATGATTTTGTTGAAAATCTCAACAATATTGAGTTACGCAATATGGTAGAAATGGGGGGTTGATCAGCCATGAGTAGTTGTATTAAAATTGCCACTCAATCATCAGATTTTGATGTTAGTGCCGTTAAGCCCAATTAACAAAAAATCATCTAAATGTGGGCGGCTCTGTTTCTTTTGTAGGCTATGTGCGCAACAACACATAACAAACCTTATCCAGCCTAGAGTTAGAACGCTACGCAGGCATGACTGAAAAAGTCATTGAAAAAATTATTAAAACAGCCCATCAGCGTTAGGATATTCAAAAAACCTGTGTCATTTGCAGTTTTGTGTTTAATTGGCAATGCGAGGTAAAGCCTACTTTTTCCCTCAGCAAGGGTGGCAAAACCACCTTTATGCCCCTTACCAATCACCAAGTCAACCTCCCCAGTTGCCAAGGCGAGAACGATTATCTACAATAGCAGGTCGTTCATCTATATTAACCCTACCTGGTATCCTTTGTAATCATTCTTATCATAGCGTTTGCGGTACTTTTTATGCTGATGGCGCAGGTATTGATAAAGTTCGCCGCCTATCGCTTTGTTTTGCAAAACAAAGCGATAGGCGGTTTCAGTGGCGATATGCGTATTTTTTTCTAATTTCAACCGATGAACAATTTGCTCAGGATTCCAGTAGGGTTTGATTTTTGGGTGATGTAGGCTTTAACGGTATCGGTTAATTTGATAGTCTTGTTTTTGTGTCTTAAGACTGGTTCGATCTTAATGTTAGTGATGAGTCATTAACAACGGTGCTAACAAAAGTTGAACCCCTAGAATAATGACAAGAATTGCCACTGCCTGACGCACCCAATGGTGGTTAATAAATCGTCCAATTTGAGTTGAAAACCCTGAAATTAAAAACAAACTAGGGGTGGTTGCCAAAGCAAATATGAGCATCATTGCCCTACCTTGTGCCACACTCACTTTGGCTATTGGTTAGAGTTAAGGCTAGTGCTGAATACACCAACCCACAAGGCAAACTGCCCCATAACATCCCTGCCATTACTGCTTTAAATAAGGTGTTAATCGGCAAATAAGCACTTTTTTGTTGTAAAGATTGGGTTAAACGCGCGCCTAATTTTTCCAGTCGATTAATCCCCAGCCACCAATTTGCCAAATACAAGCCCATCATCACCATTAGCCCTCCTGAGAATACTCGCAAGGCCGAGGTTAAAACTGTGCTGGATAAGACGGTGCCGATTAAGCCAAATACCAACCCTAGCAAAACATAACTGCTGATGCGTCCTAAATTATAACTCAAATGATAATACCGATGCAGACTGGGATTTTGTTTGATTTGTGGTGATAGTGCCCCGTCCAACATAGCAACCAAGCCGAAACACATACTCACACAATGCAAACCACCAAACAAACCTATCAAACCAATGGCAAAATAAGATTCGGTCATGTTAGGACTTTTTGTATTGACATTGTCATTTCTGGCTGGGGTTTTTAGCTTTGGTGCGACTAACCTCCAACAAAACAAGGTGGCGGTTATCGCTTTTTAACCTTGAAAACAAAGTCTGATAGCACCAATTTTCCAACTACTTGGGTATTCTCTCAAAACCACTCTGCCACCTGAGAAATTGTTTTAATATTTTTAAGGGAGAATTGACTCTCAAAATCATGCCTATCTTCAATGGTCAACAAGCCGCTAAACGCCTTGTATTCATCATTGCTTGATACGTGCGGTTTTCCAATGCAGGTCTAATTTTATTTTATTCACTTGTGGCTTGATGGCTTTTAGGTGAAATCATACGCTTATCTAAAAGTGTTAAGTTAAGTATAAATCGTTTTTCTTTAGATAAACGCTTAAAAAATCAGATTCATCACAGTGAGCATAACCACCAAAAATAACACCGTCATAACACTACCAATACGTATAAAGTCTGCCACACGATAACCGCCAAGCCCCATAATTAAGGCATTAACATGATGGGTGGGGATTAAGAACGAATTAGAGGTCGTAATCGCAACAGTGAGTGCAAATACGGCTGGACTTGCCCCTACTTGAATAGCAATATTGGCTGCTAATGGCACTAGTAGCACGGCTGCACCCACATTAGACATCACCAAAGTAAAGCCTGTTGCTAAAATAGCAATAGCGGTTTGAATAACCCAAATGGGCATATCGCCGACCACGCCTACGGTCTCTTTTGCTATCCAGTTTGCTGTGCCAGACAGTTCTACCGCTAAGCCTAAGGGGATTAAACTGGCCAATAAGAATACCGTTTTCCAAGACACCGCCTTATACGCTTCATCAATCTTAATCACCCCTGATAGGATCATACCAACCGCACCCGTTAACAAGGCAATAGATAGGCGAACATCTGTAAACAATACCAAGGTGAGTGCCGTGGTAAACCAAATACCCGCCCAATACAATTTATTGGCACGAACCTCTTCTTGTGAAGGGTAATCGCTGGCAATCAAAAAGTCTTTATTTTGCTCAATGCGTGCTAAGTCTACCCAAGCGGTGTAAATCACCAGTGTATCCCCCGTTTGTATAGTAATATCGCGAATACTCTCGCCCTCGCCCAGTGTTTTGCCGTTACGATGATAGGCTACAATCTCCATACCATGGGTTTTTCTAAACCACTGATCTCTAGCACTTTTGCCGTTAATACTGGCATTAGGTGCAACCATCAATTCAGCCATACCGCCTTGTGCATGAGAGAACAATTCAGAGAACACGTTAATCGAGTTCGCCAGTGACAAATGATAGCCCTCAACAAAAGCGGTTAAGTTTTCTAGGCTGGTCAAAATACCCAAAACCATATTTGCCTCAATGGTGGCGTCTCTGTCCATCGCATTGAGACCAACATGTACGCCTTGATTCTCAGGACGAATAGCAACCACACAAATTTTGGCAGCAATTTCAATATTGTCCAGTCGTTGACCAATTAATGAGCTGTCTTTTGGTACGGTTACTTCAAATAAATCATAATCAATGTTATAGTTTTTGTGGAAATGATCCATAGCTGAAGCTGCACCTGAAGCAGGGGTTTTGTTTTTCGGCAGTACATATTTACCCGCAATCACAAAATATAAAATACCCGTTGCCACTAGCGCCAAACCAACAGGTGTTACGGAGAACAGGCTCCAAGTTTCCATTTGGTGTTCAACGGGTAACGCCTCATTAGAACTCAAAATTAAGTCATTGAGCAAAATTAACGGGCTTGAGCCAACCATCGTAACTGTGCCACCCAAAATAGCGGTAAAACCCATTGGCATTAACAGGCGCGACATGGGCAAACCTGAGCGCACAGAAATACGACTTACCACGGGAATAAACAATGCCACTGCGGCCACATTTTGCATAAAAGAAGAAACAAAGCTGATTGTGCTAGAAACAATGGGAATAATACAGGTTTCTGACTTGCCGCCCACTTTAAGGATAAACTGAGCCACCCGAGTCATCAGCCCTGTTTTATCCAATCCTGCCCCAATAATCATTACCGCAATAATAGATATAACGGCATTGGAAGAAAAGCCAGTAAAGATTTTTTGCTCATCAACCAAGCCGCCATTAATACCCAAAATACTTTGTATAAACGGTAAACTGGTCAATCCTAATAACACCAAAATACTCACTGCCGCCAGATCAACCTCTAGTATCTCAAAGGCAAATAAATAAATAGTTAACAACAAAATGCCTACCATCCAAGCGATTTCAACAGAAGGAGCAACCGAGGAGATGCCCAATCCAAATAGGACAAAAACAGCAGCAGCAATGATTTTTTTAACAGGGAAGTTCATACAATCGTCTCTTAGGATACAAGCCCTCTATTAAGCATAAGGGCAAGAAAAATAAACAAATGATTATACTTGAAACCCTTTGTGGTTTCTATTTTTGGATTACCCAAATAATGCCAAATGAGATCTCTGCATTAAACCAAAAAAAAAATACACAAAAGCCCAACAACCCCAGCAACCCCAACAACATTTATGTTAAAACACTAATGTCATCAATTGCTTAACGAAAAAATGCGAGTTATTAGCAGTCAAGATAGAACCTCTGGCACTTTAAAGAGAACTTATGGATTAAGCAGGGTGAGATATATCACCTTAGAGAAAGTAGCCAATGAGGTTATCCTTAAAGCCATTGCCTATACCTTAACCAGAGTGGTGACTGCTTACGGTAATTTCGCCACCAGTCACTATTAACTAGTAACAGTCGCATTTTGAACAAACATCATATCCTTGCTTGACCACTACTGTTTCGTCATAATTAAAACACCAAGGTATGGGCTGAGTTTTTATAATTTGAGCTTGGCATCGTCTGTTATAGTGTCGCGAATAGCAACATGAACTCTAACGCCCTAGTTTCAACGCCTGAAAGTGGACTAATCTCTAGTCATGCTTTATCGGTAGCCTTATAACTATTTGCATTTATCGGCTCTTCTAGACCCAGCAATGCTCATCTCATGCATACTCTACCTCAATACTATAACCTACACAAGGATCAATCGCATTGACTAGTAATTTTACCTTGGTTATTAAGTCTTTTTTGTCAGTAAAGTTAAGCGATTTAATCATATGATTTAACACTCCCTCAGGGTGAAAATTCCATTCTGTTGGTGCCAATATTTGATAGGATTTAATTTTCTCATCTTTAATACTTAGTTGATGAATAAGTCTGCCTCTTGCCGCTTCTAGTTGAACTAAGGCGTTAGTCTCAAGCGAAGGAAATTGTACATCGTAACTGATATTTTCAGACTTAATATTGGTATAGTTATGTTTAACTTTATTTAGTAATTCGAACACCTCAAGTAATTGTGCTGTCGCCCTAGTAAATACCCCATTACCGTGAATATTGACCAATTGTTTAATTAACCGATGTTCAGATTGTCTAGAATAAGGTGTGGTTTCATAAGTTGTATCTTGGTAACTAGGGTGCTGAATATAGGCATCATTATTTAATAAAGCACGAATATCTTTTAAATCTAAATCTGGCAGATGAAACACTTCCACATCACCCATCTTATTAGGTTGATGTTGTTGTAAATAATTCAAAAAAACTACACTGTTACTTTTACCAACTTGGAGCCAGTCATTAAAACTATCTAGGTCTGTAAATACAGATTCTGTATTACATTGAGAACCAATCAATAAAGTCTGTAATTGTTATTGTTGTTCTAATTTTAATATCAATTTATCAATTGAATTAAAGGATTGCAATCTCTTATCTGCGAAAGATAAAGGGTCGGTATTCGTAAACAACGCGCTACTTATTTCTTTCAGTGTGGTTAATAAATTTATAATATTGGTGTCAACTAAGTTATCAGAATCTTGGCTCCATTTAGCAGCAATACTCAAACAATGCTCTCTTATGGTTTCTAAATCTAATAATAATTGATAGGCTTGAACCTCATTTTGGCTCAATTTAATTACCTCACTCTCATCTAACAGACACAGAAAGGCAAACCTATGTGCTGTATTGCATAATTGATAAAGTGCGTTCATTATATCAGCGACCCTGTCAATTGATTTTCCAGCAAACAACTTGGTGATATGTAATGGCCGAGTTGAGGTGATTGATACAGATTCAACTTGACCAGATTTTGCCACTAAACTGATTTTTATCTCACCTTCAATTGGCATCCGAGTCACCTCCAAGAAATGTTATTCTTGAATAAATCCTACTTAAAATCTATTCATCTTTAATGCTGAGTTGGTGCTCTTTTTTTAGCAGTCATAAATTAACATTTTATTATCATTTAAGTTATTTTTTGCTCACCAATAAATTGATTGTTGGAATTACGTTGCATATTAACTAACATTCTTTATGCTATAATAATTTTACAATAAAGGTGCAAATAATATTTGTTGTTTGAGTTAAGTCTCTAGCGTTGTCCCTAAGATAAACTATCATAACTCCACGAATTGCACCTAGGTGACCTATTTCAATTGCAAGGCTAGTTCATCGGTCGCGTGCGCTAAACGAAAGAACGGTCAATAGCATTTTTTCATGTTGTTGTTCTTCAAAAATAATTAAATGAAAATAAAAACAACTTGCATTTTTATTACCTCTTAACATCTTTCTACAGGTTAGTTTCGGTTTATTATATTTTTGTTGAGTTTTTGACTTAATGAGCATTATTATTTTCCAATAATGACTTTTCAAACAGTAAAAAAATATTTAAAGTTTAGGTGACTTTACGAGACTTATAACTAGTTTTTAATCATTTACTTATAAAATTCAAAAATTTACTTAGGTGCTTATTTTATTATGATATAACATAAATGTGCTTAATTTTTTATGATACAATATCAGCATATTTATTTTTTTAGAATGAATGTTCGACAACTTTGTTTTTTATGATACAATATCAGCATATTTATTTTTTTAGAATGAATGTTCGACAACTTTGTTTTTTGTGATACAATATCAGCATATTTATTTTTTTAGAATGAATGTTCGACAACTTTGTTTTTTGTGATACGATTAATAAAGCAGTCAAAAGAGAGTTAAAGAGAGTAAGGGGAGTAATAACTAATAAAAAGAGGAGAATGATTATGAATAAGATAATGATAAATGTTAGGTATTGGATGGCACCAATACTAATAATAGTGAGTGCCCTTGGCATCTTACTTGGGGGTCCGTGGGTATGGACCGGTGTTGTGCTTTTTGGAGTGGGCATTGTATTAGATACACTAACAATGTCTATGCATCCTAAAGGTGCTGGCTTTGATGAGAATGGTGATACCAATGGCATGGCAGCTTTGCAAAATGCGGTGATGTATGTTATGTTGCCAGTGTTTGTGCTTTTGCAGTTGGTTATAGCGTGGCGTATCTATCAATATGTCAATGGTGTACCTATTGAGACATTCGCGGTAATGGGTCCGCTATTAATGCAACAGGGTATAACTGGTCTTGAGTTATTAGGTGGCACTCTTTCCGCAGGGATATTTGCTGGTATCGGCATTATCTACGGTCATGAGTTAGCACATACTAAAGGGTTTAGTTTTGTTATTTCCCGTCTAATAATGGGATTAAGCGGCTCTTCTCATTTCTCATATGCTCATGTGTATAACCATCATTTAGAGTTAGCACACGAAGATGACCCTGCTACCTCTCCTAGGGGACGCACCATCTATAAACACCTTTGGCTATCTTATATGGGTCAATCTAAGTTTCTATACAGGATGGAGCAAGCACGCTTAGCTAAGTTAGGTAAGCCGTTCATATCTGTCCATAATCGTTGGCTTCGTGGATTTGCAATGAGCCTACCGACAATCGTATTGTTTACTTGGGTAGGTGGCTTATGGGGTATTGCTTGTATGTTCCTTATTTGGACTATCTCTAATTTTGAATTAGAGGCACTTAATTACATGGAGCATTATGGGTTGATTCGTGAAAAAGGTCAGCCTATTGACTATCGTCATTCTTGGGATAATGATAACTTGTTTACCAGTTGGTTCTTTATTGAGATAGGTAGACAAGGTGATCATCACGACCGTGGTGAGACACATTTCTGGGAGCTAGATGATGTTGGTTCTCCTAATCCTAAATGGGGCTACTTCACTGAGTTTGTGATAGCATTAATTCCTCCGTTATGGCATGCAGTTTACAAACGTAAACTGGCTGTATGGGACCGTGATTTTGCTACTGAAGGTGAGCGCAAAATTGCAGAAAAGATTAACGCTCAAGTCGGATACGAGTACGATCTATCCTCAGATGAGGCTTACGGCAAAGGTGTAACGATTTAACCTTTTACATTTATAACCCCTAAGACGCTTTCGTGTTTCTTAGGGGGTTCTTATAAAATACAGTTTACTTTAAGAAGGAGAGAGTTATGGGTGCAAGTCTATATGACAGGATGGGGGGTCACGATAAGCTTGAAGCTATCGCGAAGACGATTTTTGCTAATCACATGGGTAATGATGTTGTGAGACCTCGTTATGAAAAAAGCGACCCTGCAGAGGTGGTTAGAAAAGTCACTGAGTTTATGTGCGCAGGTTTTGGTGGCAAAGAGGAGTACACAGGACAAGACATGTTGACTGCTCACAAAGGAATGAATATATCCGACACAGAGTTCAATGCTGTGGTCAACGATGTAATCCTAGCCCTAGATGAGCATCAGATAGGCCAAGTAGAAAAGGATGAGGTTTTGTGTGCTTTGTGGTCCATGCGTCAAGAAATTGTCCATGTGTGAAAGTAAGGCAGTAAATTAATATCAATCATTTTTTTGTTATATTTTTGATAAGATAGGTTTTGTATGGTGTCCTATTTCTCCATTGGTTAAGCATGGATTTAAGGATTAATTTTTATATTAAAAAATAAGGTAGGTAGAATATGGCTATTGGAGATCATTTATCAGATGTTAAGGTATTATGGGGAGTTGCAGGTTGTGCTGACACTAATAAGTGTTTGCTAGCAGCAGCTGAAAAAGGGATCGACGTTCAAGGAGTGGCAATTGATATGGGTTCGGATTCAGAAATGCAAAAGTTATCTGAATTTTCACCTTATCATTCTTTGCCCGTACTCAAAGATGTTGATTTTTACTTATATGGTACGGAGGCTATTTTGTCATATATGGATGATAAAGGCTTTGGTAATTCTTTGGTACCTCGTAATGGCGTTATTCGTGCACAGCAGTATCAATGGATACATGTGGCTCGAAATGTACTGGGACCTGTAGTTGAAAAGCTAAAAGATGGCAGCGATGAGACTGAGCCTTTACGTAATATACTAGAGCATTTAGATATGCAACTGAGTTCTAAGAATAAGCGTGGCGATTATATCGTTGGAGAATTTAGTCTCGCTGATATTCATTGGACCCCATACATTCATTTTTGTTTACTGCATGGTAAAGAGTCTTTAGTTGACCAGTTTCCAGCAGTGAAAGCATGGTGGGAAAATATCAAAGTAAGAAAGAGTACAAGCAAGGAAGATTATGTTGCTTTTACAGTCTTACCGTCGATGGATGAAGTACGGGATAATAAATTACATTCTGTCAGTATTAATATTGATATTTAACTTAGAATTAGAATATGTTTGGTTTTTTCAAGAACAGAAAAGAGGACCATAAAGCTGAAATAAATTCTGAACATACACTAACGATAGAATACGGAGATAATTTACTAAATGCTGCATTAAAGGCAGATTTGCCTTGGCCTCATGATTGTCGAGTTGGTAGTTGCGGTACTTGTAAGTGTCGCCTTATTGATGGCAAAATAAAGCCTTTGGCTGATTTTAGTTATGTGCTAGAAACAGATGAGTTGAATAATGATTATATTCTTGCTTGTCAAACTGCATTAAAAACAGATATAGAGGTTGAAGTTGTATTATCTTCTGATAAGGCTCTACATCACTGGGAGTTGGATGGTACTATCAAAGAGATAACACAATTAACGCACGATATTAAAGAAGTAGTCATTATGTTCAGTAGTAGTAGTTTAGATGCATTAGCAGAATATGGCCCCTTGTATAAGGCTGGCCAGTATGCTGATCTCAAACCACCCCACTTAGACCAAGCGCGTTCTTATTCTTTTGTAAATAACTATCATCCTAATCAAAAAGAATTTACTTTTTATATTAGACATGTTCCTGGTGGTGAATTTACCGACTGGTTGTTTAAAGAGAATCGTACAGGAGAGACACTAAAGGTTACTGGTCCTTATGGAGTTTTTGGATTGGTAGACGGAGATTCAACTATAAATCTTGTTGCAGGTGGCAGTGGTATGAGTGCTATTATTTGTATCTTACAGGAGGCTCTGGAGTCTAAGACCAAACGTAATGTAAAGTTTTTATTCGGAGCACGCAAGCAAAGCGATATTTATTGTAGCGAGTTAATTAAGGAAATAGCGACCAGTTGGGAGGCGCAAGGGCTTGGGACATTTGAATATATACCTTGCTTGTCAGAAGAACCTGAAGATACATCGTGGCAAGGTGCTAGAGGTTTGTGTGTTGATTTTATCATGGATGATTCGACTAAAACCCTCTCTGGACAACAGGCTTATCTATGTGGTCCTCCAAGGATGATAGATGTGGGGATTGATATTTTCAAAAACAATGGTATGGATGAAAGTGAGATATTCTTTGATAAGTTTCTTGACGCTAGTACCATGCCAGGCGGGCGAAAATAAATTTTTATTTTATAAACAATAAAGGAGTAGTAATATGCGTTCATTTAAAGCAATAGTATTAATGGCAATTTGGACTGGAATTGTTGGTTATGTACTTTTTAAACTCGGTGCCCATGATTCAGATTTTTATAAAGGTGGATTAACGGGTTTCTTGTATGCACTAGCCGTAGGCATCACGCTATTGATTGTGCATCTAGTTAATATAGCGGTTTATTTCAAGATCACTGGAGAGAAACCATTTCAGTGGTTTAAATAAGAGCATATTTCCTAGAAATAGATTTTTTCTAGCAGGAGTGTGAGCCTTGACCGGCTGCTTTTCTGTTTTGGATGAAGGTAGCTTTTTTTAAGTGTTGGTGATAACCTCAGTGATGTAAATAGCAGATATAAGTTAGATGATTTGTTATTATTTTTATTTTGCACATAGCTAGATAAATACAATCTAAAGTATAGGGAGCGTTTTGAGATAAGTAATTAACGCCCCTAGGGACTAAACGGTGCTCAGACAGAGCAGTTTTATGCAACTAATCAAACCCCAAGCATTTTCGTTACAAGTTTTCTTGCGACAAGGCATGACCCACATTTGATAAAGTGAAGTCGTTAACATGACGCTAGAAGCAAGACTATATCCAAAACCGCCTTCAAATCCACTAACTATATGGGCTATATTTATCAAACCATGATTAGTTATACAGCGTCCTGCTATATTAAATCTATGACCACTACGACATGCTAAAATTAAACATTATGCCCTTTTTAAAAAGGATATATCTCGCTTTGATAAGTGATTTTTAAAGATAAAAATTAGACCTTATAATACTGTATAAGTAATAAACATGACAATTAATAAGAGCCTGAACTTTGGAATGAGACAAAATAGTGGTTCAGCTTGCTGTTGCTAAAGTAGGCTGTGTACTAAATCCCATAGGATATGATAGGTGGTTAGGTGAGATTCTTGTACTCGATGAATACTATCCGTCTCAACAGTCAAACAAAGATCAACTGAGCTAGATTTAGCCATTTCACCGCCTGTTTGGCCAGAAAATCCGATTGTATGTAAACCCATTTCCTTGGCCTGAGAAAAGGCCTGAATCAAATTTGCTGAATTCCCACTGGTAGAAAAACCAATCAATACATCATTTTTTCTTGCTAAACAAATAAGCTGACGCAAAAACACATAGTCATTGCCAACATCGTTGGACACTGCAGTTATAGTAGCAATATCAGCACTTAAGTTGGTTGCTCCTAATGCTTTCCTGCCAGCCGTTATTGGGTGCATAAACTCAGTAGTAATATGTGCTGCATCACAAGACGAGCCACCATTCCCCATGGCAAATAGATGACCATCTTGCTGGTAACTCTTGGCAATTATGTGCGCTGCCTGAAGGATTTTATCAGCATTATTTTGGAAGAAAAGTTGTTTAGCTTTAACGCTATCTTCAACCTTTTTCTGAACCGATTCTAATAAATTTGGATCAACACTTTTATCTTTATCTAAAAACGGATATAAACCTGATAGTGTTTTTTTATTTGCCATATTTTTTTTCTCTTGCAATACAAATTGCTGCCTGTCCTAAGCTAATTCCACCATCACCAAAAGGCATCTTTGATGGCGTTAATAATTTTATATGACTGATACCGTTAAATAAACTATGTACAATTTCTAGTAATAATTGGTTATTAAACACGCCTCCAGACAATACGATAGTATCAAACGAATGATACTTATGCAATTTTAATACAGATTCACTTAATAGTTTACCAAGAGATAAATGAAACCTATAAGCAATATCTTCGCGCTTCGCTTTGTTATGAATATCTTTTAGTAGTACGGTCCACATCTTAATAGTATCAATTTGGTAGTGCTTACCAACCAGTTTTAATTCTAATTCATAACTGGGTTGGCATTCAGGATAGGTACAATTCTTGGCTAAACTCTCTAACTCAATTGCCGCTTGTGCTTCGTAACTTATATTTTCTGTACAAATATTTAACATATAGGCTATAGCATCAAATAAACGACCAACTGAAGAAGTGTAATGAAGTGGCATGTTACTTTCTAATAAGGTATTAAATACTTCGATTGGTTTATCAGAGAAATAACCCTTTATAGGTAATTTGTGTTGTTTAAAATAAGCATACGCCATACGCCATGGCTCACTTGTAACTTTATCTCCCCTAACAAGGGTATATATTCAAAATGTGCCAGTCTTTTAAAGCTTAAATAATCCGCTAATAAAAACTCCCCACCCCATAAACTATCATCTGCTCCTAAGCCCACGCCATCCCAAATAATGCCTAGAACTTTGTTGTTATCTATTACCTTACCGTGTTCAAATAAACATGCAGTTATATGTGCATGATGATGCTGAACTTTGCTCAACTTAATGGTATTGCTTTGTGCGTAATTATTGGCATATTTAGAAGACAAATAATCTGGGTGAAAATCACAGACTAAACGCTGAATATCTGTATCGTACAATTGTTGATATAAATCAATATTATTTTGGAAGTCTTGATAACTTTCTAAAGTTTTCAAATCACCAATGTGTTGTGAAACAATTGCTTGTGACTCAGTCAATAAACAGAATGTATTTTTTAATTCTGCCCCTACTGCTAGAATATTCAGATGATGTTTAAACCCCTTAGGTAAAGGTAATGAATTAGGCGCATAACCTCTTGCTCGGCGAATAATGCTAATTTTTCCAGCAGAAAACTTGACTACTGAGTCATCAACACGATTAACAATATCACGATTGTGCGTTAAAAAATAATCAGCAATGTTGTTAAGCTCTTTCAAAGCTTGCTGATTATCTGTAATTTGTGGATTATGGCTTTTGTTACCAGAAGTAAGTATTAAAGGTTCATCTAGCCGATGTAATAATAAATAATGAAGTGGAGAATATGGCAACATAAACCCTAAGTTTTGTTGTTTAGGTGCAATCTGCTCTGATAAAGTGTTATTTGTCTTATTAAGTAATACAATTGGAGCGGCACTATCTGTCAATAAATGCTCTTCTTGTTTTGACACCAAACAATAGCGTTTAACCATCGTAACATCTTTAGCCATTAAAGCAAAAGGTTTGTGCATTCTATTTTTTTATTTCTAAGTGTAATGACACTTGATTCACGACTTGCTAAACACGCTAAATGAAAGCCACCAATGCCTTTCACAACTATTATTTTCCCTTGCTTTAGCAACGATACAGTTTTGTCAAGAATATTGTTATTGTTTGTAATTACATTTTTACCTGTTGCATCCGTTAACTGCAATTGTGGTCCACAATTTGGACAGGTATTGGGCTGGGCATGAAAACGCCTATCTAATGGATTTTGATATTCCTGCTTACATTCTATACACATTGAAAAAGCTGACATACTGGTTGACTTTCGATCATAAGGAATGTCTTTAATAATAGAAAAACGAGGACCGCAATTGGTACAATTAGTAAAGGCATAATCATAACGGCGATTGTTTTTATCTATAATATCAGCAATACAATCACTGCAAATACATGCGTCAGGCAACACTGTTGTAGAAACCTTGCCCTTGCTACTTTGATTTATACTAAAGTCTTTATAGAATTGCCCAGTTTGATCATTATCTTTAACACTAATATCAACTATTTTTGTAAGTGGGGGCAGATTAGTTTTAAGCAGTATTAAGAATTTATTGAGTTGTTCTTGAGAGCATTGGATGACGATAATAACACCTGCACTATCATTATAAACCTCACCAACAAGATTTAGCTGCTTTGCAATTTTATAAATGAATGGTCGAAATCCAACACCTTGAACAGCCCCAATAATTTGAACTTTTTTGTTAAGTATTACCTTCATGAAAAGAATTGTATAGGTTGTGAAACTGATGCATAATTCATAATTTTTCACCTTTTTGGTATTTTTTTAAAAAAACCTTGACTTACTCGGCTTTTTCTTACCTTGTCTGTGCTATTTTTACCCTTTTGTCGCTCATTGGAGGTAACAAGCCTGTAAATCTTGCATCTGTTTAAAAAAAATATTCATCTCTGTTTTAAAATTACGGCTCATGGCAATAGGGTTATGCTCTGGGTTTGTTACTCTGTATTCCAAGCTATCTCGTTTTGCCTAATCCATAGTGTTGCTCAAATAGTCCAAAGATGGGTTTAACAATATAGCAAATAGATGAGTGCTGTTTGTTTTATTGTTGTTTGTTAAAGAAAGACCCCTGCATTAAACCAAAAAACCTACAAAAACCTACAAAAACCCCATAATAGGCGTTTTTTTAAATAAAAATTGAATTTTTGTAGGTTTTTTTGCCTTGCCTAAAAAAAATAGAGATTTTTAAATTTTAGTGGTTGTTTTAAGGATTATGTAATGGTCCTCAAATAGGAACACTATGGTAAGCGATATGGTGAAAATGGCAAATTCGATGGTTGTGATGCGTTATGATATTAACAAAATTAACAAATTCACCCAGCCAAAAAATATTATGATGCTGTTTATGCTTTGATATGAAGCATCGGTAATTATTTATAAAATTGCACAAGCCTCATCAAAACTCAGACGCGGCGAGCGTGGGAAAATCTTGCTACTATCGCCATAACCAATGCCACAAATAAAAATCGATTTGGTATTACCATCCTCGAAAAAATCCGCATCAAGAGTCTCGTTATTAAAGCCACCCATTGGTCCGCAATCAAGCCCAATGCAGCGTGCTGCCAGCATAAAATAAGCCCCTTGCAAAGTAGCATTCATCTCGCCAGTGGCTTTAATTTTATCAGGTTTGCCCACGTACCAACTTTTGGCATCAGTATGGGGGAATAGATAGTCTAATTTTTCGTAAAATTGTGTGTCATAACCAATGATTGCTACCGCTGGTGCGCTCATGGCTTTATCAATATTGCCCTCGTCTAAATGCGGTTTTAAGCGGGTTTTTGCTACCAGCGATTTCACAAAAGTAATACGTGCGGGACAAGTATTAGCAGCAGTCGGCCCAAATTTCATCAATTCGTAAATTTGCTTGATTTGTGTAGCAGTTACGTCTTTGTTTAACCAGCCATTATGACTTCTGGCATTTGTAAATAAAGTTGCTAAATTGTCTTTGTTAAGCATTAAAATATCCTAGTGAGTTTGCAGTTTAAATTATATATTTTAAGGAGAGAGTAATGAGCGAATATTTTGTCATTATGTCGTTTGAATTAAATGACAAAAATTTGATTAGCGACTGGAAAAAGCTATCTCACGAGATAGACCAAGATATTGCTAAGGCGGATGGCTTTATCTCTAGAGAATCAGGCATTGATGCACAAGGACGTGTGTATTGTTTGGTAAAATGGCAAAGCAAAGCACACCAAGAAAACTTTAGAAAGGCTCTTGAGTCGCGAGCTAAATGGCCACAAATGATGCAACATTTTGGCTCAATCGCCAACATGGAAACTGCCAATAATCAAAATATAGCCTTGTTTTAAATGAAAAAAATTACCATTATCGGTTCAGGGTTTGCTGGATTGACTGCAGTTAAAACCTTACGAACAAAAGATAAACACTGTGAAATTACCCTAGTTTCCCCAAAAGCAGAATTACTCTACATGCCTAGTCTGATTTGGGTTCCTTCAGGCAAAGTCAGCCCAAAAGACATTGTTATTCCGCTCAACAATTTTTTTAAGCGCATGCAGGTCTCTTATGTGTCAGCAAATGTAGTGGGGTTAGAAGAGGGCGGCAGAGTAGTATTGCTAGACAATGATGTCAGAGTAGATAATGATGCACTAATCATCGCCTCAGGCGGACGATTCATTAAAAAATTATCAGGCATTGAACACGCTATTACCCCTTGCGAAGGTCTGGCGGCAGTAGAACAGATTCGTGACAAATTGGCTACCATGCAGGGGGGTAATATTGCCATTGGCTTTGCTGGCAATCCAAAAGAACCCAGCGCCATGCGCGGCGGTCCGATGTTTGAATTTTTATTTGGATTGGATACCCAGCTGCGTGCTGAAGGCAAGCGAGACAAATTTAACCTGACTTTTTTTACCCCCGCTAAACGACCGGGTGAGCGCCTTGGTAAACAAGCTGTTAAAGAATTGCTCAACGAGATGGCAAAACGTAATATTACCACTCATTTAGGACACAAAATGAAAGCCTTTGAAGCGAACAAGGTAATTACAGAAGGGGGCGAATTTGACGCAGATTTAATTTTATTTATGCCAGGTATGACAGGCAATCAGTGGTTCGACAATACAGCATTGGTACGTAGTGAAGGCGGATTGATTAAGGCAAATAAATATTGCAAAACCTCAATGAAGCATGTTTTTGTCGCAGGCGATTCTGGTTCATTCCCAGGACCGCAGTGGATGCCAAAACAAGCACATATGGCAGATTTGCAGGCCACTGCAGCTGCTAAGAATGCACTGGATGGTTTAAAAGGCAAACCAGCCAACCATACTTTTAAAATTGAACTTATGTGTATTATTGATTCAAATAACAAAGGCATTTATGTATCGCGCAAAGTTGGCGGCGGCATGATATTGCCCAATTGCCGACTCATGCATTATGCCAAGCGGTTTTTTGGCTGGTGGTATTTACGTCAATATCGTTAGTAACAGCCAAAAAGATGAAACTTTATTGATACGTTTTGATGAAAGTATTGGATGTTCATAAGGACACGAAGTTTGATAAATAGTCACATTTATTTTGCGCAATATAAAGGGTTATCTTTAAGTAAAAGAACTCAAATTAATGCTTGTATCCAAAGTACATTTATGGGATAATGCCCAATTGCTTTTTTGGGAGGGGTTCCCGAGTGGCCAAAGGGAACAGACTGTAAATCTGTCGGCTCTGCCTTCGAAGGTTCGAATCCTTCCCCCTCCACCATGAGGCAAAATGAGATTTGCGGGTATCGTATATTGGTATTACCTTGGCCTTCCAAGCCAATGAGACGAGTTCGATTCTCGTTACCCGCTCCATGTGGAAAAGGTTGCGCTCACCTAGCTCAGTCGGTAGAGCACTTCCTTGGTAAGGAAGAGGTCGGCGGTTCAAATCCGCTGGTGAGCTCCAGTAATTAGTATTATTTGTGTATTGAAAAATAGGAGATAAAAAAAATGTCAAAAGAAAAATTTGCAAGAACCAAGCCCCACATCAACGTCGGCACCATTGGTCACGTTGATCATGGTAAAACTACCCTAACCGCTGCCATCACCAAAGTCATGGCAGAGGCACGTGGTGGTGAATTTAAAGATTATGCTGACATTGATAATGCCCCTGAAGAAAGAGAGCGCGGTATTACTATTTCAACAGCACATGTAGAATACGAAAGTGAATCTCGTCACTATGCCCATGTCGATTGTCCTGGACACGCTGACTACGTTAAAAACATGATTACTGGTGCTGCCCAAATGGATGGTGCTATTATCGTTATCGCTGCCACAGACGGTCCAATGGCACAAACTCGTGAGCACATTCTTTTGTCTAAGCAAGTAGGCGTTCCCTACATTGTTGTCTACATGAACAAAGCTGATATGGTTGATGACGAAGAATTGGTTGAATTGGTTGAAATGGAAGTCCGTGAACTATTGGACGAATACGACTTCCCAGGTGATGACACCCCAGTTATCTTTGGCTCAGCACTAAAAGCATTAGAAGGTGACACGTCAGATATTGGCGTACCTGCTATCATAAAATTAGTTGATGCCCTAGATACATACATTCCAACACCAAAGCGTGATACTGATAAGACTTTCATTATGCCGATTGAAGATGTATTTTCAATCTCAGGTCGTGGCACAGTCGTTACCGGTCGTATTGAAGCGGGTGTTGTAAATATTGGTGATGAGCTAGAAATCGTTGGCATCAAAGACACTCAAACCACCACTTGTACGGGTGTTGAAATGTTTAGAAAACTACTTGATTCAGGTGAAGCAGGTGATAACGTTGGGGTACTACTACGTGGCACCAAGCGTGAAGAAGTAGAGCGTGGTCAAGTACTGGCAAAACCAGGTTCAATTAAGCCACATTCAAAGTTTGAAGCAGAGGTCTATATCCTGAGTAAAGATGAAGGTGGACGTCATACGCCATTTTTTAACAACTATCGTCCACAGTTCTACTTTAGAACCACAGACGTAACGGGTGCTTGTCAACTCTCAAGTGGTACTGAGATGGTCATGCCAGGGGACAACGTTAAGATGGACGTAGAACTGCTCTCGCCAATCGCAATGGAAGACGGACTTAGGTTCGCTATTCGTGAAGGTGGTCGTACTGTGGGTGCGGGTGTTGTTTCTAAAGTGATGGATTAAATAGCTGATTAATTTTAAGTTTTAATTTATTAGGCAAGTGGCTCAATTGGTAGAGTGGCGGTCTCCAAAACCGTTGGTTGGGGGTTCGAGTCCCTCCTTGCCTGCCATATTAAAAGGTGTAATGTGAGTAAAACGAGCAAGACAACAGAAGCGCAAACAAAAAAATCTTCATTAGCCGTGATAGTTTCAATCTTAGTTGTGGTTGGCTCATTGTTTGTGTTTTATTTAGACCCATTAGGGCTTAACACGTTATTGTATAAAGTATTGGTTTTGTTGGCAGGGCTTATTTTAGCAGGGTTTATATTTTTCAAATCATCTGAAGGGATTCGATTTAATGTTTTTTTAAGAGAAACCAAAATCGAGTTGCGCAAAGTTGTTTGGCCAACGCGTAATGAAACTATAAAAACAACAGTCATGATTATGATTGCAGTTATTATTGTTGCTATTTTTTTAGCATTGATAGACTCATTTTTTGTATGGCTTGTCCAGTTGATAACAAGCTAGAGGATGATTTAAATGGCTAAAAGATGGTATGTGCTTCATGCAAGAAGTGGTTATGAGGCTAAAGTGAAAGCAGTCATTGAAGAGACTGTTGCTAGAGAAGGGTTGGAAGATTTAGTGGGTGAGGTGATGATTCCCACTGAACAAGTAGTTGAATTAAAAGATGGACAAAAAAAAACCGCCGAGCGTAAATTTTTCCCAGGTTATATGCTGGTGAATATGGAGCTGACCGAGCCAAGTTGGTTATTGATTAAAAACACTAACAATGTGATTGGTTTTATTGGCGGCTCATCGGGCAAACCATCACCAATTACACAGCGTGAAGTTGATACCATTTTGGCGCGTGTGCAAGAAGGCGCCGATAAGCCTAAGCCTAAAGTGGCTTATCAAGCAGGTGAAGAAGTGTTGGTGATTGATGGACCATTTAATGAATTCAATGGCATTATTGAAGCGGTTGATTACGAAAAGAATTTACTTAAAGTAGAGGTGTTGATTTTTGGACGCACGACTACAGTAGAGTTAGAGTTTTCTCAAGTAGAGAAAACTTAAAAAATAGACAGCTTTCGGGCTACGATTTAACAGGGGAGCTTGGTTTTAATCAAGCACTTGTACCCACACAAAGGGTTATACCTTTAAGGAATAAAAATGGCTAAAAAAATTGAATCTTATATTAAGTTGCAGATTCCAGCACAAGAAGCAAATCCTTCGCCACCAGTCGGCCCTGCATTGGGTCAGCACGGCGTGAATATTATGGATTTTTGTAAGGCGTTTAATGCGCAAACACAAGAGATTGACAAAGGCATGAAAGTACCTGTGGTGATTACGGTTTATAACGACCGTAGTTTCACTTTTGTGACCAAAACACCGCCAGCAGCAGCGCTATTACTTAAAATTACTGGTACTAAAAAAGGCTCAGGTGTGCCACATACCGACAAAATTGGCAATGTAACACGTGCACAACTTGAGCAGATTGCTAATATTAAAATGAAAGATCTGAATGCCAATGATATAGAGGCCGCAGTTAAGATTATTACTGGTACTGCCCGTTCTATGGGCATGGTTGTGGAGGGTCAAGTAGATGAGTAAGCTGACAAAAAAACAACAAGATCAAGCAACTAAAATTGAGGTTGAAAAGCATTACCCATTAAATGATGCGTTGAATTTATTAAAAGATTGTGCAACCGCTAAGTTTGATGAATCTGTGGATGTGAGTATTAATTTGGGTATTGACGGCAAAAAATCAGACCAAAACGTGCGTGGTTCAGTGGTATTGCCAAATGGCACAGGTAAAACGGTTCGTGTTGCGGTATTTACCCAAGGCGATCATGTGCAAAAGGCAATTGATGCAGGTGCTGATGTTGTAGGCATGGAAGATTTAATGAAATCGATGCGGGATGGTGATCTTAATTACGATGTGGTAATTGCCTCTCCTGATGCAATGGGCGTTGTGGGTCGCTTAGGTCAAGTATTGGGCCCGCGTGGCTTAATGCCAAATCCAAAAGTAGGCACAGTAACGCCAGATGTTGCAACAGCAGTTAATAATGCAAAAGCTGGGCAGGTACGTTATCGTGCAGATAAAGCGGGTATTGTGCACGGTTGCGTAGGCAAGGCATCATTTGGCTCAGACGCCTTGGCGCAAAATATTAATACATTAATAGAGGCATTGAAAAAAGCAAAACCTAGCTCAGCTAAGGGTATTTATTTTAAAAAAATAAACGTCTCTTCGACTATGGGTCCAGGCTTGAGTATTGATTTGACATCAGTAGATATTTAAAACTATCTACTTAAAGAGACCTTTGTATAAGTATGAATAATCATCAAAAATTGAATTTTGCTAATCATCCTTATTCATGCAAAGGCCTCACTAAAATAATTCTTTGGGTTGCAGGGTTAATACTTGTTAACCTCAAAGACCATAGGCGCGGATATTCCTCCTGGAGTGTTTGTTTAATTGAGTGGTAACACACTCAGCCTATGTAGAGGGTGTTTAGAATTATCTAAATTACTCTGCGGCGGAAGTTATCAAATGATGACTTTCTTTTTTAAAAATTAGGAGAGATAAATGGCTCTAAATCTGATGGCAAAAAAAGTTGTTGTTGAACAAGTAAATTCACTAGCACAAACATCAATTTCGATTGGTGTAGCTGAGTATCGAGGATTGAGTGTTGAACAAATGACTAATCTACGTTCATCTGCACTTGATGCAAATGTATCTTTACGTGTGGTAAAGAATACCTTGGCAAAAAGAGCATTAGCGAAAACAGCATGTGAGTGTGTAACACCTGTGCTCAGTGGTCCTGTAATATTGGGTTTTTCACAACAAGACCCAGGCGCGGTGGCACGTGTATTTAAAGATTTTGTTAAAGATAATGAAGATTTAGTCGTTAAAGGTTTGGGCGTTTCAGGTGAGTTTATAGATGCAAATCAACTTAAACGCATTGCAAACTTGCCAACAAAAGATCAGGCAATTAGCACAATAATGGCGTTAATGCTGGCACCAGTTGAGAAACTCACAAGGACTTTGAATGAAGTTCCAACAAAAGTTACTCGTGTCGTTTCAGCAATCGCGCAGCGATAACTGCCAAGACAATCTAGAAAACCACCTAAAGATAATATAACAAAAAATAATAAAAGGAGTAAGACTCATGGCAAAACTATCAAATGAGGATATTTTAAATGCAATTGCAGACATGTCTGTAATGAATGTTGTTGAATTGGTTTCAGCAATGGAAGAGAAGTTCGGCGTATCAGCAACAGCGGCAGTTGCAGTGGCACCAGTACAGGCAGCAGATGCAGCAGCACCAGTAGAAGAGCAGTCAGAATTTGACGTGATTTTAACCAGCTTTGGCGAGAAGAAAGTTGCGGTTATTAAAGCCGTACGCGGTATCACCAGTCTAGGACTTAAAGAAGCCAAAGACATGGTTGAATCTGCGCCAGCAACCATTAAAGAAGGCGTTGATAAAGCTGAAGCCGAAGAGTTGAAAAAGCAGCTTGAAGAAGCAGGTGCTAGCGTAGAACTTAAATAATTAGTTGTGCGTAAAAATCAAAATCCTCGCAAGGGGATTTTGATGTTTTTTAAAAGAGTTGTTAATTGTAAGATTAAATAATGTGAGGTATTCATGGCTTATTCATTCACTGAGAAAAAGCGAATTAGAAATAATTTTGGTTCAAGGGAGTCAATTTTAACCGAACCAGATTTACTGGCTATCCAAATCAATTCGTTCAACAGCTTTATTCAAGCTGGTGAAAAAAATAAGAAAGATGTCGGTTTACATGCGGTATTCCAATCCGTGTTTCCAATAACAGCAGTTAATGGTTATGCGCAGATTGAATATGTTGGTTATGAATTACAAGACCCCAAATTTAATGTTGAAGAGTGTAAATTACGTGGTGTTACTTTTGCCTCAACCCTTCGAGTTAAGTTAAATTTGGTTTTATTTGATAAAAACGGCTCAACACTCAAGAAAAAACGTCGCGTTAAACAAGTTATTGAAGAAGATGTTTATTTAGGTCAATTGCCGTTAATGACAGAAACAGGCACCTTTGTGATTAATGGCACAGAGCGTGTTGTGGTCTCTCAGTTGCACAGGTCTCCAGGCGTTATTTTTGAACATGATAAAGGTAAAACCCACTCTTCTGGCAAGATATTATTTTCATCACGCGTGATTCCTTACCGTGGCTCGTGGTTGGATTTTGAATTTGATCATCATGATTACCTATATGCTCGAATTGATCGTCGACGTAAATTACCAGTGACAACGCTACTACGTGCAATGGGGCTTAGTAGTGCAGAAATCTTAGGCACTTTCTTTGAAACAATTAACATCAAACTTAAAGCAAAGTCTTGTGACATTACCCTCTCAGCAGACAAATTACGTGGCACAATTGCAGAGTTTGATATCAAGTCAGACAATGATATTGTTGTTAAAACAGGTCGTCGTGTTACTGCCAAACATACTAAATTATTAGAAAAAGCGGGCGCTAAATTAATTAACGCACCACTTGAATATTTATTAGACAAGGTGATTGCACAAGACATTGTTGATAAAACAACAGGCGAGGTCTTAATTGCTATTAACACATTAATTAGTGAAGAAGTATTAGAGACGCTAAGTGCTAACAAGATTAAGAAAGTTGAAATTCTCTATATTAACGAGTCTGAAGATGGTGCTTATATTTCAGATGTATTACGCCTAGATGAAACTCAGAGTGAGCTAGAAGCGCGTATGTCAATTTATCACGTGATGCGTCCAGGTGAGCCAGCAACAGAAGACGCGGTTAATTTATTGTTTAATAATTTATTTTTCAAAAATGATCGTTACGATCTTTCCAAAGTTGGACGTATGAAACTTAACCGTCGCTTAGGTATTGACTCAGAAACTGGCGAACATATACTGACAAATGACGATATTGTGAGTGTTCTGAAGTTATTAATTGACATTAAAAACGGCAATGGTGTGGTTGATGATGTTGATACGTTGGCGAATAGACGAGTAAGAGCGATTGGCGAGATGATTGAAAACCAATTTAGAATTGGCTTGGTACGTGTTGAAAAAGCCGTCAAAGAGGGTCTAAATTTGGCTGAAACTGATGAATTAACCCCGCAAGATTTGATTAATTCCAAACCAGTATCGGCTGCTGTTAGAGAGTTTTTTGGCTCTTCGCAGTTGTCACAATTTATGGATCAAGTAAATCCTCTCTCAGGTGTGACACATAAACGTCGTATCTCAGCACTAGGTCCAGGCGGTCTAACACGTGAGCGTGCTGGCTTTGAAGTGCGTGATGTACATCCGTCGCATTATGGTCGTTTATGTCCGATTGAAACACCAGAGGGCCCTAATATTGGACTGATTAACACCTTAGCGGTTTATGCTAAAACCAATGAATATGGCTTCTTAGAAACACCTTATCAAATAGTCAAAAAAGGGAAAGTCACGAGCGAGGTTGTGTATGTGTCTGCGATTGATGAGATCGCCCACACCATTGCACAAGCGAATGCAAATGTTGATGCCAAAGGGAAACTAAGCGATGAGTTAATTTCTTGTCGTCATAAAAATGAATTTGTATTGGTCAATTCACAAGATGTAACTTTGATTGATATTGACTCTAAGCAAATTTCATCAGTTGCAGCGTCACTCATTCCATTTTTGGAACATGATGATGCTAACCGTGCACTGATGGGCTCGAACATGCAACGTCAAGCAGTGCCAGTACTTAAAGCCGAGAAGCCATTGGTCGGTACAGGCATTGAACGTGTAGTTGCGACCGATTCACGTGTTTGTGTGACTGCCAAGCACAGTGGTGTGGTTGAGGCTGTTGATGCCTCTAGAATTGTAATTCGTGTTGATTCTAAGAAAGCCAAAGTTGATGAGTTAGGTGTTGATATTTACAATTTAACTAAATACTCAAGGTCTAATCAAAACACTTGTATTAATCAAAAACTTTTGGTTAAAACTGGCGATAAGATTACAGCTGGCGATGTGTTGGCAGATGGACCTTCGACCGATTTAGGCGAGTTGGCACTCGGTCAAAATATGAAAATTGCTTTCATGCCGTGGAATGGCTACAACTTTGAGGATTCTATTTTGATTTCTGAGCGTGTTGTGCAAGAAGATCGCTACACCACAATCCATATTGAAGAGCTTACTGCTTATTCTCGTGATACCAAACTCGGCCCTGAAGAAATTACTGCGGATATTCCTAATGTTAGCGAATCAGCCCTATCTAAATTAGACGAAGTGGGTGTGGTATATGTGGGGGCGCGCGTTAAAGGTGGCGACATTTTAGTTGGCAAGGTAACCCCGAAAAGTGAAGCTGTGCTTTCTTCAGAGGAGAAATTACTCAGGGCAATTTTTGGTGAAAAAGCCAATAGCGTTAAAGATTCTTCATTGCGTATCGGTGCTTCAAAATCTGGGGTGGTGATTGATGTACAAGTTTTTACCCGTGATCGGGTTGAAAAAGACACTAGAGCGCTTAGCATCGACGCACAACGTTTAGCAAAAATTAGAAAAGACATTGATGACGAATTTGGCATTATCAATGATGATATTTATCGTCGAATTCGTCTTAAACTTTCAGGCAATACAGTGAGTAAAACATTAGGCACTATTAAAGCGGGCGATAAACTAAATGCCAAGACGATGAAGTCACTAGATAGTACAGATTTTGCCGCACTCAAAGTAGAAGACGAACAAATCAATAAAGCAGTTGCTGCCTTGGTTAAACAAGCCAAAGTCAAGCAACTTGAATTTGATGAATTTTTTGAAAATGAGCGTGCCAAAATTAATGAAGGCGCAGAATTACCACCTGGTGTGATGAAGATGGTTAAAGTCTATGTGGCAACACATAAAACCCTACAAGTCGGTGATAAAATGGCTGGTCGTCATGGTAACAAAGGAGTGATTTCACGTGTTTCTCCTATTGAAGATATGCCTTATTTGGCAGATGGCTCGGCTGTTGACGTGGTACTAAATCCACTAGGCGTACCATCACGAATGAATGTTGGTCAAGTGTTAGAGGTGCATCTTGGTTATGCTGCCAAAGGCTTAGGCCATAAAATTGCTGCCATATTGGATGAAAAACGCGATGAAATGGTGCAAGAGATTAGAGGCTTTTTAGATAAAGTCTATAACTCACATGGCAAGCAAGAAGATTTGCAATCTTTTAGCGATGAGGAAATCATTGAGCTAGCAAACAATCTACGCGCGGGCGTACCAATGGCAACCCCAGTATTTGACGGTATCAAGGAAGAATATATTAAGTCGCTGCTCAAGTTGGCAGATTTACCTGAATCGGGTCAAGAGCAACTTTATGATGGTCGCACAGGCGAACCTTTTGACCGCCCCGTAACCGTGGGCTATATGCATATGCTTAAGCTTAATCACTTGGTGGATGACAAAATGCACGCACGTTCAACTGGCCCTTATTCGTTGGTGACACAGCAGCCACTAAGTGGTAAAGCACAGTTTGGTGGTCAGCGTTTTGGTGAGATGGAAGTTTGGGCGCTTGAGGCGTATGGTGCAGCGCATACCTTGCGCGAAATGCTAACGGTGAAATCAGATGACGTAGCAGGGCGAGCTAAGATGTATAAGAGTATTGTTGATGGGGTTAATTTAACTGAGTCAGCAATGCCAGAATCCTTTAACGTTTTGGTCAAAGAGGTTCGTTCATTAGGTATTAACGTTGAACTAGAGCAACACTAGGAGAAATTTTATGAAAGATTTATTAACTATTTTAAAACAGCAAAATCAAGAGCAAGATTTTGATGCAATTCGTGTTGGGCTGGCTTCTCCTGAGAATATTCGTTCCTGGTCATATGGCGAAGTAAAAAAACCTGAAACTATTAATTACCGTACTTTTAAGCCTGAACGTGAAGGCTTATTTTGTGCCAAAATTTTTGGACCAATGAAAGATTTTGAATGTTTGTGTGGTAAATATAAACGCATGAAATTCCGCAATGTGGTGTGTGAAAAATGTGGGGTCGAAGTTACTTTATCTAAAGTACGTCGTGAGCGTATGGGGCATATCGAATTGGCCGCGCCAGTAGCGCATATTTGGTATCTTAAATCCCTGCCTTCACGCCTAGGTTTGTTAATGGACATGACGCTAAAAGACATCGAGCGAGTTTTGTATTTTGAGGCGTTCTTGGTGACCGATCCTGGCGCTACATCACTTGTGCACAAGCAGTTATTAACCGAAGAGATGTATTTTGATGCACTTGATGAATATGGTGATGACGAGTTTGAAGCAAAAATGGGTGCAGAAGCCATTCAAGATGTACTCAAAGAAATGCAGCTTGAAAAAGAAGCTGCTAATTTACGTGAAGATAGTCTAAACACTAAGAGCCAAACTAAGTTAAAAAAATATAACAAGCGTTTGAAATTAATTGATTCTTTGATTAAATCAGGCAACAAGCCTGAATGGATGGTGTTGAATGTATTGCCAATTTTACCGCCTGATTTACGCCCATTAGTGCCACTTGATGGCGGTCGTTTTGCGACTTCTGATTTGAACGATTTGTATCGCCGTGTGATTAATCGTAACAATCGCCTAGGTCGCCTATTAGAACTTGATGCACCTGAGATTATTGTACGCAACGAAAAGCGTATGTTACAAGAGGCAGTAGATTCACTGATTGACAATGGTCGTCGTGGTCGCGCAGTGATGGGCAATAATCGCCGCCCACTCAAATCCATTGCAGACATGATTAAAGGTAAGCAAGGTCGTTTCCGTCAAAATTTACTCGGTAAGCGTGTTGACTATTCAGGTCGCTCAGTGATTGTTTGTGGTCCTTACTTAAAACTTCATCAATGTGGTTTGCCAAAGAAAATGGCACTCGAATTATTTAAGCCATTTATTTATAATCGCCTGCAAACCCAAGGCTTGGCATCTACCATTAAAGCCGCTAAAAAAATGGTTGAAAGTGAATCTCTTGAAGTTTGGGATATTTTAGAAAGAGTTGTACACCAGCATCCAGTGCTACTTAATCGTGCACCTACGTTGCACCGTTTAGGTATTCAAGCATTTGAACCACTACTGATTGAAGGTAAGGCGATCCAGCTGCATCCGTTAGTGTGTGGTGCATTTAATGCTGACTTTGATGGCGACCAGATGGCAGTACACGTGCCATTGTCTGAAGAAGCGCAACTTGAGGCTAGAACTTTGATGTTAGCCTCTAACAATGTTTTGCATTTGGCTAGTGGTGAGCCAATTATTGTGCCTTCGCAAGACGTAATTTTAGGCTTGTACTATATGACTCGTGATATGGTTAATCAAAATGGTGAAGGGCTGATTTTTGCGAATGCAACTGAAACTTTGAACGCTTATGAATCTGGCAAAGCATCACTGCATGCTAGGGTTAAATTGCGCATTCAAGCGTATGAAAAAGTTGATGGAAAATACCAAGCAACAACTAAGCATATTGTTGATACAACTGTTGGTCGTGCGATTTTTTCAAGAATTTTGCCAGCAGGTTTGTCGTTTGATTTAATTAATCAAGCCATTACCAAAAAAGTGGTGTCTAATTTGATTCATATTTGTTATCAAACTCAAGAACTTAAAGATACTGTGATTTTTGCTGACCAAATGATGTATATGGGCTTCCAGTATTCAACCAAATCAGGTATTTCATTTTGTTCAAATGACATGACTATTCCAGATACTAAGGCTGGCATGATTGAGGCTGCTGAGGCCCAAGTTAAAGACGTACAACAGCAATATGTACAAGGCGTGGTAACTGATGGTGAGCGCTATAACAAAGTGATTGATATTTGGTCGCGCACTTCTGAGACCGTAGCAAAAGCAATGATGGATGAAATTGGATTTGATGATTTTGTTGATGCTGACGGCAAAACCAAAAAACTTGCCTCCTTTAATTCAGTTTATATGATGGCAGATTCTGGTGCACGTGGCTCGCCTGCACAAATTCGCCAGTTGGCTGGTATGCGAGGACTCATGGCAAAGCCAGACGGCTCAATTATTGAAGCTCCAATTACCTCAAATTTCCGTGAAGGGTTGAACAATATGCAATACTTTATTTCGACCCACGGTGCGCGTAAAGGTTTGGCAGATACGGCACTCAAAACCGCAAATTCAGGTTATTTAACCCGCCGTTTGGTGGACATTGGTCAAGATTTGGTGATTAACGAACATGACTGTGGTACAGACAATGGCTTGCTGATGAAAGCGGTGATTGAAGGTGGCAATATTGTACAAACACTGGGCAATAGTGTTATAGGTCGAGTTATGGCTGAGGATGTATTGGTGCCTGATTCAACTGATGTCTTATTGCCAAGAGGTCACTTGGTGACCTTAGACGATTCGGAAAAAATTAATGAACTGGCGATTGAATCAATTAAGGTGCGTTCTACTATTACTTGTGAGACGCGTTATGGCGTTTGCGCTTCTTGTTATGGTAATGACATGGCACGTGGTCATAAAATTGGTGTTGGTGAGGCTGTTGGTGTTATTGCCGCACAATCAATCGGCGAGCCAGGTACACAGCTTACCATGCGTACTTTCCATATTGGTGGCGCAGCTTCTGCTTCAACTGCGATTAGTAGTGTGAATATTAATACCGATGGTATTGCACACCTTGAAGGGGTTAAATCAATTACTAATGCATATGGTGATTTGGTGGTGGTTTCTCGCTCGAGTGAAGTAACCATTCGTAATAACAAAGGTCAAGAGGTTGAGCGTTACAAAATCCCTTATGGTGCGCTTGTACACGTTCAAGATGGCGGTAGCGTTAAGGCAAAAGATAAAATTGCTGATTGGGATCCGCATACTCACCCGATTATTGCTGAGCAATCTGGACGTGTGATTTTTGTTGACTTTGTTGAAGGTGCTACTGTGGTTAAAAATATCGACCCACTAACTGGTTTGACTTTCTTTGAGATGATTGATGAAGCAGCAAGATCGAGTGCAGCCAAAGGGCTTAAACCCTTGATTAAATTGGTTGATGAAAAAGATTCTGAAATGGTATTGTCAACACACTATTTACCATCAGATGTTAAGATTCATCTAGAAGATAATCAAGTGATTTCAGCGGGTGAAGTGTTAGCCAAGATTCCTAAAGATCTGTCTAAGACTAGCGATATTACTGGCGGTTTGCCGCGTGTTGCTGATTTGTTTGAAGCGCGTAAAGCTAAAGATCATTCTATTTTGGCAGAAGCAGCTGGTGTCATTAGTTTTGGTAACTCAACTAAGTCTAAAGATCGGTTGTTGATTACCGATACGGCTGGCGAAGTCACTGAAATGATGATTCATAAATGGCGTCAAATAAATGTTTTTGATGGCGAAACGGTTGAAAAAGGTGATGTGGTGTCTGATGGACCGTCTAATCCACATGATATTTTGCGCTTATTAGGCGTGGAAGCATTGGCAAATTACGTGATTAAAGAAGTACAAAATGTTTATCGCTTACAGGGGGTAAATATTTCTAACAAGCATATTGAGGTAATTGTTAAGCAAATGTTACGTAAAGTAGAAATACTAGATGCAGCTGATTCGACTTTTGTAACGGGCGAAACTGCTGAGTATGTACGGGTGATTGATGTTAACAAGCAGTTGGTGGCGCAAGGTAAACAGCCTGTGGTTTATCAAAGGTTGTTAATGGGCATTACCAAAGCATCACTGGCAACCGAATCGTTTATTTCTGCCGCTTCATTCCAAGAGACAACACGTGTTTTAACAGAAGCATCGACCACTGGTCGTGTTGATATTTTGCAAGGCTTGAAAGAAAATGTTATTGTCGGTCGTTTGATTCCTGCAGGTACTGGTTTTACCCACCACCAAGCGCGTAGATCGCAGCATATGGACAATGTCATGCAGACTGCAGATGCTGAAGCGGCACTTTTGGAACAGTTGAGCGAAGTAGAAGGTGAACAAGCAGCGCAAGTTGAGGCAGGAGAATAACGCCATGTCTTTTTAACTTGGACAGACCTTTGCATAAATACGAGCAATCACTAAAACACTATCTTTTACCCCTCAAGGGGTACAAAAAAAGTATCAATTTGAAAACTTTTTAACAACACCTTTAGTCCTGGCTAAGGGTGGATTTAAAAAATCTACAATTTAATAAAATTTGTCATTTTGTTAATCATTTTAATAAAATTTGTCATTTTGTTAATCATTCCTATTTATGCAAAGGTCTCTTGGAATAAACCGCGCTTAAAATTGGTACGTTTTTTTTTCGTCTTTAAGAAGCCTCTTTAAATTTTTATCAATATCAAAGATGCTTGCGTTAAAATAATCGAATGAATAAATCCGATTTTAATCAACATGTGACGGATGGCTATAACCATATTCCTGTTTATAAATCCATTGCACTGGATATCGATACCGCTTTAGGTTTGTATTTAAAACTTGCCAATAACTCTTATTCTTATCTATTTGAATCGGTTGAAGGCGGTGAAAAATGGGGTAGATACTCAATGATTGGGCTGAGCGCACAAACGGTGATTAAAGTGTTTGATTATGAGGTGAGAATTGAACAAGATGGCAAATTGCTTGACTCAAACGAAGTGGAAGACCCACTGGCGTGGATTGAGGCATACTTGCAGCGATACCAAGTGCCAAAATTAGATGTGTTGCCAGATTTTAATGGTGGTTTAGTAGGGTATTTTGGTTATGAAATTATTCGTTATATCGAGCCTAAATTATCTACCATTGGCCAGCCAGATGAGCTGGGTGTTGCCGATATTTTGTTGATGTTATCAAACGATTTGGTGGTGTTTGACAATCTTTTTAACCAAGTTTTTATTATTACTCATGTCAATCCAAATGAGCAAAATTATGCAGATGCGATGGCTAAATTAGATGCTATTTCAGCGCGTGTCTGCCAACCTTTGGTAACGTCTAAATATCAATCACAACAGATTAGCGAAGATGATTTTAGCTCAAGTTTTGGCGAACAAAATTACAAAGCAACAGTGGAGACGATTCAGCAATATATTGTTGCTGGTGATGTTATGCAGGTTGTACCTTCACAACGCTTGAGTGCCAAATTTAATGCACCACCTATTGAATTGTATCGCCAACTTAGGCGACTCAATCCATCACCTTATATGTATTATTTGAATTTAGGTGATACGGTAGTGGTTGGTTCGTCTCCTGAAATTTTAACCCGTGTTGATGGGAAAAGATGTGCGACAGTACGTCCGATAGCAGGGACACGTTCCAGAGGCAAAACCGAACAGCAAGATTTGGCATTAGAAAAAGATTTGTTAGCCGATGAAAAAGAAATTGCCGAGCATTTAATGTTGATTGATTTGGGTCGTAACGACCTTGGACGGATTGCGAAAACTGGCACTGTTAAGCTGACTGACAAAATGTTTATTGAGCGCTATTCTCATGTGATGCATATTGTCTCGAATGTTGAATGTGAATTGCAGGATAACATGAGTGCAATGGATGTATTAAGAGCGACTTTTCCTGCGGGAACTTTGAGCGGTGCGCCAAAAGTACGGGCAATGGAAATTATTAATGAAGTAGAACCGTTAAAGCGCAATATTTATTCAGGTGCAATTGGCTACCTTTCTTGGCACGGCTGTATGGACATGGCAATCGCTATTCGCACTGCGGTGATTAAAGATGAGATGCTTTATGTGCAGGCGGGAGCTGGCATTGTGCATGATTCTGTCCCGCAATCAGAATGGGACGAAACCATGCACAAGGCACGCGCGCTGATTAAGGCGGCCGAACAAGTTTAGAATATAATAATATTATTATTTAATGAAAGTGTTGCATGTTGCTTGAATATGGTTATCATTGTGCACTTGGTTACGTTTTAAACTTAATTGTGGGTTTTTTATTTTGAGTTTTAAGCAGTTAAGATTTTTTATTTTTGTATATATAATGAGGAGAAAAAACATGAAGAAAACCATTTCTTCTATCTCAGCAGTGGTTACATTGGCAACATTATTTCTGTTGCCAATAGAGGCAGGTGCTAAAGAGATGACGGGTAAAGAGCTTGCCTTTGATCGTAAATTAGGCAATTGTCTAGGTTGTCATGCAATTTCAGGTGGCACACAGCCAGGTAATGTTGGTCCACCACTAATAGCCATGAAAGCCAGATTTCCAGATCGCGCAGTATTAAGAGCACAAATTTGGGATGCAACGGTTAAAAATCCGCACAGTTTAATGCCACCATTTGGTAAACACGGGGTGTTAACTGAGCGTCAAATTGACAAGATTACAGACTTTATTCATTTATTATAATTTTAAGGAGAGCACAATGAAAAGAAGATTATTTTTAAAAAGCGCAATAGCCAGTTCTGCGGTAGCAACCGCAGTAGGCGCAGGTCTGTTGATGCCAGGTAGGGTGTTTGCAAATACGGCAAGATTTAAAGCCAAATCTAGTGCAGTAGCTGATGCAATGACCAGTGCCAGCGCAGGTTCGTTTAAGTTTAAAGCACCTAAAATTGCTGAAAATGGCGCGGTTGTGCCAATGACAGTGGACGCATCTAAGATGAGCGATGTTAGTAACATTTCTTTTTATGTTAAGAACAATAGCATGCCATTGGTTGCTTCGTTTGATTTAACAGGTGCTGCGGGCTATGTTTCTACTCGTGCTAAGATGGGTAAAACCTCGCCAGTAACGGCACTGGTGACAGCGGGTGGGGCGACAACAGCTATTACGCAAGAAATTAAAGTAACGATTGGCGGCTGCGGCGGTTAATTAACAAATATTAGACATTAATAAGGAGAATACAAAATGGGAAAAATTAAATTAAAGCCTAAAGCCAGAAAAGGGGTTATCACCGTCAAAGCTTTGGTTAAGCATCCAATGGAAACTGGTCTGCGTAAAAAGAAAGGAAAGTTAGTGCCAGCTAATTATATTACGAATTTAACTGTATCACGTAATGGCACTAAAATTGTTGATGCTGATATTGGTAGTGCGGTTTCTAAAGACCCATATTTTAAATTTCAGGCACCTGGTGAAAAAGGTGATAAGATTGAACTAGCCTATAGGGACAACAACGGCAAGACGGGTTCTGCAAGCGCGGAGTCTAAGTAATCGATATATTTTTTGAGGAGAGATTTATGAAAACAACAACAACGATTGCATTAGCAGCCTTAGTAGGGCTTGCTGGTAGCATGAGCGTTACGCAAAGCCTTGCTGCTACGCAAGACCCGAGTGTACAAGCAGATATTAACGCGTTTCAAAATTACTTTAAAAAGCGCTTTCCTAATTTATCGTTCAATGATTTTTCTAAAGGTCCTTATGCGATGAGTGAAGACAAAAAATTACAGTTTGATAACATTATGGAATTTCCACCGTTTGAAGACTTGCTAAACAAGGGTGAAAAATTATGGAAAACACCATTTAAGAATGGCAAAACTTATTCCAGTTGTTTTTCAGGTGCTGATGAAACTATTCGTACCCAGTTTCCGAAATGGGACGCTAAGGCTGGCAAGGTTGTAACTTTGGAGGGCTCTATCGTTAATTGTCGTGTGAAAAATGGCGAGAAGAAAATTGGCACTGGCAAAGGTAATTTAGCTTATATGGCGGCTTATTTAACGACGATTGCTGAAGGACAGGTGATTAATGTTGTCGTTCCAGCTGGTGATGCTAAGGCTTTGGCTGCTTATCAAGCAGGTAAAAAAGAGTTTTATGCCAAACGTGGCCAGTTAAATCTTTCCTGTGCTAATTGTCATATAGATAGCCCTGGTGAGCGTATTCGTGGCAACACATTGTCGCCAGCGCTGGGTCAAATCACTCACTTTCCTGTATGGCGTGGTAAATGGGCGAAGGCAAAAGGCGATGGTTTTGGCACTATTCAGCGTCGTTATGGCGGTTGTAATAAGCAGGTTAGAGCCAAGCCGCATAAGCGACAAAAGGCTGTTTACAATAATCTGGAGTATTTCCACACTGCTATGAGTAATGGCATGGAGATTTCTGGCACTGAATACAGAGAATAAGGAGAAAATAATGAAAAAATTACTATTGACAATTTTGGTGAGTGTGTTTGCTTTATCTGTTCAGGCTGATTTAATTGTAGTAGATCATGAGCATTATGGTCAAGCACCGACACCTGCAACATCGCCTTACGCGTCTGCAGTAAAAGCAGCCAAAGCTGAACAAAAGAAAGCGAGAAAGTTAGGTTTTGAATGGCGTGATATTGGCAAGTTTTTGAAAAAAGCCGATAAATTGCAAAAGAAAGGCGATATCAAAAGTGCTTTAAAGTTAGTCGCTAAGGCTAAAACTCAAGCACTTCTTGGTCAACAGCAAGCTAAAGATCAGGCAAATGCTGGACCTAGTAGATTCTAAACTTATCTAATTGCTTGAAAAAATACCCCCTATGTGGGGTATTTTTTTGCTTAAAATATTCAGAAAAGAGTCGCTTAAATTGTCATAACCCAAATTTAATTATGCTTGGAAAAGCATACGCAGGTTTATAAAAAATTCAGTTAACCATGTTTAATTCTGATTTTGTTCATTTGCATTGCCATAGCGAGTATTCTATTGAGAATAGTTTAATTCGCATACCAAAATTGGTTGAAAAAGCTAAAGAGTTGGACATGAGTGCAATTGCATTGACTGATAATAGTAATCTGTTTGCAGCGATTAAGTTCTATCAACAAGCCAGTAGTGTAGGTATTAAACCTATTTTTGGTGTTGAATTAAGTCTAAAAGGTGAACAGAAAAATTACACATTGTTATTGTTATGCCAAAATCGCCAAGGCTATTTAAATTTATCTGAACTTATCTCTGTATCTTATTTGCAAAACCAAAGCATTGATGGCGTGAGCATTACTGTTGAGCAATTGGTTAAATATCAGCAAAACTTGATTATGATTGCCTTGCCAGTTAATAGTGATGTTGCACAATGTTTGATCAATAATCAGATTCCTGAGGCCCAAGAAAAAGCAAAATTTTGGCAAGATACTTTTGGAGATCGTTTTTATTTAGGCGTACAACGTACTGGTCGAGCATACGATGAGCGTCATTTGCACCTATGTGTTGAGTTAGGACTGAAATTTGACATTCCCTTGGTAGCGACTAATGATGTTGAGTTTTTGCAACAAGGTGATTTTGAGGCGCACGAGACCCGAATTTGTATTTCTCAGGGTGGGTTGTTGGATGACGTGCGTCGTGAGAAGCGTTATTCAACCGACCAATATTTAAAATCCGTGCACGAGATGAGTAGGTTATTTGCTGATTTGCCAGAGGCACTTATCAATAGTGTTGAAATTTCAAAACGTTGCAATGTGCATTTTGAACTGCATAAAAAAAATTATCTGCCAGATTTCCCAATTCCTCAGGGTCTCAGTATGTCGCAGTTTTTTTCGCAGGAAGCTGAGTTGGGCTTGCGCAGGCGCCTAGCGGTAATGCAAAACCAGGGGCTTGATATTAATCAAAAACAATACGATGAGCGCCTAGCCTTTGAGTTGTCAGTGATTATTAATATGGGTTTTCCAGGTTATTTTTTAATTGTAGCCGATTTTATTGGCTGGTCTAAAGATAACGGCATTCCAGTAGGTCCTGGGCGTGGTTCTGGCGCGGGCTCTTTGGTGGCTTATGCACTTAGCATTACTAATATTGATCCGATTAAACACGAGCTTTTATTTGAGCGTTTTCTAAACCCTGAACGGGTTTCTATGCCAGATTTTGATATTGATTTTTGCACCAATCGTCGTGATGAAGTGATTGATTATGTGGCAAAAAAATATGGTCGTGAGAAAGTCTCACAAATTATCACTTATGGAACTATGGCCGCTAAAGGAGTGGTGCGTGATGTAGGGCGTGTTTTGGGACATCCTTATGGTTTTAGTGACCAAATATCCAAATCAATTCCAAACGATTTAAAAATTAACTTAACACGCGCTTTGGGGCGTTTTGATAAAAGTGATTCCCAAGAAAGTAAAGATAAATGGTACTCTGAAGAATTAAAAAAACGTTATGACTCAGAAGAAAGTGTTACTACGTTAATTGATTTATCCTTAGAGTTAGAAGGTTTGGTACGTAATGTCGGCACGCACGCTGGCGGGGTTTTGATTGCACCGAGTAACATCAGTGATTTTTGCCCTGTTTACAAAGGTTTTGACGAGTCAGATGGTGTGGTTTCGCAGTTTGACATGAAAGATATAGAAGCACTTGGTCTAGTGAAATTTGATTTTTTAGGATTGTCAAATTTAACTGTTATTGATAAAACTGTAAAACTTATTTACGCCAAAGGACTCTCTAGCGAATTGATTGATATTAACGCTTTGACGCTGGATGATGCGCAGGTATATGAATTATTACGGCGTTGTGATACCACGGGTATTTTTCAATTTGAGTCAGAAGGTATGCGCAATTATTTGAAAAAACTACAAGTAGATTGTTTTGAAGATATTGTAGCGATGCTTGCACTTTATCGTCCAGGGCCTTTGGATGCGGGCATGGTAGATGATTATATTAATGTTAAACATGGTGCTCAAGTTAAATATCCACATCCTATGTTAGCAGAAATTCTAAAACCTACCAATGGTGTGTTTCTGTATCAAGAACAAGTGATGAAATCAGCACAAGTGATGGCGGGCTATTCGTTGAGTGGTGCGGATTTACTTAGGCGTGCGATGGGAAAAAAAATTGCCTCAGAAATGGATGCACAGCGCGATGTTTTTGTCAACGGTGCTGCTAAGCACGATATTGACGCTAAAAAAGCCAACCAAATTTTTGATTTGATTGATAAATTCTCAGGCTATGGATTTAACAAGTCACATTCGGTGGCTTACGCTTATATCTCTTATCAAACTGCTTGGCTTAAGGCGCATTATCCAGCAGCATTTATGGCATGCGTACTCTCAGGCGTGATGGATGATACTGATAGAATTGCCTTTAGCATAAAACAAGTCCGAGCGATGGGGCTGATTGTCAAAGCTCCGAATGTGAATGAATCGAGTTATGAATTTAGCATTCAAGATGATAAAACCCTTACTTATGGACTGGGTGCGCTTAAAGGTGTTGGCGAGGCACTGGTTGAAGCGCTGGTTGTCGAGCGTGAAGCCAATGGAAATTATCAAAATTTATTTGATTTTTGTGTGCGTATTGAGAAGAAAATTCTAAACAAGCGTGCTATCGAGGCATTGATTTATAGTGGTGCGCTGGATGGTTTTGGTATTAACAGAGCAAGTTTAATTAAGACATATCCAAACGCGGTCAGACAAGCAGAGCAAAGACAAAATGACAATTCCAGTGGACAAAGTGGTTTGTTTGCAGATACGCAACAATGCAGTGAGTATGAACTACATTACCTATCTTGTGCTAATTTTTCGTTTAAGCAAACCTTGCAATTTGAAAAAAGCGTGATGGGTTATTATTTTTATCATCATCCAACAGATGAATATAAGTGTGATTTGTCGCATATTCGCGCAACGACACCAAGCCAGACAACGCTTAGAAACAATAAAGAAGTGAGAATTTTAGCACTTATTTCACAACTGCGTTATCGTGCCACTCGTAGCGGTGCTCAAATGGCATTGATAACGCTTGAAGATGAATCAATGTTGCTAGATGCGGTGGTATTTCCTAAGGTATTAGGCTGCGTGAGTGATCAGTTAATAACACAGAACGTGGTGGTGGTTAGTGGAAAAATTAACAAAGATTATCGCGATGAGTGGCAGCTGGTGGCGGATAAAATTGAAGATGTTGATGCGGTAAAAGAAAAATATGCACAAAATTTTGAGGTATTGTTAAGTGCTAAACATCAGCCTTTATTGACGCAATTAGCCAAGGTTTTAAAACAGCATCAAGGCTCGTGTCCAGTTAGGATTCACTATCAATTAGAGCATATTAGAGGCAATATGTTACTGGCAAAAGATTATTGTGTGACGCCAAATCAACAATTGATTGAGGCGGTGAATGGTATCTTGGGCGAGCGTGTTAGTAGAATTGAGTACAACTAGCTATCTACATTGACGCATATAGTAGCGCGCATTGTTTTTTCTATATTGACTAATATTTATGCTCTTAGCTAGCTGAATGTCGATTTGCCCTGCACAACTGGTGTTAATGAATTTAATATGATTTTGTGCATATCGATTGGTTATTTTTTGCGCCGGATGATTGAAACGGTTTTTATAACCACTAGAAATGATAATTAACGAGGGTGCAACAGCATCGATAAAAGCCTGCGTAGAAGAGCTTTTACTGCCATGATGTGGCGATAGCATAATATCACTTTTTAATTTTTCTGGGAAATTTTTAATCAGTTGCCACTCGGCAGTGCGTTCGATGTCAGCGGTTAATAAAATACTATATTGACTGGTAGAAATTTTGAGTACACAAGAGGCGTTATTGCCTTTGAGATTCGTATTCTCATCTGGATTTAGCATTTCAAACTCAACCCCATCCCATTGCCAGTTTTGTCCTGCCACGCAAAGTGTCGGTTGTTGTAAGCCATGCTTGATTTTGCTTGGCACTGAACTGATTATTTCACCGACATCAAATTTTTCCAAAACACTGCGTAGACCTCCGATATGGTCATTATCACCATGAGAGATGATAATTTTATCCAGGTATTGAATATGCTTGGATTGCAGATAAGGATTGATAACACTATCGCCCAAATTAAAGCCAGAAGGGTAGGAGGCACCTGTATCAAACAACAAGGCGTGGTTTTGGGTTTGTATCACATGTGCCAGACCTTGCCCAACATCAAGTACACTAATTAATACTGAGTTTTTATCAATTTTAGTTGTGGGTATCAGTAGTATTAGTGCTAATATCAAGATTGAAAATTTTCGCAGTTTTAAAGCTTTTGGTGAGATGGCAATTAAAATAGCCAGAATAAAAAAGCTTAAATCAAGTATCGAAGTTTGTGTATAGTGCCAACGGTTAAAATTAAATTGTTGCAAATAAATCAAAACATGGCTCAGTCCAATTAAGGTTTGATTGACTAGCTCAAAACCCAGTTGAGCAATATCATTCAAACCAATTAGCATGAGTAATGCAGCAATTAAAGACAGCGGTGTAATGATAAAGCTAAATACGGGAATTGCAATTAAATTAGCAACGGGCGATAGCACCGATGCACTGGCAAAAAACCAGGTAACAAGTGGCAAAGCGGCAATGCTAATGAGTAATTGCAGATAGATAAGGCGATATAACCAGGATTTGTTTTGATGTTGTTTAGCACCATAAATAATAATGGCAACCACGTAGAACGATAGCCAAAAGCCAATACTAAAAATACTCAGTGGATTGTTTATCAGCACCAAGATAAGTGCCAATCCGTACAGTTGCCAAATGTGGTGATGACGTCGTAGAATCAGACTAAGAAACGCCACAGCAGCCATAATAAAAGCACGCCCAGTTGGAATTGAGAATCCAGCAATCAGTGCATACAAGAAAGCCGATAACAGTCCAAAATAAGCACCGAATACTTGGGCTGGTAGTCGTAGCATACAGCACTCGCATCGGCGCCATAAAAATTGCGCCAACAAAAATACAAAGCCAGCAATCAACCCAATATGCAGACCAGATATAACACTTAGATGTGTGGTATTAGTAGCACTAAATAGTGCCCAATGGTTCTTTGAAATGAGTGATCTATCACCAATAATCAAGGCGTTAATCACCCCACCAAATTCCAAATTTTTTAAAAAAGATAGCGCTTCTCGGGTGTTTTGTCTGAATCTATCAATAGAGAATCCACCGGTGGAAATCAGTTTATTTTCAGCGTGTTTCTTAACATAGCCAGTGGCATCAATCTTTTGATAGAACAGCCATTTTTCATAATCAAATCCGCCTAAGTTTTGATAGCCATTATTATGTTTTAGTTTGATCAGTAACTGCCATGAATCACCTGATTTGAGGATTGGACTTTTACCGTACCAGGATAATTTAACCTTTGCTTTAAAAGGTTGTTCAACCTTAAAAATAAATCCAGTTTTTTGATTTGACAGATTGGGCAACTCAGCAATTTTTCCAACCACATGAATCGGTTTATTGAGATAAGCAGGGCTGACTCTGTATTCTAAAACATAATTAGAAAATATTGCCATCCAGATAAAACCCAGCATAAAAATCAACAGCGAAAGGTAATAGTTTTTTGCACGTGTTTTGTAGCGTTTAAACAAGACAAAAACACAGCACGATAAGGCAAAAATAATCACCCATTCAATGTTTGATATTGTCAGGGTATTTTTACCTGAAAATGTAATGATTCCAGATAAAAAACTAACGGCGTAAACTAGCATATTTTTTAGATTTATTCAACATATTTAACCTAGGTCAAATAAAATAATCTCAACCTGATTAATGGTGGCCTAATAATCCGTGAAACACTTGATTTCATAGGCAAAACCAACAAAGTTTTCCGCCAAGTTGTTTTTAAAATAGTTGAGGGACTTTTTGTAATATTTTAATTTTTTATAAATTTATTTAACTTATTGATTCTTAATTAAAAAATATAAACGGTTAGTTTTTATTCAAAACCATAAAAAGGTGCAATATATTAACGTTTTTAGCGTTTTTTACTGAAATATTAACAGAGTTATCCACAGTTTTGTGAGTAACTTTTTACAACGTTGATTTATCAAGTATTTTTGGCGTTTATAAGTACTCTTTAATAAAGATTTCGATGAGTTTTTTAGCGATTTTTTGTTTGCTATTTTTAGCGATTTTTTGTTGCTGATTTTGACTTACAAAAGTTACTTCATTATCATTAGAATTAAAGCTAAAATCAGCATTTGAAACATCGTTTAAAATAATTGCGTCACAACCTTTGTTATGTAACTTTTTTTGTGCATTTTCTAAGGCGTTTTGGGTTTCTGCGGCAAAGCCAATACTTAGCGGTTTTTTGTCTAGTTGACACACGTCTTGAAGAATATCTTGATTGGACACCAGCTCTAGGACAAGATTGGTATTACTTTTTTTAATTTTGTGTTTTGAGCTATTTTTAACTGAGAAATCACTGACTGCCGCACAAGCGATAAATATATCTTGTTCATTAATGTGCTTCATGACTGTTTGATACATTTGTTTTGCGCTAAGTGCTGTTATATTATTGGCTTTATTATTCAGTGTGGTACTAATATTACCGTACACGCAAGTAACCGATGCACCTGCTTCAATACAGGTATCTACCAGTGCCATGCCCATTTTCCCACTGCTGTGATTTGAAATATAACGTACTGGGTCAATCGCCTCAATAGTCGCCCCTAAAGTGATGAGTATGCGTTTGCCTGTGAGGGCTGTGGTGGTAAATTTCCCAGCTAGATATTGAGCAATGTTGACGGGTTCTGGTAATCTGCCGTATCCAACATCACCACAAGCCTGCTCACCATCATCGGGTTTAATAATACTCATATGGTGAGCTTTGAGCGCATTTAAATTATCCTGCACTGCACTGGATTTGAACATTTGCTGGTTCATTGCAGGGGCAAGTATAATTGGCGCATCGCTTACTAAAACCACACTGCTTAATAAATCATCAGCCTTACCATTGGCAATATTGGCTAACGTGTTGGCACTGGCTGGTGCAACCAATATTACATCAGCCCACTTTGCTAGCTGTATGTGTCCCATTGCAAGTTCTGCGGTTTTATCCCACAAATCTTGATGTACTTTATTTTGTGAGATGGACTGTAAGCATAACTCGGTGATAAATTTTGCTCCACCCTGGGTCAAAATAACCCTAACTTCGCCACCCAAATCTTGCAAACGACGTATGATATCAGGTGCCTTATAAGCGGCGATAGAGCCACTAACACCAAGCACAATGCGTTTATTAGTTAAGGTTTTCATGAATTTATTAGTGGCTTAAGCGGTTTGGGTTTGGCAGTTATACGAAGATCATCACCCACCATGGTAACGTCATTGATAATGAGTTTAATTTTATCATCTATAGCCTCAATACTCAGATTAAACATTGATAGTGCCTCAGAGCCAAGCAAAATAGGCGCTTGATAGAGCACCAACTCGTCAATTAAGCCAGCTTTTAAAAATGCACCTGTTAATCGACTGCCTGCTTCAAGTAAGGCGGTGTTAATTTGCATATCTGCCAACATTCTCAGTACTTGTTTGGGGGTTTTATCAGTGATGATGACTTGCTCGCCTTTAAAGATGTTAAGTTTTTTATCGGTAATATTATTACTTCTATCCATCACAATTTTAATCGGGCTGGGCAAATTTTTATCAACCACATTCATCGAAGGATTGTCTGCTAATATACTACCAGAACCAGTAATAACGGCTTGATTGCTGGCGCGCAGGTTTTGTACATCACTGCGCGCGCTTACACCAGTAATCCATTTACTTTGTCCGTTATTGAGTGCGGTTTTTCCATCAAGACTGCTGGCGATTTTGCAAGTAACAAAAGGCAGGTTGCTATTCATGCGTTTTAGGAAGCCACGGTTTAATTCATCAGCCTGATTTTTTAAAATATCAGTTATAACCTCAACGCCAGCAGCTTGCATGAGTGCTATAGAGCTAACTTTTGGATTACTATCAAGTGAGGCAATAACCACTTTTTTGGGTTTAGCATTGATAATTGCTTCAACACAAGGTGGAGTTTTGCCTTGGTGTGAGCAAGGCTCAAGGGTGATATAAATGGTTGTATCTTGTGCGTTAAAATCAATTTTTTCTAAGGCATTAATTTCCGCATGATTTTGTCCAAATTGTTGATGATAGCCAGTGGCAATAATGTGTTCATCACGCACAATAACGCAGCCCACCATTGGATTGCCCCCAACATCAAAACGACCTTTTTCGGCTAATTTTAGTGCCTTTGCCATATGTAAGTGGTGCATAATTTGGTGCCTTTTAGCGACGTTGTTTTTTGAGTGCGTTAGCTATCAAAGGGTTTAAGCATGAGCCATTATTGTTTAAGATAATATCAACATGTTTTTGCGCTTGTTTGTATTGTTTGTTGTTGAGGTAGTAGCTAGCAATGTTGTTTTCAACCGAGCAATTGTAAGGATGATATTTAACGTAATTGTTGTATATTTGTTCGCTATATTGAAAAAAGTCATTTCGATGAAGTGAGAATTGTAGCAAGAATTGATACGTTTGTGCGTTTAAAGACAGCAAGGATTCATCTTGATTTAGCAATGCTAAAAAAGCTTGGTCAAATTTTTTGTATTGCTTAGTTTTTTGGTAAGTCTGTATTTCCAGAATATGCCCCCCAAAGTGGCCTCGTCCTGAGACTTTTTTAAGGTGATGTAACACTTTAAATGCTTTTTGATAGCGCTTTTTTTGCATCAATGCCAAAGCATAACGCTGCAAAGAAGCATTAGAATTTGGCCAATATTTAAGGATTTGTTCCTCAATTTTGATGACAATATCAGGGCGATTGCTTGCTAGATAAGCATTGCCAAGAAAGCCTAAAATATTTTGTAGTTCCAAATGATATATGGGTGGAATAGCGCGTTCTATTAGGTGTAATTTTCCTCTTTTATTGAGATCATTTAAGGTGCTATAAGTGTCAATCCATTGAATATATACGGTGCTAATGGCAAGTATTAATGACAACCAGCAAGCCTTAATTAATCGGTGATAAAACTTTGGTGTTTTCAGTGTTAGTAATTTAATTGGTTTAATAAACAACTCAGACCGTTTGGCAATAAATCCTATATAAAGTCCGAGCAACATTGCTGGCATCGCCAATTGATAAGGAAAAGAGAATTGCATTTGGATAAACGAGCCTGATAGTGCCACCCAAAGTAAAAAATAAAACCAGGCATTGGTTGTATTGTCATTATTTAGCACTTTAAATACCCCAACACTCAGTGTACCAGCAGCGATTAATAGTAAAATCATCCCGATTACACCTGTTTCAATGCCAAGTTCAAGGAAATCATTATGCACACGTTGATAACTCATCACGTTGTATACGCCAAAACCACCTTGAATTTCATTGTGAAACCAGCTGCCTAGCCCAGTGCCAAATAATGGGCTGGTTTTAATCATATCAATGGCCACCGCCCAAATAGCAAAGCGTGCTTGACCGCTGTTACCAGCACCGTCAAAAGTGGCACCAGTTTGACTGGCAACCGAGGCCAGTCCTTGGTCGTTAAAGTTAATCATCAATGCGAACAATACTACTGCAAATAAAGTGGCTTTGGTTTTGATACTATCCCAAGCTATCCAATTTTTAAGTTCTCGGCGTTTTATCAGTAAAAATCCAGCAATGAGAATAATCTCCCCAATAATACTGAGCCAACTAGAACGGGTTTTGGTATAAAAAACAAACACCATTAGTAGTGAAGTAAGGATTGTCAGTATCCACACTTGCTTGCCCTTAACTTGGTTGGAAAACAATAAAAACAAAGACAATGGCCAGATTAAGACAATCGGTTGTGTAGTCATATTTTTATTACCAAAGGTAGAGGCTGGTTTGGCGGCTTGGGTCAGCGTAAATGGGTCAAATAAATATTGCAAAATACCAACCCCAGCAATAACGAAAGCTGCAATCAACAAGCCCCAACAAAGTTTTATCAAAGTTTTTTCATCAAGTTTAAGATGATAGCCTACAATAAAAGCACAAAAAATAGTCAACCAAATTAGCCATTTGGTAATGGTGAAATCAACATTCACCGACCAAAAAATACTTAGCGTGCCGAGCATGAATAAAGACAACCAGCTAATCTTTATTAGACTCAAATGAAAAACTGTACTCGTTCCAGCGCGCCTAATCCATAAAGTAATTAGCATTAAAATACCAATACCAATGCCTGCAACATAAGTTTTAATAAACGAATGATTAGAGACACTCAAATCAAACCATGGCGAGGCAATAGCCACCCAAATTGCCAGCGCACTAACAAGGTGAACATTTAAACCTTTTTGCTGATAGTTTATTTTTTTCATGAATCAATGATAAAATCAAAAAAGTTGAGTAATTATAACGAGTAAAGGTGAAAGCAAAAATAAAAACAACAGATAGTAAGCAACGTGGCTTTACGTTAATTGAAATTATGATTGTGGTGGTTATTATTGGTATCTTGGCATCGGTGATTGCGCCTAGAATATTTGACAAGCCAGGACAGGCTAGGACCACTAAGGCGCAACACGATGTTAAAACCTTGTCTTCACTTTTAAACCTATATAAATTAGACAATTTTGATTATCCAAGTACCTCGCAGGGACTAAGTGCATTGGTAGGAAAATATTTAGATAAGCTACCTAAAGACCCATGGAATAAAGATTATCTCTATATCAACTCAGGTGAGAGTTACCAGCTTTATAGTTATGGCAAAGACGGCGTTGCTGGCGGGGCAGGTGAGAATGCCGACATTGGGAAATAATCAGCGCGGCTTTACTTTAATAGAATTATTAATCGTTATACTTATTGTTGGGATTGTTAGTAGTCTTTCCGTTTATTCAGTTAATCTTGTCAGTCAACAAACTCAAAATTCATTTGTGACAAAGTTACAAAATCAAGTACAAAGTGCGCGCCATAAAGCACAGTTGTATAATTTTTCCATGCGTATCCGTTTGCTTGAAGAGGGCAAAGATAATGAAACGCAACAAATTATTGTTGAATATTTTGATGTTGACAAGCAAATTTGGCGTCTTGATACCAAACTAGATAAAATTACGCTCAGCAATCAACAAACGATTTTGATGGATCAGCCTTTGATTGAGATTGGTGCCAATGGTTTTATCACTGATGGGCAAATTTGTATTGATGACGAGTGCTGGAAAAGTGCAAAAGAATAAAGGCTTTACCCTGATTGAAACTCTCATTGCGTTATTGATAGTCAGCATTTCTCTGAGTGCCCTAGTGGGTAGTTATGGGCAAAATGCGCGCTATTTGCAGTATTTTAAAGACAAGACACTCTCAACATTGTTAATAAACAATTTGATTGTCGAGCGAAGATTGGGTCCAAAATTAAATTTAGGACGTAGCAGCGACAGCATTGATTTTGGCTATAAAACTTGGTATTGGAGCTCAGTTGTCACTAAGTTTGAGTTGGAGAATGTTTTGCAAGTGCAACTTCAGGTGTTTGCCTCAAAAGCTGATAGGGATGAAAAAAAAGCGATTCAATCGCAAAAAATCTATGTGCAGCAATAATCAATCAGCCAGCCAGCAAAGTGGCTTCACTTTGATTGAGCTGATTGTCTCAATGTTGATTTTTTCTATTATTTCACTGATTGCTTACAATGCTTTGCAAACTTATTCTACCAGCCAACGATTGTCTTTTGGACACTTTGAAAAGATTAGTATTTTACAAATTACCAATTTGTTGATTAAGCGCGATGTTAATCAAATTTTTAATCAAGATATTGCATTACAAGACAACATTTTGACGCTCAACTCTTTGCAAAATGATACAGTATTAAGGGTTCGTTATCTACTCACAGAAGGCAACTTAGCGCGTGAGGATATTACTGATATTGACAATGTTGTGCGCCTGGATTTGATACCAGACATTGAAAAATTTACCTTACGCTTACTTAATGATAAGAATAAATGGACAAGCGCTTATAACAAATCAAGCGCGGTACAGATTAAAGCCTTAGAGGTAAATTTTGAGCATGAGTATTGGGGCAAGGTTAAGCAATTGGTGATGATTGGTGAATAAGCAAACAGGCAAACGAGTAAACGATCAGGCAGGCGTGGCACTTATTAGTGTGTTAATTGTTGTGGCATTAGTCAGTTCTAGTGTTGCTTTGATGCTCAAACGTCAAAATACAATGATTGATGATATTACTGTGGTGAATCATCAAGCTAATGCCGTGCAATATTTATTTTCATTGGAAGAATTTGCTAAGGAGTTGTTAAAAACCGACTATGAAGATGATAAAGATGACAAAGAGATGTTTGATTGGGATGAAGAAGACTGGGCAGAGAAATTTATTTTTAGTCTTGATAATGGGCAATTTGAGGCACGATTATTTGACTTGCAAGCTGGGCTTAACCTGAATAATTTGTTTGAATTTAATAAAGAGTCTGGGCAAATAGGAGAAAAATTTAATCCCGATTTTTTTGGTTGCTTTAATCGCCTTAATTTGAAACTTGAAAGTGATGTTACGGGTGATAATATTATCAATTATTTAAATGAGCGGCGTCTGAGCAAAATCACCCACCTTTCTGAATTAAAAAAAATCACCTATGTAGATGTCGAAAATTATGACAAAATTAGGCAATTTTTATTCGTATTAGACGCCCCTGTTCCGATTAATATCAACACGGCTAGTGACCAGATAATTAGTTGTCTGCATCCACAACTGGATGCAGAATCTGTAATTGCAAGCATTATATCTGCGCGTCCTTATACAAATATTGATGATTTTCACAAGCAATTACAAGAAGGCGTGGTTTCGATATCATCAGCGGAAATTAAAAAGGCATTTAGTAACGAGTTGATTGATGTTAAGAGTAATTATTTTGTGCTCAAAGGTAAAATTACCATTAATCAGCTGGTGTTGAAGACTGTCAGCATTTTTCGGCGAAACACAAGTAAAATAAGCCTTATTCATCGTAGTTATTATCTTAATAATTAGTCATGCAAGTTATTCATTACCCGTTTTTTGAAAAACCCAAAGCTGCTAATGGGCAACCAGTTATTATTGCACTAGATTGTTTATTACTTTCTTCGCATTCAGTAAACATTCCAAAAATGAGTGCTAAAAGTGCCAATCAAGCAGTAATTCACGTACTTGAAGATGATTTATTGCAAGACCTTGAAGAGCTTGCAATTTTTCCTAACAAAGAGACAGATGGAAGCTGGAGTGCTATGGTTGTTGAGCACAAAATTTTATCTCAGATTAAAGATGAAATTAGCACAATAAAAATGAATTGTTCAGCCTTAGTGCCAGAGTTTATGTTGCTGCCGGTGCTCGATAATAAAATTAGTTATCTTGAAAAAGACCAACTGGTGTTATTTAGAATTTCAAAATTTCATGGTGGCAAGATTGACAAAACTTTATTTTTTGAACTTTATTCATTAGAAAAATTACAAGCATCTGCATTGGGTCAACATTATTCAGGATTTAACTTATTTAAAATCGGCCTATGGGAAATCTATGGTAAGCAAGTTAAGCACTTTAGGTTGAGTGCTACGCTTGCAGCTTTTGTTTTTGTCTTAAATTTAGGCGGTTTGCTGATTGAAAATGCGCAATTATCCAAGCAGCTTGAGATAAAAATTGCACAAAATAAGGCTTTGTTTTTATCAATTTTTACAGATATTACCCGCATTACCGACTTGCCTGTGGAGTTGGACGCAAGACTGGTGAAAATTAACAAGTGGCAACAGCTATTAAATAAAGACTTATTGTTGGCAATGTCAAAGCAACAGTTTGATAACAATACCCAGCGCATTACATTTGATAATAATCAATTACAGGTGTTTAAATGATTGATAAGATAGAAAATTTTTGGCAAACATTAGGTAAAAAACAACAAATTTATGTATTGATATTTTCTTGTGTTTTGGCAGTATGTTTGTTGATTGTGTTGTTGTATTTTCCGATTAAAATACAAAATCAAGCACTTGATACGCAATTACGAATGCAAGCTGACATTCATCAAAAAATCATTAATGTTAGCAAAAAACCCAGTAGTTTCACTGCTATTGAGCGTAGAAAAGCAAAGTCAATTATTGACAAAGTTGCCAAACAAAAAGGCTTGAGTATTGATTTACAGTTTGATGAGAAAGTGCTGAGTTTAAGTGCCAAAAACCAAGAATTTAATCACTTAAAAAGCCTGCTGCTATTACTGCGCACGCAATATGCAATTACCACGGTTAAAGCCAACATTGTAAAAACCAAAGACGGTTTTGTTGATGCAGATTTGAAGTTAATTTTGCCATGAAAAAACTCATTTTTTTAGCCGTTGTTAGTTTTATGGTGTTCGTTTTGATGAGTGCACCAGCATCACTGTTGTTGCCTTATATCAATCAATCACCCTATTTTCAAGCACAAAGTGCGACGGGTAGTATTTTTGCTGGGCAGATGCAAACAACTGGCAAAATTGACAGTTTGTTGTATCGAGTCAATCTTTGGCAATTGTTATTGGCGAATCTGGACTTTAAGGTTCGAGCAGTGCAAGGAGATAACTTCATTCAAACCAATGTTAAGATTGATTTGATTACACAAACAGTCCAACTCAAGGATTTAACCAGTCGGCTAAATTTAGCACTATTACAACAATATATACCTGAACTCTCAACGGTAGAACCTCGTGGGCAATTATTTCTTAAAGATATTAGTGTAACTTGGGATGATGTCCGTACTTATCAAATTCCTCAGAGACTATCAGGCAGTATTCAACTTTCAAAACTTAACGTGTTAGGGCAAGAATTTGGCGATTATCAACTGCCGATTGAAACGCAAGCATTTGATATTTTTGGCGTGTTAAGTAGCAAGGAATCAGCCATGACTAACACCAAAATCAAACTTAGTCTTTTAAACAAGAAAAAGCAGTTGGTTATTTCTGGGGCTGTTGTTGGTAAAAATGAGAATGTTAAAGCCATTTTGCAACAACTTAATATTAGTAATATAGAGCGCATTATTCGTTATTAGTTATGTTGTTATTAACTTTCATATTTGGACTTATCATCGGTAGTTTTTTGAGCGTGGTGACTTATCGCCTGCCTTTGTCTATACAAGGACAAAACTATAGCATTATTAGTCCTAAATATTCAATTTGCCCGCATTGTGACACTCGATTGGGTTTTTTGCAATTAATTCCCTTGTTTGGATTTTTTATACAACGAGGCAAATGCCAACATTGCCAGATAAAGATTGCTTGGCGTTATCCATTGCTTGAGATGTTGTGCGGCATGCTTGCTGTGTTGTTGATGTTAGGTTTTGGTTTTGGGACTGAATTTATCTTTTATCTAGCATTTATTTATATCGTAATGACTTTATTTGTAATTGATGTTAAACATCAACTTTTGCCTGATGTATTAACATTGAGTTTGCTATACATTGGCTTGTTGTTGCATTTGGATAATCATATAAATTTGAGCGAAGGTTTGATTGGTGCGATTGTTGGTTATTTATCACTTTGGAGTGTTTATTGGATTTTTAAGTTAACGACTGGCAAAGAAGGCTTTGGTTATGGTGATTTTAAATTAACCGCCGCACTTGGCGCTTGGCTTGGTTGGCAGGCATTGCCAATTTTAATCAGTATCAGCGCTATTTTGGCATTGATTTTTGCTTTATTTAAAGGCATTAAACGCGAACAAGCCTTCTCGTTTGGGCCGTTTTTATTAGTTGTTGGTACAGGGCTGTTATTTATAGAGACCTTTGCATAAATTATGAATAACCATAAAAACATCATCTTTTACTCCTCAAAGGGGCACAAAAAAGAGCATCAGCTTGAAAACTTTTCAACAACACTTTTAATCCTGCTAGGAGCGAATTTAAAAAGTCTGCAATTTAATAAAATTTGTCATTTTTTATAATCACCCTTATTTATGCAAAAGTCTCTTATGAATAAAATAAACTTAGTGCTCGCTACTGTGCTAATACTGATTGCAAGTTATATTGCTGCAGATATTTTCTGGTTGATTGTCAAGCCTAAAGTGGTAGAATCTGGTGTCAAACCTATATCTAAATATCAAGAAAATTTGGTATTGGCGAATAATATTTTTGGTAGTAAAAAAGCTGTCGTGCTTAAAAAGTCAGTCGCCAAAGTAAAATATAGTAAATTAAACCTAGATTTGATTGGTGTTTTGTTTAAACGTGAAAAATCATTTGCCATGATTGCGCCTTCAGGTCAGCGCGCGCTGGCCAAAACTTACCAAGTTGGTGATCATATCAAAACAGGCGTTAGCGTTAAAGAAATTGGTGCAGATTTTGTTATTTTGCAACGTGGTGCAAAATTAGAAAAATTAATCTATAAGCGTGTCACAACTAAGGACGATGCGATTGATAAGAATATAGTAGAAAATAAGACAAAATTATCCACCATTCAAAGACAAACATTAAATGATTATCGCCTTGAAATCATCAGTAACCCTAAAAAATTACTTTCTGTTGTTAGTATCGTGCCAACTTTTAAAAACGGTAAAATGCTAGGTGTTAAGGTAAAGCCAAGCAAAGATAAGCAGATATTTAAGGATTTAGGCTTTGAATCTGGTGATATTATCACCAAAATAAACCATACCTATATCGATAGTTTCAATAAATTTGCTAAAATACGCCAAATCATTTATACAAATAGTGCGTTTGATTTAAGAATTAAACGTAATAATAAGACAGTTAATCTGTCCATACAATTATGACAATAAAATACTACCTACTTCCATTTTTGCTTGTTGTTAGTACTTATTCACAAAGTTTAATGCTGAATCTTAAAGACACCAGCATTCGCACCTTAATTGGTACTGTGTCAATGGCAACGGGGAAAAATTTTCTAATCGACCCACGGGTAAAAGGCAGTATTAACGTGGTTACCAGTTCTGATATTGACGATGATCAGCTTTATCATTTATTTTTAGCGGTAATGAAAATTCATGGTTTTGTAGTGATTGATGGCGAGAATTTTTCTAAAATTCTACCTAAAAATCTCACCAAAAGTGAGTCTGCTAAACAACTTAGTCGCGTTTCTGATGAGATTATCTCAACTGTGGTTGAAATTAATAACGTCAATGCAGCGAAAATCGTACCGATTGTTCGACCTCTAATGTCGCAATATGGACATTTAGCGGTTTATGATGCCAGCAATAGCTTGATTGTGGTTGATTCACAAACCAATATTGAGCGTTTAAAGAATTTGCTTAAAAAATTGGATAAATCGGTTGACAGTGGTTTTGAGACCATTACGCTTAAGCACACCAGCGCAACTGAAATGTCGCAGATTATCAAAACCCTTATTATTGACAAAAATTTGGGCAGCGCACTCAGTATGGTGGTTGATAAGCGTAATAATCAAATTATCATGAGTGGTGCAGAAGAAAAACGCCTTAAAGTGCGTTTATTAATTGCAGAGTTGGACAAACAACAAAGCGAAGTGAGCAATACGCAAGTGGTGTATTTGAACTATGCTAATGCCAAGGAGGTTTTGCCAACATTGCAAAGTATTGCCAAGCAAAGTGACGCAGAAAACGACAAAGGTGAGGGAAAAACTGCAAAACTCTCGAATATTACTGCAGATGAATCAACCAATGCAATCGTTATTACTGGCTCTAGTGAAACCACGCGTAATGTTAAACACATTATTGAAAAACTTGATATTCGCAAAGCACAGGTGTTGATTGAAGCAATTATTGCTGAGATTGGTGTGAATGATGCTAAAGAGTTAGGTATTCAGTGGATTGCAAAAGGTGGGGTTGGGATTGGCACTTTTAATACTAATGGCTTAATCGGTGGTTTGCTGGCATCAATCAATGACCCTAGTAGTGTAGCTTTGCCAACTGGCGGCATCTTTGGTGTTGGGGAAATAAATAACAACAATGGTTTTGCTGTTGTCCTTAGTGCCTTAGAGGGCTCTGGTAAGGCTAATATTCTTTCTACCCCTTCAATTGTTACGCTAGACAACGAAGAGGCAGAAATTGTTGTTGGTCAAGAAGTGCCATTTATTACCAACACCACCTTAGGTAATAATAATTCTAATCCGTTTCAAAACTTTGAAAGAAAAGATGTAGGCTTAACACTTAGGGTTAAACCGCAGGTTAATAATGGCTCTAGTGTAAGGCTTGATATTGAGCAAGAAACCTCAAATGTCTTACCATCTTCAAGTGCTGTTGACTTGGTCACTACCAAAAGACGGATTAAGACTTCAGTGTTAATTGAAGATCAGCAGTTGTTGGTACTTGGCGGCTTGGTGGATGAGACTTGGCGTGATAGTGAATCAAAAGTACCTATATTAGGTGATATTCCCATTATTGGCGGTTTGTTTTCTCAAGAAACTAAAACCAAAGAAAAGCGCAATTTAGTTGTTTTTATTCGTCCTAGCATTTTAACCAGTCCTGAGGTCGCCAACAAAATCAGCAATCAAAAATATAAATACATTCAAGCCTTGAAAATTCTTAAAGAAGAGGACAACTTCTTCTCTAGTAGCATACCAAAAATTAACACTAATACGCAGTTGAAACCCAAGTAGAGGGCTCTTGGTGTAAATATGAAAATTTCTAATCAACCAGTATTATTGCCTTTTGAGGTTGCCAAAAAATTCAATATTTTACTAAGTGGCACTCAGGAACCTTATCAATTAGAATACTGTGCATTACCCAGCACCTCGATTTTGTCTGAAGTTCAAAGAAAATACGGCAGGCTAAAGGTTAAAAAAATTGAAAATAATGTTTTGCAAAAAAACATTCAACGCAGTTATGAAAGTGCTTCATCAGGAAGTCTTACAGAATTTCAAAATAATGCTGAGCAAGAAGATGTATTGGTCAATATTGCCAGCAATTTGTACGAACCTTTGGAATTACTCAATAGCGACGATGAGGCACCTATTATTCGCTTGCTCAATGCATTATTTGCCCAAGCAATTCTAAGTCAAGCCTCAGATATTCATATTGAGCCTTATAAAGAGCGTATGCGTATTCGTTTTCGAGAGCATGGTATGCTCAAGCAAATCATGGAATTGGATATCAAAATAGCGCCTTTAGTAATATCACGTATTAAAGTCATGGCGCGTCTTGATATTGCCGAGCGTCGTATCCCTCAAGATGGGCGTATTTCTATTCAACTCGGGTCACGAGATGTGGATATGCGAGTTTCTACTATTCCGTCAGGTTATAGTGAAAAAGCAGTTATGCGTATTTTAGATAAGCAAGTAGGGCGTTTAGAGTTAGCGCAATTGGGCATGGGGCAGGTACACCACCAGCAAATAACCAAACTTATTCATAAGCCGCACGGTATTATTTTGGTAACGGGTCCAACAGGTTCTGGCAAAACCACCACATTGTATGCAGCACTCAGCATACTCAACCAAACCAAGCGCAATATCATGACAGTTGAAGACCCGATTGAATACCATATTGATGGTATTAACCAAACCCAAATTAATAGCAAAATTAACATGACTTTTGCCAAAGGTTTACGCGCTATTTTACGACAAGACCCAGATGTGGTGATGGTAGGTGAAATTCGTGATAATGAAACGGCTAAAATCGCTATTCAAGCCAGTCTTACTGGGCATTTAGTATTATCGACTTTACACACCAATAGCACCATTAATACCGTTACACGTTTAATTGATATGGATATTGAGCCGTTTTTATTAGCCTCAACATTGGACGCAGTTTTAGCGCAACGCTTGATTCGCAAACTGTGCGAGTGCAAAACCAAGACGCTGATTAACACTGATGAACAGATGCAATTACTCGGTGTGGACGCACCTATTGAAATCTACCAGCCACAAGGTTGCGAAAAATGCGGCTATCAAGGCTATAGCGGTAGAATCGGTTTGTATGAATTATTGGTTATCGATGAGCCATTACGTAGTGCAATTACCCGTAGTGCTGATGAGCAGGAAATTCAACAAATTGCCAGTAAAAACTTAGAGACCTTAAAAACACAAGCGATTAAATTAGTACTTGATGGCGATACTGGGCTTGATGAGGCTTTTAGAGTGGTGTTGGTTTAAGTAAGTCCTGATAATGGCAATTTTTAAATTCAGTGCAATTGATGAAGCAGGTAAAACGCAAAAAGGCCGACTTAATGCCGAAAGTGCTAAAGAGGCAAAAAAACAACTAAAGGCTAGAAAATGGTATATTGTTACTATTGAAAAAACCAAAAATAAAGCCAACAAACAAGCATTCAAAAAACAACTCTCCATTGTAGAGGTGGCGATTTTTTTTCGTCAACTAGGCTCATTGATTGAAGCCGCTATCCCGATTGATGAAGCCTTATCTACGATTAAGCAAAATGCCAACAACAACAAACTTAAAAACATGATTGGAGAGATTTTGAATGAAGTCACCCAAGGTCAAACATTAGCATACGGTTTAAAGTCTTGTTCACATTATTTCCTAGATTATCATTTAGAGACTATTAGTGCTGGTGAAACTGGCTCAAACTTGGCATTGGTTTTGGATAAACTGGCTAGCGATATTGAAAAACAACATCAATTTAGTGGCAAGATTAAAAAAGCCTTAATTTACCCAATAACCGTGGTTATTATATCCTTACTTATTGTTGGGTTTTTGCTGGTGTCGGTGGTGCCTGAAATCGCCACAGTATTTAGCAATAATGACCAGCAATTGCCACCGTTAACCATTACGGTAATTAGTGCAAGTGATTTTTTATCTGAATATTTTAAATTGATTGGTATTGCTGTGCTTGGCACTATTTTCGGGATTAAAATTCTACTTAAACGACCTAAGGTTAAATATATTTTTGATAGTATGCTTGGCACACTGCCGATTGTTGGTAAGCTCGTTTTTAACGCTAATGCAGTGCGTTTTTCGCGCACCTTGTCCTTGTTATACGCGAGCGGAACACCTATTGAGCAAGCACTTAAACATAGTGCGTTGGTGGTGAATTTTCTGCCAATGAAATCTGCCCTTGAGCGTGCAACAAAACGCGTCAATGAAGGCTCAAACCTCTACACATCACTCAGTAAGTACAATGCTTTGCCACAGATGTTTTTATACATGTTGGCAAGTGGTGAAAATACCGCACGTTTGAGTGAAATGTTGGATAAAGCTTGTGAAAATCAAGAATACGAGATTGAATATCAAGTTGGTAAAATGATTAATATTTTTGAGCCGATGATGACTGTGATTACTGGTGGTATGGTGTTGACCATTGTTTTGGCAATTTTGTTGCCTATTTTTGAAATCAATACCATAGTCTTGTAGTTCAAAGTCTTGACATAATTATGAATAATTAGCAAAGGTTTCAATTCAAAGTTTTTAGTGTATTTTCTTAGCAGAAAAATGCAAGTGCTATCTAAGATATAATGACCGATTTAATTAATTACTGGAGAAGAATGTGGATGACAATAAAAAACAAGCCCTAAAAGTAGCCTTGGCACAGATTGATAAACAATTTGGTAAAGGCTCAGTGATGTTTTTGGGTGATAATGAAGAGCAAGGTGATATTGAAGCGGTTTCTACTGGTAGTTTAAGCTTGGATATTGCCTTGGGTATTGGTGGTTTGCCGCGTGGACGTGTTATTGAAATTTATGGTCCAGAGTCTTCGGGTAAAACCACACTGACTTTACACGTAATCGCAGAAATGCAAAAACTTGGCGGCACTGCGGCTTTTATTGACGCCGAACACGCGCTAGACTCACACTATGCTAGACGTTTAGGGGTTGATACTGATGAATTGTTAATCTCTCAGCCAGATACTGGTGAGCAAGCTTTGGAAATTACTGATATGTTAGTACGTTCAGGCGGAGTTGATATTGTGGTGATTGATTCAGTTGCTGCACTCACGCCAAAGTCTGAAATTGAGGGTGAAATGGGTGCGTCACACATGGGTTTGCAAGCGCGCCTGATGTCACAAGCCTTGAGAAAACTTACATCGAACATTAAAAAAACCAACACTATGGTGGTTTTCATTAATCAACTGCGGATGAAAATTGGGGTGATGTTTGGCAACCCTGAAACTACTACAGGTGGCAATGCGCTCAAATTTTATGCCTCAGTGCGTTTAGATATTCGCCGTATTGGCTCGATTAAAAAAGGTGATGAGATTTTGGGCAATGAAACCCGTGTTAAGGTGTTAAAAAACAAAGTTGCACCACCGTTTAAACAAGCCGAGTTTCAGATTTTATACAATGAAGGCATTTCACGTGAGAGTGAGATTATTGATTTAGGCGCCAAACTTGGTTTTATCGAAAAGGCAGGTGCTTGGTATAGTGTAGGCACTGAGCGCATTGGGCAAGGCAAGGACAATGCACGAGATTATCTTAAAGATAATCCGACCATGAGCCAAGATTTGGAAGGTAGAATTAAAGAAAAATTGCTCAGTCAAGATGAGGATGATTTAAACCAGGATACAAATTCTGAGTAATTCTGCTTATAATAGTGCATTGACCCTGCTTGCTCGGCGCGAGCATTCTTGTGTTGAGCTCTTGCAAAAACTCTCCAAGCATTATTCAGATGATGAGATAGCACTAGCATTAGAGAAACTCAAAGCGCAAAATTACCAATCTGATATGCGCTTTGCTACTGAGTTTGTGCAAATGCGCTTTAATCAAGGTAAGGGCAATCGTCTTATCAGCCAGCAACTCAAGCAAAAAGGCATTAAAGAGTTTGATTTTTCAGCGTTTGATTTTTTTGTTTTGGCAAAACAAGTTCGTATGCAAAAATATGGCAAGTCAGCCCCTAAAAATTATCAACAAAAAGCCAAACAACAGCGTTTTTTACAATCACGTGGATTTGGGTTTGATGAAATAAAATTTTCTTTTAAGGCATAAAACACCTACATTATGATTGAGCAAACCAAGGCGTATGATTTTAAAAGCCGAGATATTAAAGTTTTAAAAAAGTTATTGCCATATTTATTAAAGATGCGTGTCCGTGTTATTTTAGCAACGTTATTTTTAATTGCTGCTAAGCTGGCTAATGTGGCTGTGCCTGTGGTGTTAAAAAACATTGTAGATAGTTTAGATCAAAGTAATATTTTGCTGATTTTGCCTTTGGGTTTGTTATTCGCCTATGGCACTTTAAGGCTTGCAAGTTCATTATTTAATGAGCTTCGAGATGCGATTTTTGCACGTGTGCGTTATCATGCGATGCACTTAATTGCATTGGGTGTGTTTAAGCATTTGCACACACTAGATTTATCTTTTCATTTGGATAGGCGCATTGGTGGCATTACTCGCGATATTGACCGCGGCACACAAAGCGTCTCGACTTTATTGTCGATTTTTGTGTTTAATATTTTGCCCTCATTTTTTGAAATCTGCTTAGTGATTGGGGTTTTATGGGCGAGTTATGATGTTTTTTTTGCTGGTATTTCGCTATTAACTGTTACACTTTATATCGGTTTGACGTTAGCAATTACCTCTTGGCGGATGAAATATCGCTATCAGATGAATGATATGCAGTCTGAGGCTAATACCAATGCAGTGGATAGTTTGATTAACTATGAAACAGTTAAATATTTTAATCAACAGGATTTTGAAGTTAATCGTTACGGCGATACCATGACTCGTTGGGAAAATGTTGCCACCAAGAGTTTTACTTCAATGACAGCACTTAATTTTGCTCAAGGCTCAGTGATTGCGGTTGGGGTAACAATTATTATCATTTTAGCTGCTCAAGGCGTGGTTGAGCAATCTTTGAGTTTGGGTGATATGATTATGATTCAAGCCTTATTGTTGCAACTGTTTATACCGCTGGGTAGTTTGGGCATTATCTATCGACAAATCAAGCATAATTTTATTGATATGAACAATATGTTTGATTTGCTTGAAAGGTCACCCGAAGTAAGTAGTGCTAAAGACGCACCTCAACTCAAAATTAATCAAGGACAAGTTGTATTTAATCAAGTGTCTTTTGCTTACAAAGGTAAAAATAAAATACTTAAAGATATTAGTTTTAGTGTTGCACCAGGGCAAAAAGTGGCGATTGTTGGTCAATCTGGCGCTGGAAAATCAACCCTAGCGAAATTGTTGTTTCGATTTTATGATGTTAGTAGTGGTGAAATACTCATTGATGGACAAAATATTAAAACTCATCAACAAGATTCGGTGCAGTCAGCAATTGGCGTTGTGCCACAAGACACCGTGCTATTTAATGAAAGTATTTATTACAATATTGCTTATGGAAAGCAGGGTGTTAGCGAGACAGAAGTTAAGCGAGCTGCTAAATTGAGTTTTATTGATGATTTTATTGACAGGTTGCCTCAAAAATACGACACATTGGTTGGTGAGCGCGGTTTGAAACTCTCGGGTGGCGAAAAACAGCGCTTGGCGATTGCACGTGTGCTATTAAAGAATCCACCGATTCTAATTTTTGATGAAGCCACTTCAGCACTGGATTCGTATTCTGAAAAACAAGTACAACAAGCTTTAAATAATTTATCAGATAAGCACACCACTTTGGTTATTGCGCATCGATTATCAACCATTATTGATGCTGATAAAATTATCGTGCTTGATGATGGAATGATTATAGAAAGTGGCACTCATCAACAATTATTAGCCAAAAATGGCAAATATGCCAATCTATGGCAACTACAAATCAACGAAAAAGATGATGAAATTTGAATTAAAAAATACCAACCAAAAGGCTAGATGTGGCACTATGAAGTTTGAGCGAGGCGTGGTTGAGACACCTGCTTTTATGCCAGTTGGCACGTATGGAACAGTCAAGGCAATGACGCCTGAAGAGGTTAGTGGACTAGGCGCACAGATGGTTTTAGGCAATACTTTTCATTTGGCAATTACTCCCGGTACAGAGGTGATTGAAGCACACGGAGATTTGCATGATTTCATGCATTGGCAAGGCCCGATTTTGACTGATTCTGGTGGGTTTCAAGTATTTAGCTTGGGTGATATGCGAAAAATCAGCGAACAAGGAGTGCATTTTCGTTCGCCCAAAGATGGCACTAAAATTTTTATGGGACCTGAGGAATCAATACAAATTCAACAAAAATTAGGCTCAGATATTGTGATGATTTTTGATGAATGCACCCCTTATTCAATTAATAAAGTAGCGGCAGACCACTCTATGCAACTTTCATTGCGTTGGGCTAGGCGCTCTAAGGATGAGCATCAACGCTTGGGAAATAACAATGCTTTATTTGGTATTGTGCAGGGCGGTATATACCAAGATTTGCGAGCTGAATCTGCTAAAAAGCTGGTTGACATAGGCTTTGATGGCTTTGCGATTGGCGGGCTTAGTGTGGGCGAGCCTAAGTTTGAGATGATTAAAGTGTTGGATTATTTGTCCGAACAATTGCCCAGTGATAAGCCGCGGTATTTAATGGGGGTTGGAACGCCGAGTGATTTAGTGCAGGCAGTTGAGCGTGGTATTGATATGTTTGATTGTGTTATGCCTACTCGTAATGCACGTAATGGTTATTTATTTACTTCAGTCGGCATTGTTAAAATCCGTAATGCACAATATAAACTTGATATACGTCCTTTAGACGAAAATTGCCATTGCTACACTTGCAAAAATTACACAAAGTCTTATTTGCATCATCTACAGCGTCAAAATGAAATTTTAGGTGCGAGATTAAATACCATTCATAATCTATATTATTATCAAGATTTGATGGCACAAATGCGCACCGCAATTGAGCAGAATAATTTGGCTGTTTTTAAGCAAAATTTCTATTCACTACAAGACTCTGGGAATGGATAGTCGATTATTATTCTTTGTTGACGAAGGTGGTTTTGAGGACTTTACCCCAGTTTTTATTAGTCTGGGCTTTGAGGTAGATTTTGAAGATTCACAAAGAAGGGCGGTTAAGTTAGCGAAGAAAAATCAATATCAAATTTTGGTAGCTGAGTTTAGTTATAATCCTGAATTTCGTGACCGCGTGAGTAATATTGAGTCATTATTGGCAACACTGGAAGGTCATTCTCCTGAGGCGAAAATTATTGTGTTGTACGATGCAATCAATCAAGTACAGCTCAATCAATTAAAACAACGTTATCGATTGGACATGACATTGAGTTTTCCAATTGATAAAAAAACCCTGATAAGTTGTATTAGTGCGTAGTCTGTTTGCTAAAGTACACATCTAGCACTTTTCGTGCAAGTGGCGCAGCTTTAGAACTGCCGCTACCAGCATTTTCGACAATCACCGCAATAGCAATCTCAGGATTTTCAATCGGTGCAAAGCCTGTAAATAATGCATGGTCTCTGAGACGCTCCTCTAAGTTAGCAGCAATATATTGCTCTTCAGCGTCTAGTCCAAACACCTGGGCGGTGCCTGTTTTACCTGCAAGCGTGTATTGCAGACCTTTATTAAGGTTTCTTGCTGTGCCTTTTGGGCCATAAATAGTTTGTTTCATGCCTTCAATCACAGATTCCCAATTTTTAATATTTTTAATCGGTATTTGTACCTTAGGTGCTTGCGCACTGGGCTTAATTGCTTGGTTTAATGTGTGTACACTTTTGAGTAATTTTGGTCGAAAGACTCGTCCTTTATTGGCCAGCGCGGCAGTTGCTAAGGCTAGTTGCAGTGGACTTGAGGTGATAAACCCTTGCCCAATACCAGCAATTAAAGTCTCTCCGTGATACCAAGGTTCATCTTTGTTAATTTTTTTCCAAGCCTTTGATGGCAGTATGCCACTGCGCTCACCTGGGATATCAATGCCCGTAACTTCACCAAAGTTAAAAAATTTCAAATTGTCATGGATTTTGTCTATGCCCATTTTATTTGCCAAATTGTAGAAAAAGACATCACAAGATTGGGCGATTGAATCTTTAACATTGACCAAGCCATGCCCACTACGTTTCCAGTCATTAAATTTACGCTTAACGTTTGGTAGTTTGTAGTAGCCAGGACAAAAAGTTTCACTGTGGTTATTAATCACTCCCCCTTCAAGTCCTGCTAAAGCTACCATGGGTTTAATGGTTGATCCGGGTGGATATAACCCTTGAATTGCACGATTAAGTTGCGGAATATCTTTTGAAGTTTGTAGGCTTTGATAGTCTTGATGAGAAATACCATTGACAAACCAATTAGGATTGTAAGTTGGTGTGCTCACCAATGCTAGAACTTCGCCATTTTTAACATCCAGAACAACAATTGAGCCACGTTTTCCCATTAATAAAGACTCTGCTTTTTTTTGCAGAGCAAGATCAATACTTAGGTATATATTTTTGCCGTTTTCACTGGCTTTAATGATTTTCGTATCAACCACCCGTCCTGTGACGTTTCGCTCAATTTGTTTTTTACCGCTATTGCCATGTAGTAGTGTTTCGTATTGTTTTTCAACACCAGTTTTGCCAACAAAAGAAGTGCCTAAGTAGTTCTTTTTGTCATACAGAAGTTTATCTTTTTTACTCATTCTAGCGACATAACCCACGACATGAACACTGGAATCTAGATTAGGGTAGATACGGTGAAAGTAGGACTCAACATCAACACCAACAAATTTATTACTGACTAAAAATTGAGCTATTTGGGTTTCGCTGAGCTTGTGTTTAAGTGGAATGTTGTGAAATTTTTTATAGCGTGCTGCGTTTTTATGAAAGGTTTTAATGTCCTTATCATCGATGAAGCCTAGTTGTTGAAGCGCAAGTAGAGTACTGGGGATATTTTTAGTTTTTTCAGGGGTTAGAGTTAGTCTATATGCCAGTTGATTGGTTGCTAGGATTTTTCCATTTCTATCAAATATCTTTCCACGAGTAGGGGCGATTGGCAAAATACGTAGTTGATTACCTAGAGCCTCTTTAACATAATAATGGTAATTTGTAATTTGTAAGTTGTATAACTTAAGTGTAAGTATTAAAGTTAGGATACAGATGAAAATTAGTGATAAAAATATCCGGGTTGAAAAAATATTATTTTCTACTGCAGTATTGCTGATTTTTTCCATGGACTGCTTTAATGTTGAAATTTTGCCAATAGCAGTCGAATAATTGGCCAAAATAGTGCAGATGATAAGGGTATGAATAATAAGTAATAATTTAAATTAAAGCCTTGGATTAGGCTGTGCACTAGCAAGAAAGAGACCCAATAAATACTTGCAGCGACAAATACATACACCTGTTGTGTGCTTAGGTTAGAGACAGAGAAAGATTGTTTAACATAGTTGATAAAGCTGGCGCTGAGTATCAATGCTAAGGCATTTTGCCCTAAGATATCGCCCTGTGCCACATCAACTAAAACTCCCAACAACAAGGCAAAAAAGAAACATCCTTTAGGGTCGAACCAAATCAGCCAATAGGTAAAGAAAAGTAACATCCAAAAGGGTGAAACCTCTATCAATATTTGTGGCAAAGGTATAGCACCAATAATTAAAGCAAGCAAAACTATTTTGATGAGAAAAATATAAGGACGTTGGCTAACCATGATTTATTTCGAATTGACCTCGGTGTTATTGATTAAAAGAAATTCTAGTTGCTCAATTGTTTGAATCGGCGTTAATTCAATGATTAAAAAAGGATTATTATCTTGTTTTTCCACACGACTTACTTTACCTACTGGGTAACCAGCTGGAAATTTTGAACCCACGGCACTGGTTAAGAATACATCACCTAATTTTACATCCAGTTCAGATTTGATAAAATTCACTTGCAATTTAGCTTGGCGTGTGGCAAGACCTTTACTAATGCCTCGAATGCCATTACGCTGATTTTTAATAGGTACATATTGCGTGGGGTCGGTAATCATTAACAAAGTTGCGTGTAATGGCATTACTTGTACCAATTGTCCAACAACACCATCTGAACCAAGTGCCACTTGTCCAACTTTAAGACCATCTATGCCACCTTTGTCGATCACAATTTGTTTTTTGAGTTTGGACTGCGCAACGGAATTGACACGGGCTAATACAAATTTTTGCTCACCTAGGCGATAACTTGCCTCCAATAGTTTGGTTAATTTTTGATTCTCTAGCAACAAAGCATTATGAGTTTGTAGGTTAACTTTTAATCGTATCAATTCATCATTAAGTTGTTTATTTTGGTTAAGTAGGGTTTGTTTATTGGTGCCTTGTTCGTTAATCCAAGTATAAATTTGAGCGGGTGAATTTGCAATTAAATAAATAGGTGAAACAACTTGGGCAATAATTTGTTTAACACTGGTTAAGTATGAAAATTTATAGTCCGACAGGATTAAAAAAATGGCAATAAAAATAGGTATAAAAAGTTTAAGAAAAGACATAACCTCTACACTTTAAAGTTATTTTAAGAGACCTTTGCATAAATAAAAACAATCATCTAAATACCACTTTTCACCCACTTGATAATTTTTTTAAATCTAGCCTTAGTTCTGAGTTTATTGTTAGCACTTTAAGCAGAAATTTTAGGTATTTATTTTGCTAAAATTGCAGGCGTATAAACATCAGCACTTAATTATTCCGCAGCCAAGAACGAAATACTGTGTTTACTAATCATATCCAGTGCAATGCCACCACCGCGCGCCACACAAGTCAGCGGGTCATCGGCAATACGCACAGGTAAATTGGTTTCTTGATTGATGAGTTTGTCCAGTCCTTCTAACAATGCACCGCCACCAGTTAGCACTAAGCCATTTTTGGCAATATCAGCACTAATTTCTGGCGGTGTTTGTTCAAGTGCTGTTTTGATGGCACTAATTATTGAAGTTAAAGATTCTTGCAAAGCATTTCTGACTTGAGTATTGGTAATCTCAAAGCTCACTGGAATACCTTTGGCAACATCACGACCCCTAAATTCTATTTTTTTAATGGCTTTGGTCTCAAAGGCAGAACCAACCTCCTCTTTGATTTGCTCAGCAGTAGCTTCGCCGATAACAATACCTTGTTCGCGCCGTACATATTTAATAATGGCGTCATCAAATACATCGCCACCAACACGCAATGAATCCGAGTAAACAATACCATTTAGCGACATAATGGCGAGCTCAGTTGTTCCACCGCCAATGTCAATAACCATTGTGCCTGAGGCATCTTCAATCGCCATGCCAGCACCCAGTGCCGCAGCCATTGGCTCTTCAATTAAATAAACGTCGCGCGCACCTGCACCAACTGCACTTTCTTTAATAGCGCGGCGTTCGACCTGAGTAGCACCACAAGGCACGCAAATTAAAACTCTGGGGCTAGGTGAGAAAAAACTAGAGCGTAACACCTTGCGAATAAAATGTTGCAACATTTTTTCAGTGATTTTAAAATCAGCAATAACACCATCTTTCATCGGGCGAATCGCTTGAATTGAACCTGGTGTTCTGCCTAACATACTTTTAGCTTCTTGACCCACTGCAATAACAATGGATTCGAGCGAACCTTTGTCATTGCTAATAGCAACAACAGATGGCTCGTTTAATAAAACCGCACCATCCATATAAATTAGTGTATTGGCAGTACCTAAATCAATTGAAAGGCTTTGAGCTTTAAAAAAATTAAACATAAAAAATTCCTGATTATAATTGGTTAAAATAAAGAAAATACATCATACTATAAACATTGAGTAAAAATTAGGATATTTAGGGCGAAACAAATATGAAAATTCAACAAAAACACGTGATTGAAAGCATTAGCAATGCGTTGCAATATATTTCTTATTATCATGCGCCTGACTTTATTCGGGCAATGGCAAATGCCTATGAAAAAGAAACTCATCAATCAGCTAAAAATGCCATTGCTCAGATTTTAATTAATTCAAAAATGGCAGCACTAGGTCAGCGTCCACTCTGTCAAGATACTGGCATTGTTAATGTTTTTGTTGAAGTGGGTATGAATGTTGAGTGGGAGGCAAATTTATCACTTGAAGATATGATTAATGAAGGTATAAGACAAGCCTATACCAATCCAGGCAATCCATTGCGCGCCTCTATTGTTGCAGACCCATTATTTACCAGAAACAATACTAAAGACAACACACCAGGTGTTATTCATATGAAAATTGTAAAAGGTAATCAGCTAAACATCATAGTGGCTGCTAAAGGTTGCGGGTCTGAGAATAAGGCAAAATTTGCTGTATTGGCACCAGATGATAATCTAAGTGATTGGGTATTAAGAACGATTCCGACTATGGGCGCCGGTTGGTGTCCGCCGGGCATGATTGGTATTGGTGTAGGCGGTACAGCAGAAAAAGCCGTGCTGATGGCTAAAGAAAGCTTAATGGAGTCGATTGATATTGTCGATATTGCTGAGAAACCCAACCCTAACAGCATTGAACAACTACGCTTAGACTTACATCAAAAGATTAATGATTTAGGGATTGGCGCACAAGGTCTTGGTGGTTTAACCACTGTGCTGGATGTCAAAATTAAAGACTATCCAACCCACGCCGCCTCACAACCTGTGGCAATGATTCCGAATTGTGCAGCGACTCGTCATGTGCATTTTTCATTGGATGGACAAGGAGTGGCTGAGTTGCCAGCAGTAGATTTGGACATCTATCCTGAATTGGAAATGGATTATTCTCAATACAAACAAATCAATTTAAATTTACTGACGCGTGAGCAGATGACGCAGTGGAAAATTGGCGATACTTTGTTACTTACTGGTACAATTATTACGGGTCGTGATGCTGCACACAAACGCCTCAAGCAGATGCTTGATAATGACGAAGGTTTGCCCAAAGGAGTGGATTTTAATAATAAATTTATTTATTATGTAGGTCCAGTTGATGCTGTTGGTGATGAAGTGATTGGCCCTGCTGGCCCTACTACCGCCACACGGATGGATAAATTCACCGATATGATGCTGGAAAATACTAATATTTTAGGCATGATTGGCAAGGCAGAACGTGGTGAGGCAACCACACAAAGTATTAAAAAACACCAAGCAAGTTATTTAATTGCAGTGGGTGGCGCGGCGTATTTGATTTCAAAATCGATTAAAAAAGCCGAAAAAATCGCTTTCGAAGAAATGGACATGGAAGCAATTTACGAATTAGAGGTTAAAGATATGCCAGTCACCGTTGCTGTAAACACTCAAGGCGATAATATCCATGTGATTTTTAAAAATCTACTGCAGGAGGCCTTTGCATAAATAGGGCTAATTAAGCGTTAACGTTAAGCGTCGTCTAAACCTGGAATATAAACCCTTTCAAGTTCAACTTTTTTAACACGTGAGTCGCAGCCGCCTTTGTCTTCAATACGTTGCTGCATACGTTCAACACATTCGTTTAAATTTTCACATTGAAATACAACTTGTTTTGTGGCTTGATTTTCTTCTAAATGCACGGTCATTTTTGCACCTGCAAATATAGGGCTACTTAAACAAAGTGTTAATAATATTAATAATGTTTTCATCGTTATTTAGATTGGATAGTTTAATTAAGTATATTATAACATACTAATATACTTTAAAACTTCTAATATAAGCCTTTCTCAAAGTATAATTAATGCTGAAGTTGGTCAGATAGTCGCTGGAAGTTAAATTTTCAGAGGAAAGTCCGGGCTCCATAGAGCAAAGTGCTAGGTAACGCCTAGGTATGGTGACATAACGGAAAGTGCTGCAGAGATTTAGACCGCCTGTTTTTTAATAGGCAAGGGTGAGAAGGTGCGGTAAGAGCGCACCGCGTTTTTGGTGACAAAAATGGCAAGGTAAACCCCACTTGGAGCAAGCTCAAATAGGCTACCCTTAGTGCGGCTCGCATTGGTGGCGGGTAGAGTGCTAAAGTGTTTTGGCAACAAAACACGTAGATGAATGGCTGTCAATAACAGAACCCGGCTTATAGACCGACTTCACCTTCTGTTGTGTTGTTTCCTGCACTCAATCGGTCGTATAATTTACCTACACTACTCAATCGCTTGAAAACGCCTTACAGAAAAGAGTTAATTTGACCAATAAAAAAATAGGCGTGAATGTTGCCATTACTACATTGCTTGAACCTGTTAAAACCTTTAAATGTTACAAACCTGCCTTGAGGCTGGCTTCGATAAATTTGTCTAAGTTGCCATCCAGCACATCTCGCGTATTAGTACTTTCCACTCCTGTACGTAAATCTTTAATACGAGATTGATCAAGTACGTAGGAACGAATCTGATGCCCCCAGCCGATATCAGATTTAGCATCTTCTAATTCTTGATTTTCGCTATTACGTTTTTGAATTTCTAATTCGTAGAGTTTGGATTTGAGTTGCTTTAGTGCTTGGTCTTTGTTGGCATGTTGACTTCTACCATCTTGACATTGTACCACGGCATTAGTGGGCAAGTGAGTGATGCGAATCGCTGAATCGGTTTTGTTGACGTGTTGGCCGCCAGCACCAGAGGCACGATAAGTGTCAATGCGAATATCAGATTTATTAATTTCAATCTCTATATCATCGTCAACCTCAGGCGATACAAATACTGAACAAAATGAAGTATGACGTTTGCCATTGGCATTAAAAGGGGATTTTCTCACTAAACGGTGAATGCCAATTTCGCTACGTAGCCAACCAAATGCATATTCACCCTCAAAATGAATGGTGGCAGATTTAATGCCAGCTACTTCGCCAGCGGAGACTTCCATTAGCTTAACCTTAAAGTTATGTTTTTCACCCCAGCGTAAATACATTCGCAATATCATCTCCGCCCAATCTTGTGCTTCGGTACCACCTGAACCAGATTGAATATCCAAATAAGCAGAGTTTTCGTCCAACTCGCCGCTAAACATACGTTCGAATTCGAGCTTTTGAACGCTGAGTTCAATTTGGCTGAGATCTTCAATTAAGCTATTAACAGTTCGTTGGTCTTGTTCGGATTCTGCCATTTCTAATAGCTCTTTAGCGTCTGAGAGTATTGTTCTAACTTGTTCAAAAGTTTGGCAAATAGTCTCCAATTTTGACTGCTCTTTTCCCAAGGCTTGCGCCAGCTTAGGTTGTGACCAAATATCTGGATTTTGTATTTCTAGCAATACTTCTTCTAAACGCCCTTGTTGTTGTTCCAGGTTTAGGTGCGCGGATAAAGCAGATGAGCGTTGTTTCAAATCCTCAATTTTTTGATAAGTGGGTGATAATTCCATAGATATATTTTAATGCAGAGCGACGCGTATGCGTAAAAAAAGCCCCATTTTGGGGCTTTTTTATCTAATTACAGTAAATCTTTAAGTAGCTCATACTATTTTGCTGATATTATTTTTATTATTATTTTCTAAGACCTAGGCGTGCAATTAAGTCAGAATAAACATTAACATCATTACCTCGAAGATAGGTTAATAATTTTTTACGCTGAGAAACCAAGCGCAACAAACCTCTTCTTGAGTGGTGGTCTTTTGTATGAGTTTTAAAATGTTCAGTGAGATGCTTAATGCGTGCTGTTAACAAGGCAATTTGCACACTGGTTGAGCCTGTGTCGTTAGCGTTTTGTTGAAAATCTTTAATAATGGCTTGTGTGTTAACAGACATAATTAGTGTAAATAAATTTAATAAAAGATTTAATTATACGCTAATTAATCGTTAGGCTTTAGCTCTTAAATAAAAAAACGTCTCACCACTAAAGCTAGTTTTAAAACGCTGGTGAATCTGCAAGTATTGTGTTATGTATTATTGTGGGGACTAAACAATTGTTTAGTCCCCACAATAGCCTGTTAAACATTCCAACAATAAATCAAACTAAAATTGCACTACCCGCCGTACTAGCACTGCCTATAGTAGAACTAATAGTACTAACACTACCTGCTGAACCTAAACCAACGGTAACACCAGCTGCTGAGATTTGATCTAAGTTAATAGATTGGTCTGGCATAATAACATATGTGGTATCTTTAGTTGACTTCACTATTCTGACCTCTACTCCTTCAGCATATTTATAGCCTAATGATTCTAATGCTTCTGTGCTAGTAGCACTTGATAACAATTTTTGACGAAAATTGCGATCATATAGATTGTCAGTGATTTCTTTTGCAGTAATTATATTCATTGATATTCTCCTTTCTTAATTTTAAAATTAATATACTTTGCCATTCACAACTAATGCTGTTCCTGCTGAACCTGCGGTGCTTACTGTTGATGAAAGAGAGCCAACAGAGCCTGCTGTACTAACAGTAAACGCACCCGCTGCATTGACATTTGCTAAACTATCAGCTGTTAATTCGTCAGATATATAAGGAAGTGCAAGATAAAAAACTTGTTGTGTATTTTTTATTACTTTAAACTTAGTATCACCAGATTTAACATAGCCTAATTTTTCAGCATGTGTATCAACATCTTTAATCAAATTAGCTCTAAATGTTTTGTCATACATTAATGTTCCTACTTGTTTAATATCTAAATTCATATCGTTCTCCGTTTATAAAAGTTAAAAATTTAACCCAAATGATTAATTACCTTGAGCTATGAATACATTCTATCAACTTTAAGGTAAATATAAATCTTTTTTGTACAGAAATCATACAAAAGTAAGTGGACACTACGAGCGAAAAAAAACTAGACAACTAACCATTTAAGAATCCAAGGTGAGCAGAAAATACCAAGCCTTTAAATTATTTCCAGTATTGGCAAACCAGCCTGAGAACACTTTGGTTACCAATTTTTAGGTTGGGGATGCTGCGTAGACATCACCAAGTAGAGCGTAGGGACAAAAAAAATAATGACACCGACTTTTTGAGGCTTTTGATATTTTTTTGCAATGAATTTGTTGTTATATCTTTTCCTCCATGAAAGCAATGGTATAAGAAAAATCTTCTCCTAATGACTTGCCCATAGCATCAATCGTCGTGAATTTCAACTTTTTATTTTCCCAATCAATTTCTATCAAACCAAAATTATTGGGGGGTTTTTTTGTGAGAAATTTTAGTTGATTTTCCTCTAATTCAGGAACAATATAATCATTTGGCGTTTTAAATCTGTCTTTTATTATACTTTTTCCATGCCCTAAAGAACCAACAGTAAAGTCATAAAGAGGATAATTAAGAGATTTTTGATCGACTGAAATATAAGGGACGTGCCAGTCTCCGCTAACAATGACAAGTGATGAACTGTTAACTGTATCTAGCAACTTCAATAATTTCATTTTTTCACTTTTAAAAATTTCCCAACGTTCTTTCTTGCTTTGTTGGGCATCAGCAACTACTGGAAATGAGCTTACGATAATTCTAACTTGAGCCTTTTTTTTCAGTTCATTGGTAAGCCATTTCCATTGTTTTTCTCCTAGCAAAACGCCTTCAGCGCCTTGTTTTAATTCTCTATGTTCTGTTTTAAAAGAACGAAGGTCTAGCAAAATAACCTGTAGCGTTTTTGGCTGCGCTCCAAAATAATATGATGCATATACTCCTTTTTGATTTGGGTTAAGGTGATTTTTTCCAATAAATTCCTGATATATTTTTTTATAAGGAAAATATTTAGGGTGTAGCCTACCACTATCGTTATAACCAAAATCATGGTCATCCCAAACGCCGATAATACCGGGCGCCCCTCCTGCATTTTGAACCAATGTTTTTTCTTTTGCAAGTTGGGAGAAATATTGGTGTAATGATTGATAAAAATTTGTTTTTTTTAAATCATTAAAATCTTTTTTATATTTTTCAATAGATAGAAAAGGGCTCAATTTTTCTCGCCATTGCTTGAGATTCATACTGTCATCATGGGCAATATATTTGTCTAAAAAATACTTGTATTTACCTGATATTGGGTCGCCTTCAGTCAAAAATAGGTCGTGATAAATAATATCTCCCATAAAAATAAAAAGCTCTGGTTTTTGATCAATAATGGCTTGCCCCAAATTAGGCGAAATGGTATCAACATACTGAGGAAACAGACAACTACCAAAAGCAATTCTTTGAATAGCAGGATTAGAGGCTTGTTTAGAGGTTTCAGGCGCAATTCTTTGTACAGATGATTTTTTACCAGCCTCGTTACAACCAGATATTAATAATAATGCTAAACAAAAGATTGGCAAATATTTGTATGTATTTATAGGTTTTATAAGTTGCATTATCTCTCCACGTTATTCTTCATTTCCAAAAGCCAACTGCCGAAACAAATCAGCTGTAAATCAGGCTCTATATTATAACAACACTCTAAAAGCTGCATCAGGCACTCTTATTTTAATCTCTTTTTTAACCCTATTATGAGTGAGAGCAGTTGATGATTGATAGAAAGTATAGATTATTGGCTAGAAAATAGTATTTGGGTGGTTTTATTTTTGGGCTTGAGAGGCTTTAGTTTTGCTTTTAAGAATACTTTGCATAATTTTTTGTTGTGCCTCGGCAGTCTTTGCATCAGCAATTGAAGCCTTAATTTGGGTATTTTCTTGGCGTTTTTCGGCACTCGATAGTGCAGATAAAAACTCATCTCTAGCCTGTTTTTCACTCAGATATGGCTCTAAAATACACAATTTTTGTAAACGCTGATAAACCCTAGTTTTGCCTTTAAAAGGCTTGATTAAATCTACTTGAGATACTTCTTCATCTATTTGTGCTGAATGCACCAACTTTAACAACACCTCTGATTTTTCAATTTTTTTAACTCGAGCCTCAATGGTGTCATTGGCAAGCATTGGGTAATTTAGCAATAAACTAATCATTCTTGACATCATGGCTTTAACAGTGGTATTTTTAGGTGTGGCAGGTTGTTTATCATATTCGATAGCAAAGGCATCATGCTCTTTAAAATTTGAAAAATCTTGCACTGGCGTCTCGTCAAAGAAAATAGGACTTTGGTTGTTAGATGTATTAATGGCTTGTTTTTGCTTAACAAGTATTTTTTCTACTTGTTCAACATTTTGCTTAACCTCAAGTGCCAAGCCTTCAATCAACTGATGTTGATAGGTTTCATAATCAATGGTCGCCAATAGACTTGCAGCTTTTTCTAAAAAATCCGTTTTGCCTTCAATGGTATCAAAATCCACTTCAGATTTGAGATGATTAAACAAAAATTGGCTAAGAGGCCAGGCTTTTTTAATGCGATTAACAAACGCTTGAGAGGATTTTTTTTTGACTAAAGAATCTGGATCTTCGCCCTCTGGTAAGAATAAAAATTTAATCATCAGCCCTGGTTTAATCACTGGCAGTACAATTTTAAGTGCTTTCCAAGCTGCTTTGCGCCCTGGAGCATCACCATCAAAACAAAAAATAATGCTATTGCTAGTACGCGCTAATATCTGCAGGTGTTGCACTGTGGTAGCTGTTCCCAAAGTCGCGACCACTTGAGTAATGCCCGCTTGATGTAATGCCACTACATCCATATAACCCTCTACCACCAGCACATAATCCATTGAACGTGAATATTTACGTGCATGATAAAGTCCATACAATTCTTTGAATTTGGAAAAAACTGGACTCTCAGAAGAGTTTAAATACTTGGCTTTGGAGTTGTCATTAAATGCCCTACCGCCAAAAGCAATAATATTGCCTTTACTATTATGAATAGGAAACATAAGGCGATCACGAAAAAAATCATACTTGCCATATTCGCCTTCTTTAATCAGTCCTAGGGTTTTTAAGTCGATTATGGCTTGTGTGTCGTTTTCAAAATGTATGAGTAAATCCCCATTACCTGGCGGAACAAAACCTAACTCAAAGCGTTTGGCAATTTCGCCACTAATACCTCTGACTTTGGCATAGGTTACTGCTTTGTCTTTTGCTGGTGAAGTTTTAAGTTGGTCAATATAAAAATTACCCACTTTTTGCAATAATGCCTGGTAACGACTGATGCGCGCGTCCACTGGCTTAGTGGCTTGGTCATAAACAATACTCAAGCCAAACTCACTGGCAATGGATTCTATCGCTTCTTTAAAATCAAGATGGTCAAATTTTTGTACAAAACTAATTGCCCCGCCGCTTTCTCCACATTTAAAACAATGATAAAATTGCTTGTGGCTATTAACAGAAAAATTACGATTTTTACCCCCGTGAAACGGACAAGGTGCGCGATAATCGTTGCCACTTTTTTTAAGTGGCACGCGTTTATTGATTAAATCAACAATGTCAATTTGGTTGGACAAATCATCAATAAAACTTTGATTAATATACGGCATACTGAACTATTTTAATGAAAAAACAATCTTTTTATCATCCTAAATTTACGCTAACTTGGATTTTGATTGGGTTAATGAAACTGGGGGCAAAACTACCTTTTCACGTACAGATTTTCTTAGGAAAGGTCGCCGGGAAACTGCTTTACTTATTATTAGGAAAATTTAGAAAAATTGCTTTTATTAATATTTCACATTGCTTTGTTAAAAAAAATAAGTCTGAGGTAACTAGCCTCGTTAAACAAAATTTTGAATCTATTGGTATAGCATTGTTTGAAACCGCCAATGCGTATTTTGCAACGGATCGGAAAATTGAGAATTTAACTACTGTTATTGATGAGCATTATCTGCTTGATGCTTTAGCAAAAAAACGCAATATTATTTTACTTAGTGCACATTTTATGCCACTAATGATGGGTGGTAGAGCCTTACTACTCAGGCATCAAATTGCCAATGTTTATCGCCCACAAAATAACCTATTATTTGATCAATTCATGCGTCAAGCGTATGAAAATAGAGGGGCAAAAATGATTAAAACCAAAGATATGCGTGGCGTAATAAAAGCAATAAAAAGTAAAATACCAGTTTGGTATGCGCCTGATCAAGATTTGGGGGTAAAAAATTCAGTATTCGCCCCATTTTTTAACATTCAAACAGCCACTGTTTCTACCACGGCTCGTCTGGCAAATATTGCCAATACAGTGGTTATTCCTTATTTTTTTATTAGAACCGCTCAAGGCTATCAAATGAATTTTAAGCCGCCTTTGGCTAGCTACCCTAGTGCTGATGAAATTGCAAATGCCAGCCAAACCAATCAAATACTACAGGCGCAAATTTTAAAAAATCCAGAGCAATACTTGTGGATTCACAGGCGTTTTAAAACCAGACCTGATGGCGAGCCGTCTTTTTATTAAATCATTTGTTGAGTGCGTTTTATAAAAATCTGTGTATCTTTTCAGTCATTCCTATTTGTGCAAAGACCACTATTTATAAAAAAATACTCAAATCCAGAGAACAGATTTTGTAGTTTTTTGATGTGTTAATTCGTTACTATATAAAATAGCAAATATTTTTCTATTTGGCAATGTTTTTTTTACTTAGAATGTGACTACGTTATCAATACAAGCATTATATGAAACATAAGTCAAATAAGACAGGTATAGCAAAATTATACGATAAAGCGTTTCGTCGGTATGTTTTATCTGAGCCTAGAATTTATTTATTGTGTTTCTAGATGTAGCAATTAATGATAATGACTTAGGCGGTCGAATTAATGCGCCAGGAACGACTGGCACTGATTGATTTTTTTATCCATTATAGGAAGTGTAGGAACTATTAAAGTATAGCAACGTGAATACTTAGTCCAAATATAAAAAATACCGAGCTGTTGTTTAGCTCCTACAAGGAGCTAAACAACATGACACGGTTGCTACATTGGTCATTTTCTTAAATTCCAACTTAGCAAAATTAAAGCTGAACCTAAGAGAGTTACCAAGTTGATGAAGACCTAGTTCTCATTATGTATAATTATTCAAAAATTTTATTAAACTAATCAAAAATGAATTATGTTAAAAACAAAAAAAGATCAAGGTATTATTGAATACCCAATGATTGCACCACACCTAGAGCTCATTACATTTGCGAATGAATATTCTGGTATTCCGCAAGCAGAAATAGACCAAAACCCTGACCTACTAAACAACTTTTCTTTTAGCTTTGTTGTTAATGGGAAAGGGGACGGTGTTAATTTATCGGGCATGTTAACTAGAGATATTTTATTGTTGATTGACGGCAAACGTAGTCGTTATGATATTGTAAATGCCTTGGTAGATCGCTATTCTGAAACTTCTATCAATACGGTTTTAGCGAGTTTAGCTTATAAGTTTATTATTGTTTCAATCGAGCACCAATTAGATAAAGAGTTATCTGCATTACTCACGCATAATTTAATTACACCTTGTTATTATGAGCAATTCACTCAAAACCTTAATATCTATTGCCAAAGTTTGGGTGCTAACGATAGCCACATGCAGTTTTTAAAACAAGGTTTAGATGCTTTATCTATTCCTAGGGTTGATAATCCACAGGATGCGGATTTATGGATAGTGCTAGTAGATGATTATCTTCAGGACGACTTGCAACAATTTAACAAAGCTAGGCTAGCTGATAAAAAACAATGGATTCCCATTAAACTCTCCGGTGTTGAAATGATGTACGGGCCCATTTTTATCCCAGCCAAACCAGAAGCTGCTTGTTTGCATTGTATCACCAACAATATGAGAAACAATCGAGAAATGCGGGGCTTTTTGGAATACAACAAGCCAGGCAGTTTAACTTCTAAGGTTGAGCTGAGTTTGCCATTATTGTCTCAAGGGCATATACCTTATATACTGATTAACTTAATTAAGAGTCTTGCTAGTAAAAATCTTGACATTACCAATTTGCAAGGACAAAAAGAAGATGCCCGATTTAAACTTTTAGATAAATATGTCATTTCATTTGATGTTTGTTTTAATAAATTGGTAGAACATTTTGTCAATAAGCGTCCACAATGTTTAAGTTGTGGCGATACCGAACTCAATAATATCCATAGAGCGGCCTCGCCAGTTGAACTTTTTAAAGAAGAGGCAGAATCGGTTTTTACCAGTGGTGGCATGAAGGCGAGAAGCCCGCAAGAAACCTTTGACAAATATAACCATTTAGTATCATATCTGACGGGCATCATTACCTCAATTGAGCGTTCCTCACCAGAGGATGACGCGTGGATGCATGTTTACTGGGCGGGGAGTAATTTGGCAATTATTAATCGTAGTTTTATGGCACTGACTAACAGTATCAGAACTAAGAGTGCAGGCAAGGGACGTAGTGATATTCAAGCAAGAGTGAGTGCGATGTGCGAAGCATTAGAACGTTATAGCGGCGTGTTTAATGGCGATGAAATTCGTAAAACAGCTTGTTTTGTTGATTTTAAGCCAGGCGATGCATTGCATCCTAATGATTTAATGTTATTCAGCCAAAAACAATATCAAAACAGAGATGCTATCTCTAAGTCAGGGCATCGTTTTTATTATTTGCCTGCTGAGGATTTCGATAAAAACACACCAGTAGAATGGTCGCCAGTTTGGTCAATCACACGCCAACAATATGTCTGGATGATGTGTTATCAATTATATTTTTCATACGATCCAAATGATACAGCAGTTAATCATAATTTTGCCAATCCAGATTCTAATGGAGCAGCTTCTGGCAACACGCCGGCTGAGGCATTTGTACAAGGTTTTATGGAATTAGTAGAAAGAGATGCTTATGCAATTTGGTGGTATAACCGATTATCGTATCCAGAAGTTGATTTAGCGAGTTTTAATGACCCGTATTTAGACGAAGCAGTCAGCCGTTATAAAGAAAAATATAATAGAAAGTTGTGGGTTTTGGACGTTACTAATGATTTCGGCATTCCGGTTTTTGTCGCAATTTCTTATCGCTTTGACAAAGAAAAACAAGATATTTGTGTCTCAGCTGGCGCTCATTTTGACCCGCATATTGCCGCATTGCGTGCAGTTTGTGAATTAAATCAATATATTTCAGCGGTGTTAAAATCAACTGATGAGCCAGGAAGTTATACTTATTTTGATAAAGAATGTAACGACTGGTGGCAAAATGCAACCCTAGTAACCGACCCTTATTTATTGCCAGATGAAAATGCAAATAAGATTGGTAAGTCGCACTATCCAGTTATATCAAGAGATCTAAATGAAGAGGTTCAAGCCTGTATTGATATTGTGCATGATCTAGGGCTAGAAGTATTAGTGCTTGATCAAACCAGACCTGATGTTGGCTTGCCAGTTATGAAGGTAATGGTACCAGGTATGCGTCATTTTTGGGCAAGGTTTGCACCTGGTCGGTTGTATGATGTGCCAGTTAAAATGGGTAAATTAGACCAGCCTATAAAAGAACAAGACTTAAACCCAACGCCAGTATTTATTTAGTGTTGTCAAATTTATAGATGAAAAATTAGCAATATGATGAATATCTGTTTGGCAGTTGGTTTAATATAATGCTGCCTAGTTTATTACAAGTTGCCCCGAACTTGGTTATCAATGTGCATCACTATCAAGACACTCAGAGTCTGGTGGTTGAAAATGGGGGTGAAACCTATGCAATACTTGCTAGTGAGATGATGATTGATATTCTAGATTTAGCAAAACATAGCGTTAAATTAGCAGATTTAATTAGCATTTTAGCAAAAAAATACCCAAAAACCAAAATATATGGCGAATTATCAGCCTTGTTTTCACAGCATTTACTCATTGATGCCAGTTATACACTCAGTTCCAGCATGGCGTGTTTTTGGCTGCAATTAAGCCTTTCACCAGTAGTGGCGCAAAAGCAGCTAGAGTCAGTGAGCATTGCTTGCTTGAATTATAGCGATGAGCAAAGTTTGACAATATTTAAACAAGCCTTAATACAGGTCGGTTTATGTTTGACAGATTCAACTGATACCGCTGATGTTATTGTTGTACTGGTTAATGATTATCTACAAGCAGATATGAAAGCACTTAATCAAACCTTACAGCCAAGTAAAAAACGCTGGCTATTGGTTTGTTTAAGTGGTAATCAACCTTTGTTAGGCCCTGTTTTTAATCATCGTGAGAATGATTTTTGTTACCAATGTTTGGACAAAAGGCTACGAGAAAACAGATCAATGCTAAATACATTAAGTAAACAAAGCCCTGGCGTAGAGGTTATAAAACCGACATTTGTTGACTCAAACGCCATTACCAGTGTCTCATATCAATTCTCACTTGAATTGGCACAGTATATTATTTTTAAGGACAATCATCTGAGCCAATATATCCAATCATTTAATTGGAAAAACAAACAAACTCAGCAACATTATGTATCTAAAATTCCTTACTGCCCAGTATGCGGTGACGTGGTACTGGACAATACCCCTGTTGCATTTGAATTTGACCAAGACGCTCATAGCGTGATAACCAGTGGTGGATATAAGACTCGCTCGCCTTTTGTAACGCTGAATAAATATCAACACTTAGTCAGTCCCATTAGTGGAGTTGTGAATCGTTTGGAGCGAGTATCTCGCTTTGATGATGATTGGGCTCATGTGTATGAATCAGGTAATAATATCGCCTTACAATCAGATAGTTTATATCTAACTATGGTCAGTACTCGGATGGTAAATGCGGGCAAAGGCACTACTAGAGAGCAGGCAAAAGTTAGTGCACTGGCTGAGTCAATTGAGCGTTATTGCTCGGCATTTCAAGGTTATGAAGTGCGTAAAAAAGCTAAATTTACCGATTTTGATACTGGTGCAGCCTTGTTACCTAATGTCTTTATGCACTATAGCGATACTCAGTTTGAACAGGCGAATCAAATTAATACAGGAGAGAGTCATTTTTACAGTGTACCAGGTAGGATTGATGTGGATAAATATTACGAATGGTCGCCTATTTGGTCATTATTAGAACATAAACATATCTGGGTGCCAACGCAATTGTTGTATTTTGGCTATCCTTACGGCGAGCATTGGATTGCTTCTGCTGATACCAACGGCACCGCATCAGGCAATAGTAAAACAGAGGCCTTTGTGCAAGCCTTTTTAGAGTTGATAGAAAGAGACAATATTGCTATTTGGTGGCAAAATCGCCTCAATTACCAAGCTGTGGACTTGTCTAGTTTTGCTGATGAGCATATTCGCCAAGCCGTTGAGATACACCAGAAGCGTTATCATCGTAAATTATGGGCGATTGATATTAGCACGGACACCAAAATTCCAACTTTTGTGGTGATTTCTTATCGGCAAGATGATGTCAAAAATCAAGAGATTTGCTTTGCTGCTTCCAGTCATTTTGATGCTAATATTGCTATGTTAAGAGCGGTGTGTGAGCACACGCAATTATTGGAAATGATTCGCTACAACAGAGTCGGAAATGAATATCGTCAGCTATCTTATGAATTTTCACAATGGTTAAAAGAGGCAAAAATAGAAAAAAAAGATTATCAGTTTTTAACCCCTAGTACAGAAAAAATAGCAACCTTTTCAGATTATAATCAATTCAATTGCACCACAATTCAGACACAAAAATCCGCTTGTTTGGATTTAGTCAAGTCAAATAATTGGGATATTTATGTGGCAGATTTAACGCGTATTGATATTGGCATGCCTGTTATCAAGGTAATGATACCCGAGTTGAGAAGTATGCACACTCGGCTTGATGCTGGCAGGTTATATGATGTGCCTGTTGTTATCGGTAAGCTCAAACAACCGCTCGCCGAGTCAGAATTAAACCCAATTACAATATTTATTTAAAACTAAGGAATAAAAAAAATGTTTATCACAGAATTAATGAAAAGAAGTGGTTTTGCAATTGCGCTGAGTCAAAGCACCACAATCTATGAAAAAGCAGGTAAAAAGCGATTAAAATTTTATCAAACAGACTATCCAGTTAGTGCTGATATAGTAAGTATTTTTTCTAACATAGCACAGGCTAACTGTTTGAATCTACAAGAGCTATACCAGCAAATTCATCAATACCCAGAAGCCAATCAATTGATGTTATATATCAATAATAGTATTATTTGGGGCAACTTAGTTTTACAAGTTATTGACAATCATAATCAGCCACTGTTAACCATAGAGCCCAGTGCTTATGGTGCACCATTATGTGACTTAGCTCCCGTTAGTCAAGAAAAATTAACCTTCTCTCGTTTTGTTAGTCTGGCTAGAGAAGACGATAAAGTTATTTTGTCCAAACCGATCAAATCGCATCGCTTTATTGTTAATAAGCAACTGGATAAATTGATATTTTCTTTGTTTTCTGGAGCGAATATACAAACACTATTAGCTGAATATCCTAGTGAGCTAGAAAACAATATTGAATTGATTGTTGCCATTTTGCTAGGTGAAGAAATGCTGGTAGGATTTGAAGAAACGCTTCCTAACCGTTTAACAGAAGGCACCAAAACACAGGCTCAATGGGATAGCGCTGATTTGAATTTTCATGCGTCTAGTCGTGTTGGCTATCATTTTGGCAATTTTGGTGGAGGCTTTCCATTTGTTAATTTAATCGACCCAAAGCCAGCGGTTAGAGAGCTGCCAACAGGGAAAAGAATCGATTTATACCAGCCAGACATTCAAGGTTTAATGGCTTCAGATGCCTCTTTAACCCAACTTCAAACACGTAGGATGTCTATTCGTCAATACGATGAAGAAAGCCCTATCAACCTAAAACAAATAGGCGAGTTTTTATACCGAACTGGCCGCGTATTAAGTACTTCAAGCTCAGAAGTAACCAATATTCAAGACCCCACACAAACCACACAAATGGAATTTGCATGGCGACCTTATCCAACGGGTGGAGCAAGTTATGAACTTGAAATTTATGTAACCGTTGACCGAGCGAAAGATTTGGCAGCAGGGATGTATTATTATGCCCCTAGCGAACATCAATTGGTACGTATTAGCGAAAAATCGATACATACTGAGGCATTAATTGATGCGGCTCATACCTCATGTGCGCGAATTGTTAGACCGCAAATTTTATTGCATGTTGTAGCACGCTTTCAACGCGTGAGTTGGAAATATCACGCTATTGCTTACGCAACAATGTTGCGTAATACAGGGGTTTTATATCAAACTTTTTATCTTAATGCTATTGCAATGGGTTTGGCACCGTGCGGTTTGGGCAGTGGTAATATTCAAGAATTTGCAGCTGCAAGTCAGAATGATCCTTTAGTAGAAGGTAATGTGGGTGAATTTATGTTGGGTAGTTTACCCAAAAATTTTAAATTAGAAGATTTAAATGAAAATATCATTGCTCAAATGCATGGTGCAGTCTTAGCAGGCGCTGGCAAGTAATATGGGCATGGCTAACATTGATGTTGAGCACATTCATGGTTGGATTGCCAATGCAAGTAGCCCAAGTGAGCGTGTTAATTGTTCAGCCTTTAAGGTATTAGCACAACAAGATGAGGTTATTATTGCCGATAAATTGACACAATGGCGCTCAGTTTTTAATGGCGAGAATCAAGCCGATTTACTACAATCGCATCACTTAAAATTGTCTCAATTAGAGCAATCAGTCAAAGATGTTGAGGTAGTTGATTCCAAAAAATTACCTCGTTGGGCCGAGCATTTTTTCCAATTAATGAACCGTTGGCAAACTTTGATTGACCAAAATAAAGCGTTAGCCCATATTGACGGTTTAGATAAAAAATTATTTTGTTATAACTTTGGTTTATTAGCACGCGACCAGCTAAACGAGGTTATTGCAAAACTTGCCAAACAAAATATTATCATTAAAGAGCAGGCGATTGTGCCTTTATTGAATTACTTCATTAGTCGATTATATGCCCCACTTATTTCTTTAATACAATCGTGTTATTTCACCAACGCAATATCAAGTAAAAATGCAAATGTTCCTATTGACTACAATAGCTTGGAATTTTGGATTGGTTGTTTAGACAAGCAACCAGTTATTGCCAGATTGCTCGGTACTATCAATGCAGATTGGCTAGAAACAAGCGAAGAAATGTTGATGCGCTTTGCTAACGACACTGATTTTATTGCCGAACATTTTTTACAAGCTAGTACTCAAGAGTCGCTGACAATATTAAATATCAATCCAGGATTAGGTGACCCGCATCGAGGCGGTCGTTCTGTGGCAATTATTCAAACCAATCAAGGTGATGTGGTTTACAAACCTAAAAATTTATCTGGCACAGAATCAATTGGAAAACTGTTAAACAGCTTGCACGATATTAATTCAAATTGTGTGCCATTAACGCCAAAGTTTGCCAATCAAGGTCAATATGGTTGGGAACAAAAAGTTGTTGCTAAAACTTGCACCACTCAGGCCGAGGTAGCCACTTTTTATAAAAGATTGGGCGCGTGGCTGCGGTTATTACAGGTGTTAAATGCCAATGACTTTTGGTACGATAACCTGATTGCTTGTGCCGATATGCCTTATTTTATTGATTATGAGACCATTGTTGGCACTCCTCCCATGCAAGAAAACGATATTTATTTGCTTAGTAATATTGGTATTTTGCCAAGAATGATGCCAGATCAAGACAATGGTAGTCCAATTGATATTTCCTGTATGGTTGCACCAGGCAAGCAAAGAACGCCTATTAAATACGGTAATGCCGATCAACAGATTGCTTTAGAAGCAGTGGATTTTGCTGTTCATTTGAATGGTAAATTTGAAAGTATTAACCCTTATTTTGAGGATTTTTTAGCAGGATTTAGGGCAATCAACCAACTCTTGTTATCAACCGCTGGGCATCGTGCTTTAATGACATTTTTGACAGATATTAAACAAGCTAGATTTAGACACATTAGTATTGACACTTGGAGTGCATATAGTTTAATATCTGAGGTAAATAGCCAGTGTTGCCGAGATGGTGTACGCCAAGAAATTGCCTATCATCAATATTTATTTGCAAAACTCAAGGCTTATCCGTTTCATATTATTGATAGTGCGCTTAAAAGTATTAAACGCAATGACATACCTATTTATGAGATAGATACTGCCAGCACAAATGTCTACACCTGTGATAATAAAATATCCAACGGAATGCATACTGATTCTGTGTCATTCTACATTAAGAAAAATATCAAACGACTAGACGAGGTAGAGCAAGACATCTCCATTGTAAAAACTTTGTATTCCATTCAACAAACTCCTGTTAAACCTTCATACCAAGTGCAAGATTTGCTTAAAGATTATAATCCATTGACCCTAGCAGAACAAATTGCAAAGGTCATATTGTCTCGTATGGATGAACACAAACCCGATTTAAACTTAGCACAAGTTACCTACACCTCTTTTTTAAAGTATGATGCTTTAACAGGGTTATCCAGAAACTTTTCAGGTGCAGTTGGTCTGATTATATTTTTCAAACGTTTGTACGAATTTAATCAAGACTCGTGTTATCATCAAGCCTTGTCTTGGTTACATCAATTCTTAAAAACCAAGCCGTATTGGACAAATAGAGATTATGGTGCTATGAGTGATTATGTTGCCCAGATTGTTGCCTATCATCAATTAGCAGACTATTTTGACACTCAAGAGGCGATGCTAGACAGTTATAACGCTTTGCTTGATTTATTACGTAATCAAACAGAATTATTAGATGATTATGGGCTTGGTATTAGTGGCACACTGGCGATGTTAGAGGGTTTGTCTGAGCAATTAGAGCTGAGTAGATTAAACCATATTATCGCCAAAAAACCACTGAAAAAACCAAACCACTCCTCCTGGTTAAAACAATATTTAACCACTGTTTATCCTGATAATCACCACAGCGCTAAATTACTTGAGCCTGATTTGCATCATACGTTAATTACTCATTTAACCACTGATAAACCAAGCCAGCCAGCCAGCAATGCAAATATCAATGTAGCGATTTATTTAGGGCTAAACACGCCAGAACATCTGCTTCAAACTCTACTAGCCAAATTACCACAAGATTTAAACACAGCTAGCACTCAAGAAATTATAGATAGTTTATATCATTTTTTATATTTAAAAAAATATACCCAGCATGAAGATAAAATGATTCAAACTTTAAGCCTAGCACTGATTAATCGTTTTGCGACTAACCAGCAATGGTTTTGTGATTCATGGGCGCAAGATGAACATTTATTATCAGCCATTTATGGTTTAGTTGATATTGGTTTTGCCTTTCTTGCTCAGCACGATAATACCCAAGTTTTAAACATTGCCAGATTACCAGAAACCAGCCATTATGCTTGATTTGCCAACACTAGTTAAAAATCGTCAAACAACTCGTTGTTTTAGCAATAAACCAGTGGATATTGAGTTAGTAAAACGTATCTTGGATTTAGCTAAATACGCGCCAACCGGTGGTAATTTACAACCTTGGCATGTGGCAGTGGTGCGTGGTAGAAGTAAACAAAAATTAATAAAACGTCTATTGGTTGCTTTTGACAAAAGAGAGACCACAACTGAGGATTATAGCTATTATCCTATCGAATTTTTTCCACCGTATGATTTAAGACGCCACTATGCTGGCGTTGCTGCTTATCAGGCGGCTAATATTGAATTTAGTGAAACCTATGTAGATTGGCAATCAGTTATTAAACTTATTAAGGAGAATTATCGATTTTTTGGCGCAGATATTGGCTTGATTTTCTATCTTGATAAACGCCTCACCAAAGGTGCTTATGTTGATATGGGGCTTTTTATGCAAAATATTATGTTATTGGCAGAACATTTTGGGCTAAATACTTGCCCACAAGCCGCACTCAATAATTACACAAAAATTATCAAACAGGAGTTGAATATTGGTGATGATATGGACATTGTTTGTGCGATGGCGTTAGGTTATGCCGACCATTGTGCGCCTATTAACCAATGTCGAACTCATAAAGAATCGTTTGACAATTTTACTACATTTTTTGACTAACGAATTTTTAAGCCTCTGTTGTTATTGTACATAAAGTGCTTGCTAGAGCTTGATACTGTTGATTAATAGCATAGGTCTTATTGATGATTAGTACTTTTGTTTATTTTGCCGTTCCAGCTGTTGCAACACTCGAAAGGGTGCTAGCAGTGCTAAGGGTAGTGCATAAACTACCAGCAGTGGCGGCTGTTGTTGCACTGCCAGCAGAACCAGCCGTACTAACTTTTGGCGCATTCAAACTGTCCAATGTATTATCATCCAACTCACCGCTGTAACTAGGTAGACAAAATAAGTGGTATTTTTGTTATTTTTTAACAACGAATTTAACATCCGACATCCACTTTGAACTCGCATCATTAAAAAATTCTTGAAGGTTGGTTTAATATTTTGCTTTTTATTTTCTTTTCGTATAAATTAAATTTATTAATAATAATCTACCCATTGAGTTGAGTTTAGCTAGAAACTGATAGAACTACAAGAACCAGCAGAGCCTGCACTGCTGCTACCAACTGTTCCTGTTCCTGCGGTTCCTGCTGCTGCTATTAAATTTAAATCAACATCTGTATTGGTATTAGAGTTAATAGGTATCGCTATATAAGTGGTATCTTTAGTATTGCTTACGACTTTAATTTCTATATTCTCTAAACTGTGCCTCTCTTGCATCTCTTTTAGTAACTCTTTAGGATTTTGTATAATTCTTTTACGAAAATCTTTATCGTAGAATAATTGGTTTGCACTTTCCATAATCATCTCCTTAATTATTAATTGAAAGTTTGAAAATATAATATATCAACTAGTTATAGTACGCAGTTTATCTAAAAAAGAGTTTTATTTTGACTTAGTTGTTTTATTATTTATCAAATAAACACTTAACAACTAAAAAATAACACTAAAATTTAAGAATAAAAAAACTATCTGAAGTTCCCCCAAAAAACTGGACACTAAATTATAACAATTTAGGAGTCCAAAATGACCATAAAGAAACAAAAATTCACCAAAACCTTTAAACTAGAAGCCCTGCATTTAGCAAACCAGCCTAATACCTCTGTAGCGCAACTTGCAAGAGATTTAGGTATTCGCCGTAATATGATCTATAAATGGAGGGAGCAGTTGAATAAAAAACAAGACAAAGCCTTTAAAAGAACCGCTGATAACACCAATACACCCCATCACAAAGCAACACATGCTGAATTACTAAAACAAAATAAACAACTAGAAAAAGACCTAAAGCTTGCACAAATGGAGGTAGAAATCCTAAAAAAGGCCAAGGTCTACTTCAAAAGCCAAAACACTTAAGGTTTAAGTTTATTGCCACTGAGGCAACAAACTATCCAATCACTGTTTTGTGTGGGTGTATGCAAGTATCCAAAAGTGGATACTACTATTGGAAAAATACACCACAAAGCCCAAGAAGTAGGCAAAACGATAAGATTTTACTAAAGATAATCCAAGCCTTTAAACATAGTAGAAAAACCTATGGATCACCTAGGATTTACGCAGAACTAAAAGCACAAGGCGTCAAAGCGAGCTTAAATAGAATTGCAAGACTCATGCATAAAAATGGCATTCACGCCCATTTTAGCATTCGTCATAAGAGAGTTAAAACACCTAGAAACAATGTCAATTTTGCCCATAACATTTTAAACAGAGAATTTGCTGCAACAACACCTAATACCAAGTGGGTTAGTGACACCACTTTTGTCTGGACAAGTCAAGGCTGGTTATATTTAGCAACAATCGTTGATTTATATTCTCGTAAGGTTGTTGGTTGGGCAATAAGTGCTAGTAATGACACCCAACTGGTTATTAACGCACTGTCAATGGCAATCAATAACAAATCAAGACAACAAGCCGTGTTACTACATTCTGACCAAGGATCAACTTATAGAGCCTATGAATACATCACACTATTCAAAGCAAATAATATTACCCAAAGCATGAGTAGAAAGGGTGAATGCCATGATAATGCAGTTGCTGAGAGCTTTTTTAACACCCTGAAAACAGAGTTAATTAATCAACAAACCTATCAAACTAGGCGAGAAGCAAGCAGTGCTATCTTTGAATACATTGAAGTGTTTTATAACAAAATCAGACGACATTCAACGATTGGTTATTACTCACCTAGTGATTATGAAAAGAGGTTTTATTGCAATAACACTCCCTAATTTAATATTAAGCCTTTAAGACTTAAATTAGGGCTTGGAACAAGTTCCAAGTTGGGGCTTTGCCCCAAACCTAGAGAAAACCATTCAATTAAAAAAACAATGGGAATTTAATAAAAAAATAGGCTTATAATTTATTGGGACGGTGTCCAGTCAAGTGGGGGAAGCGCACTCTGACCCCTATTAATTAGACATATAGCTATTGGACTAAAAATAGATCTTTGCAAGATGTCAATTGTATTGGGTTAATGTGTGGTGGCATCAATTTATGCAAAAGGCCTCAATAACCAACCTTTTGCAATGGTTTTAGTGGGTAAAACTGATAATTAATGCTTTCTGTCTATTTTGCCGTTCCAGCTGTTGCAACACTCGAAAGGGTGCTAGCAGTGCTAAGGGTAGTGCATACACTACCAGCAGTGGCGGCTGTTGTTGCACTGCCAGCAGAACCAGCACAGCCAGTTTTTGCTGCACTCAAACTGTTTAATGCATTATCGTCCAACTCAGCGTTGTAACTAGGTAGCACAAAATAAGTGGTATCCTTGCTATTTTTTTTAACAACGAATTCAACATCTGACATCCACTCTGAACTCGCATCATTAAAAAACTCTTGAGGGTTGGCTAATATTTTGCTTCTGATTTCTTTTTCGTATAAATTAAATCTATTATTCATAATCCACTCCTTGAGTTTGATTGTTTAGCTAGAACCAGCACAACCAGCAGAGCCCAAACTACTTGCTGAGCCGGCTGAACTGGCTGTGCTGGTGACGGTGGCGAGTGTTGAGGCGGAACCAACAGAACCAACACAACTGGCAGAACCAGCACAGCCAGCCGCACTTAACTCATCTAATGATTGATTGCTTAACTCATTATCGTAAAAAGGAATTGGAATATAAGTAATATCCTTGCTATTTTTTTTAACAACGAATTCAACATCTGACATCCACTCTGAACTCGCATCATTAAAAAACTCTTGAGGGTTGGCTAATATTTTGCTTCTGATTTCTTTTTCGTATAAATTAAATCTATTATTCATAATCCACTCCTGTTGTTTTTAATTAAGCACTAACTGGTTAAGCTGCCAGCTGTGCCAGCTGTAGCACCTGAGCTAATTGAACCTACTGTACTGGTAATAGTGCTTACCGATCCAGCGGAAGAGGCCGTGCCTGCTGTGCCTGCTGTGCCTGCTGCCATGATTGCATTTAAATCAACATTCATAGCAGATTCGACGGGTATCACTACATAGGTGATGTTTTTATTGTTGGTAACAACTTTAATATCTAGATTGTCTAAAGAAAATTCATTTTTCATTTCTTTAAATACTGCTTTAGGGTTTTTTGCTATTTTTTTACGAAAATCTTTATCGTAAAGTAATTCATTTCTCATCATCCTATCCATTTTTTAAATATTTAAATATAGTATCTGTGTGCATTGTTTTAATTTTATCTAAATGTTATTTTTACTCGAATTGTATTGTTTTGGTATTTTTAAAGTTATGACTTAACAAAATACTAGATTACCGATTTTAGCAATCTTTGCATTTTTGTCCTGTGGGCATAATTATGCAAAAATCTCACTTAGACAATAAAGTGTTTTGCGTTGAGAATAAAATAGCGGTTTTTTTGTTTATCTTGATATGCGCTTGCTTAAATATTTGTCTTTTGTTGTCTTTCACATGAATAACAGGCAGTAGAAAATTGGGTGTTCTGGCAAGGATTTTAGATGATTTATTCCATGCTTGCATTCTTCTCAAATAGTAATCAATCATTTGAGCGGGGGATTTATTGTAGTGTGGATAATTTGAATTGTAATACTGTGTATTGTATTGATTAGTCAACTCAGAAAATGTTTTATTATCCAATGATAGATCAGCATAATGCGCTAGTTTTTGTTTAATATTGGTCAAAAAATACTCAATACAATGATCGTATTCAGGCCTTGTATCAATTAAATTAAAATTAATAGCATACTGGCTAAGCAATTGTTGATAAGGACAATCTTGCGCACCTTGAAACATTTTAAGATAACTGGCGTAAACTGAGCCGAGTGTTAGTGCTTGTTGTGAAAATTGAGTAATAGCATCGGATAATAGTTTAATTGAGTGTTGTTTTTGCTTATCGGTAGATAGATAGGTAAATGCGTAGTAACTGTATCTATCTACAATCACATATAAATAATATTTTTTGTTGTTGTGTGTGTAATTAATCACATCCTGTGACACTGCCTGAGCTGGATAGCTTACTTTGTCATAATAAGCAAAACAAGGATTGATATTGGTTAAAAATAATCTTTGCTGAGTTGATAATCTGCGAATATTTCCAGACTTAATTGCATTTTCAAAAAACCGCCAACGCCGTTGTTTGGATTCTAGTCGATAGGCTTTTAGAATGTTATACAAGCCCATGGTAGAGAGCTTTTTATTGGTTAACTTTTTGGTCAGGCTAGAAAGACTTAATAAAGGGAATGTTAGCGCTAAATTAATAATTTCATTAATAACTGTCTGATTGCATTTATACCTTCTTTTAATTCTGTTTGCCTGCTCACTCAAGCCTAGTACTCCTTTTTTTTCGAAAGTTTTTTTGTAATGATAAAATTGCGTTCTACTGATGTTGAACGTTTGGCAAGTTTGCTTAATATTGCCAGTATTCTTAGCAGTATTAATAATTTTTAATTTGCTAACGATACTAAATTTATTCACAATTTTCTAATCCAAATACAAAAAAAGTACAAAAATAACATTTATCATTTCCAATAGAAATATATGACTATAGTGCTGATAACTACCTAGATATTTTTTGTTTAAATAACTAGGGTGTTACACGCTATATTTTTTATATTCTATCTCTAAAAGCCAAGGTTATTTGTGTTTTTTATAACAATTAGTTTGTGCCAAATTAAAACGTACTAACTTTGCCTTTTGACTAACTCGCAAAAATGACCCTCTAATGCCATAAGTGTATCATAATCACCAGATTCAATAATTTTTCCTTGATCTATCACATAAATTCTATCAACATTTTTAATGGTTGTTAGGCGATGCGCGATAACGATACGGGTAATATTCATTTGCTCTAAAGTTTGTTTAACCACGTCTTGTGAAATATTATCCATACTGCTAGTTGCCTCATCAAACAATAGCATTTTTGGCTTAGAAACCAAGGCTCTAGCAACAACAATACGCTGTATTTGCCCGCCAGATAGCCCAGCACCACCCTCAGCAATGTTGGTATGTATGCCCATTGGCATACTTTTGATTTCTGTTTTTATGCCTGCTGACTCTAGTGCATCCCAAATATCATCTTCAGTTAGATCGCTTTTTCCTGCGGCAATGTTTTCCATAATGCTGCCTGGAATAATGCCTGTATCTTGCCAGACAACACCAATATGTCTTCTTAGGCTTTCTAAATTTAGGTCTTTGATGTCATTGCCGTCAATCAATATTCTGCCAGATTGTTGAGAGATGAATCCTAGTATTAGTTTGGCGATTGTTGATTTACCCGACCCAGACTTACCAACAATAGCAATATATTCTCCTGACTTAATCTTTAATGACAGCTCATTTAAAATAATAGGCATGTTGTCTTTGTATTTAAACAAAACATCATTAAATACAATATCACCCTTAATTTTTGCCACACTTGTTTTACCAACATTCGACTCAACAGGCTCGGAGAGAATTGGCAATAAGCGCTGCGTCATCGGTATGGTGCTTAATGCGCCTAACGCAATACCAATGATTGCTATAAGAATGCCAATAAGTTGACCCAAGGCAGCATTAAATGCAATAAAATCACCCAAACTAAAATCTGGGTTAATACCGTTTTTAAACAACCCGTAATAAATAAAGGAAAAGACTAAAATATTAGCAAAAAGTGGCAAAACTTGAACAATAGCTTGCAACCAAGCGTTATATGCCATGAACTTTCTATTAACGGCTGTTAATCTGGCGTAAGTATTTGACCACAATGATAACGCTGTGTTTTCTTTTGCTGCAATTCTGAGTTTACTAATCCCATTGAGTAATTGATACAGTAGCCCATTTAAATTACTCTTATGCTCAAAACTTTCAGTTAATAGTGGTAAGGTTGCTCTAATAAAAATAGTAATAGCACCTAAAAGTGCCACTAAAAATAATAAAGCCAATAATGCTAAGTGCCAACTATAATAAAACAATAATCCCAGTGTTGCAATCAATGAAAACATAGATAACATTGCCGAGGTTGCGGCAGATGACCAGATGCTACGAATATCGTTAATAATATTAGCACGAGTGGCTAAATCACCAACAGAATATTCTCTAAAAAAATTAAGTGGTAATTTTAATAATCGTATCCAGACAGCAGCGTGCATATCTAAGACAAATTTACTTTCTAACCGCAAAACCGAAACACTATTGACAAATTGAAAGATCAAAACCCCAACAGCACTGGCAAATAAGGCAAGTATATATCCATAGATAGCACCCAAATCGTAACTAGGTAGCGATTCAGCTAGTAAATTACCCATAGCAACTGGGGTGACTAATTGAATAATAGCGACAATAATGCCAATAAAAACAACTTGTTTTACATCCTTTCGAACCAAAGAAAATCCTTGTTTAAATAACGATTTTCCACTGGTAATAGGTTCATCTGGTAGCGACCTATAAACCATGATTGCTTCGCTACTCAGGTGTTGGGCAATATCTGCTGTCATTGCCAACCATGTATCAGATTTTGTGTCATGGTAATAGTACTTATCGCGGTCATAGTGAACCAATAAACTATTTCCTGTTTCTTCTAGTGTGACTACTAATATCCAACAATTTTGTTTATACCAATCTTTCTCTAAATGTACCTTTCTAAGGGCAAATCCATGGGCATTTAATGCAGTTTGAATATGCTCGGTATTATTAACATCAAGGTCTTCTAGCTCCTGATAAGCGGACAAAACAGGCTCTATGTTGGTGATACGACACAATTCTGTGATTAGTGAATTGATATTAGAACCGCTATTAATAATATTATCAACTGGAGTAATATCTACTCTACCGCGGTAGGCGTTATACAAACGGTGGAAAGTATCTGCCAGATAATTTTTCTGATTGCGTTTTACCCGTTGAAAATCATGCTCTTGTTGTTGGATATGCTTGATAATTTGCTGATAAGATTGCGCTTTTATCCAGCAATAAAATATCTCAATAGAGGCGGCTAAATTATTTTGTGATAATAAGGTTTGGGTATCAACAATATCAAAATGATGGTTGCTAGGCATTTGAATAGGCAATAATTTAGTGATGGCAGCGTATTGGTTTTTTTTAAGCGTTTGTTGGACTTCATCATCAACTCGCCAATATTTCCCAGATTGGTGAACTTTGATCCAAACAGCTGCTGCTGTGTCAACAGATAACCAACAATCCTTATCATAACTGACATCAATTGACGAATCATCCACATGTTGATAATCATGCAGCGCGTTATAAGTTGGTGTTAGCGTGTGAGAAATTTGGCTAACAAAATAATTGACTTTATCAGCAACTTGTGTTGTGTGGTGGGCAAAAAATGTTTGTGTTTGGGTAGTAAGTAGAGTTGTATTATGATCTAAGAAGGCATAAAAACCATAGTGGTGAGAAGCAGTGTCCTCTGGTTGATACAATAAAGACCCAAGCAAAATATCACCCGATTTTAATGTACATATATGTTTTTTATAGCCTGTTGGCTTACCGCTATCAAACAACCAGGCAAACACATGAACTTTGCCCGTTGCCACCCAAAAAACCTGCTCTTTATCCTCTAAAGAAATAAAGCCCTTTGCTTCAACAACATAAGGCTTCATATTTAATGCTGACAATAATGCCTGATGCTCAGTATTTTGTTGATTATCTCTCATTGTTTGGTAATTAAGGCTTGATAAAAACTACCTTCTTGCATTAATTCATTATGTGACCCTGATTCAATAATTTGACCCCCTTTCATGACAATAATATTATTAGCATCTCTAATGGCACTAAGACGATGCGAAACAATAATACAAGTGCAACCTCTACGTTTAATATTATCAATAATATTTAGCTCAACCACAGAATCCAAAGCAGAGGTTGCCTCATCTAATATTAAAATGGAAGGGTTGGTCACGAGTGCCCTAGCAATCTCTAAACATTGTCTTTGACCACCGCTAAAGTTTTGCCCCCCTTCTTCTATTTCATAGTCGTGTCCATTCGGCAGCTGGTCTATTAATTTTGATAAACATACATCTTCTAAAGCATGATTAATATCCTTTAAAGGAATAGTATTATTCCAAAAGGTGAGATTATTACGAATACTGCCTGAAAATAAAACCACTTCTTGATTAACAACAGAAATAGATTGTGAAAACAAAAAGCGGTCAATCTCATTCAAGGGGGTATCGTCAATATTAATAACCCCAGAATCTGGATAATGCAATCTAGAAATCAGTTTAATTAATGTTGACTTACCGCTGCCAGAGCCACCAACAACAGCCAGCATCGTGCCAGGATTAATCGTTAAATTAAAATCTTTTAAAATAGGAGGGCTGTATTTTGCATAAGCAAAATTAACATCTTTTAGAATAATTTCCCCAGATAGATTATGGTATTTCTTGTCGGTGTCTTTTAAATTAACCAGCCTATCTACCTTGTATTGCAAAGCGTCATTTGTTCGGTCAATATCGCCTTTTAGTACTTGTAGCTCAGCTGCAAAACCTACCAAATTTGAAATCGGCGCCATAAAACTATTCATTAATGATTGGAATGCAATCAATGTGCCAACGCTCATTGTACCTTCTAAAATACTAAAACCACCAAAATATAAAACCAACACCAATGCCAAAGAGCCTAAAAAACTAGGTGTTAGATTCAAAATATAAGAATAAACTGCCAATTTCTGTTCGGCATTAAGCATCTTGGCTTGATAACCTGCCCATTTTTTAAAAAACGACATACCCATGCCTGAGGCTTTAATAGTCTCAATAATACGTAAGCCATTCATTGAAAAACCAAGCAATACTGCTTTTTCTTTAAACATAGCCTGATTGGCATTATTTTGCCCTTCTCTGACTAATCTTAGCACCAAAACATTAACCAGCATAATGCCAATCACAATCAGTGCCAAGACGTAGTCATACATCAACATCACAGCGCCATAGATAATTGAAGTGAGTAAATTAATAATATTGGTGGAAATATTACGTGATAAGCTCGTTGCAATTTTTTCGTTAAGTGAGACTCTATCAACAATATCGCCTAAATAACGCTGGCTAAAAAACATAATGGGCAGTTTGACAATATGTGCCATAAAGTTTGTTGCGCTCACTATTGATAATTTAACGCCCAATAATGCCAAAGATATTTGTTGTAATAGTATCAAAACAAACTGTGCGACAAACATAATTACCATAGCACCAATAAGCACTGGCATAAGTGAATTAAATTGATTTACCAAAACTTCATCAATAAACACTTTGGAGAAAACAGGAATGGTAATACCAGGAATAACCAGTAACAAGGTAATCAGAGTAATAAAAATCAAATCAGCTTTTGAAGCACCTAAAAGAGAGCGAAAACGATGATAGTTGCTCGGTGGAGAGCCAGCTGTTTCAAACCCTTCATCTTGTGAAAAACTAATGGCAATACCAGTAAAACTTTGGTCAAATTCTTTATATCCGACTTTTCTCCTGCCAGAAGCTGGGTCATTTACATAGAAAATACTTTTTTCTTCATCATAGCCCTCTAATACCAAAAAGTGATTAAAATTCCAAAACAAAATGGCTGGAAAGACTACATCTTTATTGAGTTTGTCAATATCGGTATTAACCGCCTTATGTTTTAATTTAAACTTGCGAGCTGCTTTAATAATATTAGAGGCACTACTACCATCTCGTGAAATCCCACATATAGTGCGAAGTTTTTGCAAAGGGACAAAAACCTTGTGATACTCCAAAATAATACCCAAAGATGCTGCACCACACTCGGTGCTCTCCATTTGTAATAATGTGGGGGTTTTGATGTGGTTTTTTTTGAGAATGTTGGTTAAGAACTTCATCGAAATAACGATTTAACCCAAGGTATCATCATTGAGATTGGGTGTTGCTTGCCTATAATAAATTCTGTTAAACCCAGACTGCCAATTTCAACTTCTTTAACTTCTCTACCTTGTTTTCCAGTCCATTCTAAACCGCTTTTAGATTCAGAGCTAATAGGCAATTCAACGATAACTTGATAAACAGGCCCGCCTTTTGTAAATAAATTCACTAAATCTTGATTAGACAACTTAGCTCGAATGCCAGCTGAACTTAATGGAAACTCTGAGACTGATGAAACAATTCCTTTAATCATGCCATAGCGATTTCTATCTAAATAAGATACTGAGATATTTACTTCTGTGCCCGGATGGATTTTTTTACCATGTAGCACGTCAACATAAGCTAAATATTCTAGCGAATTAAACCTAGCATCATCCTGTGGTACAGAACTGACAATACTAACAACGGGTTGTTGCGATGCAAGTTGTGTGTTTTTGTTTGCTTCTATTTCAATCACTAAGCCGGCAATAGGTGATTTTAACAATAAGCCTTTTTCCTTAAGTTTTAATTGATTAACTTGATTCTCATAATTAGCAATATTTTTTGAAATATCAATTAGTCTAATTTTTTCTTGGTTACTTTTAATATTATCATTATTAGCCAATTCGTTTTTACGCAAAATCGTATCATTTAAATTAAATCTAAGCTGATCTAAATTGACTGTCAATGATCGCAACACGCTCTCGGTAATAATATGTTGGTCATAAAGCACTTTATTGTGGTCATATTCTTCTTGTAGTTTTTTGATCTCAAGCCTTAATCCATCTATCTTATCGTCAATATAGCGTGAACTTTGAACATGCAAGATTTCTCTTTGTTGTTTTTCGTCTGCTATTTGTTTTGATGTTAATTGCAAATAATCTTGCTCTATTTGTAGTTTATCTTCGGCTATTCTAATGTTATTGCTTAACGTTTTAGAGCTCAGCTTGGCAATCACCTGTCCCGCTTTAACTTTGTCACCTACTTCGACATTAAGCTGCTTGAGATTCCCACCATCACCTGCCAATACACTGACAATAATGCCATCGTGTGGCAGGAATATACCTTGTGCTTTGGCTTGAGTTTGCACAGTCGCCAGTATGCTCCAGGTAATAAAGGTAATGCCAATAAGATATAAAGCAATGAGTGCAATCCAAGAAACTGAATTAACAATATGAATTGTTTTATCGAGGTCATCTGCGGATGACATTTTATTGAGTGCATTTTTTCTAAAAATAATCATATGCAAAGGTCTCACTTAATTCAAATGTTTAAAAAAATTCCAGCAGCTCACGTAATTTGGCAATCAACTGACTTGTAACTTGGTTTTATGTCATTTTCAACCAGTTACAAAAAATATACCATTAATAAATTCAATATCATTTTGAGACAATACGCCTGAAATTCTTTTTGAGCTTAAATAACTTAAAATATATTGATGAATAGCTTGCCTATAGTTCTGATTGGCGTCTCTTAACTCAGATGAGGCAAAAATAACATCGTTACTGGTTCTTAAATTAACATTAAATCCTTCTTTGGTTGCTTGAAGTTTGACTAAATTTTTTTGCACTATGGTTTTTAGTGCCTTAATTCTTGCTTGATAGTAAGTAAAATCATCATACGCATTTCTGATGCTTTGATGTAGTACTTTACGAGCTTTGTCTAAATTAAGCTGCGATTGATTCTCTACAATCTTTGCTTGACTAACCCTTGCATCGATTAAAAATCCTTGAAAAATAGGGATAGATAATTGCAAACTATAAACTCTATCGGCTAAAAAATCTGAATTAAAATTGTAGTCAGCAGAAAAATTGACAGTAGGTAGATGTCCTGCATTAGCAATATCTACATTTAAATTATCTGATTTTAACTGCGCTTCTCTGAGCCGAACACTATGACTATTTTTTTTGGCAATTTTCATCCAATCATCAAAATTATTGTTCGTATTAAATTTATCTAATAGTTGATATGACGCTGACTTAACGCCTTTTTGTATGTTGTCTTGACCAATATAATTACCCAATATATATTTACGGTTTGATAATTGGTTTTTAATCCGTCTTTCGTCTAGTTTTGCTGCCTCGTAGCTTTCTTCTGATTCTATCAAGTCCACCTTTCCTAACTGGCGTAATTGGTATCGCTGACGAACGCCCTCTAAATGCTTTTTAATATCTTGAGAGTGTAATTTTGCATATTGTAATGCTACTTGAGAATCAAGTACTTCAAAATAAGCCTGAGTTGTATTGTAAATTAAGTCTTGTATGTTTGCTTCATAGCGCAACTGTGCAACAGCAGAATCCTGGTCTGTTTTTTGATAAGAAATTATTTTAGAATAATCAAACACTGATTGTGTTAACCGTAAGGAATTATACCGATCAGAAGAATCCAAAAATGGGTTGTTATCTAGGTTTTTAGAATACTGATTTAAGGCACTTACTTGTGGCAATAAATCGAAGTTTGTTTGTCTATTAAGCTGTGTTTGTACGGCTAATTGTGTTTTGGCGATTTTAAAATCTTCTCTATTGTCTAATGCCAACTTATAAGTAGTCAGCAAGTCAACATTAGCTAAAACAATAGTGTTGTTAGTAATAAATAATAATAAGACATATAAAATAATACGCATCATTACAAATTACTAACTACAAGGTTAGTCGTCTTCACCTTCCAAATAAGGTAGGACGATATGAATTAATTTTTCAGTATTAAATAACAACTCAACCTTACTATTTTCTGGAATTTCAACACCTTCCTCTGTTAAAACAGTAGTTGGGTCTGCATCCAATTTTGCCTTAAAATCTGGGTCGCCATAATAGCGCGCTACTACATCCAAAAAAACTTTTTGATTTTCTTCAAATTTTTCTTGACTAATTTCTTCCATGTTTTTCTCCGTTTATTATTAATGAAATATTTAAAACATATCGTTATACATAACTAATGTGTTCGCTGCCAATTATAAACCAATAAAAATTATTTATTATGATAAATATGTGTAATCTTTAAAAAACCATGTAAAAGTTCAGGCAATGCTAAAATTCTAAGTCTAATAGCCGTTAAATAGTTGTGTATTTGGCTATTTAATTGTGTTAATTCTTTCTTTAAAACTTACTCGTGTAAAATGCGGGAACGAATTGTATATTTATTTTTGGGTCTTAACTGGTTAAGACCCAAAAATAAAATAATGGCGATTATCTACTATTACAAGAAAATGATACATACGAATAAATTACAGGCTTCTGCTCTTGAGTTAAAGGTCTAACAAATGCTCGTAGCGCCTGTCTGTTAAAGTTTTTAAAAAAACCACCAAAGCCTGTATCTTTCTATCTGAGAGTTTTTTGCCTTTTTTAAGCTCGTCATTATTGACAGTCTCAGGCACCTCAGGAGTTGCCCAAGGTTTGCCAGTCTCTGGATTATTAATGCGCTTGCTATTGATATATTGATCATAAAACGCAATCACAGTCGGCAGTTTTTCAAATACACCATTGTGCATATAAGGGCTAGTGATGGCAACATTTCTAAGTGTCGGCACTTTAATTTTTCCGTCATGTACTTTGTCAACAACCTGTGGGTTTGACAAAAGACCATGGTCAATTGCACTCACATCTTTCTTTGTACGCAATTTGGTGTTGATTGGCACGCCAATATTGTGATATTCATAATTACTAAAAGTCTCGCCTTGGGCATCATCGCGTTTTTTCAATTGATGACAATTTGAACAATTAGTATTATTATTTGAAAAGAATAACGAACGACCCAAATCTTCTAGATCTGTCAACTCATATTGCCCCTTGAGGTAGCGGTCATACTTAGAATCAAAGGGAGCAAACAGCTTGGTTTTTTCAAATTCTGCAATACTTTGTGCCACGGCATCATAAGCCTTATCACTATTGTCAAAAATATCATCTCCATAAATATCCATAAATTGCTTGGCATAAACACTGTGGCACCTAAGGCGTTCGACCACAGCCTGCTTGTTAGGCATGTTCATCTCAATTGGGTTTAATGGTGGTGTACTGGCTTGCTGTTTTAGATTCTTTTCTCGTCCATCATAAAACTGTCCACCAACCCATTGTTGAGTCTTTTTGTCAAAATGAAATTCAGGCGAAAACATTGCATAAGCCACGCTTGGTGTGTTTCTATCGCCCAAACTTGTACCATCATCGCCAAGTGATACCATAGCTGCAACGCCATTATCACGATTATCAGCAAAAGCAAACTTAGGATTATGGCAAGTGCTGCACGATTGAGTTTTGTTATTAGATAAAATCGGATCAAAAAACAACTGCTGCCCCAGCAGTTGTTTTTGTGTAGTTGAGTCTTGCTTTGTACCACAACTACTCAAGATTAGGACCAGGGATAGTAACAAAAATCTCATTTTGATTTGAATAGCAAAAATAGTGAATAAAAAGGATGAAAAATAAGCTGATGAAGGCATCTAAAGTGCTTCACCTCATCGCGCTTTATACTAAATTTTAAACCATCAATATGCCCAGACAGCGCCAAGGAGTTAAATATACAATTCCAAATCGCCAAAGATCCACCAAAATTAACATGGCGATGGTCTTTAGAATGATGGATTTGGTGTTGTTTTAGTGAGATTAAAAATCGCTCAATTGTATCACCAAAACTAATGCCGACATGTGAGTGCCTAAGATTAGAACCTGCTAAGGAAAAAGCCAAAGCCAAAGTATTCACGCCGAGAATATCATAAATACCAATTATCGCACCAAACCAATAAATAAACATCCCACTCACTAAACCAATAACCAATGAATAGCGCAAACCAAACAGTAACAACTCAACAAGATGAACGTGATAAAAAGTCAAAGGATTGAGTGCTTGGTAAGCATGTTTAATATCCTCCAAATAACGCTCAATGGATTTTGCTATCGTGAGTGCCATATCTCTCACTCTAGTATTAGACAAATCTTGAGTGAATAACAAATATTCAAATACATTAATACTCTTATGTGAATGCTTATATAAGGCATATGACAAATCCTCTGAATTATCAATAATCAATGCTAATTGTGCTTTAATGTTTTCATTATTGCCGTGAAAAATATCAATGTATCTTAGCGTATCCAAATAATCTTTATTTAGATTACCCAGTACATAAGTCGTTTCAACTTTTTTCCAATGAGTGACCAATAGAGAATAATGCTTGTGCTTCTTCACTCTGCCCCTTTTCGATGCTGATGCTTATTTGTTTAATACTCTTGATTGAGTGATCAACATTGCCAATAATTACCTGCTCAAAAAACCTCATCTAAGGCATTGGCAAAGAGAGAAAATAGCACAGTTGCTAATAATAAGACTATTACCCTTGGCGCGCGCCACCGTTTTTTATTATTTTGTAATGATTTCATCATACTTATGTCTTACTATATCTGTTCAATAAACTTGATAAGCTCTACTCTGTCTTCTTTACTTAAATTCATAAAACTTTCCCTAGCTGATTGTGCCTCGCCCCCATGCCACAAAATTGCCTCTTCAACTGTTTCGGCGCGCCCATCATGCCAAAAATTAGGTGCTTTTTTGCTGTTCCATAGTGGTGCAGTGCGAAAACCACCTTCGCCCAAGTCATGCACTAACAAATCACTATAAGGATAAATTTTGCGCTTCTTTAATGTGTAACTTGGCGTATGACAGATGTTACAACCAATTGTGGAAAACAACTTAATTGGCTTAACAGCACTTACCTGATTTAAGTTTTGCACAAAATAAGCGATTGCTTCTAAACGATATGCTGGCAAATCAAAATCATAACTCTTGGGTGCATGACGGCATTTAATTTGCTGCTCAGTACAGTTCTCATTGGGATGTAGCGGGTTGGTTAGCCCCAGGTCATTATGTGCCGCATTTGCCACCTGTGCCAAAATAGAAGGTTCGCTGGCACTTAGATTAAAGCGATGTAGAGGTTTCTTTAGTACACGCTCTAGCCAACCCAGTCCATGCAGAGAAGGTGCAATTCGAATTGATAATGCACTATCAAGCTTGCCATAACCTAAATGGTTTAATTGGATAATTGGCTTTTTAAGTGTGACTTTATCACCATTAGCATAGCTTAATATTTGCTCTTGATAAGCTACCTTGATTTCTGCCTCTACAGGCACTCGAGCGCTAGATTGAGTATTAATCTGCGTACCGTAAACCGTATTAGGGTTGTCTAATTTGACAACAAAACGATGGCTTCTACCTCCCTTTGGATGGCAATTCACACAAGCGTTTTGATTAAATAGCGGACCCAGCCCGTCGCGCGCCGTAGTGGAGGCAGGATATGCTACCCAAGGTTTTTCAAAAAAACTCTTGCCCAAAATAAACTGCTCATCATCAAGCCAATTATTCGCATAGCTTTTAGAAACGAAAACAACCTCCGCCATCAAAATAACAAAGGTTGGTTTTAGCAGTAAGGCTAGGTTACTAAAGTTTGGTCTCTTCACTATCAGTCACATCACCAATAGTCAAATCAATGCCATTGGCCTTGGCAATACCAATCATTTGATTACCAATTGCTCTTAACTCATTTTTAAGTTTTTTAATTTGTACTGCTTGAGAATCGTGAGGACGGATTTGATAGTCAAAATGACGAGAGACCTGCGCCAAAGCATTCATTTTATTGACCTTGTTATCCGCCGATGCAATTAAACTCATTAACTTACTCTTATCAGACACCGCATCAATTGGTGCCGCACCATAATCTATGCCATTATAGGTACCAAATAACAAATTCTTAAATCCTTGATAATTTTGCGTAATATCACGGTGCGTATTATCAGAAAAACAACTATGCTCATCTTCCTCACTCGGTGTTAATATTGCAATTGCAATACGCTCGTTCGCAAGCTCTGATTTAATAAACATCCCCATGCCTGCAAAGATCTGACTGAGTGCAGTGTTTTTATTGATATTTTTACTATCGTCAACATTTTTACCCAGCAATGCTGCACGATAATTGTTACTATCATCTTTGGCCCAAGCTGAAACCATCACCCCAAGGTCAGACACAATTAATGCCGCTGCTGCATTCAAATACTGTTTTCGACGATTGGCGTTTGCGGCTGTTGTGTAATCAACAACTGTTCTTTGCCCCGCAGTCAAAGCGCCATGGGTAATAGTATCTCTCATAAAATTGCTGTAGTCTTGATCTTGACCCCATAGCAAAAACTCAATCGCATGATAACCTGTTGCAACATTAGCATCCCCGCCATTTTCATTTAGCGATGCAATCGCCTCGGGTGTTATTGTAGATACATTGACCGCAGTCGAATTTTCGCCACTAGGCTTAAATACACCCACTGTGTCAATGATACTGCCAGAAGTTTTATTGCCTTTACCATCAATGGTGTAATCAATCATATTCTCATCAAGTGGCCAAGAATTTAATTGCCCTTCAGGCGCACCATAGGCACTCAACACCCAGCCCTGTTCTGCATCAATTGGACCATTAGATAATCTAAATGCTTCAGTTTGTCCATAAGACTCACGAGCGTTTAGCCATGCTGCCTTAGCAATGGCCATAGTAGCTGGTGTTGGATTATTAGTAAAACGCTTGATTGCCTGCTGCATTGCCTTGGCATCATTGAGTGCGTCAGTATAGTTTGCTATGGCAATATCGGCATAAGCCTGTAAGATGGAATTGGTCTTATTGCCTCCCCAAAACGCTTGCACAGTTGATACTACCATGACCAAAGCTAATACTAATGAGACAATGATTCTTTGTTGTGTGTTCATATACTTACTTCTCCTTATATTGTAAAAGCTAGAGCTTAAAATTCGTAGGCCAACCGTAGGGTAATAACATTATCATTGCCAGTGTTGTCGGTTCTGTTCTGTGTTTTGTATTCCGCAGCCAAACCTGCTCCTTCAATGAGCTCGTATTCAACACCAAAGCCCAAATTAGCATCATAATCACCAAAATTATCAATGTCATTATAAGTAACAGCAAAAGTCCAAGCATCAAAGGCATAATCAAGTTCAACCTGAGTTGATTCAGCCTCATTATCACCATCAATCTCAGCAATACGCTCAGCAATTAAGATGAAATCCTCCCAACTAAAACTACCGTAGATGGCTAGAGCATTTTCGCCATCGTCCTCAACCACGCTCTCAATCCAGTCAACCCCAACAGTAAAGATGTCATTATCATAACCAAGAGAAATACCAGAATTACTATCATCCGCCCCCCAAACAGCAGCGGAAAACCCTTTGGCAAAATTAGCACTCAATACAATGGCTTCGTTATTAGTCTCGCCAATATCTAACCCCACAGGGTCAGAAATAAGTGCCGTCTCATACACACCAAAAGGCACATACTGACGACCAAGCGCAAATGAATATTTGCCGCCAACTGTCTGACCGTTGAGTACTGCTTCATCAACGATAATATTGTCGTTATTCTCGCCTTGCTCGTACAACAAAGTCACATAAGCAACAAAGTTTTCATTCAAGTTAGCTGCCACACCTAATTCTGCAGTAGCAAGCGTTATTTCATCCTCATTCTCACCCGTCTTTGGCCTATCAAAACCATATTCCACCTCAATCACACCACCAATACTCAGTGCTGACTCAGCTTGCATTTGCTCTTCAAGCATGGTTAGACGCTCTCTTAATGCATCCATTTCTGTTGCTGCAAAAATAGGACCTGTTAGTAAAGTTGATAATAGTATTAAATTGAGTTTTTTCATGAGTACTTGTCCTTTATGTTTTGTTAAAAATATAATCAGCAATCAACAATATTATGATTTACTGAAATGAGAATGATACCTATTATCAATACTATTGTCAAAATAATATTTAAATACTATAAAACCAGTAACACTCCCTCTCCAGAGCACCAGGGGGTAGCGTTTGAAAAAAACGCCCAAAACTCATAATATCAATAAATGCTTGCTGCAACACTTTCAGCCACCATAAAATAAACAAGAGTCATGATAACTTAAGCATGTACAACAACATGATAAAGTGTTGTTATAGCAATGAAAAGCAAGTACGTAATCCGTTCAAGGATTTCAGAAGCAAAATTTAGAGAAATAATCAGGTATTTTTCTTTGGATTCAAGCGCTGTTCAAATCCAAAAATTAATTGGACTAAGTAGGCAAATAATCAACAAATATTTGATAACAACTAGGCTTAGATTTGTTGAATTATCTAAACTTTTATCTGCCCCGCTTGTGAGGCAGATAAAAGTCGATGAATCTTACTTTGGCGCTGGGCGTGTAAAAGGCAGAAGAGGTCGTGGAGCTAATGGCAAGCCTTTGGCTGATAGTGAAATTTTAACAGCAGTAAAACTCGATCCGCAAATTAGCTTAGCCATTATTAGCACTTATAATGAATCAATCGTAAAAAAGAACCTGCGGCAAATTTAGTACAAATTGCTGAATTTGCCTTTTTTAGCGACAACAAGGCACTAACTGAAGATGCTGATTTTTTTAAAATCTCAGGCATTAGCCCAGAAAAAATCAGCATTTTGCCTGAGAATATCAAGCCGTTAAATTTATTTATTGCCTGCCAAACTTGTTGGCGTTATAACTTTAATGGCAAAGTACTAGGATTGGACTACACACAGGTAAGTGTGGTAATAGATAAGTTGGAGTTTAAAGACGAAGTTTTTAAACAATTGCAAATAATGGAGCTGGCAATCATTCATCACCAAAAATAGCTTGCGAGATTTTATAGCCAACAACAAAGGCGGCAGCTAGAACGACAATAATAAATAACCAAAACATAAGGTAATTATACACAATGGCGGCCAAAGGCGTACAAATTAAATTAGAGCTAAAAGACGGCGGCTTTGTTGGCAAAACCAATGCTGATGCCAAGGCGCTTAAAAAGAAGGTAAGATCGTCGTATTTGGACTACTTAAAAGAGGTGACGAAGTTTATACTGAGATTATCAAAGGAAGGACGAGTATCGATAGTGTCATTCATTCAGATGGCTGGCGAGGGTATAATGGACTTGTAGATTTTGGTTATAAAAAGCATTTTAGAGTCCATCATGGTAAAGATGAATTTGTCAGAGGATACTCACATATTAATGGTATTGAATCGTTTTGGGGATATGTAAAAACACGATTAGTAAAGTTTAAAGGTATGGATAAAAAGATGTTTAATTTACTCCTTAAAGAATGTGAGTTTAGGTTTAATAATCGCAAGCAAAGTCTTTACAAGATTTTGCTTGAAATATTCAGAAAAGAGCCGCTTAAGTTGTCATGACCCAAGTTCTTTTTAAAGGCGTTGTTATTTTTTCATGCTTAGTTTAATCGAGGTATCACTGTTTAAAATATTTTCCATTGCCTGTTTAAACACCATGGCGGCAGAGTTTGAACCCTCACATTTATTGCGAATATTTGGATCCCAAGAAGTATAGCATTTTTTGGGATAGTCTAGGCGTATTGCCATAATATATTTAGGCTGTTTGACAGGTACAAAACCGGTGAAAAATGTACGTTTTGCGCCTTTTTTGTTATACGTGCCATTAACCACCATTTCTGCTGTGCCAGTTTTTCCAGCAACGTTGTAACCTTTGATTTGTGCGCGATAACCAGAGCCTTCGTTAGAAACCACATCGTCAAGTAGCGCGGCAATTTTGTGGGTTGATTGCATACTAAATACGGGCGTTATATTTTGTATTGTATTCACGCCTTTAACCAATTTTAAAGCAGGCATATTGCCTTGATTGGCAAATACCAAATAAGCTCTAGCAAGTTGCGCTAAGTTGGCCTCCATCGGACCGTGTCCAAACGACAAAGTGTGTTTATCAGCCAATGTCCAAGTGCTAAAGTGTCTGAGTGAACCTGAATTTTCAATACTGGGGATGAGTCCAAGTGGCTGTCCAAATCCGAGCCTATTCCAGGTGTTGTAAAAATCCTGTTTATCCAATCTATCGGCGACATTAACAGTGCCAAGATTGTGTGATTTTTGTAAGATTTTTTTAATCGTCATTTTCTTGTATTTACCGTCGGGTTTAATATGCCCAATGACTTTTGAGACATCAATGATTTCATCATTAGTTGCAGTTATTTTGTTTTTATCAAGTGCTAAGAGCATGGTAAATGGCTTCATGGTTGAGCCAGGCTCAACCTTGTCTGAGAGTACATGATTGCGATAATTTTTAGCATTGTAAATACGCTTATTATTAGGGTTATCGGCTGGATAATTTACCAAGGCTAAAATTTCTCCACTTGGCGCTAGTACAATTGCTGAGCCAGAATCTGCTTGATGTTTTTCAACCGATTCTTTAATCGCCATGTAGGTGTGAAATTGAATATTAGCATCGATGGTAAGCACTATGTCCTGCCCGTGTTTAAGTGTGCTTTTGGTTATTGGATTAAAATACGAGCCTTGAGAGTTTGGGCTAAAATTAAGTTGCGTTTTGCCATTTTCTCCAGCTAGTGCCACATCAAATTCACCTTCAATACCTGAGGTGCCTTTTTCGTTAGCATTGACCCTACCAAGTAGTGGTGCTAATGAACTAGATTTTGGGTAATGCCTAAGCGAATCTGCTTGTAATGCAACGCCTTGAATAAATTCTTTTTTACAAACTTTGACTTGCTGATAGGGTTTTTGCGTGGATTTGATTTTTGCAAATATCAATACTTTGTCTAATAAATTAAACGTGTTTTCCACCGATTTGGTTGTGCAAATTTGCATTCTTTGTTTTTTTAACAGTTTGATATTTTCAAGAATCGGGTTGGTGAGTTTGATATTTTTTTTAATTAGCAAATGCCGCCGACCTGCTTTTTTACTGAGTTTTTTCCCAATGGCTTGACGCAATCTCGCCTCTGGCATCACCAAAGCATCTGCCAATTTCGGAATAAAGGCACTTTGTAGTAGGGTCGGGTCAAGATTGACTTTTTTTAAAATCAAATTACTCGCCAGCAATTCATGGTTTCTATCCAAAATATCGCCACGGCGCGCTTTGATTTGAAAATTATTAACAGCCTGTTGATTGCCTTTTGTCTGCAGGGAAATATCTCCAGCATTCAAATCATGAATATTGATAATTCTAAAAGCAAATAACAGCAAAAACAACGCAAAAAAATACTTAATTGCACCTTGTCGATACCAGTAATTTTGCACTCGTTCTGGCATCAGTGCCTTGGGGTTTTTAACCGCTTTAAATTTATTGCTCATAACGTAATCACTTTGCTAGTTTCGGCTGAGGCGGGCAGCATTTTTAAAATATCAAGTGCTTTGGCTTTAATTTGAAACCCATTAATTTGTTGTGAATGCTCACTCAGTAATTGCTTGTGCATAGCAACTATTTGTTGATTTTGACGCTCAAGTTGTTTGGATTGTTGGTACAACAAATAATTTTGATGATGCCAAACAACACTATAAAAAGCCAAAATCACAATAACAAGCCCTAACAATAAGTTAATTTTGCCTACATTTGTCATGATTTTACTACTGATAAATTACGTTGCGCTATTCTGAGTATAGCACTTCTTGAGCGTTTGTTGACGTGCAACTCTTGCGCACTGGCAAATTGCTTACCCATATCAATGAGTGCAGTTGTTTTTATCTCGCTGTTAGTAATTGGCAAGCCTTTAGGTAGTTGCCGTTGTCTGGAGTTTTTTTGAATAAATTGCTTAACCATTCGGTCTTCAAGTGAGTGAAAACTAATCACGCATAGCCTTGCTTCAGGTGCTAGTAATTGCAAGCTTTGTTGTAAGGTTGTACCAAGTTGTTGCAATTCTTGATTGATAAAAATTCGAATGGCTTGAAACGAACGTGTAGCAGGATGTTTGTGTTTTGCTCTGACCACACTTGAGATAATATTTGCCAGTTGCAATGTAGTTTTAATCGGCTGATTTTGCTGGTACTTTTTAATCGCATGAGCAATATGTCGGCTTTTCTTCTCTTCACCAAACTGATAAATCACATTGGCAATCTGTGCCTCATCAGCACTCGCTAACCATTGCTGAGCACTCATGCCTTGGGCTTGGTTCATGCGCATATCAAGCGGACCATCAGCATTAAAACTAAAACCACGTTGGGCATTGTTTAGTTGTGGTGAAGAAACACCCAGGTCCATTAAAATGCCGTCGATTTTTCCGAGTAATTGTTGCTCTTCAAGTGCCTCGCTCATGTTTGAAAAAGCACTGTGAATGAGGCTTAATCGTGCATCATTAAAATGTGTTTTGGCGTACTCAATAGCGCCAATATCTTGGTCAAAGGCAATCACTTTGCCTGATTCGTTTAATCGTTCAAGGATGCCGCAAGCATGACCGCCACGTCCAAAGGTGGCATCAACATACACGCCGCCTTTTTTAATATTTAACCCTTGAATAGCTTCATCAAACATAACAGATCGATGATGATTGTTTGTCATAAGTTAAGAAAGCGCAAACACAACAGCTGTTATTTTATGCTACTTGATAGCACTTTATACGACTTTAAAAAAAGTGCAAGACTGTTTCTTGTTCATAAAGAATTAACAGGGTTAAATAGGCAAACACAAAAATGTTTAATGATTATTAGACTTAGAATTTTAGCATTATTTGAGCGCTAATCTGATGATAATTATATTAAAATAGCGCAACCCAGCCCCTTTGTATTAATACTGTTATTATTAGGTTATAGTTAAAATAGCATGGTAGGTCAACTGGTCTTGAGTGGTATTGTTGCATTCCACTTAACAACAATTGCATAGCTTTGAGTGGTATTATTAAAAAGCAACCAACTCCAAGCCTAAGGGTAGTCAATAAGCATCATTAATGTTTATGTCCCTTGCCTTATGTTTCTTTATCTTTCTTTATCTTTTTATTTTTTTAATATTTAATTGACACCAACTGCTCAATTGCCATATAATCCCCACAAGTCATTTAATTACAATATAATCTCCAATAACTTTTCAATATCAGCTCTAATAACTTTTTTTAACTTTTAACAAGGCAACATCATGAACACTCAACCATCAACCCAATCACCAGTCCAACCACCAGTCCAATCACGCACGTCTGCTGCTAATAGTCAATATCGCGGGGGGGGGGGGGCGTTTTCTAGTGCGTTAACTCAGCTCACCCAATTATTATTACTGTGCACCATTGCCGTGGTTTTAACGGCGTGTGGCTCTTCAAACTCAGGCTCTTCAAGTTCAGTTATTGCAGGCTTTGGGGTAACCGTTCATGCTGCCAAAGTAGCAACATCAAACTGCGTGGCTTTTGCCGTAGCTAGCCCCAATACCCAACTCACAGCTCAATCAAACCCCGATGGTGTTGCCACCTTTAGTAGCAATCTGGTTGGCAATGCGGTTATTCAATGCGCTGGTGGCACCTATACTGATGAGGCCAGTGGCTTGCCAGCCACCCTGACCAGCACCCTAACCGCAGTGGTTGAAACAGCCAGTAATAATATCATGCTGGCGGTTACCCCACTCACTCAGCTGGCCTTCCAACGTGCTGGCGGCAGCAACACAGCCACCATCACCGCCACGATTGCCACCGATGCACTGCTTAGGAATGGTGAAGTTGGCAGACAATTTGGCTTAGCAGGCACTGGCACTGCCACTGCTGATGTTACCACTCTGATTCCCACCGACCTAGAAGCTCCCAATGCGGTTATTGACCCTAACGACCCCAATGACCAATACGCCATTGCCCTGGCAGTCATCTCACAAATCGGTTCAGACACTGCCAGCGTTAGCAGCAGCACCGATACTGCCGCAGTAATTGACTTTTTAGCTGGCATGAATACTGCTGCTATTCAAGGCTTGATAGCCACTGCATTAACCAACCTAGAGGCTAACACCAACACCGCCTCAGTAGTTGCTAGTGTGATTGATGCCACTGCCACTACCACAATCAGGACTAATAACAGCAGTACTATTATAATTAGCTCAATTACCCTGACTGCCACCCCTAGCAGCAGTATTGCCATAGGCGCTACCACCACTGTACAAGCAGATACTTCACCTGCTGATGCGCTAGATCCCTCAGTTGCATATAGTTCCAGTAACCCTGCTATTGCCAGGGTGGATGTCAACACTGGGGTGGTCACCGGTATTGCTGACGGCGCAGCAATAATTACTGCCACTGCCAATGATGATAACACTATTATGGCGACCATTAGCATTACAGTAGAGCCATTACCAGCAGTAATGAATTTTAACCTTGAATTTACCCCAATTAAGGGTTTTAGCTTTACTTGGCAAGATGACTCACAGGCTGAGGTCGATCATTATGAACTACTTGAAAACCCAGATGGTAGTAGTGGCTTTAGCCAAGTAGGTGCTGATATTGCTGCAGGAAGTAACAACCACACCTTAATTGTGCCACTTTACCAAAGAGTAAATGCCCGCTATAGGCTTGCCAGTTGTCCCACTCCCGCAAGTCATGCTAGCAATCAGCAGTGTAGTGAAACTACTGAATTGAGCGTCACCGACACTCTGGTGGACAGCATTGGTTATATTAAAGCCAGCAACACAGACGCAGGTGATCAATTTGGCAGAGCTGTTAGCCTCAGTGCCAATGGCACCACCCTAGCTGTGGGTACTTCAAGTGAGGATAGTGATGCTAGCGGCATTAATACTGGTGAGGATAATAATGATGCTAGTGCTGCTGGTGCAGTGTATGTATTTACTCGTGATAGCAATAATAATTGGACACAAACAGCGTATATTAAAGCCAGCAATACAGACGCAGGTGATCAATTTGGCAGAGCTATTAGCCTAAGTGATGATGGAGACACCTTAGCAGTGGGTGCTGCAGATGAGGATAGCAATGCTACGGGTATTAATACTGGTGAGGATAATAATGCTGCTAGTGGTGCTGGTGCAGTGTATGTCTTTACTCGTGATAGCAATAATAATTGGACACAAACGGCGTATGTTAAAGCTAGCAACACAGACGCAGGTGATCGATTTGGCACTGCTGTTAGCTTAAGTGCCAATGGAGACACCTTAGCAGTGGGTGCTGCAGATGAGGATAGCAATGCTACGGGTATTAATACTGGTGAGGATAACAACGATGCTACTTTCTCCGGTGCGGCGTATGTATTTACGCTTGGTAGTGGCAGTTGGACACAACAGGCATATATTAAAGCCAGCAACACAGACGCAAATGATCGATTTGGTACTACTATTAGCCTAAGTGCCAATGGTACCACTTTAGCAGTCGGTGCTTCAAGTGAGGATAGCAATGCTAGCGGCATTAATACTGGTGAGGATAATAATGCTGCTACTTTCTCCGGTGCAGTGTATGTATTTACTCATGATGGTAGCACTTGGAGACAACAGGCGTATGTTAAAGCCAGCAATACGGGCGCAAATGATCGATTTGGCGGTGCTATTAGCCTAGATGAGGATGGAGACACCTTAGCAGTGGGTGCTGTAAGTGAGAGGAGCAGTTCTAGGGTCATTAATAGTGGTGAGGGTAATAACGCTATTAATGATGCTGGTGCAGTGTATGTATTTACTCGTGATAGCAATAATAATTGGACACAACAGGCATATATTAAAGCCAGCAACACAGACGCAAATGATCGATTTGGCACTGCTGTTAGCCTAAATGATGATGGAGACACCTTAGCAGTCGGTGCTACAGATGGGGATAGCAATGCTGCGGGCATTGGTGGTGATGAGACTGATAACACTGCTGATTCTGCTGGTGCAGTGTATGTATTTACGCTTGATAGTGGCACTTGGAGACAACAGGCATATGTTAAAGCCAGTAATACTCAGAGACTTGATCGATTTGGCACTGCTGTTAGCCTAAGTGATGATGGAGACACCTTAGCAGTGGGTGCTGCAGATGAGGATAGCAATGCTAGCGGGGTTGATGGCGACCAGACTAATGAAGAGACTGATGATGCTGGCGCAGTTTACTTGTATTAAGATAACGAAGATAAGGGGACACAAACATTAATTATTCTATAAAACACAGCACTACCAAAGCACACTGCTACCTCAAGCACGAGAAAGATAAGGGGACACAAACATTAATTATTCTATAAAACACAGCACTACCGAATAATTAGGGTCAGAGTGCGCTTCCCCCACTTGACTGGACACCGTCCCAATAAATTATAAGCCTATTTTTTTATTAAATTCCCATTGTTTTTTTAATTGAATGGTTTTCTCTAGGTTTGGGGCAAAGCCCCAACTTGGAACTTGTTCCAAGCCCTAATTTAAGTCTTAAAGGCTTAATATTAAATTAGGGAGTGTTATTGCAATAAAACCTCTTTTCATAATCACTAGGTGAGTAATAACCAATCGTTGAATGTCGTCTGATTTTGTTATAAAACACTTCAATGTATTCAAAGATAGCACTGCTTGCTTCTCGCCTAGTTTGATAGGTTTGTTGATTAATTAACTCTGTTTTCAGGGTGTTAAAAAAGCTCTCAGCAACTGCATTATCATGGCATTCACCCTTTCTACTCATGCTTTGGGTAATATTATTTGCTTTGAATAGTGTGATGTATTCATAGGCTCTATAAGTTGATCCTTGGTCAGAATGTAGTAACACGGCTTGTTGTCTTGATTTGTTATTGATTGCCATTGACAGTGCGTTAATAACCAGTTGGGTGTCATTACTAGCACTTATTGCCCAACCAACAACCTTACGAGAATATAAATCAACGATTGTTGCTAAATATAACCAGCCTTGACTTGTCCAGACAAAAGTGGTGTCACTAACCCACTTGGTATTAGGTGTTGTTGCAGCAAATTCTCTGTTTAAAATGTTATGGGCAAAATTGACATTGTTTCTAGGTGTTTTAACTCTCTTATGACGAATGCTAAAATGGGCGTGAATGCCATTTTTATGCATGAGTCTTGCAATTCTATTTAAGCTCGCTTTGACGCCTTGTGCTTTTAGTTCTGCGTAAATCCTAGGTGATCCATAGGTTTTTCTACTATGTTTAAAGGCTTGGATTATCTTTAGTAAAATCTTATCGTTTTGCCTACTTCTTGGGCTTTGTGGTGTATTTTTCCAATAGTAGTATCCACTTTTGGATACTTGCATACACCCACACAAAACAGTGATTGGATAGTTTGTTGCCTCAGTGGCAATAAACTTAAACCTTAAGTGTTTTGGCTTTTGAAGTAGACCTTGGCCTTTTTTAGGATTTCTACCTCCATTTGTGCAAGCTTTAGGTCTTTTTCTAGTTGTTTATTTTGTTTTAGTAATTCAGCATGTGTTGCTTTGTGATGGGGTGTATTGGTGTTATCAGCGGTTCTTTTAAAGGCTTTGTCTTGTTTTTTATTCAACTGCTCCCTCCATTTATAGATCATATTACGGCGAATACCTAAATCTCTTGCAAGTTGCGCTACAGAGGTATTAGGCTGGTTTGCTAAATGCAGGGCTTCTAGTTTAAAGGTTTTGGTGAATTTTTGTTTCTTTATGGTCATTTTGGACTCCTAAATTGTTATAATTTAGTGTCCAGTTTTTTGGGGGAACTTCACAAACATTAATTATTCTATAAAACACAGCACTACCAAAGTACACTGCTACCTCAAGCACGAGTTTGGGCGAGCGTGCAACAGCTGATTTTATTGGTTAGTGGTTGTATTTGTAGTTAACCTAATTGAGTAATCATTGTATTAAATAATACCAAACCATACGCACCAGCAATGTATAAACTAGCAAACAAAAGTCTGGTTTCATTTTTAGTTGCTAACTCTTGGTTTTTCTCAAATAACCTTAGCAATTGCCTCAGCAGGCTTTCTTTCTAAGCCAGCCTCTTGTGATTTTTGTGAGATACTTAATGTGTCCATAACTTAAATTATAACGCCAAATGATATTATTATGGGTCATGACAACTTAAGCAGGTACAAAAACATGATAAAATTATTGCCAAATATCAACGTTAATACCTTTGGCGCGTAATTCATCTGATCTTTTTTCAATATAGCGTTGAAAGTTTGGCTGTTGTTGATAATCTCCAGAAAGCACATAATCAATAATACTGTGGAAGTGATAGGCCTTAAAAAAAGCATCTTTTCTGATGATTTCGCGACCAGTTTTATCAAAAAATACAATTGCGGGTTTGTAAGTCAATTTTAAATCATCAAACCATTGTGACGCTGTTGTGCGTTTGCCTGCAGGGGTGATTAATTTTTCCTCAGATAAGGCATTTAGTTGGACAACCTGCATAGGTTCTAAAAGTTTTTTGGTTTGTGTCAATGACATTAAAGTGTTGTGAAATGTATCACAAGTGGTGCAGTTTGGTTCTTCAAAAAACACTGCTAAATATTTTTGTGCGGGTAGGGCTTTACTGCGTGCTAACAAATGTGGCGCAGATTCAAATAATGGGTTTTTATTTAAAACACCCGTTTTATTGCGTTTGTGTTGGTTAATATAGGTGGCAAAACTTTGCTTTAGGTATTTTTTTCCTGCGACATAATCCAGTGCTTTGTGCATCTTATCTACCGACTGGTAGCCGTTTAATCTGAGTACACTATCGCCTTTGTGGTTTAAAAAAATTAGAGTTGGCGTAAATTGAATTTTCATTAAACTGGCGAATTGTTTTTCGCTAAATTCCCTGTCTTGCCAATCGGTTAAATTTCTATCGCCCCACATATTGATTTGAATTGCGTCGAAATGTTTTCTTAATTTGGCAACAAGTATTGGGTTATGAAAATTATCTTCAACCAATTTAGCACAATACGGACAGCCATTTTGATGAAAATAAATCATCACATGGCGGTTTTCATCAGCTGCTTCTTGTAAGTCTTCGTTAAAGTCTAAGAAACTAGTTTTGAACCAATCGGGCAACACTTCAACCGATTTAGCACCCAAAAATTCGCCGTGTTTTGCTGGCTGTTGGGCAAACAATGATGGTTGCCACAATAATAAGGAAAAAAATAAATATACAATATACATAGTTTCACCAAAGTTACTTTGCTAGATGTCTCGATTGTAGTCCTAAACTAAATTGAAATCAAACAAATTTGCAGATTTTATGCGATTAAACCGCATCAATGCTTTGAATATCTTTTTGCGCAACAAACAATCCACAGCCTAGTAAGCGGTGTTCGCCGATACCTTGTTCTTGCAATTTGACAGATTCAGATTGGCGTAAATCAGCTACCATCAGTGAGCGCGTATGAATAATTTCATCAGGCGTTTTAATGTGTCTTTCAAGGCCAGCCATCATTTTTTTTGGCTCAATACCCAAAACTTGTAACTGTTGATGAGCGGTTTGTAAAAATTCATTTTCGCTGAATTTTGCATCACAGGCGATATATTTCGCAAATACAATCTGCGTATCGCTCATCAATCTTGGTGTTGAAGCTCTCAGCACTTTGATTTTATAATCACCTAAATTAAGGGTTTTCCCAATCAAGGATTGTATCTCATTTAATTTTTCTTTAGGGATTCTGATACTTAGCTTCGAGCGCTTAGAAGGGTAGTAGAAGCCAGATTCGTGGTTTTGCTGCCAGCCGTTGCCATCCGCTACGCTAATATCATGAATACCAGCATTTGATTGCGCTAACCAAGGCAAGTGTTGTAATAGTGCTTGTGATAATAAATAAGCATGGTCAATCGGTAAAACTTTAGCCTGTATATTAAACACAGCATCTTGAATTGTCTCAGGCAGCGTAAAATGTTGTTTTTTGATATCTTCTTGCCAAAACATAGCGAGTTCATTATAAACTGATTAGAGGGATAAAACTCGATACAAATAATGGAAAAACTACAACAAAATATTAATTACCAGTTTAATGATATTATGCTGTTAAAGTTGGCTTTAACCCATCGTAGTGCAAGTAAACACAACAACGAACGTTTGGAGTTTTTGGGCGATAGTGTTTTAGGTATGATTATTTCTGATGAGCTTTATAAGCGCTTTAAAAAAATTGACGAAGGTAAATTATCGCGCCTAAGGTCTGCTTTGGTTAGAGGCAAAACACTGGCACGACTGGGCGTGAAACTCGAATTATCAAAGGCACTTATTTTGGGTTCAGGCGAGCTAAAAAGTGGCGGTTTTAGGCGTGAATCAATTCAAGCAGACGCTGTTGAGGCGATATTTGGTGCGGTATTTTTAGATGGTGGTTTTGCCGCTGTGAATACCGTTATTTTAGATTTGTATCAAAATTTATTAGATGATATTAACCTAGAAGACTCTTTGAAAGACCCTAAAACTCAATTGCAAGAATACTTACAAAAATATAACAATATTTTGCCAAAATATGAGTTAATCAACACTCAAGGCACAGACCACAACGCGATTTTTACGGTGCGTTGTTTGTTATCAGAACAAAAAATGCAAACCACACAAAATGCCAAAAGTATTAAAAAAGCTGAGCAAAACTGTGCACAAGTTTTATTAGACAAGTTGGTTATCTCATGAGTTTTCAGGCTGGATTTATCGCGGTTGTAGGGCGACCAAACGTTGGCAAATCAACCCTTGTTAATGAGTTGATTGGGCAAAAACTCTCCATTACATCGCATCGTCCACAAACCACACGCCATCTAATCCACGCCGTTGATACTGCGGATAATTATCAAATGGTGTTTGTAGATACACCCGGTATTCACTTGGGTAATAAAAAAGCCATTAATTCTTATATGAATCGAACTGCAAGTGCTAGCATTCAGTATGTTGATATGATTCTTTGGCTAGTGGAGGCGGGCAAATGGACCAAAGAAGATGCACGCGTGTTTGAGCACATTGGACAAGTGCAAGTGCCTGTGATTTTGTGCATTAACAAACTTGACAAGCTAAAAAACACCCAACAGGTGTTGCCGTTTTTAGACACAGTCGGGAAAAAATGCCAACCAACTGAGTTGTTTCCACTCTCGGCTTTTAACAAACAAGACAGCGGCAGTTTACGAACATTAATCTTAAAGCATTTACCACAGCAAGCGATGATTTTTGATGCGGATTTTATTACTGATAGGTCTGAAAAATTTGTGGTTGCTGAATTTATTCGTGAAAAACTAATGCGCCACCTGGCAGATGAGTTGCCTTATGATTTAACCGTTGAAATCGAACAATACCAGTTAGATGGCAAGATGCAGCGTATTGCGGCGCATATTTATGTTGATAAAGCCTCACAAAAAAGTATTGTGATTGGGCATAAGGGTGAAATGCTAAAACTAATTGGCATTGAGGCGAGAGGTAGTATTGAAGGGTTCTTGGATAGAAAAGTATTCTTACAACTTTGGGTTAAAGTCTGTAGTGGTTGGTCGGATGATAAACGCGCTTTGGCTTCGCTGGGTTATGACTAAGATTGATTTAACGCCAGCTTTTTTGATTCACCGCCGAGTTTTTAAAAATAATTCACTACTACTTGATTTTTTTACCCGTGATTATGGCAAGATTCGCTTGGTTGGTCGTGGGATTCGCGCCTCAAAAACCAACATTCAAATGTTTCAACGGCTTAATATTTCTTTTGCTGGCAAGAGTGAGTTAAAAACGCTGACAAACTGGGAAGTGGACGACATGCCTAGAGTTTTGGCTGGTAAGGTGTTAATATTGGGCTTGTATGTAAATGAATTGATTGTGCGACTGTTGCATGAAAATGATGCACATATTGACTTATTTGAATCCTACCAGCAACTGATTAAGCAAATAAGCGATTTGGCGCAGGATGAGCAGGCGTGGTTATTGCGACTATTTGAAAATAATTTATTAACAGAACTTGGCTATGGGCTTGATTTCTCAACTGATATTGAGCAAATGCTAATTGATGATAATTCATTTTATCAATATCAATTGCAATCTGGTTTTATCAAGCACAGCACAGGTAAAATATCGGGAAATTTATTAAAGCAAATGTCGCTAGGCGCACTAAATAATATGCCAGATTCGCAACAATTAAAAATTTGTCGTAATCTTAATAGACAACGTTTAAGCGAATTATTGGGTGATAAACCGTTACAAAGTCGCTCTTTGTTTTTTACTGGAACTTAAATGAGTATTTATCTGGGTGTTAATATTGACCATATTGCGGCTTTGAGGCAAGCGCGCGCTACACATTATCCTTCGCCAATTGAAGGCGCACTATTGTGTGAACAAGCTGGGGCTGATAGTATTACTTTGCATCTGCGTGAAGACCGTCGCCATATTCAAGACAGTGATGTTGAGGTTTTGCGTGATCAACTTAAAACCAAAATGAATTTAGAAATGGCGGCCACTAATGAAATGGTGAATATTGCCAGGCAAATTCAACCTCATGATTGTTGTTTAGTACCAGAAAAGCGCAAGGAGCTTACCACTGAGGGCGGGCTTGATGTTATCTCGCAAATCCCTAGAATGCGTGATGTGTGTGCACAATTGCGCAATGCCAACATCAAAGTATCGCTGTTTGTTAATGCGCAACAAGACCAAATTGATGCAGTTAGGGCTTGTGGCGCGCCAACTGTTGAGCTGCACACTGGGCATTATGCTAATACTTCAGGTTCTGAACAGCAGGCTGAATTTGAGCGTATTAAGGCCATGGCCACTTATGCGCATTCAATTGGTTTGCAAGTTAATGCTGGACATGGGTTAACGCTAGAAAATACCACTACTATTGCCAAACTTCCTGAGATTGTTGAGCTTAATATTGGGCATTCAATTATTGCCAGAGCGGTATTTGTCGGACTTGAGGTGGCCATTCGTGAGATGAAACATTTAATGCTAGCAGCGCGCACCTCACGGGAGAGTATAAATACATGATTTATGGTGTCGGTACAGACATTACCAGTATTGAGCGTGTTGCGCATATTTTAAGCAACAATCAAGTAGGTTTTGTCAAGCGGGTTTTGTCTGAGCATGAGCAAGCCTTATTTGCCAATAAAGGTAATAGTGCGAGTTATTGTGCCAAGCGTTTTGCTGCCAAAGAAGCCTTTGCTAAAGCACTAGGTACGGGAATTGGGAGCATTGTCAGTTTTCAAGATTTAACCGTGAGAAACAACGAAGCTGGTAAGCCGTATTTTATCCCTAGTGAAAAATTGCGTTTGTATTTAGTGGATAAAAACATCAAGCAGGCACATTTAAGCCTATCGAACGAAAAAACTAATGCAGTGGCATTTGTGGTGCTTGAATTAGCGAGTTCAAATTAACCTAAAAACAACAACAATTAGCAGGATTTAATTAATGTATTGCCCAAGACCAAGCTTATAAGCCTCGATTTTTGTGCCATCACAGCCAAATTTTGTAGCCGTTTGATAGCCTGAAATTGCCAAAGCGTGTTGTTCCAAAACAGCAACAGGGGTTTTATTCATATGAAAATATTTAAGCCCTTTGTTCATTTTTCTAACACCTTGGGGACTTAATCCTGCGCAATTTTCGTTGTAAAATTTCACCACACCAATTAGCACCAACATCTCATTCGGTGAGCGTGCTTGTGCTGACAAGCTGATAGTAAGTAACAATATCACGAGTATTTTTTTTCTCATTTTTGATAATGAGATAGGTAATTAACACTGACATCAGTCTCTAATTTGTAGGCTTTGGTAAAGGGGTTATAAGTCATACCAATGATATCTTTTAGAGTTAAATTTGAGGCTCTTGCCCATTCGTCCAGTTCGCTGGGTTGGATGAATTTATCCCAGTCGTGGGTGCCTTTCGGTAATAAATTTAGAACGTATTCAGCACCGACAATGGCAAACAAATAAGATTTTAGATTGCGATTAAGGGTTGATAAAAACACCTGTCCCTTTGACTTGGCTAATTGACTACAAGCAGCAATCACAGAGCCAGGGTCTGGCACATGCTCCAACATTTCAAGGCAACAAACAACATCAAATTCACCAGTGTACTGCTTGGCAAACTCCTCAACAGGAATTTTTTGATAATCCACATCAAGCCCTGATTCTAACAAGTGCAATTTAGCAACTTTCAGCCCCTCCTGTGCCATATCAATGCCAATAACCTGTGCCCCTTCAAGTGCTAAAGATTCTGCTAAAATACCACCACCACAGCCTACATCGAGGACTTTTTTGCCTTGAAGCGAGCCACCACATTTTTCTTTAATGTAATTCAAGCGCAGGGGGTTGATGTCGTGCAGGGGTTTGAATTCAGAATTTTTATCCCACCAGCGAGATGCCAAAGCGGCAAATTTGTCCACTTCATCAAAATCGACATTACTCATTTTGTAACCTCCGCCAATACTTCCTCAACATGCCCTTTGACTTTCACTTTATCCCAAGATTTTAACAGTTTGCCGTTTTTATTAATCAGGAAGGTTGAACGCACAATTCCCATGTATTCTTTGCCCATGAATTTTTTCAATTGCCAAACGCCAAAGGCTTCACACAGCGTACCATTCACATCAGCAATCAGCTCAAAGGGGAAATTCTGCTTAGCTTTGAATTTTTCATGGGATTTTAAATCGTCTTTAGAGACGCCATAAACCACGGTATTAGCATCAACAAAGGCCTGGTGATTGTTACGAAAATCTTGCCCCTCGGTAGTGCAACCTGGGGTAGCGTCTTTGGGGTAAAAATACAATACAATGTTGCGTCCTTGAGTATCAGGAATGTTTGGTGTTAAATCACTGGTTGCTTGACAGGTAATCGGCTTTATTTTATTCATCGCGGTATAATTATTCGTTTAAAAAAACTTTAATTTTAACAGTTACATGCAAAACATTCGCAATTTTTCAATTATTGCTCATATTGACCATGGAAAATCCACTATTGCTGATCGTTTTATTCAATTTTGTGGTGGGCTGAGTGATCGAGAGATGTCAGCCCAAGTGTTGGATTCTATGGACATCGAAAAAGAACGCGGCATTACCATCAAATCCCAAAGTGTGACTTTAAATTACACCGCCAACAATGGGGAAACTTACCAACTGAATTTTATTGACACCCCAGGGCATGTGGATTTTTCTTACGAAGTGTCACGCTCACTCTCAGCTTGTGAGGGGGCGTTGTTGATTGTGGATGCCAGCCAAGGGGTAGAGGCGCAAACCGTGGCGAATTGTTATACCGCGATTGACCAAGGTTTGGAGGTGGTGGCAGTACTCAATAAAATTGACTTGCCAGCGGCAGACCCTGAGCGTGTTGTGAATGAAATCGAAGACGTGATTGGGGTTGAGGCGCATGATGCGGTGCACGCCAGTGCAAAATCTGGCATCGGCATTCAAGATATTTTAGAGCAAATTGTTGAAAAAATCCCTGCACCTAAAGGCAAGATAGCCGCACCAATTAAAGCCTTAATTATTGATTCTTGGTTTGATAACTACCTTGGCGTAGTTTCACTAATACGTGTTATTGATGGAGCAATCAAAGCCAAAAGCAAGATTAAGATTTTTTCCAATGGGCAAGAGCATTTAGTGGACGAGGTTGGTGTTTTTACACCCAGACGCACTAAGACCCAAAGCCTAAAAGCAGGAGAGGTAGGGTTTTTAATTGCTAGTATTAAAAACATTGATGGCGCGCCAGTGGGTGATACCATTATGGATGCAAAAGACACGGTATCTGAGGCATTAGAGGGTTTTAAGCCAGTACAGCCTAGAGTTTTTGCTGGGCTATTTCCCATCTCAAGTGAGGATTACGAAAAATTTCGCGATGCTTTGGCAAAATTGCGTTTAAATGATGCTGCATTGCAATATGAGCCTGAAAACTCCGATGCTTTGGGCTTTGGTTTTCGGATTGGTTTTTTAGGTTTGCTACATATGGAGATTGTCCAAGAGCGCTTAGAGCGTGAATATGATTTGGATTTAATCACCACTGCACCAACGGTTATTTATGAACTACTAGATACAAAAGGCAAGGTCCACAGGGTTGATAGCCCGTCAAAAATGCCAGTTAACCAATTTATTGCTGAATTTAGAGAGCCGATTATTACTGCCAATATTTTGGTCACTGACGAATATGTGGGGAATGTCATTAACCTATGCGTAGAAAAACGCGGTGTGCAAAAAAATATCACTTATATGGGCAGACAAGTCCAATTAGTCTATGAGTTGCCGCTAAATGAAGTAGTGTTGGATTTTTTTGACAGACTCAAATCAGTCTCACGCGGTTTTGCCTCGATGGATTATCAGTTTACACGCTATCAAGCGTCCGACTTAATTCGTCTTGATATTATGATTAACGGCGAAACGGTTGATGCTTTGGCACTGATTATTCATCGAAAAGATTCAGTGAGGAAAGGTCGAAAAATTGCCGAAAAGATGCAAGATTTAATTCCGAGACAAATGTTTGATGTTGCTATTCAAGCGTGTATTGGCGTTAAAGTTATTGCCCGCGCGAATGTTAAAGCACTGCGAAAAAATGTAACTGCCAAGTGTTATGGTGGTGATGCCTCACGCAAGCGCAAACTCTTAGAAAAACAAAAGCAGGGAAAAAAACGCATGCGCAGTGTTGGGCGAGTCAATATTCCACAAGAGGCTTTTTTAGCGGTTTTGCATATTGACTAGTAGTGCGCTAATTTTTAATCGCAACAACCTAGGCGGTTTATTGCTAAATATTCCAAGCAAATGACTTTTCTCAAGAGGTGAAAAGATGAGGGTTATTTAGAATATAAAACCTGTTAGGGCTTGAGTTCAAGTTATAATAACTGACAATTTTAATACCATTAAATGGCGACAAAAGCAGCTAAGATCAAACGATTATTCCCCTTCTCTAAACGCTTAAAAAAGAATTTAAGTAGTCGTGAGTGGTTAAGTCTATTTGTCATCGGGGCTTTAGGTATGATGATGATTCTGCCCATCGGTTATTATTTCGCCTACGGCTATATTCCTGAAATTTGGCTTCGTGAGAGTGGATTATACGAAACCACAGGAGCAATCGCTTGCTTTGTTGCAGGATTGCTTAACCTGGTCAGCTTTCGAGTATGGTGGAATCAAAAACAGCATTTAGCTAGTTTATGGATGTTGTTGTTCGCTCTAGGGTGCTTATTACTGGCTGGTGAAGAAATAAGTTGGGGGCAACACTTCTTTAAGTATGATTTGTCAGATAATATTGTTGCCGCTAATTTTCAGCAAGAATTTAACTTACATAACTCTAGGCTCATTCAATCCAGCAATAACCTATTGTCAAATATAGCACTCAAATTGTTAGCAATTTATTTGACTCTACTGCCGATGCTTTTAGTAGTTTTTCCAACCGTTGAAAAATGGTTTCGAAGGCTGAGGATGCCTATCCCAAGTATGTTAATTGCAATAATTACTTTAGTTGCTGGACAGATGTATAGAGTTAGTCATAACATTACTGGCAATGCTCTAATGGAGGAGATGATGGAAAGTATTTTTCAAATCTGCCTGCTCATTTTAGCCATTGAATGCTTTTATGCGGCTAAAAGAATACGAAAGAGTTAAAGCGCTAATATAAGGTTAATATATGAGTAATTATTCCAATTATTTGCTCAAAATAATTGCACGACTGGGTTGATTCTTGTGCAGGGCTTTTATTGAGTGATGGACAGCAGAATCCCTACTGCTTCGCTTGATAGTTTTGTGATAAATTGATGTATATCAGTCTGCTAAAGCCTAATTAACTTAGCAACCTTTCTAATACAAACTTCGAGCCAAAATAAGCCAATACTAACAGCCCAAAGCCCACTTGTATTGAGGTTGTGGTTTGCTTGCCACGCCAGCCGAACAATTTCCTGCCAAAGATTAAAGTGGCAAAAATAATCCAAGCGATTAAAGATAAGATGGTTTTATGTGCTAGGTGCTGCGCAAAGAAATCATCAATAAAAATAAAGCCAGTGATGAGTGATAAAGTAAGCAGATAAAAACCTATTCTTAGGGTTTGAAATAATAATTGCTCCATGGTTTGTAATGGTGGTAACTTATTGATAAAGCCATTAATTTGATGTGCGTGTAAATGCTGCTCTTGAATTTTTAACAGGATTGATTGACAAACTGCAAGTGCTAGTAGAGCATAAGCAGTAATCGATAAAAATACATGTGAAGCAAGACTCATGGGGATGATTTTAGTGGTAGTGTCTGGGAATATAATGCTGAACATGATGGTAATCGCAACCAGCGGATACACCAAAATACCTAAGGCATGTACTGGTTTAGAGGCTGAAGATAAAAATAACAAACTGGCAATCAACCAAGCAACAAAAACTGCACTATTTGCTAAGCCAAAAACAATGCCTGTGTTCGCCCAAAAATCAGTAAAGCTAAGTGCTTGGGTGATAATTGCAAAACTAACCAACAATGAAATGGTTATTTGATGTTTGTGTTGCGCATTGTCTTGAGTGAAATAGCTTGCCAATAAAAGTGTGGCAGCTAAATAGGCGATAATAGCAAAGTAAGATAGCATCATGAACTCATCAAGATAAAAAACACTATAATACGATACTTTGAGACCATAATTTTTAAAAATGTTTGATAATTTAACCAATCGCCTTACTCATAGCTTTCAAGCCTTGCAAGGCAAAAATAAACTGTCTGAAGCTAATATTAAAGAAGCTCTACGTAAAGTACGTCGTGCTTTGCTGGAGGCCGATGTTGCCCTTGGGGTTATCACAGCATTTCTTGATGCGGTTCAGGACAAAGCACTGGGGCTAAAAGTTGGCGAAGGTCTTAATCCTTCGCAGGCGTTTATTAAGCTAGTCGAGTCAGAACTTACTGCAATTATTGGCGGTGAAAATCAATCTTTAAACTTTAAGAGCCAGCCACCAGTCGTGGTGATGGTGGCAGGATTGCAAGGCGCAGGTAAAACCACTTCGATTGCTAAACTGGCACATTATCTCAAAGAGCGCGAAAATAAAAAAGTTTTGGTGGTCAGTAGCGATGTGTATCGCCCTGCGGCGATTGAGCAGTTAGAGATTTTGGCCCAGCAAGTTGAGGTAGATTTTTTTCCTTCAACGATTAGCGATAAACCTTCAAGCATTGTAGTAGCCGCTAAAAAACACGCACAAAAGCACTTCTTTGATGTGCTACTGGTAGATACTGCGGGTCGGCTACATGTTGATGAGCAAATGATGGGTGAGATTCAAATCTTACAGAAAAAAATTAATCCAATCGAAACGCTATTTGTAGTTGATGCAATGACGGGCCAAGATGCTGCTCACACTGCCAAAGCCTTTGCCGATGCTTTGCCATTAACAGGTGTAATCCTTACTAAAACTGATGGTGATGCTAGAGGTGGTGCGGCACTTTCAGTACGTCATATTACTGGCAAGCCGATTAAGTTTTTAGGTGTGGGTGAAAAAATAGATACACTTGAACCATTCCATCCCAAGCGCGTGGTATCACGTCTACTCGGCATGGGTGATGTGTTGTCATTGGTGGAGGAAATATCGCGCAAGGTTGACCACAAAAAGGCGCAAAAATCTGCTAAGAAAATGGCAAAAGGACAGTTTGATTTGTCTGATATGCGTGAGCAACTTGTGCAAATGGAACAAATGGGCGGCATGGAAGTTTTGATGGGTAAATTGCCTGGTATGGGCAATATTCCTGACAGTGTTAAAAACCAAGTGATGGGTAATATAGAAACCAAAAAAATGGTGGCGATTATTAACTCTATGACGCCGAAAGAGCGTACTTATGTCAAATTAATTAAAGGCTCGCGTAAAAATCGTATTGCACGAGGTTCTGGCACCCGACCACAAGATGTCAATAAACTCATCAAACAATTTGAAAAAATGCAAAAACAAATGAAAAAAATGGGCGGCGGCAAGATGCAAAAAATGATGGCAAAAATGTCAGGTATACAAGGCGCAGAGGGCGGCATGCCAGATTTATCTAAGATGAAATTACCCAATATGAGTGGCAATAAATTTCCGTTTTAGGTTTTGTTAGCATGTGTAATACATAAAAACTAGGGTGCAAAATAAACAAACTGCTGATTTTTTATCAAAACATCAAAACGTCAAAATCTATTAGCAAGTGATTTGCAGGCGTTAAATTATTTTTTAGAGAGCTTTGCATTTAATAGGCTATGCATAAATTAACAATGATGGAAAAATCATTCAGTGTATGCCCAGGTCTCACAGTAAAATGATGTAATTTAATCATTACAATAAAACCTATGTTTAGCGTTTGCGCCCTGTATCAATTTGTGCGATTGGATGATTTTGCGGCATTCCGCACCCCTTTATATGAATTAATGGCAGATTTAGAGATTAAAGGCACTATTCTTTTGGCCCTAGAGGGCTTAAACGGCACGATTTCTGGCTCGCAAACCTCAATTGATAAAGTCTTGGAATTTTTACAGACAGATGGGCGTTTTAATCGGTTAGAAATTAAGTTTTCTTGTAGTGAAACACTGCCTTTTAAGCGTCTAAAAGTTAAACTCAAACAAGAAATCGTGACTTTGGGTGTAGCGGACATTGATCCTAAATCTTTAGCAGGTACTTATATTGCGCCTAACAATTGGAATGCGCTCATTAGCGACCCTGATGTGGTGGTGATTGATACGCGTAATAATTATGAGTATGAAATTGGTAGTTTTAAAGGGGCAATCAACCCTAATACTGAGACTTTTAGAGAATTTCCAACTTATATTAAAAATAATTTAGAACAATATCGCGACAAAAAGATAGCGATGTTTTGTACTGGCGGTATTCGCTGTGAAAAATCAACAGCTTATTTAAAATCTCAAGGCTTTGAGACGGTTTATCACCTGCAAGGTGGCATCTTAAAATATTTAGAAGCAATTGACAAAGGCCAAAGTTTATGGCAAGGCGAGTGCTTTGTATTTGATGAACGCGTGGCAGTGAAGCACAATCTTGAACAAGGTCAATACGACCAATGCCATGCTTGTCGTTATCCAATTACTGATGAGGATAAAAAACATTCGCATTATGAAAAAGGCGTGGCTTGTGTGCGTTGTTATGGGTCGCGCTCAGAGGTTCAAATTAGTCGTTATCGTGAAAGGCAATATCAAGTAGAGTTAGCAAATGCCAGAGGTGAAGTGCATCTTGGTGACGAAGCTATGACCAGTAATCAACATGTTTAGTGCCAAGGATATTGCCAAACTCAAGCAAGATTTAACCCTTAACACTGAATTATTGGGTCATAATTTAATCCTCAAAACTAGGTGGGGCGTTTTTAGTCCGCGTGCTATTGATGAAGGTACAGCACTATTTTTAAAGTATTTGCATATCAATCAAGACGACAAGTGCCTGGATTTGGGTTGTGGTTATGGGCCGATTGGGCTGAGTGTGGCGAAGTCTTGTGCAGGCGGCGAAGTGCATATGGTAGATAAGGACTTTGTTGCAGTTGAGTTATCAAGCAACAATGCCAAACTTAATAATATTGATAATACTAAGGTATATTTATCAGATGCTTTTACGAATGTCGAGCAATTGGCATATTTTGATCAAATCTTATCAAACATACCTGCTAAAGTCGGCAAAGAGCAGTTAAGCATTATTTTGTACGACGCCTACGATGCACTAAAACTTGGCGGTAGCATTACTTTTGTTACGATTAATGGGCTTCGGCATTTCATTAAAGATAACTTTAAATCGGTATTTGGTAATTATAAAAAACTCAAGCAAGGGCAAAAATACACCGTAGCTCAGGCAATCAAAGTAAAATAGTAATTTTTTATAACAAACTAGAGACAAGTTATGGACGTAATGGACAGAATTCAAAAGCAAGTGGATAGTGCTCCCATTGTGCTTTATATGAAAGGTACGCCACAGTTTCCACAATGTGGTTTTTCAGCAAAAGCAGCACAAACATTGGCTTCAACCGGAATTGAATTTGCTTATGTGAATATTTTTGAAGATCAAGAAGTGTTTCAAAACTTACCCAGTTTTGCTGATTGGCCCACTTTTCCGCAAATCTACATGAACTCGGAATTAGTCGGTGGCGGTGACATTATCGTTGAAATGGCTGAGATGGGCACGCTCAAAGATGCCATGCAAGAGGCAACTGACAAGTTTAGTCAAAAATAACTCAATTACAAATTATGTAACTGGTGGCTGTGTTGTTTAAGCCAAGCATCAGCTTGTTTGTAGTTAGGCATTATTGTTTCTAAAAGATTGTAAAAACCCCTTGAATGATTTTTGTGTTTAATATGCGCTAACTCGTGTGCAATCACACTATTGATAACCCACATTGGCGCCATCATCAGTAAGTAATTGAGGTTAATATTGTTTTTGCTAGAGCAAGAACCCCAACGGGTTTTTTGTGCTTTAAGGCGCACTTGATTAAATACCAAAGCGTGTTTTTGTGCGCAGTATTCTAGCCTAGGCAGGGCGAGCTGAACAAATTCTTTTTTGTAAAACCAATGAAACGCACCTGCTGGGTCGTATTGTGTATTAAGGTAAAAAAAATGTTGGTCAAACGTCAGAGGCTCGCCAGTTTCAACAAGTTTAAGCGGATAGTTTTTACCCAACAATAAAAATACATTTCCTGCTTCGTAATTAGGTTTAACGATTTTTTTATTATTTGATTTGGTTTGTTTTTTGTCAATCCAGTTTTGCTTCTCAGTAATAAATTGCTCAATGGTTTTAATACTCAAGTGCATTGGTGCACGTACTAATAATTCGGCGTTTTTATCAATTTGCAAAGATAAAGTTTTGCGCTTTGAGCGAACAAGTTGATAATCCATAGGGTGTAATTTTAATGAGACTTGATTGGTTGATTAGTTTTTTAATTACTTAATCGGTCAAAATCTAAAATTTAACACAGTGATATTTTTTATTTAAAAAAAGTAAAAATGCCTTTAATTAATCCACTTTCGGGCATTTTCAAACATTGCCATCCACGGACTGCGTTCGCCCCAATCTTTAGGGTGGTGTGAATTTTGTACCGTTCTAAAAACACGCTCAGGATGTGGCATCATAATAGTAACTTGACCAGAGTCGTTAGTTATTCCCGCCACAGCCGCATCTGAGCCATTCGGATTATGTGGATAGGTTTGGGTGGCTTTGCCGAAATGATCGACATATTTTAGCGCTGTATTTTTCGGTGTTTTACCATTAAAGCAAGCACGACCTTCGCTATGGGCAATGGCAATTGGCATAATTGATCCCACCATGTTTGCTAAGAAAATGGAATGATTTTTTTGTACTTTGATAGCGGAAAAGCGTGCTTCAAACTGTTCGGAGGTATTGCGTTTAAAACTGGGAAAATGTCCACTACCTGGAATAATTTTAGTAAGGTTAGAGAGCATTTGGCAGCCATTACAAACGCCGAGTGTAAAGTTGTCATCACGCTGAAAAAATGCTGAAAATTCATCTTTGGCATGGGGGTTAAATAAAATAGAATTTGCCCAACCACGCCCAGCACCAAGCACATCACCATACGAAAAACCACCGCAGGCAATCAAACCTTGAAAATCTTTTAGGGTTATGCTGCCAGATAATACATCACTCATGTGTACATCAATGGCATCAAAGCCTGCTTTGTCAAAAGCTGCTGCCATTTCAATTTGTCCGTTAATACCTTGCTCGCGTAGTAGCGCAACTTTCGGGCGTTTGGTTAAAATAGCAGGTGCTTGATTGATGTTAAAACTGGGTTTGAATTGTAAGCCTGGTGTGGTTTTTGCCACCTCATTAAATTCTTGTTGGGCGCAGGCTGGGTTATCTCTGAGTTTGGCAATTTCAAATGCCGTTTTGCTCCAAAGCTGGTGTAGTTTGGCGCGTGATTGGCTGAAATTGCCAATGTTGATGTTGTCAGTATCATTGATATTAGCAATTACTTTTGTAAAGTCTAGCAAGCCAGCATCTGTCAGTATCGTCATGACTGCGTTTTGATTTGCTTGATGCACTTGAATGACACAACCCAACTCTTCGTTAAATAAAGTTTGAATGTCTTCGCTGTGAATGTCTAAACCACAATGTGAGGCAAATGCCATTTCCAGTAGGCTAATCAATACGCCGCCATCACTACGGTCGTGGTAAGCACTGATTAAACCGTCTTTGTTTAGTTGATTAATGGCACTAAAAAAACGCTTAAACAAGGCAGTATCATCAAGATTGGGTGTAATATCACCGATTTGATTGTAAACTTGTGCCAAGCATGAGCCACCCATGCGATTTTTGCCAAAACCCAAGTCGATGAGTAATAGTTCAGAATCTTGAGAATTGTCCAATAATGGGGTTTGTTGCAGGCGGACATCTGGAGTTTTAGAAAAAGCAGTGATAATTAGCGATAGTGGTGCAGTGACAGATTTTTCTTCACCAGCCTCAATCCAAGAAGATTTCATGCTCATTGAATCTTTACCTACGGGTATGGTTAAACCCAATTCTGGGCAAAGGTTCATACCCACAGTTTTGACTGCTGCAAACAATTTGGCATCTTCGACTTGGTGTCCACTGGCACTCATCCAGTTGGCACTGAGACTGATATGGTGAATATCTGCCACATAGCCTCCGAGCATATTGGTCAGTGCTTCACCGATTGTCATTCTCGCAGCAGATTCAGCATTGCCCAAGGAAAGCGCAGCGCGCTCACCAATTGATATTATTTCACCTTGGTAGCCACTGTAATCCGCTAAAGAAATGCCGCAATCTGCCACTGGTACTTGCCATGGGCCAACAAATTGATCCCTAGCCACCATGCCTGTGATACTCCTATCGCCAATGGTAATTAAAAAGTTTTTACTGGCGACGCTAGGCAATTGTAATATTCTATCAATGGCATCATCAAGTTTAATGTTACTGGTGTCGAATGAATTGAGTTTGATATCGCTTGTTTGTGCCTTGATACTAGTTTTTGGTGGGTTACCTAGCAGTATGCTCATTGGTATATTGATAGGATTGTTCTTAAACAAGCTGTCGCTCAGTAACAACTCTTGCTGTGTGGTGGATTCACCAAGTACGGCGAATGGTGCGCGCTCACGTTGGCAAATATTTTCAAACAACGCTAAATTTTCTTCAGCAATGGCAAGCACATAGCGCTCTTGCGACTCATTGCACCAAATTTCTAGTGGCGACATTTGTTGTTCGTCATTTGGAATGGCGCGCAATTCAAAGTGTCCGCCTTTGCTAGAATCGTTTATCAATTCTGGCAAACCGTTTGACAAGCCACCCGCACCAATGTCATGAATGGAAATAATTGGATTGTATTCACCCATATTGGCACAAGCATCAATCACTTCTTGGCAGCGGCGTTGCATCTCTGGATTGGCACGTTGTACAGAAGCAAAGTCTAAATTTTCATTTTGTTCGCCACTTTTGATACTCGATGCTGCACCGCCACCCAAGCCAATTAACATTGCAGGGCCACCAAGTACAATAATCTTGCTACCTGTTGGAATATTGCCTTTTTCAATATGGTTTTGTTGAATATGTCCCAGCCCACCTGCCAACATAATTGGCTTGTGGTAGCCATGTACTTCACCATTTGGGGTTTGTTGTTCAAAGGTTTTAAAATAACCCAAAATATTTGGACGACCAAATTCATTATTAAAGGTCGCTGCACCAATCGGAGCGTGAATCATAATCTCTAAGGCTGATTGAATTTGGCTGGGTTTGCCATAATCCACCTCCCAAGGCTGAAGTGCATCAGGGATTTTTAAGTTAGACACACTAAAACCGCATAAGCCCACTTTCGGTTTTGAGCCTCGACCTGTTGCCCCCTCATCACGAATTTCACCACCAGAGCCTGTTGCCGCACCTGGATGTGGGGCAATAGCCGTAGGATGGTTATGTGTTTCCACTTTCATTAAAATCGCTCGATGTTCTTTTGAACTGGTGTACTTGCCAGTTTTATCGGCGTAAAAACGCTCACCTTGATAGCCTGCCATCACCGCTGAATTATCAGAATAGACGCTGAGTAAATCTTCAGGATTTTGATGGTAAGTGTTACGAATCATAGCAAACAAACTTTTTGCCTGTGTTTCACCATCAACTGTCCATTGGGCATTAAAAATTTTATGTCGGCAATGCTCAGAATTGGCTTGGGCAAACATCATTAATTCGATGTCGTTTGGGTTACGACCCAGCTGGATGAAGTTTTTCATCAAGTAATCAATCTCACTAGTTGATAGTGCTAAACCCAACTCGGTGTTGGTTTGTTCTAGTGCTGATTTTCCTTGTCCCAAAATATCAACAGTTTGTAAAGGCTGCGGTGCTAAATGTTCAAAAATAGATTGTGCCTGATCAATCGTGTCTAAAGTTGACTCGGTCATTTTATCCATAATGATGGATAAAACAGCAGCTTTATTAGTTATTTTTTTATTGAAATGATAAATAATCCCGCGCTCAATGCGTTGGACTTTTTCAAGCCCACATAAATGCAAAATATCCGTGGCCTTGGACGACCAAGGTGAGATTGTACCAAGGCGTGGTATCACCACCAAAGTGTCCGAACTTTGCACGTTCGGCAAGGGTTCGTTATAGGCTAATAATGTGGTAATTGTGCTTGACTGAGCCTTATCAAGGGCTTGCTCGCTATGTACAAAATGCACAAATTCTGTTGCTAATAATTGCAGATTAAAAACGGCAAGCTGTTTGTTTAGTGTATTTTGTTTAAACGCACTAAGTGCTTGAATGTCGTTAAATGCTTTTATCACTACTGGCTTTTTTACAACGACTTAATTATTTAAAGTTTTCTTGTAAAAAGTTTTGCATAGATTGCCAAGACAAAATATCTGCTTTTTTATTATAAGCCAGGTTTTCAATGTGATTGAGTTTGCCATAACTGTCTGCTGCTGGATTGGTAAAGGCGTGTTTGGCATTTGCATAATTGGTAAAAGCCCAATGGCTATTGGTTTTATTCATCGCTGCTTGCCAATTATCGATACTAGTCTTGTTGACAAAACTATCCTTTGCGCCGTTGTTGACCAAAATTGCAGTTTTGATAGTATTAATTTGTTGCTCGTTAGGCGGAATAAGCGACCCGTGAAAACTGACCACAGCGTCTAAATCAGCACCAGCGTACGCCATTTGCATAACCGTTGCGCCACCAAAACAATAACCGATAGCAGCTGTTTTATTTTTATCAACTTGTGGATGCTGTTTGGCAATATTAAGCGCGGTAATGGCTCTTTGCTGCCAATTTTTTTTGTTTTTAGTAATGGCATTCATCCAGTCTTTAGCTTGTTTTCCGTGTTTGGTTGATTTACCTTTGCCGTACATATCAATTGCAAAGCTAACATAACCCAAGTCAGCCAATTGCCTTGCACGATTTTTGGCATAATCATTAAGCCCCCACCATTCATGCACCACCAGCACCAAAGGTTTAGTATTAATATTGATATTATCATAATATAAGTAGCCTGTTAGCTTATCCCCCTGATGTTGATAATTGATTTTTTCCTCAATGATGGCGGCTTGTAAGTAAGGGTTAAGCAAAATTAATACGGATGTAATAAGTATTTTCATAAGTACGATTAGTGGATGCGTTGTTTTGATAAAATTTTACTTCTTAAAGTTGGAATGTCAAGTTTCTTTGGTTAGTTGTTTTTTTGGTTTATTTTTATAGTTGTGTCATAACTTCATCAGAAATATCGGCGTTGTGGTACACGCCTTGGGTGTCATCTAAATCTTCTAAGTGGTCAATCAGTTTCATAAATTTTTGTGCATCGGTTAGATTGAGTTCAATTCTGGTTGAAGGCTCCATAGTAACTTCACAGTAGTTGGGCTCTAGCTTTGCATCAATCAGTGCATCTTTTACAGCAAAGAAATCTTTGGGGGTGGTGGTGACATCAATCGATCCATCGTTGTTTATCACCACGTCTTCAGCACCATTATCTAAAGCGATCTCCATGATTTGGTCTTCGTCAGTCTCTTTTAGGTTGCTTTCTGCAAAACTAATGAAGCCTTGTTTGGTGAATAGGTAGTTTACCGAACCATCAGTACCAAGATTGCCACCGTATTTGGAAAACGCATGGCGTACATCGGCCACCGTGCGGTTGCGATTATCCGTTAAGGTATCAACCATAATCGCTGTGCCACCTAAGCCGTAGCCTTCGTAACGCACTTCGTCGTAATTTTCGCCGTCTAAATCGCCAGAGCCACGCTTCACTGCATTTTCAATGGTGTCACGTTTCATATTCGCCGCTAAGGCTTTATCAATCGCCATACGTAGCGATGGATTGTTTTCTATGACACCACCACCTTGTTTGGCAGCAATCACAATTTCTTTAATCAGTTTGGTGAAAATTTTGCCACGTTTGGCATCTTGTGCACCTTTTCGGTGTTGAATGTTGTGCCATTTAGAATGTCCTGCCATATTTTATACCTCTAATAAAAATTCTTTTGTTAAGCATTTTCCGTCTTTTATGTTATATTCTCTTGGCAAATAAATTTTAATTGGTATGTTTATTTGTGATAAATATTGACACATAAGTGGACCAACATTTTGCCAAGTTAGTTGCCCTAGTCCACAGCCAAGCGCAGGCAAAGATAATGATGTAATTCCTTCTTTTTGGTAATTTTTTAGTAACCATGCTAGTCCTGTTTCAATATCATCTAAACGAGAATTATCCTTCCAGTGCCTTTTGGTTGGAAACAATAAAAACCAACGCAGGCCGTTTGGCTTGTCTAAAGTAGATGGGTTGTCAGCTAATTCTTCATCCATTAAGACTTCTCTTTTATAAATCCAAGGGTTTCCTGGTTTAATTTTTTTACTTTTGCAAGCGTCTTGATATTGCAAATAAACATCAGGGAATTGGTATTTAGTACGAGATGCCAAACCTTTTCCCATAATGCCAACAGTGTTAACACTAATCGTTAAAGTTTGAGCGTACGAAAAAAACATATCTCCTTGAATTAAAGTAATGTTAGTGTTTGGTAGTTTATTCTTATATTGTGGTCTAAAGAATAAATCCGACTGAATAATAATATTGTCAAAACTTGTTAATTGTTTAATTTTGTTATTTATGGCTCCAGTTGCAACATAGACGCTGTCAATATAGTTTGTTGGAATTTTTTTTTCAACCAGTAATTCTGACATCATTAACCTTTTTGAACCGTCCGACTCATTCCAATATTCTTTATTCCAAAAACTCCATATTTTTTTTAATTGTTTGAGTCCATTCTCTATTTCTACAAATGATGATTCGCTATGGGCGGCATTACCTATACTGACAAGACCATTATGTTGTTTTGCGTAATCTAAGACAGACTGTTTAAATTGAATAATTACAATGTTTTCTACGCCTTGTTCGTGAACGACACGATAAAGCACCGCATTTCTAGCGTTAAAATAAAGATTAGAAAAATCCCATAAAGTTTGCGTATCATTAGGCTTTATTGTTGCTCTACGATTGATAATACTTTCATCGTAAATAGCTTTTGGTGTTAACGTTTGAACTTCGTTATGAGATAATAAACCATGTTCTAAAATAGACTTTAAATTATCTAGATGACAAATATAGTATAAATTATTTATCTCTTTTTGGAAAGCCATTGGAAAATTTTACCTTGCTTAGTTAAAAATTATGCCGTGAAATCGAGTAATTTTTGAATAGATTTTTGTGCTTTCTTGATGATTTTTTTGTCAATTTTAATTTCATTTGCACCTGTGGTTAACACCTTTAACAATTTTTCTAGGTTATTCATCGCCATCCAATCGCAATGCGCACAACTCTCACAATCTGCTCCTGCACCCATAGTCGGTGCTTCAATGAGTTTTTTGCTGGGCGCAACTTCGTGCATTTTGTGAAAAATACCATTATCAGTGGCAATGATAAAAGTTTGCTCATCTCGATCTTTAACTGCGTTAATCAGTGCAGTTGTAGAGCCGACAACATCAGCCAAATCAACCACTGCTTGGGGGGATTCTGGGTGTACTAATACTGCTGCTTCAGGGTATTTGGACTTTAGAGCGGCTAAAGCATCTGCCTTAAAACGCTCATGCACCACGCAGCCACCTTGCCACAAAAGCATATTAGCACTCGTTTGGTTTTTCACATAATTGCCCAGATGTTTGTCAGGTGCCCAAAGGATTTTTTCACCCTGTTCGTGTAAATGTTTTACCACTTTGAGTGCGCTACCTGAAGTAACCACCCAATCAGCTCTGGCTTTAACTTGTGCAGAAGTATTGGCATACACCACCACGCTTCTATCAGGGTGTTGGTCGCAAAATGGTGAAAACTCATCAATCGGGCAGTCCTCGTCTAGCGAACAAGTGGCAGCTTCGTCGAGTATTAACACTGTTTTTTCAGGCGAGAGGATTTTAGCACTTTCACCCATGAATTTCACCCCAGCGACAATAATTATATCAGCATCAGAATTTTGTCCAAAGCGTGCCATTTCTAAAGAGTCTGACACAATCCCACCGGTATCTTCAGCCAAATCCTGCAATGCGCCATCCACGTAATAATGCGCTACTAAAACTGCATTTTTTTGTTTTAACAACTGTTTGATTTGGGTTTGAATTGGCATTATTTTTTTGTTTCTTCAAAGAGGATAAGAGGTGCAAGAAATAATATAAATAAAAAAGATGCAAGAATAAGAAGGATATAAATAAGATTTCTGTTTATTATTTCTATATATTTTATCTGTTCGTCTTTTATAGGGTAGGAGCGATTTAAGTAAATACTTTTTGTTTTAAAAGCAAGTTCAATTACCATTGCATCATACAAATGGTTTTTTACCAATTTTGAGTTGTAGAATTGGTTTGATTTTGCTACAGCTCCATATATTGAGACCAATTCTTTACAATAAAAGTTAGTTTTTAGTCTGTTGTTTTTAACACATAGATTTAAATATTCTCTAGCTTGGTTTATTTGGAGCTTGTTTGTCTCTTGTGAATATTGTGAATATGTACTTGGTTTTTTATTCTCTAAAATATATTGCTGATAATCAAAAAATATTTTAATAATTGAAAATATCAAAATTGATATTAACATAATATAAGAAAACCAAATTTTTCTATTGTTCGCAATTTTATTTATCAGGAATTGAAGCACAAGTTTATTCTTCTTTGAGCTCAATATGTAACTCACGTAGAATTTTTCTAGGCATATCACTCGGAGCATCGGTGAGCAGGCAAGTGGCAGTTTGGGTCTTTGGAAAAGCAATGGTATCACGAATGGAGTCGCTACCACTCATTAGCATTACCAAGCGGTCTAGCCCAAATGCCATGCCGCCGTGCGGTGGTGTGCCGTATTGTAGAGCATCCAACAAGAAGCCAAATTTATCATTCGCACTGTCGGCATCTATACCAAGCAGTTCTAAGACCTTTTGTTGTAGGTTGATGTCGTGAATTCGCATTGAACCGCCACCAACTTCTGAGCCATTGAGTACCAAATCATAGGCATCAGAAAGTGCAGCAGTTGGATTAGCTTCTAAGGTGTCAATCGTACTTGTTGGCATGGTAAAAGGGTGATGAATGGCATGTAATCTGCCTTCTGGAAGCTCTTCAAACATGGGGAAATCCACGACCCAAATAGGCGCCCAATCGCAGGTATATAGGTTTAAATCTTTGGCGATTTTCTCGCGTAAATTACCTAAGGCTTCATTTACAATTTTGGTTTTATCTGCACCAAAGAAAATAATATCACCCAGTGTTGCGCCAACTTTTTCAACCACTTGTTGTGCCACGTCTGCATCCAAAAATTTAACAATCGGTGATTGCAGTCCATCTTCATTAACCTTGATGTACGCCAAACCTTTAGCACCGTAAATGGCAACAAATTTGGTGTACTTGTCAATTTGTTTACGTGAGAGGCTAGCAGAGACTTTCATGGCTGCAACACGGCTTTTTGCATCATTGGCAGGTGTGTTAAAGACTTTAAAATCAACATCTTTCATGAGATTATCAACCGAAACAATTTCTAGCGGAATACGCATATCAGGTCTGTCAACACCGTATTTTTCCATTGCGTCTGCATAAGTAATATTGGGGAATTTTTTGCCTAAATCCACATCAATCACGTGCTTAAATAAACCACGCACCATGTTTTCCATCAAGTCCATAATTTCTGTACTAGAGGTGAATGAGGCTTCTACATCCAGTTGGGTAAATTCAGGCTGTCTATCGGCACGTAAATCTTCGTCTCTGAAACATTTGACGATTTGATAATAACGCTCAAAGCCTGAGCTCATTAGCAGTTGTTTGAACAATTGCGGAGATTGTGGTAAGGCAAAAAATTTACCTGGTTGAGTGCGGGAGGGCACTAGGTAATCTCGTGCACCTTCAGGGGTGGCTTTGGTTAAGAATGGCGTTTCAATATCTAAAAAATCATGCTCTTCCATACAATTACGCATGAAATGCGTTACTTTAGAGCGCAACTTGAGATTATTTTGCATTTTAGAGCCACGTAAATCCAAGTAGCGGTATTTTAGGCGCACTTCTTCAGAGGTGCCAGTAGCGTCAATTTGAAAGGGCAAGGGCTTTGATTTGTTCAGAATTTCAATGCTTGCGGCAACCATTTCGATTGCACCTGTTTTGAGCTTTGGGTTGACTAAGTCTGGCGCACGAGCAATCACTTTACCTCTAATTTTCAAGACAAATTCATTGCGAATACCTTCCGCTAACGAAAAGTCATCATTATCAGGGTTAATCACCACTTGGGCAATGCCGTGTTTGTCGCGCATGTCCAAAAAGATAACACCACCATGATCGCGCCGACGATTGACCCAGCCACATAACTCAACTGTTTGTCCGATGTTGTCTTTGTTTAACTCACCACAATAATTTGTTCTCATTTTCCATCCTGATTAGGCAAGACCACACCCGTTGAAATAATGAGTTTAAATGCTGCATCAACACTCATTTTTAGCTCAACCACATCTTTTTTTGGCATCATAATAAAAAAACCAGAGGTTGGATTGGGCGTGGTAGGTACATAAATATTAATAGTTTCTTCGCCAATAATATTCTCAACTTCACCATGATAATTACCAGTTTGAAAGGCAATAGTCCACATGCCTTGGCGTGGATATTCAACCAAAACAGCTTTTTTAAAACTATCGCCTGACGAGCTTAGTACAGTGGATGAAAGCTGCTTAATGGAGGAATAAATACTACGAAAACCAGGGATTTTATTAAGTATTCTTTCCCATAATCTGAATAATTTTTGACCTACAAAATTACTCACTAGAGCGCCAGTAAGGAGCGTAATGGCAAGTACCAACAACATACCTGTACCAGGAATATCAACCTCTAGGCCAGGTAGAATTTTGCTTTGATATTGTTCAGGAATAATGCTATCCAATAAATTGACAAAGAATTTAATGACAACAATACTCAACCCTAGCGGAATCCAGAATAACAAACCAGAAATAAAATAATTTCGTAAACGTTTCAAGGGCAATAGTAGCAAAATAAAAAAGTTATTTTAGCATAATAGCTGTTATTTTTGCGCCAACTCCTCATCTCTGAGTGTGAGTATTTCACAACCCTTGTCAGTGACTAAAATCGTATGCTCCCATTGTGCAGAGAGCGAGCGGTCTTTGGTGGTAACTGTCCAGCCATCTATCTTTGAAGTGGCAACCTCATAACCGCCAAGGTTAATCATTGGCTCAATGGTAAAAGTCATACCCGCCTCAAGTACTGGACTGTTGTCAATATTGCCATCATCATAATGCACTACTTGAGGCTCAGTGTGAAATTTAGTGCCAATACCATGACCACAATAATCCCGCACCACGGCGCAATTATTTTTGTCTGCATATTGCCCGATAGCTTTACCGATTTCACCCAAGCGAATACCTGGTTTTACTTTTTTAATGCCGATGTATAAGCATTCTTGTGCGATTCTACAAACACGCTGCGCCTTAATGCTGGCTTTGTCAATGATAAACATTTTAGAGGTGTCACCATGATAGTTGTCCTTAATCACGGTAATATCAATATTTACGATGTCGCCTTTTTTTAGTATTTTTTCACCTGGAATGCCGTGACAAACGACATTATTAACACTGGTACAAATAGATTTTGGAAAGCCGTGATAATTCAACGGTGCAGGAATTGTGCCTTGATTATTGGTCATATATTCATGACAAATTTTGTCCAATTCGCCAGTGCTAATACCCGCTTTGACATGGGGCGCAATCATCTCTAGTACTTGTGCTGCTAGACGACCTGCCACGCGCATTTTTGTTATTTCGTCATCTGCTTTGATTGCGATAGCCATAAGCTAGGCTTTGTTCATAGCGCGTTTTTCCAGTGCCTCAATTCGTGCTTCAATCGGCGGATGTGATGAGAACCACGCGGCAAAGCCTTTTTTGTCATCAATCCCAAAAGCTGCCATTTGTTCTGGCAGTGCTTCTGGCTCAACTTGCCCTAAGCGTTTTAATGCGCCAATCATGTTCTGATGTCCCGCCAAGTCTGCGCCACCAGTATCTGCCACAAATTCACGTTTTCTGGAGACATACATCACAATGGTTGAAGCTAAAATTGAAAGCACAATTTGGGCAAAAATTGTGGTGATGAAATAGCCAATACCATGTCCACGGTCGTTTTTTAAAATGACACGGTCAACAAAATGACCAATCACTCGTGAGAAGAAAATCACAAAAGTGTTTACCACTCCTTGGATGAGTGTCAAAGTAACCATATCACCATTTGCCACATGACTCATTTCATGACCAACCACCGCCTCAACTTCACCTTTGGACATATTGTTAAGCAAACCTTGAGATACTGCAACCAAGGCTTTATTTTTACTTGCACCAGTAGCAAATGCATTCATTCCGCTAGAGGGGAAAATGGCAACTTCTGGCATTTGAATACCGACAATTTTTGCTTGTTTATCAACTGTTTCAAGTAACCATTTTTCAATATTACTACTAGGTGATTCAATCACCACAGCACCAGTCATGCGTTTTGCCGCCCATTTAGAAATAGCTAGCGAGATAAAAGCGCCACCAAAACCAAACACAGCTGAGAAAATAAGCAGTGCGTTTAAGTCTAGGTCAGAGCTGTTTTCGGCCAATATTCCCTCAACCCCCAGTAGTCTCAAAGTAATGCTGAGCAACACAATAATGGCAATATTGGTCATTAAAAATAAGAATATTCTTTTCATGTGACTCCTTATTAATATACAGAACTATTAGATATGGTTATTATCGCGCAAATTCAAGTGTTGAATACGCCAATATTGATAGATTGAGTTTCTTACATTAGAGAACAAAACAAAAAAATGGGGCGAGAAACGGGGCTCGAACCCGCGACAACCGGAATCACAATCCGGGGCTCTACCAACTGAGCTATTCCCGCCATAAAACTTTAGTGGCACGCCCTACACGATTCGAACGTGTGACCTACGGCTTAGAAGGCCGTTGCTCTATCCAGCTGAGCTAAGGGCGCATGTTAAACCCGTCAAAGTTTGGGTATCTTGGTCGGAGTGGAGGGATTTGAACCCCCGACCACCTGGTCCCAAACCAGGTACGCTACCAAACTGCGCTACACTCCGAAAAACGAGTAATTATACTTAATAACCAGTTAATTTAGTAGTGAGTTTGGGTAAGTTGAGACCACAGCATTAGCTAATATACAAATAAAACGTATAAAACAACACCTTGTCACCTAAAAATTCCACTATTTTTTTGTATTTCTGAAATCGCACAGAGTTAATTGCAGGAGTGCCAAGTTTTGCAATGCGCGTATGGTGTTAATTAAAGATTTTCAAAGTAATTGTTATGGGCTGTGAGTTCTGTCTCGTTAGCTATAACCACTTTAATTTTAGCGCGGCTACTATCTACCCTAGTAATTGAGTGCTGATTGTGTTGTTGTATATTATTGTTATTATTGTCATCAAATAAACTAGATTGGCCGCCTGTCATTGCCAGATATACTTGGGCAAGGATTTGTGTATCTAACAGTGCGCCGTGTACAGTACGTGCACTGGCATCGATCTCGAAGCGTCGGCATAGTGCATCAAGGTTGTGCATCGTGCCTGGGCGTTGTTGTTTGGATAATTCTAATGAATCGATAATATCACAACTGTCCTCAATGCGTTGTTCAGCACTCATGAGTTGCAATTCATGATTTAAAAAACCTAAGTCAAAAGGCGCGTTGTGAATGACTAGAGTCGCCCCTTCAATATATTCTAAAAACTCGTGTGCAATTTCTTCAAATTTTGGTTTTTCAATGAGAAATTTATCAGTAATACCGTGAATTTTAACCGATTCACCAACGTTACGATTGGGCTGAATATATTGATGATACTCGTTGTTTTCAGTAATTTGTCGATCAATAATTTCCGTGCAGCCAATTTCGATAATACGATGCCCCTCCGAAGGCTCAATGCCAGTGGTTTCCGTATCCAAAACAATTAGCCTTTTCATCTGCATTCAAATCGCGTAAAATTGCTCATTTTATCGTATTTGAAGTTGAAGGGAGTTTAAGATTATGGCAAGAGTAACCGTTGAAGAGTGCCTGGATTTTGTAGATAATCGTTTTGAATTAGTACTGGTTGCTGCCAAACGCACCCACCAACTCAACTCTGGCGGGTATCATTCCACCCTAGAGGTTGGCAAAGATAAAGCCACGGTAGTGGCACTTAGAGAGATTGAAGCAGGTTTGATTGATGCCTCAATTTTGACAGAGGAATACGCTATGGAAGAGGAACTATCTGCACAACAAAAAGTAGTTGACAATGAAAAAATGGCAGAAGTGGAAGCCGAATTGTCAACCACAGTAATTGATGAAGTTGCTGATGAAGTGAATGAAATAACAGAAGCGTAAATATTGTCATTTTTTACGACTTAAAATGGCACTTAGTTGTGTCATTTTTTTCGTCCTTAATAAAAATTTATAGCATAATATCGTAATATTTAAATAGTTAAAATACAGGCTTTGTAAACAGGTATTATGCGTCTTAAATTTTAGCTACACAGGAGAGGAGTAATGAGTAGTAATAACGATTATTGGAAAGCCAATATTGTTTTAATTGCTAAATGTTTGACGATTTGGTTTGTGGTTTCATATCTATTTGGCATTGTTTTTGTTGATGCTTTAAATACTATCAAAATTGGTGGGTACAAACTAGGCTTTTGGTTTGCACAACAAGGTTCGATTTATGTTTTTGTCGGGTTAATTTTTTACTATGCAAAAAGTATGGGAAAAATCGATGAAAAATTCAATGTTCACGAAAAATAAAAGGTATTCGTGGGTTTACAAACACTAACATTTTTATTGGTAGGCACAACATTTGCAATCTACATAGGCATTGCCTTCTGGGCAAAGGTAGGCAGTACACATGAATTTTATGTTGCAGGTGGTGGTATTCATCCAGTTGCCAATGGCATGGCAACTGCAGCAGATTGGATGAGCGCAGCTTCATTCATTTCAATGGCTGGTTTAATCGCATTTTATGGTTATGGTGGCTCAGTTTTTTTAATGGGCTGGACTGGTGGCTATGTGTTACTAGCAATGCTACTGGCACCTTATTTAAGAAAACATGGCTCATTCACAGTGCCTGAATTTATTTCTGATCGTTATTATTCAAAGACTGCACGTGTTGTTGCGGTTATTTGTTTAATTATTGCATCAGTTACTTATGTTATTGGGCAAATGAAAGGCATTGGTGTTGCATTTTCTAGATTCTTAGAAGTTGATTATGAAACAGGCTTGGTTACAGGTATGGTAATTGTAGCGTTCTACTCTGTTATGGGTGGCATGAAAGGCATCACTTATACGCAAATTGCACAATACGTGATTATGATTATTGCTTATACTATTCCAGCAGTATTTATTTCATTTATACTAACTGGCAATCTTATTCCACAATTAGGCTTGGGTAGTGAAATGGCTGATGGCACTTATTTACTAGATAAGCTTGACCAAGTAGTCACAGAACTTGGATTTACTGAGTACACTACAAGCGCAAGACTAAGCACAACAAACATGTTTTTTTATACTTTATCTCTAATGATTGGTACAGCAGGATTGCCACATGTGATTATGCGCTTTTTCACGGTGAAGTCGGTTAAGGCAGCACGTGAATCTGCAGGTTGGGCTTTGGTATTTATTGCACTACTTTATACAACAGCACCTGCGGTTGCTGCAATGGCAAGATTAAATTTAATGCAAACAATTGACCAGCCTACGGCTGAACACAACTTGGCTTATGCTGAACGTCCATCTTGGTTTAAGAATTGGGAAAAAACAGGCTTATTAGAGTTTGAAGATAAAAATGGCGATGGCTTGATTCAATATACAGCTGATAAGAAAACCAATGAAATGGTCAAAGTTGACAGAGATATTATGGTGTTGGCTAACCCTGAGATTGCTGGATTGCCAAATTGGGTAATTGCAATTGTGGCTTCTGGTGGTTTGGCTGCAGCATTGTCAACGGCCGCTGGATTGTTACTGGCAATTGCGTCCTCTATTTCGCATGATTTATTAAAAGGTGTATGGCGACCAAACATTTCAGAAAAAGACGAGTTAATGTATTCTAGAGTATCAATGATTGGGGCTATATTAATTGCTGGTTATTATGGATTTAATCCACCAGATTTTGCTGCAGGTACAGTTGCGTTAGCCTTCGGGTTAGCGGCGTCCAGTATCTTTCCTGCGCTCATGATGGGTATATTCTCTAAGAAGATGAATAAAGCAGGTGCTATTGCAGGCATGCTAGCTGGCATTGGTATTACGTTGTTATACGTATTCCAGCACAAAGGCATTATGTTTGTAAAGTCAACTTCATTTTTAGGTGACATGAATCCTAACTGGTTTTTAGGTATTGAGCCCAATGCTTTTGGTGCAATAGGTGCTATTGTCAACTTTTCAGTGGCATTCTTGGTGATGAATCGCACCCAAAAAGTGCCTGAAAAAGTTGCACAGATGGTTGAAAACATTCGTGTTCCTGCGACCAATTAATTTTTTTTAAAGGTATTTTTCCACACCCAGCAATGCTGAGTGTTCTTTATAATTATTCTGAAAATCGCCATGTTTTTTAAAAATAAACATGTTATTACTGCCTTAATTGTTGCACCAATACTGGCGTTTATTAGCTACTTTGCTGTGGATTATTATGTTGCCGAAGTACCCCATAAAGCAAAAAGCGGTGAGTTGTATAAATTACTGGTTAAGCCTAATTGTCGATGGGAAAGCGGGCAATGTGATTTAGTGAATGGCGATTTAAAGTTAACAATTACAGCCAATAAGAAGGCAAACAGCTATTATCATTTTTATTTAACCTCTCAAATTTTACTTGACAAAGTTCAATTTTCTTTAGTTGCTCAAAAAGATGGGCACTCTTCGCCAATACCAATGAAACGGACTAAGAAGAATGCCACTGCTTGGCAGTCTTTACCTATAATTGTTGTAAAATCTGATTATTTACAGTTTGCTATTACTGCTGGCGATAATATTTTTTACGCACAAATGCCAGCAATTTTTGTTTACAAAAGTAAGGAGCTTTAGTCATGTACCCAGTCAAAAAACCAAATAAAACACCTTTATACGATGAAGCAACGTACGCAACTCTATACGCCGAGTCTATCAATGATTCAGATGGTTTTTGGGCAAAACAAGCCAGGACATTTTTAGATTGGGATAGAGAGTGGGACAGCACTTCCAATGTTGATTATCATCAAGGCAAAATTGAATGGTTCAAAGGCGGTACACTCAATGTGGCTTATAACTGTATTGACAGACATCTGCCAAAACGTGCCAAACAAACAGCGATTATTTGGGAAGGCGACAACCCTGATGTAAGTCAACACATTAGCTATCAACAATTGCACGATGAAGTGGCAAAGTTAGCAAATGGATTAAAAAAATTAGGGGTTGAAAAAGGCGACCGAGTTTGTATTTACATGCCGATGATTTTACAAGCCAGTTATGCTATGTTAGCGTGTGCACGCATTGGTGCTATTCACTCTGTGGTATTTGGCGGCTTTTCGCCAGAAGCACTCAAAGACAGAATTTTGGACTGTGAATGCAAGGTTGTGATTACGGCTGATGAGGGGGTGCGTGGTGCTAAAAAAATTCCACTAAAAGCCAATGTTGATAAAGCGATTGAAACTTGTGATTGTGTTAATTCGGTAGTGGTTGTACAGCATACGCGAGGTGAGATAGATTGGAAGCTTAGAGATATTTGGTATCATGAATTGGTTGCCAATAGCTCAAATATTTGTCCATGTCAGCCATTTGACGCAGAAACACCTTTATTTATTCTTTACACTTCAGGGTCTACTGGAAAACCCAAAGGTGTATTACACACTTCTGGTGGCTATTTGTTGTATGCTGCGATGACTCACAAAGCTACATTTGACTATCAAGAGGGGGATGTGTATTGGTGTAGCGCTGATGTAGGCTGGATTACCGGACATTCTTATATTGTCTATGGTCCATTAGCGAATGGCGCAACCACATTAATGTTTGAAGGGGTGCCAACTTATCCCGATGCATCACGTTTTTGGCAAGTGATTGATAAGCATCAAGTCAATACCTTTTACACAGCACCGACTGCGATTCGTGCACTCATGGGTGCAGGAAATGAGTTTGTTGAAAAAACCAATCGTTCAAGTTTGCGTATTTTAGGCACAGTCGGTGAGCCGATTAACCCTGAGGCATGGGAGTGGTATTACTATAAGGTTGGCAACGGCAAATGCCCGATTGTTGATACTTGGTGGCAAACCGAAACTGGTGGACATATGATTACCCCTTTGCCGTACGGAACAGCACTCAAACCAGGTTCAGCCAGTAAGCCGTTTTTTGGCATTGAGCCACAAGTAGTGAATGAAGCAGGTAAGGTGCTTGAGGGTGAAGCTGAAGGGATTTTAGTCATGACCCGTTCTTGGCCAGGACAAATGCGCACGTTATACAATAATCACGAGCGTTTTATGCAGGTGTATTTTTCTACTTTTCCAGGTAAATATTTTGCTGGTGATGGGGTGAGGCGTGATAAAGATGGTTACTATTGGATTACTGGCAGAATAGACGATGTTTTGAATATTTCAGGGCATCGTTTAGGTACTGCGGAGATTGAATCAGCATTGGTGTTACACGAAAATGTCTCTGAAGCGGCAGTGGTAGGTTATCCGCATGACATCAAAGGACAAGGCATTTATGCTTATGTGTCAATCATGAGTGGCGTTGAATCAACAGAGACACTAAAAACTGAACTGATTAAACTGGTTCGATCTGAGATTGGTGCAATTGCCACCGTGGATAAAATCCAGTTCGCACCGAGTTTGCCAAAAACCCGTAGTGGTAAGATTATGCGCCGAATTCTGCGCAAAATTGCTGCAGATGATTATGATGATTTGGGCGATACTTCAACTTTGGCTGAACCAGAAGTGGTTAAAGATTTGATTGATAATAGGGTGGTTTAATACCAGCTTTTACTGCGAACCTAAAAGTCCAACAATACATTTTTGGTGATAGTTGTCTTGCATTTGAGCGTCTAGCGACACCACTTTTTTGAATACTTTTTTATCTAAGTCAATGATATTTTTAATATTGGCGCAATAATTATTAACCTCTTTAACAGTGTAAGTGGTTAACATCGCCACACCAGCCACTGGTATTAGCAAGCCCGCAACACCTATGCCAGCGGCGGATCCTTGTAGTTCTGTTATGCGCGATATATTATTATTGACTATATCTTTGTTTTGTGCTCTAAATACACGTTGAAGATAGCCTAATTTTTGGTCAGAGGTTTTTAATTTTTGGTCAGAGGTTTTTAATTTTTGATTTGAAATCTTTAACTTTTGATCAGATACTTGTAGTTTTTTTTCTGATTTTTTGAGTGAAGCTTTTAGCAACTTAACTTTACCTCGCGTATCTTTTATTTGCGATACTTCATCAGTTAGAACGCTTGATTTAGCGTTTGATAATAAGAGTTTTTGTTGGGCTATTTGCAAATCAGAGCGCGCTTTGATGAGCTGATTGTTTAAATTCTCTAGTGTAGAAATATTAGGGTTAATATTGCCGTCAACAATGTTGTTATTAGCATTGGCATTGAGGTGCACGGCTTTAATTTCGGCATCGTATTCATTGATAATAACGTCAATCTTTTGTTCAAGTTGAGCGACTTGTTGGTTGTGAGCAAAAAATCCAACAATTAGTGCTAACACTAGTGTGATTGATGTAAATAATAATTTATTGTTCATAATAGCGTTTAGGAATTATAGTTGTATTATTTTAACCATGTTGCAGCTTGTTTGGCATAATAAGTCAAAATAGCATCTGCTCCAGCACGTTTAAAAGATAGTAAAGTCTCTAATACCACAGGGCGCTCATCAATCCAGTGATTTTGACTAGCAGCTTTGAGTATTGCATATTCGCCACTCACATGATAGGCAAAAGTTGGCATACCAAAAGTTTGTTTAACTTGATAAATAATATCTAGGTAAGGCAATCCAGGTTTTATCATTACCATATCTGCTCCTTGTTCAATATCCAGAGCTACTTCTCGAATAGCTTCGTTGGCATTTGCGCAGTCCATTTGGTAGGTTTCTTTACTTGAAGTGCCCAAATTGATAGTCGAACCTACTGCATCGCGAAAAGGTCCGTAATAATGAGAAGCGTATTTGGCAGAATATGCTAAGATTTTGGTATCGATAAACCCACTAGATTCAAGTGCTTCGCGGATAGCACCAATGCGTCCATCCATCATATCTGATGGGGCAACAATATCTGCGCCAGCTTGCGCATGAGAAAGCGCTTGTTTGGTCAAAATTTCCACCGTTTCATCGTTTAACACGTAGCCGTTGTCATCAATCAATCCATCTTGACCGTGGGTGGTAAACGGATCAAGCGCAACATCAGTAATTACCGCTAATTGCGGATAATTTTCTTTTAGAGTGTGCACAGCGCATTGTACCAAGCCAGCTGCATTAAACGCTTCATTGGCGTTTGTTGATTTTTTATCCTGCGGCACTACAGGAAATAACGCGACTGCGCGAATATTTAGTTTGACCAATTTGTCAACTTCGATGAGTAATTGATCAATACTCAGACGCTCAATATCTGGCATAGAATCAATACTTTGACGCTGATTTTTACCTTCAATAATAAAAATCGGCAAGATTAAATCACTCGTGGTTAGGGTATTTTCACGCATTAATTCACGGGTATGTGCGTGTTTTCTCATTCGGCGCGATCTATGGGTTAAAATTGCCATCTTAATAATTTATAAAATAATTTCACTGATTATACAACAATGAAGCAATCGAACAAAATTTTAAAAACCATGTCAAATGTCAAACGTGCGTTTATTCAACCTTTTCCTAACTCTCATAAAATTTATGTTGAAGGCACGCGTAGCGACATTCAAGTGCCAATGCGCGAAATAGCACTAACTGATACCATCGGTGAATTGGCAGAAAAAAATAACCCAATTCATGTGTACGATACTTCAGGCGTTTATACTGACCCTAAGGTGAATATTGATTTACGTAAAGGTCTTGATAATATTCGCACTTCATGGATTGATGAACGTGGTGATAGCGAGGTACTAGATTCATTTAGTTCAAACTTTTCCAGGCAACGCTTAAATGATAGTGAATTAGATGCACTACGTTTTGAGCATCTGCGCATGCCTAAGCGCGCCAAATCTGGCAAAAATGTCTCGCAAATGTATTATGCCAAGCAAGGCATTATCACCCCCGAGATGGAATACATTGCCATTCGTGAAAACTGCAGGTGGCAAGATTACAAAGATCAAATCGCTCAACACAAAGGCGAGAATTTTGGCGCTTCAATGCCTGACATTATCACCCCTGAATTTGTTAGAGATGAAGTGGCGCGCGGGCGCGCGGTGATTCCTGCTAATATCAACCATCCTGAAACTGAGCCGATGATTATTGGGCGAAATTTTATGGTTAAGATTAATGGTAACATTGGCAATTCAGCACTCAGCTCAAGCATTGAAGAGGAAGTTGATAAAATGGTTTGGGGTATTCGCTGGGGTGCAGATACCATTATGGATTTGTCTACTGGTAAAAATATTCATGAAACTCGTGAGTGGATTATTCGCAATTCTCCTGTACCGATTGGCACAGTGCCGATTTATCAAGCTTTAGAAAAAGTAGGTGGCGTGGCCGAGGACTTGACTTGGGAAATTTTCCGTGACACACTCATCGAACAAGCTGAACAAGGTGTGGATTATTTCACCATTCATGCAGGCGTACGTCTTAAGCATGTGCCACTCACGATTGACAGAATAACAGGCATTGTTTCTCGCGGCGGATCAATTATGGCAAAGTGGTGTTTAGCACACCATACAGAGAGTTTTATTTATACTCATTTTGAAGATATTTGCCAAATTATGAAGGCTTATGATGTGACTTTTTCACTAGGTGATGGCCTGCGCCCTGGTTGTATCGCTGATGCAAATGATGCGGCGCAGTTTGGTGAACTAGAAACCTTAGGTAAGCTAACTAAAATCGCTTGGAAGCATGACGTGCAAACCTTTATCGAAGGTCCAGGGCATGTGCCTATGCAGATGATTAAAGAGAATATGGACAAGCAACTTGAAGAATGTGGCGAAGCACCATTCTATACATTAGGGCCACTTACCACTGATATTGCCCCAGGCTATGATCATATCACTTCAGCGATTGGCGCGGCGCAAATTGGCTGGTACGGTTGCGCTATGCTTTGCTACGTTACCCCAAAAGAGCATTTGGGTTTGCCCAATCAAGACGATGTAAAACAAGGTATTATTGCTTATAAAATTGCCGCCCATGCGGCGGATTTGGCCAAGGGGCATCCGGGCGCGCAAATTCGTGACAATGCGCTATCAAAAGCCCGCTTTGAATTCCGCTGGGAAGACCAATTTAATCTTGGATTAGACCCTGACACAGCCCGTAAATACCACGATGAAACCCTGCCCAAGCAGGCAGCAAAAACTTCGCATTTTTGTTCGATGTGCGGCCCCAAATTTTGCTCAATGAAAATCACCCAAGAGATTAAAACCATGGACGAAGTAGAAATCTCAAAGATTAACGCCATTCAGTTAGAAATGGATAAAAAATCCAAAGAATTTTTAGACAATAATAGTGAAATTTACTTACAGGAAAATGTTTAACTGCGAGCTTTTTCCAATTGTTTGAAGTCTTTTAAGCAGCATTGTTTACTAGGATTGAGATTTTCACAGTTGCAGTAATTGTGTTTGGTTTGAAACACCACAAAGTCTTTTAGTGTGTTGCCTAAACCCAATTTTAACGCCTCAAGGTAGGCGTTTTTGCTAATGTTAAAACAATAACACAGCGGTTTTTGATTGGTTTTCATATTGCAACAGCCCATTTTTTTATTATAATCAAATTATTCTTTTGCTTACCTTTTGTTATGAAAAACGCTATTTACACCTTGTTTTTGTTGCTTGCCTCTCACTTAACATTTGCTGGCGTGCATCCGTCTATGCCTTGGGTAGAAGTCAACTATCCGCAAGACAAAGACAAACGTTGGTGGGATGAAGATTGGTGGAGGGAAGGACAATTGCCTACACCGAAAAATTATCAAGTACACAGAGAAGAAATGACTTATATGGATGGCGATGTTGAGGTCTCTGCTTATTTGTTTAAACCAATAACAGCTGGCAAATACCCGCCTGTGTTATTTCAACATGGACGACGGGGTTTAGACAGTTGGACACTACCCAGTATTAAGCGTTTGGCAGGGCGAGGTTTTGTGGTATTAGCCCCCGATATGTTTGGCACCTATTTAGCACCCGCCTTTCCCATACAACACAATTCTATATTTGACCAACATGCGGCAAAAGGGATTGATGTGTTACTGAGTCGGGATGATATTATTGGCAATAAAATCTGTACTGTTTCTCATACCCGTGGTGGCTATATGACCCTCAAAGCCTTAGTAACACATAAAAAACAAGCCGACAAAGTGGCTTGTTATGTCGGCTACTATCCCCATTGGCAAGACCCAAACGCCCCTGAAGCCAAGCAAATTTATCAATACGCCCCAGAATTAGACAAACTCAACGTGCCTACGTTAGTACTGGTTGGTGAATACGACCAATACCAGCGCATTCGTCCCATATTAGCAGGTATTGACGTGCTCAAAAATAATGGCGTAGACGCCGAACTTATTATTTATCCCGGTGTGGGTCGAGCCTTTGATTTTCGTCCAGAACACGTGAGAACTTTTGCGGATGATTTAGCAGCTAAAGACGCTAATCAAAGAACGGCTACGTTTGTTCGTAAGCACTTATTGCAACCTTAATGTAGCGGTATCTTTAGATAAATAGCGCAATTTTTTGCATTAAATTATCAACTGCTCCTTGCCTAGTTTCAAAGTATTTTTTGGCATTAGCGCCTAAGTTTTTAGCTGCTTGTTCATCGTTTAGCAGTGTGATTATTTGGGTGAATAATTCGGTGGTGTTTTTTACTTGAATAGCGCCTTGTTGCGCTAGCAAATCTGTGGATATTTCTGCAAAATTAAACACATTAGGGCCAAATAAAATAGGTTTTGATAAAGCAGCTGGCTCCAGCATATTGTGCCCACCTGTATTATTCAGACTGCCCCCCATAAAGACAATATCAGCCACCTCAAAATAACTCATCATTTCCCCCATCGAATCACCAAGTAGTATCTCAGCGTTTATGCAAGGTTGATTGCTGGAGCGCTTAACAACATTAAGTCTTTGTTTAATTGCCAGTTTATAGACTTCGTTAAAACGCTCAGAGTGTCTTGGAATAATCACTAACAGCGCGTTAATGGTGTCTTTGAACACTAGATAGGTATTGATAATTTTTGCTTCTTCGCCCCGATGAGTGCTGGCAAAAACCACCACCTTTCTTTGACTTATGATGGTTTTTAACGCCGCAGAAGTTGCGCTATTAGCTATTGGACTTTGGTCAAATTTAAGATTACCAGCAATCGATATTTTATCTGTATCTGCGCCCAGTTCAATTAAACGATTGGCTGAATTTTGATTTTGAGTGGCAATATTGCTAAATTTATTAAGCGTTTGCTTGATAAGTTCGGGTGCAAATTTTTGATACCTTTGTAAAGAACGTTGTGATAGTCGTGCGTTAACCAGCAAGACAGGTATAAGGTTTTGGTTGAGTATATGTAGCAGATTTGGCCAAATTTCAGTTTCCAACAAAATGCAAATTTGTGCATTTATTTGTTTAACGTAACGATTAACAATTAAAGGCAAATCAAATGGAAAATAAAAATGCAATACCGCACTTTGATAATGATTTTTCACCGTCTCAGAGCCAGCAGGTGTGGTAGTACTTACCAAAACTCGATGTTGCGGATAGTGCTTAATAAGTTCATCAATGAGCGTAATAGAGGCTTTAAATTCCCCGATTGAAACACAATGTAGCCAAATTGTTGGCACTGGAATTTTGTTAATTAATCCTAGCCTTTCAGAAATTCTTTGCCGATAACTTGGGGTTTTGACACTTTTAAGAAGCAAGCGTAGCACCATTAGCGGCAGTAATAAATAGCCTATTAGACTATAAAGACTTCGGTTCATTGTTAAGTGTTTAGAAAAGGTATAATTCACAAATTGTATTTTAGCGGTTTTCAAATAGTCTAACCTCATGAAATTTGTTGATTCAGCCAGTATTCGCGTCGAAGCCGGTAAAGGTGGGGCAGGTTGCTTAGGATTTCGTCGCGAAAAATACATCCCCGATGGTGGGCCAGACGGCGGCGATGGTGGCGATGGTGGGCATGTGTATTTTCGTGGTCAAGAAGGGCTCAATACGCTAAGTGAGTTTCGTTTTAACCACCTATTTAGAGCTAAAAATGGTCAGCCTGGTTCAGGGCAAAATAAGCGCGGTAAGTCAGCAGAGCATTTAATCATTGAAATACCACTTGGGGTAAAAGTATATGATTTGGAGACTGATGAATTAATTGGCGAGGTGATTGAGCATGAGCAAATAATGTTAGTGGCAAAAGGTGGTTTTCACGGTTTGGGTAATGCGCGGTTTAAATCTAGTGTTAATCGCGCCCCACGTAAAACCACACTGGGCACACCAGGTGAGACGCGCGAAATTGGACTTGAATTGAGCATCATGGCAGATATTGGGCTATTAGGCATGCCGAATGCCGGAAAATCCAGCTTAATTAGGCAAATCTCCAGTGCGCGCCCTAAAGTGGCAGATTATCCTTTTACCACCCTACATCCGTCACTTGGAGTGGTGTCGCTTTATGATGAACATATTGTCATGGCAGATATTCCCGGCTTGATTGAAAATGCCAGCGAGGGCATGGGTTTGGGTTTTGAATTTTTAAAACATTTATCCAGAGCTAAAGTGCTATTGCATGTGGTAGATATATTGCCAGCAGATGGCTCTGAACCTGCACAAAACTATTTAACCATTGAAAAAGAGTTGGCAAAATATGACCAAGATTTGGCTAACAAACCTAGACTATTGGCTATCAATAAAATGGATTTATTACCTGAATCAAAAAGGGAATTAATGACTAATAATTTTGTAAAAAAAGTGGGTTATCAAGCAAAGGTGTTTAATATTTCCGCACTCAATGGTTCGGGTTGTAAGCATTTGGTGAGTGGTTTATTTAAACAGGTCAAAACAAATGAATAAGCAAAAATGGGTGGTTAAAATCGGCTCTGCGTTATTAACCAATAATGGTAATGGTTTAGACATAGTATCAATTGCAGATTGGGTGAGGCAAATTGTACTACTGAAAAAACAAGATATTGATGTTATTTTAGTATCTTCTGGTGCGATTGCTGCAGGTATGAGTCGCCTTGGCTGGATATCAAGACCTGAAGATATTCATCAATTACAAGCCGCAGCTGCAGTTGGGCAAATGGGACTGATTCAAACTTATGAATCATTATTTGCCAAAGACAATATCCATACTGCACAGATTTTACTCACACATGAGAATTTGACCAATGCTCAGCGTTATGACAACATTTCATCCACTTTGAACAACTTGCTAGAGATGGGCGTTGTGCCTATTGTGAATGAAAACGATACTGTTGCCACCGACGAAATCAAGTTTGGCGATAATGACACCTTGGCAGCGTTAGTAGCAAATCTAACTAAAGCACAGCAATTGATTATTTTAACCGACCAAGGTGGGGTATATGATGCTGACCCTAGGCAAAATACTAATGCCAAGTTGATTAAAAAAATTCATGTTAATGATAAAAAACTTGAGCGTGTTGCCAGCAGAACAGGTGGATCATTGGGTAGTGGCGGCATGTACACCAAAGTACTTGCCGCTAAAACAGCCGCTAAAACCAACACCAATACTGTCATTATTTCAGGCAAAACTAAAAATGTGTTTACGCGTTTACATGCAGGCGAGATGACTGGAACACTAATTTTTATATAGTTATGACCAAAAATTTTGCCATTTATCAGGCCAAAAAAGGAGTAATTGGGCTAAAGGCAGATTCAAGTGCAGAAACCATTTGGGCATCGCAAAAACAAATTGCGCAGATTTTTGATGCTACACCACAAAATATCACTATTTATTATATTACCCAAGGTCATACAATCAATAAAAACTGCATAGAGCAAAATTATAATGCGTTTATGCTTGTGGTAGAAGATGTTAACTTATTGGCAAAAAACCAACAACAAGGCCGATGTTAGCCTATATCGGACTGGGTTCAAATCTCAATAACCCTAAGCAACAAATTAAAAATGCACTGATTGCGCTAAATACCACGCAAGATGTGAAAGTGGTGGCGTTGTCGAGTTTGTATCAATCTAAGCCGATTGACGGTTCAAATCAGCCTGATTATATTAATGTAATGTGTCAGGTTAATACCCATTTAACGGCGTTGGAGTTATGGTATGTTTGTCAAAATATTGAAAATAAACAACACCGCGTACGAGAAAAAAAATGGGGCGCACGTACGATTGATTTGGATATTATTTTGTACGGCGCACAGGTGATTGTCTCCAAGCAATTGATTATTCCGCATCCTGAGATGATGAATCGCGTTTTTGTATTAGTGCCTTTGGCAGAACTAGAGCCAGATTTAAAAGTGCCTGTGTTGGGCGATATTTCGGTATTAATTGATAAACTGGACGTGTCAGAATTAAAAAAATTATGACATTACACGAATTAAAAACCTTTAAACAATTAGGTGAAAAAATCACCTGTCTAACGGCATATGATGCGTCTTTTGCCAAACTTTTTGATGCCTGTGGTATTGATATTATTTTAGTGGGTGATTCGCTTGGTAATGTGATTAAAGGTGATGAAAATACACTAGGTGTGAGTATGGATGATATGCTCTATCATACGCAAGCAGTGGCGCATATGGCTAATAAATCTTTGTTGATTGTTGATATGCCTTATCATAGTTATCAAAACCCTGAGCAAGCCCTAATTAACGCCAAGTACTTGATGGATTCAGGCGCACAGATGGTGAAATTTGAAGGTGGGCGCGAGCATGCAGATTCGTTTAAATTATTACAAGCAAATAATATTCCAGTCTGTGGGCATTTAGGTTTGCAGCCGCAATCTATATTAGCAATGGGCGGCTACAAAGTCCAAGGCAGGGATGAGAACAGTGCTAAAAAAATCTTCGAGGACGCTTTAATGTTAGAGTCGTGGGGCGTAGATGTTATTGTATTAGAGTGTATTCCTGCTACTTTAGCTCAGAAAATATCAGCTACTTTGACCATTCCTACTATTGGTATTGGTGCTGGGGTACATTGTGACGGGCAAGTATTGGTCAGTTATGATATGCTCAGCATTAGTCAAAATCCGCCAAAGTTTGTGCGTAATTTTTTAACTAATGGTAATATCAAGTCTGCTGTCATTGGTTTTATTCAAGCAGTTAAAAATGGCACTTTTCCTAGCGAAAAGCACAGTTATTAAATTTATCAAACTATGCAAACATTTAGCTATATTCAAGAGTTGCAAGCCACTTTGAATGATTGGCGTACTAGGGCTCAAAGCATTGCGTTTGTGCCGACCATGGGCGGCTTACATGCGGGGCATTTAGCATTAGTCGAAATCGCTAAGAAAAAGGCAGATAAAGTGGTAGTGAGCATTTTTGTCAATCCAACTCAATTTGTTGAAAATGAGGATTTTGACACCTATCCACGCACATTGGATGTTGATTTAGCGACGTTAAAAACATTGGCGGTTGATGGGATTTTTGTGCCGAATATTGAGCAGATTTATCCTAAAGGTACAGTGTTTAATCAAGCTGAATTTATTGATAATAAAGATTTGTTTGAAATTTTATGCGGCAGAACACGGCCACATTTTTTCTATGGCGTATTGCAAGTGGTGCGCAGATTGTTTGAAATTATCAAGCCAAATATGGCGATATTTGGGCAAAAAGACTACCAGCAATTTAAAATTATTCAAAAATTTACCCAAGGGGTTGAAATTATTATTGGGGCAACCATGCGTGAAAATAATGGCTTGGCGATGAGTACGCGTAATCTTTATTTATCAGCCGATGAGCACAAAATTGCCCCTCGTTTATATCAAATATTAACCCAGGCAAAGCAAGATTATTTGCAAAATAATGATATAAATACACTTAAAAAACAAATAACAATCGAACTGAAAAAAGATTTTAAGCTAGATTATTTTGAAATATTAGATGCGAATACGCTTAATAAAATTACTGATAATAGCCGTGAAATTGCGATATTATGTGCTATATTCTTAAATTCAACTAGGTTGATTGATAATATAATTTTTAGGAGATGACATGTTTAACATTACCGATGAAGCACAACACTACGTGGCAGACTTATTTGCCCAGCAAGACGAGCAAGATCTAGGACTTAAGGTGGATATTGAAAAAGCTGGCACCCCCGCTGCTGCAGTAACTTTTAATTTTTGTTTTGCCAAAGACCTTGGAAAAACCTATTCTAAATTTGAATATCAAGGTTTTAATGCCTTTATTGACGAGGCAAATTTTGATTATTTAAAAGACTCTAAAGTGGCATTAAAGGATGAAGGATCTGGCAAAAAACTTACTATTACTGCCCCAAATGCCAAAGGCGAAGTGCCAAAAGACGATGCCCCGCTTGAAGAAAAAATTAAATACACCATTGCTGCTGAAGTTAATCCACAATTAGCATCTCATGGCGGTTTTGTTGAGTTAATTGAGATTACTGAGGCGATGGATGTGGTACTTAATTTTGGTGGCGGTTGTCAGGGATGCTCATCGGTCAAGGTAACGTTGAAAAATGGTGTTGAGACGCAGCTAAAAGGATTATTTCCGCAAATTAGAAACGTTTTAGACGTAACTGATCATACGCAAACAGAAAATGCTTATATGTAGTTCTTTGGATTGTTGCTAATGAGAGGCCTGTGCATAAATTATGAATAATCATCAAAATATACCTTTTATCCCTCAAGGGAGCACAAAAAAAGCATCAACTTGAAAATTTTTTAAAAAATACCTTTAGCCCTGCTGGGAGTGAATTTAAAAAATCCCCAACTTAATAAAATCTGGCATTTTTCTAATCCTCTATTTATGCAAAAGTCTCAATGAATGAGTTTGAGTTAATTAAGACCTATTTTGATTGGCAAGTTGATACGCAATTTATCAATTTAGCCGTAGGTGATGATTGCGCTATTATTAACCCAAACCCTAATACCCAAATAGTCACCAGTGTTGACACACTTGTAGCAGGCGTTCATTTTTCTGATGATACCAGTGCCGGTGATATCGCTTATAAAGCGTTGGCAGTGAATTTAAGCGATTTAGCAGCGATGGGCGCTACCCCAAAATATTTTACTTTAGCATTAACATTGCCCAGTCTTAATCCTCAGTGGTTGGGCGAATTTTCTACAGCGCTCAAACGCCTTGCTGATGAGTTTAGCATTAGTTTGATTGGTGGCGATACCATTAAGGGCGCACTCAGTATTAGTATTAACGTGGTGGGTGAAATTGGAATTGGTAAAGCATTATTACGTTCATCAGCTAAAGCCGGTGATTTAATTTTTGTTTCTGGTCATATCGGTGATGCGGCTTATGCTTGGCAACAAATCCAACAGGGCAATACTCCTTCAGAATTTTATTTAAACCGACTTAACAGACCTACACCCAGAGTTGTTTTAGGTCAAAATCTCGTTGGTATCGTGAATGCTTGTATTGATATTTCTGATGGTTTAGAGCAAGACTTGTCACACATACTTAAATGTTCTAAGGTTGGAGCAAGTATCAAGTTGTGCAGTATTCCACTCACAACTGAAGTGCAAAGTTATATTGACAACACTACCGATTGGTGTACGGTGCTGGCAGGTGATGACTACGAACTGTGCTTTACTGTGCCAGTAGAAAAACTATCAACCATTGTACAATTGCAATCTCGTATTGATATTAAATTAACCCAAATTGGGGTGATTGATAATTCAATGAAACTACATAGAAACAGTGATTTTGATAGACCTTGTAAGGCATATCAGCATTTTTAAACTTCTTTTTTCTCAGCAATAGTTTTACAATCAATACACTCGTCTGCAGTAGGGCGCGCCTCTAGGCGTATTAAGCTAATTTCAGCACCACAAGTTTTACAATAACCATAATCACCAAGCTCGATAATATGTAGCGTTTTTTCAATTTTGTTAATCAGTTTTCTTTCACGATCGCGGGTTCTAAGTTCGAGTGCAAATTCTTCTTCAAGTGTTGCTCTATCATTAATATCAGCTACTTGGGTGGAGTCTTCTTGGATGTGATTAATGGTTGATTCTGCATCACTAATAAGTTGGTCTTTCCAAGCATTAAGTTTGTTTTTAAAATGCTCAATCTGTTTTAAATTCATAAATTCTTCATCTTTAGCGGGATGATAAGCAGAAATATCTTCGAAATTAGGCTCTGACATAATGTGTATGCTTAATAAAAGGTAATATTTTTACCAAAACTCACTTAAAATAGCAATTTATTTTTTTATTTTATTTTTTATTTATTTACTTATGACATCAAAAACAACATTAAAAGCACTCATTTTTGATGTGGATGGTACATTGGCAAATACTGAGCGCGATGGGCATCTGAGGGCTTTTAATTTAGCCTTTCAAAAGCTTGGACTGGATTGGGTTTGGTCAAGCGCACTGTATCACAAATTGTTAGATGTAACTGGCGGACAATTACGTATTAAGCATTATGTAAAAAAATATAACCCCAGTTTTAAGCATGATGATATGGATGCTTTTGCAGCTAGCGTACATAAACTCAAAACTAATATTTATGTTCGTCTAATGGATGAGGGGGTGATTCCTTTAAGAGCAGGCGTTAAGCGTTTATTTATAGAAGCACAACAGGCAGGTTTGCGCTTGGCTATTGCTACCACCACTACACCTGCCAATGTTGATGCATTGCTTGCTAACACCTTGGGACGTGATGCGCTAGACTGGTTCGAAGTGATTGGTGCGGGTGATTGTGTGCCTAATCTAAAACCAGCAGGCGATATTTATAGTTATGTTTTAGAGAAAATGAATCTACATCCATCAGCATGTTTGGCATTTGAAGACTCTCGTAATGGCATTATTGCTGCCACGGAAGCAGGGCTTAAAAGCGTTATTACTGTGAATGAATACACACTTGAACATACTTTTGATGATGCTTTGGTTGTGCTTAATCACTTAGGTGAGCCAGATCAACCATTTCGCGTACTTGAGGGTGAGGTTGCTAATACCAATTATGTAACTGTTGACTATCTGAGGACATTGCATGCAAAACATTATTGATTTAGCTGACAATACCCGTGTTTATCAGGTTGCTAGTGTTACGCCGCTGAGTTTGGCTCATTATCTTAGTATGCGTAGTGCTAATCAGATTTACCTAAAACGTGAAGATGAATCAGCAGTGCATTCATTTAAACTCAGGGGTGCATATCAAAAGATTTCAAGTCTTTCAGCTGAACAAATGGCCAAAGGTGTGGTGACATCAAGCGCGGGAAATCATGCACAAGGTGTGGCTTTGTCAGCGCAGAAATTAGGGATTGAAGCGGTTATTGTTATGCCGCTTTCCACCCCAAAAATTAAAGTACAGGCGGTTGAACAATTCGGTGCTAAGGTAGTATTATATGGTGATGTGTATGATGATGCTTGTCAATATGCCAAACAACTAGAGCAGCAGCAAGATTTGGTGTTTATTCACCCTTATGACGATATTGAAGTGATGGCAGGTCAGGCAACTATTGGCAAAGAATTACTAGAACAAATGCCAAATATGGATAAAGTTTTTGTCCCTGTGGGCGGCGGCGGTTTGATTGCTGGTGTGGGAGCGTACATTAAACACTATGCACCTAATGTGCAAATTATTGGGGTAGAGCCAAATGATTCACCCACACTTTACCAAGCATTCAAAAATGCCAAGCGTATTGTGTTGCCAGAAGTTGGTCGTTTTGCTGATGGAGTAGCAATTAAACAAATCGGCGAACAAACTTATGAAATTGCCAAACAAGTGGTGGATGATGTGGTCTTGGTTAGCAATGATGAAATCTGTGCGGCGATTAAAGACATTTATGAAGACATGCGCTCTATTGCCGAGCCTTCTGGCGCATTGTCAACCGCAGGGGCGAAGAAATACATTCAGCAGCATGCACTCAAAAATGAAAAAATTGTGTCAATTGTATCAGGCTCAAATGTGAATTTTGATCGTTTGCGTTATATTGCAGAGCGTGCTGATTTGGGTGAACAGAATGAAGCCATTATTGCTGCCACTATTGCTGAGCAACCAGGCAGTTTTCTGGCGTTTTGTCAGTTGTTAGATAATCATGCTATTACGGAATTTAATTATCGTTATGCTGCCAATCATCAAGCCCGTATTTTTGTTGGTGTGGGTTTAGAGCAAGGCGCAAGTGAGAAACAAACCTTAATTAGCAAACTCTCTCAATCTTTTGATATTTTGGACATGAGCGAAAATACCATTGCAAAAACCCATATTCGTTATATGGTGGGCGGACGCGCTGATGTGAGCAACGAAGTCTTATATCGTTTTGAGTTTCCCGAGCGTCCTGGCGCCTTGTTAGAATTTTTACAAAAAGTAGGTAGTAAGTGGAACATATCATTGTTTCATTATCGTAATCATGGGGCTGATTTTGGTCGTGTACTGATTGGTTTGCAGGTCAAAAATATAGCCGAACTTGAGCAAAGTTTTGACGAACTAGGCTATTTTTACCAAAACGAAACCAACAACGCTGCTTATCAATATTTTCTGTAATAACAAAGGGGGGGGGGTTATATGCATCAAATTGTAACTGCTATTATGTTACTGTTGTTATTCGGTTGCAATAGTCAAAATTTAACTGAGCAGGAATACAAGCAACAAAATCAAGTGACGACCATTGTGTCAGATGTTTTATTTGATAAAGATATCAGTGATTTGGCATCGTACAATATTAGAAAAAACTCTGAAATAGTCATATTGTTTGATTCAAAAGTGCCCAGTAAAAAATATACTGAAGTGGTTGAGTACTTGCGCAATCATCCTGCTATTGATGTAGTTTATGCTGAGCAAGATGGCGCAGAAGTTTGCTCTGTGCGGTTGTGAATCTTGTTCTGAGAAAGGTAAAACAGCAAGACTTTGAACAACTTTACCAATTAGATAAATTGAGCGATCCGCTGCATCATTGGCAGCAGGATTATTTTGGCAAAGACCAAACGTTGGTTGCCTTGATTGAGGATAAAATCGTTGGCTTTGTGAATTATCAAATCACTGATGTGATTGATATTCTGCGGATTTCTACTCATGTTCAATATCACCGCTGCGGTGTTGCGAGTCGCTTGTTGAATGCGTTGAAAATTAAACAACTGCCAATGATATTAGAAATGCGTGCTAGTAATAAAGCAGCGAATGTATTGTATCAACGCCATGGTTTTAGTCAAATTACCCTACGCAAAGGCTACTACCGTAATGGTGAGAATGCTATAATCATGCGTTTTAAAATGAACAATTAAATGATGAATTATCAACACATTCAGGTGCCAGAAAATGGCAAAAAAATCATTTTTAAAGAGGGTGTTATTCAAGTGCCCAATCATCCAATTATTGGCTACATTGAAGGTGATGGGATTGGCGTGGATGTCTCCCCAGTGATGAAAAAAGTGATTGATGCAATTGTTAATAAGACTTATGGCGACTCAAAAGCTATTGCTTGGATGGAGATTTATGCTGGTGAAAAAGCCAATGCCAAATATGGTGAATATTTGCCCCAAGAAACCTTAGATGCTATTCAAAAGTTTGCTGTTACCATTAAAGGGCCTCTTACCACACCAGTGGGCGGTGGTATGCGCTCGCTCAATGTCACTATTCGTCAAGCATTAGACTTGTTTGTTTGTCAGCGTCCTGTGCAATATTTTACTGGCACGCCAACGCCAGTTAAAGTGCCTGAAAAGGTGGATATGGTAATTTTTAGAGAAAACTCTGAAGACATCTATGCAGGTATTGAATATCAAGCAGGCACAAACGAGGTGAAAAAAGTCATTAATTTTTTGCAAAATGAAATGGGTGTGACTAAGATTCGCTTTCCTGAAACCTCAGGCATTGGTATTAAACCGGTGTCTAAAGAAGGTACACAGCGTTTGGTGCGGGCTGCTATTCGCTATGCAATTGACAATGATAAAGATTCAGTCACCCTAGTGCATAAGGGTAATATTATGAAATTTACCGAAGGTGGTTTTAGAGACTGGGGTTATGAATTAGCGCAAAACGAATTTGGTGCCATTTTAATTGGCGATGGACCGTGGTGCACATTCAAAAATCCCAATACAGGCACTATTATTACCGTGAAAGATGTGATTGCCGATGCATTTTTACAACAAATTTTATTGCGTCCAGAGGAGTATTCAGTGATTGCCACACTTAATCTCAACGGTGATTATGTCTCCGATGCTTTGGCAGCCCAAGTGGGCGGTATTGGCATTGCTCCAGGTGCGAATCTTTCAGACACCACAGCCGTATTTGAAGCCACACATGGTACAGCACCAAAATATACAGGGCTCAACAAAGTCAATCCCGGTTCAATTATTCTGAGTGCAGAAATGATGTTACGACACATGGGCTGGACTGAGGCGGCTAATAAGGTGCTTGAAGCAATGTCTAAAGTGATTCAAAACAAAACCGTTACTTATGATTTAGCAAGGCTGATGCAGGGTGCTACTTTGTTATCTTGTTCTGAATTTGGTGATGCAATGATTGCATCGACCGCGTAAGTGGTGTATCATAGCGGGCAGGCAGATGTTGAATCTGATTTTATTTATAAGTTTAAAGGAGAAAACATGAAAAACATGAAAAACATGAAAAACATGGTTGCAATTGCGAGTTTGACGCTCTCAGCAGTAGCAATCTCAGGCTGGGGTGGGAACAATTGGAATGGCAATAACCGTAATTGGGGTCCGTTTGATGGCGGTTCTAACTGGGGCCCTTTTAGAGGTGGTCAAAATTGGGGTCCGTTTGATGGCGGTTCTAACTGGGGCCCTTTTAGAGGTGGTCAAAATTGGGGTCCGTTTGATGGCGGCTCTAACTGGGGTCCTTTTACAGGTGGTCAAAATTGGGGTCCTTTTAGGGGCGGTAACAATTGGATGAATAATACTGATTTTGGCTTAAACTTTGACACTAAGAATACCACAGATACTAACGCTTCCGGCGTAGCTGATGGTTCTGTCTCTGGTATGGCTGACGCTCAAGCCAAAGGTGTTGCTGATGCTTACGCTAAAGGTCAGGCTGATGGCTTTGCTAAAGGTGTCGCCGATGCCTATGCCAAAGGTTATGCAGATGCAAAAGCCTCAGGTACTGGTAGTAGTAAATAGCCAATCATTAGTAACTAAAAAAACCAGCATCTTGATTATTTAGGGTGTTGGTTTTTTATCGTATACGGTGTTTTTAAATAAAATAAAATAATAACAAACCCCCAACACCAACACTTTCGACATGATTACAAAATATATATTAGAATATAATTGACTTCTAATATATTTACGGTATAATACCCATTTATCAAAATCATCAGGTGGTTTTAAACTAAATGATAAACCCAGTGATTTGATACAACATCAAAAAAATAGTGAAAGATGTTGAAGTTTTAAAATAATCAATAACAATAACTAATCTAGGAGAATAACATGAAAAAAATTATCGCAATCACGGCTTTAGTAGCAGCCACATCAGCTTCGGCTTTTTGGGGTAACAATAACAACGGCTCTAACTGGGGCGGCGCTTCTAACTACGGTCCTTTTGACAGTGGTTCTAACTGGGGGCCTTTTAACTCAGGTTCTAACTGGGGTCCATTTAATAGTGGCAGCAACTGGGGTCCTTTCAATGGTGGTTCTAATGCTGGTCCTTTCAACGGTGCTTCTAACTGGGGTCCTTTTAAAGGCGGTAACAACTGGTTGAACGACACTGATTTTGGTCTTAAGTTTAACACCAAGAACACCACTGATACGAATGCTTCTGGCGTGGCTGATGGCAGTGCTAAAGGTGTTGCTGATGCAACTGTCAAAGGCCAAGCTGATGCTTATGCTAAAGGTCAGGCTGACGCTTTTGCTAAAGCACAAGCTGATGCTTATGCTAAAGGCTATGCAGACGCAATCGCTAAAGGCAAAGTCTCTTCAATTGACGTCAAGTAATTGATTGATTGCAAGGCAGTAACGCTTTAATAGAGTTACTGGGCAAGTAAGCCAATAGAGCATAAAAGCCACCTGAGAGGGTGGTTTTTTATTGGAGACATTTCCATAAGTCCTAATGGTTTTTTTGACAATAGAGATTTTTCATAGGTACAATAAAATCATGATTAAACATTCATTGAGTATTATTTTTTTCGTTACTACGGTTGCATTTTCTGCTCCATGGATGCCGTGGGATAGTGCTAAAAATGATAACAACAGCAATTTTGTCCAACCGTGGATGCCGTGGAACGCCAATACCTCTCATAATACCAACTGGATGCCTTTTGATTTAGGCTCTAATTGGACGCCATTTAATTCCAGGTCAAATCTCAAACCAAAAGCCACGAACAACTGGGGACCATTAAATTCAGCTCTAAATTGGGGTCCGATGAGTACAGTTGGTAATTGGGTTAATGATACTAATTTTAATATTTATTTCAAAACTAATAATAAGGCAAAAACTACAGGTATTGCCAATACAAATGCAAAATATACTGGTGCATTGCATAATCAATTATTTGGCAAAAATGAAGGTTATGCCAACGCTCAGGCAGATGCTTATTACGAAGGTCTGGCTAATTACTACAACAAAATCAAAAATCAGAATAGTTATTATGGCTATAAAAGTAGTCGATCTTTTGATTATATGCCAAAAATGGATAATAGTTTTCCAGCACCCGTTATCAACCTTAAATAAAGCATAAATAAGTAATTTTTAGATTGACTAAAATTAAGTTTTCATTATAATTCGCGCCTTGACGCCACAGTTATTATTCCTCGATAGCTCAGTTGGTAGAGCAACGGACTGTTAATCCGTTTGTCCCTGGTTCGAGCCCAGGTCGAGGAGCCAAATTCATAAACTTTAGTTAAAAAACGACTTCTAATTATAGTTTATCAAGTTTGTTGATTCATACAAATTTTTATTAATTTAAAAATTTTATGAATAAAACAAGCAAAAATACAATATTCAAAGTTACCTGCAGCCACGCTCTAGGGCTTTGTTCGTCTGTTATAAACATTGTCACTAAAAGAAAGTTACCCCTATCCGCAATTAGTTACTCCTATCCGCAATTAGTTACCCTTTTCGTTAAAAAAGATAAATATAACCAACTTGAAACCCTTGTCGTTAATGGTTTTAAAAACATTAGTTACCCTTTTTCCCAAATTAGTTACTCCTATCCGCAATTAGTTACCCTTTTTCCCAAATTAGTTACCCTTTTATCCCAAATTAGTTACCTTTTATCTCAAATTAGTTACCCTAGCGGCTTGAAAAGTATTACTACTAAGCCAAAAAAGTGTTATCCACTTAAACTACTAAAAGCATTAATCAAATTAGTAATAAAACGGGAGGCTTTTTTATGACACCCAAAAAAGCATTAATGCCAAACAACAGAGAAAGAACAATTGATGCCTTGGCTCGAAATAATAACATTATTAAATCTTTGTTTCATTATGACAAACCAATCACATTCTTGATAACATCGCTGGCAATTCAAAAAATAAAAGTTGGTGCTCATCAAGGTGGACTAGTAGCTATTACAAGACCAGAAATCAAATCTTTAATACGAGGAGGTGATGTCAAAATTGGAATTAATAAACTAATCAAATCAATCAGATTAGATTTAGAAACCCATAACTTCTTTAATCTTTACAGCCCAAACTCGGGATTACAAGATATAAGGCAAGGTTTAATTCAAAGAACAGCACTCACAAAAGATTTGTTTAAAGATTTAATCATTCATTTTGATGAAAATATGTTTGATGTTTTTAAATCTACAGAAAACTACACTATCCAATATCTTGATCAATTAAGAAATTGTAAAGAAAATCAAACAACAATTATTTACACGCTCACGCAACCTTACGCCAAACCAACATCACCTGATTTTAAAATCAGTATTCTAGAATTAAGAGCTTATTTACGAATTGCTGATGATGCCTATACAGCGCCGAAAACTTTAACAATGAGAGTTAAAAAAATCTGCGCAAAGGTAACAAAAAAAACAAATATTAATTTATCAGTAACTTCAATTAAAAAAAATGGAACAACTGGCGCAACGATTGGGTATTCCTTTCATTCTGATTTTAAAGATCAAAACCAAAAACAAATAACAAGCACAAAAACCATCAAAACAAAACCAATACACATTCGTCAACAATTGACTAATTGGGGGGTTAGCAAAGACCAAATCAATATATGGATTAACAATTTAACACCGAAAAAAATTAATGACGCTATTGAACAAACCATTGAAAAATCAAAAAATAATCCTGGTGGATACATATATCAAATATTGGGTGATGGAAAGCGCATTGAGTCAGCAACACAAATTAAGAAAAACAAAGAAGTTGTTGGCTGCCTTAAGAAATTTGGACTAAGTACTGCGGATATTGCAAAAGCACAGAAAAAAACCAAAAAGCATAAAATTATTCTCTTGGCAGTAACAAATAAATGTTTGCGTGCACAAGCTAACGATGAGAGCGGCACGGAAAACATGCGACAATTTTTTAATGATCAGTTAGAAACTAGCTGTAACGATTTTAAGGTTGATTTATAAAACTAGAGATGTGTTTTTTTTGCATATGAAATTGAATGATTTAGACATGGATTACAAAACAACAAAGGATGCGATTTTAGAAGATAGCTCAGTGCATCATTTTGTCAAACGTTGTATTCAAGAGTTAGAGGATTACGACCCGTTAGACGCGCTTAATAACGCGAAGATTTTGCAATTTTTATTTAAGAAAAAAGTAGATGAAATATTTAAACAACAGGAGATTATATGAAGCAATTAATACTCACAAATAACTCAAAAATTCAAAAAGAATCATGGGAATTTATATGTCAACTGATATTGAATTACCAAATGAGACGTATCTGTCTGAACGCAGCAGCTTAATCGCGAACCATTGCCATTGCCAAAACTCAAAATCAACCCAGAGATTAAGACCTTGAACGACCTTGAAACTTGGGTAAGTATGGATGATTTTGAACTGATTGATTATCAGCATCACCCGGTGGTGAAATACCCTTTTAGTGTGTAATGGAAATTTTAATTTTAATTTTTGGTTTGGTTGTATTTTCAGAGAGTTTTACTGATAAACCTGCTACAAATAATGTTAGTGCCTTGGCTTTGAAACAACAGTATTTGCCACGTCTTGATACTGTAAAAGATTTTGAAATGATTAATAAAGGTGGTGTTTGGGTGTTTGCACCAATTCAAAAAAATACAAAGGCTACGGTACTAAATGAAAACAACACAGGACAAACAGAGTTTATTACTTTGCCAGATGGCTCAAAAATTGAGAAAGGGTTTTAACAGAAGGCTCTAAATTAAATTAACTAAACAAGGGAAAAATATGACTACAACAGAACAAAATTATTTTATCAATCAGCATATTAGTAAAAACAAAATAAAGTCAACGCTAAAACTAAAAGAGGCACTGATCGCTGTTATTTTATTTTTTACTTTTGCTACCATTACTTCATTTGATGCAAAAGCTGAAAAACAAACTGCACAACAGCAATTAATTGCTGAACAGTTGAAAGCAACCTTTAATAAGACAACGTTATCCAATCTTGGTCCATCACCAATTCAGGGGCTTTGGCAGGCCGAGATTTCTAATCAAGTCGTGTATTTCAGTCCAACCCAAGAACTGATGATTTTCGGAGAGATATACACAAAGAACGGTGTGTCTCTCTCGGAGCAAACAAGGCAAGAATGGCAAACAAAAAAAATATTTAAAGTTAACTTTGACGATGCCATTACTGTTGGTGATGGTCTAATTGAAATTGTTGAGTTTACTGATACTGACTGCCCATTTTGTCAAAGGTTTAACGCGTGGGTTGATAAGAAAAACAATGTTTATCAACAAAAAACTGGTAATGACTTATTTACCCGAAAAGTTATCCTGACACCTATTGATCAACTTCATCCAAATGCACACAAAGAAGCTGTTCACATTCTTTGTCAAAACCCTAAAGATTATCGAGAGTCAATCACAAAAACTCTTAATGGACAAGTTGCTTTTAAGGATATGCAAGATTGTAAAAAAGGTCGGGATTTACTCTCAAAACATCGCTTAATTGCACAGCAGTTTAATGTAGCTGCAACGCCTACTTTGATTATAGACGGTCAAATTATTCAAGGTTTTAATCAACAAAAATTACAGCAAATTATCGACAAAATACTCAAACAATTAGAAAACAACAAGGAGTAGAAAAAATGGATAAATCAAAATTAATCGACACGATTTCAGCAACAGCAAATTTATCAAAAGCAGATGCCACTCACGCGTTAAATACAATGACAGCCACTATCACTACAGCTTTAGCAGATGGCGACAGTGTACAGTTAATTGGTTTTGGTAGTTTTGTAGTTAGAGAGCGCGCGGCGTGTGTAGGTCGTAACCCCCAAACAGGCGAAATTATACAAATTGCAGCGAGTAAGTTGGCTGCTTTCAAGAGCGGTAAGGTTCTAAAAAACCTTATCAACAATAAATAATAAAAAAAAGGAAGCAAATATGAAAACTTTACAAAAAACAAAACAATTTTTATCAAAAAATAAAGGCTTTATTGCCATGGGTGGTGTGTTGATGCTGGCTAGTGTTGATGCCAGCGCCTGGACAACTCCATCAACTGGCGATAGCTTTTATCAAGCTTACGATATAGTAGTTAATGATTTTTTAAAGGGTCCTATAGGATTTGTGTCTGGGCTGGTAATGATCGGCGTTGGGATAATTTCATTAGTGAATGCAGCTTATAAAATCGCACTACCTGCAATTTTAGCGGGTGGCTTATTATCGAGTGCGGACACACTAACTACCAGCCTAGGCGCAAGCATTAACTTGCTTGGGTAGTTATGCAATACTATTCCAACGAATTACATAAAAGACATCAAATTATCGGACTAGATAATATTGATTTTGTTGTTATTACCTTGATGTATGGCTTGGTAGTAACGACAACAATCTACTTATTATTAATTTGCATACCTTTTTTTGTTTTTTACTTAAAAACTAAAAAAAGCAAACCGCGCGGATTTGTGTTGCATGCTTTTTATGCTTTGCAGTTTATAAAAATAACGGGTTACCCGAATTCAACTACAAGTGTTTTTTATCAATAATTATGGATGCTAACAAATTTAAAAAAATAAAGTCATCTCTTAAAGATGAGAAATCATTATTACGTTTTGCTTTAATTATTATGTTGTTGGTTACTGTTATCAATTACACCTCAATCCAAGACATTAAAAACAACGAGCGAATCGTTATTAAGACGCTCAATCAAAGCTCGCAATTCTGGGTTTCAGCTCAAGATGCCAGTGATAATTATTTGTTAGGCTTGGCTCGCTATGTGGTGCAACTCAAAAAAAATAATACTGCGGCAAATGTTGATAATAACTTTGCCAGATTATTAGAATTAATCAATCCTAAAAGTTATGAGACGATAAAACAACAATTAAAGCAAGAGGCAACGATTATTAAAAAATATAACCGCAACGCCTATAGCTTTAATGTATCAAAAACTCAAATTAATCGTAAAACTCAAACAATGGTTATTACTGGCAATTCAACACGTTGGAATGTCATGGGAAAGAAAACACCTAAGAAAAGACAAATAACCATTTCTTATGTCATTGATAACTCCATGTTTTCTATTACTCGTTTACAGGATGAATTGTTATGAAACTCAAATACTATTTTAATATATTTATTATTATATTATCAGAAAGCGTTATGTCCACGGTTGTTATGCCAGAGATTAGGACAGTTGTACCTGTGTCTAATAGGGATATGAGCCGCATTAAATGTGTTCATGGTCAAATTGGTAGTATTGATTATGTTGCTGGTACAGGTTTAATCCACAAAACCCATAAGAATAACAAAAATACCATTATTAATTTTCAGCAGTTAGACAATGGCGTTGAGCGAAAGATTATTAACTCAAAGGTTAATTTTGGCATTGTTTGTAATGAAGAGTATTATCAATTAGTGCTAGACCCGCAAGCGTTAGATACGCAGGTTATTTTTCTACAAGTATCTGATACTGAACTAAAGGCGAAAAAAACCCATCAACAAAATAAAAATAAATCAAAGCAACAAATTTTGCTTGGTTTAATCAAACGCTCTCGTCAAGATATAAATTACCCACAACTTGAGATAAATGATATTTTTATAGATAACTTAAAGCTAAAGTTGTTGGGCAAGTTAGAAGTTCCAGGCACCCAATATCAGATAAAAAAATTTGTAGTGATTGCTAATCAAGATATTCTTTTAGATGAAAAAATATTTTTGAACACACTACTCAGCAGTGACACAATTACCGCTATATCACTTGATGATTATCAACTGAATCAAGAAAAAAAATACACCTATCTACATGTGGTTACTGAAAAAAATATACCAGGAGAGTTGTAATGTTAGACAACTTAAAAAACAAATATTTAGCATTGGACAGACGTCAAAAACTCAGGATTTTATGGTCGTTAATTGGCGTTGTTCTTTTTATTATCTTGTATTTAGCATACGAAACTCGTACTGTTGAAATTGCGCAAAATACCGTTAAACAAGATTCTGAAAAAACAACAACAGTGGTGACTAATGCCGAGTTGTTTGAAGATGATGTTATTGATATGGTTAATGATAAAGCTGAAAAACTCCAGGGTGATTTAGAAAAACTTAAACAAGAAAATTCAAACTTAAAAAAAATGTTTGAAGTAGAAATGCAACAATCTTTTAGCAACCAACAACAGAATAATAATACAAATAATCCTGCCACTGGCTTTCCGCCATCACCAGCAACTGACACTAACTATGTTAATGGTGATAGTAATCAAACTAATTTGGATTTACAGCCACAGTGGGTCGGTGGCATTATTCATGAAGAATATGATTTGTTAAAACCTGCTATTAACACTAAAAATAATGCTGAAAAAAAAGAATAATAAAATTGCCTCCGAGTTTTATGCAAGGTTTTTTATTGACTGGAATGGACGCATTAACGATTGAAGGTGCAGGCGATACCCCAGAGCCAATGATGATACGGGTACAAGCCCCTGCAGTGTTGCCAAATGAGGTGAGAGCGAACCTAAAAGGCTGTTTTGTCATCGCGGAGGGCTACGGCAATTTAGCCACACATAGAGTGGATGCAAAACTCAGAAGTCTTAGTTGTGTTGATTTTAAAGGTGGCAGCGTTATTTTTGAAAAAATTAAAGGCTACATTCAAGACGGCGATGGCAAGCGTGGCATCAAGGGCCAACCAGTTCATCGGGCAGGGGCATTGCTTGCTAGAAGTATGATAGCGGGTGCATTTGAAGGCATAGGGAATGCTATTACAGGTGCTGCTCAAACCACCAATATATCTGCTATAGGGCAAACAAATAACACGCCGAGTAATAATTTAGGCAGTGCAGCACTTGGCGGGGCTATTTCAACGGCGTCAAAAGATGTAAGAAGTTTATTTTTGCAATTAGCAAAACAATCATCGCCAGTGATTGAGGTTGGTGCGGCTAAAAAGATATCGGTCGTAATAACCGAATTGGTTGAGTTAAAAATACAGGAGTTTTAATGATGAAAAATTTAATTTTAATCGGCGTCATAGTATTAACACAAAGTTGCTCTTTGTTGCCTTATCAAGAAGAATCTGCTTGTAAATTTGATGGTCTGGGTAAATGCTTGCCGATTGATAGGGCTTACAAAGAGGCAGTCAGTGGAATTAATCAAGGAGGTAAATTGGTTAACGGCAAAAAAAACAGTGATTTATTTTGGGACACCGGCCTAGAAGTGAATAACTCAAATAATCAAACTGCCACTCTAACCATTGAACAGGATTATCAAAATTCTATTTATAAGCAAATGCGCAAGCTAGTACAGCAACCGCAAATGCCGTTGTTGAAACCTGCAACCGTTCGTCGAGTTTTAATTCTGCCTTATCGTTCAAAGAATTTTAAACAGTGGACTAGCGCCACTTATGTTTACTACATCGAGAAACAGCCGCAATGGACGCTAGACAAGGTAAATGCTAATCAAGTCCCACAAAATACATTGGATTTATATCAATAATTATGAGTGCTGAAAAAGTAGAAAAAGCGTTAAAGCGGGATAGTTTGTCGGACTATTTGCCGTATTTAGCCTATGATAAAAAAGAACAAGAATTTATCAACACTGATAGAACTTTTGGTTATTTATATGAATGCTCCCCCGTTTATTTCTTAGGCGAAGAGCAGGTTAATGTCCTAACCTCTATTTTAAAACAAGATTATGGCAAAGGCGCAGTATTGCAATTTATCTTATTTGCCGATACCAATATTGATCATTATTGTGATTTAATTCAGCAAGGTGATAAGCGACAAACGCCATTGACTAAAAAAATGAGCGATGATTATGTGGGCTTTTTAAAAAATTATCCAAAATATCAATCAAAAACGAAGAGTAATCAACTCAAGAATTTTCGCCTGTTTGTAGCTTTAAAAACCAAAACAAGCCTGAGTAAAACAATTGTCTGTGCATTAACAGAAAGTCTGGCTGGTGTTGGTTTACAGCCAACTCAGATGAATGCTGGTGCATTATTGTCTTTGATTAGACAACTATTGAACGGTTCAAAACATAACCAAAGACATTATGATGATGGTAAACCTATTGCGCCGCAGACAATATTTGCCGATACTGAAATTAATTTTAGCGGCAATGATTTGATTAAAATCAACGATGAATTTGTGAGTGTTATTACACCAAAGGCATTTCCAGATAAAGTTAATGAGCAAAGCCTGAATACAACACAAGTTAATGAGTTGATTGGTTCTTACCAGGGTGGTATCAACGATTTAGATCAAATTACATCACGTTTTATTTGGTCCTGTAACGTCTTATTAGACAGTGTTGGTGGTGAGTTGCAACGTAAAACTTATCTAGCAAACTTACAAAGAGCCGCCTCAAAGCTTAGCAATAACATTACAGATCGAATCAGTGCTCTGTCTTTGGCTTATAAAAATAACAATAATGATTGTTACCTTAAATTTATACCGAGTTTGGTTATTTTTGCAAACAACAAAGAGCAATTGTCAGCTGCAACCACGAAAGCCTTAAGACTTTGGGAGTCTAAAGGGTTTTCAATGCAGCAAGAAAGTCACATTAAACATCTTATGTTTTTATCCTCGCTGCCTTTTGGTTTGTATTTAGGTAAAAATAATAAAAATATTAATCTACTGGATAGGCATTTTATTGCTAGCAGCAAAGCCATTGCTACGCAATTGCCATTGCAAGGCGATTATTTTGGATTCGGCCACCCAGTTGTGCCGTTAACTGGCAGAAAATCACAGGTTCAAGGCTTGGATTTATTCTGTAAAAAATCAAACAATCATAACTTTTTATGTTGTGCGACCTCTGGCGGTGGAAAATCTTTTTTTGTGAACTGGCTGTTAATACATTATTTTACCGCTGGCGCTAAAATTAGAATTAATGACATCGGTGGCAGTTATAAAAAAATTACCAAGCTTGTTGGCGGCACTTATATTGACATTGAGGATAACAGGGTGAATCTCAATCCATTTCAAGTTTCCAATAATCTGAAGAGGGACTACGAACAAGAGGATAACAGTCATTACGATGAAGTAGATAAGACTCACGATATTGAAACTATTGTAATGATATTGGGTGAAATGATCTATGCTAATATTGAAGATGGCAAACTCAGTTCGGAGGAAGTTGGTCTATTAACACATGCGGTTAAAGAAACAATTGCCCGTGGCATAGTTAAAAATGCCATTGATTTTGTGCAAGATTACCTCAGCGATTTGTATCAGTTTTCAGATGAAAAATCTATTCCAGGGTCTTTAAACCGAAGAGCCAAAGAGTTGTCGTTTAATTTGTGTGAATTTAGCTCAAAAGGTGAATATGGTCACTTGTTTAATGGGGTTAGTGAAAACGCCTGGCAAGATAATCCCTTTGTAGTATTAGAACTGGAATCGCTTAGTGCCAAACCTGCATTGATGAAAGTTGTGTCTTTGCAAATTATCAACATGATGACCCAAGAAATGTACCAAGGCGATCGTAGTGAAATGAAGATATCAATCTTTGATGAGGTTGCGTTTATGTTTGGCTCATCGCAACGCTTAGCCAAGGTGGTTGAAGACGGTTATCGCCGAGCTCGTAAATATAACGGTTGCTTCGGAACAATATTCCAATCCATTTTAGACACTAAACTATTTGGTCGAGTTGGCGAAGTTATGAATAACAATGCTGCTTTTAAATTCTACCTTGAGAGTGGTGATTATGAAAAAGCCATCAAAGAAGGCTTGATTACATTGGATGACTTCGCATCTAAATTACTCACAAGTATCCAATCAAACCGACCAAATTACTCTGAGATTTTTATGGACACACCAGGGGGTATTGGTGTCTCGCGTCTAATGGTTAGCCCCTTTAGTCACGCTGTTGCAACCACAGATGCCCATGAAGTGGTTGAAATTGAATCTTATCAGCAGCAAGGCTTGTCGATTGTTGATGCTTTGGAAAAATTTGCAACTAAAAGAAGTGTAAAGGCATGAAGCTTATTCTGATTTTATTATTATTTTCTAATTATGTTAATGCGACAGAGACGATGAGCGTAGAGCAATTTACAGCACAATCGATTAACAATTTACCAAACACCAGTCAAGGTTTTGCTAAACAATATATGAATCCGATGTTAGGTAACGAACAACTTTCAACACCCAGTGGCACAAAGTTTGATGTGAATTTGTCATGCCCAACTTCCAATGCTTTTTTGAGTGTTTTAGCACAAACATCTAACACCGGTGATTTGTCTTTTTTACAGTTTTCACGTGATAAAGACCTTGATGGCAATATTGATGCTGTTAAGAACTTTCCTAAACCCGTTAGTGGTGTTTGCACCACAGGATTGATTAGTTGCACGGCTGGCACTTGGAATGATTGCGTTGGCTATAAATGGGATGGACAAAATGATAACTTAAGTTTAATTGAAACAGGTATCGGTAATCTCGGCGGTTGTTATTGTATTAACAACACTTGCGGTGATGCTGGAAAAAGTCAACGAATCATTTCATCAATAATAACCGATTTAGGTTCTGCCGCTGCCAATGCTTTAGCAAAACATAATCCACAATATGCCATTAGCGGTGCTCAGACAAATGGTTCTATGGCTAAGTTTTATGGGCAAAAATTAGTGGGCTGTGGCGACGGTAATGTCACAAAGTTGGCGAGTTATTATCAAAACCCGAAAAATATTGAAGCAGCTACCAGTGGTTATAAAACTGACGCTAATGGCATATATCAATTAGTTGCCAATTCGGCTGCCGCTCAAAATTCCATTACCACACAAAAATCTTGTTCAATCAACCGTCATACCAGTTATAAAAATATTCGTTTAGAGGACATTATCAGTTATAACGGTGGTACTGGTGGCGTTCATAGTTGTGCTGGCGATGGTTGTTTAGAGTTGGTACTTGGCAGGGTTGGCGATGATTATTGGGGTGGTTGGTGCAATATTCAACACCAGCAGGTATCGTTTTATGTAAATTTACCCGAGCGTATCAAACAAGCCACATTGGTTAATGCAAAATATGATGATTGGATACGAGTAGCAGCAAATAATCAAAAAATATGGGCACATCCTTACAGTAATTGGGATGGACAAACAATTGGTGGTAGACGATGTGAATGGTCAACCAGTTGGAATAAAAGACCTAATGTCGATTTTACTAATTTAATCAAACAACAAGGCAGGATTGATTTTAGTATTGATGTGCAAGTTGCTGGTGGCGGTGAAGGCTATGCTTACGCACAGGTGTTTGTTGATGAGTCTTGCCAATTAGATCAAGAATGGATTACTAATTCTTGCGAAACTATCGAACGTGATGAAACCTGTAGACTTAAAAATGAAATCATTGATGGTATTGAGACTTATAAGAATTTTCATCCAACTGGTAAAACACCCATTGCTACTGAGCGACAAATTGGTGGTGGTAGTTGTGATTTAAAAATCAATCGTAGTTGGTGGCATGTTCAACGTGAATACCAATGCACTACCAATACTGAGTTTAACTTTGATGAAGGCATCAATCGCAATGCTATTGTACAAGCCTCAGCCACCACCGAGAATTTTAATGACTTAGTCGGTGGCACCACCACTCAAAGAGAATTATCATTGCCTAATATACAAACGGCAAATTGCACCAACGCTTGTAAAACCAAGCGCATTAAAGACAAAGTATCTGTTGCTGGAGAGGGTCCAGTCACAGATAAAGTTGGACAGGAGTGGGAAACGCTTTATCGTAAATGCACGGGTGAGCAACAAAACATTTGTCCCAATGAGCAAGGTGAGCAAGTCATTACCCAATGTTCGTGTTTAAATGAGTTTGGCACAGCCAGCGTGATGATGCAATCATTGCGCCAAGCTGCGCAAGGGTTAATCTGCACCACAGGTGACCCACAAACTTTTTAATAATAATAAGGATATAAAAATGAAAAATAAAACAATAAAACTAACAACATTATTAATAACAGCAACTTTACTACAAAGCTGCGCAAGTCAAATAGCAAAAGAAGTCGCCATTGATGTCGGCAGTGATATGGCTGCTGATGAAATCAGAACTTGGTTTTCAAAGAGCGATTTTGGACCAATAGATGACAGTTTAAAAGGCAAAAAATCAATTTATGTTAGTGCAGAAATAAAACACGGAAACCCTCAAATTGTTGGCGTAATAGGAGAATCTAAATCAGCACAAATATGTAAGCTATTTAAAGAAAAGACACAATCTTTAAAAACACAATACAAGTGTTACATTGTTCCAAGCAGTGGCAGTGCAAAGCGTATTAAAACCACGGAATATGCTATACCAAAAGCAGATGGCGTATATTTAAATTTAGGTCCACAAGAATATCAAGGTGTACTCACTGGATCGGTTTATTCAATAACCTACAAAAATATGTCTAATGATAAGGTGCGTGAATTTACATCGCCAAGTCTTTACAAGAGAAGCCAAAGTGTCAAATATGCGGCAGAATATTTAACTCGATTGGCACAAAAGGCAAATGAATAAGATTAGTAAATTTTGCTCTATTGTTCTTGCTGGGTTTATTTATTTAAGTCCAGCATCTGCCAGTAATTTTGTCTGCGGACAAGATTTAAATAATGACGATGTTATACAAAACAACGAAACTACAAGTTGTAGTGTTATTGACGGTGAACAGTTTTGCAGTGTTGGTGCACAAAATTGCAATGCAGAATCCGTAACAGAATATATCTGCGGTTTAAATGGTAACAAGTATAGCAATGAAAATATTTGTACAAGTAATTGCTTACAAAGTGAGTTAGTCACCAAAACATGGACGACACCAGGGAATTATCTTTGGCAAGTGCCAACTGGTGTGTTTCAAGTTAATCTTGCTGTCATGGGCGGAGGCGGCGGAGGCGGCGGAGGTGGATCTGGACATCCTCGGTTTGGGGGAGGGAAAGGGTATTCAGGTGCTAGTGGTAATATTAGCACATTTGGAACTATTCGTGCAAATGGTGGCAGTGGTGGTGCTGGCGGATATTTTTTTAATTATGGAGCAAGAGGCAGCAATGGTCGCCTAACAGTTAACAATAGTTTTCCTATATCTACAAACATTGTTCCAATAACAGTTGGCGTTGGAGGAAGAGGAGGAAATAAAGTAACTAAAAATTCGACATGGCAAGGCACACCACCAACCACTAATGCGACGGGCGCCGGCGGTGCTGGCGGTGTCAATGGTAACAGGAGACGGATCGGCGGTATAGGCGGAGATAGCGGTTATGTCTCTATTGACTTTGAACAATCATCTCAGCAAAGTTGTAGCCCAAGCACTCAGACCGCCTATACATGTCCAACTACTGGCAATAGCTGTACTGATGTAGGTGGTGTGCAACAATGTTCACCGAATAAATGTATTGATTTTGACGAAACACCCCCTGAAATAATTGACCCACCCTCTGTAACCGTATTTGATGATGGTGATCGTAATGCACAGGGTGCATGCCTAGACCAAGCATTGATGTTTACTGGACGTAATTTATCCTGTGCTTATTCAGGGCTGACTAAAAATTGTTGTAAAGATAAAGGTGTGGTTTTTAGAGATTCCACTGGTTCCTTAGCGGGTGGTATTGTGCAAGGGCAAGCAACAAACCTGACATGGCAAGTTGTTTCTGCTGCATATACACAGTACACTTCGTTAATAGCTCAAGGCTCTGGTGTTGAAATTGCATCAACAGGCGCATCTTGGGCGGCAGAAAGCGCAATCAGCAACTTCGGCATTGATCCAACATCGATTGCGATATCGGTAGCAGCTCATGTAGTTACTGAATTTATTAGTTGCGGACAGCAAGACACCGAGGCTGCGCTACTTAATGGCTCTGGTTATTGCCATTATGTAGGCACTTATTGCTCTAAAAAAGCATTTTTTGGTTGTCTTAAAAAATCTAAGTCCTATTGTTGTTTTAACTCAAAACTGGGCAGGATTATCCAACAACAAGGCAGGGAGCAAATGGGTATCGGCTGGGGCAGTGCTAAGAGTCCATCTTGCGGTGGCTTTACGCCAGCACAATTTCAAGCGATTGATTTTTCTCGGATTGATATGAGCGAATATTATGATGATATTAGAACACAGGGCAGTTCCCTAATTCAACAAAACATTACCGATAGTGTAGAAAGCTACTACAGCCAGATAAGACCATGATTAGTTTAAGTAATGATTTTATCCTTAGGGACAATCTCAAATTTCATCCCCAGTCCATCAATCACTTTGGCAATGGTATCAAAACGTGGTTTGGTATTGCCACTCAAAGAGCGATACAATGCCTCACGACTAAGACCTGTTTTTTTCGCCAAATCATTCATGCCTTTGGACTTAGAAATGTCACCCAAAGATCTAAAAAATTCCTCATCGCCATATGCCAAAGCAGCATTAAGATAACCAAATACTTCTTCAATGCTGTTTATATGATGTGCTATTTTATATTCTCTCATTGTGCTGGTATCAATCATAAGTTACCCCTTGTCATATTGTTTAAAAATTGCTCTTGCTTTTTTTATCGCTTGATGTTGTTGTTTTTTATCGCTACCAATCAAAAGAATAACATCATTCTGAATGGTGTAATAAACTCGATAACCAGGACCGATAAAAAACCGCAACTCAAACAAATGTTCATCCAATCTTTTGTAATCACCAAAATGTCCGACTCTCAATTTACGCATACGCCTTTCAAATGCTATTTTAAATTGTTGATTTTTTTGTTTATCCAACCAATCAGAAAATTCTATTGTTTCAATTATTTTAAAATCCATAATAAGAATTGTAACCTAACGACTACAAGGTGTCAATATGCTTAAATACTATTTTAATATTAGTAGTATTATATTATTATTTAGCAGCATTAGTAGTGCGGTTACGATTAGTCAAGGCACAGCTTATGAGATAGTTGAGCCTGATTTATTGCAAGAGATTCAACAAAAAGCACAGCAAGTTGATTGGCAGGCGTTGAGTCGCAATATGCAACTCACTCAAGAATTTGTACGTTTGCCTATCGCTCAAGAGGATAAATCTTATTATCACACACCAATTGCCGTATTGCCATTTGAAGTTAAAGACAAAGACGGCAAGATTTTATACCCGAAAGGCTTTAAATTTAATCCACTCAAATACACCACCCTGCCTAATCAACTGATTGTATTAGGTTATCCTCGTCATCTGGACATGGTGTCTAATCTATCCTCTTTGGTTAGTCCAGATGACACCTTATTGATTGCCAACATGGATACCAGAGAGTTTATCAAAAAAACTGGAAAACGTGCTTTTTTATTAACCAAAGATGCTGCTAAACGATTGGGTGTTAAACGCTTGCCAGCGGTAATCAGCCAACAAGGCGATAAATTATTTATTGAGGAATATACACCTAGGAGTGAATGGTAATGCGATACTATTTTAATATTAGTATTTTTATATTATTAGGACTTTTTGGGTCTAAGGCGTACGCTGGTGAGTGCTCAACCAGTTTTCTGTCTATTCCTACCGAAGTTAATTGGCAATGTATTTTCCCCATATCAATCGGCGGTGTTGTGGAACTTGGTGATGGACAAAGCCTTGGCGATGAGAATATTGGCGATTCAATTTGTGCTTGTAGTTCCCCGCCAACAGTTGGGCTGAGTGTATCTTTTTGGGAGCCAGCACGGGTTATTGACACTGTGCGTGATGCGTGGTGTATGAATGCCATAGGCACGCAACTGAGTAATTTTACACCCGGTGTTGGAAATGGGACGATACATGGTAATGCAGCAGAGTCAGCAACACAGATTTTTGCACAAATGCACTATTACAAATTTCCAGTTTGGGCAATTTTAGATTTATTCACAGACTTGCCTTGTACCGAAGATACTGGGTTTGACATAGCGATGTTGAGTGAGCTATTGCCGAATTGGAGCGATCCAATTTTAGCGATGTTACTTAATCCTGAAGCCTTAGTTTTTGGCAACCCAATAGCGCAACTTGCTTGTGCTGCTGATTCTGTAGCAGCCGCTAAAGGCAACCCAATTAATCATTTGTTTTGGTGTATGGGCAGTTGGGGCAATGCTTATCCATTCACGGGCACGATTCGTGCAACTGACAGAGTGCAAGCAAATGCAGGCATTGCCGCACGCTCAATTTATATGATGGGGCGTACAGGTTTGTTGCTTGATCCTGCGGTAGATAGTTGTGGCAGTGTGTATACGCCGATTTGGAAAAAAAATCATTATAAGCTACAACTTATGCGCCCAGTTAGAGATGATGCTTGTCGTCCTATTGGTATGACAGGGATGGGTTGGACTCAAAACAAAAATAAGATTATCGGTGGCGGTAACTATTCTTGGATGGTGTTTAGAAAAGTTAGATGCTGTGTTGGGTATTCATTTTAATTCAGGGTTGGCAAAAGATGAAAAAAATAACTTTGACATTAAACATTTTTGAGTGCATATGAAAAATTATTTTAGTATTGGCATCCTATTATCGCTATCAATCCATTTGATGGCAAATGACATAGCCTTGCCTGAAATTAACAATGATATGAGAAGTGTTGCTAAAGAAGCTATTTCAAATGCTCGTATTGAAGCGGTGAACATTAAAAAACCAACAATTAATGATACGCTCAAACATAAAATCTATGGACTAACCAAGCAAGTACAGCAGCAGTCTGAAGCACATAATGTTAGTGTGAAAAATCTGCTTGATAAAACAGTTAATAATAAAGCATGGGTATTCAAACAAGCACAACTGATAAAGGGCGCTAGTAAAGATTTAGGTGTTGATGACGAGACACAAGTTGAAACGCTTTCTGGCCATAGACTGTATTTATTTATCTCATCCTCAATGCCAAAAAATAAAGTGAGGCAGTACGCTAGGCAACTCAGTAAATATCCAAATACTCAGATGGTTATGCGTGGCTTTATCGGCGGCGGTAGAAAAATGCAACCAACCATGAAATACATCAAATCTATTATTGTTAAGAATGAAAATTGTAACGGTGTCGATTGTAAAACCTATACAACTAAAATTAATATTGACCCTGTTTTGTTTCAAAGGTACGGTATCGATAAAGTACCCACTTTGGTTTACGTAGATAAACTCAGTGGTGCGAATTACTGCTCTGAAGGGAATGCTGATATTGTTCATGCTAATGGCGTTCATAAATTTACTGGGCTTGCACCGATTAAATATATGATCAGCGAATTGGCAGATAAAACCAAATTATCTAAACTTGGATATTTATCAAAATTGTAGCAATGAATAAACTGAATACCATTATTTTATTACTGTCAATCAATGCTGGTGTGATGGCAATTGATTGGAACAGTCCAACCGGTAAGAAGGGTTATTGGAATTATGAGATCAATCCGAATCCAATCACCAAAACAGCAACCATAGAACAAATACCCAAGGCACCCTTACCGACAAAATTACCGCCAACAGAACAGCTTATGCAGATGCACCCAGACCAAATACAATTTCTAGTGAAGAGTTGGCGTAAACACGCAGTCTATACTTTACAGCCAGCCGATGTTAGCGAGGCTTTACGTATTCAGGATGTAGCACGCAGAAAGGCTAGTGCTTATGCTGCAGTAGTTGGTTTAGTTAATCAGCAAAACCCGAATTTGACATTGGCTGATGAGATTCCAATCACCAATGCTGGTAAGCAATCTCAATATAATCAACGCAAATTAGCAACAAATAATTATATTGAAAAATATAAAAATAACTATGGTTTGCTTTATTTTACTTCACAAACTTGCGAATATTGCCGAGTACAGGATAGTGTTTTGCAACAATTTTTAAACCAATTTGATTATCAGATTAAGAGTGTTGAGTTAGAACGTCAGCCATTACTTGCAGCTAAATTCAATGTACAGCAAACACCAACAATAATTATCGCCAACCAAAGAACAAAAAAATGGATACCAGTTACTTTTGGCGCTACTTCATTACCCAAATTCAAAGAGAATGTTTACCGCGGTATTCGCTACATTCAACAAGAAATTACACCTGCGCAATTTTTTACCAACGAAAAAGATATTGGCACAGGCTTAGATCCAGTTAATAAGCAAATACGATAATGGACTCATTAACGGAAAAAATAACCTTACGACTGACATTAAGTGAGTTTAATGCAATTAGTGCGTCAGCCAAAAAGAATTGTTTGTCAAAATCTGCAATGATTAGGCAAATCGTAAAAAAAGACCAGTTATTAGGCAATGATAAAAAAAACCAAAAAATGCTTGTCGAGATTTTAATGATTTTGCGCAGCAATCTTTCTGATGATGAACACAACGGTATTTTGACAGAAGTTGATATTTTTAATGAAAAAATTAATAAACCATGAGTGATAAAGAAACAACAATAAAAGATTGGGTTCGCGGCGGTCAGATTATCGACCACAACATCCGCATGTTTAAACAAATTGCCAAAAAGGTCATGTTTGTTTCTTTATTTTTTGCCTTTGTTTACATTAGTGTTTACACTTTTTTTAATACCACCAGTTTCCAAAGAAAACTTGCATTTAATTACTATTATTCATATTTTATGAATGGTATTGGTGCAAGCAAAGGCATTAATCACTTTAGTAGAGTTAATGGGTCGGTTTTAAAATTAAAACATCCGCAAGTGATTAATTCTCAAACTTTTAAAGTAGGTGCAAAAGGGTTTGAGGCTGTTGTTGTATCATCAGCACTACAATCTATTTTAATTATTCTTTGTTCATATTTTTTAATTAGTTTCTATATACGCTACTGTGGACGCAAACAGCAAAATGATAAGTTTGTTCGTGGCGGACAAATTGTTACAAATGAGGTGTTTATAAACAGCCTTAAAAGCAAACAAATTAATAAAAGTTTGTCCCTAGGCGTAGTGCCGATACTCAAAGATGCTGAAGTTTTGCATATTGAAGTTTCTGGCTCACCAGGTACTGGCAAGAGTCAGACTTTAAAACATTTAATAGCGGATATTAAACGACGCGGCGATAGAGCAATTGTTTATTCAGCCAGTGATGAATTTATTGCTGATTTTTATGATGCTGAAAAAGACATTATTTTAAATCCACTTGACGACAGGAGTCCAGACTGGAGCATTTGGAATGAGACTCAAGAGATTTACCATTATGATGATTTGGCCGCTGCTTTGATACCCGAAGTTGAAGGCGGACAAAATGACCCATTTTGGATAAATACTGCACGCTCTTTATTATCCAACACAGCACGTAAATTGAAAGACAAAGGCAACTATTCAACAAAAATATTACTAGATAAATTATTAAATATTAACCTTAAGGAAATTGCTAATTTGGTTAAAAATACTGAATCTGCAACTGTGTTTGCTGATGGGGCAGAAAAAACAGCACTCAGTGTCAGGGCTACATTATTATCCAACATTAAAAGCCTAAAGTTTTTAACCAATCAGTCTGGCGGATTTAGTATTAGAGAGTGGGTTACTGATGAGAAAAATCACAATGGTGCTTGTGTTTTTATCACCTCAAAAAACGACCAGAAAGAGGTACTCAAACCGCTTATTAGTTGTTGGATAGATGTATTTTCTAGCTCAATTTTATCGCTTCCAGAAAATAGGTCTCGTCGGATTTGGCTGATTATTGATGAACTGCCAAGTTTGCACAAACTTAAATCTTTGCAAGAGCTGCTGGCACAGTCTAGAAAATATGGCTGCTGTGTCGTTTTGGGCTATCAAGGCTATTCTCAAGTTGAAGAAATTTATGGTCCTAAAGGTGCACTCAGCTTGTCTAACTTAACAGCGACGAAGTTATTTTTTAGAAACAACAGCCAGTTTAACGCCAAACATGCTTCAGACGAACTTGGCCGAGAAGAGATTAAGGCAACTAATGAAAATATCAGTGTCAGTGCAGAACAAATTAGAGACAGTGTTAGTATGAGCGAGCAAGAAAAAATTAGGGAACTTGTGCTACCCACACAAATTATTAATTTAGATGATTTGCATGGGTTTTATAGACTACCTGGCAATATGCCAGTTGTGAGCTTTAAACAGAAATTGCATTTAAAAGATAGTATTGCCGATGGTTTTGTGCCTTCGACAAAGGCAAACCATATTTTTATGCTTGAAGACAAATTGCTTGATGGGCAAGAACCGTATCAGGCTGATAATTCATTGAATGAATCGACTGGTGGTGAGCCGCCCAGTTGGGTAACAGAAGAGATCGATGATACTAATAAACACCTGCCTCAACCTAACTTGGATTTTGGAAGCACAAATACAGATAATAAAAAACACAAAAATCCAAAAGCATTGCTTAAACCTGGTGTTATGCAACGAGGCTTGTCTTAAATGCTGACGATTTCAAAAATATCAAGTGATGGCTCTGGTTATTATGGCAAAGATAACTATTACACTAAAGGCGAAGAGGATTCAGGGCAGTGGTTTGGCAGAGGTGCACAACGCCTTGGTCTGGTAGGTGCAGTGGATAATGATAAATTTGATGCCATGATTAAGGGTAACTTTGGTGATGTGAAATTAGGCAAAATACAAGATGGCAAAATCAATCATCACCCTGGCTGGGATCATACTTTTAGTGCACCAAAATCGGTATCGATGCTGGCGTTGGTGGCAGGTGACGAAAGATTGGTTGAGGCACATGATAAAGCTGTTAATTACGTACTGCATTATATTGAGGATAATTTAGCTGAGTCTAGGTTTCGCCGCGGTGAAGAAATTGAAAGTCTAAAAACAGGTAATATTATTGTCGCTAAATACAGGCATGATATATCACGAGCCAAAGATCCACAACTGCACACGCATGCCGCAATTCTAAATGCAACAATAGGCGGTAACGGGATACTTAGGAGTTTAGACTCACCTGTGTTTTATGAACACAAAATGCTGGGTGGGGCAATGTATCAATCCATACTTGCAAACCTTGTTCAAGAAATTGGCTACAAGACTGAAATTCAAGACAACGGTACTTTTCATATCAAAGGCGTTGATAAAGACCTAATGGATCAAGCATCAAAGCGTCGTGCTGATATTGTACAGATGCAAAAAGAACAGGGCACTACTGGCGCGGTTTCTGCACAACATGCTGCATTAGCAACCCGACCTGCTAAAGAAGAGTTGTCTTATCTTGAAAAACGAGAACTTTGGAAAAACGACTTTGGCGATAAAGCCATTGAAGCAATGATAAAACATTCACAACAAGCGTTTAAGCAATTGCCAGTTGCTCAAGAGCAGATTAAAGAGCAAGAGTTAGCAGCAACTCAAGCTGTTGATAGTGCCGTTATACACTTATCTGAAAATGAAGCGGTATTTAAAACCATTGATATTGCCAGAGAAGCCATTGTTACTTCACTAGGTAAGACGCTTCCACATCAAATCAAAGGTGCGATTGATAGAAAAATCGAGCGTGCTGAATTGCTACATGCCAAAACATCAGAAATTAAAATTTTAAATAATCAACCAAAATCTATCCAAAAACGTGCTTATACAACGCCTGAGCTGATACAGCAAGAGAAGTTAACGCTTAAAATTATGCGTGAAGGAAGGCAACAGGTTGATCCAATCATAACGAAAGACTTATCACTTAATCGAGGCGATATATTTACTAAAGGGCAAGCAAAAGCTGCGACAGCCATTTTGACTACTCAAGATAGATTTATTAATATTCAAGGGCTTGCTGGCACAGGTAAAACATTCATGCTTGAAGAAATCAAAGAGCAAGCCGACAAACAAAATATTAAGGTAGTTGGTATGGCGCCATACGCTGCAGCCGCTAATCTTTTAGAAAAGGAAACAGCCATTAACTCAAAAACCGTACAAAAACACCTAATGGAAGGCTTGCAAAAACTTAACAAATCTAAACAGCAGAGTGAGATACAAGCTCCAAAACAAAGAGAATTATGGGTAATTGATGAAGCAAGCGTTATTTCGACGAAACAAGCACTTGCGATTACAAAACTTGCAACTAAAGAAAACGCTCAAATTGTTAATTTAGGCGACAGCAAGCAACTTGCAGGCGTTGAGGCGGGTAAACCATTTGCTATCAGTCAGCAAAAGAAATATGGGCTTACAACCATTCAGATGGATGAAATCATCAGGCAAAAAAACATTGAACTTAAACAGGCGGTTTATAGTGCTACTAAGGGCGATGTTGAAGCTTCATTTACAAAAATCAATAAAAGCATCATTCAAGTGCAAACCAAAGGTGGCAATGATAAGCCCGTTTTAAGACGAAAAATGATAGCACAAGCTTATCTTGCTATGAGCCAAGAACAACGAGATAATACATTGGTTATCAGCCCTGCGAATGAAGACAGATTAAATGTCAATAACCAGATTAGAGAGGGGTTAAAACAAGATGGAAGCCTAGATAAAAAATCGATAAAAACGACTAACTTGGTTAATAAAAACTTGACCAATGAGGCAAAAACCAAATCATATAACTACGATGAAAACCTGATTGTGCGTTTCAATCGAGGTAATAAAAAATTAGGCATTGAGAAAAATGCTTACTTTAAGGTGAAGTCTATCGATCATGATAAAAATCAAATGGTTTTAATTGACAAGGACAAAAAAGAAATTCTTTGGAATCCTAAAAAAAATGCCAGTAAAAGTGTTGAAGTTTATTTTCAGAATAAACGTGAGTTAAATGTAGGTGAGGTTTTGTTTTGGCGTCGAGCAGGCAATAACAGCGACCAAAGCAAACGCCGTACCAATGAAAAAATCAAAATCTTGGGTGTCGATAAACTGACCAAAAATATTAAGTATGTTGATCTTGCCACCGGAGAGCAAAAATCAATGAATATTAAAAATTTTGACAATAAACATTGGGAATATGCTTATTGTCTGACTGCCCATCAAGCACAAGGGCAAACCAGCGATATAGTGATCATCAACCTTGAATCTTGGCGGGGTGAATTATCGAATCAACAAGCCTTTTATGTTGAGATTTCAAGAGCAAAAGAAGAGGCCATTATTTTTACCGATGATAAAGACAAGATACAACGACAATTAACCACCAAGACAGGCGAAAAAGAATCTGCATTTGAGCAGGTATCTGATGACCGCTCATTTAGAATTGATGATATTTTAGCCAAGCAACAAGGGTTAAAAACCAGCGAAGAAATCGCTCAAGAAAAAGACCAAGCACTTAGAGAAAAAACACAAGCCTATCTTAAATCTTTAGACACCTTACAAAAACAACAGCTTGAGGCTGAATATCGAAAAACGCAATCATCTACTATTCTGCGAATGTATGACAAAACCAGTAGTGAAAAAATACAACAAAATTATCAAGATCAAATTGCTTTTTATACCAAGCGGCATAAAGTTCAAGATACGGATAAAGATCAGCCCAAAGCATTACAAAACCAACAGCAAGAACATCAAGAATTACAAAAAAACCAGCAAAAACAAACAGAGGTAGCACGATGAAAACGCCAAATAGCATTAAAAATCAGCCAACACTTAGTATGTCTCGCATCATAAAGTCCGCAAATAGCGTAAATACTAAAGCCTTTTTAAGCGGGCATCGTTTCAATTTGCTGTTTTTAGCGATATTTGTAATGATGGCATTGCTGGTTGTTAGTACAAAAGTTGAAGCCGGTTGGATGGACGATTGGGTAGATCAATCGACCCATTCAGGGCCTAATTATTTTGACGGACAAAAGCGTGGATATTTTAATGCAGGCTCTTATTCTGCGCGTTTTCGTAACAAAAAAGATTATCTTTTCAGCTTACAAAAGCCACGACTCAAAAGTGGTTGTGGTGGTATTGATCTATTTTTAGGTGGTTTTAGTTTTTTAGATCCAGAGTATTTAATGCAGAAATTGCAACGTGCCATACAAGCGGCGCCTACCGTTGCTTTTGACCTTGCACTTAAATCACTAGCACCCGAGATTTCTGACACGGTTAAAGCGTTTGAGAAAATCATCAATGAGTTAAATGGCCTGCAAATTAGTGAGTGCGCAGTTTCCAAGGAAATTGCCTCAACGTTACTAGGTCAATATGAAGTACAAAGTAACGGAATTGGTGATTTAATGAGTGAAATTGATACAATCCTATCAGCAGCACTGAGCTCTGCCAAGAACTATACTCATTCTAAAGATCAGCAAACATCTAATAATAATCAGCCAACACAGGAGCAGAAAGATGCCATTGCAGGCTGCTCAACTGAGTTTAAAGCGATATTCACCACAAACGGTTCAATTTTAGAACATGTTGCTGAGAATAGAGGTCTGCAGCAATATGCACCTTATATGCGGGCTTATTTGGGCGATGTTGTGATTGGTTATAGCAATAAACAATATTCCAGCAGACCCATCTCTTTTTGTTCAGACCAAGACGTAACAAAAGTTGACGATATTGTAACTGGCAATGCTAAGGTGAAATTTTTGGCTGGAGATTGTACCCCAGCTGGCGATAGATCATTACTTGTTATTGTTGATGATATGCTCAGAAGCATTGGTAATAAAATTCAAAGTAGAGCGCAATTATCAGCAAATGAGGAAAGGTTTTTAAACTCGATTCCCTTTAATGTTTTCTCTACCTTGCATTATGCTGTTAAAACAAACAATGTCAACGGTATGGTTAATAGCCTTAAAGATATTATTGCGCGCATGATGGCGTATGCGATGGTCGATGATTTGGTTAATATAATCAACGAACTAGTGCGCGTTGCACATTCTCAATCTAAGCAGGCAAACACTGGTGTCAATAACTTGCCTTGTGAGGTAGGTGTTGTTGCGCCCCTTTTAGATAAAGTTAGAGACCTCAATATAAGAGCTACAGAGTTGCAAGTTGCCATTAAATTGGCTCGTGCAGAACTTGCAAAAGAAGTGAATAACAATATTAAATTAAATCAAAACTTAGAACAAAAGACCCAATAATCTTAACAGAGGTATTATTATGAAAAAATTACTTAGTATTTTTTTAATTGCTTTGGTTTCGCCAGAAGTTTTAGCGATTGACATGGATTATTATTCACCGAACGGGTTGCCAACAGTTGCGGAGGCATTCACACGTTTGGCATTAATTTTTAGTGATAGTGCGCTGCAGGGTGCCTTTTTTGTTGTTGCAGTTTTATCGTTACTGTTGTCTGGCATTAATGGTTTTGCCATTAAGCCATTAACAGAAGGTATTGGCAAGGCAAATCCTATTAGTTTATTTGCACCTTTGTTGATAGGAACAGTTATTTATTTTGCCGCCTTTGCGACAACTGGTACCATGTACATTTATGACCCAGTAAAAAATCAAACCCAAAGCGTTGGTGGCGTTCCTAATTCAATCATTGTTCTTGCTGGGCTGTCTAATATTTTAGAACGCAACATGGTTGATATTACCGATACTGCTAGTGTTTATCCTTATTCAGAAAACGCAGGTGGCATTAATTTTAAGTTATTTTTAGATGCACGTAACAAAGCTAAAAATAGCAGAAAATACTACATTAAAGAAAATATTGAAAATTTTAGTGAGATGTGCGGCTCTTTAGTCATGACATTGTCTGGCACCACCAACAAACAACAATTATTAAAAAACGTGGCTTCGCCTTATGCGGTATTGTCTGAATGGACACATCCCAGTGTTTGGGTAAATATGTATAGCAGTAGCGGTGCGATTAACAACATGACTTGTACTCAAGCATGGAACAGTGTTTTAAAAGACCAGCTTGCTTTGACTAATTTTGACACAGAGGTTGATGAAGTGTGTACTGAAAATGGTTTTAATATTACTCAAGTAGCGCAAAGGCAAGCTTGTTATAACAAAATTGCTCAAGCGAATTTCATCCATGGCGTGTTTTCTGGCTCTGCACAGAATTATATTCGCGAGGCTTTTATTTCCTATGTTTTGCAAGAAAAACTCAATCAAGCAACACCAGAACAGGCACAACGTGCCTTATTAGGTCGTCAAATCACCCTACAAGGCTTAGGCGCACTGAATGCCGCAGAAGACACACAGTCTAATTTACGTGCAGTCATGACCGCTGTTATTTTAGGATTAATGCCATTTTTGAGTTTATTCTTAGTCACCCCGCTTTGGTCAAAAGCTTTGAAATTTATGGCAGGGGCAATGCTTTGGCTAACCACCTGGGGCATTATGATGGCAGTTGCCCATGCGGGTGTTATGGACAGTGCACTGGCAGTGGTAAGTGAGCTGGAATCTGGCAGGATGGGGCTAGATACCTTTATCCTTGCTGAAACAGACATGGTTAAAGCGTTAATGCTATTTGGCAAGATGCAATCTAATGCCTTGGTGATGGCAACAGCCGTTGCTATCGCCGTGTATGGTTTTGGTTCTTATGCACTGACAGGGCTTGCTCAAGGCATGAGCCAAAATATGCAGCACGTTGGCGAGCAAGCAGCACAGCAATCAATGACTTCTGAAGGTAGGACAGGTGTTAGAAAAGGGCTTGCTGCTGGTCTAGCAGATGCCAGCACGGTCAATCCAAACGGTATGCCTAGTGGCAGTAATTATGCTACACAAGAGACAGCTGCCATGGCTGATGCGCAGGCTAGGGTTGGCACTGGTTTTGCCTATCAACAAACCGCAACCGCAGAAGGTGCAAGCGTTGCAAGCCTTGCTCAGTCTCAATCGCAAACCACCACCACACAAACCATTGCAAATGCTCAGGCAACAGAAGTTTTGCAAAACAATCTATCAACCGATGGCACCCTTAAAGACGGTGCTGATCAATTAGCAGTTAATGACGCTGCCAAACGTTTTGGTGGTGTTGAAAATCTCAGGAATATGGCAAGATTAGGTTCAGTAAGCCCCTATGAAACACCTAATATTCTTAGCACCGCTGAAGACATGGCAAATAATAATGGAAAAATAACCATGACTGGCTCAGAGATATTTGCTAATTCTGAGCTAACCGACACCCTAAACCCACAGCAATTAGATGATATTCAAGCTAATTGGAATACGCCACTGGCAGTTGGTGCAACCTTTAACCCTGATAACTCGGTTAAAAATCTTGATATTGGCAAACAGGTAAATACCAGCTTTACTCAAGATGCCAGACAAAGCGAGTCCAGTAGCAATATTGCTACTAATACCACTGACACTGGCACTAGAATTAACACAGCCAATGACTTTAAGACAGGTGATTATGTTAGTCATGGTGCAGGTGGTAACGCAAATAGCATACTTAAAGGTATGGAGGCGTACCCAAGACAAGGCACGCCACAGCAGCAAGCAGATTGGGGTGTTAATAGAGCAATACTTATTGATACCTTTAATAGAGCAATTGCCAATCCAACAGGCACAGAGGCAACTTACTTGGCGAATATCTTGTCAGGTGATTTAAATCATATTGCCTCAGGCAGTAAAAACAACAGTGATATTGTGAGTGTTGCGAGTAATCAAAGTGCTGATCTAGGATTTAAAATACCGTTGACGGATATTGGTGCGAGTGGTGGAGTTAGTTCTAGTCAATCACAAGAGTGGAATAATCAAACTGTTTCACAAGTTAATAATGCCATGGTAAGGGGCATGCTTGAGAATTCAAATGGCGATATGAATAAATTTAACCAAGATTATATGAGTTATAAGAATGCTTTGACTGAGATGGGGAAAGAAGCTAAAGACGAAAGTGATTTAAGACAGTAAATAAGATTAGTGAATTCTAGGAATAGAAGAATTAAGATGATGAGCATTTCCTGGAATATGAGCAAACAAAACATCGGTTTGCTCGTTATGCAAAGGAGCTTTTATTCCATTGTTATTGGAAAAATTATGTCTTTTAACCAGGTTAGGGTTATCTCTAGCTTGCATTTTAAAACCATTAACAGCCATCATTACGAAACCAAGGAATGCAATCATGCCACCAAAAGCAATAAGTCCACCATACACACCGACAGTATGCTCAGGGATTGTGCCTAAAGCAGATAATCCATTAGACAGTCCAGCTGCAATCGCAATACCACTCACCAAAAGCACTCTACCAGTTTTTAAACCTCGAGCAGCTTTCTTGTACGCAGCCGTCGGCTCAATCGCTTGAACTTGAGGATAAGTCATTGTGTTATTTGTATTCATGGTTTGATTATAGCATAACTTATAAGCAGACAATAGATAATATTAGTATTATTTTATGAATATATTTACAAATTTACCATTTTCTTTTAAGAAGTTCCATATTTCTGACGGGGATTCTACTTGGCTATTCAGGCAGTAAAAACAACAGCGATATTATGAGTGTGGCTGCTAATGAGAGTGCTAGGGCTGGTTGGGATGCGAGTAAGGCACTAGGTGGTTTGGTTACTGGCATTACTGGCATTACTGCTAGTGTTGGCGGTAGCACAGATGCGACTCAAAAACAAGACTGGAGCAATGAAACACATTCACAGGTTAACAATGCTATGGTGCGTGGTATGCTTGAGAATTCAAATGGTGATATGGATAAATTTAGCCAAGATTATATGAATTATAAAAATGCCTTACTTGATATGGGTAAAGAAGCGAAAGATGAAAGTGATTTGGACAATAAGAAAAATTAAGTATGATGGTGAATATTCGCCGCAAGATGCGAGTATGCTGGAGAATAGTAGTAATCATTGTCAAATGTACTTCTATCAGAAAAAGAATGTCTCTCAACCAAATGCGGATTATCCATTGTCCGAGTTTCCCAACCACTCACAACAGCCATGATGACACCTATAAGTGTAACAACAATGCCCAAAGCAATAAGCCCACCATATGTACCAATAGTGTGCTCAGGAATTGCGCCTAAAGCAGACAGCCCATTAGACAGCCCAGCTGCAATCGCAATACCACTCACCAAAAGCACTCTGCCAGTTTTTATGCCTCGAGTAGCTTTCTTGTACGCAGCCGTCGGCTCAATCGCTTGAACTTGAGGATAAGTCATTGTGTTATTTGTATTCATGGTTTGATTATAGCATAACTTATAAGCAGACAATAGATAATATTAGTATTATTTTATTAAAAAATTACACTAGACCATGAGAATATCGATAGGCAGCACTGCTTGTATTGACAAAATCTTTTCTCAAGGGTATGCGCTTAAAAGGTGCGTTATAGAAAAGAAACAAAAAATTGTCGCCTTGTATAACGCCACAATTTGCACAGGTATTAGCCCAGTAGACATCTTTATATTTATTGGAATATTTAAATTTTATGGTATGTGGTTTTGGCTCTGGTGGATTGTTTTTTTGTGCAAATGGAACATCTGCCCACCAAAATATAGGTATTTCGGCTTGACATCTAAAGCAAGATATAGTTTTTACAATATAGTTTGCTTTGTAATTTTGCTCATTTGTTGAACATGTTGTTTTATTAATGTTGTATTTGTCCAATATGTTGTGTATGTGATTTTTCTTTTTAATTGTTTTCTTTTTTATGATTTGTTCTTGCCTTAACTCTTTGAGATATTTCTTGGACAGAAAAGTTTCTCGTAAATCTGTCGACATCCATTTTATGCACCTCATGGCATTGATTATTTCATTTCTATGTATGTACCATTTTTTGATATTAGGATTCCATTTAGCACCAGCCATTTTTGCTTCATCCTTCTCAGCAAAGGGAACATCTAAGACTATGATTTGTATCTTTTTATTTTTAGATAGAAAGCCAAACATGAAAAAACCGAATTGAAAAAATCGGATTATATAACTTTTAACGCCAAGGAGCAAACATGCCAAGCAAGCAATCCGTAAAACCAGTGAGTAAAACCAAAAATAATAAAACCATAACCCAAGGAGAAACCACCATGAAAAACCAACTAACTGCCATTGAGGCAAACATTATGATTAATCATTGTAAAGGCGCACGCACACCAGCCCAAGCACTGCCGTCGGTTGTTTCATGAAAAGCAGAGTTTTTATTGCTAAAAACGCTTTCAACCAAATTATGATTATCTTGAGATTTAAGTTTAAGTGTATAAACCAACGTTATAATAAAACCAAACACTGCTATAATTATTCCAGTGCTAATGATAACATTAAAGACATTAGACCCAATAATATTGTTTATAGACAGAATATTACTAAGCCCGGCTGCAATCGCAATACCACCAACCAAAAGCACTCTGCCAGTTTTTATTCCTCGAGTAGCTTTCTTGTACGCAGCCGTTGGTTCAATCGCTTGAACTTGAGGATAAGTCATTGTATTGTTCGTATTCATGGTTTAATTATAACACAACTTATTGGCAAAAAATAATAACAATAATATTACTATTATTTTATGAATATATTTACAAATTTACCATTTTCTTTTAAGAAGTTCCATATTTCTGACGGGGATTCTACTTGGCTATTCAGGCAGTAAAAACAACAGCGATATTATGAGTGTGGCTGCTAATGAGAGTGCTAGGGCTGGTTGGGATGCGAGTAAGGCACTAGGTGGTTTGGTTACTGGCATTACTGGCATTACTGCTAGTGTTGGCGGTAGCACAGATGCGACTCAAAAACAAGACTGGAGCAATGAAACACATTCACAGGTTAACAATGCTATGGTGCGTGGTATGCTTGAGAATTCAAATGGTGATATGGATAAATTTAGCCAAGATTATATGAATTATAAAAATGCTTTACTTGAGATGGGCAAAGAGGCTAAAGGTGAAAGTGATTTAAGTGATAAAAAATAAGATTCTAAGCACGGTGAGGGTTTGCATAATATTCAGCAGAATAGCCGTATGCTCCATATGGTTTAGCATTATAGGCATTTTGCACAGAATTACCTTTCTCAATCAAGTTAGGATTATCTCTAACTTGTATTTTAAGACCATTAACAACCATCACAATTAAACCAAGGAGTGTAATCATGATGCCACCAGCAATAAGCCCACCATATGTACCAATAGTGTGCTCAGGAATTGCGCCTAAAGCAGATAGCCCATTAGACAGTCCAGCTGCAATCGCAATACCACCAACCAAAAGCACTCTACCAGTTTTTATGCCTCGAGTAGCTTTCTTGTACGCAGCCGTCGGCTCAATCGCTTGAACTTGAGGATAAGTCATTGTATTGTTCGTATTCATGGTTTAATTATAACACAACTTATTGGCAAAAAATAATAACAATAATATTACTATTATTTTATGAATATATTTACAAATTTACCATTTTCTTTTAAGAAGTTCCATATTTCTGACGGGGATTCTACTTGGCTATATACCGTTCTAAGTGCTTGTAAAAAATCTTGCTCTGACCAATTAAGCAACACTTTTGAAGATGCAACGCTTATAGAACCTTCTATACCTAAACGAAATTTTTTTGGAGTTTCTACTCGGATGCATTGCACTTCGTTTTTGCCACAGACAATCTGATAGTATTGCGTCTAAATTGTAATATTTGGTGTTGGTATTTTGTGTTTTTCCTTTAATAGCACCATGTTGAGTGGGTAGTCGGAAATTCCGACATACCACTTGTTCGTCTAGTTCGTTTTCTTTAAATATGTTGTTTAAGTGTTCAGTGATTGTGGTTCTGCTTTTTCCAAATAATTCGGCTATATGCTTTTGAGGTAGCCATATATTTTCATTGTGTAAAAGGGTCTCTACTTTGACATTGCCATTGGGGGTGTTGTAGAGTAAAAAGTCGGTTAATTCATCCTGTGTTGTTAATTCGTTTTTCATAATATTTTAATATAAATATTATTATTATATTATCTTTAAGATGGCGTTATAAATCAATTTATCTTGAGTTAGTCCATCGTTTTCTATTAAAAACATTTTCATCTCTTTTAGCCTTTCTTGATAGATCGCGAAAGAGCGTTTTTTAGCATTAACATTAATGGCTTTAAATTGATATTTATCATCGTTTATTATCTCTTTAAGTGCGTTGTCAACTAAATTTATAATACCTATATTCTCAGTAATAGCCTTGATTTTTAGTTGCTTCATTTCATCATCTGATAGATAAGAAATTCGTGCTGCAGTGTCTTTCATTTTCTTACCAATTTCTTGGCTTGCCTCGGTTGGTTTTTTAGTGCTTAAGCCCATTGTAGTAGCTCCTTTTTAATGTCTTGAATTTCTGCTTGTGCTTTTTTATCTTCAGTATGGAAAACCGTTTTTCCATCTGAAATGCTACTTGCGTAAGATATGCGATTGATAATTTGAGTATCAAGTGCTGACAATTCATATTCTGCTAAAACACTCATGATTTCATCTGCTAATTTTGTGTTTTTAATGGCTTGTGATACTACAAATGCTGCTTGTAAATTTGCGCCTATTTCTTTTCGTTGTTTAATGATCTCTACTAAATCACTACTAGCCCATAAATCTAATGATGAAGGCTTGACTGGTATTAATATTATATCAGCCGATTTTACAGATGCCGCCATGTGGCTTGAAAGCTGCGGCGCACCATCAATAATAATAAAGTCATAGCCATTTGTAATTGCCTTAATATCAGTTGCCAATGATGCTCGATCTAACCCAACAACTGGCACAATAGATCCTTCGGTTTCGTTATTCCAGTCTCGAGCCGAGCCTTGAGGGTCAGAGTCAACAATTAACACTTTATGGCCATCTTTTTGCAAGGTGTAGGCCAAGTTGATTGCAAGCGTGGTTTTTCCAGAACCACCTTTTTGATTAAGGATTGCTATTGTTTTCATTGCTACTCCGTCATGATTTTAATAATACGTTCGTCCAAACAAGAACGCATAAATTCTTGCATGGCGTTTTCATTGCCCGTAGGATAAAACTTTATCATTAATTGATTAAACTCAAGTTGTCGTTTAGCTGGTAAGTTAATTACTGGCAAACCATAAGACAATAAAACACCGTTCATTATTAAGCGTCCCGTGCGTTTATTTCCATCAAAGAAAAACTGATTACGTGCTATTTGTAAGAATAGACTAATTGCATATTGATAGATGTGTTCATTATTGATTTTGTCATCCAATATTGGCATTTTTTTTAGCCAAATATCATCAAGATTATTGGCAGCAGGGACTTCATAGTCAGTTCCAGCGATAAAGACTTGAGCGTGTCTAAAAACACCGTAGGTAAGTGCCTCCTGCTTTGCTACAATATCATGCAATTTGCATACTGTCTGTTTATCAACTTTAAAATCGTTTTTTTGGATAAGGCTAAATAACAATGTCCAGGATTGTATTTGGTTATTGGCAATCAACTCATCCTGTTGTTTTCTACCACCAACAGTAACGCCATCAATCAATGTCATTATTTCAGGCAATGTGTAGTTAATGCCTTCCAAATTAACCGTATCACAAACCAGTTCTGGTAGTTGTTTCTTGGCTAGGAATATAGCCTTTTTTCGGTTATTTTTTATCTTTTGTATTTCTTTCATGAAACTTATTATACACAATAATATTTTAATTATTATATTAAAAAAGTATTTTAATTGCCCTCTCAAATAGTTTGTTGCCAATGTTGTCTCTATACCAATCTATCGTACTCTTATTGATTCGTTCGACTAAAGGGGTTGGAATGTTACAACCTTTGATGAACTCACCAGTTAGTGTATTCTTATGGAGGAAGTAGTTAGTAAACGCCTTTGTTTTGTCTTTCTTATCTTTTGGTGAAAGAATAAATCTAAATTGATTGGCATTTGTCTTTTCAGTACTATATCCAGCAACTTGTATTGGGTAGTCGCTTAGTTGTACTAAGGTATAAGGCAAGGTAAGTACAGATGTTTCTCTCAAGTTCCAAATTTTTGATTCTATTGATAATATAAGCAGTTGGCAGAATTGATCCACACTTAAGTTTCCACTGCCAGTTTCCCAGTTAGATAATATATTGCAACGAATATAGATGTTTAATAATAGTTCATGATCATTTGCAATTTGGCGTCTTAATTTTAAACCCGATTCACCATGTGTTTCAAAACTACCTAAGTGTGGTATTTTTATTCTATTGATACTAACAATAGGGCAGGTGCTATTTTGTTTGCTATGAGAAAAATGGACTGGCACGGCATCGCTAATTGCAGCCTTTAGGGTGAGGTTACCACCACAACTAGGACATTGTGCGGTTATGCCATCTTTTTTACTGTTGGCACCATATTTCTCTAAAAATTCATTAGCTTGAATAATTTTGTCTTGGTGTACTGCGATAAACATTAAATTACCAAATAATTTTCATAACATAGAGTTGATTATAATCAACAAATCCCCAATACCGACTATCAAAACTTTCTAGGTTTGAACCCCAAACAATTGCCTGATTTTTGGGTACAACGCCTTGGTAGTAAAATTGCTCTATATTCTTACCACTATCAGTTTTTTTGTTGCGTTTAATTAGGTATTTTTTGTTATTGCATGAGATGAATTTTTCACCAACTTTAAGTTGGTCGCCAACAGTGCAAATCAACTGTTTCGATAAAATTTGTTTTGTGCTGTTGAGTAAAAGTGAGTGTTGAAAATCAAAATAAACATAATCATCTTTAACTGGATTTTTGTCTGTTTTCCAAAAAATTGTACCCGGGTGAGAGTCAGAAATATTGATGACTATTTTTTGATAAAACGCATTAATAATTGTAAAAATCAGTGCAGTAAAAACAATAGATATTAACACTCTTTTTCTGTTCATTTTTCTTATTCTTTGCGGCTTTGCTTTCGTCATTTCTTAGCTTCCAATTTGAGTGATTTTATGCCTTTCAAAACTTGCAGAATATGGACTTTATTTTCAGGGTTTTTAACCAATATTTCTTTCAATGTGGCTTCAATTTCTTTTGGTATTTTGAAATTATTTCGGTAGTATTTTTCGATAAAGTCGTCAATTTTTTTGGTATTTTTTGTCCATCTTTTACACTTTCCATTTGCTAAATTAGAGACTTGAGACTGGCTCATTTCTAAGGTTTTTGCCAGTGCGTTTTTGCTCATTGCACTGTCGTTTAAAAAGCTGTTTAAACGATTTTCAAAGCCCTCTATTAGCATTTATTTTTTGTTTTTTAGTTATCTGTATTTAATGATTTTACAGATAATTTAAGATAACGCCTATTTTTTTCTATTGGTAAAAGCCATCATCATTTTTATAGCTTTTTAAGAGTTTAAAATATTTGTCCGCTATTGTCTGACACGCTAACCCTTGCTATATAAGGATTTTGTTTTTTGTCCGCTATTGTCCGACAACTGTGTCCGACAATAGAGGGCGTTGCAACACCTATCGCTATGCGGTTTTACGCTTTGCACAACCGTGCATCAGGTGTATAAGATTTCTAGGGTTCCCGCTTGCGGGATGTGATGTTTGCTTGTTTTTGTTTTGCACAATTTTACAGATAGGCAAAATACTAAAGTTTAACGCTAAAAAAAAAGTGCCAACAACATTAATTTAATTGTTAGCACATTATTGAATTTAACATTGTTTTGCTTTTTGAAAAGTTAAACAGAATAATTTTGAAAAGTGATTTTGATAATTAACAATGGTTAGTATTTTAAGAAATAGGTTTGCTCTTGATTTTTAAATGTCTTTAGACATTATGCATTCATCAAAAAAGCCACTTTCCTAGAGTGGCTTTTAACTATATCAGATTAAATTAATTCTAAAGTTCAGCAGTAAAATATAAATCATCATCGGTGTTTTGATTAAAAAATTATATTTTTATTTATCATTTTCAATTACTCCTACAATTATTCTACTGTCCAACAATCACTATCAATAGCCGTATAGGTTTCTTGATATTGAGGGTCACTTCCACCAGTTTGAATGGTTAATCGTTTGGTTTTTCCGCCACAAGGCAAGTATTCAATTTCGATTACTTTCCCTTGCATTTCATAGTCAGCCTTAAAGCAGACATAATCACCAATATTTACTATTGTATTATTTTGTATTTTTGCGTTCATTATTCTTGCTCCATATTGTTATCAAGTGTGTTTGCCAAGTGCTCATAGTTGCCCTTCATCGCTTGTTCAATTACTCCACTAATCCACTTATCATTAAATTCTTGCTGTTTCGCAAGTCTTTTAAAGTGTTCCATTAGTGAAAATGCGTTGCCCTCAACACCAACTAGAGAACCAATCACTTTTCTATTGTTTTTCATATTTATTCCTTTGTTATTATTAAAAAATGGCTGTTAAGCCTTTTACAACAAGTCTTTATCAACTTGTTAATAACAATTTTACGGATAGCAATACGGCAAGTCATAGGGTATAGGCGGAAGTCGCAGTTCGTAATAGCACTGATTGCAAGGCTTGAAAATTTATTTTCAGCACTTGTAATCAAGCGAAAAATAGTCATCAGACTATTTTCTCGATTAGTGCTATTAGAAACCGAGTGAGTACTGTTGCCCTTGACTTGCCGTATTGCCTTGGCACAAGTTCAAATTTCAGGATGATCATAAATATTTAAACGCTTTTTTTAAATATTTATACAAAAAAACAGCTGTAAGCTGTCCTTTATTCGCTCGCGCAGCGAGCCAATTTTTTTACTAAAAATAGCATTAATTGGAGTTAGTTTTAATCAACACCTGTAGAGCCTTATAACATATTTTGAATTTTTCGCATACTTTCCATATCCGCATCTACGTATTCCATCGTTGTTCTGACGTCGCTATGAGTCAAAAAATCTGATAATGCTTGTAAGTTGCCGCCATTATTAGCAATTTTAGTCGCAAAAGCATGCCTAAATCTGTGTGGTGAAATATTTTCGCCAACTCTTTTCCCAAATCTTGTGAATAGTCCAGAAATATGTTGCTCGGTTGTTTCGCCTGCTTTATTAGGTTTATAAGATTTGACGAATTTAGTAATGTTAAACACTTGGTCATCAGGACGCACTTTTTCAGATTTTTTCTTTAAATTTAAAAGACTTGAGATCAGGGTTGGATTTAGAGGAATAGTATTGTCGTTTTTATTTTTAGAAAACTGATTTGAAAGATACAATTCAGCTTCTTCAAAATCAATGTCATGCCATCGAATACCAATTAACTGCCTGCGGCGTATGGCCGTATAACTTAAGACATCAACCATTGCGAGGTAAAACCAATCCAGTTCTGAGTAATAAGGATCGTTGTTTAATAGAGTGATTAACTTAATCAAAGTTGAATCTTTTATTAACTTGGACTTAGATTTTCCTGTTTTTAAGAATTTAATCTCTTGAAATGGATTAGAATCAATAATATCTTGTTTTTTGGCAAAACAAAATACAGCTTTTAGGTGGCGATGATAATTGTTACAATTACCTGCGCTTGATCTTTGCAGTATTGCGTTGCGCCAAGCTACAATCTCGCCACGATTAACAGAAACAGTATTGATACCAGTGTCTTGAATAAACAGCCTTATAACTGATTGGTATTTTTCAATTGTTGGAATTGATAAAGATGCCTTCTCTTCTATGTATAAATCTAATAATGTGATTAATTTCATTCACTCCCCTTTTGTGTCTTATAATAAAAACATGAAAGGGGAGGGGTTTAATCTTTTAGAATTATTTGGCTGTCTAGTTCTTTAGGGTTGATTTCGAGAATATAGCACGTGTACTTTGGAAATGCACTTATGATTTTATCTATGTTTTTCATTGATGGCTTAGAAATTGGTGTCTTACAATACCCGTATAGGCATGTATAGCCAACATCGACGATTTTTGAAAACTGATACAACGAGCGAATACCTTCCGCTCTTTGGATAGCAAGTATTTTTTTTCCTAAATTTCTTCCAATTGTGCTCAAGTTATATTATAATCCGTCAAAATTGTATGAATTTAGACAAACGAAGCAACGGACTGTTAATCCGCTGGTCGAGCGTTCAAATCGTTCACGCCCCACCATATTATAAGGATGCGTCTGTATCCTTTTTTTACTACAACTACAACAATAACACGATGATCGTTAAAAAAGATAAAGTGGTGGAAATGCACTACACATTAAAAAATGATGCTGGCGAGGTTATTGATTCGTCAAAATCTCAAGGCCCTATGCCTTTTATTCAGGGTCATGGCAATATCATCCCTGGCTTAGAAAGTGCATTGGAGGGTATGAAAGTTGGTGAATCATGTGATGTGTCGATTAAGCCAGAAGATGCTTATGGTGTGTATATTCCTGAGGCTATTCAAGAGATTCCAATGGATGCGTTAAAAGAGATTGACAATCTTGCTGTAGGTATGGAATTAGAGTCTAGAGACAATGACGGCAATCGGTTTATCGTTCATGTTAAATCAATTAATAAAGACACAGTAACAGTTGATGCGAACCATCCATTGGCTGGTGAAACTCTACATTTTAATGTTAGTATTGAAAACATTAGAGAGCCCAGCGAAGATGAATTTGCACATGGTCACATCCATTCTGGGACTTGCTCGCACTAAATAGCCAGCTCAAGTGACATAATGGTAGTTACGTGCCCATTGTGTGATGTTAATCAAACCAGCGTTTATTATTAAGACAAAAGTATCGATTATTTTCTCTGCTCATGTTGCGATTTAGTTTTCACCACTACAAAATTTTATTTGACGCCTTTAGCAGAAAAGCAACGCTACGACGTTCATCAAAATACGCCCAAGGATTGTTGTTATCGTCAATTTTTATCTCAAGTATTAACACCAGTGCTTGAGTTAATTAAGCCTGATGACAAAGGGCTAGATTTTGGCTGTGGGCCTGGTCCAACCTTGTCTGTAATGTTTCAAGAGCGAGGCTATGAAATAGATTTGTTTGATAAATTTTATGTCAACGACCCTTTAATTTTTAGCAACAAATATAATTTTATTACTGTCACCGAAGTAGTTGAGCATCTGGCTCAGCCTGGCGAAGAATTAACTAGATTGTACACAATGCTAGAGCATGGCAGGGTGTTAGCGATTATGATAAAAATGCTAAATGTTGATATTAATTTTAAATCCTGGTACTATAAAGATGACTTAACCCATATTTGTTTTTTTAACCAAGCCACTATGTGATATCTTGCCAAATCTTGGGGAGCGAATATTGAATTTTATAATGAAAATATGGTGCTATTTTTAAAATAATGAAAAAATATTTATTACTATTTTTCCTTGGTATTTTGAGTATTAACGCAATTACTCAGGCGCAAACCAACACGTTAATTCCAGCCGAACAAATACTGGAAGCAGCTAACAAAAATATTGCTAATATTGATACCAATGAACTCCTTGAATTGCTTGATATGTATCCAAATATGGTGCTAATTGATGTGCGTACTGAGCGAGAAATCAGCATTGTAGGTACCATTTTGCGCGGTCAGAATATTAATATCCCTCGTGGTTGGTTGGAGTTTCGAATTAGCCAATATGCAAAGGATAAAAACACCCCAATTGTGGTGTATTGTGGCACCAATCAACGATCACCACTTGCTGCTAAAACTCTGCAAGATATGGGCTATAGTAATGTTAAAAATTATGCAGCAGGTTATTTTGCTTGGCAAGCTGCTGACAATCCTGTCCAGATAAGCGATTATGAGCGTCAGAGCTTTTTGTACCGTAAGCCAATTAAGGTAGCAAAAAATGTTTATTCTGCCATTGGCGCAGCTCAACCACCCAGCTATGAGAATTCAAATCATAACAATAATTTATCGTTTATTGTCACAACCGATGGTGTATTGGTATTTAATGCGGGCGGCAATTATTTGCTGGCAAAAGCCTTACATGAAGAAATTAAAAAAGTGACTAACCAGCCAGTGAAAGTTGTGGTGTTAGAAAATGCACAGGGGCATGCGATTTTAGGCTCTAATTATTGGCAAGAGCAGGGCACAACTATTATTGCACACAAGCTGGCTAAAGAAGAAATTGTTAAGCATCAAGATGAAATCTTTGAGCGAGCGAAAAACCGTATTGGTGACAAAATATCAGGCACAAAAATTGTGTTACCAGATGAAGTATTTAAAGACAAAAAAATATTGCAAATGGGCGATACTAAGATTGAACTTTTGTATCTAGGCGCATCACACTCGCCAGATGATATTCAACTTTGGTTACCACAACAAAAAATACTAATTAGTGGCGATACGGCTTTTAACGAACGCTTATTACCCGTGTTTGTACATACCAACATTAGTGATTGGATTGAAACATGGGATAGGGTTGAGGCACTCAAGCCGCGACTTATTATTCCTGGGCATGGGCATCCAACTGATTTAGCAACGGTCACCAAATTTACCAAAGATTATTTGGTGTATATGCGTGCGCAAGTAGAGAAAATTTTAGATGAAGATGGTAGCCTGGATGATGCTTATAACATTGACCAAAGCCAATTTAGAGATTGGGGCACTTATGGTGAACTACATCGACAAAATGTAGGGCGTATTTTTAGACAAATGGAATTTGAGTAGATAACTTCGAGAATTTTAAGTGATTAAATTCAGATAGCTTTGATAACGTTTTGGGTGAATTTCAGCTGATTTTATCGCTGTTTTAATCGCACAATTTGGTTCGTTAATATGTGCACAATTTCTAAACTTGCACTGTCCAATAAATGGCTTAAATTCTCTAAATCCATTCAATATTTGTTTGTTTGTCAACTTATCTAATTGAAATTCTCGGATGCCTGGCGAGTCAATCAAATCGCCCCCTGATGGAATATGATATAGTGTGGTATTGGTGGTAGTGTGTTTACCAAGTTTACTCTTTTGGGAAATCTCATTCATTCTGAGATTAAGGTTTGGAATCAAAGCGTTAATTAGTGAGGATTTTCCCACGCCAGATTGCCCTAAAAAAAGCTGCACTTGATTGTTGAGTTGGTTTTTTAATTTGTTAATATTAACCTGTGTTTTCACACTTAAATAATGCAGTGAATATCCTGCCGATTCATACATCGAAAAATCAAATTCGACTTGATTTATATCATTTGCTAGCTCAATTTTATTAACGATAATATGAATCGGCAAACCTGCATTTTCTGCCACTACTAGGTAGCGGTCAATCAGCTCAAATTGATAATGTGGTTGCACAGCGACTACCAGCCAAAGCTGGTCAATATTAGCAGCAATAATTTTATCAGTGCGGTTTAGTTGATTATCGCGCTGAAGTAGGGCGATTACCATGCCTTGGTTGTTAATGACTTGAAAAACTACCCAGTCGCCAGCAACTGAGAGCTTGATATTGCGTCTACCTGTGCATTGATATAGATGGCCCGTCTTTGATTCTACCAGTAAATGCTGGCCGTAACGTGTGATAACCCTACCTATTTGCGAGTCATTTTTTGTTGAGTCAATCAAGTCTAATAATACCTCAGAATCGTTCGAGATTTTGTTTGTTCTGGTAATACGCTCAGATTGAATTTTTTCAGCACGCCATTTTTGTCGCCGCGTTAAGTTCAAAATAGCTATCGTTTAAACTTGTAGTATTGTTTGTTGAGATAATCTACTACGGATTTTTCTTCATCAGGGAACCAACCAACACTAAAGGCTTGTACGCAGCGACTTACTTGTCCTGTAAGTGCATTATGTGTGGTGATTTTTCTATTCTCACGCGTATAAAAAGCATCATCATGGTGCACAATATGACAAGCCACGCAAGATTCATTGTGCAGGCTTGTGCCTTCTTCATTGGCAAGTGATGAGTTAGGGCTTAAAAACAACATCAGCAATGTAGTACTAAATAGTGATTTGCTCATACTTATGCTTCTTTTAGGTGATTGATGCGAATAGTGGCACTGGGATGCGAGTCATGAAAGGCGGAATATAAGTAATCGGGGGTTAAGGTTGAGGCATTATCACGATAGAGCTTGACCAATGACGAAATTAAATCTTTGGCATTGGTGTGTTTAGCAGCAAAAGCATCAGCTTCAAACTCGTGCTTGCGTGACAGGTAATTGTTAATTGGCGCAATAAAGAAGCTAAACACTGGTATGGTTAAGACAAATAAAATTAAAGCCGTGTAATTTGACATTTGTTTAACACCTAAACCATGAAAGAACCAAGGCTGATTAATCAAATAACCCAAAATCGCCAGCCCTAATAGTGAAATTGCAAACGAAACTAGCATGCGTTTGCGAATATGTTTATGATGGAAATGCCCGAGTTCATGTGCCAAAACAGCTTCTACCTCTTGATCTTTCATGCCTTTTAGTAGCGTATCAAAAAACACAATACGTTTATTTTTGCCAATGCCAGTAAAGTAGGCGTTGCCATGTGAAGAGCGTTTAGAGCCGTCCATTACAAATATACCATCACTTTTAAAGCCAGTGCGTTCTAATAAGTTGCCTATTTTTGCTTTTAGCTCAATATTTTTAAGCGGCTTAAACTTGTTAAAAATGGGCGCAATATATCTTGGATAGAGCCACAGCATGAGCAGTGAAAACCCCGTCAAGACTAACCAGACATAAAACCACCAGTATTCACCCATTGCTCCCATTAAATATAGGATGGTATAAACCAATGGCAGTCCAATCAGCAAAACTAACAACGCATCTTTAAATAAATCCACGACAAAAGTTTGTATATTGGTTTTGTTAAAGCCGAATTTTTGCTCTAAAACGAAGGTTCGATAAACACTAAATGGCAAATCAATAATGCTGCCAAGTATGATTAAGCTGATAATAAAACCCACTCCAATATACAAAACATTACTGGTCTGTACTTGCCAAAAACCATCCAGCCAGTTAATGCCTCCGCCCAGCGTCCAAAGTAGTAGCACCAAGGTTGAGAACAATACCTCGAAATGATTAACTTTCAACTTAGCTTGAGTATATTCAGCTGCTTTTTGATGCTCGGCCAAGGTGATTTTTTCACTAAATTCTTTTGGCACCGCGTTAAACGAATTAAGCATTGCTTTGTTTTGTCTGACATTTAGCCATAAAAGTGTGATAACGTAACTGAATGTCGCGATTAAAAATATTAGGGTAAAGAGATTAAATTCCATGACTTTTCCAAAATGATAATAGTTGTTTGATTTTACCGCTATTTATGTTAAAAACAATACTACAAAATGTTTTTTTGGTGTGGGACGTCAATTTTTTGTTATTTGGGAAGTGTGTATGAGCCACATTGCTTTACCAGTTGCATTAGTAACAGGCGTTTCGATAGCCAGAGTAGCTAAGGATTTGGCTTATCCATCTAGTGAGTTGTTAGTTGATTAGGTTGTCCAAGTATTATGCAAGATATTAAGCGCAACAAGTGTTTATTTTGCTAATCCGTATTCATCATGGGACAGAGTTTAAACGAACATATTAATGGCTTACTTAGGCAATACTTGCCCCAAGCAAATGGTATTTGATGATTTATCAGAAAACCGAGCCAACAAGGCTTGTTGCCTTGTTGAATAACAGACCAAGCAAGAGCCTAAATTATCAAACATCGCAGGCGGTGTTTGAATCAGGTATTATTAATCAACAAAAAATTGCGTTTAGAACTTAAAGTTAGAATTTAATAAAGTAGCTAGTAAAGGCTTACAATTGTAAGTCTTTTTATTGGTGAAGAGATGGCGACTAACGTATAATTCGGCAATTGTTTATTGGTTTTATTGTGAATGGCACTCATTGTACAAAAATACGGCGGTACTTCGGTAGCTTCAGTTGAACGTATTCAGTCCGTTGCTAAAAAAATTAAAACCTTTAGAGACAAAGGTAATCAATTGATTGTAAGCGTTTCTGCCATGAGTGGTGAGACCAATCGCATGAGTGCATTGGCACGCGAGATTCAAGATAAGCCATCTTTAAGAGAGATGGATGTTTTGCTGACTACGGGCGAGCAAGTAACGATTTCATTATTGGCAATGGCTTTGCAACAACTTGGCTGTGATGCGATTTCTTATACTGGTTCACAGGTGTGTATTACCACGGATTCTGAGCATGGCAAGGCGCGCATTAAGTCAATTGATAACCATCGTATTAGAAAAAGTTTAAGTGATGGTAAAGTGGTGGTGGTGGCGGGTTTTCAAGGGGTGGATGAATCGGGACATATTACCACTTTGGGGCGTGGTGGTTCAGATACTACTGCGGTCGCCCTTGCAGCTGCACTGAGTGCTGATGAATGCCAAATTTATACCGATGTGAAAGGGGTTTATACCACTGATCCACGGATTGAGCCAAACGCTAGAAAAATGCCGATTGTTAGCTATGAAGAGATGCTGGAGATGGCATCATTAGGATCGAAGGTGTTGCAAATTCGTAGCGTTGAGTTTGCATCAAAATATCAAGTGCCGCTCAGGGTATTGTCATCAATGACTGACAACCCGATAGGTACCTTAATTACTAGTGAGGAGAATATTGTGGAACAAGCACTTATTTCAGGCATTGCACATAATCAAGATGAGGCAAAGCTTAGTTTGATTGGTGTGCCAGACGAGCCTGGCATTGCTTACAAAATACTCAAGCCGATTAGCGAGTCGAATATCGAAGTGGATATGATTGTACAAAGTGTATCAGCTCGAGAGGGTTTAACCAATTTTGCTTTTACCGTACATCGGAATGATTTTGACAAAGCTAATGCAATTCTTGCTAACCTTTGTACGGAACTTGGGGCGATTTCGGTGCAAAATGACGACAAAGTGGTTAAAGTGTCTTTAGTTGGTATTGGCATGCGTTCGCACGCAGGTATTGCAGCAAAGATGTTTGGAGTATTGCATCAGGAGAATATTAATATTCAAATGATTGTCACTTCAGAGATTAAAATATCGGTAGTGATTGATGAAAAATATTTAGAATTAGCAGTGCGTTCATTGCACAGCGCATTTGAACTAGACAAAGGATAAAAATGGCAGAATTTGCTAATAGAGATGGTTTGATTTGGATGGATGGCGATTGGGTTGATTGGCGTGATGCCAAAATCCACGTCTTAACACACACACTACACTACGGTATGGGCGCGTTTGAAGGGGTTCGTGCTTATGAAACCAGCCAAGGTCCAGCAATTTTTAAGCTGGAGGAGCACACCAATCGTTGGTTTGACTCTGCCCATATTCTAGGCATGAAAATGCCATTTGACAAAGCCACGCTAAATCAAGTACAAAGAGAGGTGATTACCAAAAACAATCTTAAATCAGGCTATCTACGTCCTATGTGTTTTTATGGCGCTGAGGGTATGGGGTTGCGTGCTGACAATCTCAAAGTGCATGTTATGGTTGCGGCTTGGGAGTGGGGCACTTATTTGGGCGAAGACAATATGAAAAATGGCATACGTATTCGCACTTCAAGTTTTACTCGTCATCATGCTAATGTTGCAATGACTAAGGCTAAAGCGAATGGCAATTACATTAATTCTATGATGGCTTTGCAAGAAGCATTAGTTGATGGTTATGATGAGGCGTTATTGCTAGATGTGGATGGCTTTGTCGCAGAAGGCAGCGGTGAAAATATTTTCATTGTGCGTGATAGTGTTATTTATACACCTGACTTAACCTCAGCTTTAGCAGGTATTACTCGTGATACAATCTTTACTTTAGCCAGTGATTTGGGCTACAGTATTATTGAAAAGCGCATTACGCGTGATGAAGTATATTGTGCAGATGAAGCATTTTTTACAGGCACAGCTGCGGAGGTAGTGCCAATCCGTGAATTGGACAATCGCCAAATCGGTAGGGGTAGCTGTGGTCCAATAACCAAACAATTACAAAGTTTGTATTTTGATTGTGTTTATGGACATAATGATAAATACAAGAATTGGGTGATTAAAGGAGTATGTCAATGAGTACAAACATAGACGATTTTCAGCAAAAGCATGTGAGTTTTAATACTGTAGAGGCACAAGACCTACCTGCTCACTGTCCGCCTAAAGAGGCACAAAAATGGAGCATGCACCCTAAGGTTTTTTTAAAATTTAACGCAAATGGTGAAGCGAGTTGCCCTTATTGTGGCTCAAATTATAAACTATCTTAATCTTCTGTGTGGTTATGGGCAACAAACCAGTTAATGTTGTTTTGGTCGGTCCAATGGGTACTGGCAAGACTTCGGTGGGCCGGCGCCTTGCTTGTGCATTAAAACGTGATTTTTTTGATTCCGATTTTGAAATTGTAGCGCGCACTGGTGTTGCGATTGATCATATTTTTGATATTGAGGGTGAGCAAGGTTTTCGTCAGCGTGAAACTCAAATGTTGACTGATTTGTGTAATATACCCAATATTGTTATTGCTACTGGCGGCGGTATTGTTATCAAGGCAGAAAATAGAGCCTTGTTAAAAAACAACAGTTTTGTGGTGTATTTGTCCTCTAGTGTTGAGCAATTAGTCAAACGTACTGCAAATACAAAAAACAGACCTTTGTTAGAACAATCAAATAATCGAAAACAAACTCTACTTGATTTAGTAAATGCCAGAGAAGCGTTTTATCAAGAAGTGGCTGATGTCGTGATTGATACTACAGGTAAAAAACTCTATGCTATCATTAATGAAATTAAACAAGCACTACCAAAATGAGAAATTTTTTAATCATTACTTTGATATTATTGATCAGCAATGTCCAAGCGTTGAATCAGCAAGAGTTTATTACACAACTGAAAAACACCCATCCGTTTTTTAATCAACAAGTCTTATCCACTAAAATTAGGCAGATTGAAAAACAAATAACCACCAAAAATCAAGATTGGATTATTGCCCTTGACAGCAATTATCAAAATGAAGATATAAATAATATTTCGAGTAGTGCTGGTTCAAAATTACAAAGGACTTCAGTGGGGATTTCAGCCAACAAAAGATTGGTTGAATCAGGCAGTGATATTACGCTTGGACATAGTTTTATCAATAGAAATGGCAGTATAGATAATACCAGCAATCGTTTTTCATTGGATTATCGTTATCCATTATTGCGTAATAGTGGCGGCATTAATGATCAACTTGATACCGACGTAGCGCAAATTTTGATTGAGCAAAATATCTTGGAAAGAGCAGAACAAGAAGAAGATTTTGTTTTAGATAGACTAAAGCGTTTTATTGATTTGGCTTATGCACAAGCACAATTATTAATTAATGAGCGTCGAGCGGCCCTGGCAAGCCAAGAATTGAGCCTGATTAGGGAAAAATTTAATGCCTCTGTGGCTGAGAAGGTCGATGTCTTATTACAAGAAGATGCCGCTCAAGCCGCGCAGCAGCAATTATTACAAGCACAACAGGATTTAATTCTGTTACGTCATGAAATTGCTGCTATATTAAACATCGATTTTAATCAGGCAATTGCCACAATTGATCTGTATGATACTGATACTTTTAATAACGAATACACCAAAGCACAATTGTTAAAAAATGCCAGAATACTTAACATAACCGAGCTTGATAAAATCATTTCACAACGTCGTTTGGCTAGCTTTAAGAATCAAGATTTAGCGCAACTGGATTTTAATTTAGGTCTTGCCAGCGAAGGTGAAAGTAGTAATTTTTCAAATTCTTCAAACAGCCAAGAACCTGCCTGGAATGTTGGATTAAGTCTGTCTTATCCTTTAGGGGGCATTGAAAGCGCCAATAATATTAAAAGGATACAAGTAGAATTGGCTAGATTAGAGCAATTTAAACAACAACAATTGATTGATCTTTATATCCAAACTACCACATTAAGAGCAAGACTTAATTTACTAACAAAAACGCTAAAGGTTAATCGAAAAAAAATCAATATCGCCAAAGCGCGTACTATTGAGGAAAAAAAACGCTACAAGCGTGGTAATGGTGACGCAAGTTTTGTCATCAGTGCGCAAAACAATGAGCAAAATGTAGCATTGAGCTACGCACAAGTAGCGACCGATTATCAAAAATCGGTACTTGAATACAAGGCAGCACTTGATCAATTATTGCCATGAGTGGCGTTAAAATTCACTACCAAATCACGCCGAAAAACCTGCATGCACACATCTTCCATGTTAAATTAACGCTGGATAATCCCAATCCGCTGGGGCAGGTTTTTTCATTGCCAAATTGGATTCCAGGTAGTTATCTAGTACGTGATTTTGCCAAGCATATTGTGAGCATGAAAGCACATAGTTGTAACCAGCCAATAGTCATTAATAAATTAGATAAAAACCATTGGATTACTTATCCTGGTAGAGGTGCAATTACCTTAGAATATGAAATTTATGCGTTTGATTTGTCCGTGCGTTGCGCCTATTTGACTGATGAACGTGCTTTTTTTAATGGCAGTAGTGTATTTTTAACCCCCATTGATTTTAAGAATAATCCGTGTGAGGTCAAAATTTATTACCCTCTATCCCAGATGTTGGGCCAATGGGCATGTGCCACCACACTAAAATTAGAGTCTAAGGGCAAAGGTTTTGAGGTTTATAGCGCCAGCAACTATCAAGATTTGATTGACCACCCAGTAGAAATGGCAGATTTCACACGCTTTGAATTTGACGTGGGCAATACTCCTCACGCAATGACAATTACTGGCACACATTCAACTGATATTGCCAGATTAAGAGCAGATTTAATAAAGATTTGTCAGCATCATATTGATTTTTTTGGCGGTGCGATACCTTTTGACGAATATCTATTTTTAATTCTAGTGAGAACTAAGGCGTATGGCGGTTTAGAGCATAAAAAATCAAGTAGTCTGGTTTGTGCTAGAAAAGACTTGCCAACTTTAGAACAAAAAGAAATAACACCTGACTACACTCGATTTTTGGCACTTTGCTCACATGAGTATTTTCACGCCTGGTGGATTAAAACCATCAAGCCCAGCAGTTTTTTTCAACTGGATTTAGACCGTGAAAATTACACCCAGCAATTGTGGATTTTTGAAGGCTTCACTTCTTATTATGATGAGCTTTCATTATTGCGCGCCAGAATTTTATCAGTAGAACAATATTTGAGCTTATTAGCACATACCGTTACACGAGTGCAGCAGGGTACAGGGCAATACAAGCAATCTTTGGCAGAATCTAGCTTTGATGCTTGGACTAAATTTTACCAGCAAGATGAAAATGCTCCAAATGCGATTGTGAGTTATTATACTAAGGGTGCATTATTGGCGTTTGTATTGGATATTGAAATTCGCCAGCGCACTGATGACAAACACACTTTAGACGATGTGCTAAGGCTGATTTGGCGGCGTTATCAACAGACTGGACTTGAAGACGAAACCGTACAGCAAGTGGTTGAGCATTTAACTCAAAGCGATTTTACCGAGTTTTTTTCTAATTATTTACACGACACGATACAGCTACCACTTGAGAAAACGTTTGCTTATGTGGGGATTGCTTTGAATTTTATTCGTGAACCTAATGAGTTGTTTAATTTCGGCATTACAATTGCTAAGAAAACTGAATTTGCCACTATTACCCAAGTATTTGACGATTCTTGTGCACAAACGCACGGATTGTATGTAGGGGATAAAATAATCAGCATTGATAAAGTAACAGTACTGGCTAAAGATTTGGCCAGTAAACTTAAAACTTGTGCCGAAACTCAGCGTATCCAATTTGGAGTTTTAAGAGATGAGTTGTTTATTGAGATTAGCGTTGTATTTAGTGATAGTGAACCCACTCATTGCACTTTGTTGATGCAAAATGATTTAACCAAGCAAACTTTAAACAGACAGCAAAAATGGCTTACAGGGTCGAAACAATTTGCCCGGTAATTTTATAATCATAAGTTATTGTTTTCATTGTAATTATCCAATTAAAGTAGCCTGCCCTATATTGACAGAATCGTTTTGTGTTTCTATAGCGTTTTATTTTAACAAGATATTTTTGAACCATTAACTTTGCAATTTTCTATAATTTTCTCTATAGCTTCCTTAAAGTCATAATTCCTATGCACCCCGTACCAATCAATGTCGGAATACTCAATTGCAAAAGTTAAGGTGGTAATGGTTGCCAAACCTAAAACGAAGCCTGTTAGATATTTTTTCATTTTACTTTCCTGTATGTAATTAAAACCTAGTGGCGCATTTTCTGCTGCTGCATTCAACCTGTTAGAATGAATTGTTATGTGCTTTTATAGACTTTCTACCCATTGCATTATATCTTTAGCGCTGTTTGCTAAAACATTTTTATGTCCGCCATTAATTTCTAAGTATTGACTCTTTGGATTCTGTGGTAAATCTTTAAATAATGACTCCATGTTATAGATATTGGTTAGTCTATCAGAGCTTCCAGCGATCCATAAAACTGGTAATTTTATATCTGGCAGTAATTGTTCAACAGCTGGGAATTTTTCAGTATCGTAATAAGATAGGTAGGTTTTTGCCGTAGTATAAATATCTTTAGTTTTACCAGTGTTTATTTCTGTGAAATAACTTTTTTCATTTCCTTTACCAGAACTGAGCATTTTTTGTGCTTTTTCAACACTATCTGCTGTTAGTCTTTGAAGTTTATTTGACCTATGCAACATATGTCCAGGTGCCACTGTTACAATGCCTAGCACTGCTTTTTTAGGATTTTTTGCAGCGTAAATAAGAGCGTTTGCGCCACCCAAACTATGGCCCACTAACACAGCTTTTTTACCTCTTTTGACAATTTGATCAACCACTTCGTTAATTAATAAAATACCATCATTTGGTGTTCCAGACCAATCTTTTGACCACGGCATTTTTGGTGCAATTATTTCATATCCTTGGTTAGTTAACTTTGGATATAAGTCTAAATGATGCCAGACATCAGGCCTGCTTGATTTTCCATGCATGACTACCAATACTATATCTTTAGATTTCTTATTACTTGGCAAATAAGATAAAGCATTTGATGTGTAGCCTGATTGTGTTGTTAATTTAATTGATTTTTCAGTAGTTTGACCAGCAGTTAGTACCAACAAACTGACCAGTGTTAAAAATATTTTTTTCATTTTATAACTTGTATTTAGGTCTTGTTAATTTTGGTTGCCTTCAATAAAATTACTAAGTGTATGGGTATGTTCATTATTAGTGATTTTGTGATATATGCCATTACCAACTGAAACTACAACTGAACATCTCCCTCCCTTGCCTTTACGTTTTGAAACACAATGTTCGCCTCTATTATTAATTCTCCAATATTTCATTTTAATTTTTCCATTAGAAAAATAAACTTCATGTGTTCCATTTGAGGCAGAATATATACGAAATTTTTTATCCTTTATAACTTGATGACCATTAAATGTTTTATCTGTAAATAATGCTATAGCCGCTGTTTTAGATAATGTTTTTTCTATTGCCAAAGCATAATTCGCGCTGATGACCAGCACACTTAAAAATGTTGCTAAAAATATTTTATTACTTTTCATTGTTTCTCTCCAAAATCCTCATTGGGAAAAAACGTTAAATGTGAGGATAACATCTAACAGCTTGGCGATAACCGCCTAATTAAATTCACTCAGAGTATACCTTGTTTTTAAATGTCGAGGTCGGATTGATTGACTTGTTAGAATTTAAACTGAAACGAAGTACTATATAACCAACCACACCCGAAGCTAATGATCCAAATATTATTCCCAACCTGTCATCAAACAGTAAATTAACGCCAGTCTCTTCAAAAGCTAAAGAGCCGATAAACAAACTCATGGTGAAACCTATTCCACACAGTGCAGAAGTGCCGTAAAGTGCCGACCAACTTATGTCTCTCGGCAAATTGGTAAATTTAAGTTTTATAAATATTAAACAAAATATGAAAATTCCAAGTTGCTTACCCAAAAACAAACCTAGTGCTATTCCTATGGGGACATCATGAAACAATTGTTCAGAAGTTACACCACTAAAACTAATGCCAGCATTCGCAAACGCAAAAATCGGTAGCACAAAAAAGGCGACGACAGAGTGTAAGTCATACTCTAGAGTTTTAAGCGGAGAGTAATCTGGATTTGACTTTGAGCGCATGGGAATAAACTGTGCTAGAATTACACCAGCAAGCGTAGCATGAACTCCCGATTTTAGAGTTGCAATCCATATAATTATGCCAACAAAAATATAAGGACTGTAAGAGATTACGTTGCGCCTGTTAAGAAACATCAATACAGGTAGGCAAAGTGCAACTATGACCAACGCAGATATTGAAATCTTTGAAGTATAGAAAATTGCAATGATGATAATTGCACCAATGTCATCAAATATTGCTAAGGACGTAAGAAATATCTTGATAGAGATAGGCACCTTTGAGCCAAGTAATGTTAAAACCCCTAAGGCGAACGCAATATCTGTAGCTGCAGGTATAGCCCAACCTTTTGCTGCGACAGGGTCACTACCATTAAAGTAAAGATAAATTAAAGCAGGAACTGCCATACCGCCAATGGCGCCGACACCTGGAAGGATAATGTTGCGTTTATCCGCAAGCTCTCCTTCAAGCAACTCGCGCTTAAGTTCAAGTCCGACGAGAAAAAAGAATATAGCCATTAGCCCATCATTAATCCAAAGTAATAACGGCTTAGCAATTTCCAAATTACCAACACGAATTTCTACCGGGGTTGATAAAAGCAATTGATAATATACTATTAAAGAAGTATTAGCCAATATGATGGCTAATATCGCTGCAAAAAGAAGCAGAATGCCACCCGAAGATTCTAATTTAAAGAAGTCTGAAATATAAGAATGCATTTGACTTGCCATAAATCTCCTAGAATGCTAACGCCGTGCTAAACGGCGCGCATTAGCGTATTCGTTTTTAATAGTTTGTATCGCTTCGATACGTCTAAATTCAGCCGCCGCGTAAGCGCTCAGCTGGAATAATTTGTTAGGTGTTTTATAATTAACTTTCATTAATATTTGCAATTTTCATCATGTCTTTGCAAACCCAATTTAGGTTTTTATGAACAGGGACAGAGATACGAATTTACACCTGCTTGTATGTAAATATGATGACTGCCAGTTATTCGTTTTAGTCTCCAACCCTTATTTTTAGGAATTTTATAAAAATCCCTACCACTAGCAGTCTTCAAAAAGCAATCTCCATCACTTTATCTTTTTGCAATGCCTCAATATCAGTAATATCAACAGATAAACAGCCTTCAACTGTTTCATAAGTATTATTTAATAACTCATCAAAAGTGTCGCCCTGGCTAACACAGCCAACAATAGACGGCACTTCTGCCCAATATCCGCTTTGTTCTGTTTCATGGGCAACAACTTTTAATTTCATAATACAATCCTCTAGTATTTCGGTTGATTAATTTTAGCACAATCTATAAACCTAATTCTTCTTTGGCTAATCTCTCTTTTCCCCTTCTTCTGCTTGCTATTTCTTTTAACTTAATGCCTAATAATTTATACAGACTAAGTCATTTACTGAACTTATTTGCAGGCAAAACATCATTATTTTCTAACCACAATCTTGTTTTTTTAAGTTTTTCAATAGTGCTGGCAAGCAATTTAAATAATTATTGTGTCTCTGAATTGGTTGGATTGTACGCAAAAAAATTACATGCCTTGTAATTGTTTAGCTATTGAATTACATGAATCAATTAATTTGAAATTTTTCCTTTCTTTGTAATTTTTTTAAAAATTTAAACATAATCTACATCTAATGCTGCGCTCAGCAGCATCCCAAGTGGAGCGAAGTTTTGTACCAAAATGTAGCGAAGCGGAATGCACAAAAAGGCGCGTAGCTTTGGATGTCTAAGTGCAGATTTTTGTTATGAATTTATGATCTCTGAAACTTCTTCCTTAATAGAACTTTCGATTTTGCCTAGTGCTATATGATTATTTCCGGTTAATTGAGTATAGTAAACGACATTAACCGTACATTTAGAGCCATTTCTGTATGGATATGTTTTAACCCCAATTCTAGACTCGGCACCATTAATTTTTAAAAAGTATGTATTTTCAAATATTTTTTCGCCGCCTGAGTTAAAAGACTTCAAAGATTTCTGACTCAACATGCGTTTAAGGTTTGCATTGACAGATTCGCTCGAATAATTTGAGCCAACTTCAAAACTAAATTCATGACGAGTAAATGAAAGAAATTCTCTCAGGCTGTTTTCGTTAAATGAAGGCACAGATTTAGGAGGTATCAAACCGTCTTGCTGAATACGATTCTTATAAGGAGTCAATGATAGATCCAGCAACACCGTTGTTCACGAATTTGGTGACCAAAATTCCATCGCCCGAAGCGGTTGTTTTTATTTCCGTATTTTCTACCAGCTGTTTCCACGACGAGTTGGACGATAATCTCTAAATTTTACAGGAGAGACTTCGGATTCACTATTGAAGGTATAAGTTATTAGTTTACCTGAGACATTTATAGACTTGATAACAGCAGGATAGGTATTCTTCAACATATAAAAAAGTAGCACCTGCTGTGGGCTTAGCCAACTTAACTAAGCGTTGACTAGCGCCTTTTCCTCGTTATAGAACTTAGTTTCAACGTGGTAAGTTCAGCAAGTGCGTGATTACAATTATACGCTTTTAATAAATGAGTGCAACAACGTGGTTTTGTTCTTAGTAATGTAGTTTATTATTTTGAAACTTAGTTTAAAAACACATCCCACATAATCCACAGATTTCCCATTGTCACCCGCATTTATCTTGCGTCGACCCTATTTATTTATCTCTCCTCGTAATAACTTGATTTTTTATAGGCTGCACAGAGCTGCAGCCAGATATAGCTATGGATAAAGTACCAAATATTATTGATTTGATTTTGTACATATTTATTTACTCCTTGTGGTTTATTCTGTTCATAATGGCGTGGCGATAACCCGTCTAGTTAAATTTATTTAGAGTTTACTCTATTTTAAATGTCTAATTCGGGTTAATTGGCTTGTTAGAGTGCCGCAGGCGGTCTGACAAGATAATCTATTATTGCCACGCCGTTAGATACGAGTACCCTGCGGTCGCATCTAACACCAAAGCTCAACGGCGTTTGACATGCGACGACCGAAGCGGCAACGAAAGGAGCCGCATGTCGAGCGTCCGCTGCAGCGCAACGTTAGACTGACTACGCCAATTCTTTAGGATTCTTCATGTAGCGCCTGCCGAAAACTATCATTCAGCTCTGCAAGTAGCTCTGGCTTTGACATGAGATCGGGCCTACCTTGTCCTGCGAAACGACTTGCATGTGACTCGATATCCTGCTTTATAAACTCATTAATCTTCGGAATCTGGTCGCCAATTCCAAGCTCAGGCGTTCGACGCTTGAGTTTCAGTAGCTGACTGATATCCGGTCGTATTTTTTGCGGTGCCACCGCATCTACTAGACGCTGAAACTCCACTGGCGGGGCTGATTTCCGCTCTTCAATATACCGAATCGCAAGAAGCGGCCGTAGAACATAAAAATACTTCTTTAGCCTCACTTGGTCTCGGAAAATGTATTCTCTCGCATTGCTACGCGCCATGTGGCTGTAATGGTAACAAAGCGCCGTCGAATTCAAGTGTTTCGGAGCGGTCTCGCGAAGCCGGGATGCAAATCTTCCGTGCTCAATGTATTTGATCGGACTATTCAGCCACTCGAGCAGAGCTCCATTAGTGCGAGTGAACAGGTAAAGCGCTTTTCTAATATCCCAGCCACTACAATCGATCTCGTCAACGATGGGGTATTCAATGACATCCCGCCGCCGCTCAATGTCGAACGAGAGATACCACTCTGGGCGGCGGACATATAAAAAGCGAACATCAAAATCAGAATCTGGGGAAGCAAAACCCCAGGCTCGACTACCGGATTCACACGCGTACACGATGCGGACATTGTGCTCCGTCTCGGCTTCCCGTAAACGGCCGAGGATTTCCTCACGAGTTTCGGAAGGGATTAGCTCTTCGTCCATAATAGTAGCCTAACGTCCAAATTCAGCCGCCGCGTTAGCGGTCGGCTGGAATGATTTGTTAGGTGATTTTTGTTGCCCCGTAAAGCAATACACCAACAAAAAATAATATAGCAACAGATAATGCGATTAATTCAATCATAACTTTTCTATGTCTTTTATATTTTTTTGAATATGTTTAAAAACCAGTAAACAACCGAATGATAGTATAAAAATAGAGAAAATTCCAAGCCAAAAAATGGCGTTGGTGTCTTGGTTTTCAAACATAGAAATTAACCCTCCTAATGCAATAACTATAATACCAACAAAAACAAAGAATAACTTTGTTAGAAAAGATATAGCTTCCTTTTTAGCATCAAGTTTAGACATAGCTCTATTCTATCATATTCCCAAGTCTAGTTATTAATCTTTAACTCCTCTTTGCAATAGTTGTTACTACCACAGTCTTTCTTGCAAAATTTTGTATCGCCAAGCATAACATCAACCCCACAAACATGTGTACTGTAAGGACCATATGGCAAAGGCCGACTGCGTTTATATATTTTCTTGTTTGGGTCAAATCCACTCCAAATATATCCACCCTTACCGCATTCTACGCCTCCCTTGCTTTGACACGCAGACAATGCTAACTCAATAGCATGTTTTCTTGAAGTAACGCCACAAGACGCTCCTTCTATTGCTTGATAGTTGCCGTCAGCATCATTACCAACAGTTTTAGCATACCAGCCCCCATCTTTACAGGTTGCCTTAATATTACATGAAACTTTAGCATCTCTGTAGTGCTGTGGACACATAAGGTCGGCTATTTCTTTGGCATCTTTTAAATTCTCGCCCAAACCTATGACTAGTTTTTTATCAGTACCGTATTGTTTTTCAATAACTACTTCAAGCCAGACTGTTGATGCTACAGATAAGTTGCTAAAACTTACAAGCAAAAAAGCAAGTAATATTTTCATTTTATTTCTCCAAAACCTTCTATTCATAAAAATAGAAAGATGGAAGGCGACACCTAACGCTTGAATTCAGCCGACGCGTTAGCGGTCGACTGGAATGATTTGTTAGGATTTTTTAACAATAACCGCCGTGCCATATACTATAATTTCTGAAAATCTACTTGATGAACTAATAGAATATTTAATTCCAATTATTGCATTTGCATTATATTCATTTGCTTTTTGGATCATATCATTCATTGCTTCATTTTTTCCCCTGTTTAATACCTTTGTATCTGTTTTTGACTTGCCATCAATTATTGCAGAAGCATTTTTTAATAAATTATATGTAGTAGTTCCTTCAATTATATTAGCAGTATTCACCGAAACACCGCTAACAAGACCAAAATCATCAATAATTTGATAACCAAAAATTTTATCAAGAGTTGTGAGTTTGACTGTTTTATCTCTTAGTTGTCTTACATTTTTTTCATGCCTATCTTGTTTTTTTGCAATAGCAGACTGTTCTTCAGAGGAATGTGGCAAATCTATTTCACAAAAATTACAATAATTTTTGTCGTCATCGTATTTAGTATTGCACTTATTGCATATTTTCATGGTCAAATACAACTCCTAACGACCAAACTCAGCCGCAGCGTTAGCGGTCGGCTGGAATGATTTGTTAGGTGCTTTTACAGTTATAAGTTATTGTTTTAATTAAATTATTAAATTAAAGTAGCCTGTCTCCATTATTCAATTATAGTAAGTACTTTTACTGTAATTATTGATTGCTAACTTGATATTGAAAAAAGACATCAAGTCCCTTTGGCTAAAACAAGATATTCTTGAATTAGTTATGCGACACAACATCCTGGAATAGCCATTTTCTCGAAAATATGTGGTGAGGCTACCGCACTTGATGGATAATTAAGGAGTGTTTCTTGGAATTTAGGTCTGTTAAATGCTTGTTTTAAATCGTCTACCGACTCCCACACAGAACAATTAAGATATACCCCACTTTCCCCGATGCCCCCATAAAGTTGCATGGAAATACAGCCTGGTTGCTGCCTCATAATTTCGAAGTCGACTGTCCATGCACGAACCAATTCATCAGAATCCTCTGGTTTAACTGACATCTTATTTATAACTTCAATAGGTCCGCCATTTACTTCCAATTGCTCAAAGAATGTAATAGCCCGCCCCATTTCTTGTATCTCAATCATGATTTTCTCCTGTTAGTTTTGGTGCACCTACCTTGTCTATCATTGTTACTTCAGGACTTACCATAAGGAAGCCAGTGCTAGAGCATCCAGTTATTACGGACAGTAACAAAAAGTTTAATATTGTTAATTGATTAGTTTTTAACATTTGTAAGATTCATTTATTTTCTTTACCTAACGCTAGAATTCAGCCGCCGCGTTAGCGGTCAGCTGGAATGGTTTGTTATGCCTTTTATTCAATCGTTACTACAACTAACATTGTGTCATTATATTCTGATAAAAAATTTAAATTTTCACCACGAATAAGATCGCCTTCAATCATATTGGTATTATTTAGACTACCACCACCTTTCACAATATACGCAATAAAATCTTTATCTTTAATGATTTTTATTCCTTTGCATAACAATCCTACTTCTATTATTGTGTGACTATCAAGTGTATTTTTTTGATTTTTCTTACCGCCGTAAATAGTTGTTAACTTGTCACTTTCAAGGCTATAAAACCTATATTGTGCAGAGCCACCCGATTTTTCTGGCAAAACCCAAAGTTGAAGCATACGATTTTTTGAGTTATCTGGGTTGATTTCATTATGCTGAAAGCCTTCGCTACCAGCACGCTGTGCCTGTGCTTGATTAGCTACCATAGATTTTCCATGCTCTAATGATCCCTCATGAATAATACGCCCATCAACCATCACAGAAATTACATCAATTTCTTTATGAGCGTGTAATTCTGTTTCGCCATTTGGCATAAACTGAGCATCCGCTAAATAAACAAAATTACCAATACCATTCCAGGAACTCTCGCTACCTCCAATTTTTTCATCTACTATAAGACGATGCTCTTTCAGCCCTGCAAAACCACCAAGAGACAAATCTTTTCTTTGTAAAATTTTAAAACTCATGACACTTCTCCTTTTAAGACATAACGCTTGAATTCAGCCGACGCGTAAGCGGTCAGGTGGAGTGATTTGTTATGCATAGCCCATTATTCCAAGAATGAAACCAATAAAACCAAGTAACAAACCAATAATTCCTAATTGCATTGGCACTCTATAACCTGGGTTAGGGTGTTTCCAATGAGCTAAAAACCTTTCGAAAAACCTAACTTTTTGAACATTTAAAGCACATGGATAAAAGCCATTTTCACATTTTGGTTGAAATTTAGCACTTTTCCCTAACTCTAAATATGAGTCGTAATCAATTTCTATAGCTTTCATTGTGAAACCAGTGGACGACCTTGCTCCTAAAGCAATTCGATAGATACAATTCTCATCATTGCTGATTTTAACCCAAGTGTTTCTTCCTCCAAGTTTGTTAAGGACTTTTGGGTGCACCCTAACAACAGAGAATGCAGAATAATCTTGCTCTACTGTAAATGGTCTTTGTATGTTAATTTCAAACATTAGGTAGGAATTCCACAAGATGTATAACGACCAAACTCACCTGACGCGTAAGCGGTCAGGTGCAGTGCTTTGTTAGGTGGTTTTTCAATCATAACTCATTGTTTTTACTAAAATAATTAGCATTTAATTCACACTGACCCCTTTATATGACCCCTTTATAGATTAAAGGATTATGTCTGATTTTTAAAAAAGGACTTTACACAATCTGGTTTACAGGCTCGGGATTTTGCATACTCTGACCTCTTGATTTTTCTTGATTTTGTGTTTTTAATAAAAAGCAGGACTATCTTCCTTTGCAACCCATTTCCCAGAACCGTCTTTTATTATTATAAAAGTCTTTTCTGCAGAAAAATCCAACCAAGATCTATTGTTATTTCTATCAACTTTAAACAATGATTGTAATAATTTTCTCCCTTTTATTTTTGTCTCAATTCTTATACCGTCTTTTAGTTTACTTTTGGATTTAAAAATAGGGTGTATTTCATTTAAAACAATATCTGTACTTTCTTTTTTATTATAGTTTTTGGAAAATTGAGATAGTGCTGTATCTATTTCGTAGTTACTTGGACCGTCAGAAGAACAAGCAGATGTAAAAACCAAGAATAATAGTATAGTAGTTATAAAAAGTGTGGTTAATTTTCTCATTATTCATTTCCTAACACTTTTTTAATTTTTTGATCTGTTTTGTATTGACCAGTTGCATGTACAGCCCAAAAGGCAGCTGGAATCCAGCCAATTAATGTAATTTGCAATAATAAACAAAAGACTCCAGAAATTGGTCTCTTTATTGTAAAAAATACTATAAATGGCAAAAGTATAGCTAATAATAGTCTCATTTTATTTCTCCAATACCCTCTAAAATAAAAAACAGTAAGGCGTGAGGGTTTGTCACCTAACGCCTGCCTTCAGCCGACGCGTTAGCGGTCGGCTGGAATGATTTGTTATGTTTTTATTTTAGAAGTTGACCAGTTCGAAAATGCAAAAATCCAAATGGCAATTATATTGACTAATGGCACCAGTATTATTAACGACCACCAGCCAGAATATCCAGCTTTATTTAAGATTCTGATAGAAAACCATATTGTAGGGATAAAAAACACTAGTAGTATTATTGCCATATTAACTTACCTCCTCTTTAATGTTATTCCATTTGGCAAATGCAAGAATTCCAAGCGATATAAGCACCCCTATAATGGGAATAATAGCAATTAAAGATATTGCTGGGTTTTGTCCAGCCTTTTTATGAATTTTCCATAGTGGAAATATTATCAGTATCAACAGTAAAATAAATCCCATATTTTCTCCTTTTGTCAAACCTAACGCCGCGCTTACCGGCAAACTTGTAGCGCAGCGGAAAGTTTGTCCGAATGCAGCGCTTTGTTAGCCGCTGCTAGAATAGTGCTTCCTGCTTTGCGGTTTTGCTTTCTTCCCCATCTCCCGAATCGCCACCTCTAATTCGATCTGTAGCATTAACCCAGTGCTCCTTGCTCGATTCAAACCCAACAAACTGGCGATTAAGGGATAGTGCCGCTGCTGCAGTTGTACCACTCCCCATAAATGGGTCAAGGACAACCTGACCTTCTCTTGTGCTTAGCTTTATAAGATACTTAATTAATTCAATGGGCTTCTGAGCCTCATGTAAGCGCCCTTCATTTCTTTTAAAAGGAAACTCCAAAAGGTTTGTTGGGCTTGAGTTATTAATATGGCACTCGCCAGTATTCATCGCTCCAACTTCATGCTCCAATATGTTATCTGTTATGGTTCCCCCAATGGTGTATGGTTTCATAAACCAAGCTATCGGTTCCCATATGGGTGCGAGATTACCTAGCCTCCAGCCCTCCCATCTCTGCGCTTCTTCGATTAGACCTCGTCGCTCCATCACAATACTGACGCGCTGTGCTCTATGGTGTGCCGATCCTTTCTTCCACGCCAAAGTGTCTTTCAATAGAAAGCCAGAATCTTCGAACGCATTTATGACCCTATGAATGATCCTTCGTGCGCCAAATATAAACGCGAAAGAACCGGGCTTCATTTTTTCGTAAACCAGGCTTGACCATTTTTGGCACCACTCCTGATACTCTAAGCCAATATTCCTGTCTGATTGTGACCATCCATTAATAGGCTTGCCTCGCCGCTTAAAGCCCGACTTCCCTTGCTGCGCTGGTGAGCTACCAAGAAGCGCTGAGTTAGTATTCCCGTGAAGTACATCCCAGTCGTCTAAGCTAATGCCATAAGGAATGTCGGAAAGCAGGAGGTGGACGCTTTCGTTCTCTAGGCTTGGGATATGATCGACGCAATCACCAAGAGTAATTTTATTAAGGAAACTTTCATTCATTAGTTACACCATTCCAAACAAGCCGTTGTCACAAACGGACTTTACAGCTTTGATTTTTCCGTCAATTTTGCTCGATTTCAATATTTCTGATATGGCTTGTTCCTTAGACATTTTCATAATTCTTTCACGTTCTGAAGCGAGAAAGTGTAGGGATTCCTCTCTTGAGATATTGACGGATTCTGCGGAAGCCTTTTTCTCTTCTCGCCATAGATCGCTGATTTTTTTATCAAAGCCAAGCATCGTTCTATTCAAGGTTTGCCAATACGCTGGTGCATCTTTTGATGGGTTCATCGATTCAACACTTATAAAAAGCTGTCTTAGCAATTCAATTGCTTTTGACTGGGAAACCAATTCAGCGTACTGGACAAGCACGGCAAGGTGGGAATAAGTTCCTACGCAGACCGACCTTGTTGCGGCCTGCTGATAAATTTGACTGCTCCGAGATGGGAGTTGGTGCACAGGGCACACAACAATAGCGTAGGGCTTCCCGTGCTTCCAACCATCCATGGCTTGCACCTTAAAGTCTTTTTGGTTTTTTGCAGTTCGACTCAACCTAAACGCTTTCGCGTCTGCCACGAAACTATAGTCATCCGCGACACATTCTACGTCAGCAACGTCGGCCCTTGTCTTTAAAACTAGACTTTGCAACCCCATAGCGGAGAATGCTTCGTGAATCACGACATCAGTATATTTCGAGTATAGCTTTTCTTCACTTGTATCGTGGCCGTAGCGCTCGGGAATAGCGCCACATAGTCTCAAGTGGCCCAGTATTGCGGCTATCCCGACCTTTTCAATCTCACCGTTTATCTCATTCTCAACTTTTTCTGCGTCCACCCCAAAGTTTCCGCTGAGACGGCTTATTTCATCAATCCAGTAGTTTCTTTGGTCAATTTGGTCCTGCGTGATGACTTCGTACTTCATTTAACTTCTCATCTGTAAGTTTTCGTTCAATGCGAGTTTCTCGGAACCGCCGGCTAACGCTTGAATTCAGCCGACGCGTCAGCGGTCGGCTGGAATGATTTGTTAGTTTCTCTCTTGGTTAAATTTTATGCTTACTTGTTTTTTATTGCGTTTTATCAAAATAATTAATGCAACGACCTGTACACCTATTAAAAATATTGATATTATTGGAGCAGTTGAAAGGTACGCCCATACTAATGGTGAGAGAAATAGTAAGTTTATGAAATTTACTATAATCGCACCTATTCCTAAACCAAATCCTGTGCCAACAGCAAATACAGCAAGTGTGGCAGAAATAATAGTTAACCAGATACCAATTACTGGTATAAAAATTGCTAAAATAGCAAGTACAAGAGAGCCTATTCCTAATCCTTTTTCCATTTTACCATCTCCTTTATTTTCTTAAATTTAAGTTCAAATCTGATGTAAGAACAACGGTGCATTTAGTATCTTTTTGAATAAACGACAATTTCTTGCCACTTCTTTCTCTTACATAATAAGAAAAAGTATCTTTACCGTTTTTATCTAACAGGTATCCATCTATATGTGATGTTGAAACAACTTCATTATGCGTATTTTTGTATGTAGCTTTATCTAATAAAATTTTGTATCTACTATTTTTTTTCCTTGCTATGTAGCGAAATGTCATTACATTTCCAGTTTTATAAGACACGTCATTTATTGTCCAAATACCATTTGTCTTAATTATTCCTTGTGTTGAATTATACGAACTCTCTTGTACTTCATCTGACTCATTAACAAAAACACATTCTGATGTAGCTAATGCTGGGATTTTATTGGTTTTTATATTTCCTTTGTTACTTGTCAATTCTATCAGTGCTTCATTAGCATATAAGTCATTTAATACATTTATCTTATTTTGAGTATCTTGTAGAATTTTATTAAATTTATAGGTGTTTTCTTCATAAGTCTTGAGATTTTTATTTAAAGTTTTAGTGTAATCAGCAAATCTCCCAACAATATCTCTAAATCTATTGTTTTCATTTTTAACATTTTCTAATGATTGTTTTAAAAAATTATTAGAAATTTGCAACTTATTAACATTATTTTCAAGACTATCTATATATTCCTGTATTTTTGAATTATCAATATCATTGACACATCCAGAAATTGATAGAATTACAAATATTACAATCAAATACTTTAACATATATCTTTTTATATGCATGTTTTCTCCTTTTTTAAAAACTAACGCTTGAATTCAGCCGACGCGTTAGCGGTCGGCTGGAATGATTTGTTAGGTTCTTTTCTTATATCCAACAATTTGGTAGTTTATAGTATTCACCTCCAGTTGGTCTTAAAATTGGGGTTTCACAAGTAATATTTAGTATTTTATTGGTGCAGGAGGCTTCAAATGCTCCGTTAGTTTTTGTAACTATAGTTATTGGTTTAGTGCAATTATTCTTTCTAGCAATTATTTTTATCCATTTTTCTATCTCTGAATTATTCATTGTTCTTGCTTTTATTTCAGCCAATCTTTCTTGTTCTGCTATCTCGTGTTTAGATGTGCAATTTTTATCATATCTAAAATTCTCATTTGCATCCCCAATTTCACTTTTATATGCAACTTCATTAATAAAACTCACATGAAAAGAAACATATCCAATATATGCACCATAGCTATTTTTTGCATTCACTTCCCCACAAACACTTTCATTATTAACTACGATACTTCTAAATTTTACGCTGTCAGGGTCTTTCATATAATGTGAGATATATATTTTTGCTTTTTCTATTTTAGAATTACCATGCTCCTCACAAGCGATTAATAAAAAAGCAATCAAGGTGATTATAAGCAATTGTAACTGTATTTTTTTCATATAGGGAAACCTAACGGCGTGGCAATAACCCGCCTAGTAATTTGTTTAGAGTTTACTCTATTTCAAATTCTTTAGGTCGGGTTGATTGGCTTGTTAGAGTGCCGCAGGCGATCTAACCAGTTAATCTACTATTGCTACGCCGTTAGAGCCGAGCGCCTTGCGGTCGGCTCTAACGCCAAGCTCACCGGCGGCAATGGAGCGCAGCGGAATTGCCGTCCGAGTGCAGCGCATTGTTAGCTGCTGGCCGCTGTATTGTAATTGGATTTTTTCTCTGCAATACCAAGCTCTAATTGACCAGAATGGGAGGTTTGCTGGTCTTCTGCCCACTGTTGATATTGTTCTATTTCACCAAGCTCTCTTGCTATTTCCTTTATTGATAGCCTTCTCAAGACCTGAGTTGTAATTGGGCGTTTCTCATCCCAAAATACCATTGATTCAAGAAATTCAAGAGCAGGAGTCGATGTGATTAAATGATAAACAAATTCTGCTTCTTCTTTTGTGTCGAATGACAAAAAGTTTACAGTATCATCGAATACAACCATCTTACCATCTAATGGGCCGACAAGCTTAAACTTCAATTTTTTATATAATCCTGATATTGCAATCTTCCATTCTTTAAAGGAGTAATCACCTACGCCAAAGATAGAAAAATCAGGTTTATTCTTGTATATAGAGCTTCTTCTCTTATCTAAATATTCTCTATGCCCTACAAGATATTCCCATGTTTTCGGGGCAAGTTCCTTGATTAGGGAAGTTTCTTCACCAACAGACTTTTGGGTTATCAGGGCAACCCTTCTATATGTATTTACTCTCCCATTTCCCACATCAGAGCTTTTCAATAGAGGGTAAATATATTTATCTTCACATCTTATTATTTCTCCAAGGCCATTTTTATAGCCACCATCTAATGGCTCTAGCTCCATAACCTTAGAGCAATCATGTTTTACACCAGAACGCCAGATAAATCGGGGATCTTGCCCTCTTAGTTTCCTCCATTTTTCGTAATTATTAACATCACTGACAATATACCCGTCTCTCTCGCCAATAACATGTGAAGGCACAACTGAATCTAATGACTCATAAACCTCGCAATCAGCATTCCCAGCATCTGTTGTTAAAACAAAAAGGCATGCCTCTACAGCAGCATCAAAATATAGCTTCGCATCGATTGGATAGATATGCCCAAAAAAACGATGTTCGGTACTCTGCCTAACTTGCCTCATGACCTTACGTGCAACGGCATACTTACACAGAAATGCTATTGCACCTTCACGATGTGATAGCCATTCAACATGCTTTAACAGCATCCATTCAGAAATATCAAAATTTCCTGACCCTGTAATAGCTTCGATACCTTTTCGGTTTTGAAAGTTGGATTTTTCAGGAAGGTTTTTGCTATTGATAAGCCCAAGCTCGCTACTTGTAACCCAAGGGGGGTTTCCAATGATAAGGATATTGCCTTGCAATTCTGAGAGAGTTTTATTCCAGTCAGTATTGAAAAAATCGGCTTCGTTTACCGATACATGATTTGCCGTAGAAATACCCTTTAGGGATAAATTAGCTTCCTGAACATATTCAGGATTAATCTCAAAGCCTAAAACAGTTGCGTTCTCAAAACCCTCGCATGAAGCGCGAACAAAACTGCCCTTCCCGCAAGTCGGTTCAACAATGACATCGGGGCTAATCCCATGATTACGCTTCAGAACTTCAACAATTTTTCTGGCAAGATCAATTGGTGTTTGAAAATCACCAAATTGCCATTTATCAATAGATTTTTTTGCCACTTTTCATCGAACCCTTGAAATGCCTGAAACCTTACCAGCTTTCTGTATAACCCTACCATACTGAAGTCTCCACTGAAGAGCGTTCGATATGGTCAAGTATCCTTGACTAGGTGGTGTTTCTATAATTCTATCGGCGAGTTGCTCTGCGCCAATTTCATCTACTGGTAAATTCCTTTCGTTGATAAAGGCAACAATATCATCTTTATTTCCCTCTCGTTCCAGTATATCCAACAGCCCTTCGTGGTTTGAAAATCAGCCGTGCGTTCTTTTTCAACGAAGATTGTGTGCTGCATATTTAGCCGACCAGTTCTATTTTCTGCATCATCTGTCTTCTCATAGACAAAAACTAGCAAATGATAACCAAGCCCAAATATTTTCTGGGAGGCAGACTTAAAAGGGCAAGAAGATTGCGGCTGCTTAAAGCTAGTCACTTTTATATCAACTCCGAGGCCAGGAAGATCTATACCAGATGCGGAATCACCTTGTTGATACTCGTATATGCCTGCAAGGTATGCGGTAAATTTGTGCTCAAGATATGTTCCAACGGCTTTTCCGTCAGTTACACCATAAAGAGAAGGTTCGTCGTAAGAGGTTTCCATCTTTGCAAATTTTGATGCTTCTTCCTGCAGGGCTTCAATTGTCAATGTTGGTTTCATGTGTCTCTCTTTGGTGTTTTTGCAGCTAACGCCTAAACTCAGCGGCGGCGTCAGCCGTCCGCTGGAGTGCCTTGTTAGGCATTTTCTTTTATTGAATCTAAGTATAACGTATCGGGACAAATATCTTGTTCATGAGGCCACACAACTGTGCCATCAATTACACTAGCTTGAATAAAATAATGTTTGTTTTTTAGCTCCTTGAATACTCCAAAATCAAGAATATTGGAGCAATCATAAATCCCTCTTTCACCATTAGTAAACAAGAGGTTTAGCTGATAACCATCAGTGGTTGAAACTTCTTTTATTCTTGGGTTCATTGCCTTACCTCAACGGTTCTATTTTATATGGCTGCTCCCCAGACACTGCTAATGCCCAATCAGCCACCAATTCATCTTTATGTATTTCAACCCAGGCTTGAAGCAGTTTCATTTTTGACGATGGTATACTTCCTTCGAGAATATCACCATCAGGTATAGATACAACCACCTCATGTTCTTGATATTTGACATGAATATGCGGAAGGCTATGTTGCTTATTATCCATGAAATACATGTAAACGATAATTCCATAAAATGTTGATAATGATGGCACGTTTTTCTCCTATAAATGCCTAACGCTTCACATCACCGGCATCAAGAAGCATAGCGAGGAACGAGCGACGCTTTTTGATGTCCGAGTGCATGTGATTGTTATACCTTGGTTAATTTTTGTTGTATCCAAACTTACCTCTAGAAATAAATACCTCTTTCCAAAAGCTTTCTCTTTCAATTATTACCTTATCATCGGCTTTCATTGGGCGATATTCTAGTAGCGATATCCTGAAGTTAGCTCTAGCGTACTCATAACCTTCTTTCTTGATGAGCTTTGTAAGCTCATCATTCCAACCATGCCCGGTACCAATGTAGCAACTCCACCTTGACCATATGCCGGAATCGCCGTATGCGGATCCGACATATTTCATTCCATTGGATTTATCTGTAATAACATAAACCCCTTTGATATTCGCCAATGCTGCTTTCCAACCTGGATTTTCATTTTTGAATATTGGGGACAGTATTTGGAAATCGTGATTTATGTTTTCATAACCTGGAAACACCTCTCCTGAATAAGGCTGCTTGAGTATCTCTGACACACTCATATTTGCCAGATGATGCTCTAAATAAAAGGCCCTGCCTCTAGATGGCTTTTGAAGCTTTATTTTTAGCCTACCCACATAGAAAGAATATTGGCTAAGCTCGTTAATTTCATAGCTGTAACTATTTGGGATATCGTTTCTTTTTAATACTACATATATTCCTCCGAACAGCCACATATCACTTTCAGGGTAAAAATCAATCAACGAAAAAATGTACTTCCTTGAGAACTCGTCTTTGGCGTTTCTCCAAGTGTTCCAGTTGAACCATTCATGTTTATCTCGCACATAAACATCTAGCGGCTGGTTTTCACCATTCCAACGTGCGGCATGAAACTTGTACTGATTTGGTTCATCAATCCTAATGATTTGCGTAATTGGAATGCTGCTCATTCATTGTCCCTTTGAGGTATAACGCTTGCCATAACCGGAGGCAAAAACCGCAGAGGGAGGAACGACCGAAGCAGTTTTTGACGTCCGCGTTTATGGCTTTGTTAGCGAACATTTTACTGTTCATCTCTATTTATAATTCCCTGATGCTCAAGTTCTGAGACTATAGCTCCTTCAGTCCTCTCAAAATGTTGGGCAAGTTCATTAGCTGATTTTCCTTGCCTAAATAGAGCTACTACATCTTGTTTAAGTTCTTCTGTCCAGGCGAGGCCGGCATTTCTTGGCTTCCCGCTTGCAATATTTTGCTCCTGCTTTTCTTCAACTGATAATTTATTTTGTTTTTTTGGAATTCTCACGTGATTAAGAACAGTGAAGAGCGCGCGTATAACCATTGGATGATTGTATGGACTATCATCCGCAAACACTTCACCGGTAGCAGGATCAGCTCCATTTGCGAGCAACCCAACTATTTCTTTTGCTTTTTCTATTTCCACGACATTTCCTATCTTTGATCGCTAACGCTTGAATTCAGCCGACGCGTTAGCGGTCGGCTGGAATGATTTGTTAGGTGCTTTTAAATAATTAATGTTTGTGTCCCCTTATCTTTTTCAAAATCAAGAATATTGGAGCAATCATAAATCCCTCTTTCACCATTAGTAAACAAGAGGTTTAGCTGATAACCATCAGTGGTTGAAACTTCTTTTATTCTTGGGTTCATTGCCTTACCTCAACGGTTCTATTTTATATGGCTGCTCCCCAGACACTGCTAATGCCCAATCAGCCACCAATTCATCTTTATGTATTTCAACCCAGGCTTGAAGCAGTTTCATTTTTGACGATGGTATACTTCCTTCGAGAATATCACCATCAGGTATAGATACAACCACCTCATGTTCTTGATATTTGACATGAATATGCGGAAGGCTATGTTGCTTATTATCCATGAAATACATGTAAACGATAATTCCATAAAATGTTGATAATGATGGCACGTTTTTCTCCTATAAATGCCTAACGCTTGAATTCAGCCGACGCGTTAGCGGTCGGCTGGAATGATTTGTTAGGTGCTTTTAAATAATTAATGTTTGTGTCCCCTTATCTTTTTCCCTTATCTTTGTTCCTTATTTTAATAATCATAAGTTATTGTTTTTACTAAAATTATTTAATTAAAGCAACTTACCTCTGTTTTTCTTTATATTTCATTTCTAATATGGATTGATATGCCAAATTATTCACATCTTGCCAAGTATATTTTACTCTAACTGTTTTCGTAAGATTTTCCTTGAAAGAATTATACATAAAACTGAAATTATCAACATTTTCTTCAGAATGTTTTAAAAAGGCTCTTACAATATCTTGCATTGAGTGGTACTTAATCGCGTTATCTTTTATGTATTCGCAACTTCTTTCCATTACTTTTAGCATTTCTTTCAAAGGGGTTGGGCTAGTGGCCATAATACTAGCCATATAGATCGCAATAGTGTCTATATTTATTTTTTTATTGCATGCCTCATATTTTGTCCGAATAAGATAATCATGAGCCTCAGCAATTTCTTTAGTGGCTTTACCTATAAGAGACTGAGGTATTTCCTTTGATAATGCTGAAAAATTTAAAAATAAGATTGCTATTGTGATAATGGTATTTTTCATTATATATTACCTAACGGCGTGGCAATAACCCGCCTAGTAATTTGTTTAGAGTTTACTCTATTTCAAATTCTTTAGGTCGGGTTGATTGGCTTGTTAGAGTGCCGCAGGCGATCTAACCAGTTAATCTACTATTGCTACGCCGTTAGAGCCGAGCGCCTTGCGGTCGGCTCTAACTATTAGTATAAGGCATTATTGCCTTAATACACTATATTAAAAACAAAATCAGGCATATTTACCCAGTTTTTATCAAAAAAATCTACAATAACCTAATATTGGGTATTATAATAAAAATCTGTCAATAATTGATTTGACGTTTTTAATATTTATGGCCATTGTACCTAAAAGTAAGACTTTATTAGAAGAAATGCGAACCTTGTTACGCAGGCAGGGATACGCCTATGGGACTGAGAATACTTATTGTGACTGGGTCAGGCGATTTGTTAAATTTTCAAACATTCAAAGTAGGTTTGCATTACTTAAAAATGCTGAAGAGCAAGTTGAACGATTTTTAACACATTTGGCTACTCAACAAAAAGTAGCGCCGAGTACACAAAATCAGGCACTGAATGCGTTGGTGTTTTTGTACACCAAGGTTTTAAAGCAACCATTAGAAGGAGTAAATGCCGCGCGTTCGCGTAAAGAGCCACGCATTCCTGTGGTGTTAAGCAAGGTAGAAGTAGCGCAAGTATTGACTTTAATGAGTGGCACAGTCGGGTTGATGGTGAAACTTTTGTACGCTGGCGGGCTGAGGATTTCTGAGGTGGTGCGCCTTAGAGTGCAAGATATTGATTTTGAATTTAGGCAAATCACGGTGCGTGACGGCAAGGGCAGCAAAGACCGGGTGACGCCGCTTGCAAATAGTTTAACTAAACCTTTAAAAAATCATTTACAAAAAATAAAACTTATTCATAACAAAGACCTTAAGGATGGCTTCGGCAGTGTGTATTTGCCTTATGCCTTGGCGAAGAAATATCCTAGTGCGGATAAAGCCTTTAATTGGCAATATGTGTTTTCCAGTCGCAATATTGCTACTGATCCACGCACGCAAATCAAACGGCGCCATCATGTGGATCAATCGGTGATTAACAAGGCAATTAAGCGCGCAGTTCAACAATGCAATATTCATAAAAAAGTCTCAGCACACACCTTTCGCCATTCCTTTGCCACGCATTTGTTACAAACGGGTACGGATATTCGTACGATTCAAGCCTTACTTGGGCATAGTGATTTACAAACGACGATGATTTACACCCATGTTTTGCGTCAAGGCGGGCAAGGCGTGGTTTCGCCGTTGGACAAACTATGAGAGACCTTTGTATCAATATGAACAATCATCAAAATAAGCCACCTTCCACCACCTTGATAATTTTTCAAATAGTGCCCTATAGCCCTGCTAGCACAAGGTTTGAAAAAATTTAAGTGCAGCAAAATCTGTCATTTTGCTAATCATCCCTATTGATGCAAAGGCCTCTATGATAAAAAAATTACCCAAACTATTAACCAAATCAGTCGGCAGGGCGATTGCTGATTTTAAGATGATTAAAAATGGCGACAAGGTATTGCTGGGTGTTTCTGGCGGCAAAGATTCGTTGTCATTGTTTCATATTCTTAGGCATTTTCAAACCCATGCACCAATTGATTTTGAGCTGGGCGCGGTCACCATTGACCCGAAAGTACAGGGCTTTAAACCGCAAGCATTGGCTGGTTTTTTCAAGCAGTTTGACACCCCTTATTTTTTTGAGGTATTTCCCATACTCAAGCAGGCTGAAAAAAGCATGCGCGGGGATTCGTATTGTTCATTTTGTGCGCGGATTAAGCGGGGTCTGATGTATAAAGTGGCTCGGCGTGAGGGTTATAATGTTTTAGCTTTGGGTCAGCATTTGGATGATTTGAGCGAGAGTTTATTAATGTCAATGTGTCATAATGGCAAGATTCAAACCATGAAAGCGCATTATGTGAATGATGCTAAAGATTTGCGTGTTATTCGCCCTTTGGTTTATGTGCGTGAGCGTCAATTAGCAGATTTTGCAAAATCTACCAACTTGCCAGTGATTGCTGATTCTTGCCCCGCTTGTTTTGAGATGCCTACCGAGCGTGAGCACTTTAAACAATGGTTACTCACTGAGGAAAAACGCAGTCCTAATTTGTACAAGAATCTGCTGAGCGCAATGAAGCCTTTGTTAAGGCCTAACAAGGTCTAAATTAGCCTATAATTAGACCTCTGTATTAATCTAATACAATTTATGAAATACATAAAAAACGTACTATTTTCTAAATTTACTAAATCATACTTGCTATATTTAACAGACTCATAATTTTTTAACCATGAAATTTATTGAAGATATCCAAAGCGTATTTGAGCGCGACCCTTCAGCTCGGCATGCCTTTGAGGTTATTACCTGTTATTCAGGCGTTCAAGCGATGTTGCTTTATCGTTTGTCACATCGACTATGGTTATTGAAACTTAAATGGCTAGCTAGGTTTATGTCAACGTTTGCTCGTTGGCTGACTGGGGTTGAAATTCACCCAGCTGCTAAAATTGGCAGGCGTTTTTTTATTGACCACGGGATGGGTGTGGTGATTGGCGAAACGGCTGAAATTGGCGACGATGTAACTTTGTATCATGGGGTTACTTTAGGTGGCACAACCTGGAAAAAAGGCAAGCGCCACCCAACGCTTGGCAATAACGTGGTAATCGGTGCTGGGGCAAAAATTTTAGGGCCTATTACCTTGCATAGCGGTGCTAGAATTGGTTCAAATGCTGTTGTTGTTAAGGATGTGTTAAGTAGCGAAACTGTTATTGGTGTACCAGGCAGAGTTCTTAATGACAAATCGCAACATTTGAATTTTGACGCTTATGGAGTTAGTAATGATAACGACCCAAATGTTGAGGCGATAAAATCTATCCTAAAACGATTAGACAAGATTGAAAATAAAACTTGACTAAAATACTTGGTTAAGACTATAATAGTACTTCTTTATAAATTAAAAAGATTTGTATGCAATTAACAACCAAAGGTCGCTACGCGGTTACAGCAATGTTAGACTTGGCATCTAACAGTACTGGCAAGCCAATTACGTTGGATATTATTTCGCAAAGACAAAATATTTCTTTGTCATATCTTGAGCAATTATTTGCCAAACTCAGAAAAGCTGCATTAGTCAAAAGTGTACGCGGCCCTGGCGGTGGTTATTTATTAGATACGGTTGCCAAAGAGATTACCTTGACACAAATTATCGAAGCGGTTGATGAAAACATTGATTTGCGTCGCTGCAAAGGCATGAATACTTGTAACAATGGCAAGCAATGTATTTCTCATCAGCTTTGGTGTGATGTTAGCGAACAAATTAGGAAATTTTTGAGCTCTAAGAGCCTGCAACAAGTGATTGATGATCACCAATTAAATAAAGGATTATAAATAATATGTTAATACCAACTTATATGGATTATTCAGCAACCACACCCGTTGATAAGCGTGTTGCTGAAAAGATGATGCAATATTTAACCATGGATGGCAATTTTGGTAATCCAGCCTCTAATTCTCATTATTATGGCTGGCAAGCTGACACTGCTGTTAAAAATGCAAGGCAACAAGTGGCAGATTTAGTCGGTGCTGACCCTAGGGAAATCGTTTGGACGTCGGGTGCTACTGAATCAGATAATTTAGCGATTAAAGGTATTGCGCATTTTTACAAGAAAAAAGGCAATCATATTATTACTTTAAAAACAGAACATAAAGCGGTGCTTGATACTTGCCGTCAACTAGAGCGAGAAGGTTATGAAGTGTCTTATTTAGACCCTATGGCGAATGGCTTGCTGGATTTAAATGTTTTAAAAGCGGCAATAACCGAGCAAACAATTTTAGTGTCCATCATGCATGTTAATAATGAAATTGGTGTGATTCAAGATATTGAGGCGATTGGCAACCTTTGTCGTGAACATAAAATATTTTTCCACGTTGATGCGGCGCAATCTGCTGGCAAGATTGCGATTGATTTATCCACTTTACCAGTTGATCTCATGAGTTTTTCTGCACATAAGATTTATGGTCCTAAAGGTATGGGTGCTTTGTATGTTCGTCGTAAGCCGCGCGTTCGGCTTGAGGCGCAAATACATGGTGGTGGGCATGAGCGTGGTATGCGCTCAGGTACCTTAGCCACTCACCAAATTGTGGGTATGGGTGAGGCATTTGCGATTGCTAAGGCGGAAATGGTTGAAGAAAATGCAAGATTTGCGCTATTGCGAGACCGTTTATTGGCTGGTTTTATTGATATGGAAGAAGTGCAGGTGAATGGTGATTTAGATCAGCGCATCCCAGGTAATCTTAATATTAGTTTTAACTATGTTGAAGGCGAATCTTTAATGATGGCAATTAACAGTATTGCCGTATCTTCAGGCTCGGCTTGTACCAGTGCCAGTCTTGAACCATCGTATGTGCTTCGAGCATTGGGTCTGGATGATGAATTGGCACACAGCTCTATTCGTTTTAGCATTGGTCGTTATACCACCGAGGCAGATATTGATAAGGCAATTAGATTGGTACGTGAAAAAGTTGAGAAATTGCGCGATTTATCGCCTTTGTGGGATATGTTTAAGGATGGGGTAGATTTAAGTAAAGTTGAATGGGCTGCACATTAACAAAACAAAGATTTTCCACATTAATTGTGCTACAAAATATAAGGATTATTTGGTTTGCAAAGGGGTAGAATAACAACAAAGGGTTGATATAGGAGAAATAACATGGCATACGGTGAAAAAGTACTAGACCATTATGAAAATCCACGTAACGTGGGTGTATTAGATAAAGATGCTAAAAATGTGGGTACTGGCATGGTAGGTGCGCCTGCTTGTGGTGATGTGATGCGCTTGCAAATTCAGGTGAATGATAAAGGCGTGATTGAAGATGCTAAGTTTAAAACTTATGGTTGTGGCTCGGCAATTGCTTCGAGTTCATTGTTAACTGAATGGGTCAAAGGCAGAACTTTGGGGGAAGCAGGTGAAATTAAAAATGTTGATATTGCTGAAGAATTATCTCTTCCACCTGTGAAAATCCACTGTTCGGTATTGGCAGAAGATGCCATTAAAGCAGCTATTAATGACATAAAGAGTAAAGCTGGATAAATAAATGTCGATTACTTTAACAAATGCTGCTGCTGAGCGTATGGTTGGTTTTTTGGCTAATCGTAACTCGGGCATGGGCATTCGCTTAAGTGTGCAAACAACAGGTTGCTCTGGCTTAGGTTACAGCATGGAATTTGTTGATAATGCAAATGACGACGACACGGTATTTGAAGACAATGGTGTTAAAGTGATTATTGATGCTAAGAGCTTGATTTATTTAAATGGGACACAGGTTGACTTTATCAAAGACGGTCTGAATGAAGGTTTTGAATTTAACAATCCAAATGCTAAAGCCGAATGCGGCTGTGGTGAGTCGTTCACAGTCTAATTTATTTAATTTCTTGTAAATTTAATGCAAAACTACTTTGAGTTATTTTCATTGGTAGCTCAGTTTGATATTGATAAACCCACTCTTGAAGCGCAATACCAAGAACAAATGGCTCATTTTCATCCTGATAAGTTTGCCACTAGCAGCGAAAAGGAAAAAATTTTAGCATTACAAAATACAGCACTTATTAACAGTGCTTATGATACTTTAAAATCACCATTATCACGAGCAGCTTATTTGTTAGAGTTGCAAGGTATTGATGCGTTTGATGAACAAGACACGCAAATGGACACGGATTTTCTCATTAATCAAATCGCTTTAAGAGAACGATTAGAGTTGATAGAATCTAACAAAAATGCGTTATTATTAGATGATTTTATTATAGATATTGACCAACAAATTAAGCAAAATATTAATAGAATTAAAAATTTTTTCAAGGAAAATAATCTTGATAAAATTAAAAAATTGGTCAGAGAGTTAAAATTTTATACTCAGTTAAGCGTCCAGGCAAACCAACTGATGGACGAATGGTTGTAAAATAAAAAAATGGCACTCTTACAAATCTCAGAACCCGGGCAAGCCAGCGCACCACATCAGCACAAATTAGCGATTGGCATTGATTTAGGTACGACTAATTCGTTGGTAGCGTCGGTTATGAGTGGAGTAAGCACAGTTTTGACTGATGAGAATAATAAAGCCATTTTGCCTTCAGTTGTGCATTGTGGGCAGAACAACAAGCTCACGGTTGGTTGTGATGCTTGTCCTTATGCAAAAACCGACCCAACCAATACCATTATCTCGGTAAAACGTTTTATGGGTTTGAGTTATTCAGAGGTGAGTCAGTTTAAAAACTGCCCTTATCAATTGGTTGAAAATGGCAACAACGTTTTGTTCCATACAGTTATGGGTAATTTGAGCGCGGTGGAGATATCCTCTAGTATTTTAGCCTCGCTTAAACAGCGTGCAGAATCCGCATTAGGTGGTGAGTTAGTTGGTTGCGTGATTACCGTGCCTGCTTATTTTAATGATGCACAACGACAAGCTACCAAAGACGCAGCAACTCTTGCTGGACTTAATACTTTGCGTTTATTAAATGAGCCTACAGCAGCAGCATTGGCGTATGGTTTAGAGTCGGGCGAGGAGGGTGTGCACGCCGTGTATGACCTCGGTGGTGGTACGTTTGATATTTCGATTTTAAGTTTCACTAAAGGTGTATTTAAAGTGTTGGCAACGGGGGGTGATTCAACCTTAGGTGGCGATGATTTTGATCAACTGATTATTGACGATTGTATCAAAGTGCTAGGTTTGGGCGAATTAACCGCAACACAAATGCAAAAAATTAAACAATTCTCACGCACTGCTAAGGAAACTTTGAGTGAACATGAATTTGCTGAATTTAACTGCGTACAAGCACCTTATCGCATTACTAAAGCCAAATTTGAAACTTTATCTGATACTTTAATTAAACGTACTTTATTATTAACAAAACGGGCAATAAGAGATGCAGGCGTTGAATTAGCACAAATCAAGGATATTATTATGGTAGGGGGTTCAACACGAATGCCATTGGTTCGGTCTATGGTTAGTGATTTATTTAATAAGCCAGTTTTGTGCTCAATTAACCCTGATGAAGTGGTTGCCAAAGGTGCGGCTATTCAGGCGAATGTATTGGCAGGTAATAAAACCCAACAAGATACGCTGCTACTAGATGTGCTACCCTTATCTTTAGGGCTTGAGACGATGGGCGGATTGGTTGAAAAAATCATCTATCGGAATACTACCATCCCAATTGCCCGTGCACAAGAATTTACCACCTTTAAAGACGGGCAAACTGCCATGAGTGTTCATGTGTTGCAAGGCGAAAGAGAGCTGGTGAGTGATTGTCGTTCATTGGCAAAATTTGAACTACAAGGTATTCCACCTATGGTAGCAGGTAACGCGCGTGTTCAAGTAGAATTTCAGGTGGATGCAGATGGTTTGTTGTCCGTTAGTGCTATTGAAAAGACTTCAGGCGTTAAAGCGGATGTCGTCATTAAGCCCTCTTATGGGCTGAGCGATAGTGAGATGGAAAAAATGCTCAAAGATTCTATTTTATTTGCCCAGGCCGATATTGAAGCTAGACAATTACACGAAATGCAAGTAGAGGCAAAACGCACTTTAGAGGCAATTGATTCCGCTTTAAATACAGACCAAGATATGCTTAATAAATCGATGCTTGAAGAGATATTACAAGCAAAACAAAATCTGCTAAGCGTTGTTGATAAGAGCGACCAAAGTGTTATTAAAACAGCGATTGACCAGCTTGAGAGTAGTGCTGCTGAATTTGTTGAAATGCGCATGAATAATAGCATTTCGATTGCTATGAAAAATCACAATATCGACGAATTTTAGGAAAAATTATGCCTCAAATAATTGTCTTACCACATTCTGAACTCTGCCCCGAAGGTATTGTTATTGAAGCAGAAAAAGGCACTAGCATTTGTAATGCACTACTAGCAAACGATGTAGAAATTGAACACGCTTGTGAGATGTCAAATGCTTGTACTACTTGCCACGTCTATGTTCGTGAAGGCTTTGACGAGATTGAAGAATCTGATGAAATAGAAGATGATCTTCTTGATAAAGCCTGGGGGTTAGACCCCGATTCGCGCCTGTCTTGCCAGGCGATTGTTGATGAAGCTGATTTGGTAGTAGAAATCCCTAAATACACCATAAATCAAGTATCTGAGAATCATTAAACTACGAATTTAATCTATCAATTCAATGCTTCCATTTAAAAAATTAAACTTTATAGCAAGTTGTTGGCTTTGGTTACAAAGTATTATAATGCGCTTGGGATGTAGAATCATAATCTAAGCAATAAAAAATCAAAAATCAGCGTTGATATCATTAGCTTCTAGCCAAGTGCTAAATTTGTCTTGAATATTATTTAAGGTTTTTTTATCATCTGCCTCAAATCTAAGCACTAAGCATGGCGTGGTGTTAGAGGGGCGCACCAAACCCCAGCCATTATCATAATCAACTCGAACGCCGTCAATGGTGATGATAGTTGCATCGGGAAAATCAATATTATCGATTAATTTTTTCATAGCATCAAATTGCTGTCCTTGCTTATCAAAATGAATATTAATCTCTGGGGTGCTAATGCTATCGGGCAAAGCTTTGAAAATCTGAGCGCAGGTTCGATGGTTTTTGGCTATAATTTCTAATAGCCGCGCGCCAGCATAAAGTGCATCATCAAAGCCGTACCAGCGCTCTTTGAAGAAAATATGTCCACTCATCTCACCACCGAGTAGTGCTCCAGTTTGTTTGAGTTTTGCCTTGATAAAACTATGTCCAGTGCGTGACATAACTGGCTCACCACCATGCTTGATGATGTGTTTTGGTAATAGTGAGGAACATTTGACATCAAATACAATTTTACTTGCAGGGCTACGTGTTAGGATGTCTTGTGCGTAGAGCATCATTTGTCTATCTGCCCAAATCACATTGCCGAGATTATCAATCAAACCCAGTCGGTCGCCATCGCCATCAAAGGAAAATCCCATATCCGCATTGGTGTTTTTTACCTCCGCAATCAGATCTTGCAGATTTTCTAGTTTTGATGGGTCGGGGTGGTGATTGGGAAAATTACCATCTACATGGCAAAAAAGTTTGGTGACTTTAGCGCCTAACTGTTCAAACAGTTTTGGGGCAATATTGCCGGTGACGCCATTACCTGCATCTACCACAATCTTTAATGGCCTGTCGAGTTTGATGTTTGAGCTAATGCGCGTGATGTAGTCTTGTTCAATGTCAACTTGGGTTGAAGTACCATGACCTGTACTAAAGTCGTTATTTACAATACGCTGATACAGCGACAAAATACGTTCATCTGATAGTGTCTCGCCTGCAATCACAATTTTAAAGCCGTTGTATTCTGGCGGATTGTGCGAGCCAGTAATCATCACTCCTGAGCTAGCTGCTTTGGTGTAAGTGACGTAGTAAACTAAGGGGGTTGGCACCATACCAATATCAACAACATGACAGCCGCTTTGTTTGAGCCCTGCTTTTAAAGCATTCATTAGTGTCAAACTACTCAATCGTCCGTCACGCCCGACAACGACACCTCGCTCGCCTTTAGCGATTGACTCACTGCCAATCGCCAGACCGATTAGTTTGACTGATTCGGGTGTTAAATCTCGCTCAAAGACGCCACGTATATCATAAGCCTGAAAAATAGATTTTGAAATTGACATACTGATAAAATAGCAAAATAAAAGTTTATTTTAATAATAATGAAAGAAAAATTTGAAGTAATTGAGATTGAAAACCAAACCATGAAACTCAAGGCTAATCGTTCGGGCGGCTGTCATTCTTGCAACGCAAGTGGCGGCTGTGGCATAGGAATATTGGCAAAATATTTTGAACAATATTCAGTCTTCAATAAACCCTTAAAAAAAGACGTCATAGTGGGAGATTTTGTTACTTTGGAAATTACTTCATCTGAGCTGTTTGCACGCGCATTCATGCTATATATTTTGCCAATATTGGCATTATTCATAGGCGCTTATTGGGGCAAGGTGTTTTTTGCTACGAATGAATTTTGGCAGATTGGCTTTGGTGTTGTAGCATTTTTTATGGCATTATTGTTTACTAAATATTTTGTAAAGTAGGGAGTCTAAGTTTTATATTTTAGGGATAATCAGGTTATTTTTATCGATTGAATTATTATTATGTCAAGCCAAGATATTGATCCTTTAGAAACCCAAGAGTGGTTGGCTGCATTTAAATCTGTAGCGCGAGCTGGTGGCGAAGACCGGGCAAAGTTTATTCTTAATGAGCTTATCAATACGGCGCATCAAGAAGGTATGAGCCTGCCTACAGGGGTAAATACTGCTTATTTGAATAGCATTGCCAAACATCAAGAAATCGCAACCGACATTAATGCCGAGATTGAACACAGGGTTGCGGCAATTATTCGTTGGAATGCAATGGTGATGGTAGTTAAAGCCAACCAACTACCGTATGATTTGGGCGGACATATTGCTTCATACGCCTCCAGTGCAACCTTGTATGAAGTTGGTTTTAATCATTTTTACCGTGGTCCCGATGCCGACCAAGGTGCAGATTTAATCTTTTTTCAAGGACATATCTCCCCCGGTATTTATGCTCGCGCCTATTTAGAGGGGCGTATTACTGAGGCGCAAATGTTTAATTTCCGTCAAGAAGCTGGTAAAGATGGACTTAGTTCATATCCACATCCGTGGTTAATGCCTGATTTTTGGCAGTTTCCAACCGTGTCAATGGGTTTGGGACCAATCATGGCAATTTATCAAGCGCGTTTTATGAAATATCTACATCATCGCGATATTCAACAGACTGATAAGCGCACAGTTTGGGCGTATTTAGGCGATGGTGAGACAGACGAACCTGAATCGCTTGGTGCAATATCTATAGCAGGGCGTGAAAAACTCGATAATCTGATTTTTGTGATTAACTGTAACCTGCAACGCTTAGATGGTCCAGTGCGTGGTAATGGCAAAATTATTCAAGAATTAGAAGGCATGTTTCGCGGTGCAGGTTGGAATGTCATCAAGGTCATTTGGGGCGGAAAATGGGATGAATTATTAGCAAACGATAGCTCAGGCTTGTTAAAAAAACGCATGGAAGAAGTAGTCGATGGCGAGTATCAGGCGTATAAAGCCAAAGACGGCGCCTATGTGCGTGAACATTTCTTTGGTAAATATCCTGAATTACTGGCAATGGTCGAACATATGAGTGATGATGAAATTTATCACCTTAATCGTGGTGGTCATGACCCTTATAAAGTGTTTCAGGCTTATCACGCAGCCAAGGCGTGTAATGATAAACCTAGCGTGATTTTAGCAAAAACCGTCAAAGGTTATGGCATGGGTGAAGCAGGCGAGGGGCAAAATACCACGCATTCGCAAAAGAAACTGGGCTTAGAGCAGGTTGAGCGTTTTGCTAAGCGTTTTGATGTGCCAATCACCCAAGATGACGTGACAGGGCTCAATTTTTATAAGCCTGCAGCCGATAGCGAAGAAATGCTTTATATGAATGCTAGGCGTGAGCAACTGGGCGGCTCATTACCCGTACGAAAGTTTAATTTAGAAACTCTTAAAACACCTGAATTAAGCACATTTGAAGCACTATTAAAATCTAGCGGTGAGCGTGCAATGTCCACTACCATGACCCTGAACCGTATTATCGCATTGCTGGTACGTGATAAACAATTGAGTAGTAAAATTGTGCCAATCATTCCTGATGAAGCGCGTACCTTTGGGATGGAGGGTTTGTTTAGACAACTCGGTATTTACTCTGCCTCAGGGCAACTTTATCAACCAGAAGATTCAGATAAAGTGATGTGGTATAAAGAAGATAAACAAGGACAAGTCTTGCAAGAGGGTATTAATGAAGCAGGTGCGATGTCTGATTGGATTGCCGCTTCTACCGCGTATGCTACGCATAATACCACCATGATTCCGTTTTATATTTATTACTCCAAATTTGGCTTCCAACGTGTGGGAGATTTAATTTGGGCGGCGGGCGATATGCAAGCCAAAGGCTTCTTAATTGGCGGCACGGCAGGGCGTACCACGCTAAATGGTGAGGGCTTGCAACACGAAGATGGCGATTCACATATTGTTGCGAATACTATTCCAAATTGTGTATCGTACGACCCAACCTATGGCTATGAATTAGCAGTAATTATACGTAGTGGACTACATAGAATGTATGAAAGGCATGAAAATATTTTCTACTACATTACCACCATGAACGAGCTCTACACTCATCCAGAAATGCCAAAAGATGCAGAACAAGGAATTATTAAAGGCATGTATCAACTAAAAAACCAAGAGGGTGCGCAAGTGCAATTATTGGGTTGTGGCACAATTTTGCGCGAAGTTGAGCGCGCTGCACAAATGCTCAAAGATGATTGGAATGTGGATGCAAATATTTGGTCGGTTACCAGTTTTAATGAACTCACGCGCGAGGCGCAAGCACTCGATAGGCTTAATCGCCTTACAACAGGTGCGCAACAAGTACCTTATATTACCCAATGTCTGAATAATTCCAACACGCCTGTGATTGCCGCGACTGACTATATGCGTAATTTTGCTGAACAAGTGCGTAAATACGTGCCAGCACGTTACGAAGTATTAGGTACAGATGGCTTTGGTCGCTCTGACTCGCGCGAAGCACTTAGAGATTTTTTTGAAGTGGATGCCAATTACGTGGTCATAACTGCACTTAAAGCCTTGGCTGATGAAGGCACTATGAGAGTTTCAATAGTGGCTGAGGCAATTGAAAAATACGACATTGATACTAATAAACCCAATCCAACAACGGTATAAAAAAATGACAGAGACAGAATATTTAGAAGCACTTAGAGCAGGCGTTAATATGAAATTTAAAGATTTGATGACATTAATTGATGCTGAGTATCAACACACTCCAGCGGCATTTAAAAATGGCGATTTAGAAAACAGGGTAGATGAAAACCAAAGCAGTGCCAAGTTGTTTTGTTTTGCTGCTATCCACCAGCTCTCACCCTTAGAAACCTTGCATTGCTTTGGCGAACATTATCAAACAGTGCTAAATAACCCCAAAGGCAACACCCACCCAAACATTCGTCATTTTATGACCTATGGCTGGGCTGGGCTAAAGTTTAACTCGCCCGTACTTAGTAAGAAGTAGTCTTTAAGAGTGTTTTTTTAATAGTGCGGCGGACTTGTATTAAAAAATTAGCGAACTAGTTACTTGTTGAGTAATACTTTTCGAGATAACTTAATACGCCCTCTGTCTAGGCCTAGCACTTTCACCTCAATTTCATCACCTTCTTTTAGATGCTTTTCTACTTTTTCAACGCGTTCGTGTGCGATTTCAGAAATATGCAATAAGCCATCTTGGTTTGGCATGATATTCACAAATGCACCAAACTCAACAATTTTAACTACTTTCCCTAAATAAATTTTGCCAACTTCAGGCACGGCAGTAACGTCTTTGACCATTTTCAGTGCAGTATCAAAGGCTTTTTGATTATTGGCAAAGATATTAACATTGCCTTTGTCATCAACGTCAACACTGGCGCCAGAAGTTGAAATAATGTCTTTAATAGTTTCACCACCTTTACCAATTAAATCACGAATTTTATCCGTTTGAATTTTTATAATAGTGGTTTTAGGTGCATTTTTACTTGAGGTATTTGGCTCGCAAATTACTTTATTCATCTCACCCAAGATATGAAGTTTTGCATCTTTTGCTTGTTTGAGCGCAATACCCATAATTTCTTTGGTAATGCCTTGGATCTTAATATCCATTTGTAAGGCGTTCACCCCACGTGTCGTACCAGCGACTTTAAAGTCCATATCACCGAGGTGGTCTTCGTCGCCTAAAATATCAGTCAGTACGCTAAATCTATCACCTTCTTTAACCAAACCCATAGCAATACCAGCCACTGGTGCTTTGATTGGCACACCTGCATCCATTAACGAAAGTGATGAGCCACAAACACTTGCCATTGATGAAGAGCCGTTAGATTCGGTAATTTCTGAAACTACACGTATCGTGTATGGAAATTCTTCAATTGAAGGTAAGCACGCAGCAATGCCGCGGCGAGCTAAGCGACCATGACCAATTTCACGACGACCTGTACCCATGCGACCTGTCTCCCCCACAGAGTACGGAGGAAAGTTGTAGTGAAGTAAGAAGTAATCATTTTGACGTTCAAAAGTCTCTAATTTTTCAATTAACTGTGCTTCACGTTTAGAGCCTAGTGTGGTTACCACCAAGGCCTGTGTTTCGCCACGAGTAAATAAGGCAGAACCGTGTGTATTTGCTAGTACTCCAGTTTCAATTTTTAATGCACGAACTGTTTTATTATCACGACCATCAATACGTGGTTGATTGCTTAAAATGCGCTCACGAACCGTTGACTTTTCAACTTTTTTGAAGTATTTACTCACTTCATCAGCACAGTTAGCGCCTTTGTCATCACTTGTCAATGTTGTGATTGCTGTGGTTTTGATTTCACTGATTTTGGCATAACGAGCCATTTTTTCTTTAATTTGATACGCATCGCTAATTTGCGTCCCAAATTGTGTTTGAATGTCATTTAGTAGTGCTTCATTTATCGCTGGTGCTTTCCAATCCCACTGTTGGGTGCCAACTTCAGCAGCAAATTCAGCAATGTTTTTAATGGCCACTTGGAACTGTTCATGTGCATACATGACTGCGGCTAACATGATTTCTTCAGATAATTCAGCTGCTTGTGATTCAACCATTAATACTGCTTCATCAGTACCGGCGACTACCATGTCTAAGTCCGATTCAGCCAACTCAGAATAGCTTGGGTTAAGTATATAATCGCCGTCTTTATAACCCACACGCGCGCCACCAATTGGACCATTAAATGGAATACCTGAAATACAAAGTGCTGCCGACACGCCTAACATGGCAATCATATCTGGATCAACTTGTGTATTGGCAGAAATAACACTAACAATAACCTGAACTTCATTCATGAAGCCAGCAGGGAATAGCGGACGAATAGGGCGATCAATCAAACGCGAAGTTAGGGTTTCTTTTTCACTCGGTCGGGCTTCACGTTTTAAGAAACCACCAGGAATTTTACCAGCAGCATAGGTTTTTTCAATATAATCAACTGAGAGTGCAAAGAAATCTTGGTCAGGATTCGTCTCGCGAGAACCAACCACAGTAACCAGTACTTGTGTATCGTCCATACTGGCAAGAACCGCACCATGTGCTTGTCTAGCGATGCGACCTGTTTCTAGAGTAATTGTGTGTTTGCCCATGGCAAAACTTTTGGTAACGATATTCATATCCATAAAAACCTCTAAGTTAAATTAAAAAAAGTTTTATGGTCGGTTTAAGTTTTATCTAAAAAATAGTCTGCACTACATTTTAGATAAAACTCATCAAAACCCATAAAACCGAGCAATTATACCAAGAGGGGTTATGTAAATATAAATCATTGTCAAATTTTTTCGTATTTTTTTTGGCTGAGTTAGAGGTATTTTTTTTAATATAAAAAAGCGCAATACTCATGGTACCTACACATAAATTGTACTTAAATTAATCTTTTTTGGTGTTGCTTAAAAATTTTCAAAAATCTCTTTATTCTCGTTTGTAAAAATCTAGAGGAAGTATCGTCAAATTTTGAATTTATAGCAAAGAAACCTACTTAACCTAACTCTTGAGGAGCAAAATCGGTGATTAAATAATTAGTTATTCTTTAAATCTAAATTCAAACAATAAAGGTGTTTTTGTCTTTTGGCTTGACCTAAAGGGTTAAGCCAAAAAAATATCTTTTGTGGCTAAACTCAACGCTGTTGTTTATGATGCGAATTTACACCTATTAAAAAAAATTATGTACGATATTCGGCATTGATTTTGATATAGTCGTGTGATAAGTCAGTAGTCCAGACACGTTCAGTTGTGTTATGATTGCCAATTTTTATGGTCATAACAACCTCATTTTTTGCCATTTGCATACTGCCTAAATCTTCGGTGTAATTTTCATCAATTTCACCATTTTTAATTAAACACAGCTCACCTAAATAAATACTGACTTGTTCAACTTTTAAATCGACAACATTGGCGCGCCCTACTGCTGCTAAAATCCGCCCCCAATTGGCATCTGAGGCAAACAGGGCAGTTTTTACCAAAGGTGAATGCGCAACCGTGTAAGCCACTTCTAAGCAATCCTCATTGGTGCTAGCGCCTTTAACACAAATCTCTACAAACTTAGTTGCCCCTTCGCCATCTTTGATAATCTTGTGTGCCAAGGCTTGACTAACTTCATTTAGTGCTTGTTGAAATTCATCTGAACAATTGTTTATATCAACACCACTTGCACCCGTTGCACTTAGTGTACAAGCATCATTAGTAGAAGTATCCCCATCTACAGTAATACGATTGAATGATTGATTGACCGCTTGGGTTAGACCACTTTGTAACGCTGATTGGTTTGCTTTAATATCAGTAAAAATAAAACTCAGCATGGTTGCCATATCAGGACGAATCATCCCTGAACCTTTGGCAATACCACTAATAGTTACAATTTTGCCGTTTACTTCAAATTGCTTAGAATAAAATTTTTCAACCAAATCAGTAGTCATAATCGCTTGTGCCACTTGTGCTAAATTACCAGCTGATAAGCTAGTGCTAAGCCGGGCAATATTGTCTTCAAAGCATTTCATTGGTAAAGGCTGCCCAATCACTCCAGTAGAAAATGGCAAAACTTGCTGCGCTTGAATGCCTAACGTATCTGCCACTAATTCACAAATCTTATAAGCATTTTTCAAACCTATACTGTCACTTGTAACGCCCGTACCAGCATTGGCATTACCACTATTGATAATCAGCGCTTTAGGTTGGTTTTGCAGATGATTTTTTGCCACTAAAACAGGTGCTGCGCAAAATACATTTTGAGTGAAAACTGCTACTGTGGTTGTGTTATCAGCCAGCAACACCAATGATAAATCTAGTTTTTCAAAATCTCTAGGATTGTTATTTGGGTTGGGATTTTGCATATGCTTAATTCCAGCACTGATTGCCGCAGAGGTGACACCTAATATTTTAATTAAATTTTTCATTTGAGTTTGATATTTTACTGCGGTAGGGGGGCAATTTTATGGCTTTTAAACAGCAAAAGTTTATCGTTATGGCTCATGGCTTTAATCTCGTATTCGCGCTGACTAGCAGTGCTTCTATCTGCTGCGTACTCTTGATATACCAGCCTACATGGTCGATTTGCTCGGGTATATTTTCCGCCACCTGGCAATTCACCATTATGTTGTTTAATGCGCTGCTCTAAGTTGGTGGTAATACCGCAATAAAAGTGCGTATTACGACATGCTAATAAGTACACAATCCACATTTTATAAGGCTCAAGTTTGGTATAATTGCACAGTTTAATCCATTTCATTCATTCGTGACATTCAACATGGAAAAAACTTACAATCCTGAACAAATTGAAGCAAAATACCGCACGCTTTGGGAGCATCAAAACTTATTTTCATCCGATTTAAATGCCACTAGCGATAATGCTTACTCAATTATGTTGCCGCCGCCAAATGTTACGGGTTCGCTACATATGGGGCATGCTTTCCAGCACACCATTATGGATGTGCTAACGCGCTATCATCGTGCTAAAGGTGAGCAAACGCTATGGCAGCCAGGTACTGACCATGCAGGTATTGCCACACAAATGGTGGTTGAACATCAATTAGCAGTAGCTAACACCACGCGACATGAGCTAGGTCGCGAGCAATTTACTCAAAAAATTTGGGACTGGAAAAAAAAATCTGGCGGCACTATTACCTCGCAAATGCGTCGCCTCGGCGCTTCGGTTGATTGGGAAAAAGAACGCTTTACCATGGACGCGGGACTTTCAGATGCAATTAAAAAAGTCTTTATTCAACTGTATAACGAAGGTTTGATTTATCGTGGCAAACGCTTGATTAATTGGGACCCGGTATTGCGCACAGCAGTCTCTGACCTTGAAGTGATTAGCATCGAAGAACAAGGCTTACTTTGGCATATACGCTACCCGATTACAGGTACGAACGAGTTTATGAGTGTTGCCACCACACGCCCTGAAACCATGCTCGGTGATAGTGCTGTTGCGGTTCATCCAGATGATAAGCGTTATGCACACCTAATCGGCAAGCGCATTGACTTGCCACTTGTCAATCGTCAAATCCAGATTATTGCTGATGATTATGTCGATATGGAATTTGGCACGGGTTGTGTAAAAATCACCCCAGCACATGACTTTAACGACTACGAAATGGGGCAACGCCACAACTTAGCTGTTATCAATATTCTAACTGATGATGCCAAAATCAACGATACTATTGATAATGCTTATATTGGCATGGATCGTTTTGATGCGCGTCAGCAAATCATCACTGATCTGGATAAGCAAGGTTTGTTGGAAAAAATTGAACCACACACACTAATGGTGCCTAGAGGTGATAGAACAAACGCAGTTATCGAACCTTACTTGACAGATCAATGGTTTGTAAAAATCGCCCCGCTCGCCCGTCCTGCGATTGATGCAGTTAAAAATGGCGATATTCGTTTTATTCCTGATAATTGGTCAAAAACCTATTTTAATTGGATGAACAATATTCAAGACTGGTGCATTTCTCGTCAAATATGGTGGGGGCATCGCATCCCTGCTTGGTACGATAATAATGGCAATATTTATGTGGCAGACTCTCTAAAGGATGCGCAAGTACAAGCTGGAGCAGGAGTAACGCTAAAACAAGATGATGATGTACTCGACACTTGGTTTTCATCTGCATTATGGCCATTTTCGACCCTCGGCTGGCCAGAGAAAACCCCAGAATTTTCACGTTTTTACCCGACCAATGTTTTGGTCACTGGCTTCGATATTATTTTCTTTTGGGTTGCACGAATGATTATGTTCGGGCTGAAATTCACTGGTGATGTGCCATTTAGAGACATTTACATCACGGGCTTAATTCGTGATGGACGAGGGCAAAAAATGTCTAAATCCAAAGGCAATGTGCTTGACCCGATTGATTTAATTGATGGTATTAGCTTGCAAGATTTGCTAGAAAAAAGAACTCAGGGCATGATGCAGCCAAAGATGGCTGAAAAAATCAAAAAACAAACTAAAAATGAATTTGCCAATGGCATTGCTGCTTTTGGCACCGATGCGCTACGATTTACTTTTGCCGCACTCGCCTCATTTGGTCGTGATATTAAGTTTGATTTAAAACGTGTTGAGGGTTATCGTAATTTTTGCAATAAATTATGGAATGCCTCGCGTTTTGTATTAATGAAGCTTAAAGGTGAAAAAATTAATCCAAACGCTAATTTATCTACGGCAGACAAGTGGATTTTGTCTCGCTTACAAATAACCAAAATTCATGTTGAAAAACATCTAAAAGATTATCGTCTAGATTTGATGAGTCATGAGCTGTATGAATTTGTTTGGCATGATTATTGTGATTGGTATTTAGAACTCGCCAAGCCATTATTGGCCAATGGCAACACCAAAGCAGGGACACAATTTACGCTATTGAAAGTATTAAATGAAATTTTGACTTTGTTACATCCAATTATTCCGTTTATTACTGAAGAAATTTATGAGCAATGTCAAGCGTTGACTAATAAGAAAACTAAAAGTTTAATGAGTGAGACTTACCCGCAGATAGCAACGGATTTAATTTCCACGCAAGTTGAGATTGAAATCCAGTGGTTACAAACCTTCATCTTAGGTATTCGAAAAATACGTGCAGAAATGAACATTTCACCGTCCAAGCCATTATCTTGCTTTGTGCAAAATATTGGTGCTCAAGACCAACAGTACCTAACAACTTACGCGGCAATACTCAACAGTTTGGGTAAATTAAAAAGTATTATTCAATTATCTCATAGCGAAGAGGCACCAGAATCAGCTATCGCACTGGTGGGCGAGATGAAAGTGCTGATTCCTTTGGTGGGACTAGTTGACAAAAGTCAGGAGCTGAGTCGCCTTAACAAAGAAATTGAGAAATTAAACCAACAAAAAATACAATTTTCAACTAAACTTAACAATCATAAATTCATTAGTGGCGCGCCTGAAGCCGTGATTAATAAAGAAAAAGAAAAGTTAAGTTTGGTTGAGCAAGCGGCCGTTGATTTATCTGCACAATTAGAAAAAATAACCCAGTTATGAAATTAAACAAATTCTTATTTATATCGTTATTATTGTTTTATTTAAGTGCTAACGCCGCCCCGTACGTTTACGTTACCGATGTAGTTGATATTCCGCTTCGTTCTGAAAATATTGTACAAAATAATCCCAGTAACGTTATTAGAACTCTGCCTTCAGGCACTAAACTCAAAATTCTTGCCACTGAATCAGGCTGGACCAAAGTTACCTTTGAACAAACTACAGGCTGGATGATTTCGCGCTACCTAACCAATAGTCCGCCAGCTAGAAAGCAATTAGAAAAACTACAACAAAGCACCAACAACGACAAACTCACCATCAGCAAACAAAAAGAACACAACACACAACTAGAAAAAACACTTAAAAACTTAAAAAAGAATAATGTTGACCTATTGATACAAGTCAATAAAGCCAAAGCTGAAAGACAACACATTGAACAAACTTACGAAGATGCCTTAAAACTTGAGCACGAAAACCAAAAATTAAAAAAAGAAGCCCTACAATTTAAAACAGAAATTCAACTCTTACAAAATAACAGTTCAAGCGGTCAAGATGCCAGTGCTAGAAATTGGTTTATCATTGGTGCATTGGTTTTATTTTTTGGATTTATTGTCGGATTTTTATTCTCAAAACGTTCACCTCAAAGGAGATACTAAATGAACTTACTGAAAACTGCACTCACTTTTGACGATGTGTTGCTGGTGCCAGCACACTCAAGCATCATGCCAAAAGAAGTTAGTTTAATCACGCAATTAACCAAAAATATTACCCTTAATACGCCGATATTATCCGCAGCAATGGACACCGTTACTGAGGCAAAACTGGCTATTGCTATTGCTCAGGAAGGCGGTATTGGCATTATTCACAAAAATATGTCAATTCAGCAACAAGCGGCTCAAGTACGCAATGTTAAACGTTTTGAGTCTGGCATAATCAAAGACCCAATCAGTATCGATCCAAAATCAAGTATCGCTGATGTATTTGCAATGCAAAACAGACACAATATTTCCGCCTTGCCAGTTGTTAAAGGCAATACTATTGTCGGCATTATTACTGGGCGTGACGTAAGGTTTGAGACTCGTTTGGATAAAGCCGTTGAAAATCTCATGACCCCGCAGGATAAACTCATTACCGTCACTGAAGGTACTGACATGAGAGAAGTTCGTACCTTATTGCAACAACATCGAATTGAGCGCGTTATTATTACTGATGATAAATTTCACTTAAAAGGTATGATTACCGTTCGTGATATTCAAAAATCTAGCGACTTTCCAGATGCTTGCAAAGATGATGCTGAGCAGTTGCGTGTTGGTGCAGCTGTTGGTGTTGGTAAAGGCACAACTGAGCGTATTGATGCACTGGTTGAGGCAGGTGTTGATGTGATTGTGATTGATACTGCACACGGGCATTCACAAGGTGTGCTTGAGCGCATCAAGCAAACCAAAAGCAAACGCCCTAATTTGGATATTATCGCTGGCAATATTGCCACTGGTGGTGCTGCACTTGATTTAGTTAAAGCGGGTGCAGATTGCGTAAAAGTTGGTATTGGTCCAGGTAGTATTTGCACCACACGCATTGTGGCTGGCGTGGGTGTGCCACAGATTAGTGCTATTTCAGATGTGGCAGATGCACTCAAAGACACTGGTGTGCCATTGATTGCAGATGGTGGCATTCGTTATTCTGGTGACATTGCCAAAGCTTTTGCTGCTGGGGCGTATTGCGTAATGCTTGGCTCTATGCTAGCAGGCACACAAGAGTCACCAGGCGAAGTGGAGCTTTATCAAGGTCGTTCATACAAATCTTATCGCGGCATGGGGTCTATTGGTGCTATGAATCAAGCGCACGGCTCATCAGATCGTTATTTTCAATCAGATTCAAAAGCCGATAAATTGGTGCCTGAAGGTATTGAAGGTCGCGTGCCTTTTAAGGGTTCAATGCGTCCTATCATCCACCAAATGGTTGGTGGAGTTCGCTCATCAATGGGCTATACTGGCTGTGAAACGTTAAACAAAATGCGTAAAAATGCAGCTTTTGTGCAAGTTACCTCAGCAGGCATGGTGGAATCTCACGTACATGATGTATCTATCACCAAAGAAGCCCCTAACTACCATCAATAAAAAAAGTCTTGTGATGATTTTTTAAAACTTTTCATTCGACAAGTAAATGCTATATTACATCATCAGCAAAGCGATTTTGGGGTTTTAAGTGTAATTTCGATCATTACTTTTTTAAGTCCGTTAGCATTTTTGCCAAAGTTTTAATGCAAATCACCATTCTCAATAATAAATTCTTTAAATTGTGCTGCCATCAGTGAAAGTTTGTGTTTTTGGTTGTGCACTACATGCCAGTGGCGAGTGATGGGAAATTTCTCAACATTTAGTTGTTTAATGATGCCACTGTCGAGTTCGAGTTTCACTGTGTGTTTGGACACAAATCCAATCCCTAATCCTGCTTGAACCGCCTCAATAATGGCTTCATTTGAGTTAATTTCAATATCGGAATTAAACTTCATGCCAGCAATGCGCTCAATGGTAATGCGTGTGCCTGAACCTTGTTCTCGAGTAATCAGAGTTTCTTGGTTCAGTGTTTTAATGGTATTGTTTTTATTTTTAAGTAGCAGATGATTAGGATGAGCGATGGCAATCAGTGGATTTTCCATAAAAGGCTGGGTAGTCAGTGACATATCGCTAGGCGGCTCACCCATAATCACCAAATCAGTCTCGTTATTTTCTAGTTTTTCAAGTAGTGATTTACGGTTGGTTACCTCTAAGTGAAAAGTCATTTTTGGGCAGGTGTTTTTAAATTTTGCTAATATGCGGCTCACGAATGAGTTAGTCGTAGTTGCTACTGCAATTTGCAAGTGTCCAGCTTCAGGGTCAAGTGTTTGTTCAATGTCTAATCGAGTTTGTTCTAGTTTAGCAATAACCTCTAAACAAGTTTGATACAATTTTTTACCAATAAAAGTTGGACTGAGTATTTTGCCTTTGATATTCAGTAAATCAGAGCCAACGTTTTGTGTGAGTTGCTGGATTTGCATATATACCGCAGGCTGAGTGATATTGAGTTCTTTACTGGCCTTTGTAAAGCTCTTAAGGCGCACAACTGCCTCAAAGCTATACAGTTGTTTAAGTGTGTAGTTAATCATAAATAAAATTTATTATTTTTTAAATAAAAATGATTTTACATTATTTATTAACTATATATAATGAACATCTTAATTTTAAAAGAAAGGAGACCTTAAATGGCCAAAGCAAGTGAAATAAAAGGGAAGGAGCGCTATAAATCTGGCGTAATTGCTTATAAAAAAATGGGCTACTGGCAGCCTGACTACGAACCAATTTCAACAGATGTAATTGCAATGTTTCGTCTTACACCGTCAGCTGGCGTTGATCCAGAAGAAGTAGCAGCTGGTGTTGCTGGCGAATCTTCCACAGCAACTTGGACAGTTGTTTGGACTGACCGCTTAACTGCCTGTGAATTATACCGCGCTAAATGTTATAGATGTGACCTAGTGCCTAACACAGGCCCTGGTACTGAAACTGAAGCTCAGTATTTCATCTATATCGCTTATGATATGGACTTATTCGAAGGTGGATCTATTGCTAACGTCACTGCTTCTATCATTGGTAACGTGTTTGGTATGAAGGCACTTAAAGCACTTCGTTTAGAAGACATGCATTTTCCAGTTGCTTACTTGAAAACATTTGAAGGTCCTGCTACAGGCATCATTGTAGAACGTGAGCGTATGGATAAGTTTGGTCGTCCATTACTTGGTGCGACAACTAAACCAAAACTAGGTCTATCTGGTCGTAACTACGGTCGTGTCGTTTATGAAGCACTTAAAGGTGGCTTGGATTTTGTAAAAGACGATGAGAATATTAACTCACAACCGTTTATGCATTGGCGTGATCGCTACCTTTATTGTATGGAAGCTGTGAACAGAGCATCTGCTGCTACTGGTGAGGTTAAAGGTCACTACCTAAACGTCACTGCTGCAACAATGGATGAAATGATTGAGCGTGCTGAGTTCGCTAAGAGCTTGGGCTCTATCATCGTAATGATTGATTTAGTTATCGGTTACACAGCCATTCAAACAATGGCTAAATGGTGTCGTGCTAATGACATGATTCTACATTTGCATCGTGCTGGTAACTCAACTTATTCACGTCAGAAAAATCACGGCATGAATTTCCGTGTTATCTGTAAATGGATGCGTATGGCTGGTGTTGATCACATTCACGCTGGTACTGTTGTTGGCAAACTTGAAGGTGACCCAGCCATGATTCATGGCTTTTATGATGTACTACGTGAGACGCACAATCCAGTTAATTTAGCAAACGGTATATTCCTAGAGCAAGATTGGGCTTCTTTGAATAAAGTAATGCCTGTTGCTTCTGGGGGTATTCATGCTGGGCAAATGCACCAATTATTACACCATTTAGGTGAAGATGTTATTCTTCAGTTTGGTGGTGGTACTATTGGTCATCCAGATGGTATTCAAGCAGGTGCGGTTGCAAACCGTGTTGCACTTGAAGTGATGATCCAAGCACGCAATGAAGGCCGCGATTACATGGCTGAAGGCCCTGAGATCTTACAAAAAGCAGCTCAAACTTGTTCTCCATTAAAGGCAGCATTGTCTACTTGGAAGGATATTACATTTAATTACGAGTCTACTGATACAGCTGACTTTGTAACCACTGCTACTGGCAGTAATTAATAAAAGGAGTTTCAATTATGATGACTAACTACGGTAATCGCATGACGCAGGGACAGTTTTCGTTTCTGCCAGACATGACTGATGAGCAAATCTCTATGCAACTTAAATATGCGCTAGATAACAAATGGGCTATTAATATTGAGTACACGGACGATCCACATCCACGTAATACTTACTGGGAAATGTACGGCATGCCTATGTTTGACATGAAAGACCCTGCAGGTATTTTGTTGGAGATTAATGAGTGCCGCAAGACCTTTCCAAACTGTTACATTCGTGTAATGGCTTCAGATTCAACACGCGGTGTCGAATCTGTGACCATGTCCTACATTGTTAATCGTCCTGTAAATGAGCCAGGTTATAACTTGATTCGTGAAGAACGTAATGGTCGTGCCCAAGGTTATACAATTTTGCCTTACGCTTGTGACAAACCAGAAGGCGAACGCTATTAATAAGAACGTTATAGCTGAAAGGTAAAAGGGGTGGCTTATGTCGCCCTTTTTTTTGATAAATTTTATAATAATTAGTTTTAAACAAATTTTAGGAGCAGACTTATGGCTGAACCAACAAAGACTGAAGAGAACGAAGAGTCTAAGATAATTTTGCCAGATGATACACCGGTAGATTTACAGCAAGAATTGCGCTTATCCAATGTGCAGGAGGTACTTGATCAACTAGACAAAGAGTTAATCGGACTGCAACCTGTTAAAACACGTATTCGCGAAACTGCAGCCCTTTTGTTAGTTGATCGTGTACGCAATAAGATGCATCTTAGCGCTTCTTCGCCCACGCTACACATGAGTTTTACAGGTAACCCTGGTACTGGCAAGACCACAGTGGCGCTACGCATGGCTGAGATTCTTCATCGCTTGGAGTATGTACGTACTGGTCAATTGGTTACTGTTACTCGTGATGATCTGGTTGGTCAATACATTGGACATACTGCGCCTAAAACCAAAGAAATCATCAAAAAAGCAATGGGTGGCGTATTGTTCATCGATGAAGCTTATTATCTCTATAAACCTGAAAATGAACGTGATTACGGCGCAGAGTCGATAGAAATTCTGTTGCAAGTAATGGAAAATAATCGTGATGATTTAGTTGTCGTGCTCGCTGGTTATAAAGAAAAGATGGATACTTTTTTCCATTCAAATCCAGGTATGCGCTCACGTGTTGCCCATCATATCGATTTTCCTGATTACAGTGCAGAGGAATTACTGGCGATTGCTAAATTAATGCTAGCAGAGCAGAACTACCGTATGAGCAATGATGCAGCGCAAGCATTGCTTGAATACACAAAACTTCGTATGGCAATGATACATTTTGCTAACGCACGTTCAGTTCGTAATGCATTGGATAGGGCGCGCTTGCGCCAAGCCAATAGATTGTTTAATAGTAGCAAAAAGTCAGTGAAGAAAATTGATCTTATGACCATTGAAGCAGAAGACATACTTGCTAGTCGAGTGTTTCAAGAAGGGGCATTAGATATGGATGGAGATGAGGGTGCTGATATCGAACCCGAACCCATTGTTGATTCTTAAGAACCTCAAAGAGACAAATTAAATGACGATAGTAGAATTTCACCAGACCGCAATGGAGGCGCTTGCTGGAGAGCTTGACAATACTGTTCTAACGGACCTTGTCAAACAAGCGCATGAGATTTCTGATATGGTAGGTTGGGCAGATAGCATTATTGACAAGGAAGATAAGGTCTCCAATGCTTTTGCTGTGTTGAAAGACAAAGCTCGTGCTAAATACGAAAGCACGAGTAATGAAAATGTTGCGATTTTTCATGATGCAATCAATGACCTTCTCTCGGCAATTTACCGACATGACAATGACTTAACACCCTCTACTTTTTCCGACAATAGTGATACAGTTTAACGACAATTAAAATAATCTAAGCTACTTGATGATTATTAAGTAGTGCACACAACAAAAAAAGCCATACTAGCACAAGATTACAATTGAGTTTGCTCAACATGACATTGAATAAGATGGCAATGTCACTTTTTATTCAACAGAATAACCCAGTGTTTAAAGCCAGTGCTACCAAAGAAATGATAGGCATGATTTGCAATTTAATCAGCGAATAAAATTAAAAATCTTGCTCGACAAAATCCAAATCGATTTGAATATTAGAGTCATCTAACAGCTCTAAACATTTTGGCACAGCTAAAAATACCGCACTTAAGCATACAGCGATAGCATCAGGCTTGCCTGGCAGGTTAATAATCAAACTCTTACCACGCGTGCCAGCGGTTTGGCGCGACAAAATTGCTGTTGGTACAGTTTTTAAGGAAATAGTACGCATCGCCTCAGCAAACCCGTCAAAGATACGCTCACACACCTTGTGTGTTGCCTCAGGAGTAACATCATGTGTGGTAGGTCCTGTGCCGCCCGTAGTAAGGATAAGATTGCAATTTTTATTATCTGTAAAATCAATTAGAGTTTTTTCAATCAGCGTTTGCTCATCTTTAATAATAATACTGTCTATCTCATAAGGAGATAATAACGCATTTTGAATCCAGGCTTGCATAGCAGGACCGCCAATGTCTTGGTACTCGCCACGCGCAGCACGATCGGAAATGGTGACAAAGCCAACTTTAATTTTTGTCTTGTTCATGATGATGTGAGTTTCAATTTGGATTAGCCGCCAGTAACGGGCGGGTAAAAAGCAACTTCGTCATTTTCATTAAGTTGGGTTGAATCATTGGCAATTTCATGATTAACAGCGCATAAAATATTAGTAGAAAAATGCTGTTTGCCGTATTTATTGATAAGCATTAAGCGTAATGTTTTTACCGTCATTTTGGGTGTTATTTGTATTATTTCGCTAGAGGTTTTTAGTGCTTCTTTGAGTGAGGCAAAATACAAAATTTTCATCCACCAATCTCCACCATTTGTGCGTTATCAATATTATACACCTCAGTATCAAATTCATGACGTTCGGGCTTATGATTAATGGCTTTTATAATCAGTAATTTGATTTCGTTATCACTCATATTTGACCTGAGCGCATCACGCAAAGAAACAGAGTTTTTTTGACCCAAGCATAGTATTAAGCGCCCTTTAGCAGTCAGTCTGACGCGATTGCAACTGTTGCAAAAATTATTAGACACTGCAGAAATCGTCCCTACAGACGAGTTGGTATTTTTAATTAAATAGCTTTTGGCAGGACCTGAGGTTTGTTTGGATTTAACAGCACTCAGGCGGTTTGGTAGGTGAGCATGCGTTCTTTTTAGAATGTCTGCCTCACTATAATGCTGACCAAGTAAGTCAATTCCAGCCGTTCCAATGGGCATGGTTTCGATAAAACGAATGTCAATTTTACGCTCAATGGCAAAGTCAATCATCGCCTCAATCTCATCATCATTTACACCACGCATAACCACCATATTAAGTTTAATAGGTTGCATACCTACTTTAATTGCTGCATCAATCCCTTGGATAACCTTCGCCAAATCGCCACCACGCGTAATACGTTTAAAGCGTTTAGCATCAAGCGAGTCAATAGAGATATTAACCCTATTAACGCCTGCTGTTTTTAATTGGCTGGTAATCGGCGCTAATAAATGTGCATTGGTTGAAAGCGGTATATCGTTAATATTGGGTAATTTTCCAAGCATACTTGCTAGACTTAAAATATCTTTTCGCAATAGTGGTTCACCCCCAGTTAGTCTAACTTTAGTAACGCCAAGTTCGCTAAACAAACGTACAATTTTTGTAATTTCTTCATAAGAGAGTATTTCATTTCTAGTGGTATAAGTTATGTGGTTTTCATCGCGACAATAATAACAGCGATAATTACAATGATCGGTAACTGACATCCTGAGATAAGTGATATTGCGGTTAAATGGGTCAATTAATTTATTCATATTGTTAAACATTTTAGACCTGCCAATCGCCTGATTTTCCACCTGATTTTTTCAAAACTTGAGTTTGGTTAATCACCATCGATTTATCAACTGCTTTACACATATCATACACAGTGAGGGCGGCGACACTAGCGGCAGTTAGTGCTTCCATTTCTACCCCAGTTTTGCCGTCGAGTTTAGCACTGGCAATAATCTCAACACTAGAATTTTGAATATTAGCACTTAATTCTACACGCACTTTGGTAAGCATTAGTGGATGGCATAGCGGAATCAAATCAGCACATTTTTTTGCGGCTTGAATGCCAGCGATGCGTGCCACAGCAAATACATCACCTTTTTGGTGCCCACCAGAGGTAATTAGCGCCAAAGTTTCTGGTTGCATCAGTACTACAGATTTGGCAATAGCAACACGCGTGGTGATGATTTTGTTGGATATATCAACCATTTGTGCGTCTCCTTGGTCGTTGAGATGGGTTAATTTACTCATAACATCAGCTCGTTGAGTGAATAATAATTGAGAATTTGACCTTTGTTAAAGGTGGTGTTTTCTGGTATTTCAAGCAAACCAACGAACTGAGTATGTCTGAGCCTTGTTTGGTGTATGGACTGGCTAATGCAGGACTGGCACTTGTATCTAATTGTACTCGGATAAATTCGCGTCTTGGTATTGCTCTGTGCCAGTCAAAATCACATTTTACTAAGCTGGGTTGATTTGTATGGTGATTGATGCCTTGTATTTTTTTAATAAAAGGTCGTGCAAATAACAAAAAAGTGACCATAGCTGAGACGGGGTTGCCTGGCAGTCCAATAAAGGCAGTTTTGCCAATATTACCAAATGCGAGTGGCTTTCCCGGTTTCATGTTGATACGCCAAAGTGAGAGTTTGCTGAGCTTTTCAAGTGCAGGCTTGATATAGTCTTTTTCACCAACAGACACGCCGCCAGTAGTAATAATCAAATCACAATTAGTCGCTAGACTTGTTAATGCTTCACAAGTAGCATTTAAGTTATCTTGAATATTACCCAAATCAACCACCTTGCAATTGAGTGTTTTAAGCATAGCAATCAGTGCGTAACGGTTTGAGTTAAATATCTGTGCATTCATCAAATCATTGCCAGGCTCAACCAACTCATCTCCAGTGAAAAACACCCCAACTGTGATTTTTTTAAACACGCTTAACTCAGACGTACCAATTGAGGCAGCTAGTGTAATATCTTGTGGCTTGAGTTGTGTGCCCATTGGCAAAATCACATCACCTATTAGAATGTCGTTACCCATTGGTCGGATGTTTTCATTGAGTGCAAGTGGCTGCCAAGTCTGGATATTATTGTTATCAACCGAAACCTCACAAGCCTCTTGCATAACAACACAATTAGCCCCTGATGGAATCGGCGCACCAGTAAAAATTCTGGCAGTACAACCAGGTGCTAGAGCCTTGCCCAAAATGCCTGCGGGTATTCTATCAGTTATCTTAAAATTCAGTACCTCAGGGGTGTTAATTTGATTGGGCCAAAGTGCGATTGCATAGCCATCCACGGCACTATTATCAAACTCAGGCACATTAATAGTTGAGAAAATATCTTGCGCCAATACCCGATTAAGTGAATCATCAAGCAATACGTTGTAAGTTTGATTGGGTGTTTTAGCTTTACTCAGTAACAACTTCAAGACTTTGTCCATTGCCAATAAAGGTTGTTGCACTTGGTCGCAACTGTGATTAACGGCTGGGCTATTCATATTTATTCAAAGACCTATAAAAACAACTCGAAGTGATGGACTGATTGTATCATAGAACATTAATATAAACCCGTATTGTTATAACCATGATTGATAAACCACCACTGGCATTATTTTATCAGGTGGACGCTCAAGCCATAATGCAAGTTGAGAACAAAGACTTAATGTGGCTAAAAGGCAAACTTTTGATTGTTTATTCGCTTGATGTGATAGTGCCTAAAGTGAGGCAGGTTTTTGATTAGTGCCAATCGCAATATTGAGTTATAGCAAAGTTATGGCGAGGTTATTAACACTGGTTTTGCTAAAATTTAAAGCCGATTTTTTTAGTCCGGCATAACCCATCGAGCGGTTTTTTTGCCATACTCCTTTTTCCAAAAAGGCGCCTTGGTTTTTAGATAATCCATAATAAATTCACAAGACTCAAACGCTGATTTTCTGTGTTTGCTGGTGGTAATAACCAATACGATTTGCTCATTTGCTGATAAATCACCTACCCGATGAATAATGGTTACATTGCCTAAACTCCAGCGCTGCTGAGCTTGATTGGCAATGTCGTTGAGTGCTTTTTCACTCATCCCTGGATAATGTTCAAGGGTCATTTTACTAATCGGCTCATCGCTCAAATCTCGCACTGTACCAATAAAACTCACCACTGCGCCGATATTAGTATCGTTGTTACGCGCTAGCATAACTTCTGTTGATAAATCAAAGTTATTTGGCTGGATTACTATTTTGTTCATATAAAATGCTACTTTAAAGACGTCTTAATGAAAACATTATAATGAGAGCTTTATGCTTGTATCTATAAAGTAGCACCACCAAGCTCTCAAATGATTACAAAATAGGCAATAGTACTTTGCTATTGTAATGATGCCATTCATAGCGAGGTGGGTAATGTCGGCGATAAGTTTCAAAATTTTTGCTATCGTTAATTGCTATTGCATCTTGTTTAAAATCGTAGATTTTGTTTAGTGTGTCTTTCAAATTAGTTTGCTTGATAGATAGTTTTTTGGGGTTGATCATATATAATTCGCAATAGTGTATTATTTAATTTCAAAATTAAGACTGAAAAATAAAACCATTGTTTGTGAGTTTTTCTACAGTTTCGTTTCTTAAAATTATGGAGTATCATGTTAGATGTTAAATCTGTAAACCATATAGGAATAAGGGTAAGTGATAAATCGCAGTCTATAATATTTTATCAACGGCTTGGCTTTAAATTTATTGTAGATCATGGTTTTAACGAAGGGCATCCTGTTGTTATGAAGCATTCTTGTGGAGTAACATTAAATATACTAGGGTTTGCTACAGACAATATAGGAAAAAATATTCTAATGGATATTGATAAGCAATATTCAGGTTATACACATATTGCATTGACAGTATCATCTTTGCAAAAGGCAAAAGATTTTCTAAAAAGTCAAACTATCGAACAGACAGGCTCTTTTAGCTTTAAAGGGATGTCTGCTATATTTTTTAGAGACCCGGACCGAAATGTAATAGAACTAGATGCTTACGATGACACTTTTGGAACAACATCATGAAAAACCAATTGTTTAAAATTTCTATTCCAAATAATTTTGCCTGTCTAATTGTTCAGTTCACACAATAATACAAAAAGACTGGTTGCTCTTATATTTCTGCAAAATTATAGTATAGGGTGATTTTAATTAATATTTAATTGCCTTATAATCCCACAAGCCATCTAATTTTAATATAATTGCCATATAATCCACCATATAATTCCCACAAGTCATTTAATTACAATATAATCTCTAATAACTTTTTAATATCAGCTCTAATAACTTTTTTTTAACTTTTAACAAGGCAACATCATGAACACTCAACCATCAACCCAATCACCAGTCCAATCACGCACGTCTGCTGCTAATAGTCAATATCGCGGGGGGGGGGGGCGTTTTCTAGTGCGTTAACTCAGCTCACCCAATTATTATTACTGTGCACCATGGCCGTGGTTTTAACGGCGTGTGGCTCTTCAAACTCAGGCTCAAACCCTGGCGTTAGCGGTACTGGGGGTCTAATACTGGCACCCGTTGAGGGTGCCACTTGCGTGCTCGAGGGCGGGGGCACTCGCTCAGAGACTTTAACCACCAATGCACTTGGTCAATTTAGCTTCACCGGTCTTAATATTACCCAAGGCCTAGTCACCTTAACTTGTACAGATGGTACTTATGCTGATGAAGCAACGGGTCTTAATACCACTAACACCATAACAATACGCGCAGCCACTGATTATACTGGCGGCTCATTGAACTTATTTGCAACCCCATTAACCGAGATTGCTTATCAACAAGCCCAACTAGCAGGTACACTCACGGCCCTGAGTGTTACCACTGCCAATACGGCAGTGGCTGATAGATTTGGCTTGGATGCAATCAGCATTACCAACACCATGCCGACTGATTTAAATACCAACCTTGCAGATGATTCCCCTGCAGGACAATACGCGGTAGTCATTGCAGCCATCTCACAGCTCAGCTACAATAATAATGGTGATATTGCAGCTACTATTGAACGCTTGGTTAATGATACTGGCAATCTAGATGAGAATAACGACATATCTTCGGCAATCGACCAATTAATGACAGGTAATAGCACAGCCGCTGTCAACTTGCGTCGCTCTCAGGCTGCAGTCAATCTAATTGCTGCCAATGATAACTTAGCTAGTAACACTGCCACAATTGCTGTTGTCTCTGTCACCATTAGCAATCCAGGCACCTCAACCACTGTGGTACGCGGCGACACGGTACAACTCACCAAAACCATCAGCCCACTTAATGCAACCACCTCAATGGTTACTTGGGAGAGTGACAATGATGCAGTAGCAAGCGTTGATGCTAATGGTTTAGTAACAGCCAGTAGTGATAATACTGGCAGTGCGCTCATTACTGTGACCTCAGTTGCTAATAGGAATGCTAGTGCCATGCATACCATCAGTGTCAGTGCGACACAAGTTCCAGTAACAGGTATCGACATCAGTCCTGCCATGAGTAGCACTGAATTTGGCACCATTACCGACTTAACCACAACCATCACTCCAGCCACTGCCACCAACCAAGCAACTACTTGGTCAAGTAATAACCCTCTAGTGGCAAACGTGGATGTCAATGGCCGTGTTAGAGGCACGGGGGTGGGTAGTGCAATAATCACTGTAACAGCAGGTAATGTGACTGCTACCTCTAGTATTACTGTAACACCAGCCAGCCAAGACCAAGCCAGCTTCACTTTTCCAACCACTACCAACACCGCGTTTGTGCGTGGCGGCACAATTACCCAAGCGCTAACAGCAAACCCAGCTGTTAGCTTGAGCTACACTTCAACAGGCAGCGCCGGGGTGATTGACCCCAACACCGGTGTGGTCACCATTAATAACGTAGGCACCATTAACATCACTGCTACTTCAGTGCTAGCAAATCATTCCCCTCTAACCATCAGTTATGACTTAACAGTGAACCCATTACCAGCAGTAACAAATTTTAGCCTTGCATTTACCCCAATTAAGGGTTTTAGCTTTACTTGGGACAATGATCCAAATGCCGATCATTATGAACTACTTGAAAACCCAGATGGTAGTAGTGGCTTTAGCCAAGTAGGTGCTGATATTGCTGCAGGAAGTAACAACCACACCTTAATTGTGCCACTTTACCAAAGAGTCAGTGCCCGCTATAGGCTTGCCAGTTGCCCAACTCCCGCAAGTCATGCTAGCAATCAGCAGTGTAGTGAAACCACTGATTTGAGCGTCACCGACACTCTGGTGGACAGTATTGGTTATATTAAAGCCAGCAACACAGACGCAGGTGATCAATTTGGCAGAGCTGTTAGCCTCAGTGCCAATGGCACCACTTTAGCTGTGGGTGCTGCAAATGAGGATAGTGCTGCTGGTGCAGTGTATGTCTTTACTCGTAATACCAGCACCAGTAGTGTTTGGACACAACAGGCGTATATTAAAGCCAGCAACACGGACGCATTTGATCAATTTGGCACTACTGTTAGCCTAGATGAGGATGGAAACACCTTGGCAGTGGGTGCTGCAGATGAGGATAGCAATGCTAGCGTGGTTGATGGCAACCAGACTAACAACAGTGCTTTTAATGCTGGTGCGGCGTATGTATTTACTCGTGATAGCAATAATAATTGGACACAAACGGCATATGTTAAAGCCAGTAATACGAGCTCACTTGATCAATTTGGCACTGCTGTTAGCCTCAGTGCCAATGGCACCACCCTAGCAGTGGGTGCTTCAAGTGAGGATAGCAATGCTACCGGGGTTGGTGGCAACCAGACTAATGACGATGCTCTTAATGCTGGTGCAGTGTATGTATTTACGCTTGATAGTGGCAGTTGGACACAAACGGCATATATTAAAGCCAGTAACACAGACGCAGGTGATCAATTTGGCAGCGCTATTAGCCTCAGTGCTGATGGAGACATCTTAGCTGTGGGTGCTTTAGATGAGGATAGCAGTGCTAGTAGCATTAATACTGGTGAGAATGATAACGCTGCTTCTTTTGCTGGTGCGGCGTATATATTTACTCGTGATAGCAATAATAATTGGACACAAACGGCGTATGTTAAAGCCAGCAACACAGACGGAAATGATCAATTTGGCAGAGCTGTTAGCCTAAGTGCCAATGGCAACACCCTAGCTGTGGGTGCTTTAGGCGAGGATAGTAGTGCTATGGGCATTGATGGTGATCAGACTAATGACGCTGTTAGTGGTGCTGGTGCAGTGTATGTATTTACTCGTGATAGCAATAATAATTGGACACAAGCGGCATATATTAAAGCCAGCAACACAGGCGCATTTGATCAATTTGGCAGAGCTGTTAGCCTCAGTGATGATGGTAACACCTTAGCTGTGGGTGCTTCAAGTGAAAATAGCAATGCTACCGGGGTTGGTGGCAACCAGACTAATGACGATGCTCTTGATGCTGGTGCAGTGTATGTATTTACGCTTGATAGTGGCACTTGGAGACAACAGGCGTATGTCAAAGCCAGTAACACAGACGCAGATGATCAATTTGGCACTGCTATTAGTCTAAGCGCTGATGGTGACACTTTAGCAGTCGGTACTTCAGCTGAGGATAGCAATGCTATCGGGGTTGATGGTGACCAGACTAACAATGAGGCTGGTGCTGCTGGTGCAGTTTACTTGTATTAAAAAGATAAGGGGACACAAACATTAATTATTCTATAAAACAAAAAGATAAGGGGACACAAACATTAATTATTCTCACTTCTTTTTTTCGTTCCTAAAAAGATAAGGGGCACAAACATTCAAAAGATAACACCAAGGCCTACTTATTGGCGAATATTATTCATGAATTTGATGGCGAAACTCGCGTTAATGTCAGTGGTACAACCCGATGAGTGGTCAGCAGAAATCGGAGCTGACGTCTCTCATACCTCAAATGATGTTGAGTTATTTGCAATAGTGACTGCTAGTAGCAGCTTGAATAATGTTGTTGATAGTAATGCACTGGTGGGTGAATTGGGTCTGAAAATGAAGTTTTAATTCAGTGGTTTAAAAGAAAAGACAAATAGTTAGACGTATAAGTTTTTGAATAACTATTTGTTTAGTGATTTTAATAATTAGGGTCAGAGTGCGCTTCCCCCACTTGACTGGACACCGTCCCAATAAATTATAAGCCTATTTTTTTATTAAATTCCCATTGTTTTTTTAATTGAATGGTTTTCTCTAGGTTTGGGGCAAAGCCCCAACTTGGAACTTGTTCCAAGCCCTAATTTAAGTCTTAAAGGCTTAATATTAAATTAGGGAGTGTTATTGCAATAAAACCTCTTTTCATAATCACTAGGTGAGTAATAACCAATCGTTGAATGTCGTCTGATTTTGTTATAAAACACTTCAATGTATTCAAAGATAGCACTGCTTGCTTCTCGCCTAGTTTGATAGGTTTGTTGATTAATTAACTCTGTTTTCAGGGTGTTAAAAAAGCTCTCAGCAACTGCATTATCATGGCATTCACCCTTTCTACTCATGCTTTGGGTAATATTATTTGCTTTGAATAGTGTGATGTATTCATAGGCTCTATAAGTTGATCCTTGGTCAGAATGTAGTAACACGGCTTGTTGTCTTGATTTGTTATTGATTGCCATTGACAGTGCGTTAATAACCAGTTGGGTGTCATTACTAGCACTTATTGCCCAACCAACAACCTTACGAGAATATAAATCAACGATTGTTGCTAAATATAACCAGCCTTGACTTGTCCAGACAAAAGTGGTGTCACTAACCCACTTGGTATTAGGTGTTGTTGCAGCAAATTCTCTGTTTAAAATGTTATGGGCAAAATTGACATTGTTTCTAGGTGTTTTAACTCTCTTATGACGAATGCTAAAATGGGCGTGAATGCCATTTTTATGCATGAGTCTTGCAATTCTATTTAAGCTCGCTTTGACGCCTTGTGCTTTTAGTTCTGCGTAAATCCTAGGTGATCCATAGGTTTTTCTACTATGTTTAAAGGCTTGGATTATCTTTAGTAAAATCTTATCGTTTTGCCTACTTCTTGGGCTTTGTGGTGTATTTTTCCAATAGTAGTATCCACTTTTGGATACTTGCATACACCCACACAAAACAGTGATTGGATAGTTTGTTGCCTCAGTGGCAATAAACTTAAACCTTAAGTGTTTTGGCTTTTGAAGTAGACCTTGGCCTTTTTTAGGATTTCTACCTCCATTTGTGCAAGCTTTAGGTCTTTTTCTAGTTGTTTATTTTGTTTTAGTAATTCAGCATGTGTTGCTTTGTGATGGGGTGTATTGGTGTTATCAGCGGTTCTTTTAAAGGCTTTGTCTTGTTTTTTATTCAACTGCTCCCTCCATTTATAGATCATATTACGGCGAATACCTAAATCTCTTGCAAGTTGCGCTACAGAGGTATTAGGCTGGTTTGCTAAATGCAGGGCTTCTAGTTTAAAGGTTTTGGTGAATTTTTGTTTCTTTATGGTCATTTTGGACTCCTAAATTGTTATAATTTAGTGTCCAGTTTTTTGGGGGAACTTCAGAGTGTTATTTTATAAAAAAATAACATTTTTTCTGCATCCTAACAAAATGGCAAGATTAAAACACAGCACTACCAAAGAAAAGATAAGGGGACACAAACATTAATTATTCTATAAAACACAGCACTACCAAAGCACACTGCTACCTCAAGCACGAGTTTGGGCGAGCGTGCAACAGCTGATTTTATTGGTATGCAAATTCAGCCAATTCCATAGTCTTGTTTGCTTCTGAGCAAGTGATGATGATAATTGCGTCATTTTTCCATGCTTCTACCATGTAAATTAAGCGAGTATCTACCACAGTTTTAGTAGGATAGCTTTGGCTAAACTCAGTTATGATTTTATTTGCCAAAGGCTTACAGTCAGAAAATTTTATTGATTTGTTTTGGGTGTTGATAGTTTCCCCCAAAATCGGGTATTTGCCAATAGCAATCATTTGATTAAGTTTTTTTGCAGTGTAGCTACTGCCAGCGACAACCAGCGTGCTAAATAGGGTAAGTATTATCAAGTTTAAGGTTAAAAATGTTTTATTCATTGTTAAATTTTAAGCAAAATTGACATAAAATGACTTATTTTTTTTAAGCTGATATGATACACAAAATGACCCCAAACTTTCAACCTAAAGATATTGTTAAAACCATTCAAAAGCTGACTGAAAAAGGCTTGGAAGTGGCGAGTCGTGCTAGTCAGGGGATGGATTGGCAAAGTGTGGTTGGGCGCCTAGATAAGGTTGAATTTGAACTGGGGCAACACACCAGTGTGCACGCTCATTTGAATGCGGTTATGTTTACTGAGGATTTTAACATTGAGTATGAAAAAACTTTGTCATTGATTAGTAACTTTTATACCGAAATTGGCACTAATAAAGCCCTGTATCAGGCTTATAAACGCCTTAAAGATACGAATTTGGATGAGCAGCAAAGCCATATTATCAAACATGCAATCACCACTTTTGAACTTTCGGGGGTTGGTTTGGAAGCCAAGCAATCAGAGCGATTTAAAGCGATTCAAGAAAAATTAAGCATTTTGAGTAACCAATTTTCTAATAACAGCCTCAAAGCCACCAATGAATGGAAAAAATTACTCAGTAAGGATGAATTAAAAGGGTATGGCGAGGCACAATTGGCGAAAATTAAAACTGCTAATGATTATGAAATTAACTTGCAAACTCCTGTTTATATCGATGTTATGACTTATGCAGATAATCGTGAATTAAGACAAGAAGTTTATAAGGCGTATGTTTCTCGTGCTTGTGAACTTGGTATCACCTCAGTTGAATTTGATAATAAAGCGATTATGGATGAAATCTTGAACTTGAGGCAAGAAATGGCTCAAATTTTGGGTTTTGAGAATTACGTGCAGTTTTCTGTTACAGCTAAAATGGTAGCGTCAGAGACACAAATTATTGATTTTTTGCAAGATTTGGTAACTCACTCAAAACCTCAAGCGCAGCAAGAATTAGCAGAATTAACAGAGTTTGCAGGTATTGATTTGATGCCTTGGGATTTAAGTTATTATTCTGAACAGCTAAAAGAGCAAAAATTTGGCTTTAAAAAAACAGATTTAACCCCGTATTTTCCAGAACAACAAGTGCTAGAGGGGTTATTTGATACGATTGAAAATCTTTACCAAATTAAGATAGCGCGATTGAAAGAAGAGTCATATCATCAAGATGTTAGCGTTTTGGAAATTAGTGATGAACAAGGTTTGATAGGGCGAATTTATTTGGATATTTACGCCCGAGAAAACAAGCGTGGTGGTGCTTGGATGGCAGATTATCAGCCACTGATGGGTGAGAATAAACCAGTGGCTTTTGTGGTTTGCAATTTAAATTCACCCGCTAATGATAAACCCGCCTTGTTTGAATTTGATGAAATTACTACCTTGTTTCATGAGTTTGGTCATGCACTGCACCATTTGTTGACTAAAGTAGTCTATCCCAGTGGCGCTGGAATTACTGGTGTGCCTTGGGACGGTGTTGAATTGCCGAGCCAGTATATGGAGTTTTTTTGTTATGAACGCGAGGTGGTTAAGTTACTATCAAAACACTGGCAAACAGGCGAATCTCTGCCTGATGATTTGTACCAAAAGTTAATTGAGGCTAAAAACTTTCAATCAGCTTTAGCAATGTTGCGACAATGTGAGCTTGCTTTGTGGGATATTCACACGCACATATCCAGTCAAGATACTTATCAAATATTAGCTCAAGTTAGAGCCCAAACTGCCTTGATGCCGAGTATTGACGAGAATCGTTTTTTAAACACCTTTGGGCATGTATTTAGTGGTGGTTATGCAGCTGGATATTTTAGCTATAAATGGGCAGAAGTTTTGGCAGCAGATGCTTATGATTATGTACAAACGCGTGGTGGTATTGGCTCTGATGCTACGAATGATTTTAAGCATCATATTTTGCAAGTAGGTGGTAGCCTAGATTTTATGCAGCAATATGTCAAATTTAGAGGCGCTCAGCCAAGTATCAAAGCGTTACTTAAAGCAAGTGGAATTAGGTAAAATACGCCTTTTTTGATCTTTTAAGTATTTCTAATGATGGTTAAGTTTTTAGTTAGTGTGGTTGTTATTTTGGCAATTTTGTCTTTGATTGGTGGCGCTATTGAATTTCAAACTACCAATAATGCTTGGTTGTTAATCGCCGACAAAGAAGCAGTGATGAATAGTGTTCAAAATGGTGTGATTAGTGTTTATGATTTTGTTAAAGGACTGATTACTAGCACTGATGTAAAGACTTAAACTTTGCCCAATACGATTGTGCCATTGGTGCCACCAAAGCCAAAAGAATTGGAAATGGCGTAGTCAATTTCCATTTCTCTTGCTTGATTGGCGACGTAATCTAAATCACACAGTGGGTCTTGGTTAATAATATTGATAGTTGGTGGGGCAACTTGATCTTGTATTGCCAATACACTAAAAATTGCCTCAATGCCTCCAGCAGCGCCCAATAAATGTCCAGTCATGGACTTGGTAGAACTCATTGCAATATGATAAGCGTGTTTGCCTAAGGCTAGTTTGGCTGCATCAGTTTCTGCTTGGTCGCCTGCAAGGGTTGAGGTGCCGTGTGCATTGATATAATCAATTTGGTCAATATTAATGGCAGAATTTTTAATCGCATTTTGCATACATCTGGCAGCACCTTCGCCGCCTTTAGAAGGCAGTGTCATGTGATAAGCATCACTACTCATGCCGTAGCCCAATACTTCGGCATAAATTTTTGCACCACGTTTTTTGGCATGTTGGTATTCTTCCAACACAACCACGCCAGCACCATCACCCAGCACAAAGCCATCACGGTCTTGGTCCCAAGGTCGAGAAGCAGTGGTTGGGTCATCGTTACGAGTAGAAAGGGCGCGAGCCGCAGCAAAGCCACCTAAGCCACAATTGGTGGTTGACATTTCTGCACCACCAGCCACCATTATATCAGCATCGCCGTATTCAATTAAACGCGAAGCATCTCCAATGTTGTGCGTACCAGTAGTACAGGCGGTAACAATAGCGAAGTTAGGACCTTGCATGCCATATTTAATAGATAAGTTACCCGAAATCATATTGATGATAGCTGAGGGGACAAAAAACGGTGAAATGCGTCTAGCGCCTTTTTCTCTAAATAAATCGGCAGTTTTTTCAATGGTACTTAGTCCACCAATACCCGCCCCAATTGCTACCCCAATGCGCTGCGCATTTTTTTCAGTGATTTCAATTCCGCTATCTTCAATGGCTTGAATGCCAGCTGCCATACCGTAATGGATAAAGGTATCCATTTTTTTGGCATCTTTAGAGTTGAGATAATTGCTAACATCGAAGTTTTTAACCGAGCCACCAAAGGTAACCGATTGACCTTTGGTGGCTATATTATTGAGCGAGGCAATGCCAGATTGAGCGTTGAGAATATTTCTCCAAGATTCTTTAACACTCAAACCAACTGGACAAACCATGCCTAGACCCGTGATAACAACTCTTCTTTTGTTCATAATATATAGCTTTTTACTTACGTAGTGGTTAAGATAAAAAAAAGGCGTGTTATTAAGACACGCCTTTTATTTTTTACCGAACGAGATTTATAAGTTAGCATTAACGTAATCAATTGCTTGTTGAACAGTAGTGATATTTTCTGCTTGCTCATCAGGAATTTCACAATCAAACTCTTCTTCCAAAGACATAACCAACTCAACTGTGTCTAAAGAGTCAGCACCTAAATCGTCAATAAAAGAGGCGTTATTGTCAATATCACCGCTAACATCTAACTGTTCAGCTACAACTTTTTTTACTCTTTCTTCGATACTCATTGATTATCCCTTTAATAGATTAAAACTGTCATTTTATCGTCAAATAAAAACAAAACAAGGTTAAATTAAATTTTTTTTAGTCTAATTATTGGTATTGGGTTGGGTCAATCACCCCAGCAGATTTAAAGCCTAATTTACGATATTCACAAGCATCACAAAAACCACAAGCCTCACCTTGTTCATTTGCTTGATAGCAGGTGACAGTGGTTGAATAATCAACCCCTAAAGACAAGCCTTGTTGAATAATTTGTGCCTTATTAAGTGCAATAAGTGGCGTAATAATAGATATTTTTTTCCCTTCTATGCTTTGTTTGGTTGCTAAATTAGCCATAGCTTCAAAGGCGCTGATATAGGCTTGTCGACAATCAGGATAGCCTGAATAATCAAGTGCATTAACGCCGATGAAAATCAATTGACAATCTAGTACTTCTGCCCAAGCTATGGCAAAGGATAAAAAAATAGTATTACGCGCAGGCACGTAGGTGATTGGAATGGCATTGCTTGGTTGAAATTTAGGGACTTTAATGGTCTTGTCAGTCAGTGCCGAGCCAGCAAAATCAGACAATGCAATATTCATAATTTTATGTTCAATAACGTCAAATTGTTGAGCGATTTTAACCGCTGATTTTAATTCTGATTTTTGCTTTTGCCCATAATCAAAACTCAGTGCATAACAATCAAGATTTTGAGACTTGGCAATGGCAAGTGTGGTGGTAGAATCTAGCCCGCCTGACAATAAGACGATGGCTTTGTTATTATTAGACATTGGCCAGATTGCCTTTTTCTTCTAGCCATTTTTTACGATCGGGCGCGCGCTTTTTGCTCAGCAGCATATCCATGGTTTGAAAAACTTGCAATGAATCGTCTAAGTTTAGTTGAATTAGTCGTCTGGTATCAGGCAACATGGTAGTTTCCCGAAGTTGAGAAGGGTTCATCTCGCCAAGCCCTTTAAAGCGCTGCACTTGAATTTTTACTTGTTTGTTTGCTTTTTCAATTTTATTGACAATCGTGTCTCGTTCCAGCTCATCAAGTGCGTAATAGACTTGTTTGCCAGCATCAATTCTGTATAAAGGCGGCATGGCGACAAACACATGACCTTGTTCGATAAGTTTGGGGAAATGCCTAACAAACAAAGTGCAGATCAAGGTGGCAATATGTGCACCATCTGAATCTGCATCTGCTAGGATACAGATTTTGCCATAACGCAAAGCACTCAAATCTTCATTATTAGGCTCAAGACCAATGGCAACGCTAATATCATGTATTTCATTGCTGGCTAGTACTTGTTCAGAATCAATCTCCCAAGTATTGAGAATTTTCCCGCGTAGTGGCAAAATAGCTTGATATTCTTTGTCTCGTGCTTGTTTGGCAGAGCCGCCAGCCGAATCACCCTCAACTAAAAAAACCTCAGTTTGACTGAGATCGCTACTGGTGCAATCTGAGAGTTTGCCAGGCAGAGCAGGGCCACTGACAATTTTTTTACGAATGATTTTTTTGCCTGTTTTGAGCCTAGTTTGTGCGCTCATAATTGCTAATTCAGCAATTTTCTCAGCAATGCTAGTATGCTGATTTAGCCATAAGCTAAAGGTATCTTTAACCACATTGGCAACAAAAGCGGCGCTTTCTCGAGATGAAAGCCGCTCTTTGGTTTGACTGGAGAATTGCGGCTCTAACATTTTGATTGATAACACATAGGCAATTTTTTGCCAAACATCATCTGGAGTCAGTTTGATATTTTTGGGTAGCAAGTTTCTAAATTCACAAAATTCTTTTAGTGCATCAGTGAGTCCTGAGCGAAGTCCATTCACGTGTGTGCCGCCATTTGTGGTTGGAATCAGATTGACATAGCTTTCAGCTACAACATTGACATGGTACTGTGTCCATGCCAAAGAGCAATTAAGCTGCTGCTCTGGTGAGAAAAAATCAACAATAAAAGGCGAAGTTGGCAAACAATCCAAGCCGTCTAGTGAGATTGATAAATAATCTTTGAGACCTTCTTTGTACAGCCATTTATCTTGAGTGTTGTCAATTTCGTTAGTAAAGTTGATGGCTAAATTTGGACATAAAACTGCTTTAGACCTAAGATTATGACGCAGTTTGGTGGCAGAAAATTTATTAGAATCAAAAAATTGGGCATCAGGGATAAATCTAACTTTGGTGCCTGTATTGCGTTTTCCAACAGTGCCGATTGCTTTTAAGTCAGTCTTTTTAAACCCATTAGAAAAACTAATATAATACTCTTTGCCCCCCCTTTTAATCCAAACTTCTACCAAGCAGGATAGGGCATTGACCACCGAGATGCCTACCCCGTGTAATCCGCCTGAGAATTGATAAGCGTCATTAGAAAATTTAGCGCCAGCATGTAGTTTGGTGAGAATTACCTCAACACCGGGCTTGCCTGTTTTAGAGTGTGTATCAATGGGCATGCCTCGACCATTATCTTCAACTAAAAGTGAGCCATCTTTACATAAAACCACGTTAATATTAGAACCGTAGCCAGCCACAGCCTCATCAACGCTATTATCAATCACTTCTTGCGCTAAGTGATTAGGTCTTTCGGTATCGGTGTACATACCTGGGCGTTTGCGTACTGGCTCTAAACCAGTTAATACTTCAATGGAGGTTGAATTATAATCGTTCATACTTAGTAGCATAATTTTTGGCAAGTATCATACCAAAAAAAGCCCCGTAAAAACGAGGCTTTTTCAAGGTTGTGCTAAGTGTGAATTACATCATGCCGCCCATGCCACCCATATCAGGTGCTACTGGAGGTGTCGCTTCTTGTGGAATCTCAGTAATCATAGCTTCAGTAGTAATCATCAGTCCTGAAATACTGGCTGCATGCTGCAAGGCGGCACGCACTACTTTGGTTGGGTCTAAAATGCCCATTTCTAACATATCACCATAGACTTCTGTACTTGCGTTATAACCATAATTACCTTTTTTGCTGGCGACAGCGTTAAGCACAACAGAGGCTTCACCGCCACCATTAGTAACGATTTGTCTGAGTGGTGCTTCCATTGCACGTTTGGTAATATTGATACCGATATTTTGGTCGTGGTTATCGCCACTCAGTCCATCTAAGGCTTTAATCGCACGTATCAAAGCAACACCGCCACCAGGCACTACGCCTTCTTCAACAGCAGCACGAGTCGCATGTAGTGCATCATCTACGCGAGCCTTCTTTTCTTTCATTTCTACCTCGGTTGCAGCACCGACTTTAATCACCGCAACGCCACCTGAGAGTTTGGCAAGACGTTCCATGAGTTTTTCCTTGTCGTATTCTGAAGTGGTGGTTTCGATTTGTGTCTTGATTTGTGAGATACGTGTATTAATATCAGCCTTATTGCCAGCACCATCAACAATGATGGTGTCTTCTTTGCCGATTTCAATACGTTTAGCACTACCGAGTTGCTCTTCAACTAGTGTTTCTAAAGAGAGCCCCACTTCTTCAGAGATAACCACTGCACCCGTTAGTACTGCAATGTCTTGCAGAATCGCTTTGCGGCGGTCACCAAAACCAGGTGCTTTAACTGCTGCCACTTTCACAATGCCGCGCATGTTGTTCACCACTAAGGTTGCCAAGGCTTCACCTTCAATATCTTCAGCGATAATTAATAAAGGTTTACTTGATTTTTGTACCATCTCTAAGGTCGGTAGTAAATCACGAATATTTGAGATTTTTCCGTCATGTAGTAGTACAAACGCAGACTCTAAATTAGCAACCATAGATTCTTGGTTGTTGACAAAATAAGGCGATAAGTAGCCACGGTCAAATTGCATACCTTCAACAACATCAAGCTCATTTTCAAAACCAGAGCCTTCTTCAACGGTAATAACCCCTGATTGACCAACTTTTTCCATAGCTTCAGCGATAATATTACCCACAGAAATATCAGAGTTAGCACTAATAGTACCTACTTGAGCAATTGCTTTGGTATCATCACAAGACTGCGACAATTTTTGTAGTGCTTTAACCGCTGCCTCAGTGGCTTTATCAACGCCACGTTTAAGGTCCATTGGGTTCATGCCAGCTGCCACTGACTTGACGCCCTCAATGACTAGTGATTGAGCTAACACAGTGGCTGTGGTTGTGCCGTCACCAGCAATATCATTGGTTTTAGAGGCGACTTCTTTAACCATTTGTGCACCCATATTTTCAAATTTATTTTCCAGTTCGATTTCTTGAGCAACCGTAACACCATCCTTAGTGATGGTAGGTGCGCCAAATGATTTATCTAAAACCACATTTCTACCCTTAGGGCCTAAAGTTACTTTTACTGCATCTGCTAAGGTGTTGACACCGTTTAGCATTAAATTTCTAGCTTCTGCGCTAAATTTCACATCTTTTGCTGACATAATTAATCTCCTTTTTATTCAATTACTGCGACAATATCGTCTTCACGCATTACTAATAATGCTTCGTCATCTACTTTAATTTCAGTGCCGGCATATTGACCAAATAGCACTTGGTCACCGACTTTAACATCTAGTGCAAGCACATCGCCATTGTCGTTAATTCTGCCATTACCTGCGGCAAGAATTTCACCTCTTGAAGGCTTTTCAGCGGCTGAATCAGGAATGATAAGACCACTTGTTGTGGTTTTTTCTTCCTGCGTTCTACGCACGACCACGCGGTCGTGAAGGGGACGAATATTCATTTTTTTCTCCTAGTTTAAAAAAAGTTAAAACAATATATAAGCAATACTTTTATAGTTAAAAAAACGCTCAAGCAAGTGCCATTTTAAGTTTTTGCATCGCTTTATTTTCAAGCTGACGAACCCGCTCAGCGGAAACCCCATACTTGTCTGCTAGAGTATGTAGGGTTGTTTTTTCTTCTTTCAAGTACCTGCTTTGTAAAATATCCAAACTTCTTGCGTCTAAGGCAGATAAGGCTTGATAAAGTGCTTGCTGTGTTTGCTTTTTTGAATCATCGGCAAGTAACAATTGTTCAGGAGTTTGGGTGTCGTTAGTTAAATAATGTTCTGGTGCAGATAGGTCTTCGTCATCAGAAACTTCAAAAGCCACATCATTAAATGTTAGGCGTGATTCCATTTCCAACACATCTTGGCGGCGCACACCTAAATCATCGGCAATTTTGTCAGCCTGATCGTTGGTGAGTGATTGGTATATTTGTGCTTTGGCTTTTTTAAGTTTAAAGAATAATTTGCGTTGTGCTTTGGTGGTTGCAACTTTTACAATTTTCCAATTTTTAAAGATAAATTCATGAATCTCAGCACGAATCCAATACACTGCAAAAGAAGCGAGACGTACTTTTTTGTGTGGATTAAAGCGCTTTACCGCTTTCATTAAGCCGATTGTACCCTCTTGAATGAGGTCGGCTTGTTCTAAGCCATAACCTTTGTAACCATGAGCAATAAAGGCAACAAAACGCATGTGGGATAACACCAATTTTCTTGCTGCGTCTAAATTGTGGTTTTCGTATAACTCAACTGCCAAGGCATATTCTTCTTGTGCTGTTAAAATAGGGGGATATTTTTGAATACCTAAGGCATTTGAAGGCTTAATAGCAGTTTTAGCAGTGGGGGCAAAATCTGGATTCATAGTTATAATTAATTAATTAATATTAGTATGGGTTAATATTATAGATTAAGTTAATTGTTTAAGCAAGGTTTGATGCTTGTTGAGTTGTTGGGCAAGGACTAGACGCTGAGAATAAATAATAGTTAGTAAATCATTTAACGCAACATCAAAATTATCATTAATCACCAAATAATCAAATTCAGCAAAATGTTGCATCTCGCTAACTGCATCAGACATTCTCTTGTTAATAATACTTTGCTTGTCTTGCCCTCTAGCGGTTAAACGCTCTCTTAGAGCTGCTTGAGAGGGTGGCAAGATAAAGATGCTAATGGCGTGGTGGAAGTTTTTTTTGACCGCTCTAGCCCCTTGCCAATCAATTTCTAAAATAACATCGGAGCCGCTACCCAGTAAGTTTTTAACGCTTTGTTTGCTGCTACCATAATAGTTGTCAAAGACTTGAGCGGATTCGATAAACCCATTTTCTTGATCAATTTTTTCAAACTCATCAACAGCAACAAAAAAATAATTTTCACCCTCTATCTCACCTGGGCGAGCAGGGCGCGTGGTGTGGGAAATTGATACTGATACATCAGTGGTTTTTTCCAGTAATGCTTTGACTAAAGAAGTTTTACCACAACCTGAAGGCGCAGAAACAATAAATAAATTAGCCATAAATACTAAATAAATTAAGGCTTGGAAGTAGGCTTATAGCCTTGAATATCATCAGCCCCTTCTGTGGAGAAAAAGAATTTTTCCATTTGTTCTTTAAGGTAGCTTTGCGCTTTGTCATCTAGCATATTGAGATTGTTTTCGTTAATCAACATGGTTTGATAATCTAGCCATAATTGCCAGCCTGACTTAGAAACATTAGCCAAAATACGCCTGCCCAAATCACCTGGGTAGGGCGCGCGTTCTAGTGCTTCAAGTTCTTGGTTTAATTTAATACATTGTACGGTCTTCATAATTGTTTTATCCTCACGCCTAATAAACCCAAACCTACAAAGTAAATGATTGCAGCACTAACAATGGTTAGCATAATCACGCTGATACGTTGCCAAGCATCAGCTACTAAATAAAAATCAGGGCTATTAGCAAAATTTAAAATAAAAATAGCCATTATAAGGCTTGCTATTAAAATTTTTAAAAAAAGTTTGATTAAATCACTAGAAATTGTCAGAATTGATCGTTTATTTAGATAATAATATAGCAAAAACGCATTAATTAAAGCTGAGATTGAGGTAGCAATCGCCAGACCGACATGGGCAAAATAATACGCTAATATAATATTTAGCAAGACATTTGTCAGCATTGCCACCACGCCCACTTTAACTGGCGTTTTGGTGTCTCCTCTCGCAAGAAATGCTGGGACTAAGATTTTGACTATAATAAAAGCCACTAGCCCCGAGCCATATGCCATCAAACTAAGCGCAGACTGCCTCGCTGCAAAGGCACTAAATTCATAATATTGAAACAAAGTGATAATGAGTGGCTCTGCTAACAATATTAAGCCTACGCAAGCGGGCGCACCCAGTAACAATCCAATTTTTAACGCATAATTAAGACTATCAGTAAATCGCTTTTCATCTTGATTGGCAAAATGATGACTGAGTTTTGCCAAGGCGACAATTGCCAAGGCGATGCCGACCAATGCCAAAGGTAATTCTAATAAACGATCAGCGTAATACAACCAAGAAACACTGCCACTGACCAAAGTGGTGGCAATCATGGTATCAATTAGCAGGTTAATTTGTGAGACTGAAACCCCGAATAGGGCAGGCAACATGCGTTTTTTTAAAGTTTTGACGCTATCGTGCTGACCCCGCACTAAGCGCGGCATTTTTTTGATTTTAATTAAAAACGGAATTTGTAATAACAGTTGTGCAATGCCACCAATCAATACCCCCCATGCTAATGCCATAATAGGTGTTGCCAAGTACCTAGACAAATAAATAGCACTTAAAATCATTGAAATATTGAGTAAAACTGGGGTAAAGGCAGGCAGTGCAAACTTATCATAAGTATTTAAAATAGCCCCTGAAAATGCGGTGAGTGAAATCAGTAGTAAATAAGGAAAAGTAATTCTGAGCATATCAGTAGCTAAATTGAATTTAATTTGCTCAGCGTCAAAGTAAAAATTCCAAGCAAACATAAAAATAATCAGCGGGGCGACAATAACAGCAATCACAGTAATAACAATCAAAATGATTAAAAATTTAGTACCAATATGATTAATGACGTTTTGTGCCTCAGTTGCGCCATGCTTAACTTTAGCTTCGGCTAAAATCGGCACAAAGGCTTGAGAAAAAGCCCCTTCAGCAAACAGTCTTCTAAGAAAATTAGGGATTCTAAAGGCAACAAAAAAAGCATCAGTTAAGCCATTAGCACCAAAGTAGCGGGCAATAAAGTAGTCACGAACTAACCCTAGAATGCGCGATACAAAAGTCATAGCAGTAACAACACTGCTAGACTTTAAAAAAGACCTACTCATTATAGTATTATCCAGATTTTACTCTTCAGTTGGGCCACGCATAATACCAACATTAGATTTGCGAATACATTTGATAAACTGCATCACTTCTGGGTGGTCGGATTCTGATTGTTCTAACGCCCTCAAAGATTGATCTAACAAACCAGATTCACGATAAACTGATTTAAAGGCGCGTTTAATAGCGGCAATAGCATTCGGTGAAAAGCCGCGGCGTCGCATTCCCTCAACATTAATGCTTCTAACGCGAGTTTGTACACCCGAAGCCACCATATAAGAAGGAATGTCTTTATTGACTTGGCAGCCCATGCCAATATAGGTGTGCATGCCAATCATACAAAACTGTTTGACTAAAGTAAAGCCACCGAGAATTGCCCAATCTTGTATCTTTACATGGCCTGCTAATGAGGCGTTATTAGACATAATCACATGATTACCTACTTGGCAGTCATGCGCAATATGCACATAGGCCATCAGCATATTATTGGAGCCCACTCGAGTGATAGAATTTTCTTTCTCTGTACCACGGTTAATGGTGCAAAATTCACGAATTAAGTTATCATGACCAATAATTAAATTAGATTCTTGCCCCTGTTCATAAGTAATATCTTGCGGATCGCCACCAATCGAGGCAAATGAATAAATATGGTTGTTTTTGCCGATTTTAGTCGGACCTTGAATCACTGCATGTGATTCAATAATGGTGCCAGCATCAATTTCTACGCTAGCACCAATAATAGCGTAAGCACATATTTCTGCGTCTTTATGAATTTTAGCACTAGGATGTACGATTGCATTAGGGTCTATTGCCATAATATTTTCCTCAACTTGAGTTTGATTTTTAATCTGCTATTTTTTGTGTACACATTAGCTCAGCGTTAGTGACTATTTCCCCCTCAACCGAAGCCTGACATTTAAACTTCCATATGCCACGTTTAATAGTAATTACTTCTACTGCTAAGCGTATTTGATCGCCCGGTTCAACCATACGCTTAAAGCGCACCTTATCAATCCCAACTAACATATATATTTGCCCATCAATTGGCTTACTTTGTTCAGATTTAAACGCTAAAATACCAGTAGCTTGCGCCAATGCTTCAACAATCATTACCCCTGGCATGATCGCTTGTCCAGGAAAATGCCCAGTGAATTGCGGCTCATTAAAGGTAGTGTTTTTAATCGCAACCAAAGATTTCCCAACTTCTAACGCTAGCACTCTGTCGATGAGTAAAAAAGGGTAGCGGTGAGGCAGGTAGTTTTTCACATCCTGAATATTCATCTGCATAGAGGTTTAGTCCTTTAAATTTTTGAGTTTAACGTTTAGGTATTTGGTGATTTTATCAAGTTTTGTCAACCATATACTGATATTCTGCCATTGTTTGTGTGGCATCAGTGGCATAATACCAGTATAGAGACCCGGTTTTTTAATGTCTTTATCAATTGTACTGTTGCCACTGATAATTGCATCGTCACAAATGTTAATATGGTCAATAATTCCTACCATGCCAGCAATCATACAACGCTTTCCTAGAATTGTACTACCAGCAATACCTGTATTGGCAGCAATAGCAGTATCTTGACCAATAATAACGTTGTGAGCGATGTGTATTAAGTTGTCAAGTCGCACACCATCGTGTATTTGTGTATCTTCCAGTGTTCCTCTGTCAATGGTAGTATTAGCACCAATGGTAACGTGATTGCCAATCACAACCCTACCCAAATGCGCAATTGTATGCCAATGACCTTGATTATCTTTAACATTGCCAAAACCCTCTGAGCCAATCACTACCCCTGGAGCGATGACCACATTGTTACCAATTAAACAGTTTTGTAAAATCACTACATTTGAGCCTATATGCGTATTATCACCAATCATCACACCAGCTTCGATAACACAATGTGCACCGATAACACAATGATTGCCAATCACAACATGCTCACCAATAACACAATTTTGTGCAATTTTTGCATGGGTAATTTTTACACTTGAATGAATACCGCTTGAATGCGTGGGTTGTTGCTTAAAATAATGAGTGAGTTTAGCAAAGGCCAAGCGTACGTTATCCACCACTAACGCATTAGTAGGACATTTGGATAATAAGTTTTCATTTAACAAAATTGCGCCCGCTTGTGATGTGGTTAAATCTTGCGTGTTTTTTTTGCTAACAATGTAGCTTAGTTGATTTTTTTTTGCCAAAGAAATTGAGGCGATAGCCGTAATTTCAAGGTTAGCATCACCAATGATTTTTGCATCGATAAAACCCGCAAGCTCTTTGAGTGTATACATTTTTTTAATTGAGGGGTTCTTTATTTATGCAAAGGTCTTATTTAAATAACGCCCTAAGTCTTTCGCTAATTATAGAGGTAATGTTGATTTTTTCACTAACGTACGCGACTTTTTGGTACAGGATTAAATCAAATTCTTGCTCTTTAGCTACTTCTTGAATGGTTTGATTGATTAAGTCTTCAATTTTTCCTAATTCGGTTGAATTTTTAAGTTGCAATGCTTGTTGCAATTTAATGGCTTTTTGTTTAAGTTCAGCTTCCAGAGCTGATATTTTTTTAACCTCAGACTTAATTTCTTCTTTGGATAAATCGTCTTTATTGTTGTCAAATTCTATTAGTAGTGATTCTATTTCTTTTCTAAATGCTAAAAGTTTTTCTTCTTGGGGTTTAAACTGCGCAACTACAGCTTGATTAGCCTCAATAAATTGTGGTGAGCTGCTAACCACATGGTCAATATTAATATAACCAATTTTAAGTGGTGCTGCCAATACGCTAGCTAAGGTTAGACTAACTGTGAGTAATAAAAAAGCCAAGATTTTCATGATAGTCTGGTTATATAGTTATAAAGTTGAGTTAAAAGCTGGTACCTATAGTGAAGTCTATGTTTTTAGTGCTATCTCCACTATTTTTAAGTAAGGGTATAGCTGCATAGATACCAATCGGGCCAACTGGGGTTAACCAGTTAAATGCAACCCCAGTTGCTGAGCGTATATCATCAAAACTAGACAGCTTTGTGCTAATGCTACCTGCATCAATAAATGCACTAACGCGCATATTATCAGCCTTTTTACCGACAAAGTCTAGCGTAGAGATAATCGAAGTGCTGGCTAATAATGATAATCCACCACCGATAGCATTGCCATCGGAGTAGGTGTCACCTAATGAGTTAAAATCAAAGCCACGAACAGAAGATGAACCACCGCCATAATAACGCTCAAAGAAAGGTAATCTTTTGCCACCATAACCGCTGCCAATGCCAATATCGCCTTTAAGGTTAAAGGTTAATTCTTGGTTGATTGGATAATAACTTTTGTGTGAAGCGTCTATTTTATAGTAGCGGAAATCACCCAGCGGTGAAGCAAGTCTAAATCTGATTTTGTTTTGTTGCCCTTCGGTCGCAAAGTTGAAGTTGTTTAAAGTATTGTTTGACCAATTAACCCCCAGTCTAACTTCAAGGTCGTCTTCATCGGCACATTGTTGGGGTTCATTATTAGTGGCAAAAATAGTGCCACAATTGACATCACGGGTTAATATTGCAATCTCTGTGTTAATGCGGGTGTTTTCACTAACTGGAATACCGTAACCAACTGAAACACCGTTTTCGTCAATTTGGTAGGAGCTCACGTCCAACTCTTCACCATCAATAGACTTAGTAAAGATACCGTAACTAATTGAGTGTTTGTCGTCGGTGAAATAAGGGTCTGAAAAAAAGAAACTGGCTTCTTGTACCGCTTCTGAGTTAACGATATTGGCATTTAGTACATTACCCGTACCTAAGAAATTATTTTCTTGAATGCCTAAATTAAATGCAATACCGACTTCATTAGACTGAGAAAATCCAATTGAAAATTGACCAGTTTTGGTTTCTTCTACTGTGAAATTAACGTTGATTTTATCTTGAGAGTTGTTAACTTGTGACACTTCCATTTTGACATCAGAGAAAAAACCTAAACGCCTAATTTTTTTAATCGATTCATTGAGTTCGCTGGCAGAATAAAGTCCGCCTTCAGCAATATTGATTTCACGACGAATCACGTGGTCTTGTGTGCGTGTGTTACCATCAATAGTAATTCGATTGATATAGACTTTTTGATTAAGCGAGACGTTGACATTTAACTCAATGGTATGATTTTTGCTATCCTCTTTAGTAATTGGGTCTATTTTGGCAAAAGCATAACCTTTATTGGCAAATAAATTAGAAACCGCTCTGATGCCTTTGACAACTTGTTTACGTTTAAATATATCACCTGTATTTAGTGCAAACAGACTTTTTAATTCCTCAGGTGCTTGATTGAGTAAATCTCCTGTGAAGCGAATATTGCTGATTTTGTACTGTTGTCCTTCATTTATTTGAATATCAACAGTTATTTTTTCTTTGTCATCAGCAAGCTCAGTGTTGGTTTTAATGACTTTAAAATCAAGATAGCCTGCATTGATATAAAAAGAGCGCATTGCCTCAATACCCGCATCAAGCTCAATTTTAGAGTAATGGTCTTTTTCAGTAAAATAATTCACAATAAAGAAATCTGGCTCACCAATTTTAAACAAATCTAGCAACTCATCCTCGTCGTAGATTTTATTGCCAGTTATTTTAAAGGTATCAATACGTGCCACTTTGCCTTCGTAAATATCCAGCTCAATGCCAACGCGATTTTGCGCATCAACTTCAACTGTTTCAGTGATTTTAGCACTATAGTAACCTTTGGCAATATAAGCGGCTTGTAGCTCAGTGATGAGTTCATTTAGGAGTTTTTTATTAAAAATTCTACCTTGAGTCAAACCCATGACTTGTAAGATTTCATCAATCCGGTCTTTAACCAGGACTTTGTCTGTATAGTTTAATAATTCAATATATTTAATGTGTGGATTCTCTTGAACATTAATCTTTAAAACTTGGTCGTGTTGTGTAACTTCAATGTCTTTAAAAAATTGAGTTTTGTAAAGCACACGAATAATTTTTGCAGAGATTTCTTGATTGTATTCATCACCCACTTCAACAGGCAAATAACTCAGTACCGTGCCCCTAGATATGACATCTAGTCCTGATATTTCAATACTTTTGATATTTGCAGCCACAAGTGTTAGGGGGGTAAAAGTAGCAGTGAAAAAACTCAATATCAAACAGATTTTAATAATAATTTTTGCCATACATCTTAAAACTTATAATAATCGCAGCAGGTCATTATACATACCTACAAAGATTAATGAGGCAATAAACAACAAACCTAATTTAGTCAATAATTGTTGCGTGTTTTGAGTCAAAGCAGAGCCTTTGAGGATTTCAATTAAATACAAAAACAAGTGTCCGCCATCTAATAGCGGTATCGGTAACAAATTAATTAAACCCAGTCCAATACTAATCAATGCCAAAAAAGATAAAAACGAAACCAAATCTACTTGCACTGTTTTGCCTGCATAATTCGCAATACCGATAGGGCCACTAATCTGCTTGATAGAGGTTTCACCCAGTATCATTTTTTTAATCACTCTTAGGTTTAATAAGCTCAGTTGATAGGTTTTTATACTGGCAGACCAAAAAGCAGCTATCGGGTCTTTTTTAATCACTACGCGCCATTTGTCCAAATAATTCTCAGGTGCTTGCACGCTAACCCCAGCCTTACCCACGCCATTTTTGTTGTCTGGCGTTAGTGATAAAGTGATAACCTTGCCTTGACGCAAAACTTGCAATTTAATGCTACGAGCTGGGTGTTTTTTAATGAGCTCGGTAAAATCATGCCAAGTGTTAATAGCCTCACCCTTAGCACTGAGCACTTCATCAAGCGATTGCATGCCCGCTAAATCAGCAGCACTGCTAGGTACAACTTGATTGATAATGGGCTTGAGGCTCGGCAGGGCAAACCTAAACCCTAAGTATTGCTCAAGACCTTGCTCTGGCTTGGCTAAAAAATCACCGCTCAAGGCTAACTTGCGTGTTTTTAATTCGCCAGTTTTTGTCAATACCCCCACAGTAATGGTTGGATGCGTTGCAAGCTGGATAAAATGCTGTGAAAATACCCCAATACTTGGGGTTTTATTAGTGTTAATACTCAGTAATCTATCCCCAAATGCCAAACCAGATTGCTCGGCAATGCTGTTGTTTTCTACCATCCCTACCACTGGCTTGATGCCTTGGGTACCGATGGTAAAAACCAAGGTGTAGAGTACAACAGCCAGCGCAAAATTAGCCAAAGGTCCAGCCACAACCACAGCAATACGCTGATAAACATTGCGCCGATTAAAAGCACGATGTTGTTCTTGTTCGTCAATATCATCCTCATTCTCATCCAGCATTTTGACAAACCCGCCTAGCGGAATGGCGCATAATGTATATTGAGTTTCACCAATTTTGAAAGATTTTAACACCTTGCCAAAACCAATAGAAAAACGCAATACTTTGATCCCGAGCTTTTTTGCCACCCAAAAATGCCCAAACTCATGTACCGTCACCAAGATAATAATGGCAACAATAAAGGCAACTAAAGCGATTAAAATATCAAATAATGCCATATTTAAACGTTAGGCTATTTAATTTGGCTATGGGTATGACCCGCTTGTTTGAGTTTATTTAAGTATTCAGGCCAAAGTTGTTGTTGTTTTGTGGCTAATTTATGCAAGTGTTGCCATGAATAAATACCACTATCATGTCCATCGCTAAAAAACAAAATAACCGCATAGTTGCCAGTAGGTTGTATGCGTTGGATGGTTACATTTTCTTTGTCAACTTGCAAAGTTTCTTGCCCGCGCCCGTGACCCACCACTTCAGCAGAAGGCGAATAAACCCTCAGATATTCAGCACGAAGCGGGTAATCTACCTTATCAAAAGTAATGGTTAATTGGGTTTTTGCTTTATTTAAGGTGAGGTTAGTAGGGGTTTGCATAATTGACTCGTTGCTATAAATGGCTACATTTTAGCAGAACTCAATTATTTAACTCAATCAAGTGGGTAAAATAATCATCATGTTGGTTAACTTTACAAAAATGCACGGTCTTGGCAATGACTTTATGGTGATTGACAACACCAAAGGTGATATTTTATTAACTAAAAAGCAAATACAAACGCTGGCAGATAGACATTTTGGCATAGGTTTTGACCAATTATTGATGGTAGAGAGCTCTCAAGAGTTTGATTTTGGTTATCGTATTTTTAATGCTAATGGCTTTGAAGTTGAGCAATGTGGCAATGGTGCGCGTTGTTTTGCCCGATTTGTGCGCAAAAAAAGTTTAAGTAGTGCTAATCCTCTTAAAGTTGAGACCCAAGCAGGGGTGATTGAATTATCAATCAATGCTGATAACAGTGTAACCGTTGCTATGGGTAAGCCAAGTTTTGAGCCAAGTAAAATTGGTTTGCTGCTTGAAAAATCTGACAATTATCAACTTGAAGGTTTTGAATTAGGTGCTGTGTCGATGGGTAATCCACATTTGGTGATGATTGTGGATGATATTAATATTGACATCAAGACCACAGCAATTATTTTGCAAAATTCAACCAAACTTAAAAACAGTGCCAATATTGGTTTTATGCAAATTGTTAATCAAGATGAAATTCGCCTGCGTGTTTATGAGCGCGGCGCAGGCGAAACCCTTGCTTGTGGTTCTGGTGCTTGTGCGGCAACAGCTTACGGTGTGAAAATAGGGCGTTTAAATGCTAGGGTCGTTGTGCATTTGAGTGGCGGACAAGTGCATGTCACTCATACCAAACAGGGCTCTATATTGTTATCAGGACCCGCAGAATTTGTATTTGAAGGTAGGGTCAACTTTTAATTTTAAAAAAAATTTAATTTTTTTTAAAAAAACACCCAAAACCTAAATAACTTTAGTTTATCATAAGCACCAATCATATTAAATTAATCCCCATTAACAAACCCAAGCCAATACCAATTTAACCAACCCATAATAGCAAACTCAAGATAGGATAAAAAAAATGAACACAATCTCTAATAACATCATTAAATTATTAACAATCGCCAGCACCATCTTAGTGTTAGCATCCTGTGGCTCTTCAGACTCAGGTTCCTCAGGCGCTACAGGCTTTAGTGCCACTGTGGTGGCTGCCAGAGTCACGAATGCAAGCTGCACGGCCACAGTCGTTGCAAACGGCACCAGAACCACAACAGTTGCAGCCACCTCAAATGCCAATGGCTCAGTTTTTTTCTCTACCAGTAATACTGGCAATACCCTAATTGAATGCAGTGGCGGTACTTACACTGATGAAGCAACTGGTGCTACTAATACTTTTGTAACAGGTACCCTCACCGCCGCAGTCAACGCACAAAGTGGTGGCGAGTACGTGGTTTCACCACTCAGTAGCCTAGCCTGGCTCAGAGCTGGTCAAAACCCAGTCTTAATTGATCAGGTGATTAACACATTCAATACAGAAGTTGGCAGACAATTTGGCTTAGGCACTGGCACTGCCACTGCTGATGTTACCACCCTGATTCCCACCGACCTAGCAGCTCCCAATGCGGTTATTGACCCTAACGACCTCAATGACCAATACGCCGTGGCTCTGGCAGTTGTGTCTCAAATTGGCGTCAACACCGGCAACACCAACACTGCCGCAGTGACTAATCATTTAGCTGGCACGAATACTACTACTAATGATATTCGAGGCTTGATAGCCACTGCATTAACCAACCTAGAGGCTAGCACCGCCTCAGCAGTTGCCAGTGTGATTGATGCCACTGCCACTGCCACAATACGTATGAATAACACTAATACGGTTGCAATTAACTCAATTACCCTGCCTGCCACATCTACTGTCACCATCGGTAGCACCATCACTGTGCAAGCCACTGCCTCACCTGCTGAGGCAGTGGATACCTCAGTTGTATACAGTTCCAGTAACCCCACTATTGCCAGCGTGGATACCAATACTGGGGTGGTTACCGGTGTTAGTGACGGCACAGCAACCATTACTGCTACGGCAAATGGCGCCAATATTAGCGCCACAATTTCAATTACCGTTGTGCGAGCGCCACTACCGCTGGTTTACAATAACAATAACCCTATTCAACATGCGGTGACAGCAGGCACGCTTGACCTTGGCATTTTTCTAGCAGGCAATTTAGGCGGTGGCACGATTACTTATCAACTCACCAACAATAATAATAATATTGGCACCACTACCCCAGCGGGTATTTTTACCCCACAGGGCACCAATACCGGCAGTGCAACTCTAGTTGTAAGTGTAGCACAGACCACCGACTACCTAGCGGGCTCTGTAACAACCACTTTGGAGGTTTTGGACTTGCTACCACAAAACCCTGACAGCCTAACTTTCACCGACCAAACGCCTAGCACTACATTTGATAATGGTGTCTTTACCCAAGCAGTAAGCAATAATAACGCTACTGGGGCAATCACTTACCGCTCATCTAATACTAATATTGCAACCGTTGATAATAACGGTCGTGTTACCTTTATCATAGCAGGCACGGTTGACATTATTGCCACAGCAGCGGGGGATATTACTGCTACCGTAGCACCTTTATCGGTACGCTACACCCTAGTCATTAATCGAGCCGACCAAATGATTGAGGCTGGACCAGACCAGATGCCAACTTTCGGGGATGCTGGCTTTACCCAAAGTGCAACTGGCAATCTGACGACCCCCCTAACTTACAGCTCAAATAATACTGCGGTGGCCACAGTTGACGCAAATGGCGCAGTGACTATTGGTGATGCGGGTCGTGCGGTCATTACCGTGACCGCCCCTCAAGATGAGAGATACAATCTTGCCACTGATACTTACCAGGTAGTGGTTGAGCGAGCCGACCAAATGATTGAGGCTGGAGCAGACCAGACGCGAACTTTTGGCGCGGCTAACTTTACCCAAGTTGCAACGGGTAATTCTTCCACAGCGGTGGTAACTTACGCCTCAAATAATACTGCGGTGGCGACAGTTGACGCAAATGGCGTAGTAACTATTGGTGATGCAGGTAGTGCGGTGATTACCGCGACCGCGCCTGAGAGTACCAACTATAATCAGGCCAGTGATAGCTACAGTATCACCGTTGAGCAAGCACCACTCATGCTGGTTTACAACGGTGGCAATACCATTATCCATTCTATCTCAGCAGGCACACTTAACCTGAGCGATAGCAGTCTTTATCCCTTAACGGGTAATTTAGGTAATGGTGTGATTACTTACTCAATCACCAACAACAATGCTAATATTGGCACCACTACCCCAGCAGGTATTTTTACCCCACAGGGCACCAATATAGGCACCGTAACCCTAACAGTTAATGTAGCACCAAGTGATAACTACCTAGCAGGCTCTACAACAGTGACACTAGACATTATTGCGCTACCCCAACAATCTCCTAACAGCCTAACTTTCACCAACCAAATGATTACCGTTGCATTTGATGACAACAATGGGGTCTTTACCCAAACAGTAACCAATAGTGGCGCTGTTGGGGCAATCACCTACCGCTCATCTGATACTGATATTGCAACCGTTGATAATAGTGGCAGGGTTACCTTCGTCATAGCAGGCACAGTTACCATTACTGCCACAGCGGCAGGGGATAATACCTTAGCACCTTTTTCCACGCGCTACACCCTAGTCATTAACAGGGCCAATCAAACCATTAGCATCAGCGATGCTTCAGTTACCTTTGGCGCTGAACCGCTAACAGTAACTGCCGACTCAGACCAAGCCTCTGCTACCGGTGCCGTTACCGCAACCCTCTCTAGTAACGACGAGGTTGCTAGAATCTTAAATGGTCAAATCAATATCGAAGGTGGTGGCAGTAGCACCATTACCGTTCAAAAAGCGCAAGATGAGAGATACAATCTTGCCACTACCACCTTTACCCTAACCGTGGATCGAGCCAACCAAATAATTGATGCTGGCCCTGATCAGACACGAACTTTTGTCGCGGCTAACTTTACCCAAGCTGCAACGGGCAATATCACCGCTCTATTTTACACCTCAAGTAATCCGAATGTTGCCGCTGTTAATGATGTCAACGGTGAGGTTACTATTGAAGGGGTTGGCAGTACGGTAATTACCGCGACCGCCTTTGAGTCTAACGACTACAATAGGGCCACCGATAGCTACAGTATCACCGTTGAGCGAGCGCCACTCATGCTGGTTTACAATAACAATAACCCCATTCAACGTTCGGTGATGGCAGCAGGCACGCTTGACCTTGACAGTTTTTCATTGATGGGTAATTCAGGCGCTGGGGCAGTTGCTTATACCTTTATTGATGGTGATAATGTTGATGATGAAACTGACACCCAGACCATAATTGGTAATCTGGGCGAGGTTGGTGGTAATACCAACAACATCTTTACCCCACAGGGCACCAATATAGGTAATGCAACCCTACTAATTAGCGTGCCACAAACCACTAATTACCTAGCAGGTTCTACAACCACTACCTTATCGGTTGTTGATGGCGCAGTACAAGCACTTGGCAGCCTCACCTTTAGCATCGCAACTCGCACCATCACCGTGCTGGCTGATAACTTTACCCAGCCTGTTGATATTAATGGCGGGGTTGGCACGCTAACCTATAGCTCATCACAACCAACGGTTGCCACAGTGAATACGCAAACCGGTGAAGTGGACGTGCAAGCAATAGGGCAAAGTGTGATTAGCGCACAACTCTCTGGTGGTACTCAGACTGTAGGGGGTACTATATATGCACCCTCTTTCCCAGCGCGCTACACCCTGAGTGTTATTCGAGAAACCCAAACTGCTTTTGATGCTGGGCAGGATCAGATGCGAACTTTCGGGGATACTAACGCTGGCTTTACCCAAACGCCAACGGGCAACTCTTCCACAGCGGTGGTAACTTACGCCTCAGATAATGACTCGGTGGCCACAGTTGACGCAGTTGGCGCAGTAACTATTGGTGATGCAGGTCGTGCGGTAATTACCGTGACCGCTCCCCAAGATAACATCTATTTCCTTGCCACTGATACTTACCAGGTAGTGGTTGAGCGAGCCGACCAAACGATTGAGGCTGGAGCAGACCAGAGCCTAGTTTTTAATGCCCCTGCTTTTACCCAAGTTGCAACGGGTAATTCTTCCACAGCGGTGGTAACTTACGCCTCAAGTAATCCGGATGTGGCTACTGTTAATCAAGACGGCCTTGTGGTTATTCTCGGTGCAGGTAGTGCAGTGATTACTGCCACCGCGCCTGCGGATAATAACTATAATCCGGCCAGTGATTCCTATAACGTAACAGTTGCAAAAGACACTTTGCCAGATTTCAACATTAATAATGGCAACCCATTTTTAGTCGGCCGCAATGAAGACCCCTTCTCACTCAGTGAACTCACTCAGATTAACAATAATAATGGTGGCGCGCCAGTAACGGTGAGCCTAATCAGCAATCCAAATTCAGTGATTAGCAACATCACCACTGGGGCAGATGGTGCCAGCATCATTACCCTACACGGCACTAATATGGGCGTGGCAACACTAATCGCCGAGGTAGATGAAAGTGCCAACTACCTGGGCGCCTCTATTACTTTTACCCTTGAGGTACTCGAGCTCAGGCAACAAAACCCTGCCAATCTAGTCCTCAATACCAGTGAGATTACAGTCCAGATAACCGATTCTGCTTTTTCAAGAGTTTCTTCTTCTAGAGGCCCGCTTGGTGACCCTGATAATAATGGACTGGTTGGCGGTAGATCTGCCACCTCATCCAACAATTCAGTTGTAGAACCCGTAAACTCTAATATCTTTGACCCACGAGGGCTAGGCACCGCCACCATTACCGTTAGAAACACAGGTGGCATCGCTCTCAATGGGTTTGAATATGCCCCGATACAGAAATCTTTTCTAGTCAGGGTTGTTAGAACACAGCAGGTGCTCACTATTCCTAATGCAGCAGGTAATTTTGGTAGCCTGGTAGACGAGCTAATAGAGAATGCATTTAGCATTACCACTAACCAACTTCAAGCTGTAGGAACCTACACCGCAACCAGTTCTAATTCTGCTGTGGCTCAAATCTCTGAGTCTGGCAGGCAAATTACCTTCGGTGACCAGATAGGCACGACCACCATTACTGTAACCAGAGCGCAAGATGACACCTATAGTGCTGCCCAGGACAGCTTTGTGTTGGAGATACGACTCAGAGCGCCAGTGCTTGATTCTGCCACCCCAACCGGTGGACGAGTGGGCACGAATGGCGACCAAGTGCGCTTAGACTGGACTGAGACTGCCAATGCTGATCTCTACACGGTGTATTACCAAACCAGAACCCTAACCCTGTCGCAGACAGACAACGGGGGCATTGAGGCGAGTAATTTAGCACAGATGACCACAGCCACTACCACAGCCATCACATTCACCACCCCAACCCTGGATGGTAATCGCTACTACTTTGTGGTCAGCGCAACAGTGAGCGGCATTCAATCACTCACCAGTAATCAGCGTGATGCCGTGCCGTTTGCCAACATTGAGAATATCAACAACAATAATTTTAGAGAAGTTTGGATGAGCAGAAACTTAGGCGCCATTCGAGATTGCACAGCACATGATGACAGACTATGTTTTGGTGATCTGTATCAATGGGGCAGGCAGGCAGATGGGCATCAGTTAATTGATCAACCCAACGGGCGCTGCTTTAGTACCAGTGCGGGGACTTTTGGTGATAGCGTGAGCTGTGACAACGGCGCTGTTAGAACCACTAGCAGAGCCAGTAGCATTACCAATGTCGGCAATCGGTTCATCAACACTGGCAACTCAATATCCATTATTGATTGGACGACCGCCGATAGCGATCGCTCAGCTAGAGTAGCGGCTTGGGCTAATGGCAGCGATCAGGGCGGCATCTGCCCACCGGGCTACCGAGTGCCAACTCGATCCCAGTTTGAGAATGCGTATGATGCTACGGGTAATCAAGCAGGCTTTAATACTCCCTTGAAACTTCCAACCACTAATATTAGAGAAAGCAGGAATGCTCGATTGGATGTGAATACCATTGGTGGTGCTCGCCTAGCACCAGCTTATTGGACTGGAGATCGAGCTAGTCGTCAGGTATTCTTCTTTAATTCTAACACTGATGGCGTCAGTATAATAGATCAAAATTATGGGCTGCCAGTGCGTTGTATTAACGATTAATAAATAAAAGATAAGGGGACAAAAAGATAAGGGGACACAAACATTAATTATCCTCACAAAAAAAAGATAAGGAAAGATAAGGGGACACAAACATTAATTATTCTATGCTAAAATATCCCAATGGCAAGACTAGCAAGAATCGTTATACCTAACTATCCTCATCACATTGTCCAAAGAGGCAATAGACGACAAGATGTCTTTTTTAGTCAAAACGATTATCAACAATACCTTGAATTGTTAAAACATCATTGCGACAAAGAAAACATAGAAATTTGGGCATATTGCTTAATGACTAACCATGTGCATATCATTGCCACTCCTAATGAGCAGTCAAACCTAAGTAAAGCCATTGGTGAAGCACATAAGAACTACACACGTATGATTAACCAAAGACAACGGTGGACAGGTTATCTTTGGCAAGGGCGTTTTTCTTCTTTTCCTATGGATGAGCCCTACCTTTTACAAGCTACAGCCTATGTTGAGCTTAATCCTGTGATGGCAGACATGGTGAGCGAGCCTTGGGATTATGCTTATAGCAGTGTTCATGCACATTTATCAGGTCATGATGATTTTGGGCTTGTTAAGCCAAATAGACTACTAGAATTAGTTGATGATTGGCAAGACTACTTACAACAAGCAAAAGATAACAAAATTGAACAGTTGCAAAAACACACTAAAACGGGTAGAGCACTGGGCAATGATAAATTTATTAACAAAGCAGAAGTGCTATTAAAACGCAAACTCAGAAAAAACAGGCCTGGTCCAAAACTTAAAAATGAGGATAATTAATGTTTGTGTCCCCTTATCTTTCTAAATGCAACGGTAATGGTTGGGGTATTGGTTATTTTTTGCTGGTTTTTTTAAGAATTACAATTGACCGTGGTTATTTGCTTGCTGGCTAGATTAATACCAGCAAGCCTGCCGCCCCAAACGCAGCCGTAGTCTAGTGGGTAGATGTAATTAGGGTCAGAGTGTTATTTTATGCTAAAATAACATTTTTTCTGCATCCTAACAAAATGGCAAGATTAAAACGCACCACTCCAGCAAACATCCCTCAGCACATCATACAAAGAGGCAACAACAAACAAATCTGTTTTGCAAATGAGGCTGATATGAAAGCCTACTTAAAATGGCTTAAAGATTTTTCAGACAAATACGGTGTTAGTATTCACGCATGGGTACTCATGACAAATCACATTCATCTGCTTTGTACGCCAAAAACCAGCGATGGTATTGGTAAGATGATGCAGTCTTTAGGCAGGATGTATGTCGGATATTTTAATTACACCTACCAACGCACAGGTACGCTTTGGGAGGGGCGATATAAATCTTCTATCATCCAATCTGAGCATTATTTACTTAGTGTCTATCGTTATATTGAGCTTAATCCCGTGCGTGCAAGGATGGTAGTTAGCCCAAGTGAGTATAGTTGGTCAAGTTATAATTACAATGCTTTGGGTATTGCTAATAACCTAGTTACGCCGCATCAAGAATATTTAGCATTGGGCGATAATGCAAAGACAAGGAGTGCGGCTTACATTGAATTGTTTAAAACAGAAATAGATGATAAACTGCTCGGCAGTATCAGGCAAAATATCAACAAAGGTTTGGCGCTTGGGAATGAAGTTTTTATCAAACAAATTGAGGTTTTGACTAATGCTAGAGTTAGTAGTAGAAAAGCAGGAAGACCAAAGAAAAATGCTGAATGAATTACACTCTGACCCTAATTATTCCCAGAAAAAACAGACCTGGTCCAAAACTTAAAAATGAGGATAATTAATGTTTGTGTCCCCTTATCTTTTAGAATTACAATTGACCGTGGTTATTTGCTTGCTGGCTAGATTAATACCAGCAAGCCTGCCGCCCCAAACGCAGCCGTAGTCTAGTGGGTAGATGTGTGGATGCTTGATAGATTTAAGTGTTGACCAATGTCCAAAGAAAATATCGGTATTTTTAAGCACTCTATTGTCATGCAAAAACCAAGCCTTATAGCCTGTTGGTGCTTGGTTATGGTTGGTTTTATGCGCAAATTCTAAGCGGGCATCTGGGGTGCAAAAACGCATACGCATCAAGGCGTTAATGCTATATCGACACTGCGCTTGATAAGACATGTCCTCTTGCCAAGTCTTTGGATAATCACCATACATATTAGCGATAAAAGCAGGTGCGCGCTCACTTTGCAATTGTTGTTGTACTTGTTGTGCGTTTGCTAGTAGGGTTTTTTCATTCCACAGTGGCGGGATACCAGCATGCACCATCAGTGCGTCTTTGTGCTTGATAACTAAAGGTTTTTGAAGCAAAAAATCAATCAGTTGGTTTTTGTTGCTAGCCGTTAAAATATCGCCAATGGTGTCTTGACTACTGGGTTTTTTGCCAGTGAGTGCACAGTTAAGCAAATGAAAATCATGATTACCCAAAACCATCCGTGCGTTAGCTTGCAAATCTTTGATAAAGTTTAGCGTTTGCAAGGATTTATCACCGCGATTAACCACATCACCTAAAAACAATAGTTGGTCCTTATCGGTTGAAAATTTAAGTTTTTTTAACAACCTTTGCAGCGCGTCAAAACACCCTTGAACATCACCAATTAAGTAATACGCCATAGGGTTAATGCAAGGTGTAGGGTCTGCTCAATACAAATTCGGCTATCGGTGCTTCAAAGGACTCACCTTCATCGTTGACCATGCCGTAAATGCCTTTCATAGAGCCAGTTGAGGTTTTAATAATTGCACCTGAAGTGTATTGAAAGCTCTCACCAGGTGCTAGATGTGGGCGTTGTCCAACCACGCCTTCACCGATGACTTGTTCAATATTGTCCTTTTCATCGCGAATAGTCCAATGTCTGGTGCGTAATTGGGCGCCAATCTCGCCGTGATTGGTAATGGTGATGGTGTAGGTGTAAGCATATTGATTGTGCCAAGTGCTAGATTGGTGTTCTAAATAAGCAACTTTGACTTCGATTTTAATGTTGTTTTTCATGAGTCTTGGGGTTTAGGTAATCAATTCTACCCCTGAGCATTTGTGCTGTATGAGGCTTTGAGGTTTGTGAGTGAGTTACAAGTGATTTTAAACAGTTTTTTACTTAATGCTATGCTCTTTTAGAGGTCTTGAGGCTTTACTGCTGGGTTAAAAGTGATTTTGAGGTAATTTTTTTAGGTTTTGCCAGTGATTTTTCGATGGCTTGAAAAATGCCGCCTTGACCACTTTTGAAAATATAGTAATATCGTCAGTCAAAGGTTTTGCCAGTGGTGTTAGATAGATAACAGCAGAATCAACTTTGGGGATAGGGTTAAAAGACTTTGGCAGTACGATAAAAATCAATTCAACCTCAAAAAAGGCCTGCATCATCACACTTAGGCGACCATAAGTTTTATTGCCACTTGGCTTAACAATACGCCTAAGTGCTGGTTTGATTTGAGTGTTGTTGGTAGTCTTGGGTGAGGGTGACAAATTCAGCCACACTGAGCATCTGTGCTCTTTGCGAGAGGTCAATTGAGGTTTGCGGCTGAGTTAACAGCGATTTTAGGCAATTTTTTAAGGTTTTTCGACGCTGAGAAAATGCCGCCTTGACCACTTTTGAAAATATAGTAGTATCTTTAATCAAAGGTTTTGTTAGTGGTGTTAGATAGATAATGGCAGAATCAACTTTGGGGATAGGGTTAAAAGACTTTGGCAGTACGGTAAAAATTAATTCAACCTCAAAAAAAGCCTGCATCATCACACTTAGGCGACCATAAGTTTTGCTGCCACGCTTGGCTGTGATACGCTCAACCACTTGTTTTTGCAACATCAATGTCATATCATTGATATGAGCGCGATGGTCTAATAAATGAAATAATAGCGGCGATGAGATATTATAAGGTAGGTTACCCACAACTCTAAGCGGTGTGAGCAGGGTGCTTAGGTCAAACTTGAGGGCATCTGCTTGATAGATGTGCAAGTTATGTTTTTTTAAAGCACTTAGTTTGGTTACTAAGTCTTGGTCAATCTCAATTGCGTGCAACTGCCCCACTTTTGCCAGTAAGGGCAGCGTTATTGCCCCTTTGCCAGGACCAATTTCAAGTAAATTATCAGTTTGTTTGGGGGCGATAGTGGCGACGATTTGGTCAATGATGTTAGCATCTATTAAAAAATTTTGACCAAAGCGTCTGCGCGCTGTGGGTTTAGGCGCTAGCATGACGGATGAGAGTTTGCGTGTAAGCCAGTGCAGTTTTAAAACTACCCAAGCTGATATTGCCAGTGGCTGCTAGACTTAATGCTGTACCGTGGTCAACTGAGGTACGAATAAAGGGCAAGCCGAGAGTGATATTGACAGATTTTTTAAATCCTAACGCTTTTAATACTGGCAAACCTTGATCGTGATACATTGCCAATACCACGTCAACACCACGCAGAGCATCAGGGGTAAATGCGCTGTCAGCGGGTAGTGCACCACGTAAGTGATAACCTTGATTGTTGAGTTTGGCAATTAAGGGATTGATAATCTCAATTTCTTCGCGCCCTAGATAGCCCTGTTCGCCAGCATGAGGATTGAGCCCACAAATGGCAATTTTAGGCTGTTTGATGCCAATTGACGTGAGTGAGTGATGAATAATAGCAATGGTTTTTTCAAGTGAATCTGGTTGAATATGCTGTGCCACCTCAGATAAAGGCAGATGGGTGGTGGCAAGGGCCACGCGCAGGGTATCAGTTGCCAGCATCATTACGGTTTTGTCAGTGTGAGTCAACTGAGCTAAATATTCGGTATGACCGGTAAAATCAAACCCTGCTTGGTTAATTGCGCCCTTATGTACGGGGCCTGTGAGTAGCGCGCTACAAGTTTTATCTAGGCAATGTTGGGTGGCAATAGCTAGGGCATTTAAGACCAACTGAGCATGGTCTGGGTTGAGCACACCCGGTTTGACTTTAGTATTGGTTTTTAAGGGAAAAACGTTAATCTCGCCTTGAGTCGTAGGGCTAGTATTTTCCTTGATTGTTAGGGGTAGGTTTAATTGTTTAGCGCGCCTTTGTAATAGGTCTGGGTCGCTAAAAATTAATAGCGGGTTGTGCGAGGTTTGCTGCGCGTAAATAATCGCTAAATCAATACCAATGCCAGCAGGTTCTCCTGGGGTAAAAGCAATAGTCATAAGCGGATAATAGGGTTATTATTGATAATATTTGTGTTATAATATTGGCGTTTTTAAGCGTGTAAAAAAATAGCCAAATTTTAGTTCATTTTAAACTGATAAAATTTGTAAAATACAAAAAAACCATCTGGGAAAATTAACTATGAATGCGTTTATAATTACACCAGCCTTGTTGGCATTTTCATTATCATTATCAGCGCAAACACTTAACCAGGACGCTAACAATCTTAACCTTAATTATCAGCTTCATACGGTAGTTGGGATGTCGTTGGATAAACGGGCACTATTAGGGGGTTCGGTGGTTTCTGCCACCCAAGTTAGCCTATCTACTCAAGTATCTGGCGATGTCTTATCAATTGGTGGCAAAGAAGGAGATATGTTCAAACAAGGGGCTACTTTGGTAACCCTTGAGCAAGAATCCATCCAAGCGCAAAAAGACTCTGCTTATGCCCAGATTGCCTCTGCTAACGAGGCACTGAAAAATGCCCAAATACAATACCGAAAATCGCTGGTATCGCCTTATGCAAATGATATGTTTGGTGGTGCTTTTTCGATGTTTACCGACCCGATGAATAATTTTACTGGTAGAGGTAATTCAGACTTTAATAAATACGCCAATAGAGCTTCGTATTACACAGAATTTCAACAAGCAAAAAACCAACTAAAACAAGCACAACTTAACCTTAAACAGGTTGAAGAGCGCTTAAAAGATACCAATATTAAAGCCCCTTTTGATGGGGTTGTGGTGGTGAAAAATATCAATCAAGGCGACGTGGTACAAACTGGACAAATACTGATTGAATTTGCCGATATTAGAGAGTTGCAAGTGCAGGTCAATGTGCCTTCGCGGCTGGTTAGTAGTTTAAAGCTAAATAAAACTTACCGAATTAAGTTAGATATTGCCAATATTGTGGTGAATGCAACCTTATCACAAATTTATCCGATTGCAGATGATAACAAACACAGCGTTAAGGTAAAGTTTGACTTGCCACCGAATGTGCCAGTGTTATCGGGGGCTTATGCAGAGGTGGAGATTTTTGAAACCGATTCGGGTATTTTAACCCCTGTTATCCCTGAGTCAGCAATCATATGGCGTTCGTCATTGCCTAGTATTTTTGTTATCAATCCCAAAACCCAACTTACCGAACTGAGGTTTATACGCTTAGGTGAACAAGTTGGTAGTGGCAATAAAAGTGTGTTGTCAGGCTTAAAAATTGGTGAAAAAATTGTTTCTAACCCCGACATTTTAATGATTTCAGGGATGAATATTTGAAAGCAAGCATGGCGGATAACAAGCAAATAGATCATGCTGATTTAGGTGTAGCAGGCAATTTAACTAAAACCTTTATCACTTCGCCCTTATCAATTATTTTATTTTTTGCCATGCTGGGCGCAGGCATCATTGGACTAATTTCCACCCCAAGACAAGAAGACCCACAAATTTCAGTGCCACTGATTGATTTATTCATTGAATATCCCGGCGCTTCATCTGATGAGGTTGCCAATATTGTAATCAAGCCACTAGAGCGATTGATGTCACATATTTTAGGGGTTAAACATGTTTATTCGCTTAGCGACAGAGGCAAAGGTATTGTTACTATAGAGTTTGATGTCGGTCAAGAAATGAATGCCTCGATTATCAAAGTGCGCGATAAAATGTTGTCTAATCTTGAATTTATGCCGCCTGGGGTCAAAACCCCCTTGGTTAAACCTAAAGAAATTGATGATGTGCCTATTATCAATTTAACCCTTTGGTCAAAATCGCTAGATGATGGTCAATTACGCTCGCTTGGTTTAGAATTATTACAACAGCTTGAAAAAGTCAAAGACACCAATAATGGCTTTGTGGTTGGCGGACGTAGGGAAATTTTCCATATTGATGTTTATCCGGGACGTTTGGCAGGACACGGGATATCTATGCAACAAATTGCTGATACTATTAGTGCCTCAAATGTTAGTGACCATACTGGCAATATTGAGCTCAACGGCTACAATATGGAAGTGTATTCTGGAGATTTTTTTAAAAAAGTTGAAGACATTGAAAACTTGGTGTTGAGTGCTAATCAAGCGAGACCCATTTATGTGCGTGATGTTGCAGATGTTTATTACGCACCAGAGGAAGCTAAAAACCTAGTCAGTTATTACACCGGCAGTGCGAATAAAAGTAATAACAAAGCCACAGGTGAGCAAGCAGTGACCATTGCTATTGCGAAAAAATATGGCTCTAACGGTGTGGCAGTGGCAGACAATATTTTAGCTAAGGTTGAGCAGCTTAAAGGTCGCCTAATTCCTGATAATGTTGAGATAAGCGTTACCAGAAATTATGGCAAGTCTGCTAAAGACAAAGTCAATGCACTGATTACCAAACTCTTTATTGCTACTGGTGCGGTTACATTGTTGGTGTGGTTTGCACTCGGCGTTCGTCCAGCAATCGTTGTTACATTAGTCATTCCGGTGGTGTTGTTAATGACCATATTTTCTGCTTGGATTTTGGGCATGACCATTGATAGAGTGAGTTTATTTGCACTGATTTTCTCAATTGGTATTTTGGTTGATGATGCAATTGTGGTCACCGAGAATATTTACAGGCGTTGGCTGATTGATAACAAAATTACCATTGCCACTGCCATTGATGCGGTGCGTGAAGTGGGTAACCCAACTATTTTGGCAACTTTTACTGTAGTGGCAGCACTGGTGCCAATGGCAGCTGTGAGTGGCATGATGGGGCCTTATATGGCACCCATTCCAATTTTGGGTTCAGTGGCAATGATGTTTTCCTTGTTTGCAGCCTTTGTGTTTACGCCATACTTCATTATGAAGTTTGTACCACCGCTGAATGTACTACACAAAATGCACGAAAAAGAACAGCAAGAAGCTGAAAAAATGCACAAATTTTTCCGCTCTACAATTTTAAAACTGGTCAATAAAAAAGTATTTGGCTGGGGTTTTTTAATTGGACTATTTATTACTTTTTTCATGTCAATGTCACTATTCTACACTACCGCAGTACCCGTCAAAATGCTACCTTTGGATAACAAATCAGAGTTTGGTGTGGTGCTGGATATGCCAGATGGCACCGCGTTAGGTGATACCGCTTCTACCTTGCATAAAATGGCACAAGTATTGCGTCAATTACCTGAGGTAGTTGGCATTCAATCCTACGCAGGCACAGCCAAACCTTTTGATTTTAATGGGTTAGTTAGGCATTATTACTTGCGACAAAAATCCTCAGAAGGTGAGTTACAACTTCAGCTGGCTGAAAAAGCACAACGTACGCGTTCTAGCCATGAGATTGCCCTAGAGGCAAGAGAATTGGTTAAGCAAATTGCAAAAGATGTTGGTGCAAATTACGCCGTGGTTGAAATGCCGCCAGGACCACCTGTACTACGCCCTGTGGTTGCACAAGTGTATGGCCCTGATAAACAAACACGGCGTAAATTGGCGAGTGATTTGACTCAGTTGTTTAAAGAATCTGGCACCATGACAGACGTTGATAACCTGATGCGCGATGAACATCCAGTGATTAATTTTGAAGTGGATGCTATTAAAGCCTCACATTTTGGCATCAATACTCAAACCATTAAACAGACTTTAGCAATGGCAATGAGTAGTTTTAATGTCAGCACAATTCGCCTTAAAAATGCACTAGAGCCCTCACCTGTTGCTATGAAAGTGCCGTTATCTAAACGCTCACAATTGTCTTATTTAACCCAACTGCCAGTGCCTTCACAGCATGGCGGTATGATTCCAATTTCTGAGCTTGGCTCTTTTGTTTATAAAAAACAAGACAGTCTAATTTTCCATAAAGATTTAGCTGATGTTGAATACGTTTTGGGCGAGCCAATTGGTCGTTTGAGTGCGCCAATTTATGCCATGTTTGGGGTTGATGACTTATTACTCAAATATCAAACGATTGATGGTCAACAACTCCAAGGTGAATATTTGGGCCCACCAACAAACCAAGATATTCCGGGCTTTGAATGGGGTGGAGAGTGGACGGTCACTTATGAAACTTTCCGCGACATGGGTACGGCTTTTGCAGTGGCACTGGTAGTGATTTATATGCTGGTGGTTTGGCAATTTGGTAATTTTATTGTGCCAGCGGTAATTATGGCACCTATTCCTTTAACATTGTTAGGTATCGTGCCTGGGCATTGGTTGTTGAGTGCTGAATTTACTGCCACTTCAATGATTGGCTGGATTGCCCTAGCAGGAATTATTGTGCGAAATTCCATTTTATTGGTTGATTTTACCGTGCAAGAATACGCCAAAGGTGTGGCTTTTTTTGATGCAGTGGTGAACTCTTGTAGTGCTAGAACTCGCCCTATTTTAATTACTGCATTTGCTCTAGTCGGTGGCTCGAGCGTTATTTTAACTGACCCTATTTTTCAAGGTATGGCAATTTCACTACTGTTTGGAGTGCTTGTTTCTACCTTATTAACGCTGCTTGTCATCCCGCTTGGTATGCTCTCAGCAGGCGAGCAGGCTTGTCGTAATATTGTAGTTAATATGGGGTTATTACCAAGTGAAGTTGACGCCGATGCTAAATACAATGTTGCAAAAACTGAAAAAAACCAGCCTAACAAATTTTATGTCAATGCTAAAAAGTGGATGCAAACTATGATTGAGCAGAAAAACGGCAAATCCAAAGAATCTTATATTGACCCTAAAAAATGGATTCAAACTATGATTGAGCAGAAAAACGGCAGGGCTAAAAAATCTCAAGAAAGAACCAGTAATGGAAAAATTGATACCAATAGCTTGTTAAAAAAAGAAGATAAAGGCAACTGATAAAAAAAGCACAACTCTTTGTTCATTAATATCTTATCAAGCCTTACACTTAAGTATGATACTTTTTGCTATGGTTAATTGGTATTAATAAACAACTGGCCGCTTGATTTTGTTTAAGAATATTAAATTTTTTGCTATGGTTAATTGGTATTAATAAACAATTGTATTGCCCAAACCTGACTGGTCATAAACTCCTAAACCAATAAATTAATAAAAAATGTATTTGAGGGTTTAATTTAGACTATCATAGCGTGAAATGTCTTTTTATAACGAGGTAAAAAATGAACAAAATGAACCGCTTGCTATTGATTGGTAGTGTTGCTCTTTTGGGCTTGAGTGCTTGTGGCAGTAGTGAAACAACTACTAGTTCACCATCAAGCGAACGTTTTTTATTCACCAGTAGTAATGCCACCGCTGGCAATCGTATTGTTACCCTAGAGATTAATAGTGATGGCTCACTCACAGAAATTGATCAAGATGCTAATATGCCAGGCGTTCAAGCCTCACCTACAGGCGGATTTGGCGACTCTGCAGAGGGTGATTTTGATGGACAAGAGTCCCTACATATTATTGGTAATTACCTGCTGGCTGTTAATGCAGGTGCTAATTTTATTGACAATGGCTCGATTTCAGTTTTTAGTATTAATAACACAGGTGCTTTAACCCGGGTAGATCAAAACCCTGCCAATAGTGCAATTGATAATATCGATTCGGGCGGTATTCGCCCTGTTAGTATTAGCTCAGTTGACAGAGATGGGGTGACTTGGGTATTGGTTGCCAATCAACATTCTAATCCACACTTTGGGGTTGATGCTAATGAGATACTTGATTCTAATGGCAATGCTGCGACCATTGTTACTAGCGCTGATCGTAATATTCATGCTTTTACCTTTAGTGATGGTGTACTAAGTTCTATTGGCACGGTTGCCACTTATGATGATGGACAATGGGGTGGGCCTGCAACTGTTGCTTTTAGTCCAAATGGCGATAAAGTCGCAGTCAGCACTTGGGGCGTAGCGCAGTTTGGTGCAGGTATTACTACCACCAGCGCCGTACAAGGAGAGAGTCGCGTTTATTTTTACGATGTTACTTATGACCCAACAACACCTGCACTGACTTTGGCTGCTGCAGGTATTTTTGAGCAAGAGGGAATTTCTGGTAGTATCGGTCTATCGTGGAATCCAGACAGTGATAGCGTTTTTGTGGCGAATTTCAATTTAGATGCGAATACTGATTTGCAAAACGGCGTGACGGTATTAGATGCCAATGGGGCTACAGGTGCTAATACATTTGACACTGTTTTATTTAGTGCAGGTATAGGAGATGGCACAAATGGTAATGAAGTGTGTTGGACTTGGCTATCGCCTGATGGTATGCGCCTGTACACCGCAAGTTTTGCCAGCAATAAAGTTACCTACTTTAATGTTGATACCACCACACAACAGATTACTTTTAATCAATCGATTACTCGCATATTACAAACCAATGCGCCAGACACCAAGGATATTTTTATTCCAAAAAACGGGCGAAATTTATATGTTTCTGGAGCGTTAGAGACGCATACCATTTCATTGTTTGAGATTGATAATTCTGGCATGTTATCAGAAAATGATGCAGCTTATACAGTGCCCTCAGCACTGGACGCAAATGGCGCAAATGTTGATAAGAATGTGCAAGCATTTTTAGGATTGGTAGGTTACTAATAATCGACTAAATCAAGTAAGATTAGTTGTTGAATTAATGTTGGTAACACAGATTTGATTTTTTTGATTTTGTTGAACTGATATAAAACAGCACTCACTGGGCGCTGTTTGTTATTTTCAGCCAACTAATTTACCCGTTGCTTGCAGCGGTAAAATGGTCTAGAATAACTAGCACGGGATTTTCAGCCAACTAATTTACCCGTTGCTTGCAGCTCAGCATGATAAGATGAGCGCACCATCGGCCCGCTAGCCACTTGTGAAAAGCCTAACGTTAAAGCTATTTTTTTATATTTATCAAATTGCTCGGGGGTGATATAGGCTTCCACTGCTAAATGATGCCGACTGGGTTGCAGGTATTGTCCTAGTGTCAACATATCGACATCATGTGCTCTTAAATCTGAGAGTACCTCCAATACTTGCTGCTGATCTTCACCAACGCCTAACATGAGTCCAGATTTGGTGATAACTTGAGGATGTTGTTGTTTAAAAGAATGCAATAACTTGAGAGAATGGTGGTAATTCGCGCCTGGACGCACTTTTGGATACAAACTGGGCACGGTTTCTAAATTGTGATTAAATACATCAGGTGGGCAAGTTTCAAACATCTTAAGTGCGACTTTCATTCGGCCTTTAAAATCTGGCGTGAGAATTTCAATTTTTACCTGTGGGGTAGTTGTGCGAATTGCGTCAATACAGCGCTTAAAATGAGCAGCACCGCCATCACGTAAATCATCCCTGTCAACCGAAGTAATAACTACATATTTGAGTGCCATTTTTTTTATCGTGTGCGCTAAATGCTGTGGTTCATCGCTATCTAAGGGTTTTGGTTTGCCATGTGCAACATCACAAAATGGACAGCGACGTGTGCAAATTTGCCCCATAATCATAAAGGTGGCAGTGCCATGATTAAAGCATTCGCCTAAATTAGGACATTGCGCTTCTTCACACACGGTAAATAATTTTTGCGCTCTCAAGGTTTTTTTAAGGCTATCAACTTTGGAGCCAGCAGGCAGTTTGATACGAATCCAGCTTGGCTTTTTAATGGGCTTTGTGCGGGCATCAGGTTTAATTTTTAAACGCGATACTTTTGATTCACCTTTTAAGGCTTTAATTTCAAGTTCTTGTAACATGTTGAGTTAAAATTTGAGTAAGTTCATTGGCAATATTGTCTAGATGAACATTATCCGTTAAATCTGTGAGCTGTGTTACTTTCAAACCCTGATAACCACAAGGGTTAATTTGTTTGAAAGGGGATAAATTCATATCAATATTTAAGCTCAAACCGTGGTAAGTTTTCCCTTGTTTAACTTTTAACCCTAAGGCGGCAATTTTAGCACCATTAACGTACACGCCCGGTGCGCCAGGCTGTGTGTGGGACTTAATATTGTACTTGGATAACAATTGCATGATTGAATTTTCAAGTAAAGTCAGCATTTTTTTAACCCCAAACCCTAAATGCTTCAGGTCAATCAAGCAATAAATAATTAATTGTCCAGGACCATGATAAGTAATTTGCCCGCCTCGGTCGGTTTTTATCACTGGGATTTCATTTTTAAATAATAGGTGTTTGGCTGCGCCTGAGATGCCTTGGGTAAAAACACTGGGATGCTCAACAATCCATAATTCGTCTTCGGTATCGCGACCACGAGTGTTGGTAAAGTCGCGCATGGCTGCCAAAGTGAGTGAATAATCCTGCAAACCTAGTTTGATAGTTTTCATAAAACATAAGCAACTAATTCACAATCTTGCAAGTCTTGATTGATGGCGTCAAGTTGCGCTTTGCTGGTAGCAATAATACGAATGGTGAAAGAGGTATAACTGCCTTTAGAACTGTGTTTCACACTGATTTGGCTTGGGCGCAGTTTATCACTATATTGTTCAATAATTGAGCAAATTTTAGGTTGTAATTCAACACAATTTTTACCCATAACTTTGATTGGATAATCACAAGGAAAGTTAAATAATTCTTCAGCAGTAGGTCCAATGTTATTCATAGCAGTGGATTTTACGCATTACTTGTAAAGTTCATTGGGTAAAATAATTTATTTTTGCCTAAAAACTATGCGTCCACAACAAGTTAGCACAATTCTTAACCAAGAGTTTGACAGTGTTTTACAAGGTCATCACACACCGGTGATGCTTTGGGGGGCACCAGGTATTGGCAAATCGCAAATTATTGCTCAAATAGCTGACAAGCATAAAATACCGATGATTGACATTCGTCTTTCGCAAATGGAGCCAAGCGATTTACGCGGTATTCCGTTTAAAAATGGGGAATTAGTTGATTGGTCAATCCCTGCTTTATTGCCCAATGCAAAACGTCATGGAAAACAAGGGATTTTATTTTTAGATGAAATTACCTCAGCACCGCCAAGTGTATCAGCGGCAGCTTATCAGCTGATTTTAGACCGTCGTTTGGGTGATTATAATGTACCTAAAGGCTGGGTGATTTTTGCAGCTGGCAACCGCCAAGGTGATAGAGGTATTACCTATTCCATGCCAGCACCGTTGGCGAATCGTTTTTCGCATTATCAACTAGATGTAAACTTGGACGATTGGGTAGCTTGGGCGTATAAAAATAATATTGATGAGCGTATTATCGGATTTTTACGCTATCGACCAGAGCATTTATTTGAATTTGACTCAGCACAAAATCCTGTTGCATTTCCATCACCCAGAACTTGGGAATTTACCCATCGCGCGCTTCAAAAGTTTGATGATAATTTAATATTATTTAGAAACGCTGCTAGTGCTTGTGTGGGTGAGGTAGCTGGTGTTGAGGTGGCAACTTTTATTGAGCATTTGGAAGATCTGCCAGACCTTGATGCAATTATAAAAGGCGAGGTGGTCGCTATTCCAGATGCGATAGATTTGCAATACGCCATTTGTTCGGCTTTGGTAGGTAGAGCAATTAGCGTTAAAGACAGTAGTAGTGCTAAGCAAGTTTGGGGTAATATTCTTAATTTTGCACGTGATTTTCCACAATTAGAGCTCGGTGTGATGTTGGTATCAGACATGCAACGCGCGATAGGAGAGGATATTTTTAATATTCCTGAGTTTTCTAATTGGTCAAATAAGATTGCTGATGTGATGTTTGATTAGCTAAACTATCGATAAAACATGAGTACAGATTATCCAATATACAAAAGTGACAAATTAACACCTGAGCGGCAAATTAGAGTCGTAGCTGAGGATATTGTTCAGACAGAAACACAAAAATTAAGTTCGCCAACAATTGATAAGGTTGTCAAAAAACTAACCAAAGCGCGTACACAACTAATCTTAGATAAACCTTTTTTGGGTAACTTAGTGTTGCGTTTGCCACTAAAAGCTGCAGATGCTTGGTGTAGAACCAGTGCAACTGACGCTAAAAACTTTTATTATAATCCTGAATTTATCAATTCACTTGACAATCATCAAATCAAGTTTGTGCTGATTCATGAAGCATTGCACTGCGCCTTAACGCATTTTGCGCGGCGTGGGAATCGAGTCAAACATAAATGGGATTTAGCCTGTGATTTTGCCATTAACCCATTATTGGTTAAGGAGGGTTTTCACCCGCCGCTTGATGTGCCAATTTTTCGTCAATATGAGGGCATGATTGCCGAAGAAATCTACCCAATGATTGATGACAATCTTAACCAACAGCCAATGGACCAGCATCTGTACGATGAGCATGCCAATGATGACTCTAAAGCGTCGGATGGCGAGCTACGTGAAGACCAACTGCAAAAACCAAATGAGCAACAAACAAATCCAAATAATAAACCCAATAAAGACAATAAAGGCAGCATTTCACGCTTGGCACAAAAGCCACCAGCCTTACAACCTGATGAGATGGATAAACTGGCAACCCAGTGGCAAAAAAATCTCGCATCTAGCGCACAACTGGCGCAACAGGCTGGCAAGTTGGATGGCGAATTTGCCAAACTAATTGATTTCTTTTTGCAGCCTCAAGTTTCATGGCGCTCACTTTTAGCACAATATATGTCAAGTTTAGCACGCGATGATTTTAGTTATTCGCGCCCCTCACGCCGCCGTGGAGAGGCGATTTTGCCCTCATTAAAATCACACCAAATCGATATTACTGTGGCAATTGATACTTCTGGCTCAATTGCCCAAACAGAAATTGATGAATTTATCTCTGAGATTGATGCAATTAAAGCCAATATTCGTGCAGGCATCACTTTGATTGCTTGTGATGATAAGCTCTCTAGCAATTCCCCTTGGCATTTTGGTCCTTGGGATGAGTTGCAATTCCCTGTTTCGCTTGGCGGTGGAAAAGGTACTAATTTTAATCCAGTGTTCGATTACATTAACTCACAAGATATACCAAGTGATGTGTTAATATACTTTACTGATGCTAAAGGTAAGTTTCCACAGTCTGAGCCTAATTACCCCGTTATGTGGTTAGTAAAAGGCAAAAAAAGCGTACCTTGGGGGTTGCGGATACAACTTAATTGACAAACGAGAAATTTATGAGAGACTTTTCTGCCACTGAATTACAAAAATTTTTAGAAAATAATACCCCGTTGTTACTAGATGTGCGCGAACAATGGGAGTGGGATAAATGCCATTTTGAACATTCAACCTTATTGCCAATGGGGCAAATTATGGCAAATATCAAAACCCTCAACAAATCACAAGAAACGGTGATTATTTGCCATCATGGTGTTCGCTCGATGCGAGTGGCGCGTTATTTTGATTCGATTGGATTTGAGAATATTATCAATTTAGCAGGGGGTATTGACGCTTGGGCTAAGCAAGTAGATAATTCAATGCCTTTGTATTGAGGTCTGTAGATATTTATCTAAAGCTCTCCGTAATTAAGGGCAATGAAACTCGCTAAAAAAGCATTAACGCCTATCCTCTTGATTGATTTGTTTCCACAAACTGCCAATAGCCAGTAGTGCTGGAATAATAAGTAGCACCACTACCATTGGCACACTTGATTTAATGATTGCTACATTGAATGTATAGACGCTAATAATATCGAATATATCTGTTAATAATCTAACCATTAATAGCGCTAAAAGCGCTCTGTGAGACTTGAGCAATAAAGCAACTATAATTCCTATGACTACCACTACATTTCTTGTAATGTAGAGTTGTGTAACATAATTTAATTCGGCAACCTTTGGTATAAAATCACCTGGGTTCATGGCCGTACCTGCTGAGAAGAAAAGCACTAAAAATATTTGTATTAGTACAATGATCCATACCCAAATAGGTAAGAATTTATTGCTTTGATTATTTTTGTCATTCATTCTTAAAAGCCTCTATTGTTTAAATTATCCAGTTTCACCATAAAAAAGAAAAGAGATACAAACACAACTGGGTAGGTGTGAATACAAATTTGCACTCAAGGACGATTATACGTCATGTTAATGCTTCTGATACTGGTTTAGTAAACCGTCTCTAGTCAATAATAAAAATCATCTAATAGTTCATCTCTGTTCAAGGGACATAACAATCAAGTGCTGATGAACGTCTAAATTCAAGCGTTAATCAGTAATCGCACCTTTGGAAGCAGATTTTGCTAATTTTGCAAATTTAGCCAAAACGCCTTTAGTGTAATTAGGCTTAGGTTGTGTCCAGTTGGCTAGGCGCTTGTCAATAATTGCCTGCTCGACTAATAATTCTAATACGTTATTTTCAGTGTCAATCAGGATGTCATCGCCATCTTCAATTACGGCTAATAGTCCACCTTCAAAGGCCTCAGGAGTAATATGACCTACTACAAAGCCGTGTGTGCCGCCTGAGAAACGCCCATCAGTAATCAGTGCTACTTCACTACCAAGTCCTTTACCCATTACTGCAGAAGTAGGGGCAAGCATTTCGCGCATACCTGGGCCACCTACAGGGCCTTCATAGCGAATTACAATCACGTCGCCTTTGACAATCTTATCATTCAAAATTGCTACTAATGCTGCCTCTTCACGGCCAAAGCATTTGGCTTTGCCTTGAAAACGCAAGCCTTCTTTGCCAGTGATTTTTGCCACTGCGCCATCTTGTGCTAAATTACCCCGCAGGATACATAAGTGTGAGTCTTTTTTAAGCGGATTATCCAAGGCTTTAATAATATCTTGAGAAGCGGGATAAGGTTTAACGTCTGTTAGATTATCAGCCAAAGTTTTTCCAGTAACTGTCATGCAATCACCATGCAGTAAGCCAGCATCTAGTAGCATCTTCATCAACGGCAAGGTACCACCAATTTGTACCAATTCACTCATCATATATTTGCCTGATGGCTTGAGGTCGGCGAGCACAGGTACATTTTTGCCAATACGGGTAAAATCATCAATGCTTAAATTCACCCCAGCGGCATCTGCCATAGCAATTAGGTGTAATACAGCATTGGTAGAGCCCCCTAGAGTAATAATAACAGTAATGGCGTTTTCAAATGCTTTCAAGGTCATGATGTCGTTTGGCTTGATGTCTTTTTCAAGTAAATTTAACACCGCCTTACCGGCACGAATACAATCGTTATTTTTGTCTGTCGAGATAGCGTCTTGTGCAGAAGAGTTGGGCAAACTCATGCCTAGTGCCTCAATAGCACTTGCCATAGTATTGGCAGTGTACATACCGCCACAAGAGCCAGCACCGGGAATGGCAGTTTGTTCGATATTTTCTAACTCAATTGCGTTAATTGCGTTGTTGGCATATTGACCCACTGCTTCAAACACACTGACCACATCGGTATGGTTTTTACCCGGCTGGATGGTGCCACCATACACAAAAATACCAGGGCGATTGAGCCGTGCCAAGCCAATGATACAACCCGGCATATTTTTATCACAACCGCCAATTGCCACCACACCATCAAAGCCTTGACAACCAACCACAGTTTCAATTGAATCAGCAATCACCTCGCGAGAAACCAGTGAATATTTCATGCCTTCTGAGCCCATAGAAATTCCATCAGAAATGGTGATGGTGTTAAAAATCACAGCCTTGCCGCCCGCAGAATCGACGCCAATTGAAGCCTTATCGGCAAGTTTATTAATATGTATATTGCACGGTGTTACCATCGACCAAGTGCTAGCAATGCCTACCTGAGGCTTGCTAAAGTCTTTTTTTGTGAACCCGACTGGATAAAGCATAGCACGCGAAGGTGCACGCTCATAACCATCAACGACTTGTGAAGAATATTTTCTAATATTGGACATAAATGTGAGTTGGTTTATCTAAAAATGCTAAATTTTAGACTAAAATGCCGATGTTTATGGATAAAGCTAAGCAAATTTTAGAATTGGTTACCCCTTTTGTTAAGGCGGGCAAAATATTACCTAGAACGTATGCACAAATTAATGGCAATTTAGACGATTTTGTGTTGCTGTTCGACGATGATAAACTGATTGCTTGTGCAGGCTTGAAAGATTGTCAAGCGAGGAATATGGGTGAGATTTATTCCTTAGCAGTGGCTAAAGGTGCACAAAAATCTGGTTTTTCTACACAATTATTAGTCAAGGTTATGAACAAGGCAAAAACATTAAATTTTTCTAAGGTTTTTGCACTCAGTAAACACAATAAGCACTGGTTTATTAAGCAAGGCTTTGTGCAGATGGAAATTGCTGATTTGCCAACAAAGCGCCAAGTTTTATTTAACTATCAGCGTAATTCTTCAATATTTTTTAAAGGCGTAGAATGATGCAAATTAAAGAGCGTATTCGCGGTTATTTACCCGTTGCAATTGATATTGAAACTGGCGGTTTTAATAATAAAACTGATGCTATACTTGAAGTTTGTGCGATTATCATTGGCATTGATGAGGCGAATAAATTCTATCCTAAAGCTCCGCAACATTTTCATATAGAGCCTTTTGAAGGGGCTAATCTTGAACCAAGCGCGCTGAAATTTAACGGTATTGATGTGGACAATCCACTACGTATGGCAGTGAGTGAAAAACAAGCCTTGAGTCAAATTTTTAAACAAGTTGAAACTGAGGTAAAACACCAAGATTGCGCCCGCGCTATTTTGGTGGGACATAATGCTTTTTTTGATTTGGGTTTTTTATATGCAGCAAGTCAGCGTGCAAAATTTAAAAACCCATTTCATCAATTCTCCACGCTTGATACTGTGAGCCTTGCAGCACTGTGTTATGGCGAGACAGTATTGGCTAAAGCCATGAATAAAGCTGATATTGAATTTGAAAATCTACAAGCACACTCAGCACTATACGATACCCAAAAAACCGCTGAGTTGTTTTGTCAAATTTTTAACCAACAAGCGTTTTAGTTTGTAATTTTGCCCAGCTTTGAGTTTCCTGAGTAAGTATTGCAATTGATTTTTCTTTAGTAACAATAGGCTTTCCAATGATTACTGTAATGACACCAGGATGTTTAATAAAACTGCCTTTAGCCCAAAGTCTGCCAGCATTATGATAGACTGGCAAAATATCGCACCTAGCTTTTTTAGCAATAGCAATACCGCCTTTTTGATAGTGCCCGAGTTGCCCATAAGGCTGGCGAGTGCCTTCAGGAAAAATCACCAAAAAAATATCATTTTTAATTCTATTGACGCCTTGGCTAATTACTTTTTTTAGGGCTTTTAGTTTTTCACCACGATCAATGATAATTGGCTTTAGTAGTGCCAGCCCCCAGCCAAATATTGGTATCCACAGCAGTTCTTTTTTTAATACCCAAGTTTGTTGTGGAAAAATTCTTTGAAAAGCAAACGTCTCCCAAGTAGATTGATGATTGGAAATAATTACGCAGGCTGTATTTGGAATATTTTCTGCGCCAATCATTTGAGTTTGAATATTACAAGTGATATTTAACCACCAAATATTAAATTTTCCCCAGTTTGATAGCCAAGCATAACGCCACTTAAACGGCAATAATGCACTTAAAAAACCACCAAACACCACAATTATTAAAGCAATTTCTGAGCCTAAAAGAAACAAAGACGACCTTAAATACAGCATAATATTTCCCTTAGTTGTAATTCTAATAATTTTAACTTTTTTATGAGTATTAATACTATTTTATTTGACTTAGACGGCACGCTAATTGATACCGCACCAGATTTAGCTTATGCGCTAAATACCTTGCTGGCAGAAAATGATATGCCGCAAAAGCCGTATGATGAGATTAAACCTTTGGTTGCTTTGGGCGGCAAGGCCTTGATAAAGTTTGGTTTTGATTGTGATGAGTCGCATTTAGAATTTAGCAATAGACACCAACGAATATTGCATATTTACATCGATAATATTGCGAGAAATTCAAAGCTATTTGCAGGGATTAGCTCTATTTTACAAAATCTAAAGGATAGAAATATGTTTTGGGGCGTGGTTACTAATAAGCCTGAAAATTTAACTCATTTGTTGTTAACAAAATTAGGATTAAAACCTGATGTGGTAGTGTGTGGTAATACTTTAGAATTTAACAAGCCTCATCCTGCGCCACTACTGTATGCTTGCATACAATTGGGCGTTTTACCGAAAAATTGCTTATTTGTAGGGGATGATAAAAACGATATATTAGCAGGAAAAAACGCAGGAATTAAAACTGTTGCGGTAACGTATGGCTATGGTATGGTAAAAAAAGATTGGCCTTATGATTATTTAATTACCTACCCACAGGAGTTAGAAAAATGGCTATTGTAGAAATTCTTATAGGGACTATTATTGGTGGGTTATTAGTGTTTTTGTGGCTGCATAAGTCACGCCAAATTTTAACCATTAAGAATGCTAAATTAAGTATAAAAAATGAATCTCAACAGCAACAAAACAGTGAATTACAAGCCACTATTAACCAACAACAAGATCAATTAATAATTCTCAATCAAGCAAACACCAAACTTGATACACAATTAAAAGAACGAGCTAATACTAAAGCTAAGATGAGTGATGATTTTAAAAAAATTGCCAATGAAGTGCTGAAACAAGATAGCCTTAATTTGAGTGAGAAAAATGCAGATTTATTGGCACCACTTAAAACACAAATACAAGATTTTCGCACTAAAATAGAAGGATTATCTACTGAACAAGCTAAAGACAGAAGCACTTTAAAAGAACAAATTAAAACTTTGAGCGATGCCCACCAAACCACTTTGAAAGGTGCGGAAAAACTCACTAATGCACTCACTTATGACAACAAGCAACAAGGTAATTGGGGTGAGATGGTTTTGGAAAATATACTACAAAATTCTGGTCTGACAAAAAACCATGAATATGAATTGCAAAAAGTTTATAGAAATGAGGATGATAAACTGTTAAAACCTGATGTGATTGTGCATTTACCAGGTGATAAAGATATTGTGATTGATTCAAAAGTATCGCTGGTAGCGTATCAAAATTATATTGCCAATAAAGATGAAAGACAATTAGCAGCACATACTAAATCTATTGAAAAACATATTAAAGATATTAGTCTTAAGAACTATCAAAATTTGCACAACATTACTACATTAGATTATATTTTTGTGTTTTTTCCTATTGAGGCATCATTATTAGTGGCTTTAGAGCAAAAACCTAGCTTGTTTGATGATGCTATTAAAAAAAATGTTGCCTTGGTTTCGCCATCAACTTTGATGATGAGCCTAAAAATTGTGCACCATATTTGGCAAACTGAAAAACAAAACAAACATACGGATGAAATCATGCGTTTAACAGCCAATATGGTTGATAAACTGTACGGTTTTGTTGAGTCTATGGATAATTTAGAAGGGCAGTTAAAAAGAGCAACCCAGAGTTATGACGAGGCAAAAAAGCGCTTGAATAGCGGCAAAGGCAATGTCTTTTCGATTGCTGACAATATTAAAAAATTAGGCGTTAATCCTACAAAACGATTAAAAAAATAATGAATATTGCAACTGATTATAAAATCACTCAAGGTGAGCTAAATGATAAAGTTATTTTAATAACAGGCGCGAATCGCGGCTTTGGACGAGCGATGACGCTGGATTTAGCAAAGGCTGGAGCAACTGTGATTATGCTAGGTCGTGATTTGAGTGCGTTAGAGGCGGTTTATGATGAGGTGCTGAATTTGGGCTATCAAGAGCCTATTTTGTATCCACTAGATTTAGCAGGGGCAACACCTGAGCATTACAAACAACTGCAAAGTGATATTTTGAGTAATTTTTCTGGGTTAGATGGGCTGATTCATAATGCTGGCGTTATTGGTACCATGATGCCAATCGAGCAGTATGATATTAAACTTTGGTATTCAACCATGCAAATTAATGTAAATGCGGCATTTATGCTGACGCAATTTTTAATTCCTGTGTTAAATAAATCAGATGATGCACGAGTGTTGTTTTTATCTTCCTCAGTAGGGCGCAACGCTAGGGCTTATTGGGGGGCATATGGAGTGAGTAAATTTGCAATTGAAGGTTTAAGCAAAACTTTAGCTGAAGAGCTGGAAAAAACCAATATCAACGTTAACTCACTTGATCCAGGGGTAATGCGTACTAAAATGCGACAAAGTGCTTATCCCGCTGAAAATGCTGATAATAATCCACTGCCAGAATACAAAAGTCCAGCCATTGTGTATTTAATGAACGAAAAAACTAGAAAATTAAATGGAGAGCAATTAACGCTAAAAGATTAGCGTTGTAAGTCAGCAGTTAAATGTGGATGAATGGTTTTGAGAATGGCTTTAAAAACTTTTTCATTGCCTGCCACGACATTGCCAGTTTCTAAGTATTTGTCTCGCCCTGAGAAGTCACCAATAAACCCTCCAGCTTCTTGCACTAATAATGCACCAGCAGCAATGTCCCAAATATTGAGCTCAATCTCCCAAAAACCATCTAGTCGTCCAGCGGCTAAGTAAGCCAAATCTAGTGCGGCTGAGCCAGCACGGCGAATACCTGCCACTTGTGGATGAATGAATTTAAACATTTCTAAATAAGCATCTAAGTGTTGCGGCGCTTTGAAAGGAAATCCTGTGCCAATTAATGTGTTATTAAAGCCTTGTGTATTGGTAGTGCGTATTCTTTGTTCATTTAAATAAGCGCCCTGACCTTTTGAAGCGGTAAACAATTCCTCTTTAAACGGGTCATAAACCACCGCTTGAGTTGCTTGGTTGTTTTCGTATAAAGCAATAGATACTGCGTATTGTGGAAAGCCATGTAGATAATTAGTAGTGCCATCAAGTGGGTCAATAATCCATTGGAATCTTTTATTGCCTAGAATTTCACCATTTTCTTCAGCTAGGATAGAATGTTGAGGAAAGGCATATTTTAACTCGTCTATAATAGCGTCTTCAGCTGCCTTATCTACCTCAGAGACAAAATCATTAACAGCTTTGTTTTCAATGGTTAAAAGGTCAATTTGATTGTGATATCTAAGGACAATATCGCCAGCCTTGCGTGCTGCTTTAACAGCAATATTGAGCGTAGGATGCATAAATGAGATACCATGGAAAAAGACACAAATTATACCTTTGATAATATTCGAGTGGTTATGGTTAACACTACCGAGCCAGGTAATATTGGTGCGAGTGCTAGAGCAATGAAAAATATGAATTTATCAAAACTTTATTTGGTCAATCCTAAGCATTATCCATCAGCTGTGGCAACTGCCAGAGCAAGTGGGGCGGATGATGTGCTCTCAAAAGCGGTGGTGTGTGGGTCGCTCAAAACAGCACTACGCGGCGTACATTTAGTGATAGCTGCTAGTGCACGACAACGCAATATTAAGTGGCAACAAACCGATGTGGTTGGTGCGTGCGAAAAAATTACCAAGTTATCCAAAAACCAAAAAGCAGCTGTGGTATTTGGTACAGAAAAATACGGTTTAACCAATCAAGAATTAGAGTTGTGCCAAGTTCTGATGACCATTCCAGGCAATCCTGATTATTTTTCGCTCAATGTAGCGTTTGCGATTCAAGTATTCGCTTATCAGTATTATGTCTTTAGCACAACAACCAAATTTGACAACAGTAGCAATAATAAATTAGCGAGTTTTGATGAATTAGAGGGTTTTTACAACCATCTTAGTCAAGTGCTTGAGCATATTGAATATTTTGAAGAAAAACGCCCTAAAGCATTGTTAATGCGTCGATTACGTCGCCTTTTCACTAAAACAGAGCTTGAAAAGGAAGAAGTGGCTATTTTTCGAGGAATTTTAAGAAATATTAAGGCTTTTGATAACAGCCAAAAAAAATAACAACTACTCAATTCACACACAACTTCTGTTAATACTCACTAAGTAAAATTGGCAAATATTCTACTTAGCGACAGTTAGTAAAAAAATTTATGAGATTAGTTTATTCATACGTTTAACAAACTTAGCAGGGTCTTTGAGTTGCCCACCTTCACTTAAAACTGCTTGATCAAACAACACTTGAACCAAGTTTTTATCAACCTTGGTTTTGAGTCTTTTGACCAACGGATGTTTTGGGTTGATTTCAAGAATAGGCTTGGTCTGTGGCACATCTTGACCTAAAGATGCCATAATTCTTTCCATATTGCCGCCCATCTCATTTTCATCAGCCACCAAGCAAGAAGGGGATTCACTCAGGCGATTAGAAATCTTTACCTGTTTGACTTGGGATTCAAGAATTTTGTTAACTTTTTTAATAACTTCTTTAAAATTTTTAGCTGTTTTTTCTTTGGTTTTTTGATCTTCCTTAGAATCTAAATCTTCCAAACTGCCTTTAGCAATGGATTTGAGTGGCGTGCCTTTGAATTCGGTAAAGTTACTTACCAGCCACTCATCAACGCGGTCTGAAAGCAATAACACTTCAATGTCTTTTTGATTAAAAATCTCTAAGTGCGGCGAGCCTTTAGCACTCTCATAAGTTTCAGCAGTAATGTAATAAATGGCTTTTTGGTCTTTTTTCATACCCTCAACATAGCCTTCAAGGGTGGCAGTTTGCGCTATATTATCGCTTTTGTTAGTGGCAAAACGTAATAATTTGGCGATTTTGTCCTTATTGGAAAAATCTTCCACCATGCCTTCTTTCATCACCATGCCAAATTCTTGCCAGAAAGTGGCATATTTCTCAGGCTGGTTGTTTGCCATTTTTTCTAATTCTTTGAGAATGCGACTAACTGAGGCTTTACGAATGGTATCAACCACTTTGTTGCTTTGCAAAATCTCACGTGAGATATTTAGTGGTAAGTCAGCGCTATCAATCACACCTTTGACAAAGCGCAAATATAATGGCATTAACGCTTCATTGTCTTCCATGATAAACACGCGCTTGGCATAAAGTTTGATACCGCCTTTACGTTTTGGCTCCCACATGTCAAACGGGGCTTTTGATGGGATAAATAGTAGTGAAGTGTAATCAAGATTACCCTCAACACGGTTGTGTAATTGCGTGAGTGGCGGCTCAAAATCATAGGTCAGGGATTTATAAAATTCATCATAATCCTCTTGTTTTAGCTCGCCTTTATCTTGCGTCCAAAAGGCGTTGGCTTTATTAACCGCTTCATATTCGATTTGTTTGTCATCTTCTGAGGCTTTAACCATCATAATCGGCACAGTAATATGGTCTGAATATTTTGAAATAATTGAGCGTAAGCGGTAGTTGTCTAAAAATTCTTTTTCATCTTTTTTAATGTGTAAGGTAACAGTTGTCCCAAAATTAGGGCACTTAACTTTTTCAAGGTCGTATTTACCTTTGCCTGTTGATGTCCATTGCGTGCCTTTTTTGCCTTTAGAGCCCGCTTTTCTAGTGATTAATGTAACTTTGTCAGCGACAATAAATGCTGAGTAAAAACCCACGCCAAATTGACCAATTAGGTTAGAGTCTTGTGCTTGTTTTTCATCTAGGTTTTTTAAGAATTTTTTGGTACCAGAATTGGCAATGGTGCCGATATTCTTATTCACTTCTGCTTCACTCATACCAATACCGTTATCAGTAATAATAATAGTACCAGCATCTTTGTTAACATCAACATGGATTTGTAATTCTTCCTTACCTTCGAGCAAGGCATCATTTGCAAGCGATTCAAATTTAAGTTTATCAATTGCATCAGAAGCATTAGAGATTAACTCACGTAAGAAAATTTCTTTGTTTGAATATAAAGAATGAACCATTAAATCAAGCAGTTGAGAGACTTCTGTTTGAAACTTATGTGTTTGTTTTGTTGCCATTTGTTTATTTCCAGTTTATGCGTAAAATGTATTTATATGGTCAAAGCACAAAAAAACAAGAGATGTAGTGGATAAACAAATTCTAGATTTTATTCATCATCTTAAAGTTGAGCGTCGCTATGCGCTAAACACCCAGCATGCTTATCAGGCAGACTTACAAGCATTGCTTAGTTTTATGCGTGAAAAGGGTGTTAATAACTGGGCAGATTTAACCAGTGAACACCTTAATTTATTGATTATGACTATGCGCCACGGCAATATTGATGGGCGTACTATTCGCCGGCATTTGTCTGCTATTCGTGGTTTTTTAAAATATTTGGTCAATCAAAACCTGTTGTCAAATAATTGTGCGCTGGGACTACAAACTCCAAAAATGGACGCAAACTTACCACAAACTTTGGAATATGAACAGTTGTTACAATTACTCAAGCCACGTTCTGATAGGCTTACAGAGCTTAGAGATGTGGCTATTATTGAGGTGATTTATTGTTGCGGGATTAGAGTCTCAGAGTTAGTCGGACTAAATATTGAGAATATTGATTTCAAGCAAGGTTTTATTAGTGTAATGGGTAAGGGTGCTAAGATGCGTAATACGCCTTTGGGTGTATTTGCACAGCAGGCTATTAGTCGATATTTACAAAAATCTAACACACAACACAATGCACTATTTATCAATAACAAACACCAAAGAATTGGCATTCGTTCGGTGCAAAATATGATTAAAAAACGTGCGCTCGAAGTTGGTATTAAAATCAATGTGCATCCGCATATGCTACGTCATGCAGCGGCATCACATTTTTTACAATCCAGCCACAATTTACGTTCAGTGCAAGAGTTTTTAGGACATAAGAGCATCAAATCTACTCAAGTATATACCCATTTGGATTTTTTAGAACTCTCGAAAGTGTATGATAAATGTCATCCACGTGCCAAAAAAACGTGCTGAACTTTAGAGCGCAATTAGCTGCTAATTATCTAAAATCTGGCAGTGTGATTAGCCATCCTACCGATACCATTCAAAGTCTAACTTGTCTGCCACGCTTTGAGCATTCGTTGTGTAAAATATTACAACTAAAACGCAGAACTGCCACTAAAGGCTTGATATTGCTGGCAAGTGATACGGATTATTTTTCTAATTTTGTGAAAAATCCTTTGCAATTAAAAAATGTCAAAAACACCAGCCTGCCAACCACTTATCTACTCAAAGCAGCATCAGATGTTTCTCAATTATTAACTGGTGAATTTGACACCATAGCAATTAGATTAACCGATAATATCTTAATTACAAAGCTGTGCAAAGCTACTAATAGTGCTTTGGTTTCTACCAGTGCTAATATTGCTACCCGGCGTTGTGCTGACACTATGCTGAATTTAAAAATAGCTTTCGGTGCAGAACTAGATTTTACGATTGCACCAACAACCGATAATAATAAACCTTCAAAAATTATTGACTTACAAACTGGAAAAAGACTCAGGTGATTGACCAAGTTAGACACTATTTGCTAAATTTGCAAGCCGATATTTGCACACAATTAGAGGTACTTGATGGCAAGGCTAATTTTATTAAAGATGAGTGGCAAAAAGCAGATGGTGCTGGCGGTGGTTTAACGCGTGTTTTTACTGATGGTGGGGTATTTGAACAAGCTGGGGTTAATTTCTCCGTTGTGCATGGTGATAATATGCCTGCTTCAGCTACGCAGTTGCGACCCGAGCTAGCAGGGCGCAGTTTTAGTGCGTTAGGCGTGTCGTTGGTGATACACCCGCGCAATCCTTACGTGCCTACTTCACATATGAATGTGCGATTTTTCATCGCAGAAAAACCAAGTGAGGCGCCAATTTGGTGGTTTGGCGGCGGCTTTGATTTAACGCCGTATTATGGGTTTGACGAAGATGCGGTTTTTTGGCATCAAATGGCTAAAAATGCTTGTGATGCCTTTGGTGAAAATGTCTATTCAAAATACAAGAGATGGTGTGATGACTATTTTTACATAAAACATCGTGGTGAGCAACGCGGTATTGGCGGATTATTTTTTGACGACCTGAATGCAGACAGTTTTGATGAGTGTTTTGCCTTTATGCAAAGTGTGGGTGATACCTATATTAAGGCTTATCGACCGATTGTAGAAAAAAGAAAACACACTCAGTATGGCGAGCGTGAAAGGCAATTTCAACTGTATCGGCGCGGACGTTATGTGGAATTTAATTTGGTGTATGACCGTGGGACTTTATTTGGCTTACAAACTGGTGGTCGCGCCGAATCAATTTTAATGTCACTGCCACCATTGGTGCGTTTTGAATATCAATATAAGCCTGAGCCAGCAACGCCAGAAGCGCAATTATACGAGCATTACCTTAAACCTCAAGATTGGCTAGGGTTAGAAAAATGAAACACAATGTTGACGTTAAATGCCTGCTTTGTCCAATACCAGTGATACGCTTAAGTGAGAAGATTAATGCCGTTAATATGGGCGACCTAATTGAGCTGAGTGCCACTGACCCAGGTGTATTGCACGATATACCTGCCTGGTGCAAAGTGCACGGACATAAAGTGATTGAAATTCAAGAAAAAACCGATAAGATTGTTATTTTGGTGGAAAAAATAAGGTAGAATGACATGCTGATTTTATTGCGACGTCGATAATAATCAACAAAATTTCGCTTGCAACGGCGCGGGCTATTTGACAATGATTGTCAGTAAATTAAATAGTTAAAAATAGGAGAAAATATGTCCGCACAAGATGTAATGAAAATGATAGAAGATAACGAGGTAAGATTTATTGATTTCCGTTTTACTGATACCAAGGGTAAAGAACAGCACGTTAGCGTGCCAGCACATACCATTAACAGCGAAAAATTAAACGAAGGGCAAATGTTTGATGGTTCATCAATTGCAGGTTGGAAGGCAATTAATGAATCTGATATGATTCTCAAGCCCGACATTACCACTGCAATTATCGACCCATTTACTGAAGAGTCAACACTTAATATTACTTGTGATATTATCGAACCAAGCGATTTACAAGGCTACGAAAAAGACCCGCGCTCAATCGCCAAACGCGCTGAGGCGTATTTGAGTGAAACAGGCGTTGGAGATACTGCTTTTTTTGGTAATGAGCCAGAATTTTTTGTCTTTGAGAGTGTCAAGTGGGATACCGGCTTTGGCTTAGGCAAGGCGTTTTATGAAATCAGTTCCCAAGAGGCCGATTGGGAGTCTGGTTCTGACTTTGAAGGCGGCAATAAAGGTCATCGTCCTAGAATTAAAGGCGGTTATTTTCCTGTACCACCCGTAGATTCTCTACATGATTTACGCTCGCAGATGTGTTTGGCGATTGAAGAGATGGGAGTTACTACTGAGGTGCATCACCATGAGGTCGGCACTGCGGGACAATGTGAGATTGGTGCTTTATTTAATACTTTAGTGAAAAAAGCAGATGAGACTCAAATTTTAAAATATTGCATACACAATGTGGCACATATGTATGGCAAAACTGCTACCTTTATGCCTAAGCCAATTGCGGTAGATAATGGCAATGGTATGCATGTTCACCAATCCATTGCAAAAGATGGCAAAAATTTATTTGATGGCGATGAGTACGGTAATTTATCACAACTGGCACTGCACTACATTGGCGGTATCATTAAACATGCACAAGCATTAAATGCCTTTACTAATGCCTCAACGAACTCATATAAACGTTTAGTACCAGGCTTTGAAGCACCAGAAATGCTGGTTTATTCAACCAAAAATCGCTCAGCGGCGATTCGTATTCCTTTTGTTGCCAATCCAAAAGGCCGCCGTATCGAAGTGCGTTTTCCTGATCCAACAGCAAATCCATACCTAGCTTTTGCGGCGATGTTAATGGCAGGGCTTGACGGTATTAAGAACAAAATTGACCCAGGTAAGCCAGGGGATAAAGATTTGTACGAATTAAGCACAGCAGAAAAAGCAAAAATCCCTAAGGTTTGTGGTTCGCTAGACCAAGCACTTGATGCACTTGATAAAGATCGTGATTTCTTAAAAGCAGGTGGCGTGTTTACCGATAATGTGATTGATTCGTTTATTGAGCTTAAAACGGAAGAAGTAACCGCACTACGTGCATCGCCTCATCCAGTTGAGTTTGATATGTATTATAGTTGTTAATACAATAAAGATTTGATAGTCTTGATAGGAAAAGCCGTGTTATCTTCTGACCTGGCTTTTTTATTGTTTTATAACTGCAAAGGTCTCGTAAAATACCTAATACAATACTACATCGAAAATTATGACACAACTAAAAAATAATTGGAGTTTAGCGCAGGTTGAAGCGTTGTTTGCTTTGCCTTTTAACGATTTGCTATTTCAAGCGCACAGCATTCATCGACAGAATTTTAACCCCAATGCAGTGCAAATCAGCTCACTATTAAACATTAAAACTGGTGCTTGTCCAGAAGATTGTTCATATTGCTCACAAAGCTCTAAATATGACACAGGGCTAGAGCGCGAAAAACTCATGGAAATTGATTCAGTGCTTGAGCAAGCCAAGACCGCAAAAGACAAAGGTGCAACGCGTTTTTGCATGGGTGCTGCTTGGCGCAATCCAACGGATAAAAGTCTGGATAAGGTCATTTCTATGATTCAGGATGTTAAAGCTATGGGTATGGAGACTTGTGCGACTTTAGGTATGCTTACTCAAGCACAAGCATTTTCACTTAAAGAAGCAGGGTTGGATTATTACAATCATAATTTGGATACTTCAGAAGAAAACTATGGCAACGTGATTACCACACGTAGCTTTCAAGACAGGCTAGACACACTTGAATCTGTGCAAAACGCCAATATTCATGTTTGTAGTGGTGGTATTTTAGGCTTGGGTGAAACTCAAACTGATCGCGCCTCGATGCTCAGGTCTTTGGCCAATTTAGAGCAGCATCCAGATAGCGTACCGCTTAATCTTTTAGTGCCTATCCCTGGCACACCGCTTGAAAATGTTGCCCCGCCTAGTGAGAGTGAATTTGTACGTACCATTGCCGTGGCACGTATTATGATGCCAAAATCTGTGGTAAGACTATCAGCAGGGCGTACAGAGATGGGTGAGGCGATGCAAGCCTTGTGTTTTTTTGCGGGCGCCAATTCAATTTTTTATGGCGAGCAATTACTCACAACTGACAATCCTGACACTGATGCTGATCAAGCGTTGTTTGAAAAATTAGGCATTAACCAAACTCAATACGCTTAATTTAACAAACCGTTGCTGATACTAATTAGATTAACGTCTATAAGAGTCTAACAATCTTAGACACAAATAATAAAATCAACAAAAGAGCGTGCTAATTTCACTATTGAACAAAAATTGGATTACATTTTTCTTAAATACTTAGCAATTTGATTTGCTGCATTGGGTTTGGCTAGTTTGAGTGCATTGGCAGACATTTGTTCAATTTTCGTTTTATTAAGATTATTGATGGTTTGTTCCAACAATTGCGGAGTTAGATATTTTTGCTCAATTAGTATGCCAGCGGCGTTATTTGATAGAATTTTTGCATTATAGAATTGATGATTGTCAATCGCGTGTGGTAGCGGCACTAAAATACTGGCTGTGGCTGATAACATTAACTCTGAGACGCTCATTGCCCCAGCGCGGCATACAACAACATCTGCCCAAGCATAAGCACGCGCCATATCATCGATAAAAGCTGTAATTTTTGGCAAGTTGTCTTGATGATGGGATTGATACTGAGATTTGACATCTGCCAAGTTGGCTTTACCAGTTTGATGCCAAATGTTAACATCAAGCCGTAGTTGTACTGCCACATCATTAATCGGCTTTGAGCCAAGACTACCGCCAATAATCAACAGATTGAGTTTACCATTATTTTGAGTTTTTTTAATCGGCGTAAACAACACTGGATTGCCTGAAGTAATACAATTTTTAGAATTTTGAGCAAAAGCACCAGAAAACGCTTGAAAAGTTTGTGTGGCAATTTTATTGAGTAATTTGTTGGTAGTGCCAGCAATTGCATTTTGCTCATGAATCACCAATGGAATGCGCAGTAACCAAGCCACAACCCCACCAATACCTGAGGTGAAACCGCCCATGCCTAAGACTACGTTGGGCTTGATTTTGACAACAATGCTGATGGTTTGAAAGAGTGCTAGGCTTAGTAAAAAAGGTGCTTTAATTAAACTTAATAAGCGTTTACCACGCAGTCCGACTGCACTCACTGTGTGTAATTTAATGTTATGTTTTGGTATTAAGGTATTTTCCATGCCATGGTTTGAGCCTAGCCATTGGACATTAATTGCGGTTTTTTTTAACTTGCTAGCAATTGCCAATGCTGGGAAGATATGTCCGCCTGTAGCGCCTGCCATAATCAAAACGATGGTTTTGTGATGGGTATTAGACATATTGCTTTTGTCGATTATAGTCTGCGCGGTTTTCCATATCAATTCTGAGTATTAAAGCCAGTGCAATCATTGAAAAAATCAGACTGCTACCGCCATAACTAATGAGTGGCAAGGTAAAACCTTTAATTGGCATTAAGCCAAGGTTCATAGCAATGTTAACACTGGTTTGCATAGCGAACCAACTACAAATACCAAGGGCGACGTAAGAACTATATTTTCTACCGTGTTTAAGTGCCTCTTTGGCGATGCTAAAGCCTTTTCCAATAATATAGGCAAAGCAAAATAACACAAACAACATGCCGACAATACCTAATTCTTCACCAATAATGGCAAAAATCATATCGGTGTGTGATTCAGGTAATTTGGTGTATTTTTGAATACCAGCACCGAGTCCTGTGCCCGTCCAATCCCCTCTGGCAATACCAATTAAGGCTTGTTTGGTTTGGTGTACTTTATCGCTATTATTTATCCATAAATCAGTTTGCCAAAATTCAAACAGTCTTTTTGAGCGTATCGGATCAAACCAAATATAGGTAATGGCACCACTGAGTAGCACGCCACCAGTAATGAGTAATTCTTTGATGAAAGTGCCTGCTACAAATAGCATACTAAGCGCAGTAATAGTGATAATAATCGTGGCACCGAGATCAGTCTCTAACATCGTTAATATACCTGATGAAGCAACAATTAGTAAAGTTTTACCCAAACCTGTTAAAGAGTTGGTTACTTGTTTTTCTTGTCGAATTAAAAACCCTGCCATAAATAAAATCATCGCTAATTTCATCATTTCTGAGGGTTGAAATTTGAACAATCCAAAGTTAATCCAACGTTTTGCGCCATTAGCCTCAAAACCAATTGGATTGGGTAAAAACACAATAGCTAATAAAACCAAACTAGCAAGAAAGATTTTTGCAGAATGTTGTTTGAAAAAAGAAAGCGGTATTTTTATTACAACAAAGCTAATAAACACTCCCATAATAATGAAAAGAGCTTGTTTATTCATATAACTATAACTATCAAAATGCCCGAGTGAGGCAGAAAAAGACACAAGCCAACCAAAAATAATCAAAACTATGATAGTGGTGAGTAATTTTATGTCTGGAGATTGTTCGGTTGGTTCAAAAATCATAATTATACTTATGCAAAACTTGGACGAAAGTTAAGGCTCATTTTATACCCTAAATTGTGTAAGATTTTGTATTGCCATTATGGGATAATGCCTGCTTTTTGCAAAACAAGCACAATATCATGATTTCCACGGCCAATATCACCATGCAATTTGGTGAAAAACCTTTATTTGAAAATATCTCCATTAAATTTCAAGGCAATAATCGTTACGGTTTAATCGGGGCAAATGGTTGTGGCAAATCTACTTTTATGCAAATTCTCACGGGTGAATTAACTCCGAGCAGTGGCACAGTCAGCATCAGCGAAGGAGAGCGTTTGGGTATTCTACGTCAAGACCAGTTTGCTTTTGAAGCGTTTCGTGTGGTTGACACAGTGATTATGGGCTATAAGCAACTGTGGACGATTAAACAACAAAGAGATCGTATCTATAGCTTGCCTGAAATCAGTGAAGCAGATGGCACTAAAGTAGCAGAATTAGAAATGCAATTTGCCGAGATGGATGGCTATATGGCAGAATCCTCAGCCAGCGAGTTATTATTAGGCTTAGATATTCCACAAGAGCAACATTACGGTCTGATGAGCGAGATTGCACCTGGTTGGAAACTTCGAGTGCTGTTGGCGCAAGCGTTATTTTCAAATCCTGAAATTTTACTACTTGATGAGCCAACTAATAACTTAGATATTAACTCAATTCGTTGGTTAGAAGGCGTACTTAATGAGCGCAAAGCTACAATGGTAATTATTTCTCATGATCGACATTTCCTAAATGGCGTGTGTACACATATGTCTGATCTTGATTATGGTTCGTTGAACACTTTTCCAGGTAATTATGATGATTTTATGATTGCCTCCACCGCAATTCAAGAAAAAATGCAAACTGATAATACTAAAAAAGAAGCCAAAATCAAAGAACTTAAGCATTTTGTTTCGCGTTTTTCCTCAAATGCCTCTAAAGCCAGACAAGCAACATCGCGTCAAAAACAACTAGAAAAAATTGAGCTTAGTGATATTAAACCTTCGTCCAGAGTGAGTCCATATATTATCTTTAATCAAGAAAACAAACTACATAGAAACGTGTTACAAGTTGAGGGTTTGAATAAAAGTTTTGATGATTTGCAGGTACTTAAAGACATTGAGTTTTTGTTTGAAGTGGGAGAGCGTGTGGCTATTATTGGTCAAAATGGCATCGGAAAAACCACATTATTACGCACTTTAGTGGGTGAGATTAAAGCTGATAGGGGCAAGATTAAGTGGAGTGAAAATGTTAATATTGGCTATTATGCCCAAGACCATAGTGCGAATTTTGCAACTGATATGAGTGTGTTGGACTGGATGAGCCAATTTAAGAGTGAAAAAGATGATGTGCAAGCCATGCGTAGCGTGCTGGGAAAAATGTTGTTTGGTAAAAATGATATTGATAAAAGTGTGAAATCACTTTCAGGTGGCGAAAAAGGACGTATGTTATTTGGCAAGCTAATGTTGCAAAAACCCAATGTTTTAATAATGGATGAACCCACTAATCACTTGGATATGGAGTCAATTGAAGCTCTTAATTTGGCATTGAATAATTATCAAGGCACACTAATATTTGTTTCTCATGACCGAGAATTTGTCTCCAGCCTATCCACCAAAGTAATCGAGCTTAAAGAAGGTGGCATGCATTATTACTCTGGTAATTATGAAGACTATTTAGTTAGCCAAAAATAAAGCATTACTTAAATGAAAAAATATCAAAACAAAGGCTAACTGGAAAAATATGCTATTTTGCTGGAGTTTAAAAATAAGTTAGAAAAAGCTACATTAGTTGAGGTAATCCAAAATCAGGATATAAAATAGTTGGTAATGCTGTTTTTTGTAGCCTAGTATTGTTTGGAAAAACAATCAAAATACAGCTGGGCATGCAAATAAACCTAGAAGTATAAAAATATTGGATAAAAAGCCATGTTAACGTCAAGAGTTATCAGATATAAATGAAGCAGAGTAATCCAATTTTTACCGTTATTGCGGGCGTAAACGGCTCAGGAAAAACTACTTTTGCACTAGATTATTTTAAAGATTCTAATACAATTTTTGTCAATGCAGATTCCATTGCTATGGCACTTTCATCTAACAATCCTGATATTTCACAATTTAGAGCAGGTAAGTTAATGCTGGCTGAGATGCAAAAGCATATCAATAAGCGTCAAAGTTTTGCTGTTGAAACCACGCTTGCTAGTAAAAACTACCTTAAAGTTATCAAACACCTTAAACGTAGCGACTGGAAGATTGAGTTGTTGTATCTGTACTTACCAAGTGTTGAGTTGTCAGTCCAGCGTGTGGCAGAACGAGTTAAAAATGGCGGACATAATATTGGCCTTAAAGATATTAAAAGAAGGTACAGTAGGAGTATTAGCAATTTAATGAATGTCTATTTTGATACTATTGATGACATTATCTGTCTTAACAATAAAGATGATAGTCATATAATATTTAGCAAATACAAGGGTAAAACTGTTATTTATAATCAAGCAAGTTATGATGATATTGTAAGGGTTAAAAATGTTAGATGAAAAAAAAGTATTAATGTCAATGAGAAAAAGCGTCAGTAAGGCTCTGGCAATTAAAAAAGCCTTAGGGCATTATGCAGTGGTATGGGATGAAAAAACCAAAAAAGTGGTGCGTATTGAGGCAAAAGACTTGCCAAAATATGCTTATAAGGATGATAATTGATGCAAATTTTAAAACAAGCTGTTAAACACCTAAAATCAAAACAAGGCTTTGATTCAGCAGCAATATTGTCATTTTCAACACTATTTGCAATTGTACCAACACTTACATTGATTTTTAGTGTGTTTTCATTGTCGCCTTATTTTGCTGATTTGCAGCAGTATTTAGAAGGGTTTTTGTTTGAACAATTACTGCCAAAAAATTATGAATTAGCAAGTCAATACATTCATCAATTTATTGCCAGTGCACAAAAACTCAAAGGGGCAAGCTTGTTGTTTCTGCTAATAGCCGCGATTTTTTTGTTTCGTGAAGTGGATAAGCGCATTAATTCGATTTGGGGTAGTAAAAAAACTCGCCATTTGGGTGTTGATTTGTTGGTTTACTTGTTGGTTTTGGGTGTGGGTCCGCTATTTTTAGCAGGTTCGTTGTTTGTGAGTTCTTATTTAAGTACCTCGAAACTATTTGTATTTGTACCAATGGGGACGATTTTAATCTCCTCGCTGCCGATTATTCTCTCTGCTATTGGGCTTAGCTTGCTTTATTATTTTATTCCAAGTGAGAAAATTACTTTTAAAAATGCAATTAAATCAGGCTTTATTGCTGCATTTTTTCTTGAAGTATTAAAATCATTGATGTTAATCTACATTAACTATTTCCCTTTATACGAACTTATTTATGGCGCATTATCCATGCTGTTGCTGTTTATGCTTTGGGTGTATTTTTCTTGGGTATTGGTATTATTTGGTGCCAGTGTTAGTGTTTGCATACATCAATTACAAAAGGTTAATTAGTGTTTACAGGCATTATTCAAGCACTGGGAAAAGTCATAGATATTCAAACAGGTGTGTTTTGTTTTTCCACTGCTGAGGCTGGATTTTTTACCGAAGTAGAAATTGGTAATAGCATTGCAGTGAATGGCGTATGTTTAACAGTGATTAAAATTGACAATGACTATTTCAAGGCGAATGTCTCTCAAGAGACGCTAAATTGCTCTACTTTGGGTGATTTGTCGATAGAGCAAGAGGTTAATCTTGAAAAAGCACTTAGGCTTAGTCAAGGCATTGACGGGCATTTGGTCAGCGGGCATGTAGATGGTATTGCCAAAGTAGTGGAAAAGTTTGCTGCAGGTGATTCGACACGTTTTAAAATCAGCACGCCACAGAACTTGGTAAAATATATCGCTAAAAAAGGCTCAATTAGCATAAATGGCGTGAGCTTGACAGTCAATAGCATTAATGACAATAGTTTTGATGTCAATATTGTGCCACACACACTAACGACAACCACATTGGGTGAGTTAGATGTGGGCAGTAAAGTCAACCTTGAAGTTGATATTATTGCTCGCCACCTTGAGCAATTATTTAAAAAGACCTTTGCATAAATATGAATAACCACCAAAACACCTTTCATCAACTTGGTCATTTTGTTAATCATCCTCGCTTAAAAAAATAAACAATGAAGGCCGAGATTGAGGAAATTTTAGACGATTACAGACAAGGTAAGATGATTATCTTAATGGATGATGAAGACCGCGAAAATGAGGGTGATTTAATCATTCCTGCTGCTGGCGTTACTAAAGAAGACATTAACTTTATGGCAACCCATGGTCGTGGTTTGATTTGTCTAACACTCACACAAGAACGTTGCGAGCAACTGAACTTGCCACTTATGGTATCGCAAAATAATGATACTAATTGTACTAATTTTACCGTTTCGATTGAAGCAGCAACTGGCGTGACCACGGGTATTTCAGCAGCAGATAGGGCAAAAACAATATTAGATGCTGTTGCACCAGAAGCCAAGCCGAAAGATATTGTGCAACCAGGGCATATTTTCCCGCTCATGGCGCAACCAGGTGGAGTATTGATTCGCGCAGGACATACTGAAGCAGGCTGTGATTTAGCCCGTCTTGCTGGCTTAGAGCCAGCTTCTGTGATTGTTGAAATCTTAAACGAAGATGGCACAATGGCGCGGCGTGATGATTTAGAGATTTTTGCACAAAAACACAATATAAAATGGGGTACGATTGAAGATTTGATCTCTTATCGGGTGGAAAATGAAAAAACTATTAAGCGCGTCAGTGAGCGTGATTTTGACACCCAATACGGACAATTTAAGCTGGTTTCATTTTTAGACAGCATTCATCATGAAACACATTTGGCTTTAGTTAAAGGCGAGATTACCGATGATGGCGTAACTTGCGTACGTGTGCATATGGAAAATGTGCTAAGCGATATTTTGCAAGAACGCTCCTTGGCACTTAGTGCGACCGATGCGCTCAAACATATTGCCGCTAAAGACAGTGGCGTGTTTGTGTTGTTACGTCAAAATAAAGGCAGTAATGATGTCAAAACTTACGGCGTTGGTGCACAAATTTTGTCTGATCTAGGGGTTGGGAAAATGCGTATTTTAGGCAGTCCGCGCAAACTTAATGCTTCAAAAGGTTTTGGTTTAGAGGTTGTTGAATATATTACGGATGGGAAATAATGGATTTTAAATTTGACAAAAATGCTAATCGTGGTTTTTTACACAACAAAAAAGTGGCGATTATTGTGGGTTATTTTTACCAAGAAATTGGCGATAAACTTTTAGCAGCGGCAAAAAAAACCCTTGCTAAATATGGCATTGGTAACAATAACGTTAATGTGTTTTATGTTCCAGGTGCATTTGAAATCCCACTACTTGCTAAAAAGCTTGCTAAAAGTAAACAATACCACGGCATTGTTACCCTAGGTGCGGTGATTAATGGTGAAACTCCGCATTTTGATTTTATTTGCAATGAATGTGCGCGTGGCATAGCAGACGTATCGTACCAATATGAAATACCAACAGCCTTTGGTGTATTAACCACTTTAAACATGGAGCAAACCATCGGCAGGGCAGGTGGTTATAAAGGCAATAAAGGCACAGAGGCAACCATGGCAATGATTGAAATGCTGTATTTACTTGACAAAGCCAACTAAAGTGGTTTTTACAACTCCAAAGCACCGTTCACGTGAACGTGTCGTACAAGCCTTGTATCAATATTTAGTGTCGGACGGCGAAGTATTGCAAATCGAACAGCAATTCTTAAACCAAAAATCTGGCAAAATTTCAAAGGCTTTTTTTTCCAATCTATTTCTTAATATCTTAAAAAATCGTACAGAATTAGACGAACTAATCGCTCCAACCATTAACCGAGAAATAGACACACTTGGTTCAGTCGAACATGCAATCTTATATTTAGGTGCCTACGAGTTGCAAAATAGCATTGAAGTTCCTTACAAGGTGGTGATTAACGAAGCTCTTGAGATCGCCAAATTATATGGCGCAGAAGGTGCTTTTAAACTCATCAATAACTCGTTAGACAAACTCGCACAAATACTTAGAAAAATTGAAACAGATACCAAAAGTTAATCTTTCTTAAATTCACATCATAAGTGCAACTTTGGGTATAAAACCTGACTAAAATTCCTAAAAAAACAGCCAATTTGAATTACTAATTCTTAAGGTGTGGTAATATTCACCTTTTTAGTTTCAGCTCTAAGTATGTAGAGTGCATAAATATATTTTTCCAGTTGCTAATGTGTAAAATTATTGGCTTTATGCTTTAATGAGAAAACTGATGTCTAATTCTGACCCTAATGAAACCGATGCATTTTCAGCTGATTTATCTAGTGGCTTGGCTGCTTTTGATTCGAAAAACTTTTCCATGGCGTACCAATTATTAGCGCCACTTGCACAGCAAGGCAATGCTGAAGCATTGTGGCGTTTGGGTATGATGCAGATGAATGGACTTGGTATGGTTGTAAATCAGCCACTCGGTTTGGAGAATTTTATGCAAGCTGCTAAGCAGGGACACGCCTTTGCACATCATATGATTGGGGTGGCTTATATGACTGGTGAAGGGGTGGAAAAAGACATCAAGCAGGCGATTAAGTGGTTTGAAAAAGCGGCGAATAATTTTGATTTACCAGGTGCAATGCTCGCCTTAGGCATGTTATATGAAGACGGCAAAGAAGTAGCAAAAGATATTGACAAAGCACAAGCATGGTACGCCAAAGCAGAAAAAATCACTTAAATTTATTGTCGTCATGAAATCAAGATTTGCCCCATCACCGACTGGATATTTGCATATTGGTGGTGCTAGAACAGCATTGTTTGCTTGGTTATGGGCAAAAAAGCAGCAAGGTGAGTTTATTTTACGTATTGAAGACACTGATTTAGAACGCTCAACTCAAACATCGGTTGATGCTATTTTAGCCAGTATGAAATGGCTTGGGATGGATTATGATAAAGGGCCTTATTATCAAACCCAGCGCTTTGGGCGCTACCAAATGGTTATTCAACAACTATTAGATGAAGATAGAGCTTATTATTGTGAATGTTCTACTGTGCGTTTGCAAAAGTTAAGAGCAGCATTAATCACCAAAGGCGAAAAAGCCAAATACGATGGACATTGCCAGCATAAAAGTCTTACCTCAGGCGTGGTGCGTTTTCGTAATCCTGCTCAGGGTAATGTGATATTTTCAGACTTAGTGAAAGGTGATATTAGGGTTGATAATAAAGAATTAGATGATTTAATTATTGCGCGTAGTGATGGCTCGCCGACCTATAATTTAACCGTGGTAGTGGATGACCATGATATGGAGATTGATTGCGTGATTCGTGGTGATGACCACATCAATAATACCCCTAGGCAAATTAACCTTTATCAAGCACTCAATTGGGATTTGCCAGAATTTGCGCATTTGCCGATGATTTTGGGTGATGATGGTACGCGACTTTCTAAGCGTCATGGTGCAGTAAGTGTGATGGCATATCGTGATGCAGGTTTTTTACCGGAAGCACTGCTGAATTATTTGGTGCGTCTGGGCTGGTCACATGGTGATCAAGAGGTATTTTCAAAGTCTGAAATGATTAACTTATTTGAGCTTAAGGATGTGAATAAAGCACCTAGTAGTTTTAATCGAGACAAATTACTTTGGCTTAATCAAGAACATATTAAAAGTATAGATATATCGGTTTTAATCCATCAATTAACTTGGCATCTTGAGCAGCAAAATATTGACGTAAGTACTGGTCCGAAACTCTATAAAGTGGTTAACGCTTTGAAGGGACGATGTAGAACTTTGCTTGAAATGGTTGATGGGCTGAAAATGTTTTATCAAGATTTTACAGTGTTTGACAAAAAACTCGCCAATCAGCAATTTAACAATAAAGTCCCACTTGAATTATTATTGGCAAAACTCACCAAGTTAGATGACTGGCAAGCGCAGCAAATTAAGGCAATTATTCAGCAAGTTTGCGATGAGTTAAGTATTGGTTTTGGCAAAGTAGGGCAGCCATTTCGCTTAGCACTTAGTGGCGATGGCAATGCGGGTAATATTGATAAAGTTGCTGAGCTTGTTGGCAAGCAGCGAGTCCTGGCTAGAGTTAAAATGGCACTTGATTATAAGGTTTAATTAACGATTGATAATGCCCCTAGAGAGCTTTAAAACTCAATACCAACAATTGCAAAATACATTGCAACAGCGATTTTTAGACAATCCTAATAACATTGAGACACTGATTAATGAACGTAGTCAAGGCGTTGACAAGTTGCTAAGTGATATTTACACCAAATTACAAATAGACGATAAGCTGTGTCTGGTGGCTGTTGGTGGCTATGGAAGAGAAGAACTACACCTTTATTCTGATATTGATTTGTTAATTTTGATTCCAGATGGAGCGCATCAACAATATCAGCATGATATTGCCAAATTTTTAACTTTTTTATGGGACATCGGCTTAGAAGTAGGACATGCCGCGCGAGATATTAGCGATTGTGTTGTTGAAATCCAAAATTTAAGCGTGGTGACTAATTTATTGGAATCACGATTTCTATTCGGCAAAAAAGCTTTATTTACACAGATGAAATCCATGATTAAGACCAGCAATTGGTCCTCTCAATCATTTTTGATAGGTAAGCAAAAAGAGCAACACAATCGCCATCTTAATTATGCTGATACTGCTTATAGTTTGGAGCCTAACCTCAAAGAAAGCCCAGGTGGACTTAGAGATATTCAAACGGTCTTTTGGGTGGCAAAATGGTATTTCAATGTTAATACAATGCGTGATTTGGTGGCTGAATCTTATCTAAGTGCGGATGAATATGGTTTATTAAAACATGCTCAGTTATTTTTGTGGAAATTGCGTTTTGCCCTACATATAATTACCAATCGTCGAGAAGACAAAATCGCCTTTCAATACCAAAATCAACTAAGCGCTATGTTGGGTTATGTTGATAATAAGGTGATGGCAGTTGAGCAGCTAATGAAAGATTATTATCAGACCGTGACCAAGGTATCTCGCCTGAATGACATATTGCTGCAATTATTAAAAGATCGGGTGTTACATACGCAAAATTTAAATGCGCGTTTTTTGATTAGTTATGGCTACATTCAAGCAAATAACCTGCAAATTTTTAAAAAGCAACCGATGGCTTTTATTGAAATATTCTTACTGATTGCTAAGCACAACTATATCCATGGCATTGGCGTTAGCACGCTTAGGCAAATGCAAGCCGATATTGAGGTAATTGATGAAAATTATTATAAAAAACGTCAAAATAATAGTCTTTTTATTGAGTTATTGCAGCAAAAACAGGGAATCAACAAAGCACTTAAATTGATGAATCGATACGGCATATTAGAACGTTATATTCCAGTATTTGGCAACATTATGGGGCTGATGCAATATGATTTATTTCATGCTTATACGGTTGATCAACACACTTTGTTTGTGATTCGTAATCTTAGACGTTTTTTTGTTGATGAATTTTCCAAAGAGTTTGAACTCTGTAGCAGTATTGCTAAAACCATTGCCAAGCCAGAGATTTTACTCTTAGCCGGTTTGTTTCATGATATTGCCAAAGGTAGAGGCGGTGACCACGCCCAGTTAGGCGCTGTGGATGCGCAAGTTTTTTGTAAACATCATCAGCTTAAAACCGGTGATACAACTCTTGTATCTGATTTGGTAATGCAGCATTTATTAATGTCTCAAACAGTACAAAAACAAGATTTAGAAGATTTTGAGGTGATTGAAAAATTTTGTCAAACAGTCAAAACTGTTCAGTTTTTAGAGTTTTTATACTTACTCACAGTGGCAGATATTCGCGCTACCAGAGATGATTTGTGGAATGATTGGAAAGATTCATTACTTAAAAAATTGTTTTATAAAGCCAAAACATACCTGCTAACTGACAGCAATACTAAACCGGTTAATAAAAGCCAAGCAGTTGAAAAAATTAAGCAAACAGTTACTGTTGGAATGTGTACTCAAGGCTATGACAATGAATCAGTATTACAAGTACTAGATACATTACCGAAAGATTATTTTTTGCGTTATGAAATTGATGAAATATGCTGGCAGTTAGCGCAAGTGATGAAACTAAATGATAAAAATATCAACATATCTTCACGCGTATCTGAGCAAAATGTGGTTGATATTTTTATTTATGGTGACGATTCAAAAGACTTATTTTTCAAATTGGTTAGTATCATTGAAAAACTCGGGCTAAATATTGTTGATGCCAAGATACTGACCAGTAAAAACCACAAAGCTTATAACACTATTAGCGTTTTGCAGGATAATTTATTGCAACAAATTAATCTCAATCAAGTGATAGAAAATGAGTTTGATAAAACTGATACAAGTTTACAAAAAACCAGTGCTAAACTTGTATATCGGCATTTTGAGCACAACAAAATAGACATTGTTTTTACTCATAATAAAAAATGGAATCTGACTAAAATAGAAATAAATATGGTTGATAAACAAGGGTTATTATCAGCTATTGCGTATATTTTTCACCAATTAAATATTGATTTGGTAAATGCTAGAGTTGCCACTATGGGTGCGCGCGTGGAAGATATTTTCTTTGTGAGTAATGCCAACAAACAACCTTTAAGCAAGGCAGAGCAACAAGTATTAAAACAAACACTTAGGGAAAAACTATAAAATAAACCAAACATCTATTAAAATAGACGCTATAATAGCGACATCCAACAGTTCTGTTGTGCTTTAGATTATTTATTTTTAGATCATATTACCAAGCCTATGAATGACAAAATTAAAGTAGTAACCGATGCTTCTTTTGAAGCAGATGTGGTGAGTTCATCAACAGCAGTTTTAGTAGATTTTTGGGCGCCTTGGTGTGGTCCTTGTAAAGCGTTAGCACCGGTATTAGATGAAATTGCTGATGAATATGATGGCAAAATTATAATTGCCAAAATCAATGTTGATGAAAACCCTGAAACACCGCCTAAGTATGGTATTCGTGGCATTCCAACTACACTGTTATTTAAAAATGGTGCGGTTGAAGCAACCAAAATGGGCGCATTGACAAAAGCAGAACTAAGCACTTTTATTGATACCAATATTTAACTCTACAAACTATTTTATTAAACCACTTTTTTTAAAAACCATCACGTTTATCACCTCTTAAATACTTGATAAAGCCCTTGTAATTTTATAACACCCCTATGTTGGTTGCTTTGACTGACACTTTTTAGCTATTGAAAACTTCATGAAACTATCTGAACTTAAACGCTCAAGTCCTGAGCAATTATTAGAATTGGCACAATCTTTAGGCATTGAAAATATTTCTCGCGCCAAAAAACAAACCCTTATTTTTTCGATTTTAAAAGCCAAAGCCACTAGCAATGAAGAAGTATTAGGTGATGGTGTGCTGGATATATTGCAAGAAGGCTACGGTTTTTTAAGGTCTGCTGATGACTCTTATGTTTCTGGACCTGATGATATTTATGTTTCACCCAATCAAATTAGACGTTTTAATCTTAGTACGGGTGATTTGGTAACTGGTAAGATTCGCGCCCCTAAAAAAAGCGAAAAGTATTTTGCCTTAATCAAAGTTGACGAAGTGAATGGCGAAGACTCAGATAATGTCAGAAGTAGAATTCCTTTTGCCTCACTCACACCACTACATCCGAATGAGCGTATCACTTTGGAAATTGGCAATGGCGGCACAGAGGACATTACCGCTAGAGTAATCGACTTGGTGGCACCATTTGGCAAAGGACAACGCGGATTATTGGTCGCACCACCAAAAGCTGGTAAAACCATGATTATGCAAAATATTGCTGCTTCAATCGCGCGTAATCACGTTGAATGCGAATTGATTGTATTGTTGATTGACGAGCGTCCTGAAGAAGTAACAGAAATGGAGCGTACAGTGCGTGGTGAAGTGATTGCCAGCACTTTTGATGAGCCAGCAAAACGTCATGTTCAAGTGGCTGAAATGGTGATTGCGAAAGCAAAAAGACGCGCAGAACAAGGTAAAGACGTGGTGATTTTACTGGATTCAATTACCCGTCTTGCACGTGCTTATAATACCGTTGCACCTTCGTCTGGCAAGGTTCTCACTGGTGGTGTTGATGCCAATGCTTTGCAACGGCCAAAACGCTTTTTTGGTGCGGCTAGAAACATTGAAAATGGTGGCAGTGTGACCATTATTGCTACTGCTTTGGTGGATACTGGCTCGAAGATGGACGAGGTAATTTATCAAGAATTTAAAGGCACAGGCAATATGGAGCTGCATCTTGAACGCCGACTGAGTGAGAAGCGTATTTTCCCAGCTATTAATATTAATGCCTCAGGTACGCGTCGTGAAGAACTAATTACCAGCAATATGGAATTACAAAAAATGTGGATTTTACGTAAAATTCTACATCCGATGGATACGGTTGAAGCAGCAGAATTTTTAATTGATCGCCTTAAACTTAGCAAAACCAATAATGATTTTTTTGCCTCCATGTCGCAAAAGAAATAAAGCTATCAAGAGTTTTTTAAAGATATGCTTTAGTTTATACTGATACCTCTACCTTCTAGTGGGCGTTAAAAGCGTTAAGAGAATATTAGGATTATGATGCAGCTAAAAGCTGTCTTTAAGCAAATCTTTGAATCTATCAATAGTATTATTGCTAGATATTTAATGCGTCACGTATTGATATTGTTGATTGTGGTTTTTCTGGTGATTGGTTTAATTATCTTTGGCAATCAATTGGTGTTGGTGGTCAAAGAAAGTCTAAAACAGGGTATTGCCGTTGCTGAGCTATTTCCATTGATTAGTTTTAAGATGATTAGAGATATACCTTTAATCTTATCTCTGTCGTTATTTTTGGCTATTATTCTGGCATTGAGTAAGCTGTATCAAGGCTCTGAGGTAATTGTCATGAATGCTATGGGGATTGGCGATAAGCACTTTATGTTAATGATTCAGCCAGTTGTCATGAGTGTGTTTTTGTTGGTTTTGTTTTTAACCACTGTTGTAGTGCCTTGGTCTAAGGAGCAAAGAGATTTGATTATGGATCGTAGTGAAAATGCCTCGCAATTTTCATTCATCAAGCAAGGAGAATTTCAATCTTTTAAAGAGGGTGATATTGTTTTTTACACCTCTAAAGTTAAAGACACTAACAAAGCAGACGAGCAAGAAATGGAAGCCATTTTTATCTATACATTAATTAATGATAAACCTATTATCACGCTGGCCAAGCAAGCGCAAAAATACACTGATTCAATTACCAAGAGTGTGTATTTACGTCTGAAAGATGGTAGGCGCTACCATGGTTTTCCTAGCGATGAAAACAAAAAAATATTAAATTTTGATGTCTACGATTTGCAAATTATTGATGGCGAAAAACAGCAATTTACCAGCACTTATAACAAAATCGAAGGGCGTTCTACATTTGATTTATTGCGCTCAGACGGGTTGAATGAAACAGCAGAATTACAATGGCGTTTTTCACAGCCACTGAGTGTTTTAATTTTGTCTGTATTAGGAGTCTTGCTCGGAAAAACCTCTCCTAGAGGCGGCAAGAATTTAGGTATGTTGATTGGTGTAACAATATTTATTTTATATAATAATCTATTGTTAATTGCTAAATCCAGCCTTGAAGATGGCAACCTTTTCGCGATTGTCGGGTTATGGTCGGTGCATTTATTTGTGATTTTACTGGTGTTTGTTTTGTATGCTTATCGGCATGGGAAATTAGTCAAGCTGTTGGCTTTTTTAAGTAGTTTACTGCCAAAGCGTGTAAAATATTAACCTTATGCTAACAGCAGTAAATTACTTTCAGACTCATGCCAAGCAAGCCAAGTAAAGCATTAAAAATTTTTGATAATCCCAATCCTGAGCGTGATTTTATCATTCAAATTGAGATGCCAGAATTTACTTGTTTGTGCCCCAAAACAGGCCAACCAGATTTTGCGACCTTGTATTTAGAATATATTGCTGATCAATCTTGTGTTGAGCTGAAATCCTTGAAAATGTATATTTGGTCGTTTCGTGATGAAGGTACTTTTCATGAAGCAGTGACTAATGAAATTTTAAACGATTTAGTGTCAGCCATCAATCCGCGTTTTATGCGTCTAAAGGCGATTTTCAATGTTCGTGGCGGTGTGTATACCACGATTATTGCCGAACATCAGCAACCAAGCTGGACGGTAAAACCCACAGTCAATTTAGCACATCTATAAAATGCCAACTCTATGAATCCTGTTCGTAAAAATGCTGAATTTGACAAAAAATTACTAGATAAAAATGCCGTTAAAGTGGTTAATACCATTCATAAAGCAGGCTTTGAGGTTTATTTGGTGGGTGGTTGTGTTAGGGACTTATTGCTTGGGCTTGAACCAAAAGATTTTGACATTGCTACCAGTGCTAAGCCCAAACAAGTACATCAGCTTTTTAAGCGTTCACGCTTAATTGGACGGCGCTTTCGCTTGGTACATGTGATGTTTGGGCGGCAAAAATTCATTGAAGTGGCGACATTCCGTTCTGGACGAGTGCAAACGAGAAAGACTGGTGTTATTGTGCGAGATAATTGTTACGGCACACTACAAGAGGATGTGATGCGCCGTGATTTTAATATCAATGCGTTATATTATGACATTCACAAACATGAAGTGCTTGATTATGTAGGTGGATTAAAAGACATTAGTAATCAAGAAATTCACATGATTGGCAATGCCAAAACGCGTTTTGAGCAAGACCCAGTGCGTATGATTAGAGCGGTGCGTTTTCAATTAAAGCTTGGTGCCAAACTGAGTACGGAAATTAAACAGTGTTTATTTGATCAAGCACCGTTACTGAGCAATATTTCTCCAGCCAGACTGTATGAAGAATGTATTAAGTTATTTCATAATGAATATGGATTTGAAGTCTATCAACAACTGGAAAAATACGGGCTTTTGACACATTTATTTAAACAAACCCATTATAATGACTTTATTAAAAAAGCCTTGTTAAACACCTCAGCACGCATCAAGCAAGATAAACCTGTAACGCCTGTTTTTTTGTTTGCAGTATTTTTATGGCAGGCACAAAATGCGCGTTTTAAACTCATTAAAAAACAGCAAAAATCTTTTTATTTGGCAATGAATCAAGCCTCTGAAGAGGTGATTATCGAGCAAATTAAGCAAGTTTCACTACCAAAATGGCTAACTGTTAAGATGAGAGATATTTGGATAATGCAAACTAAATTAGAAACAAAACAACCCAAAAAAATTGATGAACTGTTAAAAGCTAAGCATTTTAGAATAGCGTATGATTTTTTACTATTGCGCTCACAAAGCATCGACCCAGAATTAAAAGCAGTAGCTGATTTTTGGGCCAAAGCGCAGCAATGACAAAATCTATTCTTATTACTGGTTGCTCTAGTGGTATAGGACTGTGTTTGGCAAAAGGTTTAACAGCCCAAGGCTATCAAATATTAACAAGCGCTAGAAACCCTAAAGATGTTATTAAGTTAAACGAACAGGGCTTTGAAGCCTTACAATTAGATTTAACGTCTTCAGAGTCGATTAATAATGCTGCTAGCATAGTTTTGGCAAAAACTCACGGTAAATTATATGGTTTAATTCATAATGGTGCTTATGGGCAAGTGGGGGCATTGGAGGATATTTCACGCCAAGCTTTAGAGGCGCAGTTCCAAGTTAATGTTTTTGGTTGGCACGAGTTAACCAATTTACTTCTACCCAGTATGAAACGCTGTAATAAAGGACGAATTATTTATTTAAGCTCGGTATTAGGCTTTGTGGCAATGCCACTTCGAGGGGCGTATAATGCTTCTAAATTTGCCATAGAGGGTTTGGTTAATACCCTTAGGTTGGAGTTGGCAAATACCAATATCCAATTGTCATTAATTCAGCCAGGACCAATCGAATCAGAATTTAGAATGAATGCTTATAAAGCTTTTATTAAGCATGTTGATATGAGTCACAGCGATTATCAACAAAATTATCAGGCAATGATGGTGCGTTTGCAATCTGATGAGTTAGCAGATTTTACCTTACCTGCACAAGCGGTGCTAAAATGTTGCAAACATGCACTTGGTGCAAAGCGGGCAAAAATTCATTATCGAATAACATTTCCAGCTAAATTATTTGCTGTGTTGATTCGAATATTACCCACCAGATTGATGGATAAAATATTAAATAAAGCCGGCAGCGGCGGGAAAAGGTGAGAATATGAGTAAAAAATTTGATTTTAATAAAGGCCTGTCAGAGTTAGAAAACATTGTAAAAATCATGGAAGCCGGTGATTTAAGTTTGGAGGATTCACTCAAATATTTTGAACAAGGCGTTGAATTGACCAGACAATGCCAAAACGCACTAAGTACAGCAGAGCAAAAAATTTCGATGTTGAGTGCTGATGATGACTACACACAGGAAAAACCTCTAAATACAATTTAAGTGCTTTAATAGTTTATGAGTTCTAACGACTATATAAAACGCACCAACCAATATTTAGCGACTTGTTTGCCGAATCAAGGTAGTTTGTTTGAGGCAATGCGTTATAGTGTTTTGTCTGGAGGTAAGCGTTTTCGTCCAATACTAACTTATACTGTGGCAAATACCTTTGGTGCGGATTTGACTCTAGTAGATTCCAGTGCCTGTGCGGTTGAATTGATTCACGCTTATTCCTTAATTCATGATGACCTGCCAGCTATGGATGATGATGATATTCGGCATAATCAGTCAAGTTGCCATAAGCGTTTTGGTGAGGCTCAGGCTATTTTAGTAGGAGATGGCTTACAGGCTTTGGCATTTGAAGTGTTAGCTAGTGATGAGCAGCTATCAGCACAGTTGCGTATTGTGTTATTGCAAGCCTTAACTAGCGCTGCATTTGAGATGGCAGAAGGGCAATCAATTGATCTTTTTGTGGTGTCAAAAGCCATTAGTTTAGCTACATTAAAGAACATGTACCAAAAAAAGACCGGTGCATTGCTTAGTTGCGCAGCTAAACTTGGTGCCTTGGTTGCTAATGTAGCTACTAAAGATATGCAAATACTTGAGAGTTTTGCACAAGATATTGGTCTGGCTTATCAAATCCAAGATGATGTTTTGGATGTTTTAACCCCTGAGGCATTATTGGGTAAAAAACAAAATTCAGATATTGACAAAGACAAGCCAACTTATCCCAGCTTGTTGGGATTAAATAAAGCAACAAACGCTTACCAAACTCTGTATAACAAGGCTTTGAACAGTGTAGATCAACTTAGTGTGGATAGTGAAAAATTGCGCCAGTTGGTGGAAAAATTGCGCTTGAGGCGATTTTAAAATGTTAATAAAACACTGCCCCAACTAAAGCCAGCCCCAATGCCTTCAAATAACAAAGTTTGACCCTTTTGAATGCGTCCATCGCGCACAGCTACGTCAAGTGCCAGCGGAATAGAAGCAGCAGAAGTATTACCGTGTTTATCTAGGGTGACAATCACTTTATCCATTGGTGCATTGATACGTTTGGCAATCGCGGTAATAATGCGAATATTGGCCTGATGAAGTACCAGCCAGTTAAGCTCTGCTACGCTAATATTACAAGCATTAAGTGTTTCTTCGGCTAGGGCTGATAAGTGACTCACAGCAATTTTAAATACTTCATTACCAGCCATAGTGATAAATCCAGTTTCGTTAATGTAGTTATTATTTACTTGTAGTGAGGATAAGTAGCGACCATCACTGAATAATTTAGCATGCAAAATGCCAGTCTCTTCGCTACCACTGAGTATAACTGCACCAGCGCCATCACCAAACAAAATAGCGGTTGAACGGTCTTGCCAATTAACAATTCTTGACAATGTTTCACTACCGACCACCAGCACTTTGTTGGCAGCACCAGTTTTAATGTATTGTTCTGCGGTGTTGAGTGCAAAAATAAACCCTGCACAAACCGATTGTAAATCAAATGCTGGGCAAGAAGCACCAATGGCAGTTTGTAACAAAGTTGCAGTTGCGGGAAATATTTTATCAGGTGTGGTGGTTGCAAGGATGATTAAATCTAGCTCAATTGCATCAATTCCTGCCATTTCTAAAGCATTATTGGTGGCAATTTTAGCCAAATCGCAGGTAGATTCGTCACTTACCTTGTGTCTTTGTTTAATGCCTGTTCTAGTAGTAATCCACTCATCTGAAGTGTCAATCACTTGAGATAAGTCCTCATTGGTGACAATATTGGGCGGCAAACAAGAGCCGGTACCGATAATTCTTGCAAATTTATTCATTATTTGATTGATTTTGTTGTTTTTTCAACTCTAATGATACTTGATATGCTATCTTTTCAGCAATTTTAGCATGCGCTTCAAGGTAGGCTTCTTTAATAGCCTGGAAGAATGATTGAGTGTTTGCTCCACCATGGCTTTTAATCACAATCCCTCTAAGTCCTAACAAACTAGCCCCATTATACTGTCCAGGGTTAAGACTTAATTTAAAATCTTTTAAAACTGGGGTTGCAATTAAAGCAATAATTTTGGTAAAAATGTTCTTATTAAAAGCTTGTTTGAGATAATATCCCATCATTTCGGCCACACCTTCGCTGGCTTTTAAGGCGATATTTCCCTCAAACCCATCACAAACTACTAAATCAACACTGCCTTTGTAAATATCATCGCCTTCAATAAAACCAATGTAATTAAGCCCAGAGGTTTTTAGTAATTGTGCAGTTTCTTTGATTTTTTCATTACCTTTTATGTCTTCTTCGCCAATATTAAGTAGTCCAATAGCAGGGCTGGGGATATTTTCAGTATGCTGAATAGTGATTGAGCCCATGGTGGCAAATTTAGCCAATAATTCAGGCTTAGAGTCAACATTAGCACCTAAGTCTAACATGTGAGTATGACCTATTTTGGTTGGCATACGCCCCATAATTGCAGGACGCTCGATACCTCTGATGGTTTTTAAAACAAAGCGCGAAATTGCCACCAATGCACCAGTGTTACCAGCACTGACACAGGCGTTGACATCAAGATTTTTAACCAGATTGATGGCAATACGCATGGAGGAGTCTTTCTTCTTTCGCAGTGCAACAGCAGGTGATTCGCTCATTGTTACTACTTCGCTTGCATGGACAACCTCAAACCTAGATTCGACATTGTTTAAGCGATATTTATTTAATTGCGCTTGAATGCTTGGCTTGTCACCGACAAAAACCAAATACAAATCTTGAAATACATTTAAAGCCTGAATGCCAGCTTTGATGCTAACAGGTGCGCCGTAATCTCCGCCCGAGGCATCAATTGATACCTTGATTAGCATGAATTTAGGCGTCTATCTGTTCAATTTGTTCGACTTTATTGATGATTTTTTTACCACGATAATAACCATCAGCACTAATGTGATGACGCAAATGAGTTTCACCAGTTTCTTGATCTTCAGATAGTGCTGGGCTTGTTAGTGCATTGTGTGAGCGACGCATTGCTCTTTTTGAGGGGGTTTTTCTACTTTTTTGTACAGCCATTTTTTAACTCCTTAGTTGTTTTTTAACTCTTTTAATATTGCAAAAGCGTTATCAGGCTTTTGTTTGTCTATTGTTTGTGTATCTTTATACGAAGTGCATTCATGCTCGTGCATGGGTATCATTGGAATGGACATTAATACTTCATCTGTTATAAATTCAATGGTAGAAAATTCTTCGCCAGCACCTAAAATTGCCTCAAAATCAATCTCTAAGTTATCACCTTGTTGTTCATTTTGTACGAACGCCAGCTTAAAATTAGGTTTCAGGTGAACATTAACCTCGCCTAAACAACGTTGGCAAGTGAGTGCTAAATTTGAATCTATACTACCCTCAATACAAGGAATTTTGTTGTCTTTAAGGCTGAAATTTAACTCAACTTTAAGTACTGTATTGTCATTATTGGTTAAATCACTAATCCTGGGAAAATCCCCCACTTGATAACTATGTGTGAAGATTAAGCCTTTAGTGGCAAATTTAAACAGTTTGATTTGTGCTGGCACGCCTTGTTTCATTAATACTTTAACCTTGTTAATACCTGATTAATACCATTAACACAATAAAAACTCGATGATTTTACCAAGAAATCAGGCTTTTAGGTGTTAAGTTTTGTTATTTGTAATGATTTAGTCTTATTTAATTGTAGCGCTGTCTGTTGACCTCAAATAGAGCAATACCAGTGGCAACAGAGACGTTCAAACTTTCAATATTCCCTCGCATTGGTATCATTGCTAATTGGTCACAAGATTGTTTGGTTAGCTTTCTTAATCCAAAGCCTTCAGCTCCCATGACAATGGCACTTGGCGGATTAAGGTCGATTTGATAGAGTGATTGTTGATCTGGATTATCGACATTTGAACCCAAGCCAATAATCCAAATATTTTGTGCTTGAAGGGCTTTGATTGTACGTACAAGATTGGTTACTTGAAATATTTTTAATTGATTCAGTGCGCCAGCAGCAGTTTTATATGCCAGTGCGTTGATTGGTGCTGAGCCATCTTTGTTGATAATGACGCAATCAACCCCTGCAGCGTTTGCACAGCGCAGGCAAGCACCTAAATTTCTAGGGTCTTGAACACGCTCCAATATTAATAGCAAGCTGTTTTTTTCAAGTTTGACAAGTTTGTTGATATATACCATTAAAGCATTTTGATTTGGCAAAGTAGGTGGTGAAATTTCAGCCACAATGCCTTGGTGTATTTGATTATTTGTTAGTTTATCCAGTTGTTGTTTACTGCATTTTTGTGTCTTAATACCAAGAGCGTCAAACTGATTACTAATGCTGTCAAGGCGTTTATCAAATCTTTGATTGAAGGTAAATGCATTTAGTATGGATTCGGGGTTGGTATCTAGCTGCGCTTGAACAGCGTGAAATCCGAAGATAATAATCGATTTAGACATGGCGACAGGTGATTGCTTTAAAGTTTGTTGGCGAAAATTTCTATATAAACACCTTCTCTAAGTTTTTTTACCCAGTCTTGATAGTAAGTATTTTTTTGTGATTGAATCAGTTGTGATTTAATTGCATCAAGTCGGCTTGCTGCTGCATCGCGTTGTTTGATAATTTTGATAATTCTCCAACCTTGTGGTGTGAAAAAAGGTTTTGATATTTGACCTAATTCGAGTCCTTGTAATTGCTTTTGAATAACTGGCGGGGATTTTTCAAGGCCAAACCAGCCAGATTCACCACCGTTTTGATAAGAAGAGTCTTGAGAGTGCAATTTTGCCAGTTCGTCAAATGAGGTACCTGTGTTGATTTTGTCGGTTAATTCAATTAAAAATTGTTTGATAAGTGTGTCTTTGGATTGTGCTAAAGTGTTGGCATTGGTTTTATCGATTGAGTTGATTAAAATTTGTGCGATTTTAATCTCCTTACTAAAGTCACTAATTTTGGTTTGGTCGTTGGCAATAGCTGCATTAATTTCTGCTGGGGTTAGATTGACTTCAATAGTGTTCAAGACGAATTTTTTAAGCCCTCTAAGTGAGAGCTCTTGAGTGATATTCTTGACAATAGCGTCAAATTCGGGAGATGCTTTTAGTTGGGCAAGAGATAGTTTGTTTTGTGTGGCAATACGACTTAGCATTAGGTTAATGGTTTTTGCCTTAGGCTGGACACCGAGTTTTTGCACTTCTTTTAGTAGTAATACCAAGTCGATTTGTTGATTAATCAGTGCTATTTTTTGTGCTTTGGTAGAAGCGGGACCTATTTGTTTAGCAATTGTATCAAAGGTAATAACATCGTCATTAACAATTGCAATCATACTATTAGTAATGGCTGATGCAGTTAATGAGAAACCAAATATCAGTATCAGTAATTTAAAATTTGACAAAAATTGATAGCGTGTTCTTAAACTCATATTGCTATGATTAGTTATTCAGATTGGCTAAATAGTTTGGTATATTTTTCTCAAGACGTTTAGCAAGGCTGGGCGAGCTTGAAGCTAAACCTTTGAGTACAAATTCAATGCTGGTCGTACGCTCAAAGTCTGTGCCTCCAGTATGCTCTTTAAAATGTGCTAAACGCAATGCCCAACAACATGATTCATATGCTATACCTGTAGTTTCTCTATTGGTAATTGAGTCAGTAAGAGAGCGGTTAACACCACCAAAAATATGTATATTTTGATTGATTGGGTAAGCACCAAAAGCCTCAATTGATTCAATGTTATTGTCATCATGATACGCAAGTGTTAAGAATTTTCTTGCATTTAAATGATAGCTAATAGTATTATCTTGTTCATTCAATTCGCCAGTTTCTGGGTCAAGTTGTAAGTCGCTATTAAAAGTGAAGTTGCCTAATTTGAGACCAATTGCTGCAGCAATATCTGAGTATTTTCTTCGATCAACCAAAACGCCATCAAGGTTTAAGCTTTGACTATCAAGATAAAAACTTTGAGCCGTTTTAAGACTTAAATAAGTATCGCCAGTGTCTTGGTTGATAAATTCTGATTCTAATCCCACAGTAAAGTTATTGGCATTGTTGATTCTATCAAATCCAGTAAATTCTTGACCAGAGAATAAGCCTTCATAGGTATTATTTTTCTGCACTGAATCAAAGTTTGGCAGTTCGCTTTGATTTCTTTTAGGTGTGTATCTATATGCCAGTCTTGGGGTAAGAGTTTGCACAAGGTTGGTGTTAAAGAGCGAGGTTTGTCTTTCTAAAAATAACTGAGAGTCGATGTTAAATGTTGCAATAGCGCGATTTTGATTAGGTGCATTGTCTAAGTCATAGTTGGTATTAGATATATCCAAACTAGGTGTAATTGAATAAGCATCTGTTGATATTAAACGCTTAAAATTAGCCTGTGCGTGCGTGCGTAGGCCTGTTATTTGAGCATTATCATTGTGTGTGAAATCGCTACCAACTAATAATAATTTGGTATAACGACCATTCAAACCTTGAATACCTTTAGAGATTGATAATTCTGGAGCACGTGTGTATGTTACAGTACCGTTGTTCACTAATTGCTCTGATTCTGCAAATAAAGATAACGCTAAATCACGTTCATTGTCTTTATAAGTTGCGTTAATCTCTGAGCGCAACGAGGATTCAGCAGTATTACCAAGAGCAATATCTTTAAAATAATCAACATCTGAGACTCGATTAACTTTAGCAGCAAGATTGATTCTGTCATTAATGCTCAAGTCCAATTTTGAATTAATCAGCCAACGTTTGTCGTTGCTAATGTCATCTTTGGCTAAATACTGACCCTCAATTTCAAATCGACCTCCTTGCCAATAATCACTCTGGGCAATTAATTGTCGATAAATTCCTTCAATAACGTTGCCACGACTGGACAGATGATTAAGTGTTAGCAATAAGTCACGATCTGGTGCAATATTGAAATAGTATGGAATTCTAACTCGATAAGAGCCACCTTCGCTGTTATCTGACTCGTTATAACTGCTAAAACTGGGTGATAAAAAACCCGATTCACGTCCCTCTAAAACCCATTGATAGTGTGATAAATAAAACACAGGCACGCCCAAAACTTCCAATACTACGTTTTTAGCCACACCACGATTAGTACCGGTGTTAAGGTTGATATTATCGGCTTTTATTTGCCAGTTGTTATTGCCTAGTGGACAAGTACTATAAGTGGCATATTCGTAAGTTTGCTGGTTGCCATCATTGCTGGCTTTTCTTGCTTGTCCTTTGATTTTTGTATTTGGGTAATGAAAGTGTACTTGCTCTGCCAAGGTTTGAGTGATGCTATTTTTCTGTTGAATGACTACCTTATCAGCAGTTAGCATAAGCTCATTGTTTTGAAATTCAACATTGCCACTGGCATTTAGAATTTTGTTAGATTTGTTGACATTGACTTTGTCTGCTGCTAGATAATATTTACTTGAATTAAGTACCACATTGCCACTTAGAGAATAACTGTTTTTTGAGTTGATTTCGCTTTTATCGGCAACTGCGTCAAGATTTTCAATATCACTCGAGAGTGTTTGCTGAGTAAAAAGCAAATTGTTTTGTTGACAATTAAGCGCTACACCTTGTGCATTGATAGTGGTCGATAATAAAACAACGGCAGAGAAAATTAATTGCTTTTTCATGCTAACACTTTATTGACGCTTAAAATTTAATCATTTTAACATTAGCAGGTTGTTAACATTATAAGACTTACGAATAAAAAATAACTAAAAATATCTCTACACTGAGTAGTAAAAACAAGTCGCGGTTTTCCCAATTAAGTCAGACACTAAATTGACACTTTAGCTGTTACTTTTTTGTATTAATAATCTTTTTTTAAAGCTTGTCTCAACTTGGACGTAATCTAAGCTTTAATATAATACCCTCATTTCCCGTACTATTTTCAAGTAGAATCTCAACTGTTTACAGTCGTTTTTATCCCTGATTGGCTGATTTATATAAGATACGACTTGACTCATTGAATATTCACGACATAATTCAGCCAGTGGGCATGCTGCTTGATTTTATTTAAGAATATTAACAATTTTTATCTGTACCTTGATTTTTGCTCTTGGTTTTTTATTATAAAATTTTCTACTTTGAGAAGTGTTTGGTTTTTTGGAATATTACAAACCACTGATAATGAATGAAGACAAATATAGGGAAAAGTACAATATGTTATGGACGTATATAATTGCTTGTCTGAGCAACTGAATTTGGGTAAAATGGTTTGGGTTTATTAATATATGGAAACAACAAATGGCTTGGAACGATGATAACAATCAAAACCCTTGGAGAGGCAAAATGAACGGAAAATCAGGTGGTGCACCTCAAATGCCGCCAGATTTAGACGAGGTAATTAAAGAGTTTAAAAATAAATTTGATGGATTATTTGGTAGCAAAAAAACCTCAGAACCAAACAACACATCGGGTAAACCTTCAAAAGGAATTTTTAAATATCTCGCTATATTGGCTTTATTGATATGGATGCTGTCGGGTATCTATATTGTCGATCCTGCTGAAAAAGGCGTGATTCTACGTTTTGGTGCGCTTCAAGAAGTTACTTCTCAGGGTCCGCATTGGCACCTACCTTACCCCATTGAAAGCCTTTACAAGGTTAATGTGACAAAAAGTAGGAATACTGAAATAGGGTTTCGTAAAGCCATTAATAGCGGCGGACGTTTTTCTGGCAATGTTTCTTCTGAGTCGTTAATGTTGACTAAAGATGAAAATATTATTGACGCTAAATTTGCCATTCAATACAAAATTAACAATGTGAAAAATTACTTATTTAGTGTGGCAAATCCAGACTTAACGCTGCGTGATGTGGTTGAAAGTGCAATTCGTCAAGTGGTGGGTAAAAATACTATGGATTATGTATTTGAGGAGCGTGGCACAGTATCTGAACTAATTAAGGAAAAGTCACAATTTTTGCTAGATAATTATAACACTGGGCTCAAAATAACCACGGTAAATATGAAAGATGCACAACCACCTGAACAAGTGCAAGCATCTTTTGATGACGCGGTTAAAGCACGTGAAGATAAACAACGTTTGATTAATGAAGCACAAACCTATTCTAACGACATCTTGCCAAGAGCACGTGGTAAGGCAGCGCGTATGTTAGAAGAATCTAAAGCTTACAAATCCCAAGTCGTGTCTAAATCCGAAGGTGAGGCAGCACGTTTTACTCAGCTTTTAACTGAGTATGCGAAAGCACCTAAAGTGACTAAAGAGCGCCTGTATCGCGAAACCATAGAAAGTGTTTTGGCCAATACCGGTAAAGTTGTGGTTGATTCAAATGCCAATAGCCTAATGTATTTGCCGATTGACAAGCTTATTAATACTAATAAACAATCTGGCACTGAAGTCACTATTCAAGAATCGAAGCAGCCTAATTCAGGCACTGGGATTAGAAATGTTTTCCGCACTAGAGAGGTAAGATAATGCAAAAAATAATCATAGCAATTGTTGTAGTTATATTTTTAGTGTTGAGTTCGGCACTATACACCGTTGACGAAACACAAACTGCCATTAAATTACGTCTAGGTGAGATTGTTGTCGTTGAAACTACTCCAGGACTCAAATTTAAAACCCCTTTTGTGAACAATGTGATAAAGTTTGATAAGCGTATTCAAACATTAGACGCACCTGCTGAGCGTTTTTTAACTGGTGAGAAGAAAAATGTGATTGTCGATTCTTTCGTTAAATGGCGTATTGTTGATGCAGAGCAGTTTTACAAATCAACTGGTGGTAGCTTTTCTTTGACGAATGAGCGACTTGAACAAATTATTAAAGCGGGGCTTAAAAGTGAATTTTCAAAGCGTACGATTGTCGAAGTCGTTTCTGGTGAGCGCGCACAAATTATGAGTGATATTGCCAAATTAGCAAAAAATGACGTAGCAGAATTTGGCATTGAAATTATCGATGTACGTATTAAACGTATTGATTTAGCACAAAAAGTCAGTAATTCAGTGTACCGTCGTATGGAGTCTGAGCGTCAACGTGTAGCTAAAGAGTTAAGGTCTCAAGGTGCAGAAGAGGCTGAAATTATTAGAGCCGCAGCAGACAAAGAGCGCACCATTATTTTGGCAAATGCCTATCGTGACTCTGAAAAGATTCGTGGTGAAGGAGACGCTGCTTCTGCTAGTAATTATGCGCAGGCTTACAATAAAAATACCGATTTTTATTCGTTTCATCGTTCATTAGAATCTTATAAAAAGTCATTTACTAACAAAAGCGACATTTTAATTCTTAATCCAAATACTGAGTTTTTTCGTCATTTCAACCCAGACCTTTAAGTAGATTTTTAAGGTTAGTATGAGTATGTGGCAATTGCCTGAGGGTATTGATGAATTGACTGGTACACAGGCATTAGCGTTTGAGTCTGTGCGTCGCCAACTGCTAGATTTATATATAGAAAAAGGGTTTGATTTGGTAATTGTGCCAATGGTTGAACATGTTGAATCGTTGTTATTAACTGCTGAATCGATTAACCGAAAAACCTTTAAATTCCTTGACCCAGCCAATGGCAAAATGCTAGGCATACATGCTGATATTACTCCACAAATTGCGCGTATTGATGCCAAGCGCGGCAGTGAAAACATTGAAAAATATTGTTATGTGAATGCAATTTTGCAAACTCAGGCAGATGATTTTTATGCCACACGCTCACCCATTCAGGCAGGTGCTGAGTTATATGGCTCAGAAAGTGTTGAGGCAGATATTGAAGTTATTGAGTTAATGCTTGAGAGTTTAAAATTATTAGCCATTCAGCCAGTTGTACTTAGTTTGGGTAATGTAGCTATTTTTAACACGCTGGTTGCAAAAGAGGAGTTACCAAGTGAGCAAAGTGCAAACCTACGCCAAATTTTTGCTAAACGTTCTAACCCAGATTTGGCAGTATTTTTACAAAATAATAACCTAAAAAATGCCGATAAATTTTCTCAATTGATGCAACTAGAAGGCGGTGTTGAAATATTAGATACAGCACTTGATATATTTAATGATTTGCCTGAGGAAAAGTCAGCCCTTGAGGATTTGATTAAAATTACCCAACAACTGGATACAACAAATATTAATATAATCATCGATTTTGCAGAGCTGAAAGCATACGAGTATCACACTGGTGTGGTGTTTTCTGCTTATAACCAAGCATATTCAAAAGCGCTAGCACAGGGCGGACGTTATAACGGATTGAGCGAGTTTTTTGGTCAAGCGCGTGCAGCAACGGGTTTTTCATTTGATTTAAAGTTTTTAGCAATAAAGGATTAGCAAGATAACATGGCAAAAAATGTAGTTGTCATTGGCACCCAATGGGGAGACGAAGGCAAGGGCAAGGTGGTAGATTTAATTACTGACCAAGTATCAAGCGTGGTGCGCTTTCAAGGCGGCCATAATGCAGGTCATACACTGGTGGTAGAGGGCAGGAAAACTGTCCTACACCTAATTCCCTCAGGTATTTTGCGTGAAAATGTTGCATGCTTGATTGGACATGGCGTGGTTTTGTCAATGTCAGCACTGATTAAAGAACTCGGTGAGCTTGAATTGGTAGGTATTAACGCCAAAGCACGGCTAAAAATTTCATCAGCTTGTCCATTGATTATGCCTTATCATATTGCACTTGATAATGCCCGTGAAGTTAAGCGTGGCAAGGCGGCGATTGGCACAACAGGCAACGGCATTGGTCCAGCGTATGAAGATAAAGTCGCACGTCGTGGTTTGAGAGTGGGTGATTTACTTGATGAAGGGACACTTGGTGAAAAACTAAAAGAAGTCATGGAATATCATAATTTTATATTGACAAATTATTATGGCGTTGATGGGATTGATTATGCAAAAACACTAGCAGAAGTACTTGAGCAAGCCAAGATTGTTAAACCAATGATTACCGATGTCGCCGAGCAAATTCATCAACGCATTGCCAATGATGAAAATATCTTGTTTGAAGGTGCACAAGGTGCGTTATTGGATATTGATCAAGGCACTTATCCGTTTGTTACTTCATCTAATACTACCTCAGGCGGCGCAATAACAGGTTCAGGCGTTGGTGTTACTGATATTGATTACGTGTTAGGTATTGTCAAGGCTTATACTACGCGGGTTGGTGGCGGGCCATTTCCAACAGAATTACCCTATAATGTTGCCACTGATGTAGGTGATAGTATCGGCAAAGTATTAGGCACAGTAGGGTGTGAATTTGGCGCAACCACAGGCAGGCAACGTCGCTGTGGTTGGTTGGACATGGTCACACTTAATCGTTCGTTTAAGATGAATGCCGTGACGGGCATTTGTTTGACCAAACTCGATGTATTAGATACACTAGATGTGATTAAAATTTGCATTGCATATAAACTTAACGGCGAAAAAGTTAGCAGGCCACCGTATGACGTGCAAGGTTATAATGACGCTAAGCCTATTTACATTGAAATGCCAGGCTGGAGACGTTCTACTATCGGCACCAATTCATTTGATTCATTGCCAATCGAGGCACAAAATTACATCTATAAAATTGAAAAATTATCCAATTTGCCAGTAGATATTTTATCAACTGGTCCAGATCGAGACGAAACTTTAATCCTTAATAACCCTTTTAGCTATAGAGCATAAATATGAATAATCACCAAAATATCATCTTTTGCCCTTCAAGGAGGCATAAAAAAGAACCTCAACTTGAAAATTTTTTAGAAATCCTCTCAGCGCTACTAAGGAATGGATTTAAAAAATCCCCAACTTAATAAAATCTGTCATTTTGTTAATCATCTCTCTTTATGTAAATGTCTCAACCAATGAATGACCCCCACTATCAAAGAGAATCTCAAAAGTACGATACCCCAATCCCTTCTAGGGAGCATATTCTTGGTTTTATCAAAAAGAATACTCTAACCAAATACGAGTTGTATGATTTACTTGAGATTGATAATCATCAAAAAAAACCACTGACACATCGTCTTAAAGCAATGGTTCGAGACCAGCAACTCAGTTGCAATCGAGAAGGCGAATTTAGTGTTTTTAGTGGCAAAACTGGTGTTATGACAGGTACAGTAATTGCCAATCCTAAAGGTTTTGGTTTTGTTGTATTAGATGAAGGTGGCAAAGATTTACGCCTTTCTGCCAAACAAATGCAGCTGGTATTTCATGGTGATAAAGTTAGGGTACGTCTACTTAATCAGCGCGGCGATGCACAGATTGTTAAAGTGCTAAAAAGCGTGAAAACTCTGGTAGGACGTCTGCATTTAGACCAAAAAGGCGCTTATGTGGTGGTTGATGATAAGCGTATTAAACACAATATTAGCATTCCTGAGATTAATCAAGACAATACCGACGAACAAATTGTTATTGTTGAAATTATCAAATCTCCAACCCTCAAAACATTGGCAATTGGGAAAATTGTTCAAATTCTGGGCAGTTATATGGATGAAGGAGTAGAAACTCAATCAGCACTTTACCGCAATAATATTCCCGTTGATTTCTCTAAAGAAGCCTTAACGCAAACTGATAATCTACCAGCCACAGTCACTGATAATGATAAAAAAGATCGTGTTGATATTACTCAAATGAAGTTGGTTACCATTGATGGCGAAGATTCTCGCGATTTTGATGATGCTGTTTATGCACAGCCGAACAATAATGGCTGGAAATTAGTAGTAGCAATTGCGGATGTATCACATTATGTCAAAGAGGGTAGTGCCTTAGATATTGATGCAATTAACCGAGGTAATTCGGTGTATTTTCCGCGACGCGTTGTGCCTATGCTACCCGAGGTGTTGTCAAATGGCTTGTGCTCTATCAATCCTAATGTTGAGCGTTTGTGTATGACTTGTGAGATGAATATCGATACACAAGGCAATTTATTGGACTATAAATTTTATCCCGCAGTAATATTCTCTCATGCACGTTTGACTTATACCAAGGTCAGCCAAATTCTACAACAGCATGATACTGATTTAATCCAGCAATACGCAAGTGTAATGGATAATTTAAATACACTTTATGATTTATATAAAACCCTTAAAGTCGCTAGAATTAAGCGCGGAGTGATGGATTTTGACCGTATTGAGAGCCAAATTTTGTTTAATGACAATGGAAAAATTGATAACATTGTTGCTCGTTCTCGTAACGATGCACATAAGTTAATTGAAGAGTGTATGTTGATGGCAAACCAAGCTACAGCCAAGTTTTTAGCGCATAATAATGAGGATTTTCTCTATCGCATTCATCCTAAGCCTACTGCTGAAAAAGTAGAAGTAGCTCGCCAATTTTTAACCGCAGTGGATTTAACGCTAGAAGGTGGCATGCAGCCTGAATCTAAGGATTTTGCTAAAGTATTAGAAGCGGCAAAAGGCCGAGATGATGAAAACATTATCAAAACTGTGGTTTTGCGCACCATGAAGCAAGCGGTATACACCCCTGCAAACGAAGGACATTTTGGCTTGGCATTTGAAGACTACACGCACTTCACCTCACCGATTAGGCGTTATCCTGATTTACTGGTACACCGTGCTATTAAGCGAGTACTTAATAAAAATAAAAGAAAGCCGAGCAAAAAAATGATTGAAACTGGTACGCATTTATCCGCGACTGAACGCCGAGCAGACAATGCTACGCGTGATGTCGAGCAATGGCTAAAATGCGAATACATGCGTGATAAAGTTGGTGAGACCTTTAACGGTGTTATTTCTGGTGTAGCGAACTTTGGCATCTTTATCGAACTCATTGATGTATTTGTTGAAGGCATGATTGCGCTGCGCGATATGAAAGACGATTATTATATTTTTGATGATATTCACCACCAACTCAAAGGTGAGCGCACAGGAAAAATTTATCAATTAGGTGATGCTATCAAAATTCAAGTTGCCTCAGTTAATTTGGACGATAGGCAAATGGTATTTATACCAGCTCAATAATTGTTGGTACTTGTATTTAGCAAAAAAATATAAATTTTTAAAATTCGCTACTGAATTTTAAAAAACGCATTAAATTGTTGGCGTTGTTGTTGTGCTTCGCTAATCGTGATTAATTTAAATCGTATATTGGCTGTGGCTTGTGTTTGTGCTAGCTTGGCTAAATCAAGTGAGAATACTGTGCCAACCTTAGGATAACCACCAATAGTAGGTGCATCTTTGAGCAAAATAATCGGCAAACCATCATTGACAATCTCTACACTGCCATAACTAATACCTTCTGAAACCATCTGAGGGTTTTTAATCGCAATAGGTGCACCGTTTAAGCGACAACCTGTTCTGTCACTAGCATTACTCACAGTATAAGTTTGATTGAAAAATAAATCCCGTTGGCTGATGCTAAAGTTATTAAATTGATAACTGGGCAATAATCGCAAGTTAATGTCTTGTGTGTAATCTGGTAGATATTGTGGACTTGTAAACCGATTATTGTTTTGCTTGGACGGTTGTAATGGTGAGCAGCTTAACACATCATTGACAGCTATTTTACTGCCGATATTTTCGCGTAAATTAACCGATCTTGAGCCAAATAATACCGGTGTATCAAACCCACCGGTAACTGCCAAATACGCACGTATGCCATTTTTTGCGCCGCCCCAACTCAATATATCTCCTTGGTTAATTTGCAAGCTATGCCACATAGGTGCAGTTGTGTTGTTTATTTTAAAGTCTAAATTAGCACCAGTTAGTGCAACGTTCATGTTATCAAGTGCTACTAACTGTAGCGCGCCAAAAGTAATTTCTAATACCGCATCATTGGTGCAATTATTCAATAAATGATTAGCCCAAGCATAAGCGTGTTCGTCCATCACACCTGATTGGGCCATGCCATATACGCCGTGATTAAAACGACCACGGTCCTGAATACAGGCTAAAAAACCAGCCTTAACAACTTTGAAACTCATGCTTGCTAATCGGGTTAAATTTAACTTTGTCGCCAATTTTAAATTTATCAATGTTGTTTGGATTATTTAGGGATAAATCAATCGGCGTGCGTCCGATAATATTCCATCCACCTGATGAGTCAGCAGGATAGATAGCAGTTTGATTGTCTGCGATACCGACGCTACCTGCAGGAATTTGAATGCGAGGCGTGGCAAGTCTAGGTGCTTGAATGCGTGCATCTACTTCACCTAAAAATGCAAATCCAGGACTAAAACCAATGGCATATACTAAGTATTGTATTGATGAGTGAATGTTAATAAAACTGTTTAAATCTAGTTGCTTTTGATCCAGTAAGCACGCCAAATCTAGTCCAACATCAATTCCATAATAAACAGGAATCTCAATCAATTTAGGACTAGTAACTTCGCTACTGGTGGCATTATTTTTTAAACAAGCCTCAACTTGTTCGCAGAATTGTTGGTAGTTGACTAAATTTAGGTCATAAGTGACCAATAGCGAAGTGTAAGAGGGGGTTAAATCAATGATAAACTCAGACAGTTGGGTTTTTAGTTGATTGATTGCTTGGGCAATTTTTGCAGGCAAGGTGGGGCTGATTTTGTCTCCAAAATAAAGAATAATTGAGTTTTCTCCCGCTAAAGTTATTTTGCACATTATGTTGAGTATTTTAACTGTTGCAACGCCTCAACTGAGGCAGAATTATCACTGTGAAAACAAATGCTATGACAATTTTGTTTGGATAAAAACTGGTGATATTGTTTGATAATTGTATCAACCTGAGTTAAAACTGCACCAGATTCGCTTCTGGGCAATATTTTGCCGTTGTTATAAGCTCTGTCGGCAAACAATTCTGATTGTAAATTAACCCAAGTTTGAACTTTAAAACCTGTTGGCACAACAAGATGTAGATTTTTATCAACAGCCTGAATAACTTTAACCATCGTTTGCAATACTGCAGGCTTATTAACCATATCATGATACAAAGCACCGTGTGGTTTGATATAAGTTAATTTAGCAGCATTGTCAGCACAATGCTTCTTGAGGCTTGATACTTGCCTATAAATTAGCTCAAACAACACATTATTATTCAAGTTATGGCTTATTCGCCCAAAGTTTTCTTTGTCTGCGTAACTAGGATGTGCGCCAATCGTTACTTTATTTTTTAGTGCAAGTTGAATGGTTTGAACCATACTTTTATCGTCGCCTGCATGCCCACCACAAGCGATATTTGCCATATTAATTAATGGCATTATTACAGCATCTGGATTTGGTATTAAGCATTCGCCTAGATCGCAGTTGATTAACATTTGTTTCCCATACGTTTATAATTTAGCGTTTTTATATTATAAGTTTTACTGATGAACAAAATTGCACAAATGTTTGCCTTGCAGCAAAAACTAAATGATGAAACTAACGGCATAATATGGACTGAAGGTGCTACCAAAGAAGGTCGTCAGATTTCATGGTTGCGTTGCATTTACATGGAAGCCGCTGAGGCAATTGATTCATTTAACTGGAAGCATTGGAAAGATATTGAGGCTGCGCCCGACTTAGATAATGCCAAGGTTGAGTTGGTCGATATTTGGCATTTTATTATGAGTGAAGCCATTCATTTTGGCGACACACAATTTGCACAGGCATATACTGACATACAGTCTGAAAAAGAAATAAATCCAGAACTAATGGTGGAGATTTTAGAACAAATTGTTGCAGCTGCAAGCGGTGCAAATGTTGACAAATCACAAAACGCATTATATGAAATAACCAGTTTATTTTTTAAGGCTTTAACAACTATGAGTATGGATGTGACAGAGTTGTATAAGCATTATTTGGTTAAAAATCAACTTAATATTTTTAGGCAAAATAATGGCTATAAAGACGGTACTTATAGCAAAACATGGGATACAGTTGAAGACAATGTGGTGGCCTACCAGATTATGGATATACACCCAGAATTAAGTCCTGAGGAATTTTACCAAAAGCTCGAAACAGCATATAAGGCACTTTAAGCAAATAACTCATGATGAAGTTTAATAATTCAAACCATTCAAATATTAAACTGACTAAGTACAGTCAAGGGTAAGGTTGTGGTTGCAAAATCTCACCAAAAGTGCTGGATATGATTTTGGCCTCATCACTAAACGAGATAAATGATTCTAATTTATTAGTGGGCAATAAGTTCCGCGATGATGCTGCAGTATATGATTTGGGCAACGGTGAGGCAGTTATTAGTACGACAGATTTTTTATGCCGATTATCAATGATGCTTACAGTTGATATTGACAAAATACATTTAAAGCACAACCAAAGCATTCGCATCAGATAAATCTTGCAGTGATAAGTGAGTATCAGATAGTGTAATACTGACATAACTTTGTCCATCGTCTGTACCATCAGCATCTATATGCACAATGTTATTATTGCCTAAACTTTCCACACTCACAAAATCAGCGATATTTTAGCCTTGTTGATAATCAATTAAATCCGAGATGCCTAATTTGTCGCTTTCAGATAAGTTAAAGTCGGTAATGGTGTCGTTGCCATTGTTATTATTATACACAAAGGTATCATTACCTAAGCCACCACTTAAAGTATCATCTCCTTGATTACCAGTAATTGTGTCATCTCCTGCCAAACCTCTGATAATATTATCATCTTCATCACCAACTAGTTGATTGCTATTTTCATCACCAGTTTGAATAACATCAATACTTAGCGTTTTAGAACTACTTACAGTGTCTGAGTTTGAAGACTCAGTTGATGTTACTTCAATTTCTACATTCAGATGACCTGAGAAGTTGCCTGTTATTAGTTGTAGATTATTTAAATCGTTTTGACTTAGTAAATAAGAGCCATCTGCTTGTTTCGTTCCATTATTAAGTGTTGCTTCGCTTGGTAGGTTTTTGACACTGATACTGAGTGTTTCAGAGCCATCAATATCATTGAGAATTGCGGTAATTGGCAGAGCTAGTGTTGAGTTAGAAGCTACTTTCAAAACATTATTTGAACTAATCACTACATTATCCACCATCAGTGATGAACTGGCTACTTTGTCTAATAAGTTGGCAACGGCAAGATTGAGTTTGCCACTATTTGTTGCCACATATTAAAACTTCTGCCAGCCATCAGATGCGCCAACATCACCCACAGTTGAAACGTCCGATAGTTTAAAACTATCAGTATCAATTTTAACCAGTGTAAAATCATTATAAGGGCCATCATCGTCAGTGGTAAAGATATACTCAAATGAGATAATATCGCCTTGTTTTATGTCAATTACCGTTTGCATCGCAGAACCATTGGCGGCATTACCGTTGAAAGTATCTAACTTGCCATTATCCATATTCATAAAACCTTTCAAGCACATTTTGGTCAACCGCGCCATATCCAGTGGTGAGTCTTGCCATGTAGCCATCATTATCAGCTGAGTTAAATTCATCATAACTGCTGACTACATCTACATCATCCACGCTTTGCCAGTTGTTCAGATTGCCTGAAGCGAAATCAAACACATAGTCATTGGTTTCAATAAGTAAGAGTGGGCTATCTGCTCTAGCAACCACTTCTACATTAATATTACTGTGATAAGTGTTGCCATTACCGTCTGTTGCCGTATAACTCAGGGTCTCTAGTCCACTATAGTTATCATTCGGTATTATTTTGATATTGCTATTTTCATCAATAGAGCTAATAGAGTTTTCACTTTCAATATTAGTGATAGTTATATCATTTGCACCGATATTATTTATAATGGTGCTTTTATCAATTACCAGTAGTCTACCGCTAATTTAACGGTTGCTAAATTATCTTGTTGCTATTGTTCATCATTCGTTAAACTCATGATTTTTCTCTCTTGTGTATATTTAGTTGTAAAAAGTATTTTTGTGGTTAATATCGCATGTATGAACATCCAAGTAAATAGACCAATAAAAGTAATCCTAAATAATCTATAGAATATCGCTCCATAAATAGTACTCCATACTTTATATTCTCCATGTAAACTCACTTTTAGGTCTTCATGTAATTTATAAGTTTCTGAGCCATTATTTAATATGAAAATTGTCATATAAACAAACAACCCTATAAAAAAATATAAAACACCATTAAATATTTTTTTAACTCTTTTGTGAACGCGATGAGTTGCATTTTCTTTATACCAAGCCAGTCTTTAATAAAAATTTCAATGGTCGTCATAAAAACAAACCAAAAAACCCCTTGATATGACACACACAGCGGTATCATCTTTTCCCGATAAGCCACTGAAATATTAACCCAGTATTGCGTTTTTGGGAACAGTTCTAAGAGTTGAGCGTTATATTGCCCTAAATTAAACATCCACTTATCAATCGGGGTGTTGAGCAAATACACACTGGCAATCGAATAAAATACCGCTAATAAAATATAGATTTTAACAAAGCGTTTTTCTAGTGGCGCTAACTTGTATTTTTTTGTTCTTTCTTGTAGTTGTATTATTTTTCATTGTTTAGTGTTTTAGTTGTTTTTAACTAAATTTCCGAATTATACTCAATTTGTTTCTTTTTTTTACAAGCACTATTTCAACGTTTCTTATTATCTAAGCTACTTTTAAGTAATCATCCTCATTCAAATCCTGCCACTGCTTTACACCACTTAATTCGTCACCTAAAAGCTATCCATCATTATTGCTGTCCAAGACTTGCAGTTGCGCGAGTGTTGACACTTGGTTGTTACTATTAACAAAAGACTCTGTAAGATTAGCCACACTTGGTGCATTATCATCTTCACTAACAATGCTATAGAATGCTCTTTTAGCAGCAGGTTTATCACCCATATAAATCAAAGTTATCTAGTGTGTCACCTAAAGCATAATCAAGCACAGCTTTGAGCCGCACGAAACTCTTCGTAAGTAATCCATTCATCTGTAATGGTTTAATCGCACACTACAAGATGAGCTTGTTGATTACAATCTTTAAGACACCGAAACGGTTAACGAGAAAATGGGTGATTATTTGTTTTAGTACAATGCTAAACGACCACATTATGGACTTGGGCAAATATCGCCGATTGAGTATATTAAAATGAATGAAAAGAAATATAGGAAAAAGTGCAATAGCGTTAGCGTGTTATGGACGCATATAACTACTTGTGGATTATTACGACCCTATGTATGATTATCAGATTAAAAATAAATCCAATTGTATTGTTTTTTAAGGCGATGCAGGCGAAGTGCTTAGCTACATTCAAAATTTACACTCCTCAAAAGGACATTAAAAAAATGAATAAAATCCAACATTATTTACTACTAAGTGTTTTATTACTAACTTTAAGCGGTTGTTTGACACAAAGCACTCGACAAGGTCAAGTTGGTATTGAGCGCAAACAATTACTGTTAGTATCAGACCAACAAATGATTCAAGGTGCTCAGCAGGCTTACGCTGAGATTATTAATGATGCTAAAGAGGAAAAGAACTTAAACACTAATAAAGCCATGTTAAGGCGTATTCGCACTATTGCTAATCGCTTAATCGCTCAGGTTGGTGTATTTCGCACAGATGCTAAAAACTGGGCATGGGAGAGTAATTTAATTGAGTCTGATACCCTGAATGCTTGGTGCATGCCAGGTGGAAAAATTATGTTTTACAGTGGCATTATTACCAGACTCAAACTAAATGATGATGAAATCGCCGCTATTATGGGGCATGAAATCTCTCATGCACTGCGTGAACATGGGCGTGAGCGCGCCTCACAGCAGTTACTTAGTAGAGCAAGTCTTAACTTATTTAGTTCGCTAACAGGGGTTAAAGGTGGCGGGCTTGATTTGACCAATTTGGTGCTTAATACCACGATTTTATTGCCTAATAGTCGCACACATGAGACCGAAGCCGACAGAATGGGAGTGGAACTTGCTGCTAGAGCTGGGTACGACCCCAGATATGCTGCCAATGTTTGGCGCAAAATGTCCAGAGAAAGAAAAACTAGAAGTGTTGAAATACTCAGCACACATCCGTCTAATGAGTCACGCATTACTGATTTAGAAAATTACGGCAATAGAGTGCTACCCTTGTATGAAAAATCTAAATCTTAAATTGAGAAATTTTAATATCACTAACTGGCTTGGCGCGACAGGCTAAAATTTCCCCTTGTGACAATGGTACTAAGCAGTCTTGGTGGATAACATCACCACTTAACAATTGCAAGACACAACTGCCACAATGCCCTTGTCGGCAAGAATGATTGATTAAAATGCTGTGTGCCTCTAGCTCGGTTAAAATGGATTGATCTCCATATACGTATAGAGTTTCTGTTTTGTTATTTATGTTATCAACTTCAATTTTAAACACAAAATTTTAGAGTTTAAAATCGCCAAAATCAGCATCAGTTGCATCTAAAGTGTTATCAATTGCACTGACTAAATAAGAAGTAATTTCTGTCTCCTGTGGAGCGACTTGCACATTATCAGAATCTAACCAATGGTTAATCCACGGCAAGGGGTTGGTGCATTTTTCAAAAATCGGGCTTAACCCCAGTGCGTTCATACGTATATTAGTAATGTATTCTAAATATTGTTTTAATATATCGGCATTTAACCCAATCATTGAACCATCGCGAAACAAGTACTCAGCCCAGTCTTTTTCTTGCTCACAAGCCTCTTTAAACATTGTAATTACATCAGGTTCGCACTGTTTAGCAATTTTTTCCATATCAGGGTCGTCTTTACCATCTCGCATCAGGTTTAGCATATGTTGCGTACCAGTTAAATGCAGAGCTTCATCACGTGCAATCATCTTAATAATTTTGGCATTACCTTCCATTACCCTACGCTCGGCAAAGGCAAAAGAGCAAGCAAAACTCACGTAAAAACGCACAGCTTCAAGAATATTAACCGACATCAAAGTTAAGTATAATTTTTTCTTGAGACAATATAAATCAACATCAGCCTTTTGTCCCTTTACTGATAGTTTCCCTATGCCGTGCAGTAAATAAGCCTGCGTACATTTAATCAGCTCATTGTAATTTTTAGACACACTTTCAGCGCGCTGAATGATTTCATCGGTTTTCATAATATCATCAAATACCACACCGGGTTCATTCACAATGGCACGAATAATATGGGTATAAGAGCGCGAATGAATGGTTTCTGAAAAACTCCAAGTTTCAATCCAATTTTCCAACTCTGGCAATGATACAATCGGCAAAAAGGCAATATTAGGGCTTCTGCCTTGCACTGAATCAAGCAGAATTTGATATTGCAGATTAGAGATAAAAATATGCTTTTCGTTTGGCAGTAATTTAGCAAAATCCATTTTGTCTTTAGAAACATCAATTTCTTCAGGCCGCCAAAAAAAAGACAGTTGTTTTTCAGTAAGTTTTTCAAATAACTCAAATTTTTGTTTGTCAAAACGCGCTACATTAACACTGTCACCAAAGAACATTGGCTGTATCAAAGTATCGCTGATAGTTTTACTAAAAATACTATAAGACATAATTTTCCTTATAATTTACAAACGCCATCAGTGCAGTCATTATTAGCATCGCCTTTTTGAGCTATATCTTCGCCACCACCATCACGCGTAGTGTGGTAATACAAAGTTTTAATGCCGTACTTATAGGCTTTAAGTAAGTCCATTAAAAGTAATTTCATTGGCACTTTATTTCCTTCAAATTTAGAGGGGTCATAATGGGTGTTAGTACTGATTGCTTGGTCAACAAACTTTTGCATAATTGCACATAACTGCAAATACCCTTCGTTATTCTTAATATCCCAAAGTAGCTCGTATTGGTGTTTCAGTGCTTCATAATCAGGCACAATTTGTTTGAGTATGCCATCTTTGGATTGTTTAATAGAAACAAAACCACGTGGAGGTTCAATGCCATTGGTGGAGTTGGAAATTTGCGATGAACTCTCACAAGGCATTAGTGCGGTTAGTGTTGAGTTTCTTAGTCCTGTTGTGATAATTTTTTGGCGTAAATCGTCCCAATCCAGTTGTAGCCTACAATCGCAAAAACCATCCACGTCCTTTTTATAGGTATCTATTGGCATTTTTCCTTGTGCATACAAGGTTTCATCAAAACTAGGACATTTGTCAAATTCATTTGCCAGCGTATTAGAAGCCTTAAGTGCATAATATTGCAGGGCTTCAAAGGTTTTGTGAACTAGTTGATTGCCTGATCCGTCAGAATATTTGACCTTATTTTTAGCCAAATAATAAGCCAAATTGGTAACACCAATACCTAACGTACGCCGATTCATGCTTGCTGATTTTGCAGCTTTAATGGGGTAGTCTTGATAATCCAATAAAGAATCTAGTGCTCTTACAATAATATCGGTAATATCTTCTAGCTCATCCAAACTCTTAAGTGCGCCGAGATTAACCGCAGAAAGTGTGCATAATGCCACTTCACCATTTGCATCTTGTACTGAATAAAGCGCCTTGGTGGGTAGGGTAATTTCCATACATAAATTAGATTGACGTACAGGTGCTTGTTTTGCATCAAAAGCACCATGAGTGTTGCAATGGTCCACATTTTGCAAATAAATACGCCCAGTATTGGCACGTTCTTGCATGAATTTAGCAAACAAATCTCTAGCTTTAATGGTTTTTTTTCTAATGCTTGTGTCTTGTTCATACTGCTCATACAGGCGTTGAAATTCATCTTGATCGGCAAAAAATGCCTCATATAAGCCTGGCACATCATGCGGTGAAAACAGTGTAATATCGCCGTCTTTTAAAAAACGCTGGTACATCAAAGCATTAAACTGTACGCCATAATCCAAGTGGCGAATACGATTTTCATCTGTACCAGTATTATTTTTAAGCACCAACAAGCTGTCAATTTCTAAATGCCAAAGTGGATAGAATAAAGTGGCAGCACCACCACGCACACCACCTTGGGAGCAGGACTTAACCGCTGTATGGAAATGTTTATAAAATGGAATACACCCTGTATGGGTTGCCTCACCGCCGCGAATCGGGCTGCCGATAGCACGAATTTTACCAGCGTTAATACCAATGCCTGCTCGTTGGGAGACGTATTTAACAATCGCCCCAGCTGTAGCACTAATTGAATCCAAGTCATCATCAGCTTCGATTAATACGCAAGAAGAAAATTGACGAGTAGGGGTGCGCACACCTGCCATAATCGGTGTTGGCAATGAAATTTTAAATAAGGAGACGGCATCATAGAAACGTTTAACAATATCCATTCGCGCTTTAGTTTGATATTCTTGAAATAAACACATACCTACTAACATATAGAGCTGTTGAGGTGATTCATAAATATCGCCTGTTACTCGGTTTTGCACCAAATATTTTCCCTCTAATTGTTTAACTGCGGCATATGAAAATCGCATATCACGCCAGTGGTCAATGTAGGCATCTAAGGTGTTAATTTCATCTGGCGTGTATTTGTTAAGAATGTCTTTGTCATAAATGTCCAAATTGGTAAATTTTTCAATATGCTGTAATAATGGCGGCGGGGTGAAAGATTGAAATGCCTTTTTACGTAGATGGAAAATCGCCAAACGCGCTGCTAAATATTGATAATCAGGCGCATCGATGGAAATTAAATCAGCAGCTGATTTGATAATGGTTTCGTGAATATCTTCAGTTTTAATGCCATCAAAAAACGCCAGTTGGGCATTAATCTCAACTTGAGAAACACTAACGCCGGTTAAATCTTGGGAAGCCCAGTGTATAACGCGGTGGATTTTCTCCATGTCAATCGACTCTTTTTTGCCATTGCGTTTGGTTACTTGAATATTTTGGTTCATTATCTTCTTTGTTAAATAAACGCCCTATTAGGCACTACATACAGTTATAAAAAGTTAATGATGACTAAATATAGTGTATTTTTCATCAGTTTGCAAGGATAAATTGTCGCACTTTTTGCCTAATATGCCTTAAGTCTTGATGACACAAGGGATTGTGAGGTTTAAAAAAGTCAAATAAATTTTAAACAAAAAACACCACTATTTTTAGTTTAATGCTCTTTTCAATATTTTTCCAATATTCGATTTTGGCAATGTATCAATCCATTCAATGGTTTGAGGAATTTTATAATGGGTTAAATGTTCTTTACAGTAGCTAATGAGTGCTTTTTTTTGCAATGTTGAGCCGGGTTTTTTGACCACAAAGGCTTTGATAGATTGACCACTGGTTTTATTTTTAATACCAATACAAGCTGATTCAATCACTGCAGGATGTTGGTTGAGAACGCATTCAATATCGCAGGGATAGACGTTAAAACCTGAAACGATAATCATATCTTTAGCACGATCAACAATAAACACTCGACCTTGATTGTCAACATAGCCTATATCGCCGCTGAGAAAATAACCATTGTTGGTAAATACTTGTTGGTTTGGCTCTTTTTGGTGCCAATATCCATCCATCACTTGTGGGCCTTTGATGCCTATTTCTCCTATTTCACCTGTTTTGACTGGTTTAAATGAGGTGTCAAAAATTTCAATTTGAGTATTAAGCAAAGGCTTGCCAACAGATCCGCTAAATTTAGCTATGGTATAGCTTTCAGCGCTAACAACAGGCGAGCATTCGGTTAGTCCATAACCTTGTATAATAGGTTTTCCAGTCGTCGTCTGCCATGCGTCCGAGACGGTTTTATCAAGCGACATTCCGCCTGAAATAGCCACTTTAAGAGGTGACCAATTTAATTGTTTGAAATACTGATGCCTAACCAATACGCTAAACAAGGTATTAACACCAGTGATGACATTAACGCTATATTTTTTAAGCGGGGTGATAAGTTGTTTGATTTTCTGCGGATTAAGCACCAAAATATTACTACCTTTAATATGGATAAATAATAAACAATTGACGGTGAGTGCAAAAATATGATAAAGCGGCAATGCAGTTAAAATTGAACTATTGGCATTGATACTTTTAGGCAGCCAGACCTCTAATTGATTGATATTAGCCAGTATATTTTCATGCTTTAGGATAGCAGCTTTTAATACACCGCTGGTGCCACCAGTATATTGTAATAAAGCTATTTTATTGTAAAATGTTTTGCTGTTTTCTGCTGTCGTTGCTACGCCTTTGGATAATATTTCAGCAAGGTCTATGTGTTTAATATGATCCCTATCAGATAGTTTGATTTTGTATTTAATATGAGTTAAGAGGTTAATCAAGTAGGCTTTTAGTTTGGGCTGAAAATCGCCAATTTCAACACTAATCACGGTTTTTATTTGAGTCTGGTCAATAACAGCAGATAGAGTTTTGTAAAATATTTTGGCGATGATAATGGTTTCAATTTTTGCATCTAAACATTCTTTTAACAACTCATCACTGGTAAACAAAGGGTTAATTAGTACAACTGTTTTATCGCTGTACCAAGCACCAAATAAGCTGACTGGGAAACTTAGTAGATTAGGCAGCATAATCGCCATTACATCAGCCTGAGTATGTTTAGATAAATAGTTCGATAATGTTAAACTATGGCGCTGTAGTTGCTCATAAGTCATAACATTTCCTAGCCCAATAAACGCTGTATGATTGGGTTTATCAATAAACGCATCATCTAATAATTGGGTTAAATGTGTCCGATTAGATTTTATGGTTTAACTCCGCATTTAACTAAACGTTTGGCAAAGGCATTTAATTCAACCTGATTATCAAGGATAGCTTGCTGTGCCAATTCAGATAAAAATTTCAAATAATCATCATCACTATTGTCAAGTTTGGCATTATGTGTATCGTCTATGATGGGATTAATTCTGAAATAGTTATTATTATCGCAATATACTGCTGCTAATTCATAGCTTGATTCGTTTGCCAAAGCAGTGGCAATCAAATGACTGCCTGGGTCGCGCCATTCAACCGCACCCCAATGCTTAATATCATTGCATTTGAGTAGTGTATTTTGTTTGCCTGTCCCTAGGGAAAGTACCAAGGTATTTTTTGACAATAGGCTCTTGTTTAACTGCCTAAATTCTGCATAAGCACACAGAGCTGGGTTAATCGCGAATATACCACCATCAACAAAACAATTTTTGAGTTTTTTGTTAACTGTTTGAATTTCAGCTGGGGGAAAATAAGTAATAGCTGCGGTGGCAGCAAGCAAAACATCTCTTAAATAATAATTGTGAGCGTTATTGTTGCGTGCTTTGCTTTGGCGAAAAAAATAGTTTTTACCTAATGTTAGATTGTAGGCAGGAATCAGGCAGGGTTTAAGCAAGTATTTTAGCTCGCAATCAGTAAAATAGTTGGTGTAAACAAATTTTGCATCTTTAGGGCTGTATTTGACATCTAACAACCCAGAAACAGACTTAATATTATCTATAAAAGAAGATTGGAATATAATCTTAGCACTGTCTAAATACATGTCAACAATATTTGCGGCACTATATTTAGGTCTGCCATTTTTATCTGGCATCAACAAGCCAGCTACAATTAAACCGCCCGTTGAAGTGCCTGAGAATAAATCAAAATAATCAACCAATCTGGCTTTTTTATTGTCACTTAATTGCTGTATTTTTTGTTCTAAATAAGACAAAACGACCGCAGGGATAATGCCTCTAACACCACCACCATCAATTGCAAGAATACGTGTATGAATACTCGGTTTTTTATTGACAATTCTCGAAAACACCTGCTGCTCCCATACCACTGCCAATACACATAGTTACCATACCGTAACGTGTATTAGTTCTGTTTAAATGATGTAATAATGTTGCTACCTTGATGCTACCAGTTGCCCCTAGCGGATGCCCAGTTGCAATGGCACCTCCAAGCGGATTGACAATCTCTGGGTTTAAACCAAGTGTTTCTATAACTGCCAGACTTTGTGCTGCAAAAGCCTCGTTTAACTCGATATGACCTATATCATCTTGCATTAATTTACATTGTTTTAACACTTTTGGAATGGCCAAAACAGGACCAATACCCATAATTTTTGGATTAACCCCACTAACTGCAAAACTTATAAATTTTGCCATAGGCGTAAGATTAAACAGTTTAAGTGCTTTTTCACTACATAGCAATACCGCAGCCGCGCCATCACTCATTTGTGAGCTATTGCCAGCGGTAACTGACCCTTGCACATGAAATGCGCCTTTGAGTTTTGATAATTTCTCAATTGAAGTGTCAAACCGAACGCCTTCATCCTGAGAAATAACCGTTGTATTTTCTTTAACGGTATTGCTTTTTAAATCATATTTTTTTTCAGTAATGGTATAGGGTTTAATTTCTATTTTGAAGTAATCTTTGTTTATCGCGTTAATAACTTTTTGATGAGATGCAAAAGCAAACATATCTTGTGCTGCTCGATCAATGTTATATTTTTTTACCACTTGCTCGGCTGTAGTGCCCATACCGTAAGCAATGCCTAAGTTATCTTCATTAAACACTTTAATATTAAAAGCAGGGTGATGGCCAGTCATTGGAATCATACTCATAGACTCAACACCGCCAGCAATCATGATATCTGACTCACCCAAACGAATACGATCTGCCGCATAGGCAATGGATTGCAAGCCTGAAGCACAAAAACGATTAACCGTAACTCCAGACACTGAATCAGGATACCCAGCAAGTAAGGATGAGATTCTGGCGATATTAAGTCCTTGTTCTGCTTCTGGCATTGCACAGCCAATAATTACATCATCAATCATACTAGGATCAACACTAGCGTTGTTTACTAGCAGTTGAGCTAGAATAAAACTTAATAAATCATCAGGACGTACATTTTTAAATGCACCACCTGCTTTACCGACTGGTGTTCTAATTGCACTTACAATATAGCAATCTTGCATTTTTAATTCCTCAGTGGTTTGTGTTTGGTTAGCATGTGCTCAATTCGTTTTTGGGTTTTGTCATATTTAAGCAGTTCAATAAAATGTGTTTTTTCCAAATCTAATAAATATTGAGCATCGACCTCAGTATTCGCTGGCAACTCACCACCACAAAGCACATTGGCAATTTTTTGTGCAATCAACTCATCATGTTCGGAGATAAAGTCGCCTGTTCTCATATTAGTAAGTTGTGCTAAGATATTGGCTTTTGCACCTACACCGGCAACTGCAAAAGATTGATCGGGATTTTCAGGTCGATAGTGTGATTCTAGCATTAATTGTGCTTGTTGTTTGGCAGTAGCAAGTAACTCTAAACGCTGGGCGACAATCACATCATTATTATCCAGATACCCCATTTCAAGTGCTGATTCAGCACTCTGGGAAACCTTTGCCATGCCAATTTGTTGAAAATATTGCGACACTATTGGAAAAATATCTTTATTTTGAGCAAGTTTGGCACTACGCCTTGCCATTTCTGTACAACCGCCACCAGCGGGCAACAGCCCAACACTTGCTTCAACTAAACCAATATAACTTTCGGTATAAGCTACTCGACGGTCACAATATAATAACATTTCACAACCGCCACCAAGTGCTAAGCCTTCAACCGTGGCAATAGTGGGAATTTTGCTATATTTAAGTGCCATTAGAGATTGCTGAAGCCGTTCAATCACCTCATTAATGGGTTTTAAATGTTTAATATTAGGTAAATTTGGCTTGAATAACTGCCAAGCATTTTTTTTAACGTTAGTAAATAAATTTTCCTGCTCAACCATGCCTAATTTAGCACCTGCAATTATTTCATACAAATTAGCACCTGCACAAAATGGAGGACTATCTTGCCATATAATTAAGGCTTTGAAATCTTGCTGAGCAATATCAATAGCTGCTTTAAGCGAATCAATCACCTCTAAATTAAGTGTATGGAGTTTAGTTTTTAAGCTAAAAATTGCTATGCCATCATCTTCATGGAAAAAACGTACCGAATTATTTTCAAAAATCACATAATCTTGCTCAGGACTGTGTTCACCCATTAAGACAGGGCGATAAGATTGACGCTTATACACTGAATGATTGGAATAGGGTATATAGGTGTTTTTAATGGGTGAGTAGGCGCCCTTACTAGTATAAAAGTCTGCTAGAGTTTGTAACCATGTTGGTGTTGGCATACGCACGTTGTCTTGAACGAACAATGCTAATGAAGATTGAACACCATTCGCTTGCCATAGTTCAAAAATACCCATTTCCCAACCAAATCCCCAATGCAGTGCCCAATCAATATCTCTGGCTGAATGGGCGATGCTTTGGAGATGGTAGGCGCTGTATAAACAAGTGTCTTTGATTACCGAATATAAAAACTGCGATTCAGCATGTTGGTTGTTTTTAAGGGCAGCAATCCAAGTAGAATTGTGCGCCTTTAAAATAGATTTAACCGAGTTGTTAATTGTATAATTTGCCTTAGTGTAATCCTGAGTGTCAGGTCGATAAACTTGAATTTCACCCGCTTGTTTTTGATACAAGCCAATTTTAGTTTTTTCACCTAAAGCGTGCTGTGCTAATAAATTATTTAACCACTTAGGGGTTTTAAAATAATCGTGCCAGGGGTCATCAACCAGCATTTCACTAAAACTTTCAAATACATGTTGTAAAATATCCAAACCTACCAAATCAGCCGTTCTAAAACTGGCACTTTTAGGGCGTTTTATCTTAGTCCCTGTAAGAGCGTCCACTTTATCAAAGCTAAGATTTAATCGTTTAGCATGATGAATACAAGCAGCTATTGAAAAGACACCGATACGATTAGCAATAAAACCTGTTTTATTTTTGCTATAAAGCACGTTTTTGCCTAACTCTGAAGTGAAAAAATCCTCTAATTGAGTTAATAATTTAGCATTGGTTTGTTTGGTTGCAACTAATTCAACTAATGACATATAGCGTGGCGGATTAAAGAAGTGAATCCCACAAAATCGTGTTTGAAAAGTATTTAAGTTTTGCCCAATATCTACAACACTTAAACTTGAAGTATTGGTGGCTAAAATCACCGTTTTAGGCAAATATGGCAAAATTTCGTCAAATAAGTCTTGTTTTGCGCACAGATCTTCAATAATCGCTTCAATCACCAAATCACACTCGCACAATTGTGCCAAATCATGTTCAAAACATAAAGGGGTAATCCAGGCCTGTTGAATAGGGCGGGTAAGTGCTTTGGGTTTAAAACTAGGTATTTTGTCAAAATCGTTTTGAATACAGTTTTGATAACCAAATAGCAGGGTAGAGATATTTGCATTGGCAAATACTGCAGCAATCTGTGCACCCATCACACCGCTGCCTAAAATAGCAACTTGGTTAATTTCTTTCATAATCATCCACCTTTAAAACTTTTTGGCGTAACTTGGTTAAATCTAGTAATAATTGATGTTCTTCAGTATTGATTTTATCTTGGTTTAATAATGTATCAATAGCCTCATAACTATCAATGTAGCCAACTCTTTTATAAACCCTTTCCGCCCTTAGTGCAAGTGTATAAGCGTGTTCTAATTCATCTAAAACTGATGCTTTTGGATAAATAATATCATTGGTGAGTGTGTCTTTTATCTCAGAATTTTCAACCAATTGCTTAATGATTTTATTTTGCAAAGCAATGCTGGGCAGTGATTGGCTAATGCCTTTAGGCAGTACAATCAATTTCAACAAAAATGATAACTTGAATTGATCGCAAATATCATTTAATAATAGTTGAGATTGATGTAATTGTTGCTGCAGGTGCCAAGCAATTAAATCATCAAAGTTGTGATTTAAGTTTTGGCTATATTTTAGCAAAGTAGAAATAGCGTACATTTTTATCAGCAAATCAGCAAACATGCCATTGATGCTTTCTTGAAACTTAATACCAGAGCCATATTTTATTACTGAGATTTCAACTAAGAAAGCAAAACTCGCACTTAGCGCACTCAGTTGCCGATAATGACGTTTTTTAAAGTCTGTTACGCTATTGGGAGTTTTTGCTAAACGACCACCGCTCAAGGCAAAAATAAAACTTTTAACTTTAACATGTGCCTGATGAGCGATATGTTTGCCTAATAATTGATTAAACAAATCATATTTTTTTTGTGTTAAGGCATCTAACTCACCTTTTAAAAAAGGATGGCAACGCATCAAACCTTGTCCAAAAATTATCATTGAACGGGTTAATATATTTGCACCTTCAACTGTAATAGCAATCGGGGTCACTTGGTACAGGTTTGCCAAGTAGTTGCCTTTGCCAAGCATGACTGTTTTACCGCCATGAATATCCATAGCATGATTGATATTGCTTCGAAGCAATTCTGTATGATGGTATTTTAAAATAGCAGAACTGACTGATGGATTCAAGCCTTGATCAAGCAAATCCAAGTGAAAATTACTCATTGCTTTCATGCTCAAGGTATTGGCTGCCATGGATACGATTTTCTCACCAACACCTTGAAAGTAGTACAAAGATTGTTTGAACTGCTTTCTAAGTGATGCATACTCAATTGAGGTTTTTAAACTTAATTGCACTCCAGCAAGTGATAAGGCGGGAAGTGAGACACCGCGACCCAAAGATAAAGACTCCATCAACATTGACCAACCTTGACCAATCATCCTCTTGCCACCAATTACTGCTGAGATAGGAATAAATACATCTTTTCCCTGATGTGGGCCGTTACTAAAACTTGAGCCAATCGGGTGGTGGTATCTGCCAATATTTACCCCCTTTAAATCACAATTAACCAGAGCACAAGTAATGCCTAAATTAGGCTGATCACCCAGCAAACCGTCGGGATCGTAAGTTTTAAAAGCCAAACCAATCAACGTTGCAATCGGTGCTAGTGTAGTATAGCGCTTATCCCAATTAAGGCGAATACCCAAGATATTTTCCCCTTGGTAATCTTGCCTGCACACCACGCCTGAATCAATCATTGCGCCCGCATCAGAGCCCGCTTCTATTGATGTAAGTGCAAAACAGGGGACATGTTCACCATTGGCGAGTTTAGGTAATAAACTTTGTTTTTGCATATCACTACCATAATACAAAATTAGTTCTGCTGGACCCAAAGAGTTTGGCACCATGACGCTAACTGCTAAAGAAGTATCACAACTGGATAATTGCGTTAAGATTTTACTATGCGCTTGTGCTGAAAAGCCCAGTCCAGCATATTCTTTTGGGATATTAAATGACCAAAACCCTGCCGATTTAATGTATGCCAAAGTCTCATCTGCTAGTCCAAATTGACTAAAAATCGCACAAAGTTTAGGCACTTGCGTCTCAATAAAAGCCAGTTCTTCAGCTGTTAAAGGTTTAGTATCAACCGATAACAATTGACTCCACTTAAGTTGATTGGAAAATAATTGCCCTTCCCAATAGGTATCACCAGATTCCATGGCGATTTTTTCAGTATCACTGATTAGACTGCCTGTTTTTTTAACAAAACTCACCAAAAACGGCTTAATGATGCTCAATCTTAACCATGGTACAAATAAAATAAAATTAATAAGTAGAAAAATTAAGGCAATAATCCAAACTGATAAAAGGTTAAAACTTAAATGAATAAATAAATAAAGGGTTGCCATAGAAAAAATTATGACAAAAAGAGGGAATAACCGCTCGATTCGAACGAACAAAACGCTTATTACGATAACCAATGCTAGGTAATAAAGTATCAGCATACCTTAATCATACGTTAAACAGAACTAGATTGTTATACAACATTTGTTTTAACACAAATATATTGCCACGCTAAATTCTGTTTAAATGGGAGAGGCAATCAGCTGTGATTCATTAAGCCCATTATCACACAACAATTCACTTAAATAAATTAGCATCTCTGCAGGTGTGACAATATAAACATCCGATTCATTAACCAATGTCAAATCTAGCGTGTTAAAAATTTTCTTGGCAATTTCAAGGTAGTTGTTTTTATTTTGACACTCAAACTCACAATCAATGCGTGTGTATGTATACTCATCAATAACAGCATGCCAAGATTTTGCATGATTGTCTAAATAGGGTAGCTTTTCATTAGCAGGGTACGCCCAATAAAAATAGATAGGATTTGGCATTTCTAACGAAAAAGCATGTTCAATTAAGCTGCGAATTGGCGCAAAACCACTGTCCCAAGCGATAAAAATTATAGGACGTTTAGAGTCTTCTTTTAACACAAAAACTCCTTTTGGGCCTTTTAAACCAACTGTTGTTTTAGGTTTAATTTTTTTGTTAAAAACTGCCTGCGCAAAAACATTTTTAGGGGTGTTTCTAACATGGAATTCAAGCTCCATGCCGTGACAAGGGCAAGAGGCAAGCGGATAACGTGCAGTAATACCTTTAAAGGACAATACAATATCTTGACCAGCCATAAATTGTAGAGTCTGGGAACGAGGTGTTCTCAGAGTTATGATGGCAAAATGCTGATTAATAAAAACAATTTTCTTAACCTTGGTTTCAATATATTGTATTGGGATTGATTTGACATTGCCAATTAAATCAAGCTCTAATTCAACGTCTGAAGCAGGTGCATAACAGCACGTTAAAAACTGACGTTGAGATTTCTGCTCAGCACTTAGCGCAAAGTCATGATGTTTTATTTGCTTGATTTTACCTTTTAGGCATTTAGCAATACAGGTGCCACAAGTACCATTGCCACATTTATAGCGCATTGCTAAACCATGACGAAGAGCACTATCAAGTATGGTATCAATACTAGAGCACTCAAAATCAGATTGTTGGTTTTGAATGTGGATATTAAACAAAGTATTAGACGGCATATAAATTATTCACCAAGGGTAGGGTTGTTTTCTAGTTATTATTAACTTTTAAAAACTATAATTTAACATAATATAAATTATGCGAAGTCATAAATTTTTAGCAATCATACTACAAAGCGCGTTAATATGATCGCTACGGTCATTTAAAGCTGGGATGTAGCTAAATTCTTTACCGCCAGCATTCATAAAATAACCTCTATTTTCCTCATTAATTTCTTCTAAAGTCTCTAAGCAATCGGCGGAAAATCCTGGGCAAATTACTTGTACATGTTGTATACCATCAGCCGCTAAAGATTCTAAGCTGGCTTTTGTATATGGCTTTAGCCATTCCTCTCGTCCAAATATTGACTGAAAACATAGTAGGTATTCTCCCTCTTGTAATTTTAGTGCCTTAACTAATAATGCTGTTGTATTAACACAATGCTGATAATAAACATCGCCATTATCAATAAAACGCTGCGGTATGCCGTGGAATGAAATCATTAATTTGTCTGGTTTAGAGTGTGATGTCTGATGTTCAAGCACTGAGTTGGCTAGGCACTGAATATAATCGCTATTTTGGTGATAATCTTTAATAAATATTAATTCTGGCTTATTGCTCCAACGATTAAGTACCTTATTAACTTCATCAAGAGTCGAAAGAGTTGTGGTTTTTGAATATTGCGGATAAAGCGGTAAAACGATAATTTTCTCGCAACCCTGTGCTTCAAACTGTTTTAAAGCTTTGAGAATTGATGGATTGCCATAACGCATACCCACAGCAAATACTAAATTTTTATGCTTATTTGAAAGGTTTTTTTCGATGGCTTGATATTGCAGATTGCTAATATCTAATAACGGCGATCCAACTCCAAATCTGCGCCAAACTTTAGCATAATTTTTCGCAGATTTTTTCGGCCTAATATTTAAGATGACCACATTTAAAACCAACCACCAGATGAATTTATTAGGTGGATCAATCACTCTAGGGTCTGATAAAAATTGCTTTAAATAGCGCTTTAAAGCAGATTTTGTAGGTGAGTCAGGCGTACCTAGATTGCTGAGTAAAATACCGGTTTTCATTAAAATATCCTTAAAATTTATTTAGCTTGTTTAAATTTATCAATAAAATCGCGTACAAAATCACGCATTTGAACACCGTAGAAACTCACCATTAATAAAGGCAATAATTTTCGTATTCTGCTTCAAGTCTTGCGTGCAACTTTTCAATAATCAAAAAATTAGAAAAATCATACAATAATTAAACCAAAAATACCGATTATATTAAAAAATCATTAAAAATCAATTATTTAAACAAATTATTTCATTTAGCTCTATTTTTAAACGATTAGCAGTACAAGCTATACTGAGTATAATTTTTTACAAATAGTTGTTTAAATCGAAAATTTAGAGCAAATTGATAAATGAGGTTTAAAATGGCAATTTTTGCATCAGTCAATTTCATAATTTTATGTTTTTCTAACAAATTTTCCAGTAAGGCGATATTTTTGTTTTGGACTGGTAGGTTTTTCTGGAATAGTTAGCATAAAAAAATTGCACTTAATTAACGGGTCTAAAATACTTTGTTTAAATTTTGTCTTATTGGTTCTTTTTAAAATTTTCATCAATTCAGTAGCACTACTTTCAGTGTTACATTTTTTTAAAATTTCAACTTGTTCGCTGCTTATATCTTGAATATTATAACTTAGTCCCTTCTTACTCCTTAATATGTTACTTTTTACTGATATATTAACGTTTTCTAAAAAATCAAATCTTTGTTGATCTGAACCAGTTTTACCAATAATATTACGTTTGAGTGCCTTGTTCCAATTTTTATTTTCATCACTTTTTTCGATGCTTTTGTTTTTTTTATTTCTATTAAATAAACCCATAATTTTTAAAATTTAATAAGATTTATCGCTAAAATTGACAATAGGTGAGTGATATTTAGCCTAATATTTGCTCTAAAAACAGTTGCAGGCGCTCTGATTCTGGATTTTCAAAGAAGGAATTAGGTTCATTTTGTTCAACAATTTGCCCTTCATCCATAAAAATTATACGATCAGCCACCCGCTTGGCAAAGCTCATTTCATGCGTAACGCAAAGCATGGTCATACCCTCTTTGCTCAAACCTACCATCACATCCAATACTTCTGAAATCATTTCAGGGTCAAGTGCTGAGGTTGGCTCATCAAACAACATTATTTTTGGTGAAGTGCACAACGCCCTAGCAATCGCAACCCGTTGCTGCTGACCACCACTTAGCTGGTTTGGGTATTTTTCAGCTTGATCCTTAATACCTACTCTACCCAGCAATTGCAATGCTTTATCGATTGCTTGCTGCTTCGAATTTTGATGCACCCAAACAGGTGCTAGCGTTAAATTTTTCAAAATATTAAGATGCGGGAAAAGGTTAAAATGTTGGAACACCATCGAGACTTCTGAGCGCAATTTTCTGATTTTCCTAATGTCATCACTAATTTTTATATCGTCAACAATAACTCCACCTTGTTGAAACTTTTCGAGTGCGTTAATACAGCGTATTAAGGTTGATTTGCCACTACCTGAAGGGCCGCAAATAACAACAATTTCGCCCTCTTGAACTTCTAAGTTGATATTTTTAAGTGCATGAAACTCTCCATACCACTTATTTAAATCATTAATTTTAATAATTTTCTTAGAATCTTGACTTGTGTTTAAACTGTTCATATTAGGTCTTGTGTTCGGTGTTAAAGCGTTGCTCTAAGGTTTTTGAATAACGGCTCATGCTGTATAGAATTACCCACAAGACAATAGCAACAAATACATAACCTTCAGTTTCTCTGCCAAGCCAATTTTCATCACTTGAGCTGAGTCCCACTATTGCTAAAATATCAAATAAACCAATGATTAATACTAAAGTTGTGTCTTTAAATAAAGCGATAAATGAGCCAACAATGTTAGGAATGGAGATTTTAAGCGCTTGTGGCAAAATAATCAAACTGGTTTTTTGTATAAAATTTAGCCCGATTGCATCAGCCGCTTCATTTTGTCCTTTAGGAATGGCTTGCAGTCCGCCACGAATGACTTCGGCGATATAAGCTGCTTGAAATAAAGTAATACCAATTAACGCGCGCAATAGTTTATCAACATCCACACCTTCACTAAAGAATAGTGGCAATACTACTGATGCCATAAATAAGATAGTAATCAGTGGTACACCACGAATAAATTCAATATATATTACTGAAAGCAGGCGAATAAGTTTCATCTCTGATTGCCGACCAAATGCCAATAAAATGCCCAATGGAAAAGATGCGATAATACCCACTGTAGCAACCACTATGGTTAGCATTAGACCGCCCCATTGATGTGTTTCAACCAACTCCAATCCAAGACCACCATGTAATAGAAAAAAGGCAACAATTGAATATATTGGCAACATGAGCGTAAGTGCTTGAAAACGATATTGATAAGTTTTACTAAAACGCGCAAAAAGCATGATAAACGCTGCCAAAGCAAATACTAACTGTGGGCGCCAGTAAGCATCATCTGGATAAAAACCATAAACAAATAAATCAATTTTTTCTATCACATAAGCCCAACAAGCTCCTTCTCGCGTGCATTGCTGATTTGATATGGTTGTAAAATCGGCATTAAAAAATAGCCAATTGAACAGTGGTGGAATGATCAAATATAGCAAATACAAGGCGAATATAGTTAAAACACTACTAAACAATGAAGAGAATAAATTCACCCTTAACCACAAAATTATACCCAGTTGTGAGACAGGTGGCTTTTTGCTGACTTGTTGTTCAAACACACTCATGCTAACGCTGCTTTATACGCATTTTATGGTTGACGGCATTTAACGCCAAAGAAATTAGCAAAGAAAGAGTTAAATAAACTGCCATGGTCATCAGGATAATTTCTAATGCTTGCCCTACTTGATTAAGCACGGTACCAGCAAAGATACTCACCAGCCCTGAATAACCAATTGCTGTTGCCAAAGAAGAGTTTTTGGTTAAATTTAAGTATTGATTGATAATCGGTGGAATTGCTAAGCGCAGAGCTTGTGGCAGAATAACTAATTTTAATGATTGTACTGGTGTCAATCCCATGGCAAGTGCTGCCTCTTTTTGCCCTTGGTCCACCGATTCTACACCTGATCGAATCGCCTCAGCAATATAAGTTGCAGTATAGATACTCAGTGCAAAAGCAAGTGCTAAAAATTCAGGAGATAAACTCATACCGCCACTGAAATTAAACCCCTGAAAAGCTGGATAATCAAAGTATAGTGGCGAGCCGACTAACCAATATACCAAGCCAGGTAAACCGACAATAAATAATAAAAAATAACCTATAGGCTGGGTTTTTATCCCAGTATTATCGTGTTTTCTACGTAAAAAACGTCCCATCAATATACTTAATAAAATACCCACTATAAAGGCGATAAAAACCCAAATAAAGCTAGATTCTATGATTGGTTTGGGTAAATAAATACCTCTTAAATTGATAAATACCGAATCAAAAAAATCAATACTGCTATGTGGATGTGGTAAACCAATCAAAGTAATATTGTACCAAAACAAAATTTGCAACAAAATAGGGATATTTCTAAATAATTCAACATATCCCCCTGCTAGCTTAGCAAGTAACCAATTATTAGATAATCTGACAATACCAACAATCAAACCAATTAAAGTGGCAAGCACAATGCCAATAAAAGACACCAAAATGGTGTTAATCAACCCGATATAAAAAACTGTAAGATTGGTGGATGAAGTTGGGGAATAATCGATTAAATGTTCATCAATTTCAAAGCCTGATTCAAGACTTAAAAAATCAAATCCAGTTCTAATCCCTCGCGCTTCAACATTAAACAATAAGTTGTCGATGCTATAGTAGAAGAAATAGGTAATGCCTGTGAGTATTAATAACTGGAATAAAAATACTCTGACTTTGTTTCTATAAAGAAAAGATAAAGTCAGCCTCAGTTTACTCACGCTAAATAGTAACGGTATTATCTAAACGGTGGAGAATACAAAATACCACCATCTTTCCATAAAGCATTTAAGCCTCTGGAGATATTAATTGGGGTACTGGCGCCAATGTTGCGCTCAAAACTTTCACTGTAATTACCCACCTGCTTAATAATATTGTAAGACCATTTCTTATCTAGCCCTAAATACTCACCAAAGCTAGCACTATTGCCTAACAAGCGATTAGCCTCAGCATTATCGGTAGGCTGGTCTAGGTTAGTGCTGGTAATGCCGAGCTCTTCAGCACTAATCATCGCATTTAAGCTCCAGCGCACAATATTGAGCCATTGATCATCACCTTGACGTACCACAGGACCTAGCGGCTCTTTGGAGATAACATCTGGCAACACAATAGCAGAAGAAGGGTCTTTAAGCGTGGTTTTTAACGCATATAATCGTGATTGATCAGTGGTTAGCGCATCACAACGATCTGTCTCAAAATTTGATTTGGTTTGTGCAATGGTATCGGTAATCGATATTTTATACTTTAAACCTTGGCGTTTAGCATAATCAGCCAAGTTAAGTTCAGTAGTCGTACCCTTATTGATACAGAAAGTAGCGCCGTTTAAGTCTTTAGCATCCTTAACGCCAGATACTTTCTTAGCCATGAACCCTTGACCATCATAGTAATTAACCCCAGCAAAAATAAGACCTAAAGAACTATCGCGGGTTAGTGTCCAAGTAGTGGTTCTCGACAGTACATCAATCTCACCTGATTGTAGTGCTATAAAACGCTCTTTTGCTGTTAACGGGATAAATTTAACCTTGTTACTATCGCCCAAAGTTGCTGCAGCGATAGCACGACATAAATCAACATCTAACCCTTTCCAATGGCCTTTTGAATCAACGGACGAAAAACCCACCAAACCTGTTGAAATGCCACAACTTAAATAACCCTTGGTTTGAACGCTTTTAAGTGTATTTGCTTGAATGCTTAAACTGATGCTTGTCAATAATGGTATTAAAATGAGCTTTAATGATATGTGCATAAAATTTTTCCTATTATTTAAGAATGAATAATGTCAACTAAAAAACTAATATTGGGTTTTAATTTAATTACAAACATTAAAAAATAATTTTAACAGTGATTAGACAACTGTATGCGCTATTTTTTACCTTAATTTAGAATTATTAAAACTCAAAATTAAATCGATTAATGTGCAAAAACAATTAGTGAATAATTTTTGATAAGCGTTGTTTTAAATATCGCAATAATGGTATTACCTGTTGTTCATGCACAATTACCGAAGTAGCAGTATTAGAGATGTGAATATCTTTATTACGCACAGTAACGCCTTGCTGAAAAAGCTCATATTGAGTTTCAATATTACTATTAGATAAACGCTTAATTAGTTTCATTTTTTTCCTCATTTGTAGTTAATTTATTCGCCAATATACCCTAATTATTTTGTTTAAAAATAGTTTTTTTTATAGTATTTTATAATCGTATATTCTTAATTATAAATCAATAAGTTATATCATCTATATGACTTTTTTACCAGTACTAGTATTTTTTAACTAAAAAAAATCCTACCCACTACTAGTAAAAAATAACTATAATAGGTATAAATTACCTGGCTAAATAACAACCAAATTATGCCTAAAAAAACCAAAGACTATTTGTCCAAAGTACGTAACAAGACTGGGTTTTCAGATTATAAAATTGCTCAAAAGTATGATATTAATCAATCAAATTTAAGTAAATATAGCTCAGGAAAATCCGCTCTTTCTGAGATGCATGCTTGGCTATTTGCTGATATTTTAGGACTCAACCCTGCTGAAGTCGTTGCCAATACCAAACTTGAGCAAGCTAAAATGAATGGCAATCGATTGAAGGCCAAATTTTGGCAAGAGCAACTAGAAAAACTTTCAAGTGTTGATAAGCCTTTGAAAATCAATATCGCTCAAATTAACCCTATTGTTGGCGATTTAGACGGTAATGCGCAAAAAATCATCGATTTATCGCTTGAAGCTTTTGCAACTAATACACATTTATTAATTTTTCCAGAATTAGCACTGACAGGTTATCCACCAGAAGATCTTTTACTGCGCGCGGGTTTTATTGCTCGAGTACTAGATAAAATTGAGTTAATACGCACCCGTCTGCCAGCAGACATGAGTGTTGTGTTTGGTGCCCCTGCTACTGCAAACGCTTGCTTGTATAACAGTGCTTACATAATTCAAGATAAGCAAGTGCGTACTTATCACAAGCAATGTTTGCCTAACTATGGCGTATTTGATGAAAAGCGCTACTTCAATGCGGGTAATGAAGTTTTGGTATTTGAATGCCAAAAGCGCAAATTTGGCGTAGTAATTTGTGAAGATGCCTGGGAATCTGAACCTATTAAAGCTGCACTTAATCATGGCGCACAAACCATTATTAGTCTAAATGCTTCGCCTTTTCAAATTGGTAAATACCAACAACGTATTCAAACCATCAAACAAAAAGCGCTTCAAAATAATGTCGATTTTATTTATGTAAATACCGTTGGTGGGCAAGATGAGTTGGTATTTGATGGTGGCTCGTTTGTGATGAATAGCACTGGAGATATTACTCATCAATTGCCTTTTTTTACTGCATTAACTCATGATTTAAGCACGCCAATCATTCAAAATAAATCTAGCATCGAGCAAACCATCTTTGACGCTTTGGTGTTATCAACTCGAGATTATGTACAAAAAAACGGCGTGTTTAATGGTGCGATAATTGGCTTATCAGGTGGTATTGATTCGGCTTTAACACTAGCAATTGCGGTTGATGCACTTGGTAGCGAACACGTGCAAGCAGTCATGATGCCGTATCAATACACCTCAAGTATGAGTCTGGAAGATGCCAAAGCCCAAGCCAGTAATATGAATGTTGATTATCGTGAAATCAGCATTCATTCAATTGTTGATAGTTTTAACACCCAACTAAGTCCTTTGTTTATAGCTACTGATGTGGATACTACTGAACAAAACCTGCAAGCGCGTATTCGTGGCACCCTACTCATGGCGATGTCCAATAAATTTGGCAAAATTTTACTCACAACAGGAAACAAGTCAGAGATGGCAGTAGGTTATGCCACTTTGTATGGTGATATGTCAGGTGGTTTTGCGCCACTTAAAGATGTATCTAAAACACTGGTGTATCAGCTTGCAAAATATAGAAATTCTGTTTCTTATGTTATTCCCAGACGCGTAATTGAACGTGAACCTTCTGCAGAATTAGCCCCTAACCAACTGGACAAAGATTCGCTACCACCTTACCATGAGTTAGACGCCATACTTGAATTGTTTATTGAGCAAAAACAATCACTTCAACATATTGTTAATCAAGGCTTTGACGAGCACACAGTTAAGCGCATTAGCACGATGGTATTAAATAATGAATACAAACGCAGACAAAGTGCACCGGGCCCTAAAATCAGCAAGAATGCCTTTGGTAAAGAGCGTCGTTATCCAATGACCTCTAAATTTCAGCCCTAATATTAAGTTGTTTTGCTATTTGAAAACAACTTAAGTATGCCTTGTGCTTTATGCTGAGTTTCTGCTAATTCACGCTCAGCAATAGAATCAAACACAATACCTGCCCCCGCTCTAAAACTCAACGTTTTGTGATGTTGAATCATACTGCGAATTAAGATATTAAAGTCTATTTTCCCATTACTACTGATATAGCCCAATGAGCCAGTATAGGTTTGGCGCGGCATTTTTTCTAACTCAGCGATAATCTGCATACAACGTACTTTAGGGCAGCCAGTAATAGTGCCGCCAGGAAATAAAGCACTAATTATGTCTTTAATAGTGATGCCTTGTTTAAGTTTGCCTTTGATGTTAGAGACGATATGATGCACATAGGCATAACTTTCTAAGCTCATAACTTCATCCACATGCACACTGCCATATTCACATACTCTGCCCAAATCATTGCGCTCTAAATCAAGCAGCATAATATGCTCAGCTTGTTCCTTGGGGTGGTTTATCAATTGCGCTTTAAGTGCCTCGTCTTGTGCGCCTGTGCCACGTGGATGTGTGCCAGCAATCGGTCTAGTTTGTATTTGATTGCCATTTACACTAAACAGGCGCTCAGGTGAAGATGAGATAATAGAAAAATTATCAAACTGCGCTAGGGCAGAAAACGGTGCAGGATTAGCGCGTTTTAATGCTTGGTAAATTTGCGTGGCACTATTAGTCTTGTCAAGTTGATATGACCATTGTCTGGAAAGATTAACCTGAAATACATCCCCTGCTTTGATATAGTCTTTAATACGCTTAACAGCAGATAAGAACTCAGATTCTACCTCACAATTTAGTTGTCCGCTTAAATTAAGCGTTGTTGTATTGTGCGCCTTGTCTTGTGCAACTTCTTGCAGATTATTAAGATCATCCAAGGTTTGTTGAATCCTGTTCTGATTATCAAATTGGTCTAATAAATAGCTTTGATTATCGCTATGGTCTTTAATAATAGCACAAGGTATATTGATTGCAATTGCAATTGGTAAATTTCCAACCTGGATAGAGTTAAGCAAAATTGGCTCTATTTGCGCAATCAATTCATATGATAGGTACACAAACCAACCACCAGTAAAAGGCAAATTAACTTCATTGTTGTCAAATATCACCTTTGAGGATAATTTTTGTAAAAAATCAAAATCACCCAAATTGTTTAAAATAATCTGCTGTTGTGGATGTGCAAATAAAATTGAGTAACGATTATTGTGATTATGACTAACGCTTTCTAGCAAAAATGGATAACGTTTAGCATTTAGGTGGCACAAATGCTCTAATGCTAAATTATCAATGGGCAAGACTTTCATTTTAAACTAAAACAATGCTTTTTTACTTTTGCACTGTACTAGTTGTTGCTTGCTTAATTGAAGTTAATAAATCTTGAGCAGTTACCACAATATCATGATTGGGGAATTTTTTGACCAAGGTTTGTAGCAATTGCAACGCTGCTTGTTTTTCTCCCAGCTTATTTTGCACAAGGGCTAATTCGTATAAAGAATTGGCAAATTTAGCATGTAGCGGGTAATTTTTTTGAAAATCAGTAAAGGTTTTTTTGGCATTTTGATAATCGTTTTTAGCAGCAAAAGTCTTGCCTAACCAATAATGGACAGTTGATATTTTATTGTTGTTGGGATAATGCTCAAGATAGTTTGAAAATCCATCAATGGCTTGGTCGTATTGCCCCGTTATCAGCATAGCACGTGCATTGTTATAGGCTTTTTTAGCTGCTCTATCTTCGCCTTCAATCTGCAAAATAACCGCTTTCTTAGCATTATGAGAGGTTTTGTGCTTCAGCAAATTAAACAACTCAGTAATTTTTTGCCGATTGAGTTTTTGCTGTTCTTGTAATTGCTCAATATTGCCCAGTAATTTGCGATTGACTTGTTTTAGTTGGTTAATTTTAGTGAAATTGTCTTGCGCGACTTTTTCAACATCAATAGCAAATGCGTTAAACGATAATTGCCAAACAAACAAGCCAAGCAAATTAGTTAAAACCAACCCATTTATACGGTCCATTAGTTTTTTACTTAGTAGTCGATTGGTAAATAAATTCGACGCGTCTATTTTTAGCCCAAGCAGCTTCATCATGTTCATCAACGATTGGATTCTCCTCGCCGTAACTAATAATTTGCGTTCTACTCTCTAAACCCTTGTACAAACCCAACACTTCTTTAATACTAATGGCACGATTCTCACCCAAAGCCAGGTTATATTCACGCGTACCACGTTCATCAGCATGCCCTTCTAGGCGTAATTTAACGCCAGGATTGTCGCGCATGAAATTTGCATGTTTGATAATTTCTCGAGTGTTTTGCTCACTAATACCAAAATCATCATAACTAAAATACAAAATGAATTTGGTACTGTTGGCTTTTAATTCGGCAATTGCCTTTGCCTCAGCAACACTTAATCCAGTGTTAGATGTGTTATTTGCTGTTGTTTCATCACGCCAATTAAAATTAGACTCTTCGCGCACAATAGCGTCAATCTTTTCAGGTTGATTGGCTCTGTCTTCTACCAGTACGTTATTTGACCCGCCACCTGTGCCGCAAGCAGATAATAAGGTTAAAAATGGTAATAATAGTGTTTTTTTCATGCTCTTCTCCTATGTGATTATAGTTCATTTATTGTAAATAAGTCGACCAATTCGGCTCACGCACCTGTGCTTCTTGAGATGACAACTGGTAAGAACGATTACCTTGCACTGAAACAACTGATAATAAACCTTGGTTATCACGATTGGTAGAAAAAATCACCATATCGCCATTCGGTGAGAAATAAGGCGACTCATCTAATTCACCATTAGTCATAATATTTAAGTCCTTGGTGGCAATATCAAGCATAGCAATGCGATAATCACTACCTACTCGATGTACTAAGGCTAGGCTTTTGCCATCGGGTGAAAATACTGCTTTGGCATTATAAAAACCCTCAAAAGTTGCACGCTTAATATGACCAGTATTTAGGTTTTTAATATAAATTTGGACCTGTCCAGAGCGATTTGAAGTAAAGACAAGTCGTTGTCCATCTGGAGAATAACTAGCTTCAGTATCAATACTGGGATTATAGGTTAAACGAGTTAATTGCTTGTCGGACAAGTTATAAGAGTAAATATCTTTATTGCCGTTTTTCGACAAAGTCAACACCAAACTTTTACCATTCGGATGCCAACTTGGCGCAGAAGCAATACCATCAAAACTAGGAAGTTTTTCAATTTTTCGACGAGAATACGGATACCAAATAAACACTTCAGAGCGACCATTTTGAAAAGAAACATACGCAATTTTCTTGTCATCATAAGAGCGATTAGGTGACCAAGATGGCGATAAAATAGGTGTTTTAAGTTTAATTCTGCTTTTTACATTTTGTGCGTCTGAATCTGAAATATTCAACTGATAGATTTTTTCTCCGTTACTATTTTTACTCACTGTAACATAAGTAAGTAAAGTATTAAACGAGCCATTTTCACCTAATAAAGCCTCATAAATGTAATCACTAAGCTGATGTGCAACTTTTCTAAAGCCACTTTCGTGCACTTGAGCTGATTTAGTAAATAGCGCTTTATTGCTATAAATATCGAACAAGGTGAGTGAAAATTGGTAGATTTTTTCGCTTTGTTGCTCAATAGTTCCCGTAACCACGGCCTCAATATCTTGGTTTTTCCAATATTGTGCGTTGACTTCGTTGATAATTGTGTCTGGTACAAATACATCAAAACGTCCAGAACGCTCTAAATTGGCTTTAATAATTTCAGAGGTTTTGCTATTTTTAGCACCTTCGCCAATCAATTCAAATTGACTCACTACAATAGGAAAGGCATTTTCATCTTTTTTAACCACAGTAATTTCCAAAACTGCCTGCACAATACCAACGTTTAATGCTAATAATAAAACAACAAATCTCACATTCTTTCCTCAAGCCAGTGCATTTGAATAGCTTCAAGAATTTTTTCGCCTGATTTATCTGGATTATCGTCAAACTCCTCTAAGGCAATCACCATTTTTTTTAAATCTACAAAATTGACAAACGTTGGGTCAAACTCAGGGTGTGCCTCATCTAGGGCAATTGCAATATCTAATGAATCTGTCCAAATCATAAAAAATCCTTGAGAAATGTCGATAAAAAATATCTAATTTTAATCAAAATTAAGTTTGCAAAAGTAAAAAATTCAAATTCTGAGACCATTGCATTAGTCCAATACAGTGAGTCTTGTTGCTATGCACGTTTGACCGAGTGCACAAATTCTAAACTTTTTATCGCATATAAAACCTCATCAAGTTTGCCAGCATTAGACACCGCAATGACTAAGTTCAGTGCTTTCATAGAATGACCTTGCTCCTCCACCTCTAAATGTTCAATATTGATACCGATTTTAGCAATAACATTGGCAATAGATGCCAACATGCCGCGGCGATTCTCTAGTTGAACTTTAATTAATACTTCAAAGCCTTCATTTCCATCCGGCTGCCAATTAATCTCTAACCATTGCTCATTTTTTTGCTTGGCATGAATTAGATTACCACAATCAAACCGATGCATCACCAAACCTTTGGTTGTGGTCAATAGTCCTGCCACTTTATCACCTGGAATTGGGTAACAGCAATGTGCAATACTAATGGCTTTGCCTTGTATCTGCTTAATGTTGATGCTTTTAATTGGGTAAGTTCCATTCTTAGGTGTAAGTTTATTTAGCACGACAGATATTAAAATTTCCGACAACCCAATTTTCATATAAAGAGCTGACTTAGAATCACATTTTAAATCGTCCAAACAAGCTCTCCACTTATTTTCACTAATATTTACGCTATCAGACTGATAATTAAGCGCATTGTTCAATAGATATTTACCCAATTGTATCAACTCATCGGTTGACTCTTCTTTTAATTTAGCTTTAATTGAAGATTTAGCTTTAGCAGTAATAGCAATTTGCAACCATGAAGGGCGAGGCTTGGCATGTTTATCAGTAATAATCTCAATTGTTTGTCCTGATTTAAGTTCCGCTGAAATTGGACTATTAAGTTGGTCAACTTTAGCTTTCAGTATCCGATTACCAATATTGGTGTGAATCGCATAGGCAAAATCCAACACCGTTGACTTATAAGGTAGTTGAATAATTTCACCTTGGGGAGTGAATACAAATACTTCAGATGGGAATAAATCAGTCTTAGCCTCTTCTAAAAACTCAATTGAAGTGCCAGAATTTTGCTGAATAGCCAATAGTGACCCTAACCAATTGTTCGCCAATTCTTTAGGGTTGGCATCATCACTCTTATAATGCCAATGTGCAGCAATACCGTATTCTGATATGAAATCCATATCTTGTGAGCGAATCTGCACCTCAATAAAGGCCTTATTCGGCCCAAACAATATTGTATGTAGAGATTGATAACCATTTGATTTTGGTAAAGCGATATAATCTTTAAACTTTCCCGGTAATGGTTTATACAAATTGTGAATAACGCCCAGTGCTTGATAACATTGATAAACATCATCAACCACGACTCTAAAAGCATATATATCAAGTACTTGTGAGAATTTTAACCGTTTAGTTTTCATCTTATTGTAAACACTAACAGGCTGTTTTCTGCGACCAGTAATTTCGGCTTGTACTAACTCTTCTTGCTGCAAGCGATTTTCAATTTCTGTTTGAATATGTTTGATGGTCTTTTTATAATTACCATATTGTTTTTTGATTTGACGCATTAACACTTGATAACGAAAAGGGTATAAAATTTCAAAACACAAATCATCTAACTCCATTCTAATGCCGTTTAACCCTAAACGCCGAGCAATTGGAGCGTGAATTTCTGTAGTTTCTTTAGCAATTCTAAGTTGTTTATCTCGCTCTATTGATTTAAGGGTGCGCATGTTATGCAAACGATCAGCTAGTTTAATCATCATTACACGCATATCTGCGCTCATGGCTAAAAAAAGTTTTCTAAAATTTTGCGCTTGCTTGTCTATATTAGAATGAAATTCAAGTCCAGTAAGTTTGGAAACCCCTTGTACGATATGCGCCACTTCTATACCAAAATCTTTAATAATATCCTCTTGTGTCAAAGAAGTATCCTCAATACAATCATGCAGTAGAGCAGCAGTAATGCAATAATAATCTAACTTTAACTCAGCTAAAATCATCGCCACATTAATAGGATGAAAAACATATGCTTCACCTGAGTGACGATATTGCCCATCATGCGCTGTAGCCGCAACAATGTAAGCATGATATACTTGCTCAACTTGATTTTTGGACATATAACCATTGAGAATCTCACATAAGTCACTAATTAAAAAATTTTTTTCAAACAAGCTCATTCAAGGCCAACTCCATACAAATTTAAAAAATAGTCCAGCTTTAAGGTTGGTGGCTTAACAAATAAAATTTTTGTTATTTATCATTTATTATTATAATGCACAAGCACATCAGTATAATGCCAGCTAATCATCGAAATTAACTTAAATTACGTATGAAAAGTACCCATCAGATTTCTATATTGCTAGCAAATCAAGGCTTGCTCAAATTGACCTTGATTCTACCAATATTGGCTTTATTACTACACGGCTGTTTTTGGGATACTAAAGAACCAAGAGAGGCAATTACCAAAGGTTGGTCACCAAAGACTTTTTTTAAGCAAGCTCAAGATGCAGACTCAGTAGAAGATAAAATTAACTTACACAAACAGTTGCAAGCAGCTTACCCAGGCTCTAAATATGCCTTACAATCCAAACTAGAAGTGGCTTATACTTTGTATAAAGATGAAGAATATGACCAAGCAATTGACAACTTAAACAGTTATATTAAACTCTACCCAGAGCATTTCTCAACACCTTATGCTTATTATTTGCGCGGGGTTATTTCAGAGAGTAAATCTCGCTCAATTTTGGATGAATTTGTCACTGACAATGCTCAAAGAGATGTCAAATCAGTACGTGATGCTTTTAACTATTATCTAGCATTAATCGAGAAATTTCCAAAAACTGAGTATTCTGAAGAGGCCAAAAGTCGTTTAATCATACTCAGAAATATACTGGCACGACATGAATTATTTGTTGCCATTTTCTACACCAAAAAAGGAGCTAATATTGCAGCCATCAACCGCGCCAAATTCATCATTGAAAAATACCCAAATACTCCATCAGTGCCAGCAGCACTACACCTAATGGCACATAACTATGACGCGATTGCTGCAGCCAAATTAGCGCAAGACGCACGCCGCGTACTTAACAAAAGCTATCCTTTGTATGAGCAACACTACTCTTTAGAAAAATAAACCCATAGCCAAATTACGCCACCAATGAACAAGCAAGAGTGTTTTTTCGCGTTTAAAATTTCATCCATTATGGCAACGCGTATGTTTGGGCTGTTTATGATTTTTCCAGTATTTTCAGTCTATGCCAATCAATACCAAAACACTACGCCCTATTTAATTGGTCTGGTAATCGGTATTTATGGCTTAACTCAAGCACTTTTACAAATCCCTTTTGGCTACTTGTCTGATCAAGTTGGGCGCAAACCAATGCTTGTTATTGGTCTATCGATGTTTTTTCTAGGCAGTGTTGTTGCTGCAAATGCAACAGATATTATTAATGTGGTGATTGGTAGAGCTTTGCAAGGCAGCGGTGCTATTTCTGCAGTACTAATGGCATTGTTAGCTGATTTTGTCTCACCTAAACAACGCGCTAAAGCAAATGCCCTTGTTGGTATGCAAATTGGTATCGCTTTTATGTTATCACTATTAATTGGACCCTTAATCGTGGTAAATTTAGGCATATCTGGGTTATTTTGGACAATTACAGCATTATCTATTGTTGCGCTGATAATCGTCATCAGCTTGCCAAATACCAAACCTCGTGCGCAATACACTTTGTCATTACCTAATATCAAGCAAGTGCTTAACACCCAACTACTTAGGTTTAATTTTAGTATTTTTACACTGCATTTAATACTAACCTGCGCTTTTATTATTGTGCCAATAATGCTGGTTGAAAATAATATTGTTGCTCCAGATTTAAAAGATAATTGGAGATTGTATTTGCCAGTGATATTAGTGTCGTTTGCAGGTATGTTACCGATGATTATCTTGGCAGAAAAATACCACAAACACAAACAGGTATTACTGGTGGCAATTTCAATCCTAATGGGTAGTCAAATGCTGTTTTATCAAATCGAACTTAACTACACCAGTTTTTTTATTTTGCTGACTTTGTTTTTTATTGCATTTAATGCATTAGAGGCTATGTTGCCTTCACTTATTTCCAAAACTGCTAAAGCTAATAAACGTGGTTTAGCAATGGGTTTTTATTCTACTTCGCAATTTTTAGGAGCATTTATTGGTGGTGTTTTTGGTGGTTGGATTTATTATACCTACGGCCTAAATAGTGTATTCTTATTCACTGCATTTATGGCAATCATTTGGTGGTTAATAATGCTCACTATGGAACAACAAAATCAATCAGGAGGATAATAAAAATGGCAGGTATCAATAAAGTAATTTTAGTCGGTAATTTAGGGCAAGATGTGGCGTTAAAATACACTGCTGATGGCAAAGCAGTAACAACCTTATCGGTAGCAACTTCTGAGTCTTGGACCGATAAAAACACCAATCAAAAAATCGATAAAACTGAATGGCATCGCGTTAATTTATTTGGCAAACTAGCAGAAATTGCAGGGCAATACTTACATAAAGGCTCTAAAATTTATGTTGAAGGCAAACTCCAAACTCGTAAATGGCAGGACAAAGATGGTAATGACAGATACTCTACTGAGGTGGTTGTTTCTGGTTTTAACGGCACATTGCAAATGTTAGATCGTCGTGACGATTCTGGCGGGCAAGCGTCGCACAATCCTACAAATGTACAATCTACACCTGCTCAAAAGAGCGCACCTGCAGCTGAGCCAATTACACCCGTTGATGATACAGGCTTTGATGATGATATTCCGTTTTAATTTTCATTACATTAATTACAAAACAATAAAACTCGCTCAAAGCGGGTTTTTTATCGCCCGATTTCATACTGTTACAAAAGGCCTGTTATAACTTAACTTTTTCATTCCAATAATTAGCCTTATTAGCAATCACCCAGCGTACGCCACCTTTAGGGTTTGCTACATCTCCTTGGTATCTGGGGATGAGATGCACGTGTAAATGCTTGATACTTTGCCCTGCTGCTTCCCCATTATTCACTCCAATGTTATAGCCATCTGGTGAAAATTCTTCATCAATCAGTAATTTGGCTTTTTGAATGGCTTTGGCAATTGCATTTTGCTCGGCTTCGCTCACATCAAAATAAGTACCAATATGGCGTTTAGTAATAATTAGCGTATGTCCAGGCGATGCTGGATAAGTATCTAAAAAAGTAACGGTCAAATCACATTGACCAATAATACGCTCGTCACGTAATGTACAAAATAAACAGTTTTCACTCATTATGTATCCCAAAATCTAACGTAAAAAAACCAGCATAAGCTGGTTTTTTTAATATTAGACAACTGACTTATCTGTTATAGTCACCCCAATAGCCACTATAAGGATTTCTATAGCCGTTAAAGTTGTTATATCGGTTGCCATAGCCATATCGATTGCCATAACCGTTATAGTACCTGTTATCATCAAACTCATCAATCATATTATCCATCTCTTGGGCATACCAGTTTGGATCCCAGTAATCATAAGGGTTAAAGCCAAAAATACCATTGTCTTGATAATAACCGTAACTATTCCAAGGCATGTTATTGTTATTCCAAAAGGCATTTGAAGCCAAAGAAAACATAAATAATGTAATCACTAATATTTTTTTCATTGCTACCTCCTTGTTAAAAGTCCTAAGTTTAATTATAACGTTAATAGACAATTAAAAAATAAAGATTTTGATATTTTGAGCGGTTTTTGTATTTGACCTGTAAGGGTATAATGCCCCTACTTTATGAATACAACACAATTATTACAATCTAGTTTAAAGCGACGCATCTTAGTACTGGATGGTGCTATGGGTACGATGATTCAAAAACACAAACTAAGTGAACAAGATTATCGTGGCGAGCGTTTTAAAGATTGGCACACTTTAGTTAAAGGCAATAATGATTTACTTTCGCTAACCCAACCAAAAATTATCGCTGATATTCATAATGCTTATTTAGATGCAGGTGCTGATATTGTTGAAACCAATACCTTTAACGCTACACGTACATCGATGTCTGACTATCAAATGCAAGACTTAGTATATGAAATAAATGTCGAGAGCGCCAAACTTGCCAAGAATGCTTGTGCTGAGTTTTCAACTACTGACAAACCCCGCTTTGTTGCTGGTGTCATTGGCCCGACTTCACGCACTTGTTCGCTCTCGCCGGATGCGAATGACCCCAGTTTTAGAAACATAACCTTTGATGAATTAGTTAGCGTTTATACCGAATCTACGCGAGGACTAATTGAAGGCGGCGCTGATATTATTTTAATTGAGACTATTTTTGATACATTAAATGCCAAAGCAGCTATTTTTGCGCTACAACAAGTGTTTGAACAAGATCGTATCGAATTACCCATTATGATTTCAGGCACAATTACTGATGCCTCAGGTCGTACTTTATCAGGGCAAACGAGTGAAGGATTTTACAACTCACTACGTCATGCTAAGCCCATTGCTATTGGTTTGAATTGTGCACTAGGCCCTGATTTGTTGCGTCAACATGTGGCTGAAATGTCGCGTATTGCCGATTGTTTTGTCTCAGCGCATCCAAATGCTGGTTTGCCAAATGAGTTTGGTGAATATGATTTGGATGCTATTGGCATGAGTGAACAAGTGGGTGAATGGGCAGCTTCGGGTTTGGTCAACATCTTAGGTGGCTGTTGTGGTTCTACACCTGAACACATCAAAGCTATTGCTAAGAGCGTCAAAGATTTAACACCAAGGGAAATACCCAGTATTAAGCCTGAATGTCGCCTATCAGGTTTGGAGGCTTTTAATATTGGCGATGATTCTTTGTTTGTTAATGTTGGCGAGCGTGCCAATATCACTGGTTCTGCTAAATTTAAACGCCTAATTCTAAGCGAAGAATATGAGCAAGCATTAGATATTTGTCGCAATCAAGTCGAAAATGGTGCCCAAATTATTGATATTAACATGGATGAAGGTATGCTCGATGGTAGGGCAGCAATGATTCGTTTTATCAACCTAATTGCTACTGAACCTGACATCTCCAAAGTACCACTGATGATAGATTCATCTAAATGGGAGATTATTGAAGCAGGACTCAAATGTAGCCAAGGCAAGGCTATTGTTAATTCAATTTCACTCAAAGAAGGTCGGCAAAATTTCATTCAATACGCACACCTTTGTAAGCGTTATGGTGCGGCAATTATTGTTATGGCATTTGATGAGACTGGTCAGGCTGATACACAAAAACGTAAAATTGAGATTTGCACCCATGCTTATAATATTTTAGTTGATGAAGTGGATTTTCCACCTGAGGACATTATTTTCGACCCGAATATTTTTGCTATTGCCACTGGTATTGATGAGCATAACAACTACGGAGTCGATTTTATTAAGGCCACGCGCGAGATAACTCACAATCTACCATATGTCAAAATCTCAGGTGGTGTGTCTAATGTCTCATTTTCATTCAGAGGCAACAATCCCGTGCGCGAAGCCATCCACTCGGTATTTTTATACCATGCCATCCGGGCAGGTATGAGTATGGGGATTATCAATGCAGGACAACTGCAAATATATGATGACATTAATCCTGAACTTAAAAAAGCTGTTGAGGATGTAGTGCTTAATACCGATAAAGCGGCAGGTGAGAGGTTAGTTGAACTGGCGCCTAAGTTCTCAGCTACAGGCAAGGTGAGAGACAATAAGCAAGATTTAGCATGGCGTACTTGGTCAGTTGAAAAACGCTTAGAATACTCATTAGTTAACGGTATTACAGAATTTATTGATGATGATACGCAAGCTGCATTTGACAAACTAGGGCGCCCTATTTTGGTGATTGAGGGACCGCTCATGGATGGTATGAATGTGGTGGGTGATTTGTTTGGTGCAGGCAAAATGTTTTTACCGCAAGTGGTGAAATCCGCTCGTGTAATGAAAAAATCCGTTGCCTATTTAGACCCATTTCTAGCAGCTGAAAAGCAAGATTGTGCTCGCACCTCAAAGGGTAAAATCCTAATAGCAACCGTCAAAGGTGACGTACATGATATTGGCAAAAATATTGTTGGTGTGGTGCTTGCTTGCAATAACTACGAAATTATCGACCTTGGGGTAATGGTGCCTGCGCAGACTATTTTAGCAACTGCAAACAAACAAAAAGTTGATATTATTGGTCTGTCTGGGCTGATTACCCCATCGCTAGATGAAATGATATTCGTCGCCAAGGAAATGACTCGCCAAGGCTTTAGTTTGCCACTACTAATTGGCGGTGCCACCACCTCCAAAGCCCATACTGCTGTTAAGATTGATCCTGAATATGATCAAGGTGTATTTTATGTACAAGACGCTTCAAAATCTGTTGGCGTGGTTTCTAACCTCCTATCTGAAAAATTAAAACCTAAACTACTCAACGACACCAAACAAGACTATAAATTAGTTAGGCAACGCCGTGCCAACAAAGGCAAAAGCAAGCTAATCTCTATGGAAAAAGCCCGTGCCAACAAGCCTAAACTTAAATTTGACGCTATCAGCAAGCCACAATATCTTGGTGTTCAAATTTTTAACGATTATGATTTAAGCGAAATTTTTAAATTTATTGACTGGGTACCATTTTTCCGCACTTGGGAATTGGCAGGCAAATTTCCTAATATTCTTACCGATAAAGTGATAGGCGAGGCAGCAACTCAGTTATTCGTAGATGCCAAAGCTATGTTTAAAAAAGTCATCGATGGCAAACTATTAAAAGCAAATGCTGTGGTGGGTGTTTTTCCAGCTAACAGCATTAATGAGGATATCGAACTGTACAATGAAAATGGCGATGTGATTGTAACACTTAATCACCTGCGCCAACAGCTTGATAAAAAAGGCAATACCCCTAATTTTTGCTTGAGTGATTTTATTGCTCCCAAAAATAGTGGCATTACAGATTATATGGGTGCTTTTGCCGTTACCGCTGGTATTAATATTGACTCACTGGTTGCCAGCTATGAGTCTGACCATGATGATTACAACGCAATTATGGTCAAAGCAGTGGCTGATCGCCTAGCCGAGGCTTTTGCCGAGCTAATGCACTACAAACTACGCAGCGAGATTTGGGGATATAGCAATGAAAAATTTGATAATAATGAATTTATTGCAGAAAAATATCCAGGCATCCGCCCCGCCCCAGGCTATCCTGCTTGCCCTGAGCATAGCGAAAAAGATAAACTATGGGCGTTGTTGGATGTTGAAAAAAATATCGGCGTAACCCTCACCAGTTCATATGCCATGTTACCCACGGCTTCAGTCAGTGGCTGGTATTTTGCCCATCCTGAGTCCAGATACTTCGGCGTGGCAAAAATCAATCAAGCACAAGCACAAGATTATGCTAAACGCAAAGCGGTTTCTATAGCGCAAGCACAAAGACTGCTCTGCACTAATTTGGAGTAAATTGTTATGCTAAGCTCACAACTAAATTTCAAAAGACATGATGTAATAAGTATTTTTACTCTAATACCTTGTATCAGGTAGTTACTACCCTACTTTCAAAAAAAGGAAAATACCCCACCTAATAAAGTATCTTAAAGCAAATATATCCTTATAATAGTGACTAGGTAAATTTTAAAGGAGCTAAATAGTGAAAATAATCATACAAATATCAGCACTGTTATTAAGCGGTTTATTCGGTGCAAATGTATTTGGGGTAGACATCTTAACCCAAAAAAATATTGGATTAGAGGCAGCAAATGATATTGCAAAGCTGAGTATTGATGCTTGCCGTCGGGACGGCTTTAATGTGTCGGTAGTCGTGGTAGATAAACACGGTAATTTACGCAGTGTGATGCGAGATGATCTGGCAGCAAAATACACGATAGAAATTGCCCAGAGAAAAGCCAATATGGTGATTATGTCTGGTATTGCTTCTGGTTCATTTAGAGCAGCTAGAGCTGATATTCAACAAGAGCTAAACCATATTGAAGGGTTAATTGTAATGCAAGGTGGTTTGCCCATCCATGCCAGTGGCTCACTCATTGGTGCTGTTGGGGTAAGTGGTGCGCCTGGGGGTGATAAGGATGAGGCGTGTGCGACTGTTGCGATTGAAAAAATTACTGAACGCCTAGAGTTTGCTGATGATGAATAATTATTAATCAATCTTTAATTCAAATAGTCGGACAAAATTATCTAACCAATCATTCTAGCCGACCGCTTACGCGGCGGCTGATTTGGGCGTTATTTGCAAACCAACCACCGTGCCAGCCCGAAACCGAAAATAAACAAAACGAAAAGTAAATGACTCAACCAGATATCATCCAGACAATCCTTAAAGACAGTAATTACGATCTTTCCCTATTCTCGGCAAATGAGATCGATTTATTGCGCCAGCAAGTATTTACCAAAATCAATAGAGGCAAAGAAACATCCTATGCAAAATGCATTGTTAGGGGTAAAGATATTCAGTTAAAACCTGAAGAAATCGTTCGCCAGCTTTATACCGCACAACTTATCAATAAATATGGCTACTCTAAAAAGCGCTTAGCCTTTGAATATGCGGTCAATTTTGGACGGGAAAAGAAAAAAGCCGATATTGTCATTTTTGACAAAGACCGTGTTGATACTTCCTACATCATTGTTGAACTGAAAAAACCAAAACTCAAAGACGGAAAAGACCAACTTCGCTCCTATTGCAATGCCACTGGCGCGCCGATTGGCGTTTGGACCAATGGCGAAAAAATATCTCATTACCACCGCAAAGATCCGAATTATTTTGAAGACATCACCGATATTCCCAAAGCAAACCAAAGCCTCAAGGATATTCTAAGCGATCGGTTCACGCTAAAAGACCTCATTATCAAGGATAAAATAGCCAATGAGCGAAAATCTTTAAAGGACATCATCTTAGAAATGGAGGATGAAGTTCTAGCCAATGCAGGAGTCGATGTCTTTGAAGAAGTTTTCAAACTTATTTTTACCAAACTCTATGATGAATTTTGCAGCAAAAAGGACAAGGCCAATATAGAGTTTTATCTTGAGCAGAATTTAAACAATGATGAAAGAGGGGACTTTGACAGACTCAAGGAATCCCTTACTGATCTGAATGACAAGAATTTCCGTGTGATGGAGTTCAGAAACACCGGGCAAACCGATACTGAACTGAAAAACAAAATACAAACCCTGTTCAATGATGCCAAAAGCCAGTGGTCAGGCGTATTCCCCGAAGGCTCAGCCTTTGAGCTATCCGATAGTCACTTATCCGTCTGTATCTCCAGCTTGCAGGATGTAAAGCTGTTCAACTCCAATCTGTTGGTAGTTGATGAAGCTTTTGAATATCTGGTCAACAAGTCAGCCAAGGGCGAAAAAGGGCAATATTTCACCCCGCGCCATGTGATTGATATGTGTGTGCAGATGCTCAACCCCAAACGGGGCGAGACCATGATCGACACCGCCTCCGGTAGTTGTGGTTTTCCCGTTCATACAATTTTCAAACTAACGGGTCATCTCTTTACCAATGCAGAAATTCCCGAAGAGGATAAACAGCATATCCTCAAGGTTTTTGGTATCGACTTCGACGAAAAAACAGTGCGGGTTGCCCGAACCCTCAACCTGATTGCTGGCGATGGCGAAACCAATGTTTTACACCTCAATACACTGGACTATGAACGCTGGAGCGACAAAACCGAGAAAGACCCGCAATGGATTACCACCTACGGCAAGGGCTTTGATCGGTTAAAGGCACTCAGAGCAGAGCAAGGCGGCGATAAGCGCTTCAATTTTGATGTGCTGATGGCCAACCCACCCTTTGCAGGCGACATCAAGGAAAGCCGCTTGCTCCACCAGTACGAGTTTGGCTTCAAGGCCGATGGCAAGAAGGCTCAAAGCAAGGTCGGGCGGGATATTTTGTTTATTGAGCGCAACCTTGATTTTCTAAAACCCGGTGGCCGCATGGCGATTGTGTTGCCACAGGGTCGGTTCAATAACACATCCGATAAACACATACGGGAATTTACCGCCCAACATGGCCGCATTCTGGCGGTAGTGGGTTTGCACGGTAATACCTTCAAACCCCACACCGGCACTAAAACTAGCGTGTTATTCGTGCAAAAGTGGCACGATGAACTCTGCCCCAAAGTCGATGACTATCCTATCTTCTTTGCCGTCTCCGAAAAAGGCGGGAAAGACAACTCGGGTGATTATCTCTATGTCAAAAACGGCAATGGGCAATACAAGCTGGATAAAAACAGACACCTAATCGTTGACCATGACCTGCATAACCATGATGGAATGCTACAAAATGGCATTGCCGAAGCCTTTATTGAATGGGCGAAGAGTGAAAACTTGTCATTTTGGGCGGTAGATTAACATGCAGTTTTCCATTGTGTATTATTCATCTGTTAAAACGTCATCAAATGAATTCCGAATAGACCCTGAATATTACAAGCCTGAATATGTCCGCTTAAACAAAAAACTAAAGAGCGCTAAACCTTGTAGTGAGTATATTGATTACCTCACTGATGGCACGCACCAAACGCCTAGTTATAAAAGTAAAGGTATCCCATTTTTAAGCTCAGGAAATGTTCACCCGTGCGACTTGCAATTTAAAAATACTAAATATATTTCTTTAGAAGAGCATAAAAACCTAAAACATTGCCAACCAACCTATAGAGACATACTAATATCAAAATCAGGGCGAATAGGTCATGCGGCTGTTGTGCCAGTTGATTACAAAAAAGGTGACTTTAATATATATGAAGGTATCGCCCTTCTGAGAGTTAAGGATTATAGCCCTTATGCACTTGCACTATTATTAAATTCGAGAATATTACAGGATCAAATAAGGAGGGTTCAAAAAGGTGTAGCACAGCCTCATCTCCACCTTGAAGATATACGGATTTTAAAGATACCTAGCTTTTCTGATGAATTTATTAAGTTGCTGGAGGTAACATACAAAGATATCGAAACTACATCATCAAATAGCCGATTAAATAACGCGCAAGCTCTGTCTCACCTTTATTCGGAGCTTGGTTTAACTAGTTGGCAACCAAAACATAAGCTCACCTTTATTAAAAACTACTCCGACACCCAGCAAGCCGAACGTATCGATGCAGAATACTTCCAGCCCAAATACGATGAGATTATCAGTGCCATCAAAGCCTATAGGGGCGGATGGGATACGCTTGGAAAGCTTGTTGATGTTAAAAAGAGTGTTGAAGTTGGAAGCAATGAATATGTCGATGAAGGTGTACCCTTTGTCAGAGTCAGTAACATTAGCCCTTTTGAAATATCTGAGGAAAAATATATCTCGGAACAACTCTACACAAAACTAACACCAAACGAACAGGATGTACCTTTTATAAAATCAAAGAACCATCAACCACAACAGGGAGAGATATTATTTAGTAAGGATGGCTCCCCAGGAATTGCCTACCACCTAAAAAATATGCCTCAGAAAATGATCGTTTCTGGAGGCATCCTGCGCCTCAAGAACAAAACAGACAAAGTAAGCAACGAATATCTCACCTTGGTATTAAATTCTGTTTTGACACAAGAACAGGTGAAACGCGATGTAGGCGGCTCTATCATATTGCATTGGCGACCCGATCAAGTGAAAGAAACAACCATTCCTATTTTATCTGAGGATAAACAGCAAGAAATCCAACAAAAGGTCACAGAATCTTTTAACCTGCGAAAACAATCTAAACACCTGCTGGAATGTGCAAAAAAAGCAGTAGAAATAGCAATAGAGCAAGACGAACAGAAAGCAACCAATTGGCTGGAAAATGAAACCAATGAAATGCAAATATAACAAGGTACTGCTTGAAGCAAGCATTAACATTAAAGCATCTGATTATCGATTTGAAGATAAGAGGAAAATATACAGCGGTGAAGTGCGTCGAGGAAAAAATAAGGGTGCAAGTAAAATTGCTGAAATAATCGACCTTAGTGGGTACAAAGCATTTGACGAGCAACAGATAATTAACCGCAATAGATGTATTCTGAACAGGTTTTTAGCTTTTTTGCAAAATGAAGGTTTGATTGCTATTTAGGAACGCTTGAATAATAAATGTCAATGAAAATAACACAATCGCCTAACAAATCATTCCAGCGGACCGCTAACGCGGCGGCTGAATTTAGACATTATACGCAAAAAATAGGAAGCACATGGTGAAAGAAGAATTTGAATCACAACTGAAAGAGTTTGTCGAAGGACTGCAAGACCATATCAGTACCAAAGATGGTCAAAGGATTCATAGATGTGTTCTAAAATATCTATACCATTTCTTCAGATACCAAGATTATTTCAAAGATCTTGGAAATTCACCTATTCCCCAAAATTATGGAATTTGCAAGAAAATATGGATATAAAATAGTTCTAGCAGAACACCAGAATTATTATCCTGATATTTCATTTGTAAAAGCAGAGGATGAGAGTATTAAATTTGCTGTGGATTTCAAAACCACATATCGAAACCCCAAGAAGCCATATTTATGTAATGGGTTTACATTAGGTTCGCATGGTAAATATTTTGAAGACCGCACAAGCACAAAAAACATACAGTTCCCCTATGGAGAATATTCAGGGCACTTTTGTCTTGGCATTGTCTATGATCGCGCTGATGGCGCATCTATAGACGAAACAGCGAGCCATAATATCAAAGACTTACAATCTATAGCTTCAGTGGTAAGTGGGTTTCAGTTTTTCGTGGCTGAAAAATGGAGTATTGCCAGTGATAAAAGTGGAAGTGGTAATACCGCAAATATAGGAAGCATTAACAATATAGATGATATTATTAACGGTAATGGGATGTTTTCAAACCTTGGTGAATCTTGGTTTGATGATTACTGGATGAATTACAATAAAATCACTATTACTGACGGTAAAAGTAGAACCAAAAAGATCACCTCATTAAAAGATTTTGTTGTTTACAGGAAAGGGGACGTTTCTAAAATCGTCCCAAAACATAACAAAGCACCTAAATAGGCGAGTTCATGAAAGTAAATGTACCACCGATAAAGTCGCAGGGAATAAAAACCAAGCTAGTGCCCTGGATAAATACGATTGTCCCACATGAATTTGATGGTAAATGGGTAGAGCCATTTATGGGCACTGGTGTCGTGGCATTTAACCTTGCCCCAAAATATGCCTTATTGTGCGATACAAATCCACACTTGATTAATTTTTACCAAGCAATAGCAGATAAAGAAATAACTCCCGAGATTGTTAAAGAATATCTAAACAAAGAAGGTGCTTTGCTTCTTGATGTGGGGGAGTCTCATTATTACGAGATAAGAGAAAGGTTTAATGAAAAGCATCAGTCTTTGGATTTTTTATTTTTAAATAGAGCAGGGTTTAATGGGATGATTCGCTTTAATAGAAAAGGTGGTTTCAATATACCTTTTTGTAAAAAACCTCAAAGATTTGCACAGGCTTATGTGACCAAAATTGTTAATCAGGTTTCTTATGTAAGCCGTTTATTATGGGCAAAGGAATTTGAGTTCAAGTGCCAATCATTTGAAGAAACTATTTCTCAGGCAACGTCATCGGATATTATTTATTCTGACCCTCCTTATGTAGGTAGGCATGTAGAGTATTTTAATGGCTGGGATGAAGAGCGAGAAAACAACCTATTTAATATTTTATCTCAATCAGAGAGCAAATTTGTTTTATCAACTTGGCATCACAACGATTTTCGTAAAAATGAATATATTGAATCTTTGTGGAGTCAGTTCAATATTTTGACAAGAGAGCATTTTTATCACGTAGGTGGCAGTGAAAAAAACCGAAACCCAATGATTGAAGCCATTATTACAAACTACGATACATCAATTTATGAAAACCAAGAACAGGAAAGGCAGGAGCAATTAGTGTTACTAGAGGAGTAAGCAGCATACAGCGTATAACAAGGCGCTGTACTCGGACAATTTTTCCGCTACGCTCCAAAATTTCCGGTGAGCTTGGTCGTTAGATCGGACCGCTCGCTCCGCGAGCGATCCGGTCTAACGGTGGCCGACAATGCGTATTGCCTTTGTGATACTACGACGCTTCGCGCTCCGCCTAACAAAGACAATCAATGGGAAATTTTTAAATGACCTTACAGGTAATCTCATGCTAAAATCCCGCTACTGTCGGTTATCGTTATCTACCCAAAAGAATTTAAGTTATGACATCACATTTGAAGTTAAATTATGTCGAATTTCCTGCTCAGGATATTCCTGCTACAAAACGATTTTTTGAAGATGCATTTGGTTGGTCTTTTACAGATTATGGAGCGGATTATTCGGCGTTTAGTGATGAGGGGTTAGATGGTGGTTTTTACAAATCCAATTTAACATCAGTTGCTTCAAATGGCGCAGCACTACTTGTATTAAAAACGGTCGATTTAGAATACACTCAATCAATAGTTGAATCTTGTGGTGGTCAAATATCTACGCCAATTTTTACTTTTCCTGGAGGCAGACGTTTCCATTTTATCGAACCAAGCGGCAATGAATTTGCAGTTTGGTGCTTAACTGACACATAACAAGGCAATAAAGTCGGACACGTAACGCTTTGCTCAGTGCCACTTCGTTTCACATTTTAGCAAGCATTACTTAGCCGCTTATTGCGGCGTTATAGGTTCAGAGTAACCCATCAAAGAGATATAAATGTTTAGTCAAATTTCAAAGAAATTAACGAAAATATCTTCGATAAAATTAACAGCATTTTTATTTTTGCTGTTCTTGTTTTTTATGTTCGTCGTTTTACCAAGCTTAGCCTCAAAAGCTGCTGAGTTATTTGCAGGATTGGGTTCACCAGACCTCCTTTTTTTCTACAGTGGTGAAAAGTTATATGAAGTGGCTTCGAGCTATGGTGAGCTTGGAAGAAATGCATATATTGAGACAAGATTTCAATTTGATTTAGTTTGGCCAGTTGTGTATACACTTTTTTTGGTAACGTCAATCAGTTGGTTTTGTAGCCGTATAACAAATGTCCAAAGCAAACTAAGATATTGTAATCTTTTGCCTATAGTTGCTGTTGTGTTTGATTTATTGGAAAATGTTTCAGTATCAATTGTAATGTATCAATTCCCTGCCAAAACTGCTTTATTCAGTAATATCGCATCATATTCCACTACATTAAAATGGATTTTTATCTATGCCAGCTTTTTGACATTAGCTATTTCTATGGTTGTATTTCTGTGGATGTCGATCAAAAAACGTATAATTAAGAAATTCTAGGTGATGTCTATAACACCTGAATTTGGCGTTAGAGCCCTTTGAGACAATCAAATGAAACAACTTTATGAGGATATTTGGCAGAGTGAACGATATAGCTTGGGTACTTTAAATACTCATGCCTATTTGCTTACGCGCCCTGAGGGGAATGTGTTATTTTATAATACAGCACTCGCCAGTGACTTGGATAAAATATCTGAACTCGGAGGAATTCGATACCAACTTCTTACGCACCGAGATGAAGTAGGCGAATCACAAAAACGTATTAAGCAATTATTTGCTTCCAGACTGGGAATTGGAATACTTGAAGCTCCGTATGCACAGAAACACTCAGCAGTTGACATCAAATTTGATACCGTAGATACGAAACTCGAAAATATAAGGATATATTTCACGCCTGGTCATACCGATGGAAGTATTTGCTATTTCTACGAATCACCTTTCGGAAAATCATATTTATTTTCAGGTGATACATTTTTTAAATGGAATGGTCGTTGGAGCACATTTGTTATAGAAGGCTCTGGCGGCACCGACCAAATCATGCTAGCTTCATTAAAAAAACTACGCAAACTGCGACCAGACGTAGTTATGAGCAGTGCATTTGTTGGAGATATATCACATAGCGAGGTGACGAATGAAGAATGGATTACTGCAATTGACTTATATATTAAAAAACACAAGACAGCTATAGAGAAAAAACTTTAACCAGCGCATCAACAATCAACTACACCGTTATAAATACGGGTAAATTATTCATAATAAGGACATTCAATGACTCAAATTAATACTCAGTACTTCAAACATCCTCATGCCGAATTTGTGCTTGGTTCATACGACAATAAGCTCTGTTTATGTGATTTTCGCTATCGTAAAATGAGAGACTCCGTAGATAATCGTATTAAGCGTGGTCTTAACTCATCATTTGTGAAAAAAAACGATAATGTTTTAGAATCTGTAAAGGCTCAACTTGAAGAATACTTTCTTGGTGAGCGTAGTGTCTTTGATATTCCTTTATTACTGGTTGGTACAGATTTTCAAAAATCGGTATGGAACGCATTAGATAAAGTGAAATACGGTAACACTGCAACGTATCAAGATTTAGCATTATCAATTGGCAATGAAAGCGCAGTGAGAGCTGTTGGTAATGCTAATAGTGCAAATGGATTAGCGATTATAATTCCTTGCCACAGGATTATAAGTAGCAAAGGTGGACTTGTTGGTTATAGTGGCGGGTTGTCATTAAAAAAACGTCTTTTAGAATTAGAGCAAAATCTCTTCATTTAAGTCGAAATGGTATTGATAACAAATTAGATTAACCATACAAATACAACCACTAACTAATAAAATCAGCTGTTGCACGCTCACCCAAACTCGTGCTTTGGTAGTGCTGCGTTTTGGTCTGTTGGGCAGGTAAGCAACCCCCCAAGTTAAGTACTTGGGGGCTAAATACTCGCTTAATTTACATGGTAGAAGCATGGAAAAATGACGCAATTATCATCATCACTTGCTCAGAAGCAAACAAGACTATGGAATTAGCTGAATTTGCATACCATAAAATCAACTACTACTCGCCCAAACTCGTGCTTGAGGTAGCAGTGTGCTTTGGTAGTGCTGTGTTTTATAGAATAATTAATGTTTGTGTCCCCTTATCTTCGTGTGTCCCCTTATCTTAATACAAGTAAACTGCACCAGCAGCACCAGCCTCATTGTTAGTCTGGTCGCCATCAACCCCGCTAGCATTGCTATCCTCATTTGTAGTACCCACAGCTAAGGTGCTGCCATTGGCACTTAGGCTAACAGCTCTGCCAAATTGATCACTGGCGTCTGTGTTGCTGGCTTTAACATACGCCGTTTGCATCCAAACGTCACCATCACGAGTAAAGACATACGTCGCACCAGCAGAACCGGCAGTGTTATCAGTCTGATCACCACCAATGCCCACAGCATTGCTAGCCTCATCTGTAGCACCCACAGCTAGGGTGTCTCCATCATCACTTAGGCTAACAGCAGTGCCAAATCGATCACCTAGGCCTGTGTTACTGGCTTTAATATACGCCTGTTGTGTCCAATCACTACCATTATAAGTAAATACATACGCCGCACCAGCAAGAAAAGCATTGTTGTTAGTCTGACCATCATTATCATTAATGCCCATAGCAGCGCTACCTTCGTTTGTAGCAGCAACTGCTAAGGTGTTACCATCAGCACTGAGGCTAACAGCAGCGCCAAATTGATCACCTGCGCCCGTATTACTGGCTTTAACATATGCCGTTTGTGTCCAATTATTATTGCTATCACGAGTAAAGACATACACTGCACCAGCGCCATTAGCAGCATTATTATCCTCACCAGTATTAATGCCACTAGCATTGCTACTTTCACCTGAAGCACCCACTGCTAAGGTGTCTCCATCATCACTTAGGCTAACAGCAGCGCCAAATTGATCAAATGTGCCCGTATTGCTGGCTTTAATATACGCCTGTTGTGTCCAATTATTATTGCTATCACGAGTAAAGACATACACTGCACCAGCAGCAGTAGCATTGTTGTTAGTCTGATTGCCATTAATATCCACAGCATTACTATCTTCATTTGTAGTAGCAACTGCTAAGGTGTTACCATCATCACTGAGGCTAATAGCGCTGCCAAATTGATCATTTTCGCCCGTATTGCTGGCTTTAACATACGCCGTTTGTGTCCAAACGTCACTACTATCAAGCGTAAATACATACACTGCACCAGCAGAATCAGCGGTGTTATCAGTCTGACCATCATTATCATTAATGTCCGTAGCACTGCTATCCTCACCTACAGCACCCACAGCTAAGGTGTCTCCATTGGCACTTAGGCTAATAGCAGTGCCAAATTGATCATTTGCCTCTGCGTTACTGGCTTTAACATACGCCTGTTGTGTCCAAACACTACTGGTGCTGGTATTACGAGTAAAGACATACACTGCACCAGTATTAGTAGCAGCATTATCAGTCTGATCACCACCAATGCCCACAGCATTGCTAGCTTCGCCTAAAGCACCCACAGCTAGGGTGGTACCATTGGCACTTAGGCTCACAGCTCTGCCAAATTGATCACCTGCGTCTGTGTTGCTGGCTTTAATATAACCAATACTGTCCACCAGAGTGTCGGTGACGCTCAAGTCAGTGGTTTCACTACACTGCTGATTGCTAGCATGACTTGCGGGAGTGGGGCAACTGGCAAGCCTATAGCGGGCACTGACTCTTTGGTAAAGTGGCACAATTAAGGTGTGGTTGTTACTTCCTGCAGCAATATCAGCACCTACTTGGCTAAAGCCACTATTGCCATCTGGGTTTTCAAGTAGTTCATAATGATCGACCTCAGCCTGTGAGTCATCTTGCCAAGTAAAGCTAAAACCCTTAATTGGGGTAAATTCAAGGTTAAAATTCATTACTGCTGGTAATGGCTCTACTGTAATGCTAATGGTCGCCATAATAGTGTTATTATCATTGGCAGTGGCAGTAATGATTGCTGTGCCAGCAATAACACCGGTCACCACCCCAGTGTTGACATCCACCCTGGCAATAGCAGGGTTACTGGAACTATATGCAACTGAGGGATCTAGCGCATTAGCAGGCGTGGCTTCAGCTTGTACAGTAGTGGTGCTACCGATGGCAACACTGCTGCTAGGGGTGGCAGTCAGGGTAATTGAGCTAATTATAACAGTACTGCTGTTATTAGTCCTGATTGTGGTAGTGGCAGTGGCATCAATCACACTAGCAACTACTGAGGCGGTGTTGGTGTTAGCCTCTAGGTTGGTTAATGCAGTGGCTATCAAGCCTTGAATAGCAGCAGTATTCGTGCCAGCTAAAAAGTCAATTACTGCGGCAGTATCGGTGCTGCTGCTAACGCTGGCAGTGTCTGAACCGATTTGTGAGATGACTGCCAGGGCAATGGCGTATCGGTCATTGGGGTCGTTAGGGTCAATAACCGCATTCGGAGCTTCTAGGTCAGTGGGAATCAGGGTGGTAACATCAGCAGTGGCAGTGCCAGTGCCTGCTAAACCAAATTGTCTGCCAACTTGACCATTACGAAGCAGTGCATCGGTGGCAATCGTGGCGGTGATGGTGGCTGTGTTGCTGCCGCCAGCACGTTGGAAGGCCAGCTGAGTGAGTGGGGTAACCGCCAGCATGATATTATTACTGGCTGTTGCAACCACTGCGGTTAGGGTGCTGGTCAGGGTGGCTGGCAAGCCACTGGCCTCATCAGTATAGGTGCCACCAGCGCATTGAATAACCGCATTGCCAACCAGATTGCTACTAAAGGTGGCAACACCATCGGGGTTTGATTGAGCTGTGAGTTGGGTATTGGGGTTATCCATGGCAAAAGCCACGCAGTTTGATGTTGCTACTTTGGCAGCATGAACGGTTACCCCAAAGCCTGCAGCAGCTGAACTTGAAGAGCCTGAGTTTGAAGAGCCACACGCCGTTAAAACCACGGCAATGGTGCACAGTAATAATAATTGGGTGAGCTGAGTTAACGCACTAGAAAACGCCCCCCCCGCGATATTGACTATTAGCAGCAGACGTGCGTGATTGGACTGGTGGTTGGACTGGTGATTGGGTTGATGGTTGAGTGTTCATGATGTTGCCTTGTTAAAAGTTAAAAAAAGTTATTAGAGCTGATATTGAAAAGTTATTGGAGATTATATTGTAATTAAATGACTTGTGGGGATTATATGGTGGATTATATTGTGGATTATATTGCAATTGAGCAGTTGGTGTCAATTAAATATTAAAAGATAAAAAAATAAAGAAAAAGATAAAGACAGATAAAGAGACATAAGGCAAGGGACATAAACATTAATGATGCTTATTGACTACCTTTAGGCTTGGAGTTGTCATGACCCCTTTTATTATAGTAAAAAATACCTTGTGATTATAAAACACCTGACCAGATGTTTTTTTAAAGGTGACTAGCATAGATGCCGCTCAATTGGAGGTGGTATTTTTATTAAGTCAAATTCATCTTATTATTTTATTTAGCACTTTTGGTATTGAAAGCGTAATTTTAACAAACTAAATGCTAATTTAGTATAAAATACGCCAACGCCTTGCTTGAGAATTAACACAATTCCAAGCTATTATAACAATAACCATAAGGATACTATGAGACACTATGAAATAATTCTCATTGTGCACCCAGATCAATCGAGTCAGGTGGGCACAATGATTGACAAATACAAAGAAATAATTACTGCTAATGGTGGTAATATTCATCGAGAGGAAGACTGGGGGCGCAAGCATCTGGCTTATCCAATCAAGAAAATTTATAAAGCACACTACTTAATGCTAAACATTGAGTGCACTCAAGACACACTTGATAAACTAAATTATAATTTCCGTTTTAATGATGCAATTCTTAGAAATTTAATCGTTTCTAAAAAAACTGCAATTATTAAACCTTCAATTATGATGGTTAACAAAGATAAAGACAACGATAAGGGGAAGTCATAATGGCAAAGCAAGTAAAAAGAAAACGCAGACCTCTAATTAAAATCAACACTTTTTGTCGTTTTACTGCGGCAGGCGTAGAAGAGATTGATTATAAAGATGTCGATACCTTATTAAAAAATATTGACGAAAGTGGCAAAATTACTCCCTCGAGAATAACGGGTACCAATGCAAAATTTCAGCGCCAGCTTACTACTGCAATCAAACGTGCTAGATTTCTAGCTTTGATACCTTACACCGATAAACACAAAAAATAGGAGTTATCATGCAAGTAATTTTATTAGAAAAAATCCAAAAGCTCGGAAATTTAGGCGATGTGGCAAATGTTAAATCTGGCTATGCACGTAACTTTTTAATTCCACAAGGAAAAGCAAAACCTGCAACTGCGGCAAATATGGCTGAGTTTGAGGCAATTAAAGCCAATTTAGAAGCCAAACAAACAGTAATGTTTGAAAATGCACAAGCTAAACAAGTAGCAATGAGTGATGTTGTTTGCACCATCAAAGCCAATGCTAGCGATGAAGGCAAACTGTTTGGTTCTGTTGGTGCGTCAGATATTGTCAGCAGTCTAGCTAGTATGGGGCACGAAGTTGAAAAGCGCGACATCAACATACCTGAGGCGATACACTATGTCGGTGAATACGATATTAACGTGGCTTTATATACTGACATTAATATCGATATTAAGGTTGTGGTTCAGGCTTCAGAGCAAGAGTGATAACAGCGCATCCCTCAATTTCACAAAGTAAATTTGTAAGTTAAACCTATAAACCCTTTCACGGGGGTTTTTTATTGCTTAAAATAGCCTACATGGACATCCAAAGCACCAAACTACCCCCACATTCTGTCGAATCAGAGCAATCCATACTCGGTGGCTTGTTATTGCATAACGAAGCTTGGGATCAAGTTGCTGATATTTTGGTTGAAACAGATTTTTACCACGCCTCACACCGTATTATTTTTAATGCCGTCGCCCTACTATTAGAACATGACCAGCCTGCTGATGTCCTTACAGTTAAAGAGCAATTAAAAAAAATAGGCGAAGAAGAAAGCGTTGGTGGTTTTGTTTATTTGGCACAAATTGCAGATAATACCCCGAGTATCTCCAACATTGAAACTTATGCAAAACACGTACGCGAACTCTCTGTTTATCGCCAACTGATTCGCGTTAGCCACGAAATTGCAGACACTGCTTATCACCCAAAAAACATCGAGGTTCAAGAGTTAATTGATTTATCTGAGAAGAAAATATTTGAAATTTCTGAGCAAGTTACCCGAGGTAAACAAGATATTGTGAATGTCAAAAATATCATCAAAGATGTGGTTAATCGCGTGCATGAAATGCAAAAAAACACAGGTATTACTGGCTTGGGAACTGGCTTTTCAGAGCTTGATAAACTCACTTCAGGCTTGCAAAAGGGTGATTTAATTATTATTGCAGGTCGCCCGAGTATGGGTAAAACCGCATTTGCCATGAACATCATTGAACATGTGGCAATTAGCAGCACCAAACCAAAACCTGTAGCAGTATTTAGCCTAGAGATGCCGACCGAGCAATTGGTACTGCGTATGATTTCCTCATTCGGACACATTGGTGGCTCAAAATTACGCGATGGCTCAATGACAGAAACCGACTGGAACAGCTTTAATCATGCCGTTAGAGCACTAGAAGAAAATGTGATTTTAATTGATGAAACCCCTGCTATCACCCCCACAGAAATTCGCGCAAAATGTCGCCGCCTCAAACGCAAACACTCTGAGTTATCATTGATTATGGTGGACTATTTACAACTTATGACAGTGTACGGCAAAAGTGAGAATCGCGTACAAGAAATCTCAGAAATCTCACGCTCACTCAAAGCCCTTGCCAAAGAAATTAATGTACCAGTTATGGCACTTTCTCAACTCAATCGTGGGGTCGAATCCCGACCTAAGGCAGCAAAAGGCCGTATCCCACAAATGGCAGATTTACGTGAATCTGGCTCTATTGAACAAGATGCTGATATTATTGGTTTTATCTATCGTGATGAACAATATCATGATGATGGATATTCTAATCCAGAAGAAGTTGGTAAGGCTGATTTAAAAATCGCCAAACACAGAAACGGACCAACAGGTTCTATCAAACTTGCCTTTGTGGGTGAATATGCGCGCTTTGAAGACCTTGCCAATGACGATCGATTCCAAAGTGTGGCTGATGAACAAATAGATGCCGCTTACCTCAAAAATATGTCCAACTTTGAGCAAGAGCCTTTCTAACAGGCTGGTTTTAGGTTTTATACATGCACACTATTGCCTCAATTTCACAATCGGCATTAATGCACAATTTATCGGTGGTTAAACGTTATGCACCGAATACTAAAATTGTCTCTATGGTCAAGGCAAATGCTTACGGACATCAGTTTGATTTAATCACTCCACTACTTAATAACTCAGATTTACTCGGTGTTAGTGAATTATCAGAGGCAGTTAAATTACGGCAAAAAACCGCACTGCCGATTCTGCTATTATCTGGTGTTTATTCGCAAGATGAGCTACGATACGCCAGTGAGTTAAACTGCCAAATCGTTGTTCATCATCATACGCAAATCGCTCTGATTGATAGTGCCGAGCAAGCGATTGATGTGTGGATTAAAATTGACACTGGTATGAACCGATTGGGTTTGTCTGCTAAAGAATACCAGCAATGCTTGGTAAAATTTAGTGTCAATCCACTACTTAATGTTATAGCAGTGATGAGTCATTTTGCCTGCGCAGATGAAATTAATCATCCACTGAACATACAACAATTAACCCAATTTAAACAACTTACTGATAACAGTAATAAGCATTCAATGGCAAACTCAGCCGCAATTCTTTCTCAAATCGGACTGTTTGACTTTGTACGCCCAGGAATTATGCTTTATGGCGCCTCACCTTTTACCAACAACGATAAGATCCGTACATCACTCAAACCAGTGATGAGACTCTGCGCACCAATACTCTCAATCAAAACCCTTGAACAAGGTCAGTTCGTTGGCTATGGCGCGACTTGGACAGCGGCTAAAAAAACCACCCTTGCCACGATTGGTATTGGCTATGGCGATGGCTATCCGCGCCACGCAAAAACTGGCACACCGGTACTCATTAACAACAACTTATGTACGCTTGTGGGTCGTGTTTCGATGGATTTAATTTGTGTCGATATTGGCAACATTACCGCCAATATTGGTGATATGGCTATTTTATGGGGCGATGAAAAACTTCGGGTTGAAACCATTGCTAAATATAGCGATACTATCAGCTATGAGCTACTAAGTGGTGTGAGTTCACGGGTTAATTTTATCAGCGAAGTATGAATAACTTAATTCAGATCAGCGATTGTCATATTGACGAATGCCAGCAAACCATGGGCGTTAATACCCATCAAAACCTCAGTGATGTCGTTCAACAAATTACCACAATTAAAGCTGATGCTCTACTCATTAGCGGCGACCTTAGTCATCATGGCTCGCTTGAGTCGTATCAAATTTTGCAACAAATTTTAACCCCTATTCAAACAGATATTTTTGTACTTGCTGGTAATCATGACAACAAGGCTAATTTAGCACAGGTATTTGGCGATAATCTATTTAAATGCTTTAGTTTAGGTGCGTGGGAAGTTATCGGTATTGATTCCGTACAGGCTAATAAAACCAGTGGCTATTTGAATAACACTAGCTTAAGTGAGTTAGACGCACTGTTAGAACAATCAAATGCTAAATATAACTTGCTGGCTTTACACCATCCAATTATACCAATAAGCAGTACTTGGGATGACGCTCTATCTTTAGAAAACTCAGAAGAATTGTTTTGTGTACTGAGTAAATACCCTAAAATACGAGTAGTGGTGTTTGGTCACGCACATCAGGCAAGTGAATTGACTAAACACAATCTCAAAATTATCGCCTGTCCATCAACTGCCAAGCAATTTAACCAGGAAACTAGAATTGGTTTTAACCGCTATAAACTTTATGATAACGGCGAACTGAGCGTTGATACACAATGGATATAACTACTGAACAGAGTCATTTAAAAGCTCTGTATAACCAACAAAATCCAAAGACTTGCCACCAAGTCTCGCAATTGTTCGAGCTGAATTATCAAACCCTGTTAACACTAATTCCTGCATTAAAAACAACTACTCGCCATAGTGTCATTAAGCATACTCAGCAAAACGACTTATATTTATTGGTTGAAGAAACCACGCCTTATACAGCCACATTTATTTTCACTCATATTCTATCGACTGGCATTCAGCGCCTTGAGATTAAAGTTAGAATCTATTTTGACGCACAACTCGTTGAGATGATTTGCGTATGTAGCAAAACTGTGCTCAATAATCAACATCCCTACTTAGCACAATGCTCAGATATGGATATACAATGGGAGCTAAATAGTTTTCTTGAACGTCGGCTGAACTACTGCTTGGACAACTATCAAACAAAATCATGGCAGACAAACTAAAAAATAGCGAAAAAAAATTGGTGATTGCCATCTCATCAAGAGCCTTGTTTGATTTGGATGAATCTCATCAAATCTACAAACAATATGGTGTTAAGGCGTATGCTAAACACCAACAACAAAACGAAACAGTGATTTTACAACCCGGCGTTGGTTTCTCTTTAGTCAAAAAATTACTCACACTCAATACTGACAAAAATCCAATTGATGTAATTTTACTCTCTCGCAACAGTGCTGATACTGGCTTACGCATTTTTAATTCAATTGAGCACTACAGGCTTAATATCTCGCGTGCTGCCTTTACCCGCGGCGAGCCTACGCACAATCTGGTCGGTGCATTCAAAGCAGATTTATTCCTATCTAGCAACTATTCTGATGTACAAAAAGCCCTCAGCTCAGGATTTGCAGCCGCCTCAATTGTGGGCAGCGGTTCAAAAAATTCACACCCAACCCAACTACGTATTGCCTTTGATGGTGATTGCGTGATATTTTCGGATGAATCTGAGCAAATCTACCAAGAAAAAGGCTTAAAAGCCTTTGCTGAAAACGAACGCAACGCAGCTAATATCGAACTCAAAGCTGGGCCTTTTAAATGTTTTTTGCAATCCCTGCACAAAATTCAATCCGCTTTTCCTGAAACCAATAATCCTATCAGAACTGCACTGGTTACCGCGCGCTCAGCCCCCTCACACAAACGCGTCATTCACACCATGCGAGCCTGGGGTATTCGCATTGATGAATCATTCTTTTTAGGTGGCTTAGATAAAGGTGCTTTTTTAAAAGAATTTGGCGCTGATATTTTTTTTGATGACCAACATCAACACTGTCAATCTGCCGCTCAATACGTCCCTACTGGACATGTGCCAAATGACGTGAGCAATCAATAATCTAAAAAACATAAGCAAGTAAAAGTTAGCCCAATTAGATTGTTAAAGTAGTACAATGAACAGTAATTAAATAGCTCATCATTTATCATGCAATTTATCCAATATACACTGCGCTTAATTACTATTACAATCGCGTTATTAGCTTTTTCTACGCAAACTGTGTCTGGCGCATCAGAGCCTGTATTTAGCACTGCAAGCCAAGCCATTCGCGGCTACGACCCAGTAGCTTATTTCACCCAAAGTCAGGCAGTTGCAGGCATTGGACAACTTACACACCTTTATAAAAATAACAATTGGTATTTTTCTTCTACCCAAAATCGTGATAAATTTATCGCCAATCCTCAGGATTATGCGCCACAATATGGTGGTTATTGCGCTTATGCAATGAGCTTTGGTAAACTCGCTAGCACCGACCCTGAAGCATGGACAATTAAACAAGGCAAATTGTATCTAAATTATAATAAAACCACACGCCGCATTTGGCTCAAAGATGTGGACAATAATATCAATAAAGCCGATAAAAATTGGGCTCAATTATTAAGGCGTTAAAAAATAAAAATATGCCTTGAATGTAGCGAAGAAATACTCTTGAGGCGCCATATTTACCTCATAAAAAATAAAGGTTTCAAGTTTGGTGCGCTCGAGGTGATTCGAACACCCGACATTTGGCTTCGGAGTTAATTTTTTTGTGCATTACGCTATTTTAACCTAATTCATCAATCATTCACAAACCTTAACACAGTAGTATCTGTGATAAAATCCAACCTTAATTAAACTTTTTGTGTTTTTGCCTAATTTAATACAAAAAGTTACACTATGGTTACATTTTAAAAACTGTCTAACTAACTTAATCAGCATGAAAACATTAATCAAAAAATATCTAAAACTGGGTGATAATTTTTACGATGAGAGAGCAGCAAGTTTAGGCTTTTCTTTTTTTATCGTGCTTTTTTCACTAATCATTACTACCGACAACAAGCAAGAATTTGTTATAGATAAATTTTTATACATCTATTTAGTGCTTTCAGTAGCTTCAATGATGGTAATTTACATATTCTTATCGTTAAGAAAAATTATTACTGATAAGAGTGATTTTAATCTAAAGGCATATACAGGTCTTTATCTTTTGCATTCTATATTAATCCCTTTGGCTATTGGTGTTGTAATCTACTTTTTTGAAATTTTAGAATATCTAATTGATTTATATCCAGCGATAAATGCCTAATTTTACTAAGGAATATTTAAACTCAATACTTGCCACCGATAAACAGCAAAATATCAAAGATGATAAAACGCAAGGCTTATATATTACGATTAGCAAAAAAGGCAATAAAGCTTTTTATCTAATAAAGAAAGTCAAAAGCAAAACCGAAAGAATAAAGATTGGAAAATATCCTGATATTACCATTCCCCAAGCCCGCACACGTTGTGCAGAACTCAAACAACAAATAGAACTGGGCAATAACCCCAACGATATTAAACGCCAAAAACAACAAGAATTAACCTTAAATGATTTGTTTGATATTTACCTTGAGCAACATATTAGAGTGCAGGAAAGAGACGAAAAACACGCAATTTATCACTATCAAAGATATTTAAAGCCACTACACAAAAAACGCCTATCTAATATCACTAAAGCCGATGTTTTTAAACTACAAAAAACCTTAAAAAATGATATTGGTAATCGCACGGCAAACAAAGCCACTACCCTACTAAAAGCAATGTTTAACCGTGCCATAGATTGGGATTTATGGGATAAAAACAATCCTGTTAGAGGTGTGGCAAAACTTGAGGAAAAAGCAAGAACACGGTATTTAAGGCAACAAGAGGAAAAACAATTTTTCACCACCTTAGATGAAGTTTATAACCCTACTATGCGGGCATTTTTTTATCTGCTTTTTTATACTGGTGCAAGATGTAGCGAACTACGAGCCATGCAGTGGAAAGATTTGCACTCACAAGACGGCATAACCACTTGGGAATATGTTCAAAGCAAAACGAAAAACACCAAAATCACGCCAATTATCAAGCAAGCAAGCGAACTGTTAGAGCAACTTAAACAGCATTCTAAGAATAAATATGTGCTTTATAGCCCCACCAGTAAAAAAGGCTACCTGCAATCACCACAAAGAGCATGGCAACAACTGATTAAACAAGCAAAGATAACAGAGAATTTCAGAATACATGATGTTAGGCACACGGTGGCTACTTGGTTATCCAACGAGCGAGTTAGTCCATATATGATTGACGACCACTTAGGACACGCTAAAAGAAATGTTACTGCTATCTATGTTAGCCAAGATATAAAAGCCCATTTAGAAGCAGTCAACACTATTTTTAACAAGTTAGAAAAAAGATTAGATATTTAATTATGGATAAAATTGAGAATAAGATTGTTAGTTACTTTTTAGAGGAATTTGGAAAAAATAATTTAACGGCAATTAGAATAAAGCCAATACAAGTTAAATACCCAGATAAACTGGATTTTATCAATAATCATCTTAGACATCGGGTTTTGAAGTCAATAAACCAATATGAGTTTATACCTCACTTTGAAACTATTGTAAAAGTCAACTCCGCCTATAAAACAGAATTAGTAAAAGATATTGAGATTGTTTATTTATACTTCAAAAAATTACATTCTAATCCTGATGTAGATGAAGTTAGGGCTACATTATCGGATGTTTATAGCAACATAAATTTAAACAAACAAAGAGCATTGGAGTGTCTTTACTATTTAACAGAGTCTAGTGGTTTTTTATCTTATTCAGTAGATATAAAAAACGGGAAAGTTGTATTCGGCGAAACAAAAAACTTTTTTATGCTTGACGATTTTTTAAGATATAAAACTTATGGCGAATATTTAGAGCAAGTAACCGAATGGTGGTCTAAACACGATGATGAATGGTTAAGTGGAATAAATCAAAATAATCAAATAGAGACAAAAAATAAAACATCTAACAGCCCAACAAAGCAAGATAGAGAATGTTGCATAAAAACGGCTAAGGAACTATGGAAACAAGACCCAGCCATAAAAATTAGCACAATGGTTCAAAAAAAGGAGTTGCAAATAGAGTGCAGTGCTAAACAATACAACGACAGAACAGTGTAAGACTGGATTAGAGGGTTATGCCCTAATCCAAAAGTAGGCAGACCAAGCAACAAATAAGCAGGTTTTATCCTGCATATTAAATTCATCCATCAACTAGAACACTGACTACACCAACAATAAAAATAGAAGGACATCAAATCCTACCTATTTACCAATAAATACAGCCTATATCCACTCCCAATTATTATTTTAAACTGTGTGCACCTTTACGGGATTAAACCTGTGATTGTTTAACAAGAATGGCGATTAACGCTATTCACTTTTTAAATAAAACGGAGTAATAAAAATGAGTAAACCAAACTTACTAACAACAAAAGAAGCAGCCGATTATATTCACGTTGCACCTGAAACTTTATCGGTATGGCGTTCAACTGGCAGACATAACCTACCTTATATCAAAATTGGTAAATATGTTAAATATGATGAAAAGGATCTATTGGCTTTTATCGAGCAAAGAAAATTCAACAGAACGGAGGTGGAATAATGAACCACCCAATAAAAAACCCCGCTGTGCAGAGCGGGGCTTGGAAAATCCATATCAAGCAACAAGCATTTAATGAATTTAAGTGTAATTCTACCCTGTTAGGTAAAATTAAACAAGACTTTTGGCAAAATAAAGGCAGTTGTCTAACACCTGTTACCCAAATACTAACAAGGGATACAGCGATTTTTAAACAGTTTTTAAACACCTGCTTAACAACCCGCCCCCGCCTTTTTAAACAGGTGGTTAATTACTGCTTAAATTGGTTTAAAAATGCTAATTTAATGAGAGGCATGCTCAATAATAGCACGCTCAACAAATTTATTAATGCTAATCCCTTCGGTTTTTGCTCTTGCGGTAACCAAAGAATGAATATCGGGTGTAGTCCTAATCATCATCTTGCCACTAAAAGGCTTTTTAGGTTTTCTACCAGTTTTCTCGCAAGCCTCAAGATAAGCGTCTATAGACAACTTAAATTCCTCGTAAAGTTGCTCAACATCTTTAGCGTCAAATGCAATAAAAGCGTGAGGCACATTTACAACCTTGCCTACAAGTATTTGGTCGTGTTCGTCAAAAGTAACGCTGGCTTGGTATCCTTTATATTCCATAATGTTTACTCCAAAATATTTTCATTTTTTAAAAACTCTACCAGTTGCTTAACAACATACGGTTTTAACACTGGCTTGGGATGTGGTTTGTGTAAAACAATAAAAACACCCTCAACACTAAAAGTAACACGAGAGCCACTGCCCTCTATCCTTTCAAACCCTAAGGCGAACAATAGGCTATCAACTTCATCAAACCTAATATTTCTTAAAGTTGGTTTAGTTAGTAGTTTTGATAAAGTTTTTCTATGCTTATTGTTCACAGATAGAATGATAACACAAAATAATATCATTTTGCGCTTGACAAGTGCGAAGTTTCAGAGTATCTTTATAAGCAATACTACATATAGCGGAACAAACCGCACCCGTCAGCAAGCGGTTTTTTTACGCCTATTATTTAGGCAGTTGTTCGAGCCAGTTTATGGCGGGTTGATAAAGGGAAATACAAGACCTTCGAGGAATACCCTTAGCCGACTATATGCGGTATTTGAGACCCGCCACCCTATTAATACGGTTGGTGGATTTAATAATACATATAGGAGGGCATAATTATGTCTAATCAAAACCAACAGGCTATCCACGCCTTAAAACAAGCAGTATCATCAGAGAACCTTAACCACTACGATAAAAGTCATTGGGCTTTAAGTGAAGTTAAAAACGTCTTGGAATTTATCGAGGATAGTTTAGAGCACTACAATTACAAAAAAGCCAGTTTTGCACCTAAACCATTGGCAAGTATTGTCCGCTTGGTTAATAAAGAAATTGCATATTTAGACGATGAATTAGAACGCAATTATGATAATGTAAAAGAATTTATCGACCCACAAGATGAAGCAATCGAGGGGGTGAAAAAGTGAAACACTCAATCATTGACAGGTGCAATATGGCACTGGATAAATTCGGCTTTTACCCAAGTATTGAGAGCATAGAGCCTGAAACGATTAATATCGTTCACACTGAAACTGGAACGCCCTATTTTTGGTATTACTTGGTTTTAAGAAATGACAGGAATTGGAATTTTGTTTTTGGCAGTGTTAAAAGCAACAAAACCTACAAATGGAAACAAGGCAAAAAGAAACTACCTAACAGCCATATTAAAAATATCAGGCTTGAAGTTAGCGAGAAACTCAAAGAAATTGCCTTAGTTAGATTTGGGGGTGCGTTATGAACTACCAATCAGATTTTAAAGACCATCTAATAAACTTTGGTATTGGGTGCGGTAGTGAGATTATCGCTAACGGTGAAATACAACGCTTTAAAAACACCTTAACCGCCAAAGCCAAGAAAAAAAACGCTTGGTATGTGATGTATCAAAGCGGGGATTTTTTCGCTGGTGCATTTGGTGAGTGGCGTTTAAATATTCACGGTCAAAAGTGGCATTCTAATAACTTTGATGATTTAAACAAAAATGAGCGAAAAAAGATAGATAAGCAAATTGATGAGCAAATCCAACAACAAAAGCGAGAGTTAGAGCAGTTACGAAAAACCGCCCGTAAGGAGTGTAAAAAAATATGGGATGAAAGTACCAAAGCCAACACCAACCACCCTTACTTAGCAAAAAAAGGTTTTGAGGTGATGGACTTAAATATCAAGGTAGATAAACAGAATAAATTGGTTATTCCGCTGTTTGATGAAACGGGCTTAATGCACAGCATACAAACTATTAAAGCAGACGGTTTTAAACAGTTTACAAAAGATGGTGCAATTAGTGGGCATTATTGCGTACTTGGCAATCAAAAGGAAAGCTATATTATTTTCATTTGTGAGGGATACGCCACCGCCTTATCTGTTTACTTGGCAACCGATAAGCAATACTGCGTGATTGTGGCTTTTAATGCTCATAACTTACTACCTGTGGCAAAAACATTTAACCGCTTGTACGGGGATAAAAGTATCGTTATTGCGGGTGATAATGACAGGTTTAAGGATAGCGGCAATACTGGCTTAAGCGTTTGTGAAAAAATCAAGAATGAACTAGGCTTGCCATTTGTTATACCCAAGTTTACAGATGAAACCAAAGGCACGGATTTTAACGACCTACACCAACAACAGGGGTTAGCAGTTGTTAAAAATCAAGTATCGATAGAGCATTTATTAAGCCCTAAAGATATTGGTAAAAGAAGTGTACCTGATGGGTTTTCACTTAGAGATAATGGGTTGTTTTATTTTGGCGGTGAAAGTGATGAACCAATAGAGATATGCGACCCATTGTACGTTACTGCCATATCAAGGGACGATAATAACGAACGACAAGGGCGGTTATTAGAGTTTTACGATAAAGACGGTGTCCACAAAAAGTGGAATATGTCTATGGGTTTATTGGCTGGTGATGGCTTAGAAGTTAGAGCCAATTTAATGAATAGTGGTTTAAACATTGCACCAACACCAAGTGCTAGAAAACACCTATCTACCTATTTGCAAAAAGCAGACCCACAAGCAAGGGTAAGGACTGTATTAGGCACTGGGTGGTATTTTGATTGTTTTGTCCTGCCCAATAAAACCATAGGTGAGGACAAAACCAAAGAGCGAGTAATAATACAAAGTGATGAAAGCCCTAATCCGTTTAAAACCAGTGGCAAACTTGAGGACTGGCAAGCAAATATTAGTCGTTACTGTGTTGGTAATAGCCGTTTATTATTGTCAGTGTCTTTGGCATTTGCGCCGCCATTGCTTGGAATACTAGACGTTGAACAAGGCGGGGTTAATCTCAAAGGCAATTCATCTACTGGCAAAAGCACCGCACTTAAAATGGCGTGTAGTGTGATGAGTGAGCCGAACAAATACCGTAAACAGTGGAAAGCCACCGTTAATGGCATTGAAGCAACAGCATCAAATCACAATCATTTAATGCTTGCACTGGATGAAATGGGGCAAATGGACGCTAAACAACTAGGCGAAACCGCCTATATGCTATCCAATGGACAAGGCAAACAAAGAGCCAATAAAAAAGGTGGGGCAAGCCTATTAAGAGAATGGCAACTGATGATACTATCAACGGGCGAACTTAGTATTAAAGAGGCGATAGAAAGTATTGGCGGTAAAGTTAAAGCAGGTCAAGAAGTGCGAATGATTGACATTACTGCTGATGTTAAGCACGGCATTTATGATGAACTTCACGGCTTTAATAGTGGTGCGGAATTATCAGAGTATCTAAACACTCAATCGCTTAAATATCACGGCACAGCCTTTGAAGTATTTTTAAACAAGTTGATTTTAAGTAAAGATAAGGTTAAACCGCTATTTGATAGTATCAAGGGGAAATTTATTGAAGTTTTGCCTAAAAATATTGAAGTGGATGGACAAGTTAAGCGTGTTGCTAATCGCTTTGCTTTGATTGCCACAGCGGGTGAATTAGCCACTAAATGGGGCGTTACTGGTTGGCAAGAGAATAACGCACTAGAGGCTTGCATTGTTTGCTTTAAAGATTGGATTGATCACCGTGGTGGTTATGGCTCACAGGAAGAAAGGGAAATGCTAGAGCAAGTGCGTGATGAAATCAGCAGACATCAACACAGTAACTTTATGGACTGGGAAAAATCTAAAACCGACAAGGCAATGCCAGTAAAAGAATTTTGGGGTTATTCTGTTAATCCGTCAGAAAATAGCAACGGGCAAGAATTATCAGGCTTTGAGTTTAGATTGACTAATACTGGCTTTAAAGATGCTTGCAAAGGCTTTAACATTACTAAGGTTGCCAAGGCATTAAATAAGCATGGTTTGCTTTTAAGTAGTGGCGGTAAATCCACCTACCCAAAAACAGACCCAAGAACTAAAAAACAGGTACGTTTTTATATCATCAAAGGGGAGATTTTAACCCCAGTAGAACAGCCAAAAAATGAGCGTGAAACATTAAAATTAGAAGCAGTTGGATAGTGAAAAGTTTTTGAAAATTCCTGTCTATTGTTTTTTTGGTGTATAGGGTGTATTTGGTGTATAGGTAAAATTCGATGTTGTTGTATCAGGGGTTGTAGAGGATTTGCCTACACACCTAAGAGGCTCAACCTATACACCTAATACACCTTTTGTTCATAATGGTATTTTTCCTAAGGTGTATAAGGTGTATAGGTTAGATGGTCAAGGTGTATAGGTAAAATCGCTATAGATACTACTACTAAAGGATTTTATTTTACCTATACACCAAATACACCCTATACACCATTTTTAGATAAGGGCTGAGTTTTTAGAAAAAATCATTTTTCGATTTTCCGTGAAACATTGTATTTATCGGGAAAATTTAAGCAGAAAAATTGCTAAAAATTAACCACAGAATAAAGCGTAAAATTTAACTTAAATATGGATAACAAGACTATGAAAAACGAACTAACAATACAAGACGAATTAACCGATTTTTTACTTTACAACACCCCCAACGGTGATGTGAAAGTAGAAACCCTTTTATACAATGAAAATATATGGCTATCCCAAAAACGCATAGCCGAATTATTTGGCGTTACCACACCTACAATTAATGAACATTTAAAAAATATTTTCAAATCTAACGAACTGGATGAAAATTCAGTTATTAGGAATTTCCGAACAACTGCCACAGATGGAAAAAAATACAATACTAAATACTACAATTTAGACGCAATACTATCTGTTGGCTATCGTGTCAACTCACGCCAAGCCACCCAGTTTAGACAATGGGCAACACAAACCTTAAAAGAATATATTATTAAAGGCTTTGCGATGGATGATGAACGCCTTAAAAACGGTCAATACTTCGGTAAAGACTACTTTAAAGAACTACTAGAACGTGTCCGCTCAATTAGAGCCAGCGAAAGACGAATATATCAACAAATTACCGATATATTTTCTGAGTGCTGTATTGATTACGATAAAACCTCTGAAATCACTAAGCACTTCTACGCTAACGTGCAAAATAAATTCCACTACACTATTACTGGACAGACTGCGGCTGAAATCGTCAATAGCCATGTTGATAAAAACTTGCCTAATGCAGGTCTACAAACTTGGAAAAATGCCCCTGATGGCAGAATATTAAAATCTGATGTGCTGGTGGCAAAGAACTACCTAAAAGAAGATGAAATCAAAAAATTAGAACGCACCATTGCCAGTTACTTTGACTATATCGAAAATCAAATAGAACAACGCAAAGAATTGACGATGGAGGACTTTAGTCAATCAGTGGACAAATTCCTTAATTTTAACGACTTTAAAATATTAGACGGCTTCGGTCATATCTCACACCAAAAAGCCAAAGAAAAAGCCTATTTAGAATATGACGAATTTAACAAAACTCAAAAAATTAATTCTGATTTTGATAAGACTATCAAAAAACTAAAGACAAATAAACATTAATTAACAATTGGAGTAATTGTATGGATAACTACGTTTTTTATAAATATTTACAAAGTGTCGGCTATTATGACCATAATAACAAAATTAAAAACATTCTAAAAGAATTAAAAAAACTAGATTGTAATGGTTATTATCCTTTACATCTAGAACCAAGCGAGTTTGATAAAATAAAACTAGTGTTAAATTATTGTAAAAATAACAGCAATATAAAGACCTTCTATGATGTGGAAAGCAGATTAGATTTAACCGACAAAAGACATAAATTATTGACTGTATTATTATATTACATGGCAGAATATCAAAATTTAATTGATGAACTTCTACCACAGTCTGCTGTTGAATATTACAATATATTCAAAAAAGAAGTATAATAACTACCATGAAAGCAAATATTACAATTGATATTAAGGCAGAATTTGTAAAAGACAAAGATGGCTATACCGCATACGCCGATGTTTTTAATGCTTATGGTATGGGTAACACCAAAATTGAAGCGCAAAGAAGCCTAAAACAAGCCATTGATATTTATGTTGATGAGTATATGCGTTTGGGTGTTTTATTTGATAAATTGCAAGAGTTTGGCTTTAAAAAGAGCGTCATTATTCCTAAGCCAAAAAAGAATAAAACCTACAAAAAAATCAACTACGATATACCTCTAAATAACTATGGCAAAGAAAGGCTACACGCATAAAATAACGCCAATCAAGCCGAATAAGGCTATCAAAATCTTTAAACAATTAGGTTTTAAACAAGTGCCAAGTGCTGGCGGTGGTAGTCATATGGTATTCAAGAAAAATCCTAATAACATAGACTTTTTAGTATTGGTCAAACACGGAAGTAATCCTATAACACCTGATGCTATAAAAAGAATGTTGAAAAATGGAAAAATTACCGAAAAACAGTACTTAGACGCTTTCAACTCCATCTAGTTTATTCGTATGAAATTAACACATAATCAAAAAATAGTTATTTGGGTTTGGGTAATGGTGCTACTTATTCTTGCTATTTAAACGCTTGATTAAAAAATCCTTGATTTTCAGTAATAATTACCAGGAAAAACATCGTTGATATTTTGCTTTGGCTTTTTAGAAAATATACTTTTAACCCAGTCAAAAACATCAAAACCGTTTCTCTCTGCAACACTCCACAAAAATACCACAGTGCCAACCAACGCAACTGCAGCAACTGCACCTTTGTTTGATGTTTCGTGAATTTCGGAGGTCTCTATATTTTCCTGTTTTTCTGACTGCACAGCCTTAACGATATCTACTTTTATATCATTATCGTTATCAAAAGTATAGCCATCCTCACCATCTTCTTCTAAATACTCATCCTCGATAACGTGGTTATCTGTAATCATGCCATCATTGGCATAAATATTTAGCCCTTGAGAATTAAGCGTTTTACCTGCAAAAACGTAACCTTTGTTTTCATAAAAAGCGATAAGTTGTTTCAGGTAATACTCTGGCATTTCAAATTTACCCGCCTCAAATAAAGACAAATAGCCACGATTAATATCTGCACCTTGTGCGGTTTTATTCTGAGAAATATTAAGGCTTTCTCTCGCCTGTTTTGATTGCTGTCCTGTAATTAGCATTTTTTACCTCATTTATTGTTAAACAAGGCTTACAGGTTACACTATAGTTACATTTTGTCAAATTTTGGCGAAAAATGTATGGATAAATAACGCTTGATAATCAAGCGTTAAACCTTGTTAAATAAAGGCTTTAGAGTTGGTGCGCTCGAGGTGATTCGAACACCCGACATTTGGCTTCGGAGGCCAATACTCTATCCAGCTGAGCTACGAGCGCATATAAATGCAAAATATGTATATTGACTAACTGTCGTTAGAACAAAAAACAGCTTGCATATTGGCAACCAATTTTAAAATTTTAGCATCTTTAACTTTACATAAAATTTTATTACCATCACGCCGAGATTCAATAATTTCTTTAGTTCTAAGAATATCAATATGTTGTGAGATATTAGACTGAGAAGAGCCCACTTTCTTAACAATTTCAAGTACTGGCATTTCTTCATTTTTAAGCGCACATAAAATTTTTAAACGCAACGGGTGTGCCATTGCTTTTAAGGCCTTAGTAGCCTTTTCAATGTCTTCTTCTTTTTCCAATAAAGTTACTTCACTTATCATCATCAAATACTCGCTATATTAGTTAAATTTTTCTAGAATTTTATAAATGCCATATCTTCTTGCTTGAATTAATACCACTTTTTGATAATAATTAATCAAACTGTCGTTATTTAACACAATATCAAAAATCTGCCATTTTTTGTTGTCATTTTGGTGAAACAACAAGTCAATATAAAAACCAAATGCGTAATAATTATTCACCCTAAGTTTGACCAAAATATTATTATTCATAATAGGTCTTGCAGAAACAAAACTAAGTGAAGTTGAATTGATTTGAGACAACTTAGACAATAAAATAGCAACAATATTGTCTTTTAATTTATTAGCAAAAGATTGAACTTCTGCCTGACTAAAATCTGTATTCAGCACCCATAAAACTTCATTGGCGATATAATTAAAATCAAATAAAGGGGTAATTTCCCTCTCAAGCAGTATGTTGGCTGCTTTTGGTAGGTGTTGTGCTTTGGATAATTGATTGAGCTTAACAATAACCGATTGAATAGTTTCAACAGGACTATCGTCTAGTGCCTTTGTTGTTTCTGTCTGATTTGCGAATACAACCGATGATATAAATAAACCCAGTATTGATAAAATTAGATTCACTCTTTTCACGTTTTCTCCCTGTATATATAAAAAACCAAGTAAAATTTACAAAATTACAAAAGGCCTGTATAACTTTCACAGTATTATATTTAAACTTTCTATAACCAAACAATTATATTATGCTTTTCTTTAATTTTTTTAAACATCTGTCTTTCCTGGTATTTTGCTATACTTTACTAAGTACGCCATTTGTCCATGCACAAACTAATACTAACAAACAAAAACTAGAGGCTTTTTTTACAGATTTAGAATCATTTAGCAAGGTATTTAGCAGTATCAAGCAGCTCTATGTTGATGAAACCACCAATAAAGAATTATTTGATCATGCTATCAAAGGTATGGTTAATGGGTTGGACCCGCACTCAAATTACCTAAAGCCCAGACAACAACAAGATTTGCTTGAAAATGCTTCGGGTAAATTTGGTGGATTAGGTATTGTTATCGACATGAAGGATGAAGCGATTCAGGTCGTTTCCCCGATTGATGACACTCCTGCTTATCGTGCTGGCATTCAAACGGGTGATTTAATTATCAAAATTGGTGACAAGCCAGTTCGCGGCATGACGCTGGAAGACGGTGTAAACTTGATGCGTGGAGAGCCAAATACCGATATTAAACTCACTATTTTACGTAAAAACAAAAAGCCTTTTGTGGTCAATATTACCCGTCAGATTATCACCATTACTTCGGTCAAAGGTTATTTGTTAGAGCATAACATTGGCTATATTCGTATTGCTAGTTTCCAAAACCCAACCATCAATCTATTAAAAGAAATACTTGAACGTTTAGTTAAAGAGAATGAACAACAACTTACATCACTCATTCTTGATTTAAGAAACAATCCGGGCGGGGTTCTTAATAGTGCCGTGGATATCGCTAATTTATTTATTGATAAAGAGGGTTTGGTGGTTTATACCAAGGGTCGTATTCCCAGTTCAAACCTTAAATTTAAAACTAAGCCTGGTGATATTATCAACGGCGCACCTATAGTGGTTTTAATCAATGAAGGCTCCGCTTCAGCATCAGAAATTGTCGCTGGTGCACTACAAGACCACCAACGTGCTATTATCATGGGCAAGGCTTCATTTGGTAAAGGCTCGGTGCAAACCATCATTGAATTACCCGAAGGCTATGGTTTAAAAGTAACCACAGCGCGCTACTACACACCACTTGGACGCTCTATTCAAGCCAAAGGCATTGAACCAGATGTTGCTTTAAAAAATATCAGTCTTGAAAATGAAGAAGAGGACAGTGTGATTGATACTAAAGAAAGTGATTTGACGGGTCATTTAGAGGTTGAAGACCCTTCCAAATTATCCACTGAAGAAATTTTAAACTCACAAAAATACAACAAAACCGAGCAAAACAAAAAAGCCATTGAACAGCTTAAAAAGGATTATTTTATCCATGAGGCCAGCAATTTGCTCAAAGCGCTAACCGTACTTAATAAGCCTCAAAAGATTGATAAACAAGAATAATGGCGATTGTTCTTTCAGTTGCAAATCAAAAAGGTGGCGTAGGAAAAACCACCACCGCTGTTAATTTAAGTACTGCTTTAAGGATTATTAAAAAACGAGTTTTATTGGTTGATATCGACCCTCAAGGTAATGCCACCATGGGCTGTGGAATTGATAAATACAACCTAGAAAATTCAATTTGCGAATTGCTATTAGACGAATGCAGTATTGCTAAAACCATTACCCATGCGTCTAACGTTAATATCGATATATTACCTGCCAATACAGATTTAATCGCTGCTGAAATCGCATTACTCGGTCGTAAAAACTCTGAATACGCGCTAAAACAAGCCATTGCCAAGATTGATAATCAATATGACTATATTTTGATTGATTGCCCACCTTCGCTAAATATGCTCACTATTAACGCTTTTACTGCCTCTAGGGGCATTATCATCCCAATGCAATGTGAATATTATGCTTTGGAAGGTTTAAGTGCGCTGATGCAAACCATTGAGAAAATCCAAACCACTACCAATCCTAAATTAGAAATCACTGGGCTTATTCGCACCATGTTTGATACACGTAATAATCTATCCAACGAAGTGTCCATTCAATTATTACAACATTTTTCGCATAAAGTCTTTAAAACCATCATCCCTAGAAATGTAAAATTAGCCGAAGCACCAAGTTTTGGTCAGGCTGTCATTAGCTATGCTAAATCATCCAAAGGGTCAATTTCATATATTTCACTTGCCAGTGAAGTTTTAAGAAAAACAATGAGGGTTTTATAAAGAATGACTAAAACACAAAAACTTGGTCGCGGATTAGATATTTTATTGGGTCAAGTGCCAACTGCAAATCATCAATCCAGCACCGATACAAGCAACCTAACAACTTTAAAAATAGATGCGTTGCAACGTGGCAAATTTCAACCTAGGGACGACATTGACCCAGAGACACTTAACGAGCTCGCCGACTCCATCACCTCACAAGGGATTATTCAACCGCTGGTTGTACGTAGAGTCGCCAATGAAAAATACGAAATCATCGCTGGTGAGCGACGTTGGCGCGCCGCTAAAATTGCCAAACTCAGCGAAGTGCCTGTCATCATTCGTGAGATTAATGACCAGGTTGCGCTTGCTATTGGGCTGATTGAAAACATCCAACGTGAATCACTCACCCCGCTTGAAGAAGCAAAAGCACTACAACAATTGATTGATGATTTTAAAATGACCCATGAAGAAATCTCGAATGTGGTCGGTCGTTCTCGCTCTGCAGTCAGTAATCTGATTCGTCTGTTACAACTAGAAGATGTGGTTAAAAAACTACTCAATGCTGATCAATTGGAAATGGGTCATGCGCGTGCATTATTGTCGCTCAAAGGCGAACAACAAGTTGAAGTCGCTGCACAAGTGGTGAAAAAGGCTTTATCAGTTCGTCAAACCGAAGCGTTGGTAAAAAAAGAATTAAGTCCAAAAATTGAAAAAATAGCCTCAACAATAGACCCGCATATTGATGCATTAATGAAATCTTTAAATCAAAAATTAAACGTCAAGACTGAAATTAAATCCACTGGTGATAAAGGTAAAATTACTATCCACTACACATCAAAAGACGAGCTAGAAAATATCCTAAAACACATTTTCTTTTAACGCATTTTAGTCAATCAAACCATTGCGACCAAAGGTAAGGGTTTTAAGCGATTGAAGTCTATTAGGTCCAGAAATAACGCCGCCAATATCACCATGCGCCCAAATATAAAAAGCTCTGCCAACAATATACTCCTCAGGTACAAAGCCCCAAAAACGACTGTCGCTACTATGTGCTCGATTATCGCCCATCACTAAATAATGCCCTCTAGGCACAAATGTTTTAACGCCTTTTGAAGCACCATTTGGATGTAGTAAAACATCATGAGGATTGTCATCTAACAATTCACGAAAATGCCGATAGCCACTCATTTCAGTCCCCGCCTCAATACCCTGATAAGTGCCAATTTTTTTATACGCAATTTTTCTACCATTAACCACTAACTGGTCATTAATATACTCAATGACATCACCTGGAAGCCCAATCACACGTTTAATAAAATCTGCCCCTTTGTAAACTGGTTCAGCCTCATAATTTGGATATCGAAACACCACCACATCACCTCGTTGTGGGTCGCCAATATCAATCAACTCCTGATTGCTTACTGGCAAATGAAGACCATAAGAAATCTTATCAACCAACAAAAAATCATAAGTTAAGAAAGTTGGCATCATTGAGTTAGAGGGGATTCTAAACGGTTCAATTACAAAACCGCGCAGTAGAAATACTAATAATAGTACCGGAAAAAACTCAGCTGACCATTGGACAATTTTAGGTCGATCTAAATATTTTTGAGCTTTATTAAACTTTAAAAAACACAAAAAATAAAGCCACTTACTCAGGGCTGATTTTTGTTGTTCTGGTATGGATTGTTCGCCTTTATTATTAGCTGGTTCTTTTGTTTGACTCAAGAACAATTGATCAACAACCACAACCATAAATGCAATCAATAAAAACAAGGCTAAAAAACTAGAGACATCCCAAGCAAAAAAACCTGATGCGTTTTCAATAGTCATGATAAAAAGTGTAGAAAAAATAAAGGGCTTATTATATAATATTTTCATTATTATTTTACATTGGAGAATATAATGGCATTAGCAGATTTACAAAGAGACGCTCACGGCTACTTGGTTGATCTTAGTTCGTGGAATGAAGGCATTGCTCACGAGCTGGCAGAAGAAGAAGGGATAACATTAACCAATGAGAGTTTTAAATTGATTAACTTTTTGCGTGATGAATACATCAACAACAATGCTAACCAGCCAAACGAACGCAATATGGTCAAAGACTTAAAAGGTGATTGGGAAGGAAAACTCACCACCAAAGAACTGTACGCCTTATTTCCTAAAGGCCCTGCTAAACAAGCAGGCAAAGTTGCAGGATTGCCTGAAACTAAGCGCAAAGGTGGCTACTAAAAATAGTAAAACCTTGTTATTTTTTTAAGACTCAGTAAGATTCATCCCGGCTGAGTTTGCCAAGGTCACAAAACTCGGAAATGATGTTTTAACATTCTCAACGCCGTTAATCTCAATCGGATAATCACAACGCAGCGAAGCGATTGCAAATGCCATAGCAATACGGTGATCATTATGAGATTCAATCATAGCGTTTGGCTTTGAGAACACGCCACCTTGAATTTTAATACCATCTTCCAGTACGGTGTTTTTAATGCCTAAAATATTCAAGCCATCTGCCATCACTTGGATGCGGTCAGATTCTTTTACTCGTAGCTCTTTAGCGCCCGTTAAAACTGTCTCTCCTTGAGCACAGCTAGCCGCGACAAACACCGCTGGAAACTCATCAATCGCCAATGCTACTAAGTTTTTTGGAATATGAATACCAGTTAATTGTGAAGATTGAACACGAATATCAGCCAACAACTCACCGCCAGTTTCATACTTGTTTTTGAGTGTAATATTTGCGCCCATCAGTTTGAGAATATCAATCACGCCAGTACGTGTTGGGTTGATATTCACCCCCGTTAAAACAATATCTGCTTTTGGCGCAATAGCAGCTGCCACCATAAAAAAAGCAGCTGATGAAATATCGCTCGGTACTTGAATTTGTACTGCATTTAGCTCACCGCCACCACTCAGACACATTTGATTATCACTAATATCTATCTGATAGCCCAAACCTGTTAGCATTCGTTCGGTGTGGTCGCGTGTCGGTACTGGCTGACCCACACAAGTCTCACCTTGTGCGTACAAACCAGCCAGCAACACACAGGATTTCACTTGCGCCGAAGCAATAGGCAAGTCATAGTAGATACCTTTGAGTTGCTGCCCGCCTTTGATTTTAAGTGGTGGTTTGCCAGCGTTACTCTCAATCACCGCACCCATTTTAGTGAGTGGGCTAATCACCCTGCCCATTGGACGCTTTGAAAGCGATTCATCTCCAATTAGCTGACAGTCAAAATTTTGCGCTGCCAAAATACCCGCCATCAGCCGCATAGAAGTACCAGAATTGCCTAAGTCAAGTGGTTTTGATGGTTTTGTTAGACCATAAAGACCAACACCATGAATGGTAACATTATCACCATCGCTCTGGATTTTCACACCCATCGCTTGAAAGGCTTTTAGAGTTGATAACACATCCTCACCTTCTAAAAATCCACTGACTTTAGTCACGCCATTCGCAAGTGAGCCAAGCATAATGCAGCGATGAGAAATGGATTTATCACCTGGTACTTTTAAATGACCTGACAACATACGTACAGGATTGGCAATAAATTTACTCATGATTTATTAATCTTTAATCCAGTTTTCGCGCGCTGTTTTTGCCTCTGAAAACAGTTGTTCTAATTCCTCTGCAGACTTATTGCTAATTAAGCTCGAAAGCTGATTAAGGCTTTGTTGATAGCCCTTGATATGCTTAACGATTTGCTCAGCATTATTCAGACAAATGTCACGCCACATTACCGAGTTTGAAGAGGCAATACGAGAAAAATCCTTAAACCCACCCGCGGCATAATTCAGTGTATCAGGATTACTACTGGTTAAATATTCCATTAGCCCAAACGCCAGCATGTGTGGCAAATGTGAGCTTGCCGCTAACAAATCATCATGCTGCTCAGCACTCATCGTTTGTACCTGCGCGCCTAGGCTTTGCCATAATTCACGCACTGTTTTAATTGCCTGAATGTTTGCATTGTCCGCTGGCGTTAAAATAACGCATTTATTGATAAATAAGCCACCATCACTTGCCATCACACCGCTTTTTTCCTTACCAGCGATTGGATGCGCGGGGATGAATCTTGCTGGCATTTTAGCAAAAATCACTTTAGCAATTTGCATCATACTGCCTTTGGTGCTGCCCACATCAGAAATAATGACATTGTTATTAATATGAGGTTTTATCAACTTTAAAATGGCTTCAAAACTATTAACAGGGGTAGCAATAAGCACCATTTCAACGCCGTTTAAAGCAGTCGCAATATCAAGATTATATTCGTCGATAATGTCTAATGCCTGTGCTTGTTTCAGATTATCTTCATTGCTGTCAAATCCAACAATCATTTTAGCTTTATTGGCTTTTTTCAAGCCTAAAGCAAACGAACCTCCAATTAGACCAACGCCGATGATACAAATTTTATTAATCACAATACTGTTTTTAATGTTTGTAAAAACTTGTTATTTTCCTCGATTGTGCCAACGGATACACGTAAATAATTTTCCATTTCTACAAGGCGCACAATAAAGCCTTTTTGTAAGAGTTTTTGATAAACTTCAGTAGCATCATTAACCTTGATAGCAATAAAATTAGCAAAAGAGGGAATGTAAGACAAACCTAATTTTTCAAACCCTTGTGAGAGTTGTAAGAGCCCTTGTTGGTTTGCCACAATAGCTTTATTCAAAAAATCACTGTCTTGCAAGGCGGCTATTGCTGCTGTTTGTGCAAGATGATTGACATTAAATGGCTGACGAATTCGATTGAGATAGTCTGCTATTTTAGCACTAGAGAGGGAATAACCCACGCGTAAACCAGCCAGACCATAAGCTTTAGAAAAAGTACGGGTAATGACTAAATTCTCAAATTCCTGTAGCCATATCAGTGCATTATCAGCCCTGTTTAAATATTCAAAATACGCCTGATCTAATACCACCATCACTGAACTTGGCACTTGCTGTAAGAAATCATGAAGTGCTTTATCGCTCAGCAGTGTGCCAGTTGGGTTGTTGGGATTGGCAATAAAAATGAGCTTGGTGTTGCTATTAATTACGCCAAGCATTGCATGTAAATCATGACCAAAATATTGTGCTGGAGTAACCACAGCCTGCGCACCTAAGGCTTGCGTTACTAGCGGATAGACCACAAAAGCATACTGAGAAAAAATCACCTCATCGTCTACATTACAAACATAGGCGCGCGCCAGCAATTCTAAAATATCATTGGAGCCATTGCCCAAGGTGATACTCTCAGGGGCAACAGACAAATGCGTACTAATGGCTTGTTTTAACTCAAATCCATTGCTGTCAGGATAGCGCCCAATCTCGCTAAGTGCTTGATTGATTGCTGTTAGCACATTCAAACTAGTGTTCAGTGGATTTTCATTACTGGCAAGTTTAACCACCTGCGCCAAACCCAACTCACGTTGCAATTCACTGATTGGCTTGCCACCCTGATAAGGACTTAAGGCTTTAATTGCTGGACAAACGTTGTTCATATTCTTTATTCGTTTAAAAGCGGGTAAACCTCAGCAATTTGAGAGAAATTCTTATTATTATGCAATAACATAAGGTTATTCTCAATGGCACATTGAGTGATAAGGCAATCTAGCGCGAAGTTAGGTATGATGCCATTGTTATAACGTTTTATTGGTAAAAAGTTTATATTCACGAATAAAAAATTACAAAACTGCTTGTGGGTAAGAGCCTAAAATTTTAAGTTTAAGAGATTTTTCCTCAACAAGTGCTAACGCGCCCTTAACTTTTTCATCATCTTGATGGCCTTGTATATCAATCAAAAATAGATACTCCCATTTCACCCCTGGAATTGGGTATTTTGCCACTTGCAATAGATTAATATTTACTTGTTTAAAAGGTGCTAATAAGTCAAATAATGCACCTGACTCATGCTTGACAGTAACCAATAAAGAGGTTTTATCAACCCCAGAGGCTGGGATAGACTCTTTACCAATGACCAAAAAACGTGTGGTATTACCCGCTATATCTTCAATATTGCCGTCAACTTTTTGTAAATTATATATGCCTAATGCACTTTCTGAGGCAATAGCAGCGGCACTCAATTCATCTTGGCAAAGTTTTGCTGCCAAAGCATTTGATGAAACTGATTTAAGCGCGACCTTAGGATAATGGTTATTTAAATAACGCTGGCATTGTTCTAACGCCTGAGCGTGTGCATAAATAGTTTTGATTTTGTGCTTGGCATTTGCCATTATCAGTTGATGGTGTATTGTGATTTCCACCTCGCCACAAATTTTTAAAGATTGAGAATAGAGCATATCAACCGTGCCACCGATTACTCCATTTGAAGAATTTTCGATAGGAACCACGCCATAATGTGCATTGTTTTTTTCTACTTGATGAAAAATATCATCAATACTGCCACAATCCAGTGTTGCAACACTATGACCAAAATGTTTAAGTGTGGCTTCTTGAGTGAATGTGCCTGCAGGACCTAAATAAGCAATCTTAAGTGGTTGTTCTAACGCCAGGCAAGCTGACATAATTTCGCGGAAAATATGCGCCATATCTTGGTCTTTGAGTAAACTGTCATTATGCTTAATAATTGAACGCAATACTTGTGCTTCACGTTCTGGACGGTAAAAGGCACTTTGAGCTGCTGTGGTTTTTTTAACCTCTGCCACTGCACTCGCCAATTCGCCGCGCATGCTTATTAACGACTGAATTTTGTTATCCAGCACATCAATCTCAGCCCTTAATTCAACCAATGTTTTTTTGCCCATACCTTTAACGCAAAGGTCTTTTAATAAACAACTCTAGTAGTTAATATGCCTTCAACTTGTTCTAAATTATTGATTACTGTATCAGAAATTACGTCTTCCAAGTCAACTATAGTATAAGCAACGCTATCTTTTGACTTGTTTAACATATCAACAATATTAGCACCGGCATTCGCAACGGCAGTAGAAATTTGCCCCACCATGTTAGGAATATTTTTGTGCGTAATTGCCAAACGCTCTTTGCCCGCTCTGGGCATTCTAGCCTCTGGAAAATTCACCGAATTGACAATATTGCCATTTTCAAGATAATCTTTTATCTGATTAGCCACCATAATTGCACAATTATCTTCCGCTTCAGCAGTTGATGCGCCTAGATGGGGTAGTGCAATCACGCGATCGTGGTTTTTCTTGTCATCAATTGGAAAATCGGTAACGTAGTATTTAATTTTACCAGCCTCAAGTGCGGTAATTAATGCATCTTCATCAACTATGCCATCACGCGCAAAATTAAGAACGGTTGCATCCTGCGGCAATAGCGCAATACGCTCTTCATTTAATAAATTTTTAGTACTGTCAATCAATGGTACATGAAACGAGACAAAATCACTTTGTGCAAATAATTCGTCCACACTAGATGCCCGCACAATATTTGATGATAGTTTCCAAGCACTTTTAATCGTGATATTTGAATCAAAACCAATCACATCCATATTCAAGGCATTTGCTGCATTGGCAATCTGCACGCCAACAGCACCTAGACCAACAATACCTAAGGTTTTGCCTGGTAGTTCTGAACCTGCATAATTTTTCTTGCCATTTTCAATCGCTGTTTCTAGATTATTAAGTGACAAATTATTGACATAACTCCATGCTTGGCAAATATTACGACTAGACAATAGCAGTGATGAAATCACCAATTCCTTTACCGCGTTGGCATTCGCACCAGGTGCATTAAACACCACCACACCTTTGTCACTCATTTTATCTAGTGGAATATTATTAACCCCTGCGCCAGCGCGGCCTACTACCTTTAAATTATCGCCAATATCCAACCCATGCATTTTGGCACTACGTACCAAAATTGCATCAGGATTGTTCATCTCTGAAGCGATTTCATAATCACCTCTGGGTAATTTTTCTAAGCCAAGTGCTGAAATATTATTGAGTGTTTGGACCTTAAACATTAACCATTCTCCTTTTCAAAATCTTGCATAAAGCTCACCAAGGTATCAATCCCCGCTTGTGGCATGGCATTATAAATACTGGCGCGCATACCACCCACTGAGCGATGCCCTTTGAGGGTAATCAAGCCATTATCTGCCGCTCTTTGTAAAAACAAAGTGTTTAAATTTTCATCGGCTAATAAAAAAGGTACATTCATCCATGAGCGGTATTTTTTTACCACAGGATTTGAATAAAAATCAGAACCATCAATCGCATCATAAAGTGTTTGTGCTTTGGTTTGATTGATTTTTTCCATCGCGCTCAATCCACCCTGATTTTTTAACCATTCAAACACACGTCCTGCCACGTACCAAGCATAAGTTGCTGGTGTGTTATACATAGAATCATGATTTATCTGGGTTGTGTAATCAAATAATATTGGTTGGTTTGGTAATGCACGTCCGACTAAATCGTCTCTAATAATGACAACTGTTAGTCCAGAGATACCGATATTTTTCTGTGCACCTGCATAAATCACACCATATTTTGACACGTCAATCTCACGTGATAAAATAGTAGACGACATATCTGCCACTAATGGCATATCTACTTCTGGAATGTAATCAAACTCCAATCCAGCAATAGTTTCATTTGGTGTGTAATGCAAATAAGCAGCCTGCTCATCAATGCGCCAATCGGTAAAATCACTAATATCAGTGTATTTATTTGCTGAGCTATCACTGCAAATACTAACATCGCAATAACGCTGCGCTTCAGCAATGGCTTTTTTCGACCAATGACCTGTGTGTGCATAATTTGCTATTGTCCTGCCGCGCAACAAGTTAATGGGAACCATGGAAAATTGTTGCGATGCACCACCTTGTAAGAACAAAATTTTATAGTTGTCTGGAATATTCATTAAATCACGTAAGTCTTGCTCTGATTTTTGTGCCATCGCCATAAAATCTGTACCGCGATGAGAGATTTCCATCACTGATGCTTGGGCATTGCCATATTCTAATAATTCAGCTTGCATTTGCTCTAGAACTTGGCGTGGCAACATCGCCGGACCTGCGCTAAAATTATAGACCTGATTCATGGTTTATTCTCAATTGATAAAATTTGAGTATTTTACCTGAAAAATCCACACCTCTTATTCCAAACAAATTATAATTATCCCTGTTTTGAATCAATGGAAGTGGGTGAGAATCCCACGCTGTCCTCGCAACGGTATTTGCTTTCGCATCAGTCCGATACATACTCAAAAAAACTTAACATCACGAAGGATGAAGATCATGAAAAAAATACTTGCTTATATGGCACTTATCGCCAGTTTCAAGGTTGGTGCTGTTCTAGGTCCTATTCCTATTTATCTAAACACCGAATACCGAACCAGCAGCCCTGTTATTGGCTCAATTTCATCAACACTGAGTTTTAATAAAAGCGATATTCAATCAAGTGGTGCAAATACTTTTGGTGACTTTTTAGCTACCATGCCTGGGGTAGAGTATGAAAGCGGACAAGGCAATTTAACAGCACTTAGGATTCGTGGTAATGAAGCGGCTCATACTTTGCTGCTGATAAATGGTGCAAAAGTTACCATTAGTGCAACTCAAGCAAATTTGGATGTTGTGCCACTTGACGTCATTGAGAAAATTGAAATCATTAAAGGGCCTTTTTCATCACTGTATGGTCCAGGTGCAATAGGTGGTGTGATTCATCTTACCACCAATAAAAAACAAAGTGCAAAAAGCGGAAATTTAAACATAAGTTATGCAACGCATAATACCAAAAAAATAACACTGAATGCTAACAATAGAAATGAAAATTCCTATCTCAATATTGCCCTGAGTGATTATCATACAGACGGTATAAACGCAACAACACAAGACGTTACTGGAGAGAAAGACTCAATTGATAGAAAATCTATAGCAATTAACATCGGTACTGAGCTGAGCGAAACAACAGATATTGAAGTTAATTTTCTTAATACTCGCGCAACTATTGAGTATGACGATCTTTTGGGTAACATTCCCAGACCTGATAACAATTTAACTCAATTTAATCTTAAAACCACACACCAGTTTAGTAAGTATTTTAAAGCAAACCTTGATTTAAGACGGCAAAACACACAAAGACGAAGTGATAAATACAAACTAAATGGTATTACTTTATTAAATGAATACAATGTTGATGATTCAAAAATATCTTTTGGACTGGAAAACGAATCCGACCAAGATATTGGAAACTCTAAATATATTAAACATCATGATATTTTTACCCAATATCAAGCCAATATTTCTGGCAATGATATTGTTATCGGATATAGAAATATTGACCACGATAAATTTAGTAAGCACAATACTTACAATTTTGGCTGGGGTAGGAATATTAACAATAATTTAAGGTTTAATGCCGCTTTTGGTAAAGCAACCAATTTACCCAATCATTTCCAAAATAATTTAAACATCACACAAGCAAAAACAGCCTTAAAACCAGAGCATAGTAAAAGTATTGAACTCGGCGTTAAATATCAAAACATTAATGCAAGAATTTACCAAAGCAAAACCAATGATGCGTTTTCTTACTTTGACCCTGATAATAATTTTAATACTGATAACAGCTTTTATATTAACCAAGGAGGGATTGAAAATAAAGGTATAGAACTTGGTATTACCAGTAAATTTGCTAATTGGAACATTGTAACTAATGCAACTTATCAACAATCGATTGATAGCGAGACAAAATTAGAACAAGGCAGGAGACCTAATAAAACCTTTAACATTGTTGCTAAAAACAAACAAGATAAATTCAACTATAAAATTCAACTGATAGCAAAATCAGCCACCTTTGACCATGATGACAACACCACAAGAGGGAAAAACCCAGGTTATGCCTTGGTAAATTTAGCCGTTACTTATCATTACAACAAGAAAACTAGCATTTCTTTAACTGTTAATAACGCGCTAGATAAAAGCTATACAATTGCCAAAACTGCTAATAATGAAAGTTATAATCAACTGGGTAGAACTTTGAATCTAGGTTTGGATTATGGGTTTTAATCCGTTAAAATACTCAAAAAAATATCAAGGTATCTTATGAGTAATCAAATCAACAAAACAACAACTGTGTTTGCGGTTTTTATTCTGTTACTTTTAATGTTTGCCACTCGTGGACATTCTAATTGGCTATCAACTTTGATACATTTGCCCGATTTTACCTTACCCGCACTATTTATCGCTGGGATATATTTGCGACAATTTTGGGTGGCTTTTGTGCTGATTTTTAGTGCCGTTGCTATTGACAATTATGCTATTGTTCACCAAGGGTTAAGTGCTAACTGTATCACCCCTGCTTATAGCATTTTGCCACTCACTTACTACGGAGTTTTTTGGGCAAGCAAATACCTAAACACTCTAAGTCTTGATAGTCATTTAATTAAAAACGTATCAATCATCACAGCAATTTCTAGCATCCAATGGCTTAGTGCAACTGTAAGCTATTATGTTTTTACCGCTGCTCCATGGAGCAAGTTTGGCACTTATGTTGTAAAGTGGTCAATACTGGAAATACCACCGGTTTTATATTGGCTGATAGCGGTAATGGCTGTCTTCACATTGGCAGCTCGCATTATTCCTATATTGAGTACCAAAAGCAATGTCAGATGAGGACTACCAGCGCCGTATGCAGCGCAAAAAAACTCATATCGATGCGCGCATAGAGCAGGCTAATATCGATAAAGGCATTATTGTGTTATTAACTGGCAATGGCAAAGGCAAATCTTCCTCAGCATTAGGGATGATTTGCCGTGCATTGGGTTACGATATGAAAATTGCGATTGCTAAATTTCTCAAAGGCGAACAAGACACAGGTGAAGATGCTTTTCTAGCCCAGCAAGCGAATATAACAACAGTTTGTATGAAAACTGGCTTTACTTGGAACACTCAAGATAAAGCATATGATACTAAAATGGCGATTGAAACTTGGCTCGAGACGCAAAAATATCTTAATGATGAATCGATTGATTTGGTAGTGCTAGACGAATTAACCTATATGCTCAACTACCATTATCTCGATGAACGGGAAATTTTAACAGTACTAAGCAATCGTCCTAAACATCAGCATGTGGTTATCACTGGCAGGTCTGCCACTCAAAGTTTGATTGAAATTTCCGATACCGTAAGCGAGGTTAAAGACATTAAACATGCATTTCGCGCCAATATAAAAGCCCAACAAGGCATTGACTTATAAAATAACACTTAAACGTTTTCAGACATATATTGCAGCGCCTGATGTAAATATGCTACGGGCACTACTTGCAAGCCCTTGATGGGTTTTTTAGGGGCGTTTTCCTTGGGTATGATTGCTACTTTAAAGCCGTGTTTTTGTGCTTCAGACAAACGCTCAACCCCATTATAAACAGCTCGTACCTCGCCTGTAAGCCCCACCTCGCCAAACACAATCCAATCTTTAGGGATAATTTTATTGCGCAAACTTGACAGTATTGCCAGCATAACCACCAAATCTGCGGCAGTTTCCACCACTTTAATGCCACCCACCACATTCACAAACACATCTTGGTCGTGCGTGGCAATACCACCATGTTTGTGCAAAATAGCCAATTGTAAAGACAAGCGATTTTGTTCAAGACCGACACAAACGCGCCTAGGATTGCCACTAGCGGTATCAACCAAAGCTTGCACCTCAACCATCAACGCTCTAGTGGCTTCGCGCGTGACCATTACCACCGAGCCAGATGAGGGTTTGGCTTGAGTGGATAAAAATATAGCGGATGGATTTTCAACTTGTTGCAAACCATTTTCACCCATAGCAAAAACACTGATTTCATTCACCGCACCAAAGCGGTTCTTAATCGCACGAATAATACGATAACGACCACCTGCATCGCCTTCAAAATACAAAACTGTGTCTACCATATGTTCCAAAATACGTGGTCCTGCTAGCGCGCCATCTTTAGTAACATGACCAATCATTAATAATATGGTGTTGGTTTGCTTGGCAAATTGAGTAAATTGCGCAGCGCAATCACGCACCTGCGTCACAGAACCAGGTACTGAAGTTGAGCCATCTGTTAGCATGGTCTGAATAGAGTCAATCACTATTATCTTGGGTTTTATCTCTTTAGTAAGTTTGATAATTTTTTCTAAATAGGTTTCACTCAACAATAAAATATCTGAGTTAATACCCAAACGCATCGCCCGATCGCTAATTTGTTGGGCAGATTCTTCGCCACTCACATACAAGGTTGTATGATTTTTATTAAGCGCACTCATGGCTTGCAAAATTAAGGTTGATTTACCAATACCTGGGTCACCGCCAATGAGAATAACTGAACCATCAACCAAACCACCCCCTAAAGTGCGATCAAGCTCACTCAAGCCCGTTGAGAGTCTGGCTTTGGTTTCTGTTGTTACCGCACATAAATGTTGCACGCTTGAGGCGGGTAAATCTTGCAGACTCTCAGGTTTGTAAGCAGGATTGCCAGCGATGCTAATTTCTTCCAAAGTATTCCATGCCTTACAGTCTAGACACTGTCCTGCCCACTGCGGGTGTGACGCGCCACAGGCTCGACACACAAATTCAACTTTAAACCTTGCCATATTTTTTTTCAAAGAGCTACTTCATCAATTTATCAATTTCGAGTTTAAACGCCTCAATATCTTGAAACTGACGATAGACCGAGGCAAAACGAATATAAGCCACTTCATCAAGGGTTTTTAGCTCTTCCATCACCCATTCACCAATTTTGCTAGAAGGCACTTCACGCTCAGATTGCGCCATTAGCTTACGTAGAATATACTGAATTGAGATTTCAATTTGAGTGGTTTCTACTGGTCGTTTTTCTAAGGCTTTTAACAGTCCAGAGCGTAATTTTTCCTCACTAAAGGCTTCGCGAGAATCGTCATTTTTAATCAAGCGTGGCAGGTTAAGGTCAACCATCTCTCGGGTTGAATAACGTGCATTGCAGGAAGTACACTCACGTCTCCTTCGCACTTGCGAGCCATCATCAATCAAACGCGTATCTAATACCTTAGTATCATCAGATTGGCAAAATGGACAGCGCATTATTGTTGTGCTCTATTTAGCTGTAAACTGGATGTTTTGCGCAAAGTTTAGTCACTTTGTGTTTAACTGTGTCAATTACTGATTGATTGGTTAAATCATCACAAATATCGCACATCCAAGTTGCCAAATCAGTACAATCAGCCTCACTAAAACCACGCGTGGTTGCCGCTGGTGTACCCACACGGATGCCGCTGGTAACAAAAGGCGATTGTGGATCATTCGGCACAGCGTTCATATTAACAGTAATATGCGCTGCACCTAGAGCCGCATCTACCGCCTTACCTGTTAACCCTTGCTGAATAAAGCTCACCAAAAACAAATGATCATCAGTGCCGCCTGAAATCACGTCAAAACCTCGATTAATAAACACGCTTGCCATTGCTTTTGCATTGATTTTTACCCGTCGCTGATAAGCCTGGTATTCATCGCTCATCGCTTCTTTGAAACAAACTGCTTTGGCAGCAATAACGTGCATCAAAGGCCCGCCTTGAATACCAGGAAAAATTGCTGAATTTAGCTTCTTTTCAATCTCAGGGTTGGCTTTAGCCAAAATCAAACCGCCACGAGGACCTCGCAAAGTTTTATGCGTTGTGGTAGTGGTTACATCAGCTATTGCCACAGGTGAAGGGTACTCACCTACTGCAATCAAACCTGCAACATGTGCCATATCTACCATAAGATAAGCACCTACTGCATCAGCAATATCTCTAAAACGTTGCCAATTTATCACGCGAGAGTAAGCTGAAAATCCTGCAATAATCATTTTCGGTTGGTGTTCTTTGGCTAATGCTTCAACTTGGTTGTAATCAATCTCGCCAGTTTTAACGTCTAAACCATATTGAATGGCATTAAAATTTTTACCTGAAAAACTCGGCGCAGCGCCATGAGTAAGGTGCCCGCCATGAGCCAAACTCATGCCTAAAATAGTATCGCCTGGCACTAATAACGCTTGGAAAACAGCGGCATTCGCCTGAGAACCAGAATGCGGCTGCACGTTAGCATAATCAGCACCAAACAAAGTTTTAGCGCGATCAATGGCTAATTGCTCCACCACATCCACGTGCTCACAACCGCCATAATAACGCTTTTTAGGATAGCCTTCAGCATATTTATTGGTTAACTGAGAGCCTTGTGCTTCCATAACTGCAAAAGAGGCATAGTTCTCACTGGCAATCAGCTCAATATGTGTTTCTTGACGCGCTTTTTCATGAGTAATTGCCTTGGCAATTTCTGCATCTACAATAGTTAAGGTTTGGGATTTTTCAAACATAATTTTCCTTTTAAATTGACAAAGATTGAGATAAAAAATTAATTTTATCTTATTTTGTTAAAATTGTAGAAATCTTTGCATAATTATACAAAGGTCTGTACAACGAAGATTGGCAAACTGTTTGGTCGGGACGAGAGGATTTGAACCTCCGACCACTTGACCCCCAGTCAAGTGCGCTACCAGACTGCGCTACGCCCCGCGTGTGCAGATTTTACAAGATTTGTCTTTGCTAATTTTAACTTTACGAAAACTTAAATTAAGTGCATCCATGATTATTAATTTACCCAACAACTGTTCACCTAGACCTAAAACAACCTTAATCGCTTGCAAGGCTTGTAGGCTTCCCATTATGCCAGCGACTGGTGCCAGTATGCCGTTATCACTACAATTTTCATCCACACTACCAGAGGCTGGATACAAACACTGATAACACGGATAGTTAGTCTCATACCCCTTAAAAACAGACAATTGACCCTCAAAGCGAATCACCGCCGCTGAAATTAGTGGCACACGCTGAGTTACACAGGTTTGATTGATTTGAAAACGTGAGGTGAAATTATCAGTACCATCTAGCACCACGTCTGCTTTTGCTACCCAACCGCCCAAATTCTGAGCGTTTAAATCTTTGAGTGTGGTGACTGTAATATTTGGGTTAATCGCCAACATTTTGCGCTTGGCAGAATCAATTTTGTACTCACCAATATCATTAGTATGATGAATCACTTGACGTTGCAAATTGGACAATTCTACTCGGTCAAAATCTGCAATCATTAAATGCCCTACTCCTGCTGCTGCCAAATACATTGCTGCTGGTGAACCTAGCCCACCTACGCCAATTAATAGTAGTGTTGAATTGAGTAAATCTTGCTGCCCTTCTACACCAATTTCTGGCAATAGAATTTGGCGAGAATACCTAAGTAAATCCTGATCATTCAATATTTTATTTAGCAAAATACTTGGCTAATTTAGGAGCGATTAACATTTGACAATATGGCTGAGATTGATTATCGTTAAAATAATTTTGGTGATGAGCCTCTGCGGGATAAAATACATCCAATTTTGTTACTTCAGTCACAATAGTTTTTCCCAAATTTTGAATAAATTGTGTGGCTTGCTGCTGCTGAGTATCGCTTATGTAAAACACTGCAGAGCGGTATTGCGTGCCACGGTCATTGCCTTGCTGGTTTAGTGTTGTGGCATCATGCGTGGCAAAAAATACCGCTAATAATTGCTCAAACGAAATTTGTAATTCGTTATACTCAATCTTAATAGCCTCTGCATGACCTGTAGTACCTGTACAAATGTCTTGATAACTGGGGTATTTGGTTGTGCCATTACAATAGCCAGAGATGACTTGCTCTACGCCTGGTACGCGCTGAAAAATCGCCTCAACACACCAAAAACATCCACCAGCAAAATACGCTGTTTGCATGTATGATATTAACTCTAATAAAAAAACGTTAGTATAGCGTAAAAACAAACAAACAAACAAAATGCACCAAATTAGTTTTTATGTGCCTGAGACAGATTTAGAAATTGTTAAAAACTCTATGTTTGCAGCAGGCGGTGGAAAATTTAACAACTACGAAAATTGCGCATGGCAAACGCTCGGCACTGGACAATTTAAACCAATAGCTGGTGCTAATCCAGCCATTGGCGAGATTAACAAAATACAAACCATTGCAGAGTACAAGGTTGAAATGCTGTGCCGTGATGATTGTCTAGCATCTGTTATAGTTGCAATGAAATCAGCCCACCCTTACGAACAAGTGGCTTATTCAATATTTAAAATAAAAGAGTTATGATATTTAAAAAAATAGTTAACACTGCTTTACAAGGATTTTTTTGGATTCTGCCCATTCTATTAATTATTTTTATTGTCAATTGGCTATTTGAAAAAGTCTCAATATTAACGCATATTTTATTTGATGGATTGGGTGTTAATACAAACCAATATTTTCTTTTATGGGTCATGATAGGGATTGTTATTACCCTATTAACATTATCAATTATTGGTAGTATCGCAACCACGCGCATTGCCTCTATGTTTGAGTTGCTTGTCAAAAAAATACCGCTTTATTCTACAATTAAAGACATTGTCGGTATTTTTAATTCCTCAAAAGAAGGTAAAAATGAGGTTTTAGTTGTAGCAATTAAAGGTTTTACTCAATCAGGATACAATATTGGACTCATGTATTCTACCAAAGAAAGTATTATTAAGAACCATTACACAGTCACACTCTCAATGAGTCCAATTCCAAATGGTGGCTTTATGTTTGAGGTGCATCAAGATAATATTTTAGTCATAGAAGGGGCAAAATTTAATGACAATCTTAATTATTTATTATCAATGGGAACAAAAAGTATGGGTGAAATTTTAAACCAAAACCCAAATAACCACTTAATTTCCTTTGCCGAATGGAGGCAAAAACACGCATCAATCTAACAGTTAGTAGCAGTCATAACAATTGGTATTTTTGGTATAATTTTGCCTTTTGCTTAAAAAGAGACAGGTTGATGCTTAAAAAACTGGTTGAATTTTTAAAAAATAACTATCCAGATTCCAATATCAATGATTATTTGGATGCTAAATACATACAACTTAGCAATCCACAATTAAAACAAATTGCTGATGCTATTAAGACTGGCGAACTAACAATCAAACCTGCTTCTAGTTGTACGGCTGAGCGCCTTATTTTTCATTTTGGCGATACCATTATTTTGTTACAAAAAGACCATAACAATTCATCAGCAGTTTATCAAGCGGAGCTTGCTTGGCATACAGATTTTTTAGCAATTCATTCCACACGAAACAAAGGCAAAGGGTTTTATTTTATTGCTTTTGAGTTTGATGATGATTATCACTTCAGCTTAAAAACAACCGATAAAACGTTAGCTGAGCAAGTGCACCATGAAGAGCAAAATCAGGATTTGATTGATAAAGCCATGCCGGTATTAAAAGGCTTTATGTCGGCTATTGCAGCCGAATAACCAACCAAAAACTGTTTTAAATACTAAGTAATACCTTTTAGAGTCGCCTCTTTGAGTTTTGGACCAGCTTTGAACGTGGTTACCGTTCTGGCTGAAATTGTCGCATTCTCACCAGTTTTTGGATTTCTGCCAGGTCTGGCAGATTTTGCTCTGATGACAAAATTACCAAAACCAGACAAATTGACTGGCTCGCCATTTGCCAAAGTACGCTTGATAATGTCAAAAAAATCATTCGTAATTGATAATGCTTGAACATAATTAATATCTAATGCTTTGACTAGCCGATTAGCAATATCTTTTTTGGTCATTGACATATTCTACACTCTTTGTACAGCAGCATATTTAGTCTGCATTAACGTTAAAATTTCTGATATTTGGTTATTAACTTGTTCATCGCTCAAGGTTTCTACTGCTGATTGATAATCCAAATTCAACGCTAAACTTTTCTTGCCTGATTTAACATTCTCACCCACATAAACATCAAATAAGTTAATACCCACCAAATACGCTTGTTCTAAATCTTTAATACTTTTAATCAGATCATTGGCTTCAATCGCCTCGTCAACCACCAAAGCAATATCACGTGTTGTTTTTTGATACTTAGAAAATGCTTGATATTGAGTAATGCTGGTTTGTTGCAAACTTGTCAAATCCATTTCAAATAAATAACATTTTGATAGTGATAGCCGCTTTTGTACAACTGGTGATAAAGCACCAAGCCAGCCAATATGTGTACCATTTAGCACAATTTTGGCACTTTGACCAATTTGCAAAGCTGGGTGCTCAGCGGCACTAAATGTTGCTTGATTACCACTCGTAGCGCCCAATAATAATAAACACTCAACATCCGCTTTAACATCATAAAAATCAAGAGCTTGGGTTGTGCTCGACCACTGCTCACTGAACCGATTACCACTAATAATACCTGCAATTTTTTGTGATTGTTGCTGCGCTTCTACCCCATCAAAACACAGGCCTAATTCAAAAAATCTGGCATTTGTATGTCCACGTCTTTGGTTGGACTCAACACTTTGCAATAAACCCGCCCAGAGTGATGAGCGCATAATTGACAGTTCTGCTGAAATTGGATTACTCAGTTTGATTTGCTTGGTGTTTGGGCTGATTAAATTGTGATACTGCTCAGCAATAAAACTGTAAGTAATAACCTCTTGATAACCCCTATTAACCAAACTACGCATAATCTCATGTTGAGGTACTTTTGCTGGTGAAATGCTATGAATATTAGCAGTTAAAGCCAGTTTTTTAACCGGTAACTTATCATAACCGTACAACCTTGCCAGCTCTTCGACCAAATCGGCAGGAACACGAATATCAAACCTAAAACTGGGCGACACAATCGTCCAAGAATCGGCGTCTTTACTAGTTATTTGAAAATCAAGGCTGATAAATTTTTGTTCAATCCAATCTGCCTCCAATTCAAAGCCTAAAATTTTTTGAATTTTAGCTCTAGTGATGGTAATTGGTGTTAATACAGGTAATGATGCCTCATCAATACATTCATTAATCGTTCCTACTTCAATAGCGTTTTGTTGAGGTGTGCAAATTTCAACAATTAATTGTGTTGCGCGCTCTATTGCTAAACGCGTTATGTTGAAATCAACACCGCGCTCAAAACGCAAAGAAGATTCGGTATGTAAGCCATAAAATCTGGCTATTCCTGCTATAGTGACTGGCTCAAAAAAAGCACTTTCAAGTAAAATATCTGTACTATTGACTTGTGTAATACTGTCTAAACCGCCCATTACCCCAGCAATAGCCAGTGGGCCAATATTATCTGCAATAATTAAAGTGTTATTATTCAGTTTGACTGTTTGCTCGCTTAGCAAGGTAATTTCTTCATCTGCTTTGGCCATTCTAACCGTAATATTGCCATTAATTTTTGACGCATCAAAGGCGTGCATCGGCTGACCCAACTCTAACAATACAAAGTTAGTAATATCCACCACAGCTGAATGTAGTTGTTGCCCAGATCGTATCAACTTCCTTGCTATCCACTCAGGGGTTGCTATCGAGTTGTCAATGCCTTTAATAAGGCGTGTTAAATACTTAGGACAAACATTTGCATCGCTAACACTTGTCTTTATTGTCTTGTCAAAGGTTGATTGTACGGCGTATTTTGGCAGCTTTAATGACAAATTGTAATTGGCACAAACCTCACGCGCCACGCCTAATACACTAAAGCAATCGCCACGATTAGGAGTAATATCTAACTTGATGATATTATCATCCAAATCTAAATATTTTCTGATATTTTGACCGATAATCGCATCATTAGCCAGTTCACTAATACCGTTCGAAGAATCCGCCATACCTAATTCAGATTCTGAACAAATCATGCCAAACGATTCAACGCCACGTAATTTAGCTTTTTTGATTTTTAAACCACCTGGTAATTGAGCGCCAAGCGTTGCAACAATAACTTTAAGATTTGCTCGAATGTTTTTAGCACCACAAATAATCTGTAAGTTTTCAGCTGCGCCAATATTTATTTGGCACACATTAAGTTGGTCGGCATCTGGATGTTTTTCACAAGCAACCACATGACCTACCACGATTTTTTCAAACGCTGGTGCAACTACAGAAATACCGTCAACTTCCAAACCAGCCATGGTTAGGCTTTCTGCCAGAACAACATCGCTAACATCGGGATTTGCCCATTCTCTGAGCCAGCTGGTTGAAATATTCATAACTAATTAAACTGTTTTAGGAAGCGAATATCGTTTTCAAAAAAAAGGCGTAAATCACTCACACCATAACACAGCATTGCCAAACGTTCAACACCCATACCAAACGCAAGTCCTGTGTAATCTTGTGCATCAATCGCCACTGATTTTAAAACATTTGGATGTACAACGCCACAACCCAATACCTCCAGCCAACCAGTATTTTTACAAACACGACAACCTGTACCAGTGCACATTACGCATTCAATATCTGTTTCTGCTGAAGGCTCAGTAAATGGAAAATACGAAGGTCGAAAGCGAATTTTTAACTCGTCTTTTTCAAAAAATCCACGTAAAAAATCAATCAATAAGCCTTTAAGCTGAGCAAAATTTACCGACTTATCCATAATCAAACCCTCAACCTGATGAAACATCGGTGTGTGAGTTACATCTGAATCACAACGATACACCTTACCTGGTGCAATAATACGCAGTGGTGGTTTTTGACTCTCCATGGTGCGAATTTGCACAGGTGAGGTATGTGTTCTTAACACTGTACTTCCATCAAAATAGAAAGTATCGTGCATCGCACGGGCTGGATGATGCTGAGGGATATTCAGTGCGGTAAAGTTGTGAAAATCATCTTCGATTTCAGGGCCCACTTCTACTTCAAAACCATTTTTAACAAATAAGGACTGAATCCGATTAAGGGTAATGGTAATCGGGTGCAAGCCTCCCATTTCAACATTTCTACCTGGCAAAGAAACATCGATTTTTTCTGTCAATAAACGATTTTCTAAGGCACGAATTTCTAGTTGATTTTTTTTATCTGTAAGTAAGCCTTGTAAATCAGTCTTAGCTTGATTAATGCGCTCGCCCATTTTCGGGCGTTGCTCTTTAGAAAGTTTGCCTAAGTTCTTTAATAAAGCAGTTAATTTGCCCTTTTTGCCTAAAAACTCAACGCGAACCTTATCTAAATCGACTAAATCTTGTGTATTATCAATAGCAATTTGGGCTTTTTGAATAATTTTGGCAATCACTTTTTACTGATACGTATAGGCCCACTGCCACGAATAATATAGACCACGTCACCAACTTTTAAATCTTGCTTGACTACATCAACAAAAGCCCTAACGCCAGAGCTGGTTTTAACCAAAAACTCATACGCAATATCTTCAGTGGCAAACTCTTCAACGGTTGAGCCAAGGATTGAACCTGCCAAAACGCCAACAGCAATCGCTGCATTTTTAGTGGTATTGCTACCCGAAACAGATGAACCTGCAATACCACCTAAAACACCACCAAAGGTTGTACCTAAGGCTTTTGAGCCAGAAAGTTTAACCTCTTTAATGGCAATAATACTCCCTTCGGTTACAGTGGAGAATTTACCCGTTTCCGTACTTGAATAAGATTCTGAATCCTGGCTGTCCTTAGTAAATCTATCCAATGATGAACAAGCAGACAACAATAGCACTAAGGTGATAATTGTAACATTCTTAAACATAATACTAAACTCCTGATTTGAAAAATAAAACTAATGTATTTTTAGTATACTCCTATTTTAAGGCTTCTTTTGCTTGCTGTGCAATCTGCGCAAAGGCTGCTTTGTCAAAAATTGCAATATCAGAAAGTACTTTACGGTCAATCTCAATCCCTGCTTTGTTAAGACCGTTAATCATTTGTGAATAGCTCAAACCATTAATACGTGCCTGTGCATTAATACGTACAATCCATAATCTACGAAATTGACGACGTCTTTGACGACGGTCGCGGTAAGCATATTGACTCGCTTTAATAACCGCTTGTTTCGCAACGCGATAGACTTTTGACCTTGCGCCATAATAACCTTTGGCTTTCTTTAAAATTTTCTTATGTTTAGCGTGCGCCTGCACACCTCTTGATACTCTTGCCATTATTCTGACTCCTATTAACTATAAGGTAGCATTTTGCGAACCATTGGCACATCAACTTTCTCGATGGCGTCTGGCGCACGTAAGCTACGTTTTCTAGAAGTACTCTTCTTAGTCAAAATATGACGTAGATGAGAGTGTTTGCATTTGTAGCCGCCCGATGCGGTTTTTTTGAAACGCTTTGCGGCACCTCGATTGGTTTTTAACTTTGGCATAATTTACTCCTTTAATATTTAGCTCTATCGAGCTTTTTTATGTAAAAACAATACACTTTTTTGGTATTGTTGAAAAAATAAAAACTCACCTCAAACAAGGCATTTAGTCGCAGGCAGTACAACTTAGGTACGGCAACACTGCGAGATGCAGTTTGAGCCAATATTTTTTATTTTTTCTTTGATTTGGGTGCCAGCATCATGCCCAGCTGACGACCCTCCATCTTTGCCTTTTGTTCAACATTGGCAAATTCTTCTGTATCCTTTTCAATTCTATCTAGCATTTCCATGCCTAATTCTCTGTGTTGCATTTCTCGACCACGAAACCAAATACTGACTTTGACTTTGTCGCCATTGTCTAAAAACTTAACTAAATTTTTAAATTTAATTTGATAATCACCTTCTTCTGTGCCAGGACGATATTTAATGGTTTTAACTGTGTTTTTCTTTTGCTTCTTCTTTTGGTCGCTCAGTTGCTTTTTTTGCTCGTATTGAAACTTGCCAAAATCCATCACTTTACAAACTGGTGGTTGCGCATTAGGAGAGACCTCAACCAAATCCAATCCAGCATTTTCTGCCATTTTTAATGCATCTACTATTGCCAATACACCTACTTGCTCACCTTTAGCACCAATAACACGCACCTTAGGGGTACGAATATATTGATTGGTACGTGTGGTTGTCTTGTTTGGTCTTTTAATAATTATCCCTCTATTAATGCTATCAATGCCTCAATTGACATCGAACCTAAATCCCTACCGCCTCTTTGACGCACAGAAACTTGCCTATTTTCCACTTCCCTATCACCTACTACCAAAATATAAGGGTAGCGTTGCATAGAATGCTCGCGTATTTTAAATCCTATCTTCTCATTTCGCAAGTCCGAAATCACTCTAAATCCTTGTTTTTTTAACTTTTCTTCAACTTGTTTAGCAAAATGCGCTTGTTGTTGGGAAATATTAAGAATAACAGCCTGAATTGGTGCTAACCAAGATGGAAACGCACCCTCGTAATGCTCAATCAAAATACCAACAAATCGCTCCAACGAACCAACAATTGCACGGTGCAACATCACTGGCGTTTGTTTGGAGCCATCTTCGGCAATAAACTGTGCATCTAGGCGCTTAGGCATAGAAAAATCAACCTGCAAAGTACCACATTGCCATTCACGCTCTAAACAATCTTTAAGTATGAATTCGATTTTAGGGCCGTAAAATGCACCCTCACCTTTTTGTAATTCCCATTTAATGCCTTTGTTATCTAGCGCTTGTGCAAGTGCAGCTTCTGCTTTATCCCACACCGCGTCTGAACCCACACGCTGTGCTGGACGAGTAGAGAGTTTAATATCGATATTTTCAAAGCCAAAACGCTGGTAAACACTAAAAGTCAAATCAATAAAGGTCGCCACTTCGTCTTGAATTTGCGCTTCACTACAAAAAATATGTCCATCATCTTGCACAAAATTACGCACTCGCATAATACCGTGCAGTGTGCCTGATGGCTCATTACGATGACACGAACCAAATTCAGCAAGGCGCAGCGGCAAATCGCGATAAGATTTTAAACCTTGGTTATAAATTTGGACATGCGCTGGGCAATTCATCGGCTTGACTGCGTAATCACGGTTTTCACTTGCGGTGGTAAACATAACGTCGCCAAATTTATCCCAATGGCCTGATTTTTCCCACAAACTTTTATCAATCAACTGTGGCGTGTGGACTTCTTGATAGTCATTATTGTTAAAAATATCACGCATAGTTTGCTCAACAATTTGATACAAACTCCAACCTTTGGCATGCCAAAATACCATGCCAGGCGCCTCTTCTTGCATGTGGAATAGGTCTTGAGTTTTGCCAATTTTACGATGATCGCGCCTTGAAGCTTCTTCTAGGTGATGTAAGTAGGTCTTTAATTCTTCTTTAGTTGCCCAAGCCGTGCCATACACGCGTTGTAACATTTCATTATTACTATCACCACGCCAGTACGCCCCTGCTAACTTCATCAATTTAAAGACTTTGAGTTTAGCAGTTGAAGGCACATGTGGGCCACGACAAAGGTCAATAAAATCACCCTGCTGATACAACGACAATGTTTGCTCAGCTGGAATAGAGGCAACAATTTCTGCCTTATAATACTCACCCTTGTTCTTAAACAATGTAACTGCCTCATTACGCGACATTTCACTGCGCTCAATCTTGAGATTTTGCTTGACTAACTTGTTCATATTTTTTTCAATCTTGGCTAAATCGCCTGCTGAAAAACCATCTTTATAAGCAAAGTCATAGTAAAAACCATTTTCAATCACCGGACCTATGGTAACTTGTGCTTCAGGATAGAGCATTTGTGTGGCTTGTGCTAGTAAGTGAGCGGTAGAATGACGAATAATTTCAAGCCCTTGTGCGTCTTTAGCGGTAATAATTGACAAACTAGCATCGGTCTCGATTAAATACGAAGCATCCACCATTTCGCCATTAACCTTACCCGCCAAAGTGGCTTTAGCAAGCCCAGAGCCGATTGACTTTGCCACCTCAATAACGCTAAGCGCTTGGTCAAATGATCTTTTAGTGCCGTCAGGCAAGGTGATTATCGGCATGTAAAAACAAGGAATAATTTTAAACAAGTAAAACCATCATTTTACCTTGACAAGCTCTACTGGTTTTAATTTTTATGCACCGTTCACCTCAATATGGTAGCCCAACCAGACTTGTACTCTTAAGGATATACAAACTAAAACTAAGATTAACTGTAAAAGTGACTAATGATTGGATTAGCGCTCGTTAAGCGCGCCACTAAAGCCTCTAGTCACAGGCTTGGTTAAATATCCAAACAACGACCGTATCCCCACTTTCATATCCACGGTGGCAGACATCCCTAACTTAACTTGGATGAATTTAGCTTTTGCATTGTCTTGCTCTTCAACGTCTTTGATTTCTACATTAACTCGATAAAAACTTTGGCTACGCCCTGAGGGTTCCTGCTCAACTAGGGTATCTGAGCTGATATGCACAACTTCACCACTCAACCCACCAAATACCGTATAGTCAAAAGCATCTAATTTAATGGCCACAGGCATCCCTAACTTTAACCGTCCTACATCCACAGGATTGACTTTAACCTCCATAATCACGCCACCTCGGTTCGGAGAGATAGTCATCAATTCTTCTCCTGCACGCAGCACGCCGCCCACCGTGGTGACTTGCAATGACTTGATTACTCCTGAAACTGGCGCGTAAATATCGGTATAACCTAAAATATCCGCTTGTTCTTGCAATTTGTGTAATTGAGTAGCTAACCTGCCTTCTAGCTCTTCGATCTCCAAGCGTGTTCTTTCATAATAATTGTTTTTAACTTCAACAATCTTGCGCTCTAACTCTAATAACTTCTGTTTGGCTCGCAACACCTCTAATTGACTAACATCGCCAGTAGTTGAGAGATTTTTGGTGATTTGCCATTCCTCTTCACTGATAAGTAAGCTATCTTCCAACATAGAAACCTCATCACCTAAAGAGCGTTTTTTCTGGTTGTATAGAGCCTGTTGTGTATTCATAAAGTCAGGATAGGCTTTGACCAGGTCATCAAATACAATTTTACTATCCAAAATTTGCGCATTGGCTCTTGCCAAAGCCGATTTTAGATGTGCTACCTGTGATCTCACCTGATGATAGCCCGCTTGTATTCTGCCTTTTTCTAGGATAGCCAGCAGTTCTCCTTGCTTGACTTGTTGACCTTCACGCACTAATAATTTTGACAATATTCCCCCATCAGCTGATTGGATGATTTGAGTGCGTCCACTAGCCACCACCACGCCTTGGGCGCGCACCGTCTCGTCAATATCAAACCACAATGCCCACAAAATAAACACAATTAGACCCCCTAATAAAACATAGGTAATGGAAAAAGATTGTTCTATTTTGAGTAGTAAGTTTTCTAGTTTCATCAGACTGTCTCTGCCTTTTTAGCAGTCAATTTGGTAATGATTTCACTCTTAGACCCATCCATCACCACTTGATTGTTATTAACGACCATGATGCGATCGACCAATGCCAACATTTCGATTTTATGAGTAACCAAGACAAGGGTATCGTCTTCACCCAAAGTTTGCTCAAATGCTTTAATCAAATGTATCTCCAAATTACGATCTACCGCAGCTGTCGGCTCATCCAATAGCCAAACCTTAGGCTGCCTGAGCATCACTCTAGTCAAGTTGACCAGCTGGCGCTCACCGCCCGACAAGCCCAGCCCGCCTTCAAAAATCTCTTGTTGCAAACCCAGCGGTGTCTTGCTAATTACACTATCTAGCAGACCTGTGAGTTTGGCAGTCGCCATAATTTGGTCATCACCCGGATCAACCAGACCGAGAATGAGATTCTCCCGTAGTGTACCCTTAAACAAACGCCCTTCTTGCTGTAAGTAACCAATACACTCAGCCAACACAGGCTTGGAGATATGTGCCAAATCCATATCATCGAGTAAAATACGCCCGTTATTTGGCTTATACATGCCACTGAGCAAGCGCAATAATGAGGTTTTGCCTGAGCCAATAGGCCCTAAAACACCGATTTTTTCACCTGGCTTGATGTGGGTATCGGGTAATACTAAAGCCACCTTTTCACCATAATTTATCTGTGTTTGTGCTTCAATTTGATACTGCCCTATCAGCTTGTCAGGCACCACAGGTTGGTCAATATCATCATGTTCACATTGCAAATCCCACAAGGCGTCAATGGCATTAATCGCCGCCTTAGTATGTGCCCATTGTACCAAATGATTGGGGATTTGTGCTACTGGGGCTAATACCCTGCCAGATAAAATAGAACAAGCGATCAAACCACCCATCGTCAGCCCGCCTTCGCTGACCAGCAAAGCACCTGAAGCGACTATCAGTACAAAAGAAGACTGCTGAAACATCCCCACCATATGCTGAGAGTGATCGCTCATGCGCTTGAGTTCTAACTCATAACTACGTGCCTCATCAGTAATGCCCATCCAGTGAGAGAGCATACGCCAACCACCCTGTCCTGATTTGATGGTCTCAGCACCTTCGACTGATTCAACCAGTAAACCTGTTTTTAGATTGACCGAAGCATTGATATTATCTGCCAGACCTTCCACCTTGGTGCGAAAGTACAAACCCACCAGCAACGCCAAAACAAAAAAAGTAATCGGTACCAACACCACATATCCACCAATCAAGATAATGAGCAGCAAATAAAACGCTATAAACGGCACATCCACTACCAAATAAGTAGTCACTGAGGAGAGAAACGAGCGCACCGACTCATAACCACGCATTTGTGAGGCAAGACTACCCACACTCTTGGGAAGTTGATCCAGACGCAATGCTAAAAACCGCTTATACACATCTCTGGACAGCCGCCTATCAACAAGGTCAATGAGTTTTTCATACAAACCAGAACGCACCAATTTAGCGATAAACTCCATCAATACAATAAATAACACCCCCAGAGTCAAGACCAACAAAGTCTGCTGAGCCGAAGTCGGAATAACGCGGTCATACACCTGCATCGAATAAAACGCTGTGACCACTGAAACCACGTTAATAAGCAAGCCTGCCAAACTCGCGTCAATCAACCATTTTTTGTGGGTTAATAGTTCGGTTTTAACCATTTGAAAAATTCGACTCTTACTAGCGTCAAATTTCTTGCGCATTTTTAGCTGGAAAATTTCAAACTCATCCAGCTCATCAAAAATAACCTCTAGCCAATTATTCTGCTCAACTGAAAACCATTCGCTAATCCATTCGCCTTTGGCATTGGCCGCTTTGAGCACCCCCCAGCCCCGTTGCGAGTCAACAATCAACACAGGCAATAATGATGGATCTTCCAGATGTTTTATGCGCGTAGCTTTGTCAACCAATAAGGTGGTACAAATCTGGTGTAAACTGTGTAAATGATTATCTGACTCTGAGGCATCCTCAACAGCTTGCTGGACTTCCAAGGTATCTAGTCTGACTCGTTGTAGTTGTGCTAAGCGCTGTAAACTTAATAATAAACTGTCTTTCATTACCCAGTAGCTTAGAGGGCAGTTTGGCTCTGAATAGTAGTAGTTCCAGGAATTTTGACTGGTTGGTCATCAGCTAGCGATTGAAGTTGAACCAACTGTTTTATACCATACACGCGAATCGCCAAACGCCAAGAAATTAATAATTGCTCAGCACTCACATCCGCTGCTTGAAATTCAAGCTGAGTCACCTCACGCACCGCATTCATTACATCTTGCCAATCTTTACGCCCCGCCAAAAACTGCCGATACCAAGATTGCTGAATTTGCTTTGCCTGTGCAATCGACGCATCCAAATGCTGACTTTGCTTAAGTAAAGACTTGTTTAACAACCAATCTACTTTAAGCTCTCTCTCTAGCCTATCTCGTTCACTTTGCCAAGCAAGCGTAGCCGCTTGATGCTGAGATCTAGCAGCTCTCACTGCTGAAAAATTCGACAAGCCTGCGCCAAAACTACTCACCAACTCAACAAACACACGACTCTCTGCTGGTGCACTGCGCTGGGTAAAATTACCCCATTGACGCTCTAATCTAAGCCGTAACTCAGGCGAAAGTTGAGCGCGAGCTTGCTGAATGGCTGCTTTAGCGACTTGTTGCTCAGCCAGTAGTTGTTTGAGCCTAGGGTTAATCGATAAAGCAGTCTCAGTAAGTAATGCTTGATCGCCAAACGACAGATAATTACCACTTAAATCACTCAATAAATCCTCCCTGCTTAACGATTCACCGACCAACTCTGATAAATTTAATAAATCGCTTTCATGACCAGATTGAGCTGCATTCAGGCTAAACTCCACCTGATTTAGACGACTGGTGACCAAGTATAAATCACTATCAGAAGACAAGCCTTGCTCGATGCGGCGCTTAATGCGCTCTTTCAAAGTGTTATGTTCATTATAAGAACGTCTAAAGGCTTGATATTGGAGATAACTCGCCGACCAGCGCGAATAAGCACTAATGACATTATCTGCTAAATCACGCTGCGACCCTTGCACTACTGAGCGTGCAGCATCTAATTGCGCCTTAGACCTTGCCAGACCAGCATCAATTCGCCCACCTGCCCACAACGGCTGAGTAAAACTCAGGATTGAAACGCGCTCATCGCCTGAAAACAGCGAATCTGTCTGTGAGGTATCGACCTGCCTGACCGACAACTCAGGGGTAGGAAAATATTGCCAACGCGCTGCATCAACATCCTGCTCAGCAGAAGCCTCCAGGCTCAAACTGGATTTAACCGAAGGATGATAAGCAACCGCCTTATCAATCAAATCCGCCAAACCAAAACTTGCCGCATGCCCCTGGGCAAACCACAACACCAAACATAACAAGCCAATAACACTATTTCTTTTATTCATACAACCAATAAACCATTAATAATACTGCGCAATGTTACACTAACACGTAGATTTTTATCAACTATTCGCTATAAAGAGCTCACAATACAATCAAGCTATTCTCGACCTGCAACTCATCCAATGTGGTCGTAATATTAGCAAGCGTAATGCTTAAATCAATATTACTGCCACCAACCATACCATTAGCATCCACAGCAATAGTTGTAGCTACGGCATCAGAGCTCACCGTCAAAAAATCAAACAAATTATCAGTAGTGGTGTAACTGAGCAAATCAGACAAGTCTAGCGTATCAACACCCAGCACAAAATCAGTAATGGTGTCATTGCCATCAGTAGTGGCATTATAGTCAAACACATCATTGCCCGCCAGACTGGTGAGAATGTCATCACCTTGATCGCCAATAAATAAATCATCATTGCCTGTCCCAGTCAAGGTGTCATCACCACTGGTGCCAACTTGAGCTAGCAGTATATCCCAGCGGTTAGTCTGATAATTAGACACGTCACTGATCTGGCTAGCATCCAACGCAGTATTCCAATACAAAATCTCACCAATCTCTCCTTCAAAGTAGGCATCACCTGTTGTGCCTCCATTAGGATTTCTAACCTGATTACTAGCAGCTGCACCAAATTCAGCACGAGCATGGGAAACCTGAGCATCTACATGCTCAACACTGCCTACCTCAAAACCATTCAAATAGCCAGTCAAAGTATTGGTAGCATCCACGCCACTACTGGAGTCTTGTACCAGTGTTGCCACATAGGCGGTATTGGTACTCACCGCACCTAGATTAACAAACCTATATTCAAATCCTGCGTCCCACTCAGCATTGTTCCAAACGCCAACATATAAACTCCCTTCAAAGAGCATAATGGTATAGCCTCTTGTGCTGCCGCCTTGTTTGTAGATGACCTGGGTGCCAGTAATATCATCGCCCGTTTCAAATACAGCACTGATAGTTTTGGTTGTAGAGGCACTAGAGCCGGTAACAACTTGGTTTATTTCAGTACTATTTGCCACGACAAAAGAGTCATTTGTGCCATCAAACTGCAAGGAGCCATGACCATTAATACCACTACTAAGATAAGTCGCCCGACTGCCGGTTGTGGATTGAGTAGCATTGTGTGTATTGGCCGACTCTGAGCTATCATTCCAGTTAGTAACACTACTACTATTGGTGGGTTGGTTTGTGCTGTTGCCATCACCATCAATATCTTGGGCATCCCAATGAGCCAGCAGCCCGCCGGCGAGGCTGCCAAAGGCAGCATCCCCTGCAACGGTGTCGAAAGTATTAACACCATCAGTGGCACTAATATCAAAACTTGGCGCATTACCCAAACCATTGTGAACAAACACAATATTGCCTGCTTCAATGTCCGCTAAATTAAAACTAGTAACTGACACACCTGGATTGCTACCTAACTCAAACTGACCATTGACAACGTTGGCAACTGTAAAACTAATGCCACTCGGTGCAGAGGCATTAATGGCGTGAATCATGGCTGTGGTAACCACCACAGTCTCACCATTGTTAACCTGCAAGGTAGCATGACTAATAATAAAATTGACAGTGATAGTACCACTAAATGGTGTGGCTGGGTTGCCAGCAATGTCACTGACATTGGCAACTACGCTTAAGCTATTGCCATCAGCAACACCTGTTAAGTCAACCGTGCCACTAAAAGTATTATTAACTACCGTGGCTGTAGTGGTAACACCAGCAATATTGATGCTAACGATTTGTCCATCTTCAACTCCTCTGGTGTTGCCACTAAAAGTAACAGCACTTAGGTTATCAGTGCTATTAATAATATTATCCTCAGATACTGCAATCGTGAGCGGCAATAAATTCTCAAACCAGGCGATGGTATCGTCATTAAGTGACGCTGATAATACATCCAGATCACCATCACCATCGACATCAGCGGTGGTGACTGCCTGGGCATTATCTTGCGTGCTGCTGATGACTTGTTGTGGACCAAAGTTACCCGAGCCATCATTCTCGAACCAAGCGATGGTATCATCATTGATTGAAGCCGACAATACATCTAGGTCGCCATCACCATCCACATCGGCGGTGCTAACTGATATAGCACCATTTTGCGTGCTGCTAATGACTTGTGCCAAACCAAAATTACCCGAACCATCATTTGCAAACCAGGCGATGGTGTTGTCATTAGATGCCGCTGACAACACATCCAGGTCGCCATCGCCGTCCACATCAGCACTGGTGACTGACTGGGCACCACTTTGTGTGCTACTGATGACTTGTTGTGGACCAAAGTTGCCTAGGCCATCGTTTGCAAACCAGGCAATGGTATTATCAAAAGCTGAGGCGGATAACACATCGATATCACCATCGCCGTCCACATCGAAGGTGGTAACTGACCAAGCACCATCTTGCGCGCTACTGATGACTTGCTCTGCACTAAAGTTACCCAAGCCATCGTTTGCAAACCAGGCGATGGTGTCATCATTGATTGAAGCCGATAACACATCCAGGTCACCATCACCATCCACATCGAAGGTGGTGACTGACTGGGCACCGTCTTGCGCGCTACTGATGACTTGTTGTGGGCCAAAGTTGCCCAAGCCATCATTCGCAAACCAGGCGATGGTGTCGTCATTAAACGAGGCAGATAATACATCCAGGTCACCATCGCCGTCCACATCGGCGGTGGTGACTGATTTAGCACCATCTTGCGTACTGCTGATGATTTGTTGTGGGCCAAAGTTACCCAAGCCATCGTTTGCAAACCAGGCGATGGTGTCGTCATTAGATGACGCTGACAACACATCTAGGTCACCATCACCGTCCACATCAGCGGTGGTGACCAAGCGAGCACCATCTTGCGCGCTACTGATGACTTGTTCTGCACCAAAAAAGGCGGGTGCTGCAAACCTAGGTGCAGTAGCGTCATGAATGATGCTATCATACATTTGTGCAAAAGTACTGCCGTTTAAGTTTAAATCACCCGTTTGTATATCAGCATTGACAATCAAATCGTCATAGTTAGTGCTAAGACCAAAGCTTCGATTAGACAAAGTATAAACAACATTAGGCTCTAATGGTCTGTCAGTAATATAAACACTTCGACTGATACTAGACACTATATTAAAAGCAAAATATATTTGAAAAGCGCCTGAACCATCATCTGGAGTAGCGGTGAATTGTGTGTTATACGCAATTCTGTCTCCCGCTTCTAAGCTGCTAGAATCAGCCCCCTCTCCTGTTAATATAGCAGAATTGGCCGCTATTAGTTGGTTGGTGTCTCTAGGATTGACATCAAGATTAAACGTACTATCATCATCGCTGATATTAATGAAACTGGCAGCAGCGGCATTGTTAATAGTAAAAGTATCGCCATTATCCACACTAAGACTAGAAGTGGTGATACTAGTATTAACCGCTAGTATAGCATGAGCAGTAAAGATATCTGCCTGCTGGACTGTATATTCAAAGATTAAAGTATTGCTACCACTGCCGCTAACATAAGTTGCCTGTCTATCAACACCTCTAAAGCTAAAATCAATTGTAGGTGTGGCAGTACTGGTGTCTACTGCTGTTGCTTGATCCAAGTTAAGTGCTATTTGAATAGTATCCCCTGCTGCATAATCGGTAATATCAGGGTCGCCAACAACCATGCTACTGGTCACAGAATCATTTATTTCTGTTATCCCGATAGGCACTATCGAGGTTGCTAGCTCACCAGCAACATTGGCAACATTGGCAATCACTGCATGAGAAGCACCTTCTGGGAGTAATTCGGCATCGGCTGCAGGCAAGTTTACTGTCCAGATATTATTATTAACTGTGGTGAAATAATTTTGTTCATTAAGAATCACGGTAACCATTTGTCCATCTTCCACCCCAACAGTGGTGCCACTAATGAGGATATTTTCATCATCTTCTGCGGCATTGATGATATTATCACCACTAATAGGGCCAATATTAATGCTGACACCAACACTAATAGTTTTTGTGGTTGCAGCACTGCTATTGCCTGCCGCGTCAGTTTGAGTGGCAGATAAAGTGGTGCGTGCATTATCAGCCAAATCAGCATCAACCAGAGCAATACTCCAAGTGCCATCGCTGGCAACGATGGTGGTTTTATCGGCTGTCTCAAAACCACTAACCGTAAGCGTGGCCCCCGCTTCACCGGTGCCAGTGAGATTAAAGCCAGCACTGTTCTCAGCAGAACTGATTAGATCATCCCCTGAGACCACATCAATGACAGGTGCAGCTACGACTGTGTCTTTAATAATGGTATCACTAAGAGTTATGGCTGGGTTGCCAGCAACATCACTGACATCAGCAGTAACGGTGATGTTGCCATCATTCAGCCTGCTGATGTCAACGCCGTTGATACGCCAACTACCATCAGCTTGCACCACGGCTGTGGTATTGATAACTGCATTAACACCATCACTTAGACTCACGCGTGCAACTTGCCCTGCTTGTGCGCCTGTGGTTGTACCAATGATGATGACATTAGTCGCTTCACTGACATTAATGATATTGTCTCCATCTAAGACGATGCTAGGTATGACAACGACATTATCGAGGTATAGCTGACCTCTATCAATGGTAATAATCCCAATTTCAGTCTCAGTGCTGGTTGCAATAAAACTAAACTTAGTGGTTTGTAAGTTGTTTGCAGAGCCTGAATTATCAACAATACTTTGGACAACAACACCATCTACCAAAATATCTACTGTCTCGCCTGTGCCCGTGGTTGATGCGTATTCTAGGGACAACTCATAGAATTCTCCAACCACTGTGCTGATAGTTTGTGTAATGCCATTACCAGTGCCTATTATATCAATAAACTGCACACCATTAGTAAAAGGGTCGCCTGCAACATCATCAACATTAAAAACATTAATGGACCTATCAATTGTCCAAGCGTCAAACGAGCCTGTTAGAGCGAGTTGACTATTGAAAAAATTTGGGTCAATCGGCGACTCAAACGAGCCATTTGAGAGCAGATTGACACCACCTAGGGCAATGGTTGGTATTATACTGTCATGGATAATCTCTCGGGTGGCTGACACGGCTCGCTCACCAGCCACATTACTCACATCAGCAACCACTATTAGACTGCCTTCTGGAAGTAATTCGGCATCGGCTGCTGGCAAGTTCACCATCCACACACCACTACTGACCATACCAGTGTAATCTTGTCCATTAAGATTTACCGTGACTGTTTGTCCATCTTCTACCCCAGCAGCGGTGCCACTAATAGGGATATTTTCATCATCTTCTGTGGCATTGATAATATCATCGGTACTGATAACATCAATAGTGATAATCGGTGTGGCATCATAAGTGATATCTGTGGTAGCTTGAGTGGCTGGGTTGCCAGCTGCATCACTGACATCAACAGTAACGGTGATGTTGCCATCATTCAGCCTGCTGATGTCAACGCCATTGGCACGCCAACTACCATCAGCTTGCACCACGGCTGTGGTGTTGATAGTTGTACTGGTGCCATCACTTAGACTCACGCGTGCAACTTGCCCTGCTTCTACACCTGCACTAGTGCCAATGATGATGACATTAGTCGCTTCACTAGCATTGACGATATTGTCTCCATCTAAGACGATGCTAGGTACGACAACAACATTATCGATGAGCAAGCCTATGGAAGTAAAAATTGAGCCAAGTGCGGTAGAAATAATCCCAATTTCAGTCTCAGTGCTGGTTGCGATAAAACTAAACTTAGTGGTTTGTAAGTTGGTTGCAGAGCCTGAATTATCAATAACACTTTGGACAACAACACCATCTACCAAAATATCGACTGCCTCACCTGTACCTGACAATGATGCGTATTCTAGGGACAAGTAATAGAGTTCTCCAACCACCGTACTGATAGTTTGTGTAATGCCCGAACCTAGTCCACTACCCACTAAGTCAAGAAATTGACTTCCATCGCTAAAAATGCTAGCATCGCCACTGACAGGAAAGTCAATAGTGTTACTTATAAGATCAACTGCACCAACTATTGTCCAGTTGTTATCAAAACCTATGGCAGGCGAGAGTCGTAGTATTGGCGCTAGATCCTCGTCCACATCTGGCGACTCAAACGAGCCATTTGAGAGCAGATTGGCACTACCCAAGGCAATGTTAGGGGCCGCGGTATCTTTAATAATAGTGCCACTAAATGGTGTGGCTGGGTTGCCAGCAATGTCACTGACATTGGCAACTACGTTTAAGCTATTGCCATCAGCAACACCTGTTAAGTCAACCGTGCCACTAAAAGTATTATTAACTACCGTGGCTGTAGTGGTAACACCAGCAATATTGATGCTAACGATTTGTCCATCTTCAACTCCTCTGGTGTTGCCACTAAAAGTAACAGCACTTAGGTTATCAGTGCTATTAATAATATTATCCTCAGATACTGCAATCGTGAGCGGCAATAAATTCTCAAACCAGGCGATGGTATCGTCATTAAGTGACGCTGATAATACATCCAGATCACCATCACCATCGACATCAGCGGTGGTGACTGCCTGGGCATTATCTTGCGTGCTGCTGATGACTTGTTGTGGACCAAAGTTACCCGAGCCATCATTCTCGAACCAAGCGATGGTATCATCATTGATTGAAGCCGACAATACATCTAGGTCGCCATCACCATCCACATCGGCGGTGCTAACTGACTGGACACCATCTTGCGTACTACTGATGACTTGTTGTGAGCCAAAATTACCCGAGCCATCGTTTGCAAACCAGGCGATGGTGTCATCATTAAACGAGGCAGATAATACATCTAGGTCGCCATCACCATCGATATCAGCGCTGCTAACTGAGCGAGCACCATCTTGGGTGCTGCTGATGATTTGCTCTAAACCAAAATTACCCGAGCCATCGTTTGCAAACCAGGCGATGGTGTCATCATTAAACGAGGCAGATAATACATCTAGGTCGCCATCACCATCGATATCAGCGGTGGTGACTGACTGGGCAGCACTTTGGGTGCTGCTAATGACTTGTTGTGAGCCAAAGTTACCCAAACCATCGTTCTCAAACCAGGCAATGGTGTTATCAAAAGTTGAAGCTGACAACACATCCAGATCACCGTCACCATCCACATCGAAGGTACTAACTGATATAGCACTATCTTGCACGCTACTGATAACTTGCGCTGCGCCAAAATTACCCAAGCCATCATTCTCAAACCAGGCGATGGTGTCATCATTAAACGAGGCAGATAATACATCCAGGTCGCCATCACCATCCACATCCGCACTAGTAACTGCCTGGGCAGCACTTTGGGTGCTGCTGATGACTTGTTGTGGACCAAAGTTGCCTAAGCCATCATTTGCAAACCAGGCGATGGTGTCATCAAAAATTGAAGCTGACAACACATCTAGGTCGCCATCACCATCCACATCAGCGGTGGTGACTGAGCGAGCACCATCTTGGGTGCTGCTAATGACTTGTTCTGCACCAAAAGAGGCCGGTGCTGTAAACCTGGGCGCTACCAAATCGGTGGTAATGGTGCGTGTGCTGGCAGCACTGCTGTTGCCTGCCGCGTCAGTTTGAGTGGCAGATAAGGTGGTGCTTGCATTATCAGCCAAATCAGCATCAACCAGGGCGATACTCCAAGTGCCATCGCTGGCAACGATGGTGGTTTTATCGGCTGTCTCAAAACCACTGACCGTAAGCGTGGCCCCCGCTTCACCGGTGCCGGTGAGATTAAAGCCAGCACTGTTCTCAGCGGCATTGATGAGGTCATCCATTGAGACTACGTTGATGGCGGGTGCATTAGGGGCAATGGTATCAACCGTAATAGCTTGAGTGGCTTGCGCACTATTGCCTGCCGCGTCAGTGGCAGTGGCAGTAATGGTTGCATCACCCTGACCTAGGTTAGTAATATCATCTGCAACCAGCGTGTAACTCCAGCTACCAGCCGTAACAGTGGCGCTGCGATTCTGTCCACCAATTGATAAACTAACACTGGCACCCGCTTCAACGCTGCCAGTAATAGTAGCGCCCTGCTCGCTGTTGTTAATGAGGTCATCCCCAGCAATGGTATTAATACTAATGTTAGGGGCAATGGTATCAACCGTAATAGTTTGAGTGGCTTGTGCACTATTGCCTGCAACGTCAGTGGCAGTGGCAGTAATGGTTGCATCACCCTGACCTAGGTTAGTAATATCATCTGCAACCAGCGTGTAACTCCAGCTGCCAGCCGTAACAGTGGCGCTGCGATTCTGTCCACCAATTGACAAACTAACACTGGCACCCGCTTCAACGCTGCCAGTAATAGTAGCGTTTTGCTCGCTGCTGTTAATGAGGTCATCCCCAGCAATGGTATTAATACTAATGTTAGGGGCGAGGGTATCAACCGTAATAGTTTGAGTGACTGGCTCACTGCTGTTGCCTGCCGCGTCAGTTTGGGTGGCAGATAAAGTGGTGCTTGCATTATCAGCCAAATCAGCATCAACCAGGGCGATACTCCAAGTGCCATCACTGGCAACGATGGTGGTTTTATCGGCTGTCTCAAAACCACTGACCGTAAGCATGGCCCCCGCTTCACCGGTGCCGGTGAGATTAAAGCCAGCACTGTTCTCAGCGGCATTGATGAGGTCATCCATTGAGACTACGTTGATGGTGGGTGCAGCATTAGGAGCGATGCTATCCACGTTCAACGTTAGCAAATTACTGATGTTGCTTATGTTGCCAGCAATATCAATTTGCCTAACCACTAAATCACCATCAAAATCACCCCCATCACTCCAAATGTCGGACTGAGTCAGTCCACTCCAAAAACGCCCTTCATTAAATGTGCCCGAAAAATCACTCAATGCACCTGAAAATCGGGTAGTATTACTACTTGTACCCCAACCTCCCGCATCACTACCAGACCAGTTGTTACCACCACTCCAAATTGCACTGGCTATTTGTGGAATGCTACCAGGTAGCTCAGCCCCTTTTTCAGCGACATAAAAGTTCACTGTATTGTTTGCTAATAACTCAACAATCACCGCATAACGCCGACCTGCTTGGAAAGCACTGGTGGTTAAATCACTAACACCATTATCATTACCAATACTAATACTGAGCTTATCATCCGTGTGGTAAATGGTGATACCTCTAACATTGCCCCCACTTTCAAATATCACATGGTTGGTGCCATCAAATGTGGTATCCATGGTTAGATCAAAATAGAACACATCAGGGGAATTAGCTGAGTAAGTGTTAAAGCTTGGAGCAGTTTCAATACCGGCGACAGATTGTGTAGGGTTGCTATTTAAACTACCTGATGCAACAATATCAAAACTACCTATACCGCTTGCGTCAGCTACGCCGCCTGTTATCCAAGTGCTACCAGCATCCGTTGAATATTCCCAAGTTGCGCCGACTTCTAGGTAGCTAATTTTAATGGTGTTGTCATAGGTAGCACTATCATCACCACTAGAACCTGTATTAGTATTGGGTGCAATGATGGGGGTTGGAACAATGGTATCAACCGTAATAGCTCGAGTGGCTTGCGCACTATTGCCTGCAACGTCAGTGGCAGTGGCAGTAATGGTTGCATCACCCTGACCTAGGTTAGTAATATCATCCGCAACCAGCGTGTAACTCCAGCTGGTATTGCTAACAGTGGCGCTGCGATTCTGAGCGCCAATTGACAAACTAACACTGGCACCCGCTTCAACGCTGCCGGTAATAGTAGTGCCCTGCTCGCTACTGTTAATGAGGTCATCCCCAGCAATGGTATTAATACTAATGTTAGGGGCCGCGGTATCTTTAATAATAGTGCCACTAAATGGTATGGCTGGGTTGCCAGCAATGTCACTGACATTGGCAACTACGTTTAAGCTATTGCCATCAGCAACACCTGTTAAGTCAACCGTGCCACTAAAAGTATTATTAACTACCGTGGCTGTAGTGGTAACACCAGCAATATTGATGCTAACGATTTGTCCATCTTCAACTCCTCTGGTGTTGCCACTAAAAGTAATAACACTTAGGTTATCAGTGCTATTAATAATATTATCCTCAGACACCACAATAGCAGATGGCAATAAATTCTCAAACCAGGCGATGGTATCGTCATTAAGTGACGCTGATAATACATCCAGATCACCATCACCATCGACATCAGCACTGCTAACTGATATAGCACCTCTTTGTGTGCTACTAATGACTTGCGCTAAACCGAAACTGCCTAAGCCATCATTTGCAAACCAAGCGATGGTGTTATCATTGGCTGAAGCTGACAACACATCCACATCACCATCACCATCCACATCGAAGGTGCTAACTGACTCGGCACCATCTTGTGTGCTACTGATGACTTGTTGTGGGCCAAAGTTACCCGAACCATCATTTGCAAACCAGGCAATGGTATTATCAAAAGCTGAAGCCGATAACACATCCAGGTCGCCATCACCATCCACATCGGCGCTGCTAACTGACTGGGCACCATCTTGCGTACCACTGATGACTTGCATTGAGCTAAAGCCGCCTGAGCCATCGTTTTTGAACCAGGCGATGGTATCGTCATTAGATGACGCTGATAACACATCCAGGTCACCATCACCATCCACATCAGCGGTGGTGACTGACTGGACACCATCTTGCGTACTGCTGATGACTTGTTGTGGACCAAAATTGCCCGAGCCATCATTTGCAAACCAGGCGATGGTGTCATCATTGGCTGAAGCTGACAACACATCCAGATCGCCGTCACCATCCACATCGAAGGTGGTGACTGAGCGAGCACCATCTTGCGCGCTACTGATGACTTGCGCTGCGCCAAAGTTACCCAAGCCATCATTCTCAAACCAGGCGATGGTGTCGTCACTAAATGACGCTGACAATACATCCAGATCGCCGTCACCATCCACATCGAAGGTGGTGACTGATACAGCACCATTTTGTGTGCTACTGATGACTTGTTGTGGGCCAAAATTACCCGAGCCATCGTTTGCAAACCAGGCGATGGTGTCGTCATTAAGTGACGCTGATAACACATCTAGGTCACCATCGCCGTCCACATCGAAAGTAGTAACTGATATAGCACCATCTTGCGCGCTGCTGATGACTTGTGCTGCGCCAAAAGAGGCTATTGCTGCAAACCTAGGGGCAAGAGTATCAACCGTAATAGCTTGAGTGTCTTGCGCACTATTACCCACAGCGTCAGTGGCAGTGGCAGTAATGGTTGCATCACCCTGACCTAGGTTAGTAATATCATCTGCAACCAGCGTGTAACTCCAGCTACCAGCCGTAACAGTGGCGCTGCGATTCTGTCCACCAATTGATAAACTAACACTGGCACCCGCTTCAACGCTGCCAGTAATAGTAGCGTTTTGCTCGCTGCTGTTAATGAGGTCATCCCCAGCAATGGTATTAATACTAATGTTAGGGGCCGCGGTATCTTTAATAATAGTGCCACTAAATGGTGTGGCTGGATTGCCAGCAATGTCACTGACATTGGCAACTACGTTTAAGCTATTGCCATCAGCAACACCTGTTAAGTCAACCGTGCCACTAAAAGTATTATTAACTACCGTGGCTGTAGTGGTAACACCAGCAATATTGATGCTAACGATTTGTCCATCTTCAACTCCTCTGGTGTTGCCACTAAAAGTAATAGCACTTAGGTTATCAGTGCTATTAATAATATTATCCTCAGATACTGCAATCGTGAGCGGCAATAAATTCTCAAACCAGGCGATGGTGTTATCACTAAGCGACGTTGATAACACATCCAGGTCGCCATCACCATCCACATCAGCGCTGGTGACTGACTGGGCATTATCTTGCATACTGCTGATGACTTGTTGTGGGCCAAAATTACCCAAGCCATCATTTGCAAACCAAGCGATGGTGTCGTCAGCAAATGACGCTGACAATACATCCAGGTCGCCATCACCATCCACATCAGCGCTGCTAACTGACTGGGCACCATCTTGCGTACTACTGATGACTTGCTCCATGCCAAAGTTACCCGAACCATCATTTGCAAACCAGGCGATGGTATCATCAAAATCTGAAGCTGACAACACATCTAGGTCACCATCACCATCCACATCGGCAGTGGTGACTGACTCGGCACCACTTTGTCTACTGCTGATGACTTGCTCCACGCCAAAGTTACCCGAGCCATCATTCTCAAACCAGGCAATGGTGCTGTCATTAAACGAGGCAGATAATACATCCACATCACCATCACCATCCACATCAGCGGTGGTAACTGAACTAGCACCATTTTGTCTACTGCTGATGACTTGTCGTGGACCAAAATTACCCAAGCCATCGTTTGCAAACCAGGCAATAGTATCATCAACAAACGACGCTGATAATACATCCAGATCACCGTCACCATCCACATCAGCGGTAGTAACTGACTCGGGGTTATTTTGTGTGCTACTAATGACTTGTTGTGGACCAAAATTACCTAAGCCATCGTTTGCAAACCAAGCAACGGCGTTATCATCGGCTGACGCTGACAATACATCCAGGTCGCCGTCACCATCCACATCAGCGGTGGTAACTGACTGGGCAGCACTTTGGGTGTTACTAATGACTTGTTGTGGACCAAAATTACCCAAGCCATCGTTTGCAAACCAGGCAATGGTGTCGTCATTAGATGCCGCTGACAACACATCTAAGTCGCCATCACCGTCCACATCAGCGGTGGTGACTGAGCGAGCACCATCTTGGGTGCTGCTAATGACTTGTTCTGCACCAAAAGAGGCGGGTGCTGCAAACCTGGGGGCTACCAAATCGGTGGTGATGGTGCGCATGCTGGCAGCACTGCTGTTGCCTGCCGCGTCAGTTTGAGTGGCAGATAAAGTGGTGCTTGCATTATCAGCCAAATCAGCATCAACCAGGGCGATACTCCAAGTGCCATCGCTGGCAACGGTGGTGGTTTTATCAGCAATGCCGCTTTCAAACCCTGATACGTTGATTGTTGCTCCCGCTTCACCGGTGCCGGTGAGATTAAAGCCAGCACTGTTCTCAGCAGCATTGATGAGGTCATCCATTGAGACTACGTTGATAGTGGGTGCATTAGGGGCAATGGTATCAACCGTAATAGCTTGAGTGGCTTGCGCACTATTGCCTGCAGCGTCAGTGGCAGTGGCAGTAATGGTTGCATCACCCTGACCTAGGTTAGTAATATCATCTGCAACCAGCGTGTAACTCCAGCTACCAGCCGTAACAGTGGCGCTGCGATTCTGTCCACCAATTGACAAACTAACACTGGCACCCGCTTCAACGCTGCCAGTAATAGTAGCGCCCTGCTCGCTGTTGTTAATGAGGTCATCCCCAGCAATGGTATTAATACTAATGTTAGGGGCAATGGTATCAACCGTAATAGTTTGAGTGGCTTGTGCACTATTGCCTGCAACGTCAGTGGCAGTGGCAGTAATGGTTGCATCACCCTGACCTAGGTTAGTAATATCATCTGCAACCAGCGTGTAACTCCAGCTACCAGCCGTAACAGTGGCGCTGCGATTCTGAGCGCCAATTGACAAACTGACACTGGCACCCGCTTCAACGCTGCCGGTAATAGTAGTGCCCTGCTCGCTGTTGTTAATGAGGTCATCCCCAGCAATGGTATTAATACTAATGTTAGGGGCCGCGGTATCTTTAATAATAGTGCCACTAAATGGTGTGGCTGGGTTGCCAGCAATGTCACTGACATTGGCAACTACGTTTAAGCTATTGCCATCAGCAACACCTGTTAAGTCAACCGTGCCACTAAAAGTATTATTAACTACCGTGGCTGTAGTGGTAACACCAGCAATATTGATGCTAACGATTTGTCCATCTTCAACTCCTCTGGTGTTGCCACTAAAAGTAACAGCACTTAGGTTATCAGTGCTATTAATAATATTATCCTCAGATACTGCAATCGTGAGCGGCAATAAATTCTCAAACCAGGCGATGGTATCGTCATTAAGTGACGCTGATAATACATCCAGATCACCATCACCATCGACATCAGCGGTGGTGACTGCCTGGGCATTATCTTGCGTGCTGCTGATGACTTGTTGTGGACCAAAGTTACCCGAGCCATCATTCTCGAACCAAGCGATGGTATCATCATTGATTGAAGCCGACAATACATCTAGGTCGCCATCACCATCCACATCGGCGGTGCTAACTGACTGGACACCATCTTGCGTACTACTGATGACTTGTTGTGAGCCAAAATTACCCGAGCCATCGTTTGCAAACCAGGCGATGGTGTCATCATTAAACGAGGCAGATAATACATCTAGGTCGCCATCACCATCGATATCAGCGCTGCTAACTGAGCGAGCACCATCTTGGGTGCTGCTGATGATTTGCTCTAAACCAAAATTACCCGAGCCATCGTTTGCAAACCAGGCGATGGTGTCATCATTAAACGAGGCAGATAATACATCTAGGTCGCCATCACCATCGATATCAGCGGTGGTGACTGACTGGGCAGCACTTTGGGTGCTGCTAATGACTTGTTGTGAGCCAAAGTTACCCAAACCATCGTTCTCAAACCAGGCAATGGTGTTATCAAAAGTTGAAGCTGACAACACATCCAGATCACCGTCACCATCCACATCGAAGGTACTAACTGATATAGCACTATCTTGCACGCTACTGATAACTTGCGCTGCGCCAAAATTACCCAAGCCATCATTCTCAAACCAGGCGATGGTGTCATCATTAAACGAGGCAGATAATACATCCAGGTCGCCATCACCATCCACATCCGCACTAGTAACTGCCTGGGCAGCACTTTGGGTGCTGCTGATGACTTGTTGTGGACCAAAGTTGCCTAAGCCATCATTTGCAAACCAGGCGATGGTGTCATCAAAAATTGAAGCTGACAACACATCTAGGTCGCCATCACCATCCACATCAGCGGTGGTGACTGAGCGAGCACCATCTTGGGTGCTGCTAATGACTTGTTCTGCACCAAAAGAGGCCGGTGCTGTAAACCTGGGCGCTACCAAATCGGTGGTAATGGTGCGTGTGCTGGCAGCACTGCTGTTGCCTGCCGCGTCAGTTTGAGTGGCAGATAAAGTGGTGCTTGCATTATCAGCCAAATCAGCATCAACCAGGGCGATACTCCAAGTGCCATCGCTGGCAACGGTGGTGGTTTTATCAGCAATGCCGCTTTCAAACCCTGATACGTTGATTGTTGCTCCCGCTTCACCGGTGCCGGTGAGATTAAAGCCAGCACTGTTCTCAGCAGCATTGATGAGATCATCCATTGAGACTACGTTGATGGCGGGTGCATTAGGGGCAGTGGCATCATAGCTGATATTACGGCTGGCGGTTGCTGCCAGATTGCCAGCTGCATCACTGACATTGGCAGTTAAGGTATGAGTAGTTTCACTTAGAGCTTGGATGGCGGCGGCTGGAATGTTGACACTCCAGCTATTATTATTAATAGTAGCACTATAGTTTTGATTGTTTAAAGCTAGGGTCACTATTTGACCATCTTCTACTCCAGTGCTGGTGCCACTAACGACAAGCTCATTATCATCCTCAGTGGCATTGATAAGGTCATCCCCAGCAATGGTATTAATACTAATGTTGGGGGCAAGAGTATCAACCGTAATAGTTTGAGTGGCTTGTGCACTATTGCCTGCAACGTCAGTGGCAGTGGCAGTAATGGTTGCATCACCCTGACCTAGGTTAGTAATATCATCCGCAACCAGCGTGTAACTCCAGGTGGTATTGCTAACAGTGGCGCTGCGATTCTGAGCGCCAATTGACAAACTAACACTGGCGCCTGCTTCAACGCTGCCGGTAATAGTAGCGCCCTGCTCGCTACTGTTAATGAGGTCATCCCCAGCAATGGTATTAATACTAATGTTAGGGGCAAGAGTATCTTTAATGATAGTGCCACTAAATGGTGTGGCTGGATTGCCAGCAATGTCACTGACATTGGCAACTACGTTTAAGCTATTGCCATCGGCAACACCTGTTAAGTCAACCGTGCCACTAAAAGTATTATTAACTACCGTGGCTGTAGTGGTAACACCAGCAATATTGATGCTAACGATTTGTCCATCTTCAACTCCTCTGGTGTTGCCACTAAAAGTAACAGCACTTAGGTTATCAGTGCTATTAATAATATTATCCTCAGATACTGCAATCGTGAGCGGCAATAAATTCTCAAACCAGGCGATGGTATCATCACTAAATGATGCTGATAACACATCGACATCACCATCACCATCGACATCAGCGCTGGTGACTGCCTGGGCATTATCTTGCGCATTACTGATGACTTGTTGTGAGCCAAAATTACCCGAGCCATCATTCTCGAACCAGGCAATGGTGTCGTCATCGGCTGAAGCTGACAATACATCTAGGTCACCATCACCATCCACATCGGCACTGCTAACTGACTGGGCACCATCTTGCGCATTACTGATGACTTGTTGTGAGCCAAAATTACCCGAGCCATCGTTTGCAAACCAGGCAATGGTGTCATCATTAAGTGATGCTGACAATACATCTAGGTCACCATCACCGTCTACATCAGCGGTGGTGACTGATATAACAGCATTTTGTGTGCTACTGATGACTTGTTGTGAGCCAAAGTTACCCAAGCCATCGTTTGCAAACCAGGCAATGGTATTATCAAGAATTGAGGCGGATAACACATCGATATCACCATCACCATCCACATCGGCACTGCTAACTGACCAAGCACCATTTTGTGTACTACTGATGACTTGCTCCACGCCAAAGTTGCCCGAGCCATCGTTTGCAAACCAGGCGATAGTACTATCAAAACTTGAGGCGAACAATACATCCAGGTCGCCATCACCGTCCACATCGAAGGTGGTGACTGAGCGAGCACCATCTTGCGCGCTACTGATGACTTGTTGTGGGCCAAAGTTGCCCAAGCCATCGTTTGCAAACCAAGCAATGGTGTCATCATTTACTGAAGCCGATAACACATCTAGGTCACCATCACCGTCTACATCAGCGGTGGTGACTGACTGGGCACCATCTTGCGTGCTGCTGATGATTTGCGCTGCACCAAAATTGCCTGAGCCATCGTTTGCAAACCAGGCGATGGTGTCATCAAAATCTGAAGCTGACAACACATCTAAGTCACCATCACCATCCACATCAGCGGTGGTGACTGAGTGAGCACCATCTTGGGTGCTACTGATGACTTGTTCTGCACCAAAAGAGACGGGTGCTGCAAACCTGGGCGCTACCAAATCAGTGGTGATGGTGCGCATGCTGGCAGCACTGCTGTTGCCTGCCGCGTCAGTTTGGGTGGCAGATAAGGTGGTGCTTGCATTATCAGCCAAATCAGCATCAACCAGGGCGATACTCCAAGTGCCATCGCTGGCAACGATGGTGGTTTTATCGGCTGTCTCAAAACCACTGACCGTAAGCGTGGCCCCCGCTTCACCGGTGCCGGTGAGATTAAAGCCAGCACTGTTCTCAGCGGCATTGATGAGGTCATCCATTGAGACTACGTTGATGGCGGGTGCATTAGGGGCAATGGTATCAACCGTAATAGCTTGAGTGGCTTGCGCACTATTGCCTGCCGCGTCAGTGGCAGTGGCAGTAATGGTTGCATCACCCTGACCTAGGTTAGTAATATCATCTGCAACCAGCGTGTAACTCCAGCTACCAGCCGTAACAGTGGCGCTGCGATTCTGTCCACCAATTGATAAACTAACACTGGCACCCGCTTCAACGCTGCCAGTAATAGTAGCGCCCTGCTCGCTGTTGTTAATGAGGTCATCCCCAGCAATGGTATTAATACTAATGTTAGGGGCAATGGTATCAACCGTAATAGTTTGAGTGGCTTGTGCACTATTGCCTGCAACGTCAGTGGCAGTGGCAGTAATGGTTGCATCACCCTGACCTAGGTTAGTAATATCATCTGCAACCAGCGTGTAACTCCAGCTGCCAGCCGTAACAGTGGCGCTGCGATTCTGTCCACCAATTGACAAACTAACAGTGGCACCCGCTTCAACGCTGCCAGTAATAGTAGCGCCCTGCTCGCTGTTGTTAATGAGGTCATCCCCAGCAATGGTATTAATACTAATGTTAGGGGCCGCGGTATCTTTAATAATAGTGCCACTAAATGGTGTGGCTGGATTGCCGGCAATGTCACTGACATTGGCAACTACGTTTAAGCTATTGCCATCAGCAACACCTGTTAAGTCAACCGTGCCACTAAAAGTATTATTAACTACCGTGGCTGTAGTGGTAACACCAGCAATATTGATGCTAACGATTTGTCCATCTTCAACTCCTCTGGTGTTGCCACTAAAAGTAATAGCACTTAGGTTATCAGTGCTATTAATAATATTATCCTCAGATACTGCAATCGTGAGCGGCAATAAATTCTCAAACCAGGCGATGGTATCGTCATTAAGTGACGCTGATAATACATCCAGATCACCATCACCATCGACATCAGCGGTGGTGACTGCCTGGGCATTATCTTGCGTGCTGCTGATGACTTGTTGTGGACCAAAGTTACCCGAGCCATCATTCTCGAACCAAGCGATGGTATCATCATTGATTGAAGCCGACAATACATCTAGGTCGCCATCACCATCCACATCGGCGGTGCTAACTGACTGGACACCATCTTGCGTACTACTGATGACTTGTTGTGAGCCAAAATTACCCGAGCCATCGTTTGCAAACCAGGCGATGGTGTCATCATTAAACGAGGCAGATAATACATCTAGGTCGCCATCACCATCGATATCAGCGCTGCTAACTGAGCGAGCACCATCTTGGGTGCTGCTGATGATTTGCTCTAAACCAAAATTACCCGAGCCATCGTTTGCAAACCAGGCGATGGTGTCATCATTAAACGAGGCAGATAATACATCTAGGTCGCCATCACCATCGATATCAGCGGTGGTGACTGACTGGGCAGCACTTTGGGTGCTGCTAATGACTTGTTGTGAGCCAAAGTTACCCAAACCATCGTTCTCAAACCAGGCAATGGTGTTATCAAAAGTTGAAGCTGACAACACATCCAGATCACCGTCACCATCCACATCGAAGGTACTAACTGATATAGCACTATCTTGCACGCTACTGATAACTTGCGCTGCGCCAAAATTACCCAAGCCATCATTCTCAAACCAGGCGATGGTGTCATCATTAAACGAGGCAGATAATACATCCAGGTCGCCATCACCATCCACATCCGCACTAGTAACTGCCTGGGCAGCACTTTGGGTGCTGCTGATGACTTGTTGTGGACCAAAGTTGCCTAAGCCATCATTTGCAAACCAGGCGATGGTGTCATCAAAAATTGAAGCTGACAACACATCTAGGTCGCCATCACCATCCACATCAGCGGTGGTGACTGAGCGAGCACCATCTTGGGTGCTGCTAATGACTTGTTCTGCACCAAAAGAGGCCGGTGCTGTAAACCTGGGCGCTACCAAATCGGTGGTAATGGTGCGTGTGCTGGCAGCACTGCTGTTGCCTGCCGCGTCAGTTTGGGTGGCAGATAAAGTGGTGCTTGCATTATCAGCCAAATCAGCATCAACCAGGGCGATACTCCAAGTGCCATCGCTGGCAACGATGGTGGTTTTATCGGCTGTCTCAAAACCACTGACCGTAAGCGTGGCCCCCGCTTCACCGGTGCCGGTGAGATTAAAGCCAGCACTGTTCTCAGCGGCATTGATGAGGTCATCCATTGAGACTACGTTGATGGTGGGTGCGCTGGGGACGAGGATGTCTTTAATAATAGTGCCACTAAATGGTGTGGCTGGGTTGCCAGCAATGTCACTGACATTGGCAACTACGCTTAAGCTATTGCCATCAGCAACACCTGTTAAGTCAACCGTGCCACTAAAAGTATTATTAACTACCGTGGCTGTAGTGGTAACACCAGCAATATTGATGCTAACGATTTGTCCATCTTCAACTCCTCTGGTGTTGCCACTAAAAGTAACAGCACTTAGGTTGTCAGTGCTATTAATAATATTATCTCCAGACACCACAATAGCAGATGGCAATAAATTCTCAAACCAGGCGATGGTGTCATCATTAAGTGACGCTGATAACACATCCAGATCACCATCACCATCGACATCGGCGGTGATGACTGACTGGGCAGAATCTTGCGTGCTGCTGATGACTTGTGCTACACTAAAGTTGCCTGAACCATCGTTCTCAAACCAGGCAATGGTGTTATCAAAAATTGAAGCTGACAATACATCTAGGTCGCCATCACCATCCACATCAGCGCTGCTAACTGATATAGCACCACTTTGTGTACTGCTAATGACTTGTGCCAAACCAAAATTACCCGAGCCATCATTTGCAAACCAGGCGATGGTGTTATTATTGGCTGAAGCTGACAACACATCCAGGTCGCCGTCACCATCCACATCGGCGGTGGTGACCAAGCGAGCACCTAATTGCGTGTTGCTAATGACTTGCGCCAAACCAAAATTACCCGAGCCATCGTTTGCAAACCAGGCGATGGTGTCGTCACCAAATGATGCTGACAATACATCCAGATCACCGTCACCATCGACATCAGCGCTGGTGACTGAGTGAGCATCCATTTGTGTGTTACTAATAATTTGTTGTGGACCAAAGTTGCCTGAGCCATCGTTTGCAAACCAGGCGATGGTGTTATCATTGGCTGAAGCTGACAATACATCCAGATCACCGTCACCATCCACATCAGCGGTGGTGACTGAGGTAGCACCATCTTGGGTGCTGCTGATGACTTGTTGTGGACCAAAGTTACCCAAGCCATCGTTTGCAAACCAAGCAACGGTGTTATCATCGGCTGACGCTGATAACACATCCAGGTCGCCATCACCATCCACATCAGCGGTGGTAACTGACTCGGCACCATCTTGCGTACTGCTGATGATTTGTTGTGGACCAAAGTTACCCAAGCCATCATTTGCAAACCAGGCGATGGTGTTATCAAACATTGAAGCTAACAACACATCTAGGTCACCATCACCGTCCACATCAGCGGTGGTGACTGAGTGAGCACCATCTTGGGTGCTGCTAATGACTTGTTCTGCACCAAAAGAGGCAGGTGCTGCAAACCTGGGCGCTACCAAATCGGTGGTGATGGTGCGCATGCTGGCAGCACTGCTGTTGCCTGCCGCGTCAGTTTGAGTGGCAGATAAAGTGGTGCTTGCATTATCAGCCAAATCAGCATCAACCAGGGCGATACTCCAAGTGCCATCGCTGGCAACGGTGGTGGTTTTATCAGCAATGCCGCTTTCAAACCCTGATACGTTGATTGTTGCTCCCGCTTCACCGGTGCCGGTGAGATTAAAGCCAGCACTGTTCTCAGCAGCATTGATGAGATCATCCATTGAGACTACGTTGATGGCGGGTCTACTAGGGGCAAGGGTATCAAGCGTAACATTTAAAATATTGCTATTGGCACTGGTTTCTGCGTTAAGACTTTGTCTGACAACCACATCTCCAACAAAATCACGGGTCAACACCATATCGCGGGTTTGTCCACTCCAAAAAAGACCCTGGGTAAAAGTGCCAGTAAAATCACTATAAGTCACATTAGCATCCCCTTGAGTACCGCCTGAAACCATGCCCCAACCACCACTACCACTACCAGAGAAATCGCTAATGGGGCCTTCTATAATATTACCGGTAAACTCAGCAACCATACTAGCAAGACCTGCTTCATTGGCTTGACCCACATAAAACACTAACGTGCCATCAGCTGAAATCTCAACCATCACGCTATAACGCCCCCCTACACTAAAGACATTATTAGCGGTCAAATCAACCTCATTACCCGTACCAATTGAAATACTCAAATCACCATCTGTGTGATAGATGGTTGTCCCTGTGACAGAACCTCCTGTCTCAAATAACACATGACTACCACCATCAAAAGTATCAGGCAGGGTAATGTCAAAGTAAAACAGTGCAGGCAATGTTTGGTCAAAACCAAGTGTTTGTAAAGAAGTTTGTCCCCCAATAGTACTAACTGAGATATCAGCACCACTGCTATCTAGGGCTGCACTGGGGAGTTCAAAACTTGCATTCTCGCTGGTAGCAATACCGCCTGTTATAAAATCACCCCCATTAAGAGAATATTCCCAAGTGGCGCCAACTGCTAGATTGGTAACATTCACAGTTGCATCATGGGTAATATGATCACTATCACTAGTACCTGTGTCAGCATTGAGTCTAAGGATAGGAAGGGTACTAACTGTAATATCTTGAGTGGCTTGTGCACTATTGCCTGCAACGTCAGTGGCAGTGGCAGTAATGGTTGCATCACCCTGACCTAGGTTAGTAATATCATCTGCAACCAGCGTGTAACTCCAGCTGGTATTGCTAACAGTGGCGCTGCGATTCTGAGCGCCAATTGACAAACTAACACTGGCACCCGCTTCAACGCTGCCGGTAATAGTAGCGTTTTGCTCGCTGCTGTTAATGAGGTCATCTCCAGCAATGGTATTAATACTAATGTTAGGGGCCGCGGTATCTTTAATAATAGTGCCACTAAATGGTGTGGCTGGATTGCCGGCAATGTCACTGACATTGGCAACTACGTTTAAGCTATTGCCATCAGCAACACCTGTTAAGTCAACCGTGCCACTAAAAGTATTATTAACTACCGTGGCTGTAGTGGTAACACCAGCAATATTGATGCTAACGATTTGTCCATCTTCAACTCCTCTGGTGTTGCCACTAAAAGTAACAGCACTTAGGTTATCAGTGCTATTAATAATATTATCCTCAGATACTGCAATCGTGAGCGGCAATAAATTCTCAAACCAGGCGATGGTGTCATCAAAAGCTGACGCTGATAACACATCCAGGTCGCCATCACCATCCACATCGGCACTAGTGACTAAGCGAACACTTAGTTGTATGCTGCTAATGACTTGTTGTGGACCAAAGTTACCCAAACCATCGTTCTCAAACCAGGCAATGGTGTTATCAAAAGTTGAAGCTGACAATACATCCAGATCGCCATCATTATCCACATCGGCGCTGCTAACTGATATAGCACCATTTTGTGTACTGCTAATGACTTGCTCCAAACCAAAGTTGCCCAAGCCATCATTTGCAAACCAGGCGATGGTGTTATCATTGGCTGAAGCTGACAATACATCCAGATCGCCGTCACCATCCACATCGGCGCTGCTAACTGACTGGGCACCTAATTGCGTGTTGCTAATGACTTGTGCTACACTAAAGTTGCCTGAACCATCGTTTGCAAACCAGGCGATGGTGTCATCATCGAATGACGCTGACAATACATCCACATCACCGTCACCATCCACATCAGCACTGGTGACTGAGGTAGCACCTAATTGCGTACTGCTAATGACTTGCTCTGCACTAAAGCCGCCTGAGCCATCGTTTGCAAACCAGGCGATGGTGTTATCATTGGCTGAAGCTGACAATACATCCAGGTCGCCGTCACCATCCACATCGAAGGTACTAACTGATATAGCACTATCTTGCACGCTACTGATAACTTGCGCTGCGCCAAAATTACCCGAGCCATCATTCTCAAACCAGGCAATGGTATCATCAAGAATTGAGGCAGATAATACATCCAGGTCACCATCGCCGTCCACATCGGCGGTGGTGACTGACTGGGCACCATCTTGTGTGTTACTAATGACTTGCGCTAAACCAAAGTTACCCGAGCCGTCGTTTGCAAACCAAGCAATGGTGTCGTCATTAAATGACGCTGACAACACATCTAGGTCGCCATCACCATCCACATCAGCGGTGGTGACTGAGCGAGCACCATCTTGGGTGCTGCTAATGACTTGTTCTGCACCAAAAGAGGCAGGTGCTGCAAACCTGGGGGCTACCAAATCAGTGGTGATGGTGCGCATGCTGGCAGCACTGCTGTTGCCTGCCGCGTCAGTTTGGGTGGCAGATAAGGTATTGCTTGCATTATCAGCCAAATCAGCATCAACCAGGGCGATACTCCAAGTGCCATCGCTGGCAACGGTGGTGGTTTTATCAGCAATGCCGCTTTCAAACCCTGATACGTTGATTGTTGCTCCCGCTTCACCGGTGCCGGTGAGATTAAAGCCAGCACTGTTCTCAGCAGCATTGATGAGATCATCCATTGAGACTACGTTGATGGTGGGTGCGCTGGGGACGAGGATGTCTTTAATAATAGTGCCACTAAATGGTGTGGCTGGGTTGCCAGCAATGTCACTGACATTGGCAACTACGCTTAAGCTATTGCCATCAGCAACACCTGTTAAGTCAACCGTGCCACTAAAAGTATTATTAACTACCGTGGCTGTAGTGGTAACACCAGCAATATTGATGCTAACGATTTGTCCATCTTCAACTCCTCTGGTGTTGCCACTAAAAGTAACAGCACTTAGGTTGTCAGTGCTATTAATAATATTATCTCCAGACACCACAATAGCAGATGGCAATAAATTCTCAAACCAGGCGATGGTGTCATCACTAAATGATGCTGATAACACATCGACATCACCATCACCATCGACATCAGCGGTGGTGACTGCCTGGGCATTATCTTGCGCATTACTGATGACTTGTTGTGAGCCAAAATTACCTGAACCATCGTTTTCAAACCAAGCAATGGTGTCATTATCGGCTGAAGCTGACAATACATCTAGGTCGCCATCACCATCCACATCAGCGGTGGTGACTGAACGAGCACTCAATTGTGTACTGCTGATGACTTGTGCCAAACCAAAGTTGCCCAAGCCATCATTTGCAAACCAAGCAATGGTGTTATCAAAAATTGAAGCTGACAATACATCTAGGTCGCCATCACCATCCACATCAGCGGTGGTGACTGAGCGAGCACCTAATTGCGTGTTGCTAATGACTTGTGCCAAACCAAAGTTGCCCAAGCCATCATTCTCAAACCAGGCGATGGTGTCGTCATCGGCTGAAGCTGACAACACATCTAGGTCGCCATCATTATCCACATCAGCGGTGGTGAGTGACTCGACACCATTTTGTGTGTTGCTAATAACTTGCGCTGCACTAAAGTTGCCTGAACCATCATTCTCAAACCAAGCAATGGTGTTATCACTAAATGACGTTGACAATACATCCAGGTCGCCATCACCATCCACATCAGCGGTGGTGACTGAACTAGCATCATTTGTTGCTAATAACTTGCGCTGCACTAAAGTTGCCTGAACCATCATTCTCAAACCAAGCAATGGTGTTATCACTAAATGACGTTGACAATACATCCAGGTCGCCATCACCATCCACATCAGCGGTGGTGACTGAACTAGCATCATTTTGTGTGCTGCTGATGACTTGCGCTAAACCAAAGTTGCCCAAGCCATCATTCTCAAACCAAGCAATGGTGTTATCATCGGCTGACGCTGACAATACATCCAGGTCACCATCACCGTCCACATCAGCGGTGGTGACTGAGTGAGCATCCATTTGCATACTACTGATGACTTGCTCCACGCCAAAGTTACCCGAACCATCGTTTGCAAACCAGGCGATGGTGTCGTCATTAGATGACGCTGACAATACATCCACATCACCATCACCGTCCACATCAGCGGTGGTGACTGAGTGAGCACCATCTTGCGCGCTGCTAATGACTTGTTCTGCACCAAAAGAGGCGGGTGCTGCAAACCTGGGCGCTACCAAATCAGTGGTGATGGTGCGCATGCTGGCAGCACTGCTGTTGCCTGCCGCGTCAGTTTGAGTGGCAGATAAAGTGGTGCTTGCATTATCAGCCAAATCAGCATCAACCAGGGCGATACTCCAAGTGCCATCGCTGGCAACGGTGGTGGTTTTATCAGCAATGCCGCTTTCAAACCCTGATACGTTGATTGTTGCTCCCGCTTCACCGGTGCCGGTGAGATTAAAGCCAGCACTGTTCTCAGCAGCATTGATGAGATCATCCATTGAGACTACGTTGATGGCGGGTCTACTAGGGGCAAGGGTATCAAGCGTAACATTTAAAATATTGCTATTGGCACTGGTTTCTGCGTTAAGACTTTGTCTGACAACCACATCTCCAACAAAATCACGGGTCAACACCATATCGCGGGTTTGTCCACTCCAAAAAAGACCCTGGGTAAAAGTGCCAGTAAAATCACTATAAGTCACATTAGCATCCCCTTGAGTACCGCCTGAAACCATGCCCCAACCACCACTACCACTACCAGAGAAATCGCTAATGGGGCCTTCTATAATATTACCGGTAAACTCAGCAACCATACTAGCAAGACCTGCTTCATTGGCTTGACCCACATAAAACACTAACGTGCCATCAGCTGAAATCTCAACCATCACGCTATAACGCCCCCCTACACTAAAGACATTATTAGCGGTCAAATCAACCTCATTACCCGTACCAATTGAAATACTCAAATCACCATCTGTGTGATAGATGGTTGTCCCTGTGACAAAATCTCCTGTCTCAAATAACACATGACTAGCACCATCAAAAGTATCAGGCAGGGTAATGTCAAAGTAAAACAGTGCAGGCAATGTTTGGTCAAAACCAAGTGTTTGTAAAGAAGTTTGTCCCCCAATAGTACTAACTGAGATATCAGCACCACTGCTATCTAGGGCTGCACTGGGGAGTTCAAAACTTGCATTCTCGCTGGTGGCAATACCGCCTGTTATAAAATCACCCCCATTAAGAGAATATTCCCAAGTGGCGCCAACTGCTAGATTGGTAACATTCACAGTTGCATCATGGGTAATATGATCACTATCACTAGTACCTGTGTCAGCATTGAGTCTAAGGATAGGAGTAGATAGATCATTGTCAGTAATGGTGGCCGTAGCACTGGCCGTGTTGATCGTAACAGCCGGGTCAGAGGGATTAGTGATAGTGGCAATTAGGGTCTCATCGTTCTCAAAGTCAGTATCATCGGTCACACTCACACTAAAGCTGCCAGTGCTGGCCCCATTGGCCACAGTGATGACCCCAGTTGGGAAGGCCGCGTAGTCATCCCCAGCGGTGGCACTACCGCCACTACTACGGATACTAAAGCTAATGTCGTCACCGGTGTTGTTGACCTCAGTTAAGGTCACGGTGTAGGTAATGTCAGCGCCGCCTTCCGCCCCGCTGGTGGCACTCAAGGCTGCACCAATGGTACCAGCGGCGTTGTCATTGTCAGTAATGGTGGCCGTAGCACTGGCCGTGTTGATCGTAACAGCCGGGTCAGAGGGATTAGTGATAGTGGCAATTAGGGTCTCATCGTTCTCAAAGTCAGTATCATCGGTCACACTCACACTAAAGCTGCCAGTGCTGGCCCCATTGGCCACAGTGATGACCCCAGTTGGGAAGGCCGCGTAGTCATCCCCAGCGGTGGCACTACCGCCACTACTACGGATACTAAAGCTAATGTCGTCACCGGTGTTGTTGACCTCAGTTAAGGTCACGGTGTAGGTAATGTCAGCGCCGCCTTCCGCCCCGCTGGTGGCACTCAAGGCTGCACCAATGGTACCAGCGGCGTTGTCATTGTCAGTAATGGTGGCCGTAGCACTGGCCGTGTTGATCGTAACAGCCGGGTCAGAGGGATTAGTGATAGTGGCAATTAGGGTCTCATCGTTCTCAAAGTCAGTATCATCGGTCACACTCACACTAAAGCTGCCAGTGCTGGCCCCATTGGCCACAGTGATGACCCCAGTTGGGAAGGCCGCGTAGTCATCCCCAGCGGTGGCACTACCGCCACTACTACGGATACTAAAGCTAATGTCATCACCGGTGTTGTTGACCTCAGTTAAGGTCACGGTGTAGGTAATGTCAGCCGATGATACTGACTTTGAGAACGATGAGACCCTAATTGCCACTATCACTAATCCCTCTGACCCGGCTGTTACGATCAACACGGCCAGTGCTACGGCCACCATTACTGACAATGACAACGCCGCTGGTACCATTGGTGCAGCCTTGAGTGCCACCAGCGGGGCGGAAGGCGGCGCTGACATTACCTACACCGTGACCTTAACTGAGGTCAACAACACCGGTGACGACATTAGCTTTAGTATCCGTAGTAGTGGCGGTAGTGCCACCGCTGGGGATGACTACGCGGCCTTCCCAACTGGGGTCATCACTGTGGCCAATGGGGCCAGCACTGGCAGCTTTAGTGTGAGTGTGACCGATGATACTGACTTTGAGAACGATGAGACCCTAATTGCCACTATCACTAATCCCTCTGACCCGGCTGTTACGATCAACACGGCCAGTGCTACGGCCACCATTACTGACAATGACAACGCCGCTGGTACCATTGGTGCAGCCTTGAGTGCCACCAGCGGGGCGGAAGGCGGCGCTGACATTACCTACACCGTGACCTTAACTGAGGTCAACAACACCGGTGATGACATTAGCTTTAGTATCCGTAGTAGTGGCGGTAGTGCCACCGCTGGGGATGACTACGCGGCCTTCCCAACTGGGGTCATCACTGTGGCCAATGGGGCCAGCACTGGCAGCTTTAGTGTGAGTGTGACCGATGATACTGACTTTGAGAACGATGAGACCCTAATTGCCACTATCACTAATCCCTCTGACCCGGCTGTTACGATCAACACGGCCAGTGCTACAGCCACCATTACTGACAATGACAACGCCGCTGGTACCATTGGTGCAGCCTTGAGTGCCACCAGCGGGGCGGAAGGCGGCGCTGACATTAC